>NZ_JBJNLI010000004.1:0-282446 GCF_052169135.1 Serratia sp. CY32780
GGCAAAACGCTGGCCAAACCCGCGTTTTTGTCACTTTTCGTACGGGATATGGCTAAATTCCTGGGCGAAACGATCGACCTGCTGCCAATCGGTGTACTCCACTTCCTTACTGGTATCCGTTTCACCACCCGTCATACGCATAATAAATTGAATCATGATGCGGTCGAACCAGCGATAGCGCGGATAACGCAATGCGCCGGCAAACACCGCGCACTGTTTTGGCTGCCACGGCGAGGTCAGCAGAAACTTGCGGGTATAAGCGTTGGTTTGCGGCGAGCGCTTTTCCGGTTTGCGCGCCGTCAGGTTCACGGCAAAGAACGCGCTCGGCATTCGATTCAGCTGCTCGGCATGACGTTTGACGAATTTATCCAGCGCCGGGTTAAAGTGCCCGTAACGGATAGAAGCACCGATCATCACCAGCTGATACTGATTAAGGTCGACCTGTTCCGCCTGCAGCAGATCGATCACCTCACAGCGCAGCGTATCCTGCAATTTGCTTGCTATATAAGAAGCGATAGCACGTGTTTGCCCGTCACGGCTCGAATAAAGTATCAATGCCTTCATGGCGTACTCCTTATATCAGGCTCACTCACGCCAGAAGGTTGGCGTAAACAGCACCAGCAATGTAAACACTTCCAGGCGCCCAAACAGCATCGTCACCACCAGGATCCACTTGGCCGCCGCCGGCATCGTGGTGAAGTTATCCGCCACTACGCCCAGGCCGGGGCCGAGGTTATTCAGCGTTGCCGTCACTGCGGCAAACGCGGAGAAATCATCAACGCCGGTAGCAATGATCGCCAGCATGCTGACGATAAACACCAGCGCATAGGCGGAGAAAAATCCCCACACCGCCTCCAGAATGCGTTCCGGCAGCGCGCGGTTGCCCAATTTGATGGTATAGACCGCGTTAGGGTGCACCAGCCTTTTCAACTCGCGCGAGCCCTGCAGGTACAACAGCAGAATACGGATCACCTTCAGGCCGCCGCCGGTCGAGCCGGCGCAGCCGCCGATGAATGCCGAACACAACAACAGCATCGGCAGGAAAAGCGGCCACTTGGCGATGCTGTCGGTCGTAAAACCGGCCGTAGTCGCCATCGATACCACCTGGAAGAACGCCTGATTGAGCGTTTCCATACCGCTCTTATAGACGCCATGTCCCCAGAGCACCAACGTACATACCACCACCAGCGTCAACTGGACGAAGATGAACATGCGGAATTCAGGATCGCGCCCGTATACCTTCAGACTGCGGCCGCTGAGCAAAGCGAAGTGCAGGCCGTAGTTACAGCCGGAAATCAGCAGGAACACGGCGATGATGGTGTTGATGGTCGGACTGGCGTAATAACCGATACTGGCGTCGTGGGTAGAAAAGCCGCCGATGGCGATGGTCGAGAAACTGTGGCCGATGGCATCGAACACCGACATTCCTGCTCCCCAGAGCGCCAGCGCACAGGCTACGGTCAGCAACACATAGATTAGCCACAGGGTTTTGGCTGTTTCGGCGATGCGCGGGCGCATCTTGTTATCTTTCAGCGGCCCGGGCATTTCCGCCCGATACAGCTGCATGCCGCCGACGCCGAGTATCGGCAGTATCGCCACCGCCAACACGATGATCCCCATGCCGCCCATCCATTGCAGCATTTGGCGATAGAACAGAATGGCCTTCGGCAGCGAATCCAGTCCCACCAGCGTCGTCGCACCGGTGGTCGTCAGCCCCGAGAAGGATTCAAAGAAGGCGTCGGTCAGCGACAAGTTGGGCCGTTCAGAAAACAGGAACGGCAATGCCCCCACGCTGCCCAGCACGGTCCAGAACAGCACGACGATCAGGAAGCCTTCGCGGGGTTTCAGTTCGTGTTTCTGTTTGCGGTTCGGCCACCACAGCATCAGACCGATGGTCAGCGCCACGAAGAAGGTTTGGCTGAACGCGCGCCCCGCCCCATCGCGGTAAATCAATGCCACCAGGCCGGGAATAAACATCGTCCCGGAGAACAGGATGACCAGCAGACCAACGATACGGGTTATGGCGCGAAAATGCATTTCAGCACGATCCTTAGCAATTCAATTGGGAGGAATTATTGCGAAATGGGGGTTAATTGCAAATTACCGCGACTAAGATCACGCAATTTATTCCCAAACAGCTCGACCTCGGTGGCCGGCAACGCCAGATGCAGCACGACGGCGGCGCCGTATTCGCCCTGCAGGATCCGACCTGCGGTTTGCTGCAGCAAGTTCTCCACCAACGCCAACTGCGCATAGTCGCACTGCAAGATATATTCGGCTTCCGGCACCTTTTGAGCCAACGCCAGCTGCTTCAACGCCTGTTGAACACCGTTGCCATAGGCTTTCACCAATCCGCCGGTGCCCAACTTGACGCCGCCGTAGTAACGAACGACCACGGCGGTCACTTCCCCGATGCCGCTGCCCATGAGCTGCGCGAGGATCGGTTTGCCGGCGGTACCCGACGGCTCTCCGTCGTCGGAGAATCCCAGCTGCTGCGAGTCATCGGGGCTGCCGGCGACGAAGGCCCAACAATGGTGCCGCGCCGCCGGGTGCTCATCCCGCACCTGCTGAATAAACGTCTTTGCCGCTTCTACCCCGCTGGTCGGCGCCAGCAGGGTGATAAAACGGCTCTTCTTTATTTCTTCGGTAAAGCAGGTTGCTTCCGCCGGTATCGGATACGGCCGCATCAGGCCAGGTTCAGATCGCGCGTCATGTTCTCGATGCGCTTTTCGTGGATTACGATGTTGTCTTCGATGCGGATGCCGCCATACGGCTTCAGCGCATCGATGCGATCCCAGGCGAAGTGCTGCTTGAACTCACCGCTGCGGCACGGCGCCAACAGAGACTCGATGAAGTACAGACCCGGCTCGATGGTCAACACCATGCCCGGCTGCAACACGCGGGTGCAACGCAGGAACGGATACTTGGCCGGCGCCGCCAGATGGGTGCCTTGCTCGTCCTGCATAAAGCCGGCGGCGTCGTGCACCTGCAGGCCCAGCGGGTGGCCCAGCCCGTGCGGCAGGAACGGCGTAGTGATGCCCGTTTCAACCATCGCCTCTTCGCTGAGGCCGTTCACCAGCTTGTGATTCTTGAGCAGCTTGGCGATGCGCTGGTGCATCTGCACATGGTAGTCGGTATAGCGCACGCCGGTTTTGATGGTGTCGATCAGCGCCAGCTGTTCACCGTTGAGATCTTTCACCAGATGGGCGAATTCGCTGCCGCTTTGCGCCGCGTAGGTGCGGGTCAGATCGGCGGCGTAGCCGTTGTATTCCGCGCCGGCGTCGATCAGGAAACTCAGGGATTCGGCCGGCGGCTGATGATCCAGCTTGGTGTAGTGCAGTACCGAAGCGTGTTCGTTCAGCGCCACGATGTTGTCGTAAGGCACGTCGGTATCGCGGTGGCCTGTCGCCGTGAGGTAGGCCAGATTGATGTCGAACTCGCTCATGCCGGAGAGGAAGGCTTCATGCGCCGCACGATGGCCGGTTACCGCCGTCTTCTGCGCTTCGCGCATGCAGGCCAGCTCATAGCCGGTTTTGATCGAACGGTGGAAATCCAGGTAGTTCAACACCGCTTTCGGGTTGATGTTTTCCGAAGGGATGCCGAGATCGCGGGCGCGCTGTTGCGCATAACCGATATAGCCCACGCGCTCGCGCTGCGGCGGAAGCTGCTGGGCGATAGCGTCGGCGTTGGCCAGCGGCATCAATTCAAGGGATTTGGTCCAGAAACTGTCCGGCAGCGGCTCTACACTGTGCCAGTAGTCAACCGGGGAGTAGAACCACAGCTTCGGCTTGTTGACGCCATCAATCCACAACCAGCAGTTCGGCACCGACGTCACCGGCACCCAGGCTTTGAAATGCGCGTTCACTTTGAACGGATAGCTATGGTCGTCCAAAAATACCTTTTGCAGTTCACCGGAGTGAATCAGCAGCGCATCCAACTTGTTGCGCTCCAGCACTTCGCGCGCGCGTTTTTGCAGCTCTGCCAGGTGGTCGTTATACAAAGAAGCCAGCGTTTCCATCACATTACCCTTATGCCTTAGCACGAAAGAAGTCATCTTAACACAGCGCTCCGGCGCACCAACCTCATCGCGTTGGGCATGCGGAGCAGCTCGCAATTCCCGGCAAATGCCGTTACATCCGCAGTTTAACCTTAGCCAGCCGAGTGCCATCTTCAGCCCCGCATCGTCGTCGCCATGACACCAGCCGCCTTATTCAGCCTAACCTCACCTGAATGATAAATCGCCGCTGGCAAGTGTATGAAGACCGACAACCGCCAGCAAATGCCGATAGCACATAAAATATAACTTCGTTTTAAATCAAAACGCTAACTTGGTGAGATGTGATCAGACCAGCAAATATGCAATCTCTCATTTGCATATTTTTAACATAAAAACCACACTCCTCATCATCTGGTCATACCAGATCATACGCTGATTCAGGAGATAGACATGCTCTACCAAGGCGAAACATTACAACTGCACTGGCTCGATAACGGCATCGCCGAGCTGGTGTTCAACGCACCGGGCTCGGTCAACAAGCTGGACACCCGCACCGTCGCCAGCCTGGGCGAAGCGCTCACCGTGCTGGAAAACCAGCCTGAGCTGAAAGGGCTGCTGCTGCGTTCCTCCAAAGCCGCGTTTATCGTCGGCGCCGATATCACCGAATTCCTTTCTCTGTTCGCCGCACCGGCTGAAAAGCTGCAAGAGTGGCTGGTGTTCGCCAACAACGTCTTTAACCGGCTGGAAGATTTGCCGGTGCCGACCATTTCGGCCATTAACGGCTATGCGCTCGGCGGCGGTTGCGAATGCATTCTGGCGACCGATTTCCGCGCCGCCTCACCGGACGCGCGCATCGGCCTGCCGGAAACCAAATTGGGCATCATGCCGGGCTTCGGCGGTTCCGTCCGCCTGCCGCGCCTGCTGGGTAACGACAGCGCGCTGGAAATCATCGCCGCCGGCAAAGACGTCAGCGCCAAAGACGCGTTGAAAGTCGGTCTGGTGGATGCGGTAGTGGCACCGGAAAAACTGGCCGAAGCGGCGCTGAAAATGCTGCAACAGGCGATCGACGGCAAGCTGGACTGGCGCGCCGCGCGTCAACCTAAGCTGGAGCCGCTGAAGCTCAGCCCGATTGAAGCCGCGATGAGCTTCACCACCGCCAAAGGCATGGTGCTGCAGACCGCCGGGAAACATTACCCGGCGCCGATGACCGCGGTGAAAACCATTGAAGCCGCCGCCAAGCTGGGCCGCGATGAAGCGCTGAAACTGGAAACCGCCAGCTTCGTGCCGTTGGCGCGTTCCAACGAAGCGCGCGCGCTGGTCGGCATCTTCCTTAACGATCAGTTCGTGAAGGGCCAGGCGAAAAAGCTGGCCAAGAATGTGGATGCGCCGAAACAGGCGGCGGTGCTGGGCGCCGGCATCATGGGCGGCGGCATCGCCTACCAATCGGCGCTGAAAGGCGTGCCGGTGATCATGAAAGACATCAGCGACAAGTCGCTGACGCTGGGCATGAGCGAAGCGGCCAAGCTGCTCAATAAGCAGCTGGAGCGCGGCAAGCTGGATGGCCTGAAAATGGCGCAGGTGCTGTCGACCATTCAGCCGACGCTGGACTACGCCGGCATCGAGCGCGCACAGGTGATCGTTGAAGCGGTCGTCGAGAATCCGAAGGTCAAAGCCGCCGTGCTGTCGGAAGTGGAAAACCTGATCGCTGAGGACACCGTTCTGGCGTCGAACACCTCGACCATTCCGATTAATCACCTGGCAAAATCGCTGAAGCGCCCGCAAAACTTCTGCGGCATGCACTTCTTTAACCCGGTACACCGCATGCCGCTGGTTGAAATCATCCGCGGCGAACAGACCAGCGATGGCACCATCGCCAAAGTGGTGGCCTACGCCAGCCGCATGGGCAAAACGCCAATCGTGGTGAACGACTGCCCGGGCTTCTTCGTCAACCGCGTGCTGTTCCCGTATTTCGCCGGCTTCAGCCTGCTGCTGCGCGACGGCGCCGACTTCCGTCAGATTGATAAAGTGATGGAAAAACAGTTCGGCTGGCCGATGGGCCCGGCCTACCTGCTCGACGTCGTGGGCATCGACACCGCGCACCACGCGCAGGCGGTAATGGCCGCCGGCTTCCCGGATCGCATGAGCAAAGACTATCGCGACGCCATTGACGTGATGTTCGACAACCAGCGCTTCGGTCAGAAAAATCAATTGGGCTTCTACCGCTACAGCCAGGACAGCAAAGGCAAACCGCGCAAGGACAACGACGAGCAGACCGACGCGCTGCTGGCCGAAGTGAGCCAACCGCGCCAGACCATCAGCGACGAAGAAATCATCGCGCGCATGATGATCCCGATGATCAACGAAGTGGTTCGCTGCCTGGAAGAGAAGATCGTCGCCAGCCCGGCGGAAGCCGATATGGCGCTGGTCTACGGCATTGGCTTCCCTCCGTTCCACGGCGGCGCGTTCCGCTACCTGGATACGCTCGGCACCGCCAACTATGTTGAGCTGGCCCAGCGCTACGCACACCTCGGCGCCCTGTATCAGGTGCCGGCCGGTCTGCGCGCCAAGGCCGAACGCAATGAAAGCTACTACCCGGTGGCGACACCGCTGTCCGACGTCGCTACCCGCCAACCGGCATGAGGTCATAAAGATGGAAAACGTAGTTATTGTTGATGCCGTACGCACGCCGATGGGCCGCTCCAAGGGCGGCGCCTTCCGCCAGGTGCGCGCCGAAGATCTCTCCGCTCACCTGATGCGTGAAGTGCTGAGCCGCAACCCGGCGCTGGATGCCGCCGAGATCGATGACATTTACTGGGGCTGCGTGCAGCAGACGCTGGAGCAAGGCTTCAACATCGCCCGCAACGCCGCGCTGCTGGCCGAGATCCCGCACCGCGTGCCGGCGGTGACCGTCAACCGCCTGTGCGGCTCTTCGATGCAGGCGCTGCACGACGCGGCGCGCGCCATCATGGTCGGCGACGCGCACGTCAGCCTGATCGGCGGCGTGGAACACATGGGTCATGTGCCGATGAACCACGGCGTGGATTTCCATCCGGGGCTGAGCCGCAGCGTGGCCAAAGCCGCCGGGATGATGGGGCTGACCGCCGAAATGCTGGCCAAGATGCACAACATCAGCCGCCAGATGCAGGATGAGTTTGCCGCCCGCTCCCACCAGCGCGCGCATGCGGCGACGCTGGCAGGTTACTTCAAAAACGAGATCATACCGACCAACGGCCACGACGCCGATGGCGTGCTGACCCGTTACGATTTCGATGAAGTCATTCGCCCGGAAACCACCGTCGAAAGCCTGTCGGCCCTGCGTCCGGCGTTCGATCCGGTCAACGGCACCGTCACCGCCGGCAGTTCTTCCGCCCTGTCGGACGGCGCTTCCGCCATGCTGCTGATGAGCGAATCGCGCGCCAAAGCGCTCGGTTTGAAGGCCCGCGCCCGCATCCGCTCGATGGCGGTCGTCGGCTGCGATCCTTCCATCATGGGTTACGGCCCGGTGCCGGCCAGCAAGCTGGCGCTGAAACGCGCCGGTCTGAGCGTGCAGGACATCGATCTGTTCGAGTTGAACGAGGCGTTCGCCGCCCAGTCGCTGCCGTGCATCAAGGATCTGGGCCTGATGGACAGCATCGACGACAAGATCAACCTGAACGGCGGCGCCATCGCGCTCGGCCACCCGCTGGGGTGTTCAGGCTCCCGCATCTCGACCACCCTGTTGAACAACATGGAACGTCGCGACGCGCAGTTCGGCCTGGCGACCATGTGCATCGGCCTGGGCCAGGGCATCGCCACCGTCTTCGAACGCGTTTAGCTGTGTCTATCTTGGGATGACCGCGTCACCACTTCAAATCGCGGCATCCCGCCAAGTTTAGTTGCCGTTCTTCCCGCCTGTCAGGGGCGGGTTTTTTATGCCTGAAGTTTGCCGGCGTCCAAATAAAAACGGGGCGACCCTCGGCCACCCCGTTCACTGCGCATCGCCTCTGTCAGATAAACGAAAACGCATCGCCGAACATATGCGCTTCCAGCGCGCCGCGCTCGGCGCAGAAACGCTCACGGGCGATTTTCGCCATCTCGAAACGCCCGGCGATATAGATATCGTGCTCCGCCAGCGTGCCGAAATCCTGCAGCACCGCGCTGAGCACGGTGCCGCTGCGGCCGCGCCATTCGGCTTCCGGCTGCTCGACCACCGGGATCACCTTCAGATTCGGATGCTGCAACGACAGCGCTTCCAGCTCGCTCAAATCGTACAGGTGCTTCAGCTCACGCCCGCCCCAGTAGATCGAAATGTCGCGATCGGGCTGCTGCTCCAACGCGGTCAACAAGATTGAACGCGCGTAAGAGAAACCGGTGCCGCCGGCGATCAGCACCAGCGGACGGCTGCCCTCTTCCCGCAGCCAGGCGTCGCCGTGCGGCACGTCGACGGTGATCGCCTGCTCTTTCAGGATGCGATCCATCACCGCCATGGCATACAGATTCAGCTCCGAAGCGCCGATGTGCAGCTCGATATAATCTTGCTGCGTCGGGGTAGATGCCAGCGAGAACGGACGCTTGTCGCGCTCGTCCATCACCACCATCAGATATTGCCCTGCCTTGAAAGAAAACGGCTGCTCGGGCACCAGACGTACCCGATAAACCGTATCGGTAATGGCCTCTACCGAGGTCACTTTACAGCTCAATATTGTCATGCGTTCCCTCTGTCGGGTCATCAATGCAAAGCTGAGAACAGGGCCTGACGCTACAGCGTCGGTTCCCTGTCACTGAAGATTGCGAGCTCATCCCAGATTTCGTCGACGCGCGCACGTACCTTTTCATCCATCTGAATCGGACGGCCCCATTCGCGATCGGTTTCACCCGGCCATTTATTGGTGGCGTCCAGCCCCATCTTCGAACCCAGGCCGGAAACCGGCGAGGCGAAGTCCAGATAGTCGATCGGCGTATTCTCCACCAGAACGGTATCCCTTGCCGGATCCATTCGTGTGGTGATCGCCCAAATCACGTCGTTCCAGTCGCGCGCATTGACGTCGTCATCGCAGACGATAACAAATTTGGTGTACATAAACTGCCGCAGGAACGACCAGACGCCCATCATCACGCGTTTAGCGTGGCCGGCGTACTGTTTTTTCATGGTCACTACTGCCAGGCGGTACGAGCACCCTTCCGGCGGCAGATAGAAATCGACGATTTCCGGGAACTGTTTTTGCAGGATCGGCACGAACACTTCATTCAGCGCCACGCCCAGGATCGCCGGCTCATCCGGCGGGCGGCCGGTATAGGTCGAGTGGTAGATCGCGTTGCGGCGCTGGGTGATGTGGGTGACGGTGAACACCGGGAACTGGTCGATTTCATTGTAGTAACCGGTGTGGTCGCCGTAAGGGCCTTCCGGCGCCATTTCACCCGGCTCGATATAGCCTTCCAGCACGATTTCGGCGCTGGCGGGCACTTCCAGATCGTTGGAAAGGCACTTGACCACTTCGGTTTTATTGCCGCGCAGCAGCCCGGCAAAAGCGTATTCAGACAAGGTATCCGGCACCGGCGTGACCGCACCGAGGATGGTGGCGGGATCGGCGCCCAGCGCTACCGCGACCGGGAAACGCTCGCCGGGGTGCGCCTGGCACCACTCCTGATAATCCAGCGCGCCGCCGCGATGCGACAGCCAGCGCATGATCACTTTGTTCTTGCCCAGCACCTGCTGGCGATAGATGCCGAGATTTTGCCGTTCTTTATGCGGGCCGCGGGTCACCGTCAGCCCCCAGGTAATCAGCGGCGCGGCGTCTTCCGGCCAGCAGTGCATCACCGGAATACGGCCCAGATCGACATCCTCACCCTGCCATACCTGCTCCTGACAAGGCGCGGATCCCAGCACCTTGGTCGGCATGTTCAGCACTTGCTTGAACTTCGGCATTTTGTCGAACAGATCGCGGAAGCCTTTCGGCGGCTCAGGCTCTTTGAGGAACGCCAGCAGTTTGCCGACTTCGCGCAGCGCGCTGATGTCTTCCTGCCCCATGCCCATCGCCACGCGATTGGCGGTGCCGAACAGGTTGCACAGCACCGGCATGTCGTAGCCTTTCGGGTTTTCAAACAGCAATGCCGGGCCGCCCGCCCGCAGGGTGCGATCGGCAATCTCCGTCATTTCCAGGTAAGGATCGATCGGCTGGCTGATGCGTTTTAGTTCCCCTCTCTTCTCCAGCAACGAGAGGAAATCGCGTAAGTCACGGTATTTCATGCTGATCATTATAACGGCCAGTGGGGAGGGCATTATAAGCCCTCTTCACGGTTGTTGCTGCAATTTTGTTAACGCCGCCCGCCATCGGGTGGCCCTCAGCCGCAGTTGAACGGCACCAGCGCAGCCAGCGCACGCGTATCCTGATATTCGCGTGTCTCCTCGCCGTGGCGGAACACCTTGAAGCCCTGCCCGTTGGCGCTGAAGTAACGCAGCTCGTTGCCTTCAACGTGCAGCAGGCTGCCTTCACGCAACGCCACCACCGATTCGCTCGGGTTGATCGCGCAGAACTCCGCCAGGCGCTCGTCACGGGTTTCGCCCATGTGGCCGCTGATATGCGCGTCGATGTAATGCGGGTTGATTTGCACCGGGAACAGCCCCAGCGCCGGCAGCACCACGCTGCAGCGCACCGGCATATCATTGGTGGTGCGAATGCTCGGCGTGGCCACGTTGCAACCGGCGCTCCAGCCGACGTAAGGCACTTCACGCTCGCGCACCGCGCGCTGGATGGGCACGATCAGGCCTTGCTCGTGCAGCATTTGGTTCAGCAACCAGGTATTGCCGCCGCTGACCAAAATGCACTCCGCCTGCGCGATCGCCGCCGCCGGCGAAGCCGCGTGATGGATACTGATGACTTCAATGCCCAGCGTTTGCGCCAGCTCCTGCGCACGCTGGTCGTAGTCGTAACGGATCAGCGCATAAGGGATAAAGACGGCGGATTTGATGCCGCGACGCGCAATCATCGCCAGCAGTTGGCTTTTGGCATACCCCAGCAGCTCGGCTTCGCCAGACAGCTTGCCGTTGCTCAACAGAAACAGCTCCATTTATCTTCCCTCGATCAAAAACGATGAATAGCGTCACAGCCGGTGGCGCAACGCCTTGCCATACTGTGACGGTAACAAATTTTTAGCCCTCTGTTATACCAGCGCCGTATCGATAAGTGTGTGACCCCTCGCTAATAGCCGCATATTCATAGAGATAGGTGATGTTACACGCTGAAACTTGCATCACTATGTATCCGGAAGCGCTTTTGATATGCTTACCGGCTGGCAGAAAGGCATGTGAAATTATGGAATCCTGGTATCTACTTTATTGCAAACGCGGTCAGCTGTTGCGGGCGCAGGAACATCTGGAACGGCAGCAGGTAAACTGCCTCAGCCCGATCATCACGCTGGAAAAGATCGTGCGCGGCAAGCGTATCGCGGTCAGCGAACCCCTGTTTCCCAACTATCTGTTTGTGGAGTTCGACCCGGAGCGCATTCACACCACCACCATCAGCGCCACCCGCGGCGTCAGCCACTTCGTGCGCTTCGGCGCGCTGCCGAGCGTCATCCCGAACAAGGTGATCGATGAGCTGCGCACGCATGCCAGCGAAACCTATGTCGATCCGGAAACCCCGCAGCCGGGGGATACCGTCCTGATCGTCGACGGCGTGTTCGAAGGGCTGCAGGCGATCTACACCGAGCCGGACGGCGAGGCCCGCTCCATGTTGTTGCTGAACCTGATCAACAAACAGGTCAGCCAAAGCATCGACAACCGACAGTTCCAGAAGATGTAATGCAAAAGGCGCCCTCAGGCGCCTTTTTGTTGGCTCATTTCACGCTTAGCGACGCATCGCGTCGTCGTGCAGCCACTGGGCGACACGCTTGGCGAAGTAGGTCAGCACGCCGTCGGCGCCGGCGCGTTTGAAGCACATCAACGACTCCATCACCGCAGGCTGCTCCTGCAGCCAGCCGTTCTGAATCGCCGCCATATGCATGGCGTACTCGCCGGACACCTGATAAGCGAAGGTTGGCACGCCGAAGGTATCCTTTACGCGGCGCACAACGTCGAGGTACGGCATGCCCGGTTTCACCATCACCATATCCGCGCCTTCCTGCAGATCCTGTGCAATCTCCTGCAGCGCTTCATCGCTGTTGGCCGGATCCATCTGATAGGTCTTCTTGTTGCCACCCTTCAGATTGCCGCTGGAACCCAGCGCATCGCGGAACGGGCCGTAGTAACAGGAAGCATACTTGGCGGAGTAGGCCATAATCTGGGTATTCACCAGACCCTGCAATTCCAGACGATCGCGGATAGCCCCGATGCGGCCGTCCATCATGTCGCTCGGCGCCACGATTTCCGCGCCCGCTTCGGCATGGGAAAGCGCCTGACGCACCAGGATGTCTTTGGTCACATCGTTAATCACATAACCCTGCTCATCGATTACCCCATCCTGCCCGTGCGTGGTGTAGGGATCGAGCGCTACGTCAGTCAGAATGCCCAGCTCAGGCACCGCGTCTTTCAGCGCGCGCACCGTGCGCTGCACCAACCCTTCCGGGTTATAGGCTTCTTCCGCATGCAGCGATTTCAGACCTGGCTCAATCACCGGGAACAGGGAGATCACCGGCACGCCGAGTTTGGCGATGGTTTCCGCTTCCTTGACCAGCAGATCGATCGTCATGCGCGATACGCCCGGCATCGAGGCCACTTCTTCCTGACGGTTGCTGCCTTCCATGACAAACACCGGATAAATCAGGTCGTTGACCGCCAGTTGGTTCTCGGCCACCAGGCGGCGGCTGAAGTCATGACGGCGCACGCGGCGCATACGGCGACCAGGGAAGGTGCCCGGAAATGCATAGCTCATAGTTTTCTCCTAGCTCAAACCAGCCGGAATAGCCGGCGGGCGTTCTCATCGGTTTTTTGCCCCAGCCATTGCGGCTCTTCCTGTCGCCAGACGGCGACCTGATGCACGATATGGGGCAGGAAACAGGGTTCGTTGCGGCGAGATGCGGGTTTAGGCTGTAAATCCCGGGGCAACAGATAAGGGGCGTCAGTTTCCAGCAGCAGACGCTCGGACGGGATCTGCGGCAACAGGGCGCGCAATTCCAGGCCGCGCCGCTCATCGCAGACCCAACCGGTAATCCCGATCGACAGGCCCAGCGACAGGCAGCTTGTTAATTCTTCGGCGGTGCCGGTGAAGCAGTGCACCACGGCCGCGGGCAGTTTATCCAACCACGGCGTCAGTAGCTCGGCAAAACGTGCGTGTGCGTCGCGGCAGTGGAGAAACACCGGCAGCGCCAACTCCGCCGCCAGCGCCAGCTGCGCGGTGAACGCCGCTTCCTGCTGCGCGGGCGTCGAGAAATTGCGGTTAAAATCCAGGCCGCATTCGCCGATCGCCGCCACTTCAGGGCGCGCGGCCAACGCATAAATCTGCTCGGCGGTGTGTTCATCCCAGCCGCTGGCGTAGTGCGGATGCACGCCGGCGGTAGACCAACAGTAGCCCGCATATTGCCGCGCCAGTTCGGCGGCCTCGCAGCTCTCCGCCAGATCGGTGCCGGTAATCAACATCCCCGTCACGCCCGCGGCGCGGGCGCGTTCCACCACCGCCTGGCGATCTTTGGCGAATTGGCTGCTGGTGAGATTAACGCCGATATCAAACATAGTTTTTTCCAAAGCAAAAGCCGCCCAATGGGCGGCTTAGCAATCAATGTGGATCATGAGGCTGGGGGTTCGTCACCCTCGTCTTCTTCTTCCGCTTGCGGACGACGCTTGCCGGTATAGAAGCGAGCGAAGAATACCCCCACTTCAAACAACAGATACATCGGTATTGCCAACAGGGTTTGCGAGAACACGTCCGGCGGCGTCAACAGCATGCCGACCACAAACGCGCCGACCAATACATACGGCCGTTTCTTCTTCAGATCTTCCGGCGAGGTGACGCCACTCCAGCACAGCAGAATGATGGCGACCGGTACTTCGAAGGCGACGCCGAACGCCATAAACAGCGCCATGACGAAATCGAGGTAGTTTTTAATGTCGGTCGCAATGGTCACCCCCATCGGCGCGGTCTTGGCAAAGAAGCCGAAGGCCAGCGGGAACACGATGAAGTAGGCGAAGGCCATGCCGAGGTAGAACAGCAGGCTGCTGGACACCAGCAGCGGCATCATCAGGCGGCGTTCATGCTTGTACAGCGCCGGCGCGATGAATGCCCACACCTGATACAGAATCATCGGCGCGGAGACAAACACCGAGACGATCATGGTCAGCTTGATCGGCGTAAAGAACGGTGACGCCACGTCGGTGGCGATCATGCTCGCCCCGGCCGGCAACTGCTTGAGCAGCGGTGCAGAAACCAGCTGGTAGATGTCGTTGGCGAAAAACACCAGCACCACGAACACCGCCAGCACGCAAATAATCGAGTTCAACAGCCGCTTGCGCAGCTCTATCAGATGACTGATAAGGGGTTGGGTATCTTCAACAGCCATGTATTAACGATCGCCACTAGGTTGGTGAGACGCTGGGATTTTATCCGCAACAGGTTCGACAGGTGCCGGCGCGGTTTCCACCGGTGCTTTAGCCGGTTGCGCCGCCACGGGCGCAGCCGGGGATGCAGCCGCAACGGCCTCAGGCTCCGCTGCCGGTTTTGGCACGGCGGCGGGCGCGCTGGCGCGGGTTGCCGCTTCCGCCGGCGTCACGCCGTCGTGCAAGGCTTCCGGATCGATGGCCTGCGGGTTATGAATGGTGTTCGCCAGCTCTTCTGTCTCGCCCCGGTAGGTGCGTTTCAATGATTCCGCCGCGTCTTTCAGCTCATCCATCGATGCCTTCAGTTCCGGCGTCAGGTTCTGCAGGCCGGCCTGTTCGGCTTTTTTCAGGCTGTCCTGCAGCTCCTGCAGCTTCAGTTCCTGAGACAGTTCGTGCTGCACCGAGGCCGCCAGCGAGCGCAGCGCGCGGATCCAGCCCGACACCGTTCTGACCGCGACCGGCAACCGTTCCGGCCCCAGAACAATCAGGCCGATCACCAGCACCAGCAGCAGCTCACTAAACCCAATGTCAAACACGGTTTATACCTGCTCTTTGTTCTTCGACTCTTCCGGTTTCACTTCCGGCTGCTTATCAGTAATAGGCTTGGCCGCGAAGTCAGCGTCATCCAGGCTGCTTTTTTCAGCCGTGTTGGGGTTCGACGGCGTATCGTCGCCGATCGCCTTTTTGAAGCCCTTGATCGAGGCGCCGAGATCGGAGCCCAGCGTGCGCAGTTTTTTGGTGCCGAACAGCAGCACCACGATCACTGCGATGATCAACAATTGCGTAATACTAATACCGCCCATTTCAATTACCTCTAATTTTAAAGGGTCTTTTAAAGCCAGCCCGCATTATAGGCTCGGCCTTACCAGAGTAACGAATTAAATCAGGTGGTTCGCTTCCAGCCAATCACCCAGCATACGATGCCGGCGGCCATCATCCAGGCGGGAAACACCTCGATTTGCCCCAGCAGCAACAGCGTACCGCTTACTAACAGTGTAGCGCCAACGCCGAACAAATAACGTGACTGCCCCTGACGAACCCGCTGAGCCTGCATTTGGTTGGTCAGCTTATCAACGCTTTGTTGCAACAGTTTATGCTGCTGCAGGCTGTCGTAAAACAGCTCGGGCAGTTCGGGCAGCTTCTCCGCCCAGAACGGCGCTTTCTCTTTCAGCGCGCGCACCACGGCGGGAATGCCGACCTGATCGCGCAGCCAGCTCTCGAGGAACGGCTTGGCGGTAGTCCACAGATCCAGCTGCGGGTAGAGCTGGCGCCCCAGCCCTTCAACATACAGCAAGGTCTTCTGCAATAACACCAGCTGTGGCTGCACTTCCATATTGAAGCGGCGCGCAGTGTTGAACAGGTTCAGCAGCACATTGCCAAAGGAAATTTCCGCCAGCGGCTTCTCGAAAATCGGCTCGCACACGGTGCGAATGGCGAATTCGAAGTCTTCCACGTTGGTGTCGCGCGGCACCCAACCGGAGTCGACGTGCAGTTCCGCCACCTTGCGGTAATCGCGGTTGAAGAAGGCGATGAAGTTTTCCGCCAGATAGCGCTTGTCATCCTTGTTCAGCGAGCCGACGATGCCGCAGTCGATGCCGATATAGCAAGGATCTTCCGGATGTTCGTAGCTGACGAAAATATTACCGGGATGCATGTCCGCATGGAAGAAGCTGTCGCGGAATACCTGGGTAAAGAACACCTGGACGCCGCGTTCCGCCAACAGTTTCATGTTGGTGCCCTGCCGTTCAAGCGTGGCGATGTCCGAGACCGGAATGCCGTAGATGCGTTCCATCACCAATACGCTTTCACGGCAGTAGTCGGAATAAACTTCCGGTACGTACAGCATCGGGCTGCCGTCGAAATTGCGGCGCAGCTGAATGGCGTTGGCCGCTTCGCGCAGCAGGTTCAATTCGTCCAGCAGGGTTTTCTCGTACTCGCGCACCACTTCACGCGGGCGCAGACGGCGGCCGTCCGGCAACAGCTTCGGCACCCAGCCGGCCAACCGGTACATCAGCCGCACGTCGGCCTTGATGATCGGCCCGATATCCGGCCGGATCACCTTCAGCACCACTTCCTGGCCGGTGGTTTTCAACCGCGCGGTATGCACCTGCGCGATCGAGGCAGAGGCCAACGGCTGCTGGTCGAAATCGTCGAACCAGGTTTCCAGTGGGCCACCCATCGCCAGCTCGATATGTTTACGCGCCAGCGCGCCGTCGAAAGGCGCCACCCGATCCTGCAGCAACGTCAGCTGATCGGCAATGTGCGGCGGAAACAGATCGCGACGGGTCGACATCATCTGGCCGAACTTGATCCATACCGGCCCCAGCTCCTGCAGCGCCAGCCGCAGACGTTCGCCCAGCGGCTTGTCCTTGTGCCGATTCGGCATCCAGAACAGCAGACGGCGGCCAAAGCGCAGCGGCAGCGTCAAACGCATTTTAGGGATCAGTTCGTCCAGCCCATAGCTGAGAAAAACGCGGACGATAAAATACAAACGGCGCAGTTCGCCTGGGGTCATCGCTTGCCCTCCAACTTGTCCATGCGGGCAAACAGCGCTTCCGCGCTGCGGGCGAGAGCATCAACTTCTTCGTTGAACCACACCACTTCCAGTGGCCCCGGCGCCAGGCGCCACTCTTCCGTCAACGTCTCCGCCATGTCCTGCTGCCGGCGCATAAAGCCGGCTTTCAGCAGCAAGGCGCCTTTTCCCAGCGCCTGCGTAATGCCCTGGGCGGCGATATCGCCGATGTAAGGCGCCAGCCACTCCGCCGGATCCCACTCCGCAAGATCGAGCAGGCCAACCAGCTGTTGCACCACCTGAATATCGCCTTCCACCGTCAATTCGCCGCTGCGCATCAGCACCGGCAACTGCTGGCGATCGCGCAGCTTCAGTAAGACGGGAATGCGGCTGCGCACCGTGCAATCGGCGCTGTCTTCGGACTGCCCAAGCACGTCTACGCGCAGTTCGCTGAACACCAGCACCAGCGGTGAAGCCAGCTCTTCCAGTTCGATGCGCAGCACCTTGCCCGCCAGGCGTTGGCGAGCGGCTTTCATGCTGCGATCGCGAAACAGCAGGTTATTCAGCGAGGTTTCCAGCGCAGCGGTCAGCAGAGGGGTAAACAGCATCGGCATCTCCCTCTCAGAACTTGAAGCCGCGATGCAGGGCGACAATCCCACCGGTCAGGTTGAAATAGGTGACGTTTTCAAAACCGGCGTTGCCCATCATGCCCTTCAGGGTTTCCTGATCGGGGTGCATGCGGATCGATTCCGCCAGGTAGCGGTAGCTGTCCGGATCTTTCACCACCAGCTCGCCGATCTTCGGCAGCACGTGGAAGGAGTAGGCATCGTAAGCCTTGCTCAGCGGCGCCAGCAGCGGCTTGGAGAACTCCAGCACCAGCAGGCGGCCGCCCGGCTTGAGCACGCGGAACATCGAGCGCAGCGCTTTGTCTTTGTCGGTGACATTGCGCAGGCCGAAGGAGATGGTGATGCAATCGAAGTAATTGTCCGGGAACGGCAGCGCTTCGGCGTTGGCCTGCACGTAATTGATGTTGCCGACGATGCCGCGATCGCGCAGCTTCTCGCGCCCCATCTTCAGCATCGAATCGTTGATGTCCGCCAGCACCACCTGCCCCTGCTCGCCGACCATGCGGGAGAACTTGGCGGCCAGGTCGCCGGTACCGCCGGCCAGATCCAGCACGCGCTGCCCGCGGCGCACGCCGCTGCAGTCAATGGTGAAACGCTTCCAGATACGGTGGATGCCGAACGACATCAGGTCGTTCATCACGTCATACTTTGCCGCTACCGAATGAAAAACGTCCGCCACCATGGCCTGTTTTTCGTCTCTAGCGACGGTGCGAAAACCGAAATCGGTGGTTTCCTGCGGTTGATCTGCCATTGTCCTGCCTGCTATTCAGTCAATTTTGTGTGGATGAGTGTACCAGAAGCTCGGAGAATACCCCACCTCGCCACGGCCTCAGCCGTGCGAAACGAAGCCCGGTTCCCCGGCAGTATCGTCATCGTCTTTCGTCTGCGGCAGCGCGGCGACATCGTCGTCGTTCGCCTCTTCCGCTTCATCGTGTTGCGCGCCGGCTTGCTGCGCCAGCAGCGGGTTTATCGGCCGTTTGACCTCAACCCCCAGCGCGCGGAAACCTTCAATTTGGCCGATAAGATTACCACGGCCTTCGCTCAGTTTGTTCATCGCCTGACGATAACTGCCCTGCGCCTTGTCCAGGCTCTGCCCCAGCGCGGACATATCGTCCACGAACAGCCGCATCTTGTCATACAGTTTCGCCGCGCGATCGGCGATGCGCTGCGCGTTCTGGCTTTGATGCTCATAGCGCCACAGGTTGGTGATGGTGCGTAGCGCCACCAGCAACGTGGTCGGGCTGACCAGCATGATGTTGTGCTTGAGCGCTTCGCTGATCAGCTCCGGTTCGCGATCGATAGCCAGCAGGAAGGCGGGCTCGACCGGAATGAACATCAGCACATAGTCCAACGAGCGCAGCCCCGGCAGCTGCTGATAGTCCTTGCGGCCCAGCATGCGAATGTGGCCGCGCAGCGAGGCGATATGTTCGCTCAGCGCCGCTTCGCGCTCCACCTCGTCTTCACCGTTGAAATAGCGCTCGTAGGCGATCAGCGACATCTTGGCGTCGATCACCACGTCCTTGCCCTGCGGCAGGCGCACGATCACATCGGGCTGCATGCGGCTCTGGTGATCCACCCGCACGTTGACCTGCGTTTCATACTCGTGCCCTTCGCGCAGGCCGGAGGCCTCCAGCACCCGGCTCAGCACCACCTCGCCCCAGTTGCCCTGCGTCTTGTTGTCGCCTTTGAGCGCCTTGGTGAGGTTGATGGCTTCGCGCGCCATCTGCGCGTTCAACTGCTGCAGATTGCGTATCTCGTGCGTCAGCGTGTGGCGCTCCCGCGCCTCCTGGCCAAAACTGTCCTGCACCTGCCGGCGGAACCCGTCCAGCTGTTCACGCAGCGGCAACAGCAACCGATCCAAACTTTGCTTATTTTGCTCGTCCACCTTGCGGCCGCTGTGTTCAAAAATGCGGTTGGCGAGGTTTTCAAACTGGGTGGTGAGGCGCTGTTCGCTGTTGATAAGCAGGCGCTGCTTCTCTTCCGCCGCCATGCGCGTCTCTTCCAGACGGATGGTGACTTCGCGCAGCTCGGCCTCCTGCGCGCTGTTGACCTCGCGCTGGGCGCGCAGCTCCTGATTAAGCAGTTCACATTCGTTGCGCCAATGGTTGAGCTGTTGCAGCTTTTCATGCCCGGCCGCCAACTGGCTGTGCAGGTTGCGTAGCTCCAGCTCGCTCTGCCGCAGCTGCTGCTCGTGGCGCTGCAGAGCCTCTTGCCGCGCCGCCGTTTCCTGCTGCGCCTGCTGCAACGCTTGCTCCAGCAACCGCAGTTCGGTTTCATGTTGCGCATTCGTCTGCTGCACCCGCAGACTGGCGATCAGCCCCCCCAACAGCATGCCGATCGCTACGCCGCCAATCCCATAAATCAGACTGGTATCCACCCTGCCTCCTGTTGCACCTTGCCGTTCCGGCGTTTCGCACGCCCATTGCCCGTCACGTTAAGGGGAGGCTGTATGGATGTCCAGCCTGATTTTGCCCGCCGAGCACAATATTGCGCGGCGCTGCGCAATTTAGCGAGAAATCAGCCCAGCCACTGGCTGAGCCACTTGATGCCGAATGCCCCCGGCGCCAGAATGCCGAACGCCCAGATCATCGCCGACGTGACGTTGGCTAACTGGAAATAACGCTGCGGCATGCCGCAAATGCCGCCCACCAGCGGCACCACGGCGCGCAGCGGGCCGAAGAAGCGGCCGATGAAAATGCCCAGCACGCCCCAGCGTTCAAAGAATGCGTGGCCGCGCACCAGCAGCTGCGGATTGCGCGACAGCGGCCACATATGGGCCACGCGATCCTGATAGTGATAGCCGATCCAGTAAGAGAGCCAGTCGCCGAAAAACGCCCCGACGGCGGCGGCGGCCCAAATCGGCCAAAAGGCGATGCCGCTTTCGCCGATCAGCGCGCCCAGCGCCAGCAGGATCACCGTGGCCGGCAGCAGCAGCGACAAAAACGCCAGCGACTCGCCGAACGCCAGGAAGAAGATGATGGGAATGGCCCAGCCTTCGTGCTGACGCACGACGTCGCTGACCCAGTTGATAACGTCATTGAGGCTCAATGCGGGGCTCCTGATACGCGATAATTCGCCGCCTAGGATAGGCCGGGGCGAGTTAAACCCCGGCTAAACGCTCGGCGATTTACTCGAGGTAGAACGCCTGCAGCGCTTCGCGCTGGGCTGCGCCCAGGCCGTATTCCGCTTCCAGCCAGCGATCGGTGGAACCGTATTGCTGACGGATGCAGCCCAGCGCCGTCATCAGGAACTCCTCGCGCGCGCTGAGCACGTAGGCGAATTGCTCCAGCGCCGCTGCATTCAGCTTGATAGACAGCTGATCCAGCATCTGCTCGCGGAAAGTGGCCAGCGTGGTTTCGGTCAGCAGATAGTCTTCCAGCACCGTCGCTTCGTCGGCCCCCAGCGCGAACAGCACCAGTGCCGAACCGACCCCGGTGCGATCCTTGCCGACCGCGCAGTGCTGCACGATGGCGCCGCCGCCAGGATTGCTCAACAGCTGCGCCAGCCGCTGATAGGCCGCATTGCCGAACGGCAGGCGGCGATACAGCTCCAGCATGAACGCGCGGGCGTCGAAGGCGGCCAGCGTCTCGTTGGTGAGCTTCTCCAGGTTGGCGTTGACTTCGCTGCTCAGCGGGTTGGCCGGCACGTGGTGATAGTCGGCGCCACTCCACAGAATATCCGGCTTGGCCTGCACCTCGTCGGCATCACGGTAGTCCAGCACCGAGCGCACCGGCACGCCGGCGAGAAAGGCGCAGTCGTTTTCCGTCAGCCGCTCGAGGGAACCGGAGCGGAACAGCAGGCCGCGCTTGATGCGGCGCCCGTCGGCCACACCGTTGCCGCCGAAGTCGCGGAAATTGATGCCGCCGTCGAGCGGCGCGAGCGAAGGATGAAGCAGGATCTGGGCGGTCATAAACGTCCTCGTTGTTTTTGTTATGACAACGCGCGGCGGCCATCGGCGCAGCGCTGAGGAGTATCACCGTAACAGATTCGCCGCGAATGGAAAAACGGGCCGCGTCGGCGGCCCGTTGGGGGAAAGGCGATTACAGCAGGCGGCGGGCGGCGTCCACCACGATCTGCACCGCTTTGCTTTCGGTGTTTTTCATGGTCTCGGCGTTCGGGATCTCTTGCTGGGTGCGGTTGACGATCACCCCGGCCACCATGCCGGCACGCAGGCCCTGGCTGGCGCACATGGTCAGCAGCGTGGCGGATTCCATTTCATAGTTCATCACGCCCATCGCCTGCCACTCTTCCATCGAGCCTTTGAAGCGGCTGACCACACGGCCGGAGTAAGTGTCGTAACGCTCCTGGCCCGGATAGAAGGTATCGGAGGAGGCGGTCACGCCGATGTGCGTGGTGGCACCGCTGGCCTTGGCCGCTTCCACCAGCGCGGTGGTGCAGGCGAAGTCCGCGACCGCCGGGAACTCCATCGGCGCGAAGTGCAGGCTGGCGCCGTCGAGGCGTACCGCCGCCGTGGTGACCAGCACGTCACCGACGTTGATGTTTGCCTGAATGGCGCCGGTGGTGCCGATGCGCAGGAAGGTGCGAATGCCCAGCTGCGCCAGCTCTTCCACCGCGATAGAGGTAGACGGGCCGCCGATACCGGTAGAGCAGACGATCACCGCCTTGCCGTCCAGCTCCGCGCGCCAGGTAGTGAATTCACGATGGGAGGCCAGATGCACCGGATTTTCCATCAGCTTGGCAATCTTCTCTACGCGCTGCGGATCGCCCGGGACGATGGCAAGCTGGGCCCCTTGTAAATCGTTCTTGGTGAGGCCGAGATGAAAAACGTCAGACTGAGACATACGAGACTCCTCATGGATCATGTTTATTGGGAGGAACAAAAAAGCACTCTACTGAAAATCGCCGCTTAATTTCGTGACGACAATCACTATGAAAAGAGAAACAAATTACATGCTACATATTTTTTGTGATTTTTATCACAAAAAAAAGAACTATGACGCATCCAGAACGCGCCGCTAAACCTCAGTCTAGCCGACAAACTCGGCTGCTCCTCGCCCGTTGGTTGCCGGCTGAAACTATTTAGCTCATCAATCCGAAATAACCCCAACTTATCGGTTGCTTAGGGACAAAAAAGCCCTCTAACGCACCTTATGGCACTTACGCGGGGCAAAACGCGTAATAACATGATAAAAAGCGCTTAAAAATGCCGCAAAGCCAGATAATTAGCCGTTTTTTATCGACTTGTCCGAAAGTGCGTCACGCAGCGCCAATAATGGGTAATCTTTCCTATAGTTAATCTCAGCGCTTTTTTCTATTGCACGGAGACCGCAATGAAAACCGAACATGTGATGACATTAGAACAGGCTCAGGGGGGATTCGCCCCGGCCGCCGCGCCATTGGCCGCCTCCGCGATTATCACCGACGAACAGGGCATTCACGCCGGGCAAACGACCATCCCTTCCCAAGGCGATGCGCTGCCGGCCTACGTCGCCAAACCCGCCGACCAGAGCGGCCCTTTCCCCATCGTGCTGGTGGTGCAGGAAATCTTCGGCGTCCATGAACATATTCAGGATCTGTGCCGCCGCCTGGCCAAGCAGGGCTATCTGGCGATCGCGCCCGAGCTCTATTTCCGCCAGGGCGACGCCAACGACTACACCGATATCGGCGAGCTGTTCCAGCAGTTGGTGACCAAGGTGCCGGATCGTCAGGTGCTGTCGGATCTGGATCACGCCGCGCACTGGGCTATTCGCCACGGCGGCGACGCCGGCAAGCTGGCGATCACCGGTTTTTGCTGGGGCGGCCGCATCACCTGGCTGTACGCGGCGCATAACCCGCAGTTGAAGGCGGCGGTCGCCTGGTACGGCAAACTGGTCGGCGAGAAAACGCTGAACTCGCCAAAGCATCCGGTCGATGTCGCCACCCACCTGTCGGCACCGGTGTTGGGGCTGTATGGCGGGCAAGACAGCGGCATCCCGCTGGAGACGGTGGAAACCATGCGTCAGGCGATCCGCGCCGCCAACGCCGAGGCCGAAATCGTGGTGTATCCCGAGGTCGGGCATGCGTTCAACGCCGATTATCGTCCCAGCTACAACGCCGAAGCGGCGGAGGACGGCTGGCAGCGCATGCTGGCGTGGTTTGCCCAGCACGGCGTCAACTAATTTCCCCCGCATAAAAAAGGGCGCCGAAGCGCCCAATCATCACACCAGTAAATCTATAAGCGGCGGTTTATCCGCCGCACGACATCACGCTTGCTCGCGCAGGCGCTGTGCCGCCAATACCATGTTGGCCAGCGACTGCCGGGTTTCCGGCCAGCCGCGGGTTTTCAGGCCGCAATCCGGGTTAACCCACAGGCGTTCCGCCGGGATGTTCTGCGCCGCTTTACGCAGCAGCGCTTCAATCCATTCCACGCTCGGCACGTTCGGCGAGTGGATATCGTAGACGCCCGGCCCGATTTCGTTCGGGTATTCGAACTCTTTGAAGGCTTCCAGCAGATCCATATCGGAACGCGAGGTCTCGATGGTGATCACGTCGGCGTCCAGCGCGGCGATGGAGTCCATGATGTCGTTGAACTCGCAGTAACACATGTGGGTGTGGATCTGGGTGTCGTCCCGCGCCACGGCGGCGTTCAGTTTGAAGGCGTCCACCGCCCAGTTCAGATACGCCGCCCAGTCGGATTGGCGCAGCGGCAGCCCTTCGCGTAGCGCGGGTTCGTCGATCTGGATGATGCCGATGCCGGCTTTTTCCAGATCTTCCACCTCATCGCGCAGCGCCAGCGCAATCTGCTTGGCAATCACTTCGCGGGTCACGTCTTCACGCGGGAACGACCAGCACAGGATGGTCACCGGCCCGGTCAACATGCCTTTCACCGGCTTGTCGGTCAGCGACTGGGCGAATTTGGCCCATTCGACGGTGATGGCTTCCGGGCGGCTGACGTCACCGATGATCACCGGCGGCTTCACGCAGCGGGAGCCGTAGCTCTGCACCCAGCCATTCTGGGTAAACACGAAGCCGTCCAGGTTCTCGCCGAAATACTCCACCATATCGTTGCGCTCGGCTTCACCGTGCACCAGCACGTCCAGTCCGAGGCGCTCCTGCTCGACGATCGCCTGTTTGATGTGCTCACCGATGCTGGTGCGGTAGTTGTTGCCGTCCAAACGGCCCTGTTTGAAGTCCAGACGCAGGCCACGGATCTCGGTGGTCTGCGGGAACGAACCGATGGTGGTGGTCGGCCAGGCCGGCAGGTTGAAACGTTCGCGCTGCGCCCTGGCGCGCTCGGCGTAAGCGCTGTGGCGTTCGCTGTCCTGCGCGGTGATCGCCGCCAGGCGGCGCTCGACCTGTGGGTTGTGCACGCGGCTCGACTGACGGCGGGCGCGGATCGGCGCGCTGTAGGCGTCCAGTTCGGCCCGTTTCGTCGCGTCAGGCGCGTTCAGCGCCGAGCTCAACAGCGCCAGCTCGGCGCATTTTTGCAGCGCGAAGGCGAACCAGCTTTTCACTTCTTCGTCCAGACGGCTTTCCACGCTCAGATCGATCGGGCTGTGCAGCAGTGAACAGGAGCTGCCGATCCACAGTGGGCGGCTGCCCACCAGCGGCTGCAGACGTTCGAACCAGCGGCTCAGATCGGCGCGCCAGACGTTGCGCCCGTTGATTACCCCCAGCGACAGCAGCCAGTCTTGCGGCAATGCGGCGCTCAGCGCGGCGATATCGTCATGGCCGGCGACCAGATCGACATGCAGCCCCTGCACCGGCAGCGTGCGGACGGTATCGAGGTTGTGGCCGACGCTGTCGAAATACGTGGTCAGCAGCAGCTTCACCTGCCCCTGCAGCGCGTCGTAAGCCGGTTTGAACGCATCCAGCCAGGCTTGCGGCAGTTCCAGCACCAGCGCAGGCTCATCAATTTGCACCCACTCGACGCCACGTTTCGCCAGCTCGGCCAGCACCTGTTGGTAAACCGGCAGGATGTCTTTCAGCAGCGACAGGCGGTCGAACGCCTCGCCCTTCACCTTACCCAGCCACAGATAGGTCACCGGGCCCAGCAGCACCGGCTTGATGCGATGGCCGAGCGCCAGCGCTTCGTCCACTTCGTCCAGCAACTGAGTCCAGCCCAGCTTGAACTGCTGGCCTTGCTGGAATTCGGGCACCATGTAGTGATAGTTGGTGTTGAACCATTTGGTCATTTCCGCCGCGGCCGCCGGCTCGCCGGTCGGTGCGCGGCCACGGCCGATGCGAAACAGCGTGTCCAGATCGATCGTGCCATCCGCATTCTGATGGCGCGCCGGCACGTTGCCCAGCAGCAGGCTGGTGGTCAACACATGATCGTACCAGGCGAAATCGCCGACCGGCACCAAATCCACCCCGGCCTGCTGTTGCTGTTGCCAATGACGAGCGCGCAGCTCGCGGCCAACCGCCAACAGCTCTTCCTGCGTTGAGTTGCCGGCCCAGTAGCTTTCCTGAGCTTTTTTCAGCTCACGTCGTAGCCCAACGCGAGGAAAACCCAGTGTGTGATTCAAAATTGCCATCGTCATATTCCCCATTTAGCCGTCCAGATGTTTACACATCCATAATCAGCAGGTACTGTATTAACCACAAGCGCAATTTATTCACTGTCAATGTGAAGGACTCTCATGATCGAACTGAAACATTTACGGACGCTGCAGGCCCTGCGCAACAGCGGTTCGTTGGCGGGGGCGGCGGCCCAACTTCATCAGACGCAGTCTGCCCTGTCGCACCAGTTCAGCGATCTTGAGCAACGTCTGGGCTTCAAGCTGTTCGTGCGCAAGAGCCAGCCCCTGCGCTTCACCGCCCAGGGCGAGATCCTGCTGCAGCTGGCGGAGCAGGTGCTGCCGCAGATCCAGCAGGCGCTGCAGGCCTGCCACGAGCCGCATCAGACCACGCTGCGCATCGCCATCGAATGCCACAGCTGCATTCAGTGGCTGACGCCGGCGCTGGACAACTTCCGCCGGCGTTTCCCGCAGGTGGTGATGGACTTTACTTCCGGCGTGACTTTCGATCCGCAGCCGGCCTTGCAACAGGGCGAGCTGGATCTGGTGATGACGTCGGATATTCTGCCGCGCAGCGGCCTGCACTATTCACCGATGTTTGATTTCGAGGTACGCCTGGTGCTGGCGCCGGATCATCCGCTGGCCGGCAAGCCGCACATCGAGCCGGAAGACTTGAGTGACGAAACGCTGTTGATTTACCCGGTGCAGCGCCAGCGGCTGGATATCTGGCGGCATTTTCTGCAGCCGGCGGGCGTTAGCCCGGCGTTGAAGAACGTCGATAACACGCTGCTGCTGATCCAGATGGTATCCGCGCGGATGGGGATTGCGGCGCTGCCGCACTGGGTGGTGGAAAGTTTCGAACAGCAGGGGCTGATAGTGACCAAAACCCTGGGTGACGGCCTGTGGAGCCGCCTGTATGCCGCCGTGCGCGACGGCGAACAGCGCCAGGCGGTGACCGAAGCCTTTATCCGCTCGGCCCGCCAGCACGCCTGCGATCATCTGCCGTTTGTGCGCGACGCGGCACGCCCTGGCGCCGCCGGCGCCAAAGCGTTGACGGCCGACGTATAAACGTGCCGGGTGGCCCGCCCGCTTAGCCGAGCCGTTTCGGCGCCACCCAGCGCCGGTGCACCCACAGCGAAGCGACGATCACCGCCCCGCCAATGATAAAGCTCGGCCAATGCGGCTGCTGTTGCCAGATGGCCAGGTTGACCAACAAACCGGCCGGCACATGCATGTTGTTCATGATGCCGAGCGTGCCGGCATCCACCTGCGTCGCACCATAGTTCCACATAAAGTAGCCCAGCCCCGATGCCACCACGCCCAGCCAGATCAACACGCCCCACTGCAGATTGGTGGTCGGCAGCTGCTGCGGATTGCCCCACAGGAACCAGGCCACCACCGCCACCACCGCCGCCCCCAGGTAGAACCAGGAAAATGCGGTGTGCTGCGGCAAGGGGTGCACCTCCATCAGGCGCTTATAGCCGACCATGCCGATGGCGAAGCTGATATTCGCCGCCTGCACCAACAGCAGCCCCCACCAAAAGTGTTCGCTCAGCTGGTGATAGCGGATGATCGCCGCGCCCAGCACCGCCAGCAGCGCGCTGAATACGTAGCCCCAACGCAGGCGTCGGCCGCTCAGCAAATCGTAGATCAAGGTGATGTACAGCGGCGTCAGCACGGTGAACAGCAGGAATTCGGGCACCGTCAGGTAGAGATAGGCGCGGAAGCTGAACAGGTACATGATGCCCAGTTGGAAAGCGCCCACCAGCATATACAGCAGGATCACCCTGGGCTTGATATTGCGCCAGCGCAGAAACGGCAGGAACACCAACGCCGCCAGACCGATGCGCACCAGCGCCGAGAACCCGCTGTCGACCTGGCCCGCCAGGTACTCGCCAATCAGGCTGAAAGAAAACGCCCACAGGATGGTGGTTATAACCAAAAGCAGCACGATGGGTTCACCCTAAAAAGACCGAAAGGGCGATTGTAACGGAAGATGCGCGCCGCGTTGGCGAAAAGGCGGTTTACATCTGAACAAAAGACAAACTACCGGCAAAATTTCACCGTTGGGTTAGGCTTAATAAAAAGGCGAGGTAACCATCATGAAAACTTCTCACATCCTGTTTGTTCTGCTGTGGCTGCCCGGCCTGGCTGCGGCGGCCAACGGCGTAACCGACCTGCGCTCACAGCAGCAGTTGCTCAACCAAAACAGCCAACAGGCTCAGCAACAGCGCCTGTTGAACAATCGGCAGATGGATCAACGCCGCCTGCAGCAGCAACGGCAGTTCGACAATCAACGGCAGCAGCTGTTGCAAACCACGCCGAACGGCGGGCAGCTGCTGCCCAACGGCAACCAGCCGCGCGATCCGTTCAATCGCACCGCGCCGGCGGTGCCGCAGGCGCCGATGCCGGCTACGCCCGCACGCCCATAACGGTGAGGATCAGCGGCGTAGTGATCGCCGCCAGCACGGTGGACATCACCAGGCTGGTGGCGGCCGGGCCGGTGAGCGTATTGAACTGGCGCGACATCAGGTAGACGTTCACCCCCACCGCCATCGAGCCCAGCAGCACCACAACCCGGGTCTCCATCGGCGGCAGATCCATCATCCAGGCCAGCAGCCAAATCACTAATGGCTGCACCAGCAGTTTCAGCACGCAGATGGCGCTGCTCAGCCGCCAGCCTTCGCCGATGCGGTACTCGGCAAGCCCCATGCCCAGCACCACCAGCGACAGCGGCGCTGCCACCTGGCCGAGCATGCTGATCGGCCGATCGACGAAGGCCGGCAGCGGCAGGCCGGTCAGGCTGAACAGGGTGCCGGACAGAATGCCGACGATCAGCGGATTGGTCAGCACGCTGCGCGCGGTTTTGGCGAAGCCGCTCAGCGTCGGCGAGCCGTTGCGCGCCCATTCGATCGACACCGTCACCAGCGTCCACAGGATCAGGCCGTTGAACACCAGTACCAGCGCCACCGACGGGATCGCCGCCTCCCCCAGCATCACGCTGGCGATCGGCAAGCCGAGCATCACGTTATTGGAGAAAATGCCGCCCAGCGCAAACACCGATCCGGCGACGCCATCCAGCCGAAAGAGGTGCCGGGCGACGAGACGGCCGAGCACGAACACGATCAGGCAACTGCCGAAAAACGCGATCAGCAGCCGGGCGTCAACCGCCGGGCGCTGCGAGAAGTCGCACATCATGCGAAACAGCATGGCGGGCAAGGCGAGGGAAAACACGAAGCGCGTCAGGCCATCGGTGATGCCGGCAGGCCATTTCCCCCAGCGAATCAGCCCATAACCCAACGCGATCAGCACAAACAGCGGTAAAGACAGCACGATCTGGTGCCACAGTGACATCATAAAGCCAGGCATCGCATTCCTTCCGGTGGTGCGGCGGCAAGGCTTGTCGTCGCGGGATTCATCGGCGCCGGATTAAAAATCCGGGCCGATCAAATCTATCCGGTCGGTGCAAATGCAGTCAACGCCCCAGTCGAGCAGCAGGCGCGCGCGATCCGGTTGGTTGACGGTATACACCAGAATGCGCAGCCCGGCGTCTTTCAACGCTTTTACCCGCTCGGCGGTCAGCGCTTTGTGATCGATATGCAGCGAGACGCAATCCAGGCGTTCGGTCAGCTCGCGCCAGTTGTCGTCCCAGTCCTCCAGCAGCAGGCCGCGCGGCAAATCCGGCACGGTGCGCTGCGCCGCCGCCAGCGCGTCCACCGAGAAGGAGGAAAGCAGCGGATCGGTCTGCCCTTGCCACAGCAGCCGCGCCGCCAGCGCCACCACCCGGCCGGTTTCATCGTCGCTGCCGGTGGTCGGTTTGATCTCGATATTGGCCATCAGGCCGTGTTCCTGGCAGCGTTCCGCCACCTCCGACAGCAGCGGCAGCCGCTCGCCCTTGAAGGCCGAGCTGTACCAGTTGCCGGCGTCCAGCTGCACCAGTTTGTCCCACGGCAGCTCGCCCGCCACGCCCCAGCCGTTGCTGGTGCGATCCAGCGTGTCGTCGTGCAGCAGGAAAATTTGCCCGTCCTGCGCCAGCTTGGCGTCGAACTCGATCATCTTGTGGCCGTGGCGCGCGCCAACGTCGATCGCCGCCAGGGTGTTTTCCGGCGCCAGAGAACCGCCGCCGCGGTGGGCGACAATATGAGGGTAAGGCCAATGTCTGGTCATCAATCCATCCGTAATCCGCTGTCGGTGTCAAAGAAGTGCAGCGCCTGAGCAGGCAGCTGCAAATATAGCGTACTGCCCGCCGCCGGCAAGGTTTCATGCGATAGCCGCACGATCACCCCGTGGCCGCCCCACTGGCCGTGCGCCAGATTATCGGCCCCCAGCAGCTCCAGCGTCTGCAGCTGCAGCGGCACGCCCTGGCCTTGCGCCACCAACTGAATATGCTCCGGCCGAATGCCCAACGTCAACGGCCGCCCCGCCCACTGCGGTTTGGCCACCGGCAACGGCAGCGCCATGCCGTCCGCCAGCAGCAGCTGGCCGCCGTCGGCGCTCAGGGTGCCTGGCAGCAGGTTCATCGCCGGCGATCCGATAAAGCCGGCGACGAACAGCGAAGCCGGCCGTTGGTACACTTCGCTCGGGGTGCCGATCTGCTCCGCCACGCCCTTGTTCATCACGATGACCCGCTGCGCCAACGTCATCGCCTCCACCTGATCGTGGGTCACGTACAGGCTGGTGGTTTTCAGACGACGATGCAGCTGTTGCAGCTCCAGGCGCATCTGCACCCGTAGCTTGGCGTCCAGGTTGGACAGCGGCTCATCGAACAGGAATACCGCCGGTTCGCGCACGATGGCGCGCCCCATCGCCACGCGCTGGCGCTGGCCGCCGGAAAGCTCGCGCGGTTTGCGTTTGAGCAGCGGCTCCAGCTCCAGGATCCGTGCCGCTTCTTCCACCCGCTGGCGGATATGATCCTTGCCGAAACCGCGGATCTTGAGGCCGTAGGCCATGTTGTCGTATACGCTCATGTGCGGATAAAGCGCGTAGTTCTGGAACACCATCGCGATGCCGCGATCCTTGGGCTCCAGATCGGTCACGCGCCGGGTATCGATATAGATATCACCACTGGTGGTGCGTTCCAGCCCGGCCACCATCCGCAGCAGCGTGGATTTGCCGCAGCCGGACGGGCCGACCATCACGATGAATTCGCCGTCCGCCACGTCGAGGTCGATCTGTTTGATCACCGGCGTTTTACCGTCGTAAGACTTGGTGACCGCCTGTAGTTTTAATCCTGCCATCGTCGTTATTTCTCGCTATCAACCAGACCGCGCACAAACCAGCGCTGCATCAGAAGCACCACCGCCAGCGGTGGCAATAAAGTCAGAATCATCGCCGCCATCACCTGGTTCCACTGGGTCGGCGCGCCGGAGGTGGAGATCATGCTCTTGATGCCCGCCACCGCGGTGCCCATCGAGGCGTCGCTGGTGATCAGGATCGGCCACAGGTATTGGTTCCAGCCGTAGATAAAGGTGATGACGAACAGCGCCGCCAGATTGGTTTTCGACAGCGGCAGCACGATGTCCCAAAAGAAACGCATCGGCCCGGCGCCGTCGATGCGCGCCGCCTCCAGCAGCTCATCCGGCAGCGTCATGAAGAACTGGCGCAGCAGGAAGGTCGCGGTGGCCGAGGCCATCAGCGGCAGCGTCAGGCCGGTGTAGCTGTCCAGCAGGTTGAGGTTGGAGATCACCTCCACCGTCGGGAAGATACGCACCTCCACCGGCAGCATCAGGGTGAGGAAAATCAGCCAGAAGAACAGGCTGCGCAGCGGGAAGCGGAAGTACACGATGGCGTAAGCCGACAGCACCGACACCGCGATCTTGCCGAAGGTGATCGCCAGCGCCATGATCACGCTGTTCAGCAGCAGCAGCGAGAACGGCACCTTGAGGTTGCCCACGCCGCCCTGCCAGATATTGCGGATGTTTTCCCACAGGTGGCCGCCGGGCACCAGCGTCATCGGCACCTGAAACACCTGCTTGTCGTCCAGCGTGGCGGCGACAAAGGCCACGTACAGCGGGAACAGCACCACCAGCACGCCGATAATCAGCATCACATGGCTGAAGATATCCAGCCCGCGTCGATTCTCAATCATTGATAGCGCACCTTACGTTCAACGAAGCGGAACTGGATCACCGTCAGGCCGATCACCAGCAGCATCAGGATCACCGACTGCGCGGCAGAGCTGGAGAGATCCAATCCGGCGAAGCCTTCGCGGTAGATCTTGTAGATCAACGTGGTGGTGGACTGCACCGGCCCGCCGCCGGTGGCGGCGTCGATCACCGGGAAGGTATCGAAGAAGGCGTACACCAGATTGACCACCAGCAGGAAGAAGCTCACCGGCGCGATCAGCGGCAGCACCAGATGGAAGAAACGCCGCACCGGGCCGGCGCCGTCGATGGCCGCCGCCTCCACCAGCGAGCGCGGGATCGACTGCAGCGCCGCGAGGAAAAACAGGAAGTTATAGCTTATCTGCTGCCATACCGAGGCCAGCACCACCAGGAACATCGCCTGGCCGCTGTTTTGCGCATGGTTCCAGTTATAGCCCAGCCCGTTGAGGAAATGGGTGATCAATCCCAGGCCGGGGTTGAACAGAAAGATCCACAGCACCGCCGCCACCGCCGGCGCCACCGCATAGGGCAGGATCATCAGCGTGCGATAGAGCCGGCTGCCGCGCAGCACGTAGTCCACCAGCGCGGCGAAGAACAGCGAAACCGCCAGCCCGATGCCCGCCACCAGGAAGCTGAAGATCAGCGTGGTGTAGAACGAGTCGAGGTAGTAAGGATCCTGAAACAGCTGCTTAAAGTTATCCAGCCCAACAAACTGGCTGGACAGGCCGAACGGATCGAGGCTCTGCACCGAATACCACAGCGCCTCGCCGGCGGGCCATAAAAAGAAGACGGCGGTAATCAGCAGCTGCGGCAGCACCAACGCATAGGGCAACCAGCTGCAGCCGAAACCGGGACGGGAAGATGACATAGCAGTTAAACCATTAATCGGGTACGGAAGGATCGGCGTGAAGACGCGAGCCCGATCGGACGGGCCCGCGACGCAGGGTTACTTGGTCGATGCTTCGAAACGGCGCAGCAGCACGTCACCGCGCTGCACGGCGGCGTCCAACGCCTGCTGAGGCGTTTTCTTGCCGGTCCATACGCCTTCCAGCTCCTCATCCACCACGCTGCGGATCTGCGGCATGTTGCCGAGGCGCAGGCCCTTGGTGAACGGCAACGGCGGCTTGTTCAGCATCTGGCGAGTGGCGACGTCGGCGCCCGGGTTCTTGTCGTAGAAGCCCTGCTGCTTGGTCAGATCGTAAGCCGCGGTGGTGATCGGCAGATAACCGGTCTTCTGGTGCCATTCGGCGGCGATTTCTGGCTGCGCCAGGTACTGCAGGAACTCGGCCACGCCCTTGTAGGTGGCGGCGTCTTTACCGTTCATCACCCACAGGCTGGCCCCGCCGATGATGGCGTTCTGCGGCGCGTTTTTCGCGTCGGCGTCGTACGGCATCATGCCGACGCCGTAGTTGAATTTGGCGTAGTGCTTGATGTCCGCCAGCGAACCGGATGACGCGGTGGTGATGGCGCAGTCGCCGTTATAAAACTTCTCGGTGGATTCGTCTTTGCGGCCGAAGTAGGTGAAATCACCCTTCTTGTTCATCGCTTCGAGCAGCGCGATATGCTTGACCTGCAGCGGCTTGTTGAACTCCAGCTTGGCGTTGGTGCCGCCGAAACCGTTGTTTTCGCTGGCGAACGGCACGCCGTGCCAGGCGCTGAAGTTCTCCAGCTGGATCCAGCCCTGCCAACCGCTGGCGTAGCCGCACTTCATGCCGGCCTCACGCAGTTTGGCGGTATCCGCCGCCAGCTCCTGCCAGGTTTTCGGCGGCTGATCCGGGTTCAGGCCGGCCTTCTTGAAGGCGTCTTTATTGTAGTACAGCACCGGCGTAGAGCTGTTGAACGGCTGCGACAGCAGATGGCCGCTCTTGTTGTCGGTGTAATAGCCGGCTACCGTCGGCACGAACACCGACTCGTCGAAGTTGATGCCGGCCTCTTTAAACACTTCATAGACCGGTTTGATGGCCTTGCTGGCCATCATGGTGGCGGTGCCCACCTCGTAAACCTGCAGGATCGCCGGCGCCTTGCCGGAGCGGTAAGCGGCGATGCCCGCCGCCAGGCTCTGTTCGTAGTTGCCTTTGTAAACCGGCACAATCTTGACGTCGCTGTGCGACTGGTTGAAGCGATCCGCCAGGGAGTCCACTTCCTTACCCAGTTCGCCTTCCATCGAATGCCAGAACGGGATCTCGGTCGCCGCCAGCGCCTGAGTGCTGACCGCCAGGGTCAATGCGACGCACAGCGTGGTTTTGCGAATAGCGTAGGTGAGCATGCCTAACTCCTGAAAAAAGCTGGTGTAAAAGCGCGTGAGCGAAAAGAATCAGTTTTTTGTTCGGAAGCTAACATGCCATGCGCGGATGACAGAAAAATAACTAAAAAGTGACAGCCATGTGACAGGAGAGTGAAGTGAAGATGGCAGTTTGATGTCGGCGGCGGGCATGCGCTCCGCCGCCGCGGGGATTACAGCGAACGGCGCAGGCGCGCCACCGCTTCCTGCATTTGTTGCTCGGTGGCGGTGGCGAACGACAGGCGGAAGGTCGAACGATCCGAGTTGTCGGAGAAGAAGTATTCCCCCGGCACGAACACCACGCCCTGCTGCAACGTGGTATTCAGCCATTCGGTGGCGTTGAACGGCTGGCGGAAACGCGCCCACAGGAACATGCCGCCCTTCGGCTTATCGAAGGTGATGTAGTCGCCCAGCTCCTGCTCCACCAATCCGGCCAGAATCTCGCCCTTCTGTTTGTAGGCGGCGCGGATCTTGTCGATCTGCGCCGGTAGGCGATCCAGGCCGAGGTAGCATTCGACGATGCTCTGCGACAGCGCGCTGGCGTGCAGATCCGCCGCCTGCTTGATGATCGCCACTTTATGCAGCAGGAACGGCGGCAGGATCGCCCAGCCCAACCGCAGACCCGGCGCCAGGATCTTGGAGAAGGTCGAGGTATAAATGATGTGGTCGGTGTTGCCCAGCACCCGCTGCGACACCTGATGCAGCGTCGGGTGGCGCTCTTCGGTGAAACGCAGCTCGCCGTACGGATCGTCTTCGATGATCAGGAAGTTATGTTCAGCGGCCAGTTTCACCAGCAGTTCGCGGCGCGCGGCGCTCAGGGTGATGCCGCTGGGATTGCCGAAATTCGGCACCACGTACACGCCCTTGATGCGCTGGGTTTTCAGCAGCTCGGCCAGCTCTTCCACCACCATACCGTCGCTGTCTGACGAGACCGACATGATGTTGGCTTCCGCCAGCTCCAGCGTTTGCAGCGCCGCCAGGTAGGTCGGGCGCTCCACCACGAACACGTCGCCGGGGTTGACGATGGCGCGCATCACCAAATCCAATGCCTGCTGCGAGCCGGCGGTGACCATCACCTCTTCCGCGCGCGCGGTGACGCCGCGCTCGGCGCACAGCGCGCAAATGCGCTCACGCAGCAGCGGGCTGCCCTCGGTCAGGCCATACTGGAACGCGCTTTTCGGCTGTTCGGTGATCGCCTGCTGGGTGGCGATGCTCAATCCTTCGAAATCGAACAGCGCATCAGAGGGGATGCCGCCCGCCAGCGAAATGACGTGTTCCATCTTGCTGTGTTTAAGCAATTCACGGATGGCCGAACTTTTTACGTTAACGATGCGCTGCGCGAGTAACCCTTCTGTCTTCATTTCTTCTTCTCGTACCTGATTATTTTAATTCGTAGGGGGGCGGATTAACCGCCCAGATACGCCGACCTCACTGCTTCGTTGGCTAACAATGCAGCCCCCGTATCTTCCAACACCACGCGGCCGTTTTCCAGCACATAACCGCGGTCCGCCAATTTCAGCGCCTGATTGGCGTTTTGCTCCACCAGGAAGATGGTCATGCCCTCTTCCCGCAGCTGCTGAATGATGTCGAAGATCTGCTGGATGATGATCGGCGCCAGCCCGAGCGAGGGCTCGTCGAGCAGCAGCAGCTTCGGCTGGCTCATCAGCGCGCGGCCGATGGCCAACATCTGCTGTTCGCCGCCGGACATGGTGCCGGCGCGCTGGTTTCGGCGCTCCAGCAGGCGCGGGAACAGAGTGAACACCCGTTCGATGCGCTGTTGATACTGCCGGCGATCGGCGAAGAAGCCGCCCATCGCCAGGTTTTCTTCCACCGTCATGCGCGAGAAGACGCGCCGCCCTTCCGGCACGATCGCCACCGCTTCGCGCATGATGCGCGAGGTTTGCCACTGGGTGATGTCCTGATCCTGAAAGACGATGCTGCCTTCGCTGGCGCGCGGTTCGCCGCACAGGGTGCCGAGCAGCGTGGTTTTACCGGCGCCGTTGGCGCCGATTAACGTCACGATTTCGCCCTGGCTTATCGTGAGGCTGACCTGATGCAGCGCCTGAATTTTGCCGTAATGGGCGGATACCTGATTGAATGACAACATATTATTCTTCGCCCAAATAAGCCCGGATCACGTCCGGGTTGCTGCGGATCTCCGCCGGTGTGCCCTGCGCCAGCGGCGTGCCCTGATTCACCACGTAAATGCGGTCGGAAATGCCCATCACCAGCTTCATGTCGTGCTCGATCAGCAGCACCGATACCTTATGCCGATCGCGCAGCTCGACGATCAGGTGATCCAGTTCGTCGGTCTCTTTCGGGTTGAGGCCGGCGGCCGGTTCGTCCAGCATCAGCAGCTCCGGCCGGGTCACCATGCAGCGGGCGATCTCCAGCCGCCGCTGCTGCCCATAGGCCAGGTTGCCCGCCGAACGGTTGGCCATCTCCAGCAGGCCGACGCGCTCCAGCCACTCCGCCGCGTGCGTCAGCGCGTCGGCTTCGGCGCGGCGGAAGGCCGGGGTTTTCAACAGCCCGGCAAACACGCCGCTTTTCAGGTGCTGATGCTGCGCCACCAGCAGGTTCTCGATCACCGTCATTTCACGGAACAGCCGCACGTGCTGGAAGGTGCGCACCACGCCCATGCGGGCGATGGCCTGCCCCGCCAGCCCTTCCAGGTGGCGATCGCGCAATTTGATGGTGCCGCCGGTCGGGCGGTAAAAACCGGTCAGGCAGTTGAACACCGTGGTCTTACCGGCGCCGTTGGGGCCGATCAGCGACACGATTTCGCCTTCGTTCAGCGTCAACGCCACGTTGTTGACCGCCAGCAGCCCGCCGAAACGCATCGACAGGCCCTCCACCTGCAGCAAAGGTTGAACGCTCATGCCTGCTCCCCCTTGCCCGCGTGAATGTCCGCCGCCTGCAGCTTCAGCTGCGGCCGTTTCATCGGCAGCAGCCCCTGCGGCCGCCAAATCATCATCAACACCATCAGCGCACCCAGCAGCAACATGCTGTATTCATTCAGATCGCGCATCAGTTCGCGCGACACCACCAGCAGGATCGCCGCCAGAATGACCGCGAACTGCGAGCCCATGCCCCCCAGTACGACGATCGCCAACACGAAGGCCGATTCGACGAAGGTGAAAGATTCCGGGCTGACGAAGCCTTGGCGCGCGGCGAACAGCGTGCCGGCAAACCCGGCGAAAGCGGCGCTGATGGTAAAGGCGGTCAGCTTGATGCGCGTCGGGCTGAGGCCCAGCGAGCGGCAGGCGATCTCGTCTTCGCGCAGCGCTTCCCAGGCGCGCCCGAGCGGCATGCGCAGCAGGCGGTTGATGACGAACAGCGTCAGCACCACCAGCAGCAGCGCCACCAGATACAGGAATATGATGCGATCGCTCGGATCGTATTTCAGGCCGAAGAAGTTATGGAAGGTATCCCAACCGCCGTCGCGCACGCTGCGGTTGAACTCCAGGCCGAAAAAGGTCGGTTTCGGGATCTGGCTGATGCCGTTCGGCCCGCCGGTGATCTCGGTATTGTTCAGTAGCAGGATGCGCACGATCTCACCGAAGCCGAGCGTCACGATCGCCAGATAGTCGCCGCGCAGCCGCAGCACCGGGAAACCGAGCAGGAAGCCGAAGGCGGCGGTGACGATGCCCGCCAGCGGCAGGCTCTCCCAGAAGCCGAGGCCGTAATAGTGATTCAGCAGCGCGTAGGTGTAAGCGCCGATGGCGTAGAAACCACCGTAGCCGAGCACCAGCAAGCCGGACAAGCCCACCACCACGTTGAGGCCGAGGCCCAGCATCACGTAGATCAGCGTCAGGGTGGCGATATCCACCGTGCCGCGCGATACCAGGAACGGCCAGGCGACCGCCGCGACGATGAGCAGAGCCGCCAGCAGCTTTTGCCGCGGCGTGGTGCCGTCGAAGCTCGGCAGCACGAACGCCGGGCCGGAGACTTTTTTCAATCCCTGCTGCAGCAGCGGGCGCAACAGCTGGAAGAAAAAGACGATGACGCAGCCGATGCCGATCCACATCCAGCGCACTTCCGCCGCGCCGTGCACCACCAGCTTGGTGCCGTCCAGGCTAAGCTGCATGCCCATCAGGAACGACGCCATCACGAACAGCACCGCCGTGGCGATCAGCGCATTGAGCAGATTGAGTTTCATACTTTCTCAACCTCCGGACGCCCGAGGATGCCGGTCGGCATGATCAGCAGCACCACGATCAGCAACGCGAACGACACCACGTCTTTGTATTCGGTGCTGAGATAGGCGGAGGTCAGCGCTTCCGCCACGCCCAGCACCAGGCCGCCGATCATCGCGCCGGGAATGCTGCCGATGCCGCCCAGAACCGCGGCGGTGAAGGCTTTCATGCCGGCCATAAAGCCGATGTAGGGGTTGATGACGCCGTAGAACTGGCCGAGCAACACCCCGGCCACCGCCGCCATCACCGCCCCGATGACGAAGGTCAGCGAGATCACCCGGTCAGTGTTGATGCCCAGCAGGCTGGCCATCTTCAGGTCTTCCGCACAGGCGCGGCAGGCGCGGCCCATGCGCGAATAGCGGATAAACAGCGTCAGCGCCAGCATCGCCAGGAAGGTCACGAGCCAGATGGTCAGCTGCATGGTGCTGATGGTGGCGGCGAAGCCATTGCTTTCCCCCAGCACCCACTGGCCGGTCACCAGGCTGGGCAGCGCCAGATCGCGTGAGCCCTGCGTCAGGCTGACGTAGTTTTGCAGGAATATCGACATGCCGATGGCCGAGATCAGCGCAATCAGGCGCTTGGAGTTGCGCACCGGCTTGTAGGCCACCCGCTCGATGCTCCAGCCGTAGGCGCTGGCGATGACGATCGAGACCAGAAACGCGGCGCCGATCAGCAACCAGCCGACGTCGATGCCGAGCATCATCAGGGCGGCGATCACGATAAAGGAGACATAGCTGCCGATCATGTACACCTCGCCGTGGGCGAAGTTGATCATGCCGATGATGCCGTAAACCATGGTGTAACCGATGGCGATCAATGCATAGGTGCTGCCCAACGTTAAGCCGTTGAACATCTGCTGCAGAAAATAGAGGAGTTGCTCTGACATACTCTGAACCCTTGGCTGCGAAACCCGCCGGCGGAGAACCGGCGGGTAAAGGGAGACGGGGCCGGCAAGCCGACCCGCCGGGCGCAGCGAGCCGCGCCCCACCCTAATCATTATGGCTTATTTGATCGGTGTGGACGTGCCGTTGGCATGCCACTCGAACACGCCGAACTCGAAGCCTTTCAGATCGCCCTTGTCATCCCAGCTCAGCGGCCCCATCACGGTCTCCACCGGCTTGCCGGTTTTCAGATCCTTGACGATGTCCGCCGGCTCCTGGCTGCCGCTGCGCTCCATGCCGGTGGTCAGCGACTGCAGCGCGGCATAGGTGGTCCAGACGAACGGGCCGGTCGGATCCAGCTTCTTGGCTTTCAACGCATCGACGATCGGCTGGTTGGCAGGCACCTGATCGTAGCGCTTCGGCAGCGTCACCAGCATGCCTTCCGAAGCGGCCCCGGCGATGTTGGACAGCGAGGAGTTGCCCACGCCTTCCGGCCCCATGAAGCGGGTGGTCAACCCAGCCTGCTTGGCCTGACGCAGGATCTGGCCCATTTCCGGGTAGTAACCGCCGAAATACACGAAGTCGATATTCTCTTTCTTCAGGCGCGCCACCAGGGTGGAGAAGTCTTTGTCGCCGGCGGTGATGCCTTCAAACATCGCCACTTCGGTGCCCTGTTTTTTCAGGCTGTCGCGCACCGAGCGCGCCAGGCCTTCGCCATATTGCTGCTTGTCGTGCACCACGGCGATGCGCTTCGGCTTGATGTCGCTGAGGATGTATTTGGCGGCGGTCGGGCCCTGATCCGAGTCCAGGCCGGTGGTGCGCATGATCATCTTGTAGCCGCGGGTGGTCAGATCGGCGTTGGTGGCCGCCGGGGTAATCATGATCACGCCTTCGTCTTCATAAATATCGGACGCCGGCTGGGTGGACGAGGAGCACAGGTGGCCGATCACGTAGCGAATGCCGTCGTTGATCACCTTGTTGGCGACCGCAACCGCCTGTTTCGGGTCGCAGGCGTCGTCGTATTCCACGCCGACCAGCTTGTCGCCCTTGATGCCGCCCTTGGCGTTGATGTCGGCAATCGCCTGGCGCGCGCCGGTAAACTCCATGTCGCCATACTGCGCGACCGGACCGGACATCGCCCCGACGATCGCCACCTTGATGTCTTTCGCCATGGCCGCCTGGCTCATGGCCATCGCAATACAACCCGCCAGCAGTGCCTTACCTGTTGTTAATTTCATCCGCAAATCCCCATCTGTCGTTGTGAACGTACCTGTTGTGTTTGCCTGCACCGGATCGTTATTGACCGCTTTTGTTATAAGTAATAATGATTTAGGCGCTTTGTCGGCATTATTTTCTAATAAGACTTTATTTTTCATGCCATTAAACAGGAATTTTCTTCTGCAAATCAACTTCATCAGGCAGAAACAAGCGGTGTAAACAGGATAAAATTCGAATTAAATCTGCGCTCTTTACCTTGAGGCGTAGTGCGTTGTGCTGGTTAACAATCCGTTTACTAACTATTTACTCGGAAAATGCCCCGTGCAAAAAACATATTGCACAGTAATCGTACAGAAAAACTTACACAACGCTCTGCACAAGATCTATTACACTGTCGGCATCATTTAGCTGCGCGGAAATTCTGCATGAAACTGACCATCGAGCGCCTGACCGCGCTGTCCCCGCAAGACCTTATCGACCTCGGCAAAATTTGGCCGCACCAGCAGCCGGAACAGTGGCAGAGCTGGCTGAGCGACGGCAAGGCGCTGTTCGCCGCCCGCTTCAACGAGCGGCTGCTGGGGGCGGTGAAAATCGCGCTGCAGAACGACCGCGCCGAGCTGCAGGACCTGCTGGTACGCGAAGTGACGCGCCGCCGCGGCGTCGGTCTTTACCTGGTGCAGGATGCGCAGCGTCAGCTGCCGCAGATCGCCCACTGGCAGCTGTCGACCGCCGGCCTGGCGCCGCGCGAACGCGGGGAAGTCGATAACTTCATGCGCGCCTGCGGCTTCGCACCGCAGGGCGAACTCTGGCAAAAATGAAACGCCGGCTGGCGGCGCTGGTCTTGATTGCGCTGGGGCTGGCGGCCGCGCTCCTCGGGCGCCAGCAGGCGCTGCGCCTGGCCTCAGGCTGGGATCAGCAGGTTTATATCTGGCAGCGGGTCTGGACGCCGCAGCACGCCGATGCGCTGGCGCACAGCCGCGATCTGTTCAGTGGGCTGCGCGTGCTGGCGCTGCAGGTACATCCGCGCGAGGGCTGGCGGGAGATCCCGGCCGATCTCAACCTGCTGCGGCAGGACGGCCGCCCGCTCTGGCTGGTGGCGCGCCTCGACGGCCAGCTGCCGCAGCTGGACCAAGAGGCCATTATCCAGCGCCTGCTGGCGCTCACCCAACGCTGGCAGGCGGCCGGGCTGCCCGTCACCGGCGTCGAGATCGATCATGACGCCGCCACCGCCCGCCTGCCGGACTACCAACGCTTTCTGCAGCAGCTGCGCCAACGGCTGCCCGCCGCTTTGCAGCTCGGCATCACCGCCCTGCCGGCCTGGATCGGCTCGCCCGACCTGCCCGGCGTACTGCAACAGGCCGACAGCTCCGTCCTGCAGGTACATGCGGTGCTCTCGCCGCAGCAGGGGCTGTTTGACGGCTCCTTGGCGCTGCGCTGGGTGCGGCAGTACGCCTCCGTCACACCGAAGCCGTTTCGCGTCGCGCTGCCGGCCTACGGCATGGCGCTGCTGGGGTTTGATGCGCAGGGCGCGCAGGTGGAGAGCGAGTCCTCGCTGCGCGTGGCGGGCAACGGCCGCGAGCTGACGGTCGCGCCGCAGCAGATCGCCGATTTTCTGCAGACGCTGGCGCAGCAAACGCCGCCCCGGCTGCGCGGCATTATCTGGTTCCGCTTGCCGCTGGCGGACGATCGGCGCGCCTGGTCGCTCGCCACGCTGCGAGCGGTGATCGAACGGCAGCCGCTGAACGTCGACTGGCAGATAAAATTTAGGCCTCAGCCACAGCAAAACGGGCTGTATGATCTGATAATTCATAACAACGGGCCGGTGGACGCCCCGCTGCCGCAAGAGGTGGCCATCCGCGCCGACGACTGCCTGGCGGCGGACGCGGTCGGCAACTACCGGCTGGAATCCGCACCGCAGCGGCAACGCTTTATTCGCATCAGCGGCGATCAGCTCCGCGCCGGGCAATCCCGGCCGTTGGGCTGGCTGCGCTGCCAACAACTGACGCCAGGAGGCACCCTTGTCACACCTTGATACGCGCGCGGCACGGAACACCCGCCGCCTTCTTCCGCTGGCCATGCTGATCGGCGCCGCGCTGGCGCTGCCGCTGAGCGGCTATGCCTGCGGCCCGGATTTCCCTAACCGGCTGCTGATCGACCGCAACGGCACCCTGCTGTATATGCCGGAGGGCAATTTCGCCTTCGAAGCCGGCCGGCTGGTGCCGGCGGATAAACAGCTGCCGCGCTGGCAAGCCCCGCCGCCGCCGATGCCGCCGAAACCGATGCCGCAATCGCCGGAAACGGTGGCGATCGGCAAAATGCGCGCCGCCAAAACGGTGGAAGAGGCTGACGCCGTCAATACGCAGGGGTTGTCCAACGCTGCACGCTTTTATCAACTGGGCGCCGTCGCTTTCGCCAGCCATGATCCGCGCGCCACAGACTATTTCCAGCAGGTGCTGAAGCTCCCGGCCGCCGAACAGGGCGACTGGGGGCTGCGGGCGCAGTATTCGCTTGGGCGGGTGTTGATGGCTGACCACGGTACGCCGGTGAATGAATCGGGTGAAGCGGCCCCCGCCGCCGAGCATCCGCCTAAAGCCGAACTTGAACAGGCGCTGGCGGCGTTCCAGCAGGTAATCGATCGGGTGAAAAGCGGCACCGCCGATCCCGACCAGCTGGCGCTGAGCAGCCTCGGGCAGCAGGCGCGCATCCACCTGTGGCTGGGTGACGTCGCCCCCGCTGCCCACCTGTACGCACAGCAGGCGGCGCAGGGCGATCCGAGCGGCGGGCAGTCGCTGCAGTACGTCTCCAGCTACCTGGTCAATCCCGACCATCTGGAAACGCTGAAGCAGGTGATCGGCGATCCGTTGATCCAGCAGCTGGTGACCATTGAGCTGTTCGCCCGCAGCGGCAATCTGCAAATGGCGGATACCGACGGCAACGGCCGCTCTGCCCAGATCATCAGCCAGATCCTGACGCTGCTGGACGGCACGGTGAAAAGCGGCTTCGCCGGCAGCGATCGGCTGGCGGCATTGGCCTACCGTTCCGGGCAGTACCCGATGGCGGCGAGCCTGCTGAAAAACGCCGGCGACAGCGGCCTGGCGTGGTGGCTGCGCGCCAAAATGGCGCTGCGCGACGGCGACGTGAAAGCCGCCACCGCCGCCTACGCCAAGGCGGCAAGCGCGTTCCCCGCCGACGAAAGCTGGGGCGAACAGCGCAACGCCGACTTCGTCGCGGAAACCATCGTCCCCGAGTGCCGGGTGGCCGGCGAACAGGCTATTCTGGCGCTGAACCGCGGCGACTATCTGCAGGCGATGGACCTGCTGTATCGCGGCAAGGCGATCTACTGGGCCGACGTGGCCGACGTGGCGGAGCGCGTGCTGACCGTCGATGAGTTGAAAGGCTTTGTCGATAAGCACGCCCCGGCGCCGACGACGCCGCTCAAGCCGGTTAACCCGGACGACTACGGTGGTGGCCAGCAAATCACGCCGGAAGTGCAGCTGCGCGAACTGCTGGCGCGGCGCTTGATGCGCGCCGGGCGGGCCGCGGAAGCCCAGGCCTATTTCGATATCCCTAACTACCGGCAAGCGGCGCAGCAGTACGCCGATGAGCTGAAGGCCGCCAAGGACAAATCCGCCGCGCCGCTGGCGCGCGCGCAGGCTTACTATCGTGCGGCCAACCTGCTGCGCGCCCAGGGGCTGGAGTTTACCGGCTATGAGATGACGCCGGACTACGCCATCTATGGCGCCGGTTATTCCTATCTGGGGGATGCGTTCGATACTCGCGAGCTGAAGCATAAAAGCTGGATCGACAGCGCAGAAGCGGCGCGCGCCAAGGCGGCGCTGCCGGCGCAGGACAACCGTTTCCTGCACTATCGCTGGCAGGCAGTGGGGCTGGCGCAACAGGCGGCCGATCTGCTGCCGCCGAAAAGCCAGGCCTATGCCGCCGTGCTGTGTAACGCCGCCAGCTGGGTTATCAAGCGCGACGCCAAGACCGGCCGGGCGCTTTATCAACGCTACATTAACACCGGCACTCGCTACCCGTGGGCGGCGAAATTCGGCTACGACTGCCCGGCGCCGGACTTTACCGCCGTGGCGCCATAACGCCGAATTTCAGGCATGAAAAAGCCCGGCTTGCCGGGCTTTTTTTTCGAATATCGCATCGACTCAGGCTTCGATCGCCATTTTCAATTTCTTCATGGCGTTCTTTTCCAGCTGGCGCACGCGTTCGGCGGAAACGCCGTACTGATCGGCCAGCTCCTGCAGCGTCGACTTGTTGTCGTCGTCGAGCCAGCGGGCGCGGATGATATGCTGGCTGCGCTCGTCCAGACCTTCCAGCGCATAGGCCAGTTTGTCTGCGGCGTTGCTTTCCCAGTTATCTTCCTCAATGCCTTCAGCGAAGTCTGAGCTCTTGTCCTGCAGGTACAGCACCGGCGCCATCGACTGGCCATCGCGGGCCTCGTCGTCCGGAGTCGGATCGAACGTCATGTCCTGCGCCGCCATGCGAGACTCCATCTCGCGCACGTCTTTGCTGGTTACGCCCAGCTCGCGGGCCACCAGTTCCACTTCGTCCTGGTTGAACCAGCCCAAACGCTGTTTGGTTTTGCGCAGGTTAAAGAACAGCTTGCGCTGCGCTTTGGTGGTCGCCACTTTCACGATGCGCCAGTTGCGCAATACGTACTCGTGGATTTCCGCCTTAATCCAATGCACCGCAAAGGAAACCAGACGCACGCCGACTTCAGGGTTGAAGCGGCGAACGGCTTTCATCAGGCCGATATTGCCTTCCTGAATCAGATCCGCCTGTGGCAGACCATAGCCTGAATAGTTGCGGGCAATATGAGCGACAAAGCGCAGGTGAGACAGGATGAGCTGCTTAGCGGCATCCAGATCGCCCTGATAATGCAGCCGTTCAGCCAGCTCCCGCTCTTCCTCTGCCGTCAGCATCGGATAGGCGTTGGCTGCCCGGATATAGGCTTCCAAGCTACCTTGGGGTACTAAGGCTAAAGTTTGCATTTCTTTGGTCATTCAAACCCTCTCTATGAGAATACAAAATCATGCAGGTGATTATTACAGCGGGGAAATGATTGATTCTACGGCAGTTGCTGAAGCAAAAGCGGTTCCACACGCCGGGCACCTTAACATTTGCTGCAATTTTTGACCGTACTCCGCCCTAAAAGTTCACCCTTTTTTGCAAGCATTGTTGCTGACAATACGTGACGAGAGTGCAGGCCGATAGGGAATTTGTGCGCTAAGAAGAGAGGTGTTGTGCTGACTTCGCTTGAGGTCACTCTTCTCCCGCAACGCGATCAAAAGCAGCAGGAGAAGAGTATACCAAAAAAATCTTACTGTGGTGTAAATCGGCGTAAATGTTGCACCGTCGCCAGCCAGGCGGCGATCCAACCGATCATCGCGGAGATGATCAGCAGCAACAGCGCCTCGTCCCAGCCCAGCCCGTGCAGGGTGAAGGTGGTGCCGAACACCTTGGCCACCCCGGCGACCACTGACTCCAGCTGCCACACCAGCGCGCCGGACAGCACCAGCGACAGCAGCGCGCCGGCAAAGCCGAGCATCGCCCCGCCGTTAAGGAACGGCCGCAGGATAAAACCGTCGGTGGCGCCGATCAGCTTCATCACGTTGATGGTGTCGCGGCGGCTGAAGATGCTCAGACGCACGCTGTTACCGATCACCAGGAACACCGCCACGATCATCAGCACGCCGATGATCGCCGCGATCTGGCCCGCCAACCCGGTCAGCGCCGCCAGGCGGGCAAACCAGCTGTCATCCATACGCACTTCTTCCACGCCCTGCACCGCCGCCACGCGATCGCGCAGGGTGTTGAGGGTATCCGAACTCTGGAAGCTCATCTTCGGCGTAACGATCGCCACCGCCGGCAACGGGTTCTCTTCCAACATGTCCAACGCACCGCCAAAGCCCGACCAGTTGCGGAACTCGCCGCGCGCTTCTTCACGCGACAGGTAATTCACCTTCTCCACGCCGGCTTCCGCCTTGATGGCGTCGAGTACTTTCAGCGCCGCGTCGTCGTCGAGCGATTTATCCAGGTAGACCGTCAGCTGCGGCGTCGGGTACCACTGGCTGGCCGCGGTGCTGACGTTTTTCCACACGATGTAGCACACGCTCGGCAGCGTCAGGGAGATGGCGATCACCATCACCGTCAACAGCGTCGCCAACGGCTGGCGCAGCATGTCTTTGATGGCGTTCATCCAGGCGTAACGCCACTGTTCGCGCCAGCCGCCGCGCAGCGCCTTGCTCTTGGCGGTTTTTGCGTTATTGGCCATGGTGAGCGCCCCCTTGCATGCGGCCCTGGCTCAGCGTCAGGATGCGGTAATTGCGGCGGGCGATAAGCCCGGTGTCGTGCGTCGCCATTAATACGGTGACGCCGACGCGGTTGAATTCTTCAAACAGGCGCAGAATGCCTTCCGACAGCGCGTCGTCCAGGTTGCCGGTCGGTTCATCCGCCAGCAACACCGCCGGCTTGTTCACCACCGCACGGGCGATGCCCACGCGCTGCTGCTCACCGCCGGACAGTTGAATCGGGAAGTTCTTCGCTTTATCCAGCAAACCGACCTTGTCCAGCGCGGCGGAGACGCGGCGGCGGATGTCTTCGGTACTGGCGCCGGCGATGATCAGCGGCATCGCCACATTGTCATACACCGTGCGATCCAGCAGCAGGTGGTGATCTTGGAAGATCATGCCGATCTGCCGACGCAGGAACGGCACCTCGCGGTTTTTCAAACGACTGATGTCGTGGCCGCCAAACCAGATGTGGCCGGCGCTGGGCCGTTCGATACCACAAATCAGTTTCAGCAGGGTACTTTTCCCCGCGCCGGAATGGCCGGTCAGAAACGCCATTTCCGCCGGGCGCAGATGGAAATCGACCCCCTGCAGCGCTTGCCGTCCGCCCAGATAAGCTTTACTGACCTGTTCAAAGCGAATCATCCGTATTAATCCTCTCGGGCAAAAAGTGCCTCAATAAAATCGTCAGCCTTAAACGGCCGCAAATCTTCGATGCCTTCCCCGACGCCGATATAGCGAATCGGGATACCGAACTGATCGGCGATGGCGAAGATCACCCCGCCCTTGGCGGTACCGTCCAGTTTAGTCAGCGTGATGCCGGTTAAGCCCACGGCCTCATTAAATAATTTCGCCTGGCTGACCGCATTCTGGCCGGTGCTGGCATCGAGCGTCAGCATAACCTCATGGGGGGCCTGGTCGTCCAGTTTTTTCATGACGCGGACGATCTTCTTCAGCTCTTCCATCAGGTGCGATTTGTTCTGCAGACGGCCGGCGGTATCGGCGATCAAGACATCGATGCCGCGCGCCTTGGCGGCCTGCACCGCATCGAAGATCACCGAAGCGGAATCCGCCCCGGTATGCTGCGCCACCACCGGAATGCGGTTGCGTTCGCCCCACACCTGCAGCTGCTCCACCGCCGCGGCGCGGAAAGTATCCCCCGCCGCCAGCATCACCGACTTGCCTTCCGACTGGAATTGGCGCGCCAGCTTGCCGATGGTGGTGGTTTTACCCACGCCGTTCACGCCGACCATCAGAATGACATACGGGGTTTTCCCGCTGACATCCAGCGGCTGATCGACCTTGGCCAGAATTTCGGACATTTCCTCCTTCAGCTTGCCATACAGCGCTTCGGCGTCTTTCAGCTGCTTGCGGCTGGCGTGCTGGGTCAGGGAGGTGATGATCTTGCGCGTGGTCTCCACGCCGACATCGGCGATCAGCAGCTGTTCTTCCAACTCGTCGAACAGGTCGTCGTCGATCTTTTTACCGCGGAACAGCCCCATAAAGCCGGAGCCGAGGTTTTGCTTGGTTTTCAGCAGGCTGCGCTTCAGGCGAGCGAAGAAACCCTCTTTGGTCGGCCGCTCCTGCTCTTGCGCAGCGGCCGGCACCACAGGTTCAAGCGGCGCTTCTTCTTCCGGCTCCGATTCTGGTTCGACGACCGGCTCGGGCTCAGCGGCTGGCTCGGGCTCAACAACCGGCTCGGGCTCGACAACCGGCTCGGGTTCAACGACCGGCTCAGGCTCGACAACCGGCTCAGGCTCAACAACTGGCTCAGGTTCAACGACCGGCTCTGGCTCGACAACCGGCTCGGGCTCAACGACCGGCTCGGGTTCAACGACCGGCTCAGGCTCAACAACTGGCTCGGGCTCGACAACCGGCTCGGGTTCAACGACCGGCTCAGGCTCAACGACCGGCTCAGGCTCAACGACCGGCTCAGGTTCAACCACCGGCTCAGGCTCAACAACTGGCTCGGGTTCAACGACCGGCTCGGGCTCAACCACCGGCTCGGGCTCGACGACCGGCTGCTGCTGCGCCACTACCTGCTCGGTCACGCTGACAATCTCTTCGGCCAACGCTTGCGCCGTCGGGTGTTCGGCCGCCGCCGGCAGGTTTTCCGCGATGGGTTCGCCGGCCTGGCCGCTATCCCACTCTCCCGGGGTGTCGACGGAGGCGGCAGGTTCAGATTCCTGGGCGGGGAGCTTGTCATCCAGCTTGGCGGTGGCCGGTTCAGCCGGCGTCTCCGCGGCCTGAGGCTCCGCCTGCTCTACCGGCTGCTCAGGTTGCTGTTGCTCTTCTTCCTTTTCCTTCTGGCCAAACCCCAGCCAGGAGAAAAACCCACGTTTCTTATCTTTTGCCATGTTATGACTCTACTCCGTACCGAAGGCTCGCTTACCCTACATACCTGAAGGATATATGCTGACAATAATCCGCCGAGTCTATCACTTTCCCTCGCGCAGCAACACGCATCCGGCACGCTTTCCAGTGTGAAATCAGACAACAAAGTTTTACCGTTCCCCCCGAAGCCCGTCACCGGTAGAATAGGGGCAACTTTTTGTTAACCTCTACGGCTCCGCGCCGCAAAAGAAATCAAACAACGCTTATGACAAGACTCTCGCCACGGGCGGCGGCCAAAAAACCGCCCCAGGCCGCAGCCGGACAGATCCGCATCATCGGCGGCCAATGGCGCGGTCGCAAGCTTCCGGTGCCGAACAGCCCGGGGCTGCGCCCCACCACCGATCGGGTGCGCGAAACCCTGTTCAACTGGCTGGCGCCGGTGATTCAGGGCGCGCGCTGCCTGGACTGTTTCGCCGGCAGCGGCGCATTAGGGCTGGAAGCGCTGTCGCGCTACGCCGGCAGCGCCACGCTGTTGGAATTCGAACGGCCGGTGGCGCAGCAGCTGGAAAAAAATCTGGCGCTGCTGCAGGGCAAGGGGGTGGTTATCAACACCAACGCGCTGAGCTGGCTGGCGGGCGAGGGCCAACCGTTCGACGTGGTGTTCCTCGATCCGCCGTTTCGCAAAGGCCTGCTGACGGAGACCGCCTTGCTGCTGGAGCAGCGTGGCTGGCTGGCCGACGAGGCCTGGATCTATGTAGAAGCCGAGGCAGAAAGCGCCGCGGCGGACGTGCCTGCCAGCTGGCAGCTGCACCGGGAGAAGGTCGCCGGCCAGGTGGCCTATCGCCTTTATATTCGTTCGCAAGAGAAAACCGACCATGCTGATTAATCTGGGCCGTCTGCTGATGCTGTGCGTGTGGGGCTTCCTGCTCTCTAACCTGTTCCATCCTTTTCCCAAGCCGCTGAAGTATTTCATCGACGTGGCGCTGTTCTTTATGGTGGTGATGCACGGCCTGCAGCTGGTGCTGTTGAAATCCACCCAGCCGAAGGATCAGCCAATCAGCTACTGGCAAGAAGCCAAGATCTTTATCTTTGGCGTGTTCGAGCTGCTGGCCTGGCAAAAGAAACAGCCGCCCATCAAGAAGAAATGACCGCTACGGCTGAACGCTGAAAGAGACGAAGCGCGTGCCCTGCATGTTCAACGTGCCCTGCGCGCCTTTTTCTATCGGGTTGTATTGCCACTGTTTCAGCCGAAGCGTGATGTCTTCACCGCCCTGGTTCGGGCTGAACACCACCTCGTAATACATCGGCTCATTGACCAGCGGTTCGCGCTGCGGCGCGCGGGTCCTGGCGACCGGGAAGCTGCGCTTGTCGCTCACCGTCACCTGCAGGCTGCGCATCGGCGCGCGATCGTTTTCCGCCTCCCGCTGGCGCTGTTTGAAGTAGCGTTGCGTGGCCAGCACGGCGATCAGCGCAATCACGGCGACAAAAAATAACGGTGGTTTGCTCATCGGTTTCCCATTTCCTTCACGGCCAAATCGGCGTAAACATAGCATTCTCAAGAAAGCATTGTCGATCGTCGGCAGGCTACCTACACTGAAATAAGAAGTGACATTGGTGACAGTTTGGAGCCGGTTGTTGCGGCTCCCTCATGCATAAGGAAGACATAAATGAGTTGGCCGTTCCTTGCCGTATTCTTTTCCGGTTGGCTGTTCGTCGACGCCTCATACCGTGGCCCGCGCTGGCAGCGCTGGGTGTTCAAACCCGTCACGCTGCTGCTGCTGTTGCTGTTGGCCTGGCAGGCGCCGGTGCTCGGCGCAGCAGGTTATCTGATCGTGCTCGGCCTGCTGGCGACGCTGATCGGCGACGCGCTGCTCCTGTTGCCGCGCGAGCGGGTGCTGTACGCCATCGGCGCCTTTTTCCTGTCCCATCTGCTGTATACCCTGAGCTTCGCCAGCCAGATGACGTTCAGCCTGTTCTGGCCGTTGCCGCTGGCGCTGCTGGCGATCGGCGCGTTGCTGCTGGCCACCCTTTGGACCCGGCTGGAAGAGATGCGCTGGCCGATCGTCACCTACGTGGCGATGACGCTGCTGATGGTCTGGCTGGCGGGCGAGCAATATTTCCTGCGCAGCACCGATTTCGGCTTCTCGCTGCTGACCGGCACCTCGCTGCTGCTGCTGGCCAACGTGGTTTGGCTGCTCAACCGCTACCGTTTCACCTTCCGCGCGGCGGACGCCATCGTGGCTTTCTGTTACTTCTCCGGCCACTTCCTGATCGTGCGTTCGCTCTACCTGTAACTCTCTGCCGCGGGTTCGGCGCGCCGAACCCGTTTTTCATTATCAAGCCAGCGCTTTCAACGTCAGGGCATCATCGGCGCCCAGCTGATTGCGATACAGATCGCCGTCGCGCGAGAAGAACGCCAGCGTGCTGCCATCCGCCCGCAGCAGAGCGATGCCGTCCGGCGCCGGGCGCCAGCCCACGACTTCCGCCGCAAACACGCTTTGCAAACACCGTTGCCGATCCACCAGCTGATAGCCGTTGGTTTCACTTTGCTCATTCGCCAAAAACTCGATTTGGCATTGCCGCTCGCTGTCGGCCACCTGCCATTGCCCCGCCAGCGACTGCGCGGTCGGCAGCGCCAGGCTGCCGGCCATGACCGCACTTGTCACCATCATGCCGCCCGCCGCCAAAGCGGTGCGCGTTAAAGTACCTTTCATACCGGGCTCCCGCATCACGCCCGGCCGAGACTGCGCCGGGCGTTCCGTTGCTGTGTTACACGATAAAGTCAGTGGCGACGTCAACCTGGCCGACGATTTTCACCAGGAAGTCCGGCGCCTGATGGCCACCGATATTCACCGACAAATCGGTCACGTTGTTGGAAGCGTTGTAGCTCAGCAGCGCTTCGCCGGCCGTGCCGCTGAAGTGATCGACGAAGTGAATGAAATCGCTGCTCTGCGCCTCTTTGTTGAAGAACGACAGGTCAATTTTGTCGATCCCTTTCTGGAAGTCGCGGATCCAGTCTGAAGCGCCCGGTGCGGAATCGCCGGCGGCAGAGAACACGAAGATGTCTTTGCCGGCACCGCCCCACAGCTCATCCGCCCCGCCGCCGCCGAACAGCACGTCGTTACCCGCGCCGCCTTTCAGCACGTTGTTGGCCGCGTTGCCGACAATCACGTCGTTGCCGGAACCGCCAATGGCGTTCTCGATGGTCACACCGGCAGCGATCGAGACGTTGCCCTTCAGGCCACCCACATCGGAGAACGATTTCTCGTTCAGGTTGATGCGCTGGTTAGCGGTGTAACCGGAGAAATCGAAGGTATCGTTACCGCCCGCATCCCAGGCCGCAAAGATCACTTTCTGCGAGTTGCTGGTGGTGCTGAGGAAGTCGCGACCGGTGTTGGAGTTAAAGCCGTACACGGTGTCGCCGGTGCGGGTCGACAGGTTGGCGCCATACAGATGCTGAATGGCGGCAATGTCATCCAGCAGCGGAGCCGCGGCATAGTGGCCGCCGTTGTCGCCACCGGTGTTGGTTTCACTCCAGTAGCTCATCAGGCTGAACTGGCGGGTATCCTCCGCATAGGTGACGTCGCGATAGGTCGGGTTACCCTCACCGGCGTTGTAGTCGCCCGGGTGGCTCAGGCCCAGCGCATGGCCAATCTCATGGGTGAACGTCTGACGGCCGTAGTCTTCGGTCGCCGGATGCTTCACGTTGGATTGGTTGACGTTGTACCAGGTCTGGCCACCCAGATCCTGGCCCTGCCAAATGGTGTTCGGCAGGAAGGCGTAGGCCTGGGTGCCGTAATCATAGTGGCCGGGACGATCCTGGCTGTAGTTGCCGAAGGTGATGTTGGCCTTTTGTCCGGCCGCCACTTCGGTGAAGGTGATATTGGCGACGTCGGCCCAGGACTGCAGCGACAGCTTAGCCTGCTGCTGCTGTTCCGCGCTGAACTTGCTCAGCCCGGTGTCGCCGGCGACGTTGGTGGAAGAGAACTTATAGTCCGGGAAGGAGAAGGTTAATTTGACCGGCTGGCCAAATACCTTGTAACCGTTCCAGGTTTGGTTCTCACGGGTAATAAACAGCCCAGCTTGCTCGTTAGAAAATGAATCCTTGCCATTAATCTGAATCCCGTTGCCCCGCTCATGATAATGCAGCAGGTCGTCTACAGCATCGTAGCCGGTTGTCGCGGCCGCAAGGCTGGATTCAGTAATTTCAATTGCCTTTTTAGTAGATTGCATTGGTTCGATTCCACTCATTACCTGATTGATATCAATCAGACAGATAGACATAACCTCCCCGTAAGCCACGGTTAATGAACCTCAGGCTTGCTGGAAGGGGCTTATGCGCCGTTGCCGGCAGTGTGTTAGGTAGAATTAATGCATATATATCAGCAAATAAGATCACCATTAAAAATGGTAATCGATTCCAATTATAGGCAGGGTCGCAAAACTGCACATAAAATAATCAACCATTTATTATCGCAACGAAAGTTTGTTATGCTGCTTTTTTGGCTTCTTTACAAAACAAATGAAACTTGATGAGGAGAAGTTGGCACCAAACTTCAATAGCAATGCGGCCTGCAGACTCAAGCGAATCATGCTGGCTTTCCCTAGGGTAAAAGGTAAATTTTGCTAAAGCGTTATAGATTAATAACTCTTTATTATTAGGTCGGGCGATTTTTTAGTTTCTATAGGAATATTATTTTCTTATTTAAACTATCGGCGGCGAGCCTGTTTCCCCAAATAGGGGATAAGAAAAGCCGATAGATTAAAATTCGCATTATTCATTATTGAATGAATCCCCCTTTCTACGCTTGAACGCCGTTAGCAATAATTCTCATCCGGCGCTTGACTCTGGAGTGGACTCCAGGGTGTAGAGTCAACTGAGCAAACCCGTTTAACAGCCCGAAGGGGGACGTTATGCACAATCAGCAAAACCATAATCATCAGGAACATCACCACGCCGAAGGCGGATGCGGCTGCAACCACAGCCACAGCAAAACGCAGCATGGCTGCAGCAGCGAACCGAAAAACGCCGCCGCGCAGGCCGAACAGGCCCACCATCATCACGATCATGGCGATAGCGGCTGCTGCGCCGCCACGCCCGACGATCCGGACGAGGAAAGCGACAGGCTGGCCGCCGCTCCCCCTTCCGGCAGCCAACGTTTCAGTTGGAAAGTCACCGGCATGGACTGCCCCAGCTGCGCCAAGAAAATCGAAAATGCCGTCACCGCACTCCCCGGCGTCGACAGCGCGCGGGTGCTGTTTGCGACCGAGAAACTGGTAGTCGACGCACAGTCCGACATCAGCCTGCGGATCCAGGACGCGGTCGCCCAGGCCGGCTTTACCCTGCTCGGCACTCAGAACGCCAAAGCCGCCGCGCCGAAAACCTCACGCTTCGGCGAATTCGCACCGCTGCTGCTGTTAACTACCCTGATGGTCGTCAGCTGGGTGCTGGATCGGGTTAACCCGGAGCTGGGGCGCATCGCCTTTATCGCCACCACGCTGGTCGGATTGGCGCCGGTCGCCGCCAAGGCGCTGCGTTTGATCCGCTCCGGCACACCATTCGCCATCGAAACGCTGATGAGCGTGGCGGCCATCGGCGCGCTGTTCATCGGCGCCACCGCCGAAGCGGCGATGGTGCTGCTGCTGTTTATGGTCGGCGAACTGCTGGAATCCTACGCCGCCAACCGCGCGCGACGCGGCGTGACGGCGCTGATGGAGCTGGTGCCGGAAGACGCGCTGCTGCTGCAAGGCACGGAACGCAAACGCGTGCCGGTCGCCAGCCTGCGCCCTGGCGACGTGATTGAAATCGCGCCCGGCGGGCGCCTGCCGGCCGACGCCGAGCTGCTCAATCCGTTCGCCAGCTTCGACGAAAGCGCCCTGACCGGCGAATCGGTGCCGGTCGAGCGCCAGCAGGGCGAGAAAGTGGCCGCCGGCAGCCTGTCCGTCGATCAGGCGGCGCAGATGAAGGTGATCTCCGAGCCCGGCAAAAACGCCATCGACCGCATTCTGCAGCTGATTGAAGAGGCCGAAGAGCGCCGCGCGCCGATCGAACGCTTCCTCGACCGGTTCAGCCGTTATTACACCCCGGCCATTATGCTGCTGGCCGTCGCGGTGATCCTGCTGCCGCCGCTGCTGTTCTCGCAGCCGTGGGATACCTGGATCTATCGCGGCCTGACGCTGCTGCTGATCGGCTGCCCATGCGCATTGGTGATCTCGACCCCGGCGGCCATTACATCCGGGCTGGCGGCCGCCACGCGGCGCGGCGCGCTGATTAAAGGCGGCGCGGCGCTGGAGCAACTGGGCCAGATACAAACCATCGCCTTCGATAAAACCGGCACCCTGACCGAAGGCAAGCCGACGGTGACCGACGTGCTGCCGATCGGCGCGCTCACCGAACAGCGGCTGCTGCAGCTTGCCGCCGCGGTGGAGGCCGGTTCACATCACCCGCTGGCGCAGGCGATCATCAACCGCGCCGCCGCAAGCGGGGCCGAGTTGCCGCTGGCGCAGGCGCGCCGCGCGCTGGCCGGCGTCGGCGTGGAAGGGATCGTGGACGGCAAGACCGTGCTGATCAGCGCGCCGGGCAAGCTGGCGCCGGGCCTGCTCGACGTTCAATGGCAGAGCAAGGTAGACAAGCTGGAAAACGCCGGTAAAACGGCGGTGGTGGTGCTGGAAGACGGCGCGCCCATCGGCTTGCTGGCGCTGCGCGACACGCTGCGCAGCGACGCCAAACAGGCGATAGCCGAACTGAACGCGCTGGGTATTCGCGGCGTGATGCTGACCGGCGACAACCCGCGTGCCGCCGCGGCGATCGCCGGCGAGCTGGGCCTCGACTATCGCGCTAGTCTGTTGCCGGAAGATAAGGTCAACGCGGTCACCGAGCTGAGCGAACTGCGCCCGACGGCGATGATCGGCGACGGCATCAACGACGCCCCGGCGATGAAAGCCTCCAGCATCGGCATCGCCATGGGCAGCGGCACCGACGTGGCATTGGAAACCGCCGACGCCGCCCTGACCCACAACCGGCTGCTGGGCGTCGCTGAGATGATCCGCATCTCGCGCGCCACCCACGCCAATATCCGGCAAAACATCACCATCGCGCTGGGGTTGAAAGGGGTCTTCCTGATCACCAGCCTGCTGGGGCTGACCGGTTTGTGGCTGGCGGTGCTGGCGGACTCCGGCGCCACCGCGCTGGTCACCGCCAACGCGCTGCGGCTGTTGAGAAAGCGCAGCTAAGTTCGGAAACCAATACGGGCGCGGCATAGCGCGCCCGTTGTCATTTCGGGGAAAGGGACTTTTCCTTCATCAACACGACCGTGTCGCCGTTATACACCTTTACGCAGCAGATAACGGTATGGCGCCTGCTCGGTCTCCTGCGCTACCAGCGTGTGCTCCATAAAGCGGCAGAACCCCGGAATATCGCGGGTGGTGGCCGGATCGTCGGCGATAATCAGCAGCGTTTCGCCGTTGTCCATATGGCGCACGGTTTTGCGCACCATCATCACCGGTTCCGGGCAACGCAGGCCCAGCGCGTCGAGCGTCTGGTCTGCCTGGGCAAATAAGTCAGTCATGCAATTTTTCTCGTTCAAAAACGATCGGCGAACGCTCGCCGCATCTCATTAGCGCCTAGTTTACGCCGGTAGTTTTTCTGCGCAAGATGCGTTAACGTTTGCGTTAAATTTAACCATTGCATTGGTTGCGCAAACGCGTATCATGCCGCCGCGCAGCGTTTTTTGCTGTTTTGACAAGACACACTGGGTTCCCTTACCCCACTGCTAAAAAGGCTACAATATGTATTCGTTTACCGCACAGCAGCGCTTCACGGCGTTGGTCTGGCTTTCGCTGTTTCATATCGCCATCATTACCTCCAGCAACTACCTGGTGCAGTTGCCGATCACCGTTTTCGGCTTCCATACCACCTGGGGCGCCTTTACCTTCCCGTTTATCTTCCTCGCAACCGATCTGACCGTGCGCATTTTCGGCGCGCCGCTGGCGCGGCGGATTATCCTGGCGGTGATGGTGCCGGCGCTGTTCATCTCTTACGTGATCTCCACCGTCACCTATCAGGGAGAATGGCAGGGCTTCGCGGCGCTGGGCAGTTTTAACCTGTTCGTGGCGCGCATTGCCGTGGCCAGCTTTATGGCCTACGTACTCGGCCAGATCCTCGACGTTCACGTCTTTAACCGCCTGCGCCAACGCAGCGCCTGGTGGGTGGCGCCGGCGGCGGCGATGTTCTTCGGCAATATCAGCGATACGCTGGCGTTCTTCTTCATCGCCTTCTACAAGAGCAGCGATCCCTTCATGGCCAACAACTGGGTGGAGATCGCGCTGGTGGATTACAGCTTCAAGGTGATGATCTGCCTGCTGTTCTTCCTGCCGATGTACGGCGTGTTGCTGAACATGCTGCTCAAACGCATCGCGGCGCGCAGCGGCAGCCTGCAGCCGGGCTGAGCCGTGTTATTCTGGGCGGCCCTATCCTTTGGAGGCCGCCCATGATCCCAATCGTCCGCATCGCCACGCTCGAAGAAATCCACCGCCTTTACCAACGCATCCCCGAATTCGGCGGCCTGCATAGCCTGGCCGATCTGCAGCGGCGCATCGGCGGTGCCCCCGCCAGCCTGTTGATCGCCGACATCGACGGCCAGCCGGCCGGTTTCAAACTCGGTTATCAACAGCGGGAAACGGTGTTTTACAGCTGGCTGGGCGGCGTGCTGCCGGCATTTCGTCGCCACGGCGTGGCGCAGGCCTTGTTGGCCGAACAAGAGCGCTGGGCGCGGGCGCAGGGCTATCGCCGGCTGACAGTCAAAACCCGTAACCGGTTCCGCGCCATGCTGACGATGCTGCTCGCCCACCACTATCAGATTGTTCAGCTGGAAAAGAAAGGCGAAGTGGCTGATTATCGGCTATTACTGGAGAAAAACTTGTGACAACATCTGCCTTGCATTTCAACCTGGAATAGGTTGCGATACGACAGTGAATCCCTACCGGAAAGGAAGAAGGAAGCCCGATGCGTAAAGTAGCGAAATTGATGGGTATCAGCCTGCTGGCGCTTGGCCTCGCGGCCTGCGACGGCGACACCAAAGACACCAAGGCAGCGTCTGACGGCGCGGCGGCCAGCGCGCCGGCCGGGCAGCAGGTCAGCCTGCTGGACGGTAAACTGGCGTTCACCCTGCCGGTCGGCATGGCGGATCAGAGCGGCAAGCTGGGCAACCAGGCCAACAACATGCATGTTTACGCAGACAGCACCGGCCAGCGCGCGGTGATCGTGATCCTGGGCGACAAGACCGCCGACAGCCTGGAGACCCTGGCCAAGCGCCTGGAGAATACCCAGCGCGCGCGTGACGCCAACCTGCAGGTGATCACCAACAAGGCGCTCGACGTCAACGGCGTGCCGCTGCGTCAGCTGGACAGCATCATCACCAGCGGCGGCGAAAAAGCCTATTCCTCCGTCCTGATCGGCTCGCTGAACAACAACATGCTGACCATTCAGGTGACGCTGCCGGCGGACAATCAGCAGCAGGCGCAGGCCGAAGCCGAAGGCATCATCTCCACCCTGAAGCTGAAGCAGTAATCCCACAGAGGGCCGGCTTGCCGGCCCTCTCGTTTTTATACCAGCGCCTGCGCCAGCAGGGTGATCGGATGCTCGCAGCGCTTGCTGGTGGACATTTCTATCTGCCATTTGCAGGTCTCGCAGTCGGTCACCACCAGATCCACTCCGCTCTCTTCGATCTGCCGGAACAGCGGCGCGCCGATGCCTTGCGAGGTGGCGTAGTTCTCCGATTTGAACCCGTAGGTGCCGGCGATGCCGCAGCACTGCGAATCCAGCACCACCAGCTCCAGCTCCGGTATCTGCCGCAGCAGCTCCAGCGTGTAGGCGGTCCAGCCCATCTTCTCCATATGGCAAGGCGTGTGATAAGCCACCCGCAGCGGCGTGCGCTTCAGCGGCAGGCTGCGCCCCTGATTGATCAGGCGATAGAGATAGCGCGTCGCCAGCTCCACCCGATCGCGCACCGGAGTGGTGTCCACGTCCAGCAGATGAGGATATTCGTCGCGCAGGGTGAAGGTGCAGCTCGATGAGGTCGCCACCACCGGGATGCCGCGCTCCAGCACCGCTTCATGCAGCGACTCGGCGTTAACCCTGGCCTGCTTTTTGGCCTGCTCGATAAACCCGTTGGCGATCAGCGGCACGCCGCAGCATTTCTCGCGTTTCAGCAGCTGCACGCCGATATCCAGCGCGTTGAATACCCGGATCAAATCCTTGCCCAGCTGCGGATGGTTATAGTTGACGAAGCAGCCGTGGAAAAACGCCACCTGCTCGGCATAGCGCCGCTGGGCCTGCGCCTGTTGCCGGTACCAGCGGCGGAAGGTGCCGAACGAGTATTTCGGCAGTTCTCGCCGGTGATCGATCTTCAGCGCCTTGTCCAGCAGCTTGCGCACCGGTTTCAGCCCGGTAGCGGCGTTGACGATCGGCGCGAACGGCGTCGACAGCGAGCCCATGATGTCGGTGTGGCTGAGGATGGCGTCGCGCAGCGTCGGCTTGCTCTGGGCGAAGTCGGCGCGGGCGCGCTGAATGATATCGCCGATTTTGACGTCGGACGGGCAGGCCACTTCACAACGTTTGCAGTTGGTGCAGTATTTCAAGGCTTCGTCGTACAGCGCCGGATCTTTCAGCCGCAGCCGCTCGCCGTCCGGCCCCGCCTGTTTCGGCCCCGGATAGAGCGGGTTCACTTTGGCGACCGGGCAATAGGTGGTGCAGACGGTGCATTTGATGCAGCTTTCAAAGCTGTGGTCCTGATGCAGGCTCATGCGTTTTCCTCCGCGGCGATCTGCTGCGCGACGTGCAGCGCACCGATCAATGACACGCCGGCGCCGCAGCCTTGCTGCAGCGGATCGTAGCCGCCGGCGACCGCGCCGATGGCGTACAGATTGTCGAACGGCATGCCCTGCTTCATCGCCCGCAGCCTGCCGTCGGTGCGCACGCCAAACTGCAAATAAGGCTGCGGCGCGAACAGCTCGCGCCGGCTCCAGTCGGCGCGATCCGCGCGGCTGTGTACGTCCAGCCCGAAGATCGGCTCGCGCACCCCGTCGAAATCCGCCACCAGCCCGTTGCTGAAGAAGCTGCCGCTGGCCAACACCACCTGCTGCGCCCGCAGCGGAATATCACCGTGGTTGCGGGTATACAGGCCCGTGACGCGGCCGGCTTCGCACTCGGCGCGCAGCACGCTGTCGCCGGGCATGAAAACGCCGCCCAGCTGTTGAAAACGCCGCCGCAGCGCCTGATGCAAGCGCATGCCGGGCACCGAAGGCGGCAGCGTCGGCAGCAGCCGGATCGGCTTGCCGACCGCATCCTGCAGCACCGCCAGCGACGCGTCGTCCTCCAATCCCAAACAGGCCGGCAGGAAGAGCGCGTCGGCTGCCCCCGCCAACCGCCGCAGTTCCTCGGCCATTGGCGGCAGGCTTTCCATCAAATCCAGCACCCGGGCGATGTTTACCGCGCGGAACTCGCTGGGGTTATTGCGCAATCTGTCCAGCGCCGGCATGTGCAGATAGGCCACCTCCGTCTCTACGCCGAGCTCCCGGCTCAGAGAGTCGGCGGCCATCTGCGGCTGGAAGTCGAGGAAGCCTTCGATGCCGATCACCGCAATGCGCCGCCACGGCAGTTGGCCGGTCAGCGGCAGCGTCGGGATCGCCTGCGGGCTGAGCCAGGTGGCGCGGCGCGTGCCGAGCGGCGTAATGCGCAGATGGTTGTTGGTGCCCTCGCCCTGCAGGTTCAGCCCGCAGCGCTCCAACAGCCGCTGCGCGGCGGCGGACAGCGTCGCCACCCGGCCGGGCCCGATCAGGGCATACGGATGCTGCGGCGCCTGCTGCGCCAGCTGCGGTAGCGCCGCCAGCGGCATCTCGACCGGCGTGCCGTCCGGCAATCTCGCCAGCAGGTCGAGCGAGCCGGAGGAGAAGTAGAGCGCGCTCTGGCCGGAACTGACCACCGCACAGCGCTTGCCCTGTTCGGCCACGGCAATGGCGCAGCTCAGGCCCGCCAGGCCGCCGCCAATCACCACTACGTCAAATCGCATCATCCGCCTCCTGCTCCTTGTCGGCCTGGGCCTCAAGCCCGCATAGCCCCTGGTAAACCCAGCTGGTAAATTCACTCTCGCGCAGCGCATCGCCCCAGGCGATCGGCCGTACGCCTTTCCACCGTTCGTTGAGGAACTGCGACAGCTGCGCGATGGACTGCTGCGGCGTGCTGACGTTAAAGCGCGTCAACAGCCCGGCGGCGCGGCAGGCACAGAGTTCGCCCTGGCAGGTGCCCATGCCGACGCGGGTGCGGCGGCGCAGATCCACCAGGTTATTGACGGTCAGCGAGTTGACCGCATAGCGCACTTCCCCGGCGGTCACCGCCTCGCATTCGCACACCAGGCTGGTGTCGAGCCGATCGGCCGCCGGCACCTGGCTGGCGCGATCGCCGTGGCGGTAAATTGCCGAGCCGCGAATGCTGGCGGGCAGAGAAACCACGCTGCGCACCGTCTCCTCCGCCGACTGGCGGGAGCCGGGCAACGCATCCTGCGCGGTGGTGCACGGGCGGTTTACGCCAAGCTTTTCGCACACCTTGTCGGTGGCCCACTCCGCCATCAGGCGGTAGGTCATCAGCTTGCCGCCGGTGATGGTGATAAACCCTTCCAGCCCGTCGCGGGCGGCGTGATCGAGCAGCACGATGCCGCGGCTGACGTTGCGCCCGCTGGGGTCGTCGTCGCTGGCCACCAGCGGCCGCACCCCGGCGTAGGCGCGCAGAATGCGGGTCTGCGCCAGGGTGGGCGCCAACAGCGCCCCCTCGCGGATCAGAATGTCCACTTCCTGCGGGGTCACCAGCATGTTGTCAATTTGGTCGTAGTCGATATGGGTCGAGGTAGTACCGATCAGCGAGATGGTGTCGCCCGGCACCAAGATGTCGGCGTCCGCCGGTTTGCGGCAGCGGTTGATCACCATGTTGTTGATGCGGTGGCCGAGGATCAGCAGCGCCCCCTTGGCCGGGAACATGCGGATGCGCAAATCGGCGTATTCGGCGATCTGCTGGCCCCAGATGCCGGCGGCGTTGACCACCACCGGCGCATGCAGCGCATAGCGCCGCTGATTCTGATGGTCGTAAACGCGCACGCCCGTCACCCGATCGCCGCTGCGCAACAATCCCACCACCTGGTGGTAGGTCAGGATCTGCGCGCCATGTTCGCGCGCGTCCAACATGTTGGCGGCGGTCAGCCGGAAGGGATCGACGGTGCCGTCCGGCACGCGCACCGCGCCGATCAGCGCCGGGTTAGCCGCCGGCTCCAGCCGCAGCGCCAGCTGCGGGTCGATCGCTTCGGCGCCGATGTCGGCCTGGCGACAGGCGGCGATAAACTGTTGCTGATAGTCCAGTGAGTCCTGCGGCAGGGTGATGAACAGCCCATCGGTGCGCTCGATGCAGTGGTGGGCGATGCGTTTCAGGATGCGGTTCTCTTCGATGCACTCGCGCGCCGACTCGCCGTCGGTCACCGCATAGCGCGCGCCGCTGTGCAGCAAACCGTGGTTGCGGCCGGTGGCGCCGGTGGCGATGTCGTGGCGCTCCAGCAAAATGCAGCGCAAGCCGCGCCGCGCGCAGTCGCGGGCGATGCCTGCGCCGGTGGCGCCGCCGCCGATGATGATCACATCCGTTTCGCCGCCGTCAAAATAGCTGCTCATGTCGCTCCCTCAGGATCGGTAGTTATGAGCCTATTGAGCCACGGTTATAAGGGTCTTTGTTTGATAAGGAACAAGAACGAACATCAAACGAAATAAAAATGTCCACAAAAAACCATCAATGTGATCATAATCACGATTTTTGGACGTTTTTCTATTTCATAACGTTAACGAATCGCTCAAAATCCGCCGTGGTTTCATAAAAGTGTAACAATTGCGCCATTCGTCACAGCGACACCAGGCGTATTTGACGACAATGGCGCTCGTTATGGAACACAAAAACACCACATTCGATATCCGCTCAATCATCAAATGAACGTAAAAGGTCATATTGATGTGATAACAGATAAAGCCATCGGAGGCGCTCATGTTGAGTATTTTTAAGCCGGCCGCACACATCGCCCGTGTGCCGAGCGATAAGGTAGACCCGCTCTACCGTAAGCTGCGCTGGCAAATTTTCCTGGGGATCTTCTTCGGTTACGCCGCTTACTATCTGGTGCGTAAGAACTTCACCCTGGCCATGCCTTACCTGATCGAACAAGGCTTCAGCCGCGGTGACCTCGGCTTCGCGCTGTCGGGCATTTCCATCGCCTACGGCTTCTCCAAATTCATCATGGGTTCGGTCTCCGACCGTTCCAACCCGCGAGTGTTCCTGCCTGCCGGCCTGATCCTGGCGGCGGCGGTGATGTTGTTCATGGGCTTCGTGCCGTGGGCCACCTCCAGCATCGCCATCATGTTCGTCCTGCTGTTCCTGTGCGGCTGGTTCCAGGGCATGGGTTGGCCGCCGTGCGGCCGCACCATGGTGCACTGGTGGTCGCAGAAAGAACGCGGCGGCATCGTCTCCATCTGGAACTGCGCCCACAACGTGGGTGGCGGCCTGCCGCCGCTGCTGTTCCTGCTGGGCATGGCCTGGTTCAACGACTGGCACGCTGCACTGTACATGCCGGCCTTCGGCGCCATCCTGGTGGCCCTGATCGCCTTCGGCCTGATGCGCGACACCCCGCAATCCTGCGGCCTGCCGCCGATTGAAGAGTACAAAAACGACTATCCGGACGACTACAGCGAAAAAGACGAAGAAGAGCTGACCGCCAAGCAGATCTTCATGCAGTACATCCTGCCGAACAAGCTGCTGTGGTACATCGCGGTCGCCAACGTGTTCGTCTATCTGCTGCGTTACGGCATTCTGGACTGGTCGCCGACCTACCTGAAAGAAGTGAAGCACTTCGCGCTGGACAAGTCTTCCTGGGCCTACTTCCTGTATGAATACGCCGGTATCCCGGGCACCCTGCTGTGCGGCTGGATGTCGGACAAAGTGTTCAAAGGCAACCGCGGCGCCACCGGCGTGTTCTTCATGACGCTGGTGACCATCGCCACCGTGGTGTTCTGGATGAACCCGCCGGGCAACCCGACCGTGGACATGATCTGTATGCTGGTCATCGGCTTCCTGATCTACGGCCCGGTGATGCTGATCGGCCTGCACGCGCTGGAGCTGGCGCCGAAGAAAGCCGCCGGCACCGCCGCGGGCTTCACCGGCCTGTTCGGCTACCTGGGCGGCTCGGTCGCGGCCAGCGCCATCGTCGGCTACACCGTAGACTTCTTCGGTTGGGACGGCGGCTTCATGGTGATGATCGGCGGCGGCGTGCTGGCGGTTATCCTGCTGCTGCTGACCATGCTGAACGAAAAGAAACACCACGCGGAAATCGCTGCCGGCAAACGCGGCTAACCGTCACACGACTTTTGCATGATTTAAAGGCCGCCCTGCGGCCTTTTTACTACCCTGCCCCCAACAACACGGAGAAAACGGAATGCGGACTCAAGTCAAAGCCCTGCTGACAGGGATCATTCTCGCTACCTCAATGGTCAGCGCCGCGCAGGCGGCGGACAAAGTGGTGATCGCCCACCGCGGCGCCAGCGGCTACCTGCCGGAACACACCCTGCCGGCGAAGGCGATGGCCTACGCGCAGGGCGCCGATTACCTCGAACAAGATCTGGTGATGACCAAAGACAACGAGCTGGTGGTGCTGCACGACCATTACCTCGATCGCGTCACCGACGTCGCCGAACGCTTCCCGGATCGCGCGCGCAAGGACGGCCGTTATTACGCCATCGACTTTACGCTGGCGGAGATCAAATCGCTGAAGTTCACCGAAGGCTTTGAAATCGAAAACGGCAAGAAGGTGCAGGGCTACCCTGGCCGCTTCCCGATGGGCAAATCCGACTTCCGCGTACACACCTTCCAGGAAGAGATCGAGTTCGTGCAGGGTCTGAACCATTCGACCGGCAAGAACATCGGCATCTACCCTGAAATCAAGGCGCCGTGGTTCCACAAACAGGAAGGCAAGGACATCTCCAGCAAAGTGCTGGCGGTGCTCAAGCAATACGGCTACACCGGCAAAAACGACAACGTCTACCTGCAGTGCTTCGACGCCAACGAGCTCAAACGCATCAAGAACGAGCTGGAGCCGAAGCTGGGCATGGATCTGAAGCTGGTGCAGCTGATCGCCTATAACGACTGGCAGGAAACCTACGAGCAGAAAGCCGACGGCAAGTGGGTAGAATACGACTACGACTGGATGTTCAAGCCGGGCGCGATGCAGAAAATCGCTCAGTATGCCGACGGCATCGGGCCGGACTACCACATGCTGGTGGTGGCGGATAAATCCAAGCCGGGCCACATCGTGCTGACCGACATGGTGAAAGAAGCGCACGCCAGCAAGCTGGCGGTACATCCGTTCACCATCCGCGCCGATGCGCTGCCGAAGTACGTGACCGACGTGAACCAGCTGTATGACGTGATTTACAACCAGGCCGGCGTCGACGGCGTATTCACCGACTTCCCGGACAAGGGCGTGCAGTTCCTGCAGAAGCAGGGCCAGCACAAGTAATGCCAAGGGCGCCGCAAGGCGCCCTTGTTATTTCCGAGAAACGCCCGGGTTATGTCAGAGGAACATCTTGCGCAGGTAGTGCGGCACCGCGTTATCGACGTTGGAGCCGATCACTTCCAGCTCCGGCAACATATCCTTCAAGCGCTGATGCGCGTCACGCATGATGCAGCCCTTGCCGGCCATCGACAGCATCTCCAGATCGTTCATGCCGTCGCCGAAGGCGATGCACTCTTGCAGCGTATAGCCGATGATCTTGGCCACTTCTTCCAGCGCATGCCCTTTCGACACGCCGCCCGCCATCACTTCCAGGCAGGTCGGGAACGAGAAGCTGACGTTGACCCGATCGCCCCAGCGCGCGTTGATGGCGTCTTCCACCTGCAGCAGCCGCTCGTGATCTTCGCAGGTGAAGTAGACCTTGCAGACGCCGTCGGTTTCCAGCAGGCCCGGTTCGAACAGCTGGTATTTGAACACCGACTCCTGGAAGAATTCTTCCTGCTCCGGGCTTTCGCGGTTGGTAAACCAATCATCGTTGCGGTAGACGTTGGTGGTGATCTCCGGATCGTCGTGCAGCATGCCGTACAGATCGCGGGCGATATCCTCGTCCAGGTTGTGGCTGAAAATCAGCTCGCCGGCGGTGTTGTGCACCCGCGCGCCGTTGGAGGTGATCATAAAGGCGCTGATCTCCAGGCTGTCGCGGATCTGCGCCACGTCGATATGGTGGCGGCCGGTGGCGAACACGAAATGCACGCCGCGCTGGGTCAGCAACTTCAGCGTTTCTTTGGCGTACGGCGACAGGGTATGGTCGGGAGACAGCAGCGTGCCATCTAAATCGGAAGCGACGACGTGATACATAGCGTTATGTTCTAACCTCTGATGGAGTTGTCGGCGGCAGCGCGCCGCCTAAGTGTTGAGCAAAGAAGCGCAGGATTGCGTTCAGTGCTTCGGCGCGCATCGCGTCCCGCTCGAACAGGATCTCATGGCGTGCGCCGTTGATAACCCACGGGAGCCCCCCTTCGCAAGGGCGCCCCGCGTCTGACAGAGCCTGACAAAAAGCCTGATGCGAACGGTTGTCGACCACCCGTTCCTCACCGGCCTGCAAAAGCAACAGCGGCGTTGTTATCTCCCCGGCCTGAGCGATAATCTGCCGGCCGGCGCGGATGCTCTCCCGCACCCAATGGTAGGTCGGCCCGCCCACCTGCAGCTCGGGGTAATCGGCGTAATAGCGCAGGCTGCGCCGATAGCGCTCGCGGCTGTGGGTCAACACGTTGACCACATAGGGCAACGGACGCCACTGGCCGGTGCCCACCGCGTAATAGTCGCGGATCGCCGGGCGCGTCTCCACCCAGTCGAGAATACGGTCGGCCAGCCAATCCGGCATCGGCAACTGGATGCCGAACATCGGCGCGCAAAACGCCGCCGCGTCGAATGCCTGCGGCCGACGCTGCAGGAACTGCGCCAGGATCGCGCCGCCCATCGAATGCGCCAGCGCGAAGCGCTGCCGATAACCGCGCGATTCGACCTCGCGCTGCCAAAGCTGCTCGAAATCGTCCACGTAGTCGGCGAAGTTTACCACATGACCGCGGTGCGTATCCGCCAGTAAACGACCGGAGCGCCCCTGGCCGCGATGATCGACGATCACCACGTCGTAACCGCAGTGGAACAGATCGTAGGCCACCTCGGGGTATTTCACGTAGCTTTCGATGCGGCCGGGGCTGACCACCACCACCCGCTGATGTCGCGCGGAGCGAAAACGCACAAAGCGGATCGGCACGCCGTCCACGCCGCTGAACTCGCCCTCTTCCCGCAGCCGCCAGAAGTCCAGCAGCGGCCCGGTGGCGAAGGCAGCGAACTGCGTTTCACGCGTTAACCAGTCATCGGAGCTGAGAGTGAACGAGGTCATCGAGAGCGTTTTCCCTGTGGGGCCGGCGGAAAATGTGACCGCTGGCACAAGAAATCATACTAGCGTATTGTGATTCAATTCTTACAAAAAACGGCGCCGCCTCGGCGCATTGTGGCACAAAACGACACTTTCAGGGAGCCGAGAACCATGACCTTGGACTGGTGGTTAACCTACCTGCTGACCACGCTTATCCTCAGCCTGTCCCCCGGCTCAGGCGCCATCAACACCATGAGCACCGGCATCAGCCACGGCTATCGCGGCGCCGCCGCGTCGATCGCCGGGCTGCAGGTCGGTCTGAGCGCGCACATCGTACTGGTGGGCATCGGCCTCGGCGCGCTGATTTCTCAATCGCTGCTGGCGTTCGAGCTGCTGAAATGGCTGGGCGCCGCCTACCTGGTGTGGCTCGGCATCCAGCAATGGCGCGCCGCCGGGGCGCTGGATCTGCATGCGCTGGCGGGCAGCATGCCGCGCCGCCGTCTGTTCCGCCGCGCGGTGCTGGTCAACCTGACCAACCCGAAAAGCATCGTGTTCCTCGCTGCGCTGTTCCCGCAGTTCATCTTGCCCAATCAGCCGCAGGCCGAGCAGTATCTGGTGCTCGGCGTCACTACCGTGGTGGTGGATATTCTGGTGATGATCGGTTACGCCACCCTGGCGACGCGCATCGCCGGCTGGCTGAGAACGCCGCGCCAGATGCAGCTGCTCAACCGGGTGTTCGGTTCGCTGTTCATTTTGGTGGCGGGGCTGCTGGCGACCGCCCGCAAAGCCTGACAAAAAAGGCCGGGCATCGCTGCTCGGCCTTGGGCATATCACCGCCGGTCAGCGGGTAAAGATCAGGTGTAACCCGAAGCCGGTAAACAGCACGCCCGCCACCCCGTCGATCCACTTGGCCAACCGCTGGTAGCCGCGGCGCATCGCCGGCAGCGCGAACACCACCGCCACCAGGCTGAACCAGACGAAGGTCTCGGCGACGATCAGCAGGAACAGTCCCCAGCGCGCCCCGGCGCCGACGCTGTCGCCGACGAACAGTGAGAACACGCTGCCGAAATAGATCACCGCTTTCGGGTTGGACAGATTGGTCAGGAAGCCGCGAATAAAGCTGCGCCCGGCCTTCGGCAACGCCACCTGAGTCTCCGCCGCCGGCTGCGCTTGCTGCGCCCGCGCGGAACGCAGCAGCTGCCATCCCATCCAGCACAGGTACATGCCGCCGCCGACCATGATGATCTGATGCAGCCAGGCCATCTTCTGCAGGATCAGATGCAGCCCCATCAACGCCACGCCGGCCCACACCACGATGCCGAGCGAAATACCGACCACGCCCATCATCGCCTCGCGGCGCGAGCGGCTGGCGGCGGTTTGCGACACGAAAAAGAAGTCCGGCCCCGGGCTCATCAGCGCAATCAGATGTACCAGCGCCACGGTAAGAAACAGCATCAGCATGATTTATCGCCCTCAGTCTTCATCATTGTCGAGATGGTCACGGATCATCGCCATAAAGGGCGCGCCGAAACGCTCCAGTTTGCGCTGGCCGACGCCGTTGACGCTCAGCAGATCGCCGGCCTTGATCGGCATCTGTTCGGCCATTTCCAGCAGCGTGGCGTCGTTGAACACCACGTAAGGCGGAATGTTTTCTTCGTCGGCGATCGATTTGCGCAGTTTGCGCAGCTTGGCGAACAGCTTGCGATCGTAATTGCCGCCGTAGGATTTCTGGTTGGCGCTGCTGCGCGACTTCAGGCTCTGGATGCGCGGCACCGCCAGCTGCAGCGCCACCTCGCCGCGCAACACCGGACGCGCCGCCTCGGTCAATTGCAGCGCCGAGTGCATGGCGATGTTCTGGGTGATAAAGCCCAGGTGGATCAGTTGACGCAGCACGCTGGTCCAGTGTTCGGTGGTTTGATCGCGGCCGATGCCGTACACCGGCAGCTTGTCATGGCCGTATTCGCGAATGCGTTGGTTGTTGGAACCGCGCAGCACTTCCACAATGTACCCGAGGCCGAAGCGCTGGCCGACGCGGTACACGCAGGACAGCGCCTTGCGCGCGTCCTCCAGCCCGTCGTAGCGCTTGGGCGGATCGAGGCAGATGTCGCAGTTGCCGCAGTTCTCGTGCTTGCCTTCGCCGAAGTAGTTGAGCAGCACCAGACGGCGGCAGGTTTGCGCCTCGGCGAACGCGCCCATGGCGTTCAGCTTGTGGCGCTCGATGTCCAACTGCTGCCCGGCGGGTTTTTCCTCCAGGCAGCGGCGCAGCCAGGCCATGTCGGCCGGATCGTACAGCAGGATGGCTTCGGCCGGCAGGCCGTCGCGCCCGGCGCGGCCGGTCTCCTGATAATAGGATTCGATATTGCGCGGGATGTCGAAATGCACCACGAAGCGCACGTTGGGTTTATTGATGCCCATGCCGAAGGCGACGGTGGCCACCACCACCTGCAGATCGTCACGCTGGAACGCTTCCTGCACCTGCGCGCGGCGATCGTTGTCCAGCCCGGCGTGGTAGGCGCCGACGCTCAGCCCGCGGCTTTGCAGACGCGCGGCGGTGTCTTCCACCTTGGCGCGGCTGTTGCAATAGATAATGCCGCTCTTGCCGCGCTGATCCTGCACGAAGCGCCACAGCTGATCGAGCGGTTTGAATTTTTCCACCAGCGTGTAGCGGATGTTCGGCCGGTCGAAGCTGCTGACCTGCACCAGCGGGTCCTGCAGCGACAGCAGGCGCACGATATCGCCGCGGGTGGACTCGTCGGCGGTGGCGGTCAGCGCGATCACCGGCATCGACGGGAAGCGCTGTTTCAGCTGACCCAGCGCGCGATATTCCGGCCGGAAGTCATGGCCCCACTGCGAAATACAGTGCGCCTCATCCACCGCCAGCATCGCCGGCGGACAGTGATCGAGCAGGCTGAGGAAGCTTTCCATCATCAGCCGTTCCGGGGCGATGTACAGCATCTTGATGGTACCGTTGCGGCAGCCGGCCATAACGTCCAGCTGCTCCTCGCGGGTTTGCGTCGAGTTGTAGCAGGCGGCGGAAACGCCGTAGGCCAACAGTTGGTCGACCTGGTCCTTCATCAGCGAGATCAGCGGGGAAACCACCAGCGTCAGGCCGTCCATCACCAGCGCCGGGATTTGGTAACACAGCGACTTGCCGCCGCCGGTCGGCATCACCACCAGGCAATCCTGCCCGCCGATCGCGGCGTTGATAATCGTTTGTTGGCCCGGACGGAATTGCTGGTAGCCAAAGGTATCGCGCAATACCTGTTCGGCCAGCAACTCTCTGTTAATCACTGCTGCGGTTGACACACACTTCCCCATTTTTTAATCGGTACACACCCAGCGGGTATGATTACATAATATCGTTCAGCATGACACCAACGCCCACCCGTGTCTGCCGGAAGTTATAGTCGATCAGCGATTCGCCGTAGCCGCTGAACACCTGGGTATAGAAACGCACGTTGCGGGTGATCGGATAGCTCCAGCCCAGCTCCGCGCCGCCGTAGCCGCTGTTCCAGTTGTAGTGGCTGTCGACGCTGAACACGCTGTCGCCCCAGGCGTAACCGACCTTCAACCGGTAGTATCCCATGTATTTGGTGATGTCCGGGTTGTCGTCGTTGCTCGAGCTCTCCGAGAAACGGAACCAGGGCTTGAGATCCACCTGCCAGTTGCCGTTTTGCGCCATCAGCCGCGCATAGCCGCGATTCCAGCTGCGCGACGTCGGATCCGAGCGGCCGTTAGACTGATGGTTAACGCCGATTTCAACATCGCGCAGCGTCCAACCGGCAAAGCGGTAATCGGTCGCCCACCCCACGAACAACTGCGGCTCGTAGTTGGTTTCGCGGAACGGCGAAGACTCGCCGCGGTTGGACAATTGCCACCAGGAGCGCTGAGTATAAGACGCGCCGAGCACCGAGTTGTCGCCGGCAATGCCCCGCCACAGCGGAAACGCCAGGCTAAGCTGGTATTTCACCTCGTCCTTGCGCGCCTTGTCGGCCCAGTTGTACGTCTTGATGGCCTCTTTGTTGATATCGCTGGTGTCGGTGTACAGCAGGTAATTGGGATCGTAAGGATACAGCGTGAACGGATTATCGTGCTCCTGCAGCAGGTTGGCGATAATGCTGCCGCGCACCGCCGGCTTATCGTGAATCTGCTGCTCTTTGGCTTCCTCAGCCAATGCCAGCGCCGGCATCAGCAGCGTGGCGGAAACGATCCCTGACAAAATGCGCATAACCTCTCCTCACTCCAACGAAAAAGGGCAAGCCCGGAAAAAATCAGGCCATTTTACACACAAAGGAGGCTTTACCGCAGCGCAGGCCGGTTTTATTGGAATAGTCTGGAAAGCAACAAAGGTTAAGCATAAAATCAACATTCCATTAACCTGGACTGACCAGTTAGCTCCCTTAAAACGCAAAAGAAAAACGGAAACCCGCTATGTCGACCACACCACTGACCCTGGAAGCCGCCCGCCGCAAGATCGGCGAAATCTTTGTCTACCACATGCCGTTCAACCGCGAGCTTGGCCTGGAGCTACGCCGCTTCGACGATGATTACGTCGAGCTGAGCTTCACCAACCAACGCAAGCTGGTGGGCAACGCGGCACAGGAAATTCTGCACGGTGGCGTGATCGCCGCGGTGCTTGACGTCGCCGCCGGATTGGCCTGCGCCGGCGGCGTGCTGACGCGCCTGGAGCCGCTGATCGAAGAGGAGATCGCCGCCAAGCTGTCGCGCATGGGCACCATCGATCTGCGCGTCGACTACCTGCGCCCCGGCCGCGGCGAACACTTCGTCGCCTCCGCCAGCGTGCTGCGCAGCGGCAATAAGGTCGCCGTCGCGCGCGTAGAACTGCATAACCACGACGGCCTGCATATCGCGACCGCGACCGCCACCTATCTGGTCGGCTGATGATTGTGTGCGGTGGGCGTCTTCAGTACACTCACCGCATCTTACGTTCCCCACCGAGTGACGTCATGGACGCAAAGCAAACGCGTCAGGGCATTTTCTTCGCCCTGGCCGCCTATTTTATGTGGGGCATCGCCCCGGCCTATTTCAAACTGATTCAGCAAGTATCCGCGGACGAGATCCTTACCCACCGGATCATCTGGTCGTTTTTCTTCATGCTGGCGCTGATCACGCTGGGCCGCAACTGGCCGAAAGTGCGCGCCGCCTGCCAAAATCGCAAACGGCTGCTGCTGCTGGCGGTCACCGCGCTGTTGATCGGCGGCAACTGGCTGCTGTTCATCTGGGCGGTGAACAACCACCATATGCTGGAAGCCAGCCTGGGCTACTTCATCAACCCGCTGGTTAACGTGCTGTTGGGGATGCTGTTTCTCGGCGAGCGCTTTCGCCGCATGCAGTGGGTGGCCGTGGCGCTGGCGTTCACCGGGGTGCTGGTGCAGCTCTGGCAGTTCGGCTCGTTGCCGATCATCGGTCTGGGGCTGGCGTTCAGCTTCGCCTTCTACGGCCTGCTGCGCAAGAAAATCGCCATCGACGCCCAGACCGGCATGCTGATCGAAACGCTGTGGCTGCTGCCGGTGGCGGCGGCCTATCTGTTCCTGTTCGCCGACAGCCCCACCAGCCACCTTAGCGCCAACCCGTGGTCGCTGAACCTGCTGCTGGTCGCCGCCGGCATCGTCACCACCGTGCCGCTGCTGTGCTTCACCGCGGCGGCCACCCGGCTGCGCCTGTCGACGCTCGGTTTCTTCCAGTATCTCGGCCCGACGCTGATGTTCCTGCTGGCGATCACCTTCTACGGCGAAACCGTCGGCCAGGACAAACTGGTGACCTTCGGCTTTATCTGGGCGGCGCTGATCCTGTTCACCCTCGACGCGCTCTACACCCAGCGCAAGCTGCGCTGAGCCCGGCGCCGCCGGGTTACAGCCAGTTCTTGCGCTTGAAGTACAGGTAAGGGGCCAGACCGGCCAGGATCATCAAGGTGATGGCGCCCGGGTAGCCGAACGACCATTTCAGCTCCGGCATGAATTCGAAGTTCATGCCGTAGCTGGAGGCCACCAGCGTCGGCGGCAGGAACACCACCGACACCACCGAGAAGATCTTGATGATGCGGTTCTGTTCGATGTTGATGAAGCCCATCGCCGCCTGCATCAGGAAGTTCACCTTCTGGAACAGCGATTCGTTGTGCGGCAGCAGGGATTCGATGTCGCGCAGCACTTCACGCGCCTGCTCCAGCTGGCCGGTCGGCAAACGCGCCTTGCGCACCAGGAAGTTGAGCGCGCGCTGGGTATCCATCAGACACAAACGCACCTTCCAGCCGATATCTTCCAGCTCCGCCAGCGTCGATAGCGCGGCGTCGTATTCATCGCCCTGATGCCCTTCCATGATCACCCGGCTGAGCTGTTCCAGATCGCTGTAGATGTTCTCTATCTCGTCCGCCAGCTGTTCAATCTTGGTTTCGAACAGATCCAGCAGCAGTTCGTAGGCGTTGCCTTCGAGCATGGTCTGGTTGCGGGCGCGCATGCGGTACAGGCGAAACGCCGGCAGTTCACGCTCGCGCAGGGTATACAGGCGGCCGTCGCGGATGGTGAACGCCACCGTGGAGTTGCCGGCGTGATCTTCCGCATCTTCAAAGTAGAAGAAGGAGTGGATATGCAGACCGTCTTCATCTTCGAAGAAACGGGCGGAGGCTTCGATGTCGTCCAGTTCGGGACGCGTCGCCAGGCTTTGTCCCAGCTCATTCTGCACGCGCTCACGCTCGCCCTCTTCCGGCTCGACCAGATCAACCCACAGCGATGACGTGAGATCATCCGAGTCGTCCAGCTCCAGACGGGACAAGCGGCGGTTATCTAATTTAAAAGCGCTCAGCATGTGCCAAAACTCCGTGAAGGTAACGGGTGCGGACAACGCGTTGAAGCACAGAAACAGAGGGGATGCGTATCACCGATTTGTTTCAGACCATGAAGAGATCTGACTCATAGCGACGCTTTGCGGGGTCGCCGACAACCACGAAGGCTATCAGCAAAAACGGAGAGCCTTAGAAGTTATACCTGCGGCGCAGGTCAGTGAGCCAGTATCTACTGGGTGTGTCCAAGGCGTCTGTCCTCAATGATAATAGTGCGCGCATGTTACGCCGAGAAGAAAAAGCCTGTCAACACGTTAGGCGGGATAATTGCGCAACAAATCATCACGATGTTCAATGGCAAAAATGGCGCCTAAACCGTACTGAAAAAGTCGCGGCGATCGCTTACCGCCACCAAGAATGTTGCTAAGATGACATCACCCTAATGGTACGACAAGCATGCGGATTTAAACGATGAAACAGATTACCGCCCATGAACTGACCGCGATGAGCGAACAGGCCGCCAGCGTGCCCCGCCTGCGCGCGCACCGCACCTTACACGAAGAGTTGAGCGACCCGGTGCAACGCCTGGCGATCGCCATGGAACCCGGCACCTATATCCGCCCGCACCGTCACCCGCAAACCTGGGAACTGCTGACGCCGCTGCGCGGCCGTTTTGTCGTGCTGCAGTTCAACGATGACGGCGTCGTGACGCAGCGCACCCTGCTCGGCGAAGAAACCAAAGTGCTGGAGATGCCGGCATTTACCTGGCATGCGGTGTTGTCGGTCGATGCCGGCGGCGTGGTGTTCGAAGTAAAGCAGGGCCCGTATCAGGCGTTGACCGAAGAGGACTGCATGCCGTGGGCACCGCAGGAAGGCGGTGAAGGCACCGAAGCGGTGATGCGCTGGTATGCCACCGCGCAGGTCGGCGATCGCTACCCTCACTGATCCTGAACGATTGCAGGGGCTGCCCCCTGCAACGCGCCCCTCTCTTTTATACCGTTTCCAGGCGAGCGTAGGCCGCCACCAGCCACTTGATGCCCTCGCCCGGGAAGGCGATCTGCAGCCGGCTGTGCTCGCCGCTGCCCTCCAGATTGACGATGGTGCCTTCGCCAAACTTGGGATGGCGCACGCGCTGGCCCAGCTTGTAACCGGTATCGTTCTCGCTGATCGGCGTGCCCATGCGGCGGTGATTGACCGGGCGCGATACGCTGGCGCGCAGACGCACTTCTTCCACGCACTCTTCCGGCAGTTCGCCGATAAAGCGCGACGGCCGGTGGTAAACCTCTTTGCCATACAGACGGCGCGTTTCGGCATAGGTCAGCGTCAGCTTCTGCATGGCGCGCGTTACGCCCACATAGGCCAGGCGGCGCTCCTCCTCCAGACGGCCGCCTTCATCCAGCGACATCTGGCTCGGGAACATGCCCTCTTCCATGCCGACGATAAACACCAGCGGGAACTCCAGCCCCTTGGCGGAGTGCAGGGTCATCAGCTGCACCGCGTCCTGATAGGCGTCGGCCTGGCCTTCGCCCGCTTCCAGCGCCGCATGCGACAGGAACGCCTGCAGCGGCATCAGATCCTGATCTTCGTCCTGATAGCTGAACTGGCGCGTCGCCGTCACCAATTCCTCAAGGTTTTCGATGCGCGCCTGCCCCTTTTCGCCTTTCTCCTGCTCATACATGATGAACAGCCCGGAATCGCGGATCACCCGGTCGGTCTGCACGTGCAGCGGCATGTCGGCGGTTTCGTGCGCCAGCGACTCCACCAGTTCGATAAAGCGCTGCAGCGCCGACGCAGCGCGGCCGGCCAACACCTTGTCCTGCATCAGCTCGCGCGTCGCCTGCCACAGCGTCAGCTGGCGATCGCGCGCCGCCTGGCGCACCACGTCGAGGGTGCGATCGCCGATGCCGCGCGTCGGGGTGTTGACCACGCGCTCGAAGGCTGCGTCGTCGTTGCGGTTGGAAATGAGGCGCAGGTAAGCCAGCGCATCCTTGATTTCCTGGCGTTCGAAGAAGCGCTGGCCGCCGTAGATGCGGTACGGCATCGCCGTCTGCAGCAGCGCCTCTTCCAGCACGCGCGACTGGGCGTTGCTGCGGTACAGGATGGCGCAGTCGTTCAGCGCGCCGCCGTTGTCCTGCCAGGTCTTGATGCGGTTGACCACGAAGCGCGCTTCGTCGAGTTCGTTGAAGGCGCAGTAGATGGAGATCGGTTCGCCTTCGCCGCCTTCGGTCCACAGGTTTTTGCCCATGCGCCCGTCGTTGTTGGCGATCAGGGTGTTGGCCGCTTTCAGGATGTTGCTGGTGGAACGGTAGTTCTGCTCCAGGCGGATGGTTTCCGCGCCGGGGAAATCTTTCAGGAAGCGCTGGATGTTTTCCACCTGCGCGCCGCGCCAGCCGTAGATCGACTGGTCATCGTCGCCGACGATCATCACGTTGCTGTTGCCGCCCGCCAGCAGGCGGATCCAAGCGTACTGGATACTGTTGGTATCCTGGAATTCGTCCACCAGCACGTTGGTGAAACGTTCGCGGTAGTGGTTGAGGATATGCGGCTTGTTCAGCCACAGCTCGTGTGCGCGCAGCAGCAGCTCGGCGAAATCCACCAGCCCCGCGCGATCGCAGGCTTCCTGATAGGCCTGGTAGATGCGCAGCCAGGTGGCTTCTACCGGGTTGTTGTAGGTCTCGACGTGCTGTGGGCGCAGGCCCTCGTCTTTCTTGCCGTTGATGTACCACATCGCCTGACGCGGCGGCCACTGCTTCTCGTCGACGTTCAGCGCCTTGATGATGCGCTTGAGCAGCCGCAGCTGGTCGTCGCTGTCGAGGATCTGGAAATCCTGCGGCAGGTTGGCTTCCAGGTGGTGGGCGCGCAACAGACGGTGCGCCAGGCCGTGGAAGGTGCCGATCCACATGCCGCCCTGGCTGGTGCCGATCAGATGTTCGATACGGTGGCGCATTTCCGCCGCCGCCTTGTTGGTGAAGGTCACCGCCATGATCGAATACGGCGAGCAGTTCTCCACCGACAGCAGCCAGGCGATGCGATGCACCAGCACCCGCGTCTTGCCGCTGCCCGCTCCGGCCAGAACCAACAGGTTGCTGCGCGGCGCCGCCACGGCTTCACGTTGTTTTTCATTCAGGCTGTCGAGCAGATCGGAGACGTCCATAGGCACCACTAATGGTTAAGGGAAAACCCGCCGCTGACGGGTTTTTCACTGGAAATTTATACAGAGTTCTGGCAGGGATTATAACAATGCTGTCAGCGATGCCAACTGCGAAATCTCAATATGCGGCAGCAGGCGGCTGTCGGCGGCCTGCATCAGGCAGCGTTGCCGATCGTTGATCCAACAGGCCTGCAGCCCCGCGCGCAGCGCGCCGGCGACGTCGGTGGTCAGATCGTCGCCCACGTGCAGGATCTGCTCGGGCGCCACGCCCAGCCGCTCGACGGCCAGGTGATACATGTCCTGATACGGCTTGGCGCGCCCGTCCGGCCCGGAGCGCAACACGAACTGGAAGTAACCGTCCAGGCCGCACTGCGCCGGATCGGCGTTGCCGTTGGTGATCGCCACCAGCGGGTAGCGCGCGGCCAGCGCCTTCAGCGTGGCGTGGGTCGCTTGCGGCACCTCGATGCGGCTGCGCCACAGCGCGAAGTTTTGCATCGCCGCATCGGCCCCGACCGCCGCGTCGGCATCGCGCAGCCCCTGCCGGCTCAGCGCCAGATGAATGGCGCGCCAGCGCCACTGGGTGACGTCGTGGTAAATCTCCGGATCCTGCTCGCGCAGCTCCTGGCGCAGGCGGTGGAAATCCGCCGACTGGAAGCTGTTCAGACCGGGGTGGTAGCTCTGCAGGAAGGCCACCGACTGTTGTTCGGTTTGCCGGATCACCGGGCGATTGTCATACAGCGTGTCGTCCAGATCGAAAGTCAGCGCCGCCAGCGGGCGCAGCGGGCGATAAAAATGCATCAGGATTTCCCCCGTTTGGCGCGCGGATGCGCGGCATCGTACACGTTCGCCAGATGTTGAAAGTCGAGGTGGGTATAAATTTGCGTGGTGGTCAGGTTGGCGTGGCCGAGCAGCTCCTGCACCGCGCGCAGATCGCCGCTGGACTCCAGCATGTGAGTGGCGAAGGAGTGACGCAGCTTGTGCGGGTGAATATGGCTGTTGACGCCCTGTTTCACGCCCCATTCGGCGAAGCGCTTTTGCACGTTGCGCGTCGAGATGCGCCGCCCCTGATTGGACAGGAACATCGCGTCATCTTCCGGCCCGAACAGATCGCGCATCGCCAGCCAGTGTTCCAGCCAGGTGACGGCGGTGCGCCCGATCGGCAATTTGCGCTCTTTACTGCCTTTCCCCATCACCCACACCTCGCCGGCCGCCATATCGACATGGCGGCAATCCAGCCCCACCAGTTCGGAGAGGCGCAGACCGGCGCCGTACATCACCTCCAGCATGGCGCGATCGCGCACCGCCAGCGGATCGTTGAGATCGATCTCCAGCAGCTGGTTCATTTCATCGACGTCGATGTTTTTCGGCAGATGGCGGCCGCTGCGCGGCGTGCGGATGCCTTTGGCGGGGTTGGCGTGCAATACGCCCTGGCTGACCAGCCAGTCGAGGAAACTGCGCAATGAAGAAAGCCGCAGCGCCAGGCTGGCGGACTGCAGGCCGGCGCGTTTGCTGCGCGCCGCCAGCATGCGCACCCGGGCGGCGTCCAGCGCCGCCCAGTCGGTGACGCCGATCTCCTGCGCCAGGCGCATCAGCGCCGCCAGCTGGCGCGAATAGCTAAGCTGCGTCAGCGGGCTGAGTTGCCGTTCTACCTTGAGATAACGCAGAAAAGCGTCCACCGGCTGCTGCAGGCTGGGCGCAATCGGCGTCATGCGCGTTCGACCCAGCGTTCCAGCAGCGCCGGCAGCATGCGCGCCAGTTGATTGAGCATCACCGTGCCCATGCCCTGCTGATAGTGTTGCGTATCTCGGCTGCTGAAGATCACCATGCCCAGTTCGCCATCGTCGCCCAGCATCGACAGCGCCACCGAGCCAATCTGGCCAATCTGTTTGGCCTGCGGCAACAGCAGCAGCAGTTCGGGGCCGTTCAGGCCGCCGAGGTAATGTTGTTCGCTGCCCAGCCGCTGAATGCGAAACGGCTCGAACGCCGAACGCGTCAGCGCCAGATGGGTGAAATCGGAAGGCGCGCCGATCTTCCAGCGCTCGGCGAACAGGCGCACCGTGGCGCCGGCCAAACCAAAACCGCGCGCCCAGCGCTGCAGGCGGTTGAGCATGTCCTGCAGGCTGTCGGCGGTGGCCAGATCGGCCTGCAGGTGCAACAACCGGGCGAACAGCCCTTCGTTGGCGCTGGCCTGCTCCATCAGCAGCGTGATCTCTTCTTCCAGCCGCTCGATGTGATTGCGCTGGCGGGCCAGATGCCATTCCACCAGCGAAACGGTGCCGCGCACCGGGTGAGGCACGCGCATCTGCTCAACCTGGCGCGCGTTGCGAATAAAGAAATCCGGGTTCTGCAGCAGGTACTGCATCACGGTGTCGTCATCCAGCGCCAGGCCGGCGACGCTCTGTTCTTCTACGCTTTTCATAGATGAATAAATCCGTCATAGACATGGGTTGCCGGGCCGGTCATAAACAGCGGGTTGCCCGGCCCTTTCCAGCGAATATGCAGGCTGCCGCCCGGCAGTTCTACATGCACCTCTTCTGACAGCAATTCCTGTTGGATCCCCACCGCCACCGCCGCACAGGCGCCGCTGCCGCAGGCCTGCGTTTCGCCGGCGCCGCGCTCGTAAACACGCAGCTTGATATGATCGCGGCTGACCACCTGCATAAAGCCGATGTTGGCCCGTTCCGGGAAGCGCTCATGACCTTCCAGCACCGGCCCGAGCAGCTCCACCTTGGCGGTTTTTACATCGTCCACCTGCAAAACACAATGCGGGTTGCCCATCGACACCACGCCGCACAGCACGGTGTGTTCCGCGGCGCGCATGATGTAGGTCTTTTCAGCCTTGGCGGCGCGGAACGGCACCGCCTGCGGATCGAAATTAGGCTCGCCCATGTTGACGCACACCAGATCGTCGTCGGTGACGCTGAGCACCATGCGCCCGGTTTGGGTGCTGACGCGGATGTCGCGTTTGTTGGTCAGCCCTTTCAGCCGCACAAAGCGCGCGAAGCAGCGCGCGCCGTTGCCGCACTGCGCCACTTCGCTGCCGTCGGCGTTGAAAATTCGGTAGTGAAAATCCAGCTCGGGATCGTAAGGCGGTTCTACCACCAGCATCTGGTCAAAGCCGACGCCCAGGTGCCGATCGGCCAGCCGGCGGATCAGCTCAGGTGAAAAATAGACATTCTGTGTAACGGCATCGACCACCATAAAGTCGTTGCCCAGACCGTGCATTTTGGAGAACTGCATATCATACTCCGCTATCTGGACGCGCTATCCGTCTTGATTTTACGGCGGCGCTCGCCACCGTAAACAGGGTGTTACTGGTCGACCATCGACGGTTTTTGCTGAGAGCCAGACTGCTCCTGCTGGTTCTTTTGCACCTGATCGCCCGTTTGCACCGGCGGCTTGGCCGGTTTTTGGCTGGCGGGGTCGGCAGGCGGGAAGTAAAGCGGGCCTTTCAGACCACAGCCGGCGAGGCCGGTAACCAGAACGGCCATCAGCGCATAGCGTAGTTGTTTTTTCATTTGCATTAATGCCTGTAATTCATGCGTCCAAGGTCTCTATAATCGCAGGTGGATCATGAAAAGCAATAGGAATTGAATATGAACGACAGCGAGTTTCACCAGTTGGCCGACCAGCTGATGCTGAATATTGAAGAGACACTGGACGATTTTGACGGCGATGCGGATATCGATTACGAAACCAATGGTGGCGTAATGACGCTGAGCTTCGAAAACGGCACCAAAATCGTCATCAACCGCCAGGAGCCGCTGCACCAGGTGTGGCTCGCCACCAAGGCCGGCGGCTACCACTTCAACTACCGCGACGGCGCTTGGCTATGCGATCGCAGCGGGCAGCCGTTTTACCAGCTGCTCAGCGAAGCGGCCAGCGCGCAGGCCGGCGAGGAATTGCGTTTTTCCTGAGGCTAAGCAGGGCTCGGCAACCGAGCCCTTGCGGCGTCAATGCAGCTGGAACTGCTGTTTCAGCGGCTGCGCGGCGCCGTCGGCCACCGTCACGCACAGGCTGGACAGCACGTTGCTGCGGAACGGGATCACCTGCGTGCGCCCGTCGAGCTGCACGATCTGATAGAACTGCGGCAGGTTGAAGTTGATGAAGCTGGAGCCGTAGGTGAAGCGATCGTGCGAGGATGAATAGAAGCGGCTGACGTCGCGCACCAGCTCCTCTTTACTGCCCTCGCAGTGGTGGTACACCTCCACCCGATTCGACTCGTCCAGAATATAGATATTGAAGCCCTTGTCGTCTGAGGTGTCTTCGAAGAAGAACTGGATGATCCCCTCGCTGGCGAAGCCGTCCACCACCGGCGGCAAATGCACCTGATCGGTTTCCACCTTGATAGACAGGCCGTGCAGCTTGTTGTTGGAGATGGCGCCGTAAAACTCCACCGCGTTCTCCAGCTTTTGCACCGATACGCTCAGGCGCTCGAAGAACAGCCCCCAGGTCTGCCCGGCGACGCGCACCGCCTTGAAGCGGCCGGGCTCCAGGCGGGTGCTGGACAGGCGCAGCTCGATGCACTCCGACACCAGCTGCTGGATACGGGTGCGGATCAGGCCGCGCAGGTGCTGGCTGTAGCAGAACACTTCCACCGACTCCGGCGGCGCGGCGTCCTGATGCATTTTGCCGAGAATGGTTTTCAGCGCTTCCAGCACCGACTGCTCGCCGCTGAAATGCAGGGTGCGCACTTCATTCCAGGAGTTGCGGTACAGCAGATCGATGCTGCCTACCAGGCACTGCTGCTGCTGGCCGAAGCTGAACACGTCCAGCTTGCGGAAATCGAAATGCACCACCTGATTGCGGAAGGCGGCGGTCGGATCGTTTTCCAGGTTGACGATGATCGCCAGATGGCGAATTTCGCACGGGCTGTACAGCGCTTTCGGCGTCGGCGCCGGCAGGCGCAGCGGGAAGTGATGGGAGACGTCGGCCACCAGCTCCTGCAGCTTGGCGGTGTCGCACAGGTTGCCGCTCTTGATGTGCAGGCGGGTCTGCGGCGTCAGCAGGCCGTTGAAATAGGCCCAGGCCACCAGCTTGTTCAGGTAGCGGTTATATTCCAGTGGCTGATGGCTGACAATAGAATCCATGGCCGGCGCCTGATTATACAGGTACCAGCCGGTGCGGTTGGCGCGGCCAACCGGCACGTGAATAAAGGTTAAGTCGTTTTCCGACAGGTCCGGCGAAATCTGCGGGTTCACCAGCGTCACCTTGCCGGGCAGCGCTTCGAACGCCGCGTACAGTTTGCGGGTCAGCACGCCGATATCCTGCGGGCTGGCGCTGACGCTGAGGTTGTTGCGGCGAGCGAAACGGATCAGGTTGCGGTAGCTCTGCATCATCGCGTCGAGCAGCTCGTTATGCGCTTCGCGCACCCGTTCGATTTTCCAGTTGGCGCGGTTGTCCAGCATCGCCAGACGCTCTTCGCTCCAGCCCCATTCGCTGACCAGCTGGCTGAGGATCTCGCGCCGCCAGCCGACGCAGGCCTTGGCCAACGACAGCTTTTCACACACTTTCAGGTAGAAACAGCGGCGGGCCAGATCGAGGCGGGTGGTGTCGTTGATGTCGGTCAGGTAGCGGGTGACGCGCTCGAGCATCATGCAGTAGGCGTCGAGCCCGAAGCTGACGATCTCGCCCTGATGCAGGCGATGTTTGATGTCCGTCGCCAGCAGTTGGGTATTGGGGTATTCCCAGGAATAGGCTTCCAGCAGCAGGGTCTTCAGCACCGCCTTGTAAGGCGAATCGATGCTCTTGTACAGCTGCCACAGGCTGGCGCCGAAGTACTCTTCCGCCGACAGCGAACTCAGGCCGCCAAGATCCAGCCACTCGTTCGGCGTCAGCGCGCCCTGCGCGTACAGCGACAGCACGTATTCATCGTAGTGCGCTTCTTCTTCGCCCGGCACCATGTTCCACAGGATGCGCTTGCCGGCCAGGCGCACCGCGGTGCGGTAGAATTCGTCGAGCAACAGGATATGCTGCGTCGAGCCGCAGTCTTCGCCGCCCAGGCTGCCGCTTTCATTATGGCGGAAGCGGTTTTCGTCGATCAGGAAGAAGCTGACTTCCACCCCCATCGAGGCGGCCCACTTCTCAAGCAGGCTGCATTTTTGCTGCAGGCGGGTGCGTTCTTCGTTGTCCAGCCAGGACTGGTGGCAGACCCAGATGTCGAGATCCGAGCTGCAGCTTTGGCCGATAGACGAGGTGCTGCCCATCGAATAGACGCCGGTGATCGGCAGCTCGCCGCTGGCCGGTTTGTCAAACGGGCTGCCCCATTTGTCTTCTAAATCGTTCAGGTAATCTTGTTGAGTTTCATCAGGCGTGTAGAGGCAAATGCCGTGGGGAACGTTACCGTTCAGGTAACCCGGCATCAGCGGGTGGTGGTGGTGCAGTAAGGTGGGCAGCAGACTGTATACCCGTTGAAACGCGGGCTTCATAGCCGCCAGGGCGCGATCGACGCGTAGCTGATTGATCGCATCCAGTCTCTGCTTCAATGTCTCGATGTAGAGGTACAAGACGTCTCGCCTGATTATCCCGGTGTTTAGAAAAAAACCCGTATTCCATAAGCGCCGTTAGTGTAAGAAGAATATTTGGCGACTTATTGCTGGAAACGTGATCAATTTAACACCTTGCTGATTGACCGTAAAGGAGGTAACGCTTCACAATTATTGTAGCGCTTCCCTAAACGATTTACCCGCAGTGTTAACTGCCCCAAAGCACATCACACGTCCCTTTGATTCCGTTGTCCTTTTTCCGCCTCCGGCTTCTTGCACTGACAGTATTGGCTCTCAGTGGTAGGATGGATGGCGAAATATAAAAACGGTAACAAGCATGTTAGACAAAATTATTCGAATTGCCACCCGACAAAGCCCGCTTGCACTCTGGCAAGCACATTATGTGCAGCAACGTCTGATGGCCTGCCATCCCGGCCTGCAGGTCGAGTTGGTGCCGATGGTGACGCGCGGCGACGTTATTCTGGATACGCCGCTGGCGAAAGTCGGCGGTAAAGGCCTGTTTGTTAAAGAACTCGAGCTGGCGCTGCTGGAAGGCCGCGCCGACATCGCCGTGCACTCGATGAAAGACGTGCCGGTCGATTTCCCCGCCGGCCTGGGTTTGACCACCATTTGCGAACGCGAAGATCCGCGCGACGCTTTTGTTTCCAACCGTTTCGCCTCGCTCGATCAACTGCCGCAGGGCAGCGTGGTCGGCACTTCCAGCCTGCGCCGCCAGTGCCAGCTGCGTGAACGCCGCCCGGATCTGATCGTGCGCGACCTGCGCGGCAACGTCGGCACTCGCCTGGCCAAGTTGGACAACGGCGACTATGACGCAATTATTCTGGCGGTGGCCGGCCTGAAACGCCTGGGGCTGGAGCAACGCATCCGCAGCCCGCTGAGCGCCGAAGAGTGCCTGCCGGCGGTCGGCCAGGGTGCGGTCGGCATTGAATGCCGTCTCGACGACAGCGTCACCCGCGCGCTGCTGGCGCCGCTGAACCATGCGGCCACCGAAACACGCGTGCGCGCCGAACGGGCGATGAACACCCGTCTGGAAGGCGGCTGCCAGGTGCCGATCGGCAGCTATGCCGAACTGGATGGCGACAGCCTGTGGCTGCGTGCCCTGGTCGGCGCGCCGGACGGTAGCCAGATGGTGCGCGGCGAGCGCCGCGGCCCGGCCGCCGAGGCCGAACGGATGGGCGTTGAGCTGGCGGAAGAGCTGCTGGCGCGCGGCGCGCGCGAGATCCTGCGCGAAGTTTATCAGGGAAATCCGCCGGCATGACGATCCTGGTAACCCGCCCATCGCCTTCGGGAGAGCAGTTAGTGAGCCGGCTGCGCGCACTCGGCCGGGTTGCCTATCATGCACCGCTGATCGACTTCGCCCCCGGCGGCGATCTGCCGCAGCTGCCGCAGGCGTTGCAGCAGTTGAACGCCGGCGATCTGGTATTCGTGCTGTCGCAGCATTCGGTGAACTATGCCGATTCGGTCATCGGCCGCGCCGGGCTGAGCTGGCCCGCGCACCTGACTTATTACGCCATCGGCCGCACCACCGGGCTGGCGCTGCACCGCATCAGCAGTTTGCCGGTGGAATACCCGCGGGAACGCGAGATCAGCGAAACGCTGCTGCTGCTGCCGGCGCTGCAAAAGCTGGCGGGCAAACGCGCGCTGATTTTGCGCGGCAACGGCGGCCGCGAGTTGCTGGGCACGACGCTGAGCGAGCGCGGCGCCGACGTCAGCTATTATGAATGCTATCAACGCAGCCCGGTGCACTACGACGGCAGCGAGCAGAGCGCCCACTGGCAGCGCGCCGGTGTGGATACGCTGGTGGTGACCAGCGGTGAAATGTTACAACAGCTCTATACTTTAGTTCCTGATTACTATCGTTCTTCATGGCTGCTGCGTTGCCGCCTGGTAGTAGTGAGCGAACGCCTGGCTACCCTCGCCCGGGATTTGGGCTGGCGTACGATTCGGGTAGCTGACAACGCCGATAATGACGCGCTGATCCGCGCGCTACAATAATCTGACTATGGGATGTGCCACTATGACGGAACAAAATACCCCATCCGCCCCGGTTGAAGAGCCAACCACCGCGGTTGAGAGCTCCCAGCAGCCAGCCGCTGCCAGCCGCAAAGGCAAGAACACCGGCCCGGTGCTCGGCGCGATCGCTATCGTGCTGGTCATCGCCCTCGGCGCGGGCGGCTATTACCACACGCACCAGCAGGCGCAACAGCTGATCGCCGCCAATCAGGCGCTGCAGCAGCAGCTTGAAGGCGTGAAGCAGAGCCAGCAGCAGGAAAGAAATGCGCTGGAAGGCCTGTTGCAGCAGCAGGGTAAAACCCTGGACGCCGCCGATCGCGAGCAGGCGAACCTTGCGCGCCAGCTGAGCGAACTGCAGGAAAAAGTGGCGACCATCTCCGGCAGCGACGCCAAAACCTGGCTGCTGGCGCAGGCCGATTTCCTGGTGAAAATGGCCGGCCGCAAGCTGTGGAGCGATCAGGACGTGACCAGCGCCGCCGCGCTGCTGAAAAGCGCCGACGCCAGCCTGGCGGACATGAACGATCCTAGCCTGCTCGACGTGCGCCGCGCCATTACCGAAGACATCGGCACGCTTGCTACGCTGACCCAGGTCGATTACGACGGCATCATCCTCAAGGTCAATCAGCTGTCCAATCAGGTGGATAACCTGCGCTTGGCGGACAACGACACCGACGAAGCGCCGATGGATCAAAACAGCAGCGAGCTCTCCGGTTCGATCGCCGAGTGGCGGCAGAACCTGGCCAAGAGCTGGCGCAATTTCATGGCCGACTTCATTACCATCCGCCGCCGCGACGCCAGCGCCGAACCGCTGCTGGCGCCGAACCAGGACATCTACCTGCGCGAAAACATCCGTTCGCGCCTGCTGGTGGCCGCGCAGGCCATCCCGCGCCACCAGAACGAGACCTACAAGCAATCGCTGGAAACCGTCTCCACCTGGGTGCGCGCCTATTTCGACACCACCGATCCGGCGACCAAGGCCTTCCTGGAAGAGCTGGACAGCCTGAGCCAACAGTCGATCTCGATGGACGTGCCGGATCAGCTGAAAAGCCAGCCGCTGCTGGAAAAAGTGATGCAGACCCGGGTGCGCAACCTGATGACCCAGTCCCCTGCCGCTCACCAGGAGGGTTAAGCCATGTTACGCGTGCTATTTCTGTTCCTGGTGGTGATCGCCAGCGTGGTGCTCGGGCCGATGCTGGCCGGGCATCAGGGCTATGTGCTGATCCAGACCGACAATTACAATATTGAAACCAGCGTCACCGGCCTGGTGATTATGCTGGTGCTGCTGTTCGTGGTGTTGCTGGCGATCGAGTGGATCCTGCGCCGCATTTTCCGTACCGGCGCCCGCACGCGCGGTTGGTTTATCGGCCGCAAGCGCACCCGCGCGCGCCAGCAAACCAAAGCCGCGCTGATCAAGCTGGCGGAAGGCGACTACAAGCAGGTCGAGAAGCTGATGACGCGCAACGCCGACCATGCTGAACAGCCGGTGGTGAACTACCTGCTGGCCGCCGAGGCCGCACAGCAACGCGGCGACGACTTCCGCACCAATCAGTATCTGGAGCGCGCTGCCGAAGCGGCCGACACCGATCAACTGCCGGTGGACATCACCCGGGTTCGCATCCAGCTGGCGCAGGGCGAGAACCACGCCGCGCGCCACGGCGTCGATCGCCTGCTGAACCAGGCACCGCGTCATCCGGAAGTATTGCGCCTGGCGGAACAAGCCTATCTGCGCACCGGCGCCTATGCGTCGCTGCTGGAAGTGCTGCCGTCGATGCGTAAAATCGAACTCCACAGCGAAGAGCAACTGCAGGCATTGCAGCAGCAGGCTTATATCGGGCTGATGAATCAGGCGATGGCGGACGAAGGCAGCGAAGGCCTGAAACGCTGGTGGAAAGATCAGAGCCGCAAGACGCGTCACGAAGTGCCGCTGCAAATCGCGATGGTGGAACACCTGATCGAATGCAACGACCACGAACTGGCGCAGGAAATTGTGCTCGACAGCCTGAAGCGCCAATACGACGAGCGCCTGGTGCTGTTGCTGCCGCGGCTGAAATCCGGCAACCCCGAGCAGTTGGAGAAAGCGCTGCGCCAGCAGATGAAGCAGCACGGCGCGACGCCGCTGCTGAACAGCACGCTGGGGCAGCTGCTGATGAAACACGGCGAGTGGCAGCAGGCGGCCGACGTCTTCCGCGAAGCGCTGAAACAGCGCCCGGATGCCTACGACTACGCCTGGTTGGCCGATACGCTGGAAAAACTGCATCGTTCGGATGAAGCGGCGCAGATGCGGCGCGAAGGACTGATGTTGACGCTGAAACAGAACGGCGGCGAATAGCGCCCTGCACGATTGAAGAACAGCGCGGCTCTTGATGCCGCGCTTTTTTTTGCCAGTTAACATCCTGAGGCGCAAAAAAAAACACTTGCCGCAGGGCAAGTGTATAAAGAAGCAATCAGGTCTAGGACAACAGGGGCGGTGCCTCACTCAACGTTTTGCCCTGAGCGTGATGACGGGTTAGTCATCGTTCTCGTGGGCGATAGGCACCCTAAATCGGCTCTGCGTCATTCCCAGGGTTTATGAGGCCTAAGGCGAACATAAGAGGTGGAATGAGCATCTACGCTATTGATATTGCACTTGGCGTGCCAACTTTAAGGCTGAGGCCATTCCCAATAAAAAACGGGTCTCAATGCATTGAAATATATTAATTTTTAATTTAACCCTGTCTTTCCTGTTATATGCCACTCTCTGGCATTCCATACCAGCAGCCGTAATAAGAATGTCGCCTCAAAACGACGACTTAAGCCAAAGCCCATTTTATCTTTTTAAATCAATCAATTATTTGTCTCAACCTGACGACAGCGCTGGATGGCGCTGTCGCTGAAAACCAACACGCTTGCCGACAGAGACAAAGTGCCCATCCTTAGATACGCAAAAAGCCCGCGCATTGCTGCACGGGCCTACCTTCGTCTCGCTTCGCGAGGTTCGAACCTCCTGCGGAGGTACTCATCCTCATAAACTGCAGGCGTAAAAAAACCGACTTGCGTCGGTTTTTTTGAAAGTGGTCGGCGAGAGAGGATTCGAACCTCCGACCCACTGGTCCCAAACCAGTTGCGCTACCAAGCTGCGCTACTCGCCGATTTGTATTGCTCATACTACCCGATTTATCAGACCATTGTCCATATAAATCTTATATTTATCAGATATTTTGCGTGGTGCGAAGAGAGGGACTTGAACCCTCACGTCCGTAAGAACACTAACACCTGAAGCTAGCGCGTCTACCAATTCCGCCACCTTCGCACTGTCACAAAATACTGCTAAATCGTCACTTCATCAGGAAGTGGGGTGGCTAATGGGACTCGAACCCACGACAACTGGAATCACAATCCAGGGCTCTACCAACTGAGCTATAGCCACCATTACTACTTCTTACTCACGCGGTAATATACCACCGCAGCTCCTGCGCACAAACTTAATGGCGCGCCCGACAGGATTCGAACCTGAGACCTCTGCCTCCGGAGGGCAGCGCTCTATCCAGCTGAGCTACGGGCGCGTAGCGCCGTTGCGGGAGGGGATACTACGGATTTACGCCAATCCTGTCTAGTGCTTTTTCGCAGAAATGTTGCGTTTGATTACGCTTTGCTCACTCCCGCGCACAAAAGCGCACTCCGTAGCCCCTTTTCGCCGTTTATTGGCGCGTTTCTACCCGATTTTCAACCGGATGATGTTTCTTGTGCATGCCGAAAGCGAAGTAGCACAGGCTGACACCGGCTAAGAAAATCGCCCCGACCAGCAGGGAAATGCGCGTATCCGGGTTGATTCCCATGCCGACCAGCACGCAAACCAGAAAAGCGATGGTCAGATAGTTCACATACGGGAACATGATCGACTTAAAGCTGTGGTTTTTGATCGCTTCCTTATGGGCGCGGCGGAAATAGAGCTGGCTTATCAGCACCACGAACCACGGCACCATGCCCGGCAGCACGCTCGCGCTGTAGACATAAACGAACACCTGCTCCGGATTCGGGATGATGTAGTTCAGCGCGGAGCCCACCAACAGGCAGCCGATGGTGACGGCGATGCAGTTCACCGGCACGCCGCTGGCGGAAAGCTTGGTCAACGCCGCCGGCAGTTGGCGGTTCTTGGCCAGGGCGTACAGCATGCGGCCGCCGCTGTACATGCCGCTGTTGCAACCGGAGAGCGCGGCGGTCAACACCACGAAGTTGATGATGCCGGCGGCGGCAACGATGCCGATCTTGGCGAAGGTCAGCACGAACGGGCTGCCGGTGGTGCCGATGCCGTTCCACGGGAAGATGGTGACAATGACGAAGATCGCACCGACATAGAAGATCAGGATGCGCCAAAGGATATTGTTGATCGCGCGTTTCAGCGTCACCTGCGGGTTCTTGGCTTCCCCGGCGGTGATGCCCACCAGTTCAACCCCCTGATAGGATGCCACCACGATGCACAGCGCAAACAGGAAGCCTTTCCAGCCGCCGGCAAAGAAACCGCCGTGCGCCGTCAAATTGGCGAAACCGATAGGTTCACCGCCGTTGCCGAAGCCGAAGAAGATCACCCCCAGCCCCACCAGAATCATCACGATGATGGTGGTGACCTTGATCATGGCGAACCAGAACTCCAGCTCACCGTACAGGCGCACCGCCGCCAGGTTGGCCAACGCGACCATCGCCACGGCGATCAGCGCCGGCACCCACTGCGGTATTTCCGGGAACCAGAACTGCACATACACCCCGATGGCGGTGATTTCAGAAATGCCGACGGCAATCCACATAAACCAGTAGCCCCAGGCGGTCAGATAACCGAAGTAGGGATTCATGTACTTATGCGCGTAAACGGCAAATGACCCGGCGACCGGCTCGAGGAACAACATTTCCCCCATCGAACGCATAATGAAGAACACGAACAGTCCGGCGATGATGTAAGCCAGCAGCACCGACGGCCCCGCCCATTTCAGCGTACTGGCCGAGCCCATAAACAGGCCGACACCGATGGTGCCCCCCAGAGCGATAAGCTCGATATGCCGGGCCTCAAGGCCCCGGTGTAGCCCTTGCGGTTTATCTTTGTGTGCCATAAATCCTCAATAATTTTTCTCGGGTCGTGTTTGCCTGCCGGCCGCTGCCGGTCGTTATTGTCATTATTAAAAGAATAAATCATCCCCTGCCGATCGGATTGGCATCAACGGGTTGTCGGAGCGAAGTGACCGTGAGAAGGACATCGTTCAGCGCTGTCGCATCAAGCTTCAGCGGCCAGGGATAATTTCCGGGCGGTATCGTTTCGCATTTCGCCGCTATAAGCAAACCGCAATTTAAAACTTTATGGAATAAATGCGACGACGTTTAGGGCCGAGGGTTATAGATATGCGGGAGAAACGCGCAAAAGCAGATTATTGGTACAGCAGACCGGAGCGGAACAGCACTTTCCGCCCCGGATGAGGGGTTACATCTTGCCGCTGTAATAGTAGCCGACAAACTTCAACAGCTTCAACTGCCGGCCGATGCGGCTGGGTTGGCTGAGCAGGCGGTAGAGCCATTCCAGACCGAGATTCTGCCACACCTTGGGCGCACGCTTCACATGGCCGGTAAAGACGTCGTAGGTGCCGCCCACGCCCATATACAGCGCCTGCGGATGCACCTTGCGGCAGTCGCGCATCAGAATCTCCTGCTTCGGCGATCCCATCGCCACCGTCACGATCGCGGCGCCGCTGGCACGAATACGCTCGAACAGCGCCTCGCGCTGATCCGGTTTGAAGTAGCCGTCCTGGCTGCCCACCAGGTTGACATTCCACTGGCTGCGCAGCTTTTGCTCGGTTTCCGCCAAAACCTCCGGCTTGCCGCCGACCAGGAAGACCGGCGTGCCTTCACGGCCGGCGCGTTGCATCAAGGCTTCCCACAGATCGGCGCCCGCAACGCGCGAAACGTCCGCCGCCGGGTATTTGCGGCGAATCGAGCGCACCATGCTGATGCCGTCTGCGTACTTGTACTCCGCCTCATCCAGCAACGCATGCAGCGCCTGGTCCTCTTCCGCCTTCAGGATCTTTTCCGCGTTCATGGCCACCAGCGTGCCCTGTTTTACCCGGCCGCCGTCGAACAAAAAGTCCATGCAGTGCGCCATATCGCGAAAGCCCCACAGGCTGAAACCGCGCAGCTCATACTGCGGCACCGAAATCTTTGCTTCCATCGTTCTCATTACCCTTACAAAAGACCGTTGACCCGAGGCGGCGACGCCAGCGCGCGGGTGCGCGTCACTCTGGCCTTGATCAGCCCGGCGGTATCGAACAGCCAATACAGCAACTTCGCCAGCACCAGACAGGCGCCGAAAATAATGCAGAAGAACACCACGCGCGACACGAATGAATCCACCCCTTCCCGCGCCAACACGATCATGTTGAACACCGCGCCGAAGCAGAACCCCTGCAGAATGGCCGCCTTATAGCGGTTCGGCTCGGTTTTGCCCAGCTCATACAGCCAGTCGAACCACTTGATGATCATGCCCACCAGAATCGCGCCGAGCGGGATAAACAGCGCGCCGCCCATCACCACCAGCGAACCGATCAGCGTCGGCGAAATCGCCAGCCCGGAGTGGTTGTTCAGCACTTCCCAGGTGAAGTAGTTGGCCGAGTTCAGCACCACGTCCGGCCGGCCGGGCCAGAGCCAGGTAGGGATAAAGACGTAGAAATCACGCAAGATCGGCGCCAGGCCCTGGAAATCGATCTTGTCGTAATTTTGCAACAGCAGCGCCAGGTTTTCCCACGGCGAGAAGGTATCGCGGGTCAGGTAGAGGAAGGTATAAAACGCTTCCGCACCGCTGACGTCCAGGCTGTAGCGCTTCAACGCCAGCCAGAACATACCGACCACGCCGAATATGCCCGCCGCCGCCAGCATCCACAGCGTGATCCAGCCGCGCACGATGCCGATAAACAGGAACAGCGCGAAGGCAATGATGATGTTGGCGCGGGTGCCGCCGACGATCACGTAGGTCAGAATGCCGAACGCCACCGTCGCCACCAGGAACAAGAACCAGGCGCGCAGATCCTGCCGCAGGAAATAGACCACCAGCATCGCCGGAATGAAGAAGTAAAAGAACCGCTTGAGCGCCACACCGGACACGTCGCTTGAGAAGATCTGGCTGTAGGAATTGAGCTTGAACAGCAGGAAGCCGTTCTGCATGAAGAAGATCCCAACGGTACCGATCGCCACCAGCGCCAGCAGCACCCAGGTCATATGGGTTTCCACCCGGTTCATGGTAAACAGCGCAGCGCGCGGCTGTGTGCGGCGCTTGCGCAGCCGAGTCTTGTAGGTAACGTAATAGATGGCGTAAAACGCCGTCGCCGACAGCAGGGCGTACAGCAGAAACTCCACCGGCACTACCTCGACGTCAAACTGGAACACCAGCAGGCAGGTCAAAGGAAAACCGAAATAAAACGTCAGCAAATACAGCAGCGAGAAGAAGACGTTGAAGTTAAAGCGCACGCGCCGAAACTCCTGATAGGTCAGCGTCAGGATAAACGTCAGGCTGACCAGATAGACGACGAACAGGCCGCCGAATTGCGCCAACGTCATGAGTGCTCTCCCGCCGCCAACGCCAGGGCTTGCTGCCAACCGTCAACATAGTTCGGATTGAAGAAGGCGATCGCCTGCTTATCGACCGCCGCCAGCTGACGCTGCGCTTCACGCACCACCGCCTCGTCCAGCGAATCGCCGTAGAACAGCACCGGCAGATGCTGTTCCGCCAAATCCTGCCAGAACGGGTTTTGCCGGCTGAGCACGAAAGGCACGCCGAACTGAATCAGCAGGCACAAGGTGCCAATCCCCTGCTGGCGATTGAAAATGAAATAGCCGAGATCGCAGGCGCGCAGAATATTGAGGTAGTCCTCAAACGCCACCTGCTGCGTGAGCAGCTGCAGGTTTTTCTCGCCGAACAGCGGCAACCCGGCGGCGCGCACCTGCTCGATGTAGGTATCGTTATTGCCCGGATAACCCATCGGCAGGATCACGCGCACGTCGGCGCCGAACTGCTGATGAATCGCCTGCAGCGCTTCGATATGCCGATTGCTGCGATCGCCGGAGTTACCCACCAGAATCGTCATCGGCCCGGCCAGGTTTTTCTCGACGTGAACGTCGGTCAGCGCCGGATCCATGCGGGTCGGGAAGTACAGCAGCGAGGCCGGCACCCGCGCATGGCGCTGCTGGTAGTGGATCACGTCGCCGCGGGTAGCAAACACGTTCCCTACTCGCCCCTGCGCAATGCGGCGCAGCAGATAGAACAGCCGGAATTTCCAGCTGGTGGCGTCTTCATACAGATCGGCGCCCCAAATATGCCAACTGACCTGACGCGCCTTGATCTTGCCGCTCAGCAGCGCCAGCCACAGCCCCGGATTGAACTGGCCGTGCAGGAAGAAGCGCGCATCGCGATCGGCCTGAGCGCGCGCGATGACCGCCGCCGCCAGGCTTTTCTTGTCTGCGTAGGGCTCAATGTTCAGGGCGGGGAAATCACCCAGTGCCGCCACATCCTTGGCCGCCACCATAAAATGCCGCGTCTGCTCAGCCGGCAAACGCGGCGCCAGCACGTCGTTGAAGAAGCGCAGCACCGTCTGGTTATGATGCGGGATATCGGATCCCAGAACGTGAATCAGTGTGGTCATACTCGTCTACGATAGATAAGAAATACGCAGCTACAGAGCGCGAAATACACGATGTAGGTTGCCATATAGGCCTGAGCCGCCCCCAGCGCGCCGTGCAGCGGGATCAGCCAGTGCGAGAACAGCGTCAGCAGCAGAAACTGGCTGACTTCCGTCAGGATATAGAAGCGCAGCGACGCTTTGGCGATCACCAGATAGCCGAACACATAAGCCCCGACTTTCAGCACGTCGCCCACCAGCTGCCAGGCAAACAGATCGCGCATGGCGACGAATTTATCCGAGAACAGCAGCCAGATGGCGAAATCACGCAGCAGCCACACCGTAAAGCTCGCCGCCGCTACCGCCGGCAGCACGAATTTCAACGAGCGCACGATCTCCCGCGAGATGGCGCCCTTGTCCGTCAGCCGCGACAGCGTCGGCAGCAGATAGACGGTAAACGAGGCGGTGATGAACTGCAGATAGGCATCGGAAATGCTGCTGACGCCCTGCCAGATCCCCACTTCATCCCAACCGTAATGCGCGGCCAACAGGTTACGCATCATCACATAGGCCACCGGCAGCGTCACCGAAGTGATCAGCGCCATGACGGTGAACTTGCCGAGGTTGCCGGCCACGAGTTTGTCCCAGCGCGGCGCCAGGTAGCGCAACGGCAGCGTTTTGCGCCGCCACAGCATCAGCCCGGCCGGCAGCACCACCAACGCCGGCACCAGCGCCAGCCCCGCCAACGCGCCTTCATAACCGCCCAGCTTGAAGCACAGGTAATAAGCCACCACGCCGAGCAGGCTGCCGCCGATCACCGCCAGCGCATTGCCCATCGCGTCGCGATAGCCTTTCAGCACCGCCATAAACAGGTTGGCGTAGGCGATGCCCATCTGAATGAAAGCGACGGCGCGCACCACATCGACGTAATCGGCATGCCCGAACAGCCCGATGCTGATCGGTTCGGCGGCGAACAGAAACACCAGCGCCAGCAAGGTCGAAAAGCCCAGCACGATGCTCGACGCGGTGCCCACCGCCAGACGCAGACGCTGCGGATCCTGGTGGTACTCCGCCACGTATTTGGTGATACCGTTAAAAATGCCCGCGCCGGACAGCACGCCCAGCACGGTAATCAACTGGCGGAAGTTACCCGCCTGCCCCACCCCGCTGGGGCCAAACGCCACCGCCAGCAGTTTCACCACCAACAGCCCCACGCCGATTTTGATCAGCGTGGAGCCGGCGGTCCATATCGATGCTTTTGCCAACGACATATCAGGCAAAGAAACTCAGGATGGTATTGATTACCGTACGCTGATTGACATCAGACATATTGTAGAACAGCGGCAAGCGCACCAGGCGCGCGCTTTCCTGCGTGGTGTAACGATCTTCGCCGGCAAAGCGGCCAAAGCGTTCGCCGGCCGGGCAATCATGCAGCGGGATATAGTGGAACACCGCCATGATTTCGGCTTCCTTCAGGTAGTCGATAAAGGCCGTGCGCTCTTCGATATCGCGCAACTTGATATAGAACATGTGCGCGTTATGCACGCAGTCGGCCGGGATGACCGGCAGTTCGATGCGGCCTGACCGGGTCAACGGCAGGAAGCTGTCGTAGTAATTCTGCCACAGAGCCAAACGGCGCTGGTTGATGCGCTCCGCCACTTCCAGCTGGCCCCACAGGTAGGCGGCCTGCAGGTCGGACATCAGATAGCTGGAACCGATGTCACGCCAGGTATATTTGTCTACCTGGCCACGGAAGAACTGGCTGCGGTTGGTGCCTTTTTCGCGGATGACTTCCGCCCGATCGATCAGGGCCGGATCGTTCACCAGCGTCGCGCCGCCTTCGCCGCCGGCGGTGTAGTTTTTGGTTTCATGGAAGCTGAAGCAGCCGATATGGCCAATGGTGCCCAATGCCTTGCCTTTGTAGGTCGACATCACGCCCTGCGCGGCGTCTTCCACCACGAACAGGTTATATTTCTTCGCCAGCGCCATGATGGTATCCATCTCGCAGGCCACGCCGGCATAGTGCACCGGCACAATCGCGCGGGTTTTATCGGTGATCGCCGCTTCGATTTTGGTTTCGTCGATGTTCATGGTGTCTGGACGCAGGTCGACGAACACCACTTTGGCGCCACGCAGCACAAAGGCGTTGGCAGTGGAAACGAAGGTAAAGCTTGGCATGATCACTTCGTCACCCGGCTGGATATCCAGCAGAATGGCGGCCATTTCCAACGACGCGGTGCAGGAAGGCGTCAACAACACTTTCGCGCTGCCGAAACGCTGTTCCATCCACTGCTGGCAGCGGCGGGTGAAACCGCCGTCGCCGCACAATTTGCCGCTGCCCATGGCAGCCTGCATATATTCCAGTTCAGTGCCAACAACCGGTGGAGCGTTAAATGGAATCATGTCTACCTCTGTATAACCAGTACGCGGTGCTTTCAATCACGGCACCCTGTCGTTGATAGAGTCGTAATGCGGCGATATTGCCCACCTGGGTCGCAACCCGCAGGCGCTGCATCCCCTGCTGCCGACATTCGGCGATCGCCGCCGTCATCAGCCTGGCGCCCACGCCCCGGCCGGATGCGCCGGGGAACGCCGCCAACAGGCCAATGCGCATTTCCTGGCCGCCAATGTCACGCAGGCTGACAAAGCCTTCGGGTTGCCCCTGGCTATCCAGCACCAGCAAGCATTGATGATCAAAGGTGCCCTGCACCGCTTTTTCGATCCAGGCCGCATAGAATCGCCCGCTATCGGCGCGATCGTACCACGGGGCGCGAAATCGGCTGGCAGCGAACACCTCACCGGCGGCAGCGCGCAATGACGGGATGTCCTCGGGAACGGCCTGACGCACCGCAACCGCCGAAGCGGCATCGGCCATCGCGCTTTCAGGCGCAACGTTCACCACCAGATCCACTTCCCCTTCGACCAGCCGGAATCCCAGCGTCGACAGCGCATCGGCCCATCCCAGGCGGTAAGCGGGAATTTTGGCCTGCACCAACGCATAGGCATCCAAATCAGCCTCGGCTACGGGTGCCGCCGAGCTATCGAAATGTAATTTGGCGCTCTCTAATTGGAAGAAGTCGCTCTCCCAAACCAGCGGCTCAATACTGGCGTGGACGCGCATGCAGTAAATCCAGTAAATATTTGCCGTAACCGGTTTTGGCCAGCGTCTGAGCCGCGCGTTTTACGCCCTCATCATCCAGCCAGCCATTGCGCCAGGCGATCTCCTCGAGACAGGCGATTTTAAAGCCCTGGCGTTTTTCTACCGTCTGCACGAAGCTGCTGGCTTCCAGCAGACTGTCGTGCGTGCCGGTATCCAACCAGGCGAAACCACGCCCCAGCAGCTCGACGTTCAACTCTCCGCGTTCCAGATACATCTGGTTAATGCTGGTGATTTCCAGCTCGCCGCGCTCCGAAGGCTTCACCTGTTTGGCAAACTCCACCACCTGGCTATCGTAGAAGTACAGGCCGGTCACCGCCCAGTTAGACTTCGGTTTAACCGGTTTTTCTTCGATCGACAGCGCGCGGAAGTGGTCGTCAAACTCCACCACGCCAAAGCGCTCGGGATCCATCACCTGATAGCCAAACACGGTCGCGCCGGTGGTGCGTGCTGCAACGCTTCTCAACTTGGGACTGAACCCCTGACCAAAGTAAATATTGTCGCCCAAAACCAGACAGCTCGGCTCACCGGCCAAAAATTCTTCACCGATCAAAAATGCTTGAGCCAGGCCATCGGGACTTGGCTGTTCGGCATAGCTGAGATTGATACCGAATGCTTCACCACTGCCCAAAAGCCGCTTGAATGAAGGCAGATCTTCCGGCGTGGAGATAATCAGAATATCTTTGATTCCCGCCAGCATCAGCACCGACAACGGATAATAGACCATCGGTTTGTCGTAGATCGGCAGCAGTTGCTTGGACACGCCGCGCGTGATCGGATGCAGACGCGTACCGGAACCGCCAGCCAGAATAATACCTTTCATACTTGCTCCAAAACCCGCCGCGCAGCCGCAGAGCGACACGGCGTTAAATTAATCTGACAGCCCCAAACGCTCGCCGGCATAAGAACCGTCTTGCACCCGGCGCCACCAGGTCTCGTTGTTCAGGTACCAAACTACGGTTTTGCGAAGGCCGCTTTCGAAGGTTTCCTGCGGCCGCCAGCCCAACTCACGATCGATTTTGCCGGCGTCGATGGCGTAACGCATATCGTGACCCGGGCGATCCTTCACGTAAGTGATCAGATCGCGGTAGTTCGCCACGCCCTGCGGCTTGTTCGGCGCCAGTTCTTCCAGCAGATCGCAAATGGTCTGCACCACTTCGATATTCTTGCGCTCGTTATGGCCGCCGATATTGTAAGTTTCGCCTACCACGCCTTCGGTCACGACCTGATAGAGCGCGCGCGCGTGATCTTCGACATACAGCCAGTCACGCACCTGCGCGCCGTTGCCGTATACCGGCAGCGGTTTGCCGGCTACCGCATTCAGGATCACCAACGGAATCAGCTTCTCCGGGAAGTGATAAGGGCCGTAGTTGTTCGAGCAGTTGGTCACGAGGGTCGGCAAACCGTAGGTGCGCAACCAGGCGCGCACCAGATGATCGCTCGACGCCTTGGAGGCGGAATACGGACTGCTCGGCGCATACGGCGTGGTTTCGGTGAATAGATCGTCGGTGCCGTGCAGGTCGCCATACACTTCGTCGGTGGAGATATGATGGAAACGGAAAGCCTGCTTCTTCTCTGCAGCCAACGGCTGCCAGTACTGGCGCGCCGCTTCCAGCATAGTGTAAGTGCCCACCACGTTGGTCTCGATAAAGGCCGCTGGGCCGTCGATAGAACGATCGACGTGGCTTTCCGCCGCCAGGTGCATCACCACGTCCGGCTGATACTGGGCAAATACCCGATCCAGCTCGGCACGATCGCAGATGTCGACCTGCTCGAAAGCATAGCGCTCGCTCTCGGCCACCACCGCCAGCGACTCGAGGTTACCGGCATAGGTCAGCTTATCCACCACCACCACGCTATCGCCGGTGGCCTCGATGATGTGCCGCACAACCGCGGAGCCAATGAAACCGGCACCACCGGTAACTAAAATACGTTTCAACGCCAGACTCCCTTAGTATCCACCACCCAGCTTTGCTTGATCTCTTCCGGCCGGATGGCCTTGAACTGCTGGTGATCGACCAACATCACGATCACATCGGCCTGCTGCAACGCTTCCGCGATTGGCGTCAACGTCACATGGCCGGCCAATGACTTCGGCAACTGTTCGACGTTCGGTTCCACCGCCAGCGTTTCGCCGACGTGCCATTCGGCGATCAGATGTACCACTTCTACCGCCGGGCTTTCACGCAAATCATCGATATTCGGTTTGAAGGCCAGGCCGAAGCAGGCAATTTTGACCTCGGACGCGCGCTTGTCGGTGGCGGCCAGACAATCGGCCACCGCCGCTTTCACCCGGTCGACCACCCACAGCGGTTTGCCGTCGTTCACCAGACGTGCGGTGTGGATCAGGCGTGCCTGCTGCGGATTCTGCGCCACGATAAACCACGGATCGACGGCAATGCAGTGACCACCGACGCCCGGCCCCGGCTGCAGAATATTCACCCGCGGATGGCGGTTCGCCAGGCGGATCAGTTCCCAGACGTTGATCCCCTGCTCAGCGCAGATCAACGACAGTTCGTTGGCAAAGGCGATATTTACGTCGCGGAAGCTGTTTTCCGTCAGCTTGCACATCTCGGCGGTGCGCGAGTTGGTGATCACACATTCGCCCTCGAGGAAAATCTTGTACAGCGCGCTGGCACGTTCCGAGCACTTCGGCGTCATGCCGCCGATCACGCGGTCGTTTTGAATCAGCTCCACCATCACCTGCCCCGGCAACACGCGCTCCGGGCAGTAGGCGATATTCACGTCCGCCGCTTCGCCCGCTTGCTGCGGGAAGCTGAGATCGCTGCGCGCCTGCGCCAGCCAGTCCGCCATTTGTTCGGTGGCCCCCACCGGCGAGGTGGACTCCAGGATCACCAGATCGCCTTTTTTCAGCACCGGCGCCAGCGATTTCGCCGCCGCTTCGACATAGGCCAGATCCGGCTCGTGATCGCCCTTGAACGGCGTAGGCACCGCGATCAGGAACGCATCGGCCGCCAGCGGTTTGGTCACCGCCCGCAGGAAACCGCCGTCGACGGCGTCCTTGACCACTTTGTCCAGATCCGGTTCGACGATGTGGATCGCGCCGCGGTTAATGGTATCTACCGCATGTTGGTTAACATCTACACCCACCACTTTTTTCTTGCGGGAAGCGAACGCCGCCGCCGTTGGCAAGCCGATATAACCCAGGCCGATAACCGAAATAGTGTCAAAACTCATAGTGTCACCTGATGATTCTTTAAAGCTTCGAGGATACGCTGACAGGCATGTCCGTCACCGTATGGGTTATGCGCCCGACTCATCGCGTGATATTCGCTTTCGTCCGTCAACAGCCGGGTCACCGCTTCAACAATTTTGGTCACATCGGTGCCGACCAGACGCACCGTGCCCGCATCTATCGCTTCCGGGCGTTCGGTGGTGTCGCGCATCACCAGCACCGGTTTACCTAACGATGGCGCCTCTTCCTGAATGCCACCGGAATCGGTCAGGATCATGTAAGCCTGGGTCATCAAATAGACAAACGGCAGATAATCCTGCGGCTCGATCAGCATGACGTTGTCGATGCCTTTCAAAATGCGATTCACCGGCTCACTGACGTTCGGATTGAGATGCACCGGATACACCACCTGTACTTCCGGGTGATTGCGGGCGATCTCCGCCAGCGCGCTGCAAATTCGCTCAAAACCGCCGCCAAAGCTTTCGCGGCGATGACCGGTGACCAGGATCAGTTTCTTGTCGGCGTCGAGGAACGGATAACGCTGTGCCAGGCCAGCCCGCAGCGCGGCATCGCTCATCACGCGGTCACGCACCCAGAACAGAGCGTCGATCACCGTATTGCCGGTCACGAAAATACGGTTGTCCGGCAGCAGTTCGCGCAACAGATTTTGGCGCGAGTTCTCGGTTGGCGCGAAATGGTACATCGCCAGGTGGCCGGTCAGTTTGCGGTTGGCCTCTTCCGGCCAGGGAGAATACAGATTGCCGGTACGCAGCCCGGCCTCGACATGCCCGACGGGGATGCGTTGATAGAACGCCGCCAGGCTGGTCGCCAGCGTAGTGGTGGTATCGCCGTGCACCAGCACCACGTCCGGTTTGAAGTCTTCCAGCACCCCTTTCAGCCCTTCCAGGATGCGGCAGGTGATTTCCGTTAGCCCCTGGCCGGGTTTCATGATGTTCAGGTCGTAATTCGGCGTGATCTCAAACAACCGCAATACCTGATCCAACATCTCACGATGCTGTGCCGTTACGCAGACTCTTGCGTCAAAAGCCTCATCCTGGGCCAGTGCATGTACCAGCGGTGCCATTTTGATGGCTTCAGGTCTGGTGCCGAAAACAGTCAACACTTTCACAGCGAATCTCTTTTGGTCGGTTAATCGCAGGCCCCGCCTGCGAATCGGGCGCTCACGCGCCCTGCATCAGATTATTATATTATTTTTAACTACGCGGCCGACGCGCCAAGGCAACGCCCGCGCCAACCAAAGCGCCCATCGCGCCCCACAGAATCAGCCAGAAGACCCGGCGTGGGCTGTCGCGTTTTACCGGCTCTTCCGGCGTGCGCAAATAACGATAGGTCTGGAACTTCTCATCCAACGTCGGGCCAACGTTCAGCGTCGCCAGCATCGCGCGGTTCTGATCGTAATCCAGGTCATAGGTAGGGCCGGAGGCCTGCAGGCCTTCCAGACGCGCCTGCAGCATAGGCCGGCCCAGCAGGAACAGATCCGAATCCGGCAGTTGCTCGGCCGGAGTGTCGGTCTGCGCGCGGCTGATCCCCTGGCTTTCGGCGATTTTCAGCGCCTGCTGCGTGGTGTTCAGCTCGCGCTTGTAAACCGACTCCGCCACCGCTTCCTGCCGCTTGACCTGCGCCTTCATTGAGGTAGTGCGAGCGGCCCACGCCCCCTGGATCTCTTCGTTCAGGTGCAGGGCAGCGCGGTGGCTGGCGAAGGCCACGTATTGACGCAGCAGGCGGTTGGCGTCCGCGGCAGTTTCCGCCGTCAGCTTCACGCCGTCGTTCGGCACTTTCTTGTCGTCGCGCGGCGTGAACAGGATGTTGTTGATCAGCTCGTCGAGCAGCGCCGCATCCGCGCGGGCATCCCCTTCCTGACGTTGCTTGTAGTAATCGCTCTGCAGCCAGAAATCGCGACGCGTATCGTAAGCCGCCAGCTGCATGATGAACTCATTGTAGGCTTCGTCCGCGATGCTCGGCTGATCGCCGGCCGTCGCCGGCAGCGTGCGCACATCCAGATTGCGCAGGAACTGCTGCTGGGAGTAGTAACCGCCCAGCGCATTTACCGTGGGTTTGTCGGTGATTGCGGTCGCGCTCCATTCTTGCTTTACCAGATAAGAGACGATCAGCGCGACCGCCGCGAACAGCACCGCAATGCCGATAATCCACGGTTTGCCGCGCCACAGGGTGCAGCACAGGCCGCGGATATCGAGTTCGTTATCCACCGCCGGGGTATGCTTGTCAGACGTTGTTTCTGGATTCATCACAGCCAAAAAGCCTCTGGTTAAGATACTTGCTTGTTATCGCTCGAACGCCGCAGGCGACGCTTGATACGCTTAATGTACCGCGCAACCCGCCAGGCGCGCTTGATGCAGTAACCGTACAGGAAGAAAGCAAGCAAGAATAATGCCAACATAACCCACTCTGGGATAAAAGTCAGGCGTTCGCCGATCACGCCAACCGCCGCCAGCAATGCGGCCGCCAGGGTAATCAACACAAAAGCCTGCCGCGGCGTAAAGCCGGCTCGCATGATCAGGTGGTGAATATGTTGACGATCGGGAGAGAAGGGGCTCATCCCCTTGCGTAAACGACGATACATGATTGCTATCATGTCCATCAGCGGAATAGCGATGATCCACAGTGCGGTCACCGGATTAATCGAGTGTGCCTTGCCCTGCGAGCTTTGCAGCAGCAGCCAAATGGCGGTAAAGCCGATCAGGGTACTGCCGGCGTCCCCCATGAACACCTTATAACGGCGGCCGAGAATGCCGAGGTTGAGCAAAATATAGGGAACGATGGTGGCGATCATCGCAAAGCACCAGAACGCCATCTCATGGTGGCCGCTCAGGTACAGCAACAGACCCAGCGCGCCGAAGGAGACGCACGACAGCCCACCCAGCAGGCCATCAATGCCGTCGACCATGTTGAAGGCGTTGATCGCCGCCCATACCGCAAACAGCGTCACCAGATAGCCGAACGGCCCCAGCAACATCTCCCAGTCGCCCAGTACATGGCCGAAGCTGCGCAGATACAGACCGGCGAACACCATCATGGCGATGCCGACCAACGCCTGCACCAGGGCGCGGATTTTAACGCTGATGTCGAAACGATCGTCGAGCGCGCCCACAAACACCAGAATGCCGGCGCAGGTAAGATAAAGCTTGGCGTGCGCGATAGGTTGTTCGGAAATCCAAAACGCGAAGCACAATCCGGCATAAACGGAAATACCGCCGACCAGTGGAATCAGCCCCTGATGGCGTTTGCGATAATTGGGTTTATCTACCAGACCAATACGTTTTGCCGCCTTGCGGGCAACAAAGAGAAAAGCCAAAGAAAACAGGAAAACAAATAGAATTTCAGTACTCATAGTGAGTAAGTTCACAGTTAACAGATCTCTGTAGAAGATAAGGCAGCTTACCACGGGCAATAGCTTGTGCCATCGACCCCCGCCACCTTTCGGTCATTTCCTATGACAACGGTGATTCATGCCTATTTTCTTCGCATCGGCTGACAAAACGACAGCAGCAAAGCCGACCGGCACCGAGCCGACCGACAAACAAGATGAATTCTCAATAAGTCGAGGAAACAACTTACTTTTCCATTACTGCTACTTATCGTATCCGCCAAAAGCGAAAAACGCCACGACTAGGCGTGGCGTTCAGCGAATTTTTTAACGAATTATGAGCGTTTCATCATATCGAAGAATTCATCGTTGGTTTTAGTCATCGCCAACTTATTAATGAGGAACTCCATCGCGTCAATCTCACCCATCGGGTGAATGATTTTGCGCAGGATCCACATTTTTTGCAGCTCTTCGGAAGTGGTGAGCAGCTCTTCTTTACGGGTACCGGAGCGGTTGTAATCGATCGCAGGGAATACGCGCTTCTCGGCGATTTTACGCGCCAGGTGCAATTCCATGTTGCCGGTACCTTTGAATTCTTCGTAGATCACTTCGTCCATCTTCGAACCGGTATCGACCAGCGCGGTCGCGATGATGGTCAGGCTGCCGCCCTCTTCCACGTTACGCGCCGCACCGAAGAAACGCTTCGGACGATGCAGGGCGTTGGCGTCCACACCACCGGTCAGCACCTTGCCGGAAGCCGGTACCACGGTATTGTAGGCACGCGCCAGACGGGTGATGGAGTCGAGCAGAATGATCACGTCTTTCTTGTGCTCAACCAGACGCTTGGCCTTCTCGATCACCATTTCGGCCACTTGCACGTGGCGCGAAGCCGGCTCGTCGAAGGTCGATGCGATCACTTCGCCTTTCACCAGACGCTGCATCTCGGTCACTTCTTCCGGACGTTCGTCGATCAGCAGCACCATCAGCACGCAGTCTGGGTGATTGTAGGCGATGCTCTGCGCAATGTTCTGCAGCAGCATGGTTTTACCGGCTTTCGGCGGCGCCACGATCAGGCCGCGCTGGCCACGGCCAATCGGTGCCGCCAGATCCAGTACGCGCGCCGTCAGGTCTTCGGTCGAACCATTGCCGCGCTCCATCCGCAGACGGGAATTGGCGTGCAACGGCGTCAGGTTCTCGAACAGGATCTTGCTGCGGGCGTTTTCCGGCTTGTCGTAGTTGACTTCGTTGACTTTCAACAGGGCAAAATAGCGCTCGCCTTCTTTTGGCGGGCGAATCTTACCGGAAATGGTGTCACCTGTGCGGAGGTTGAAGCGGCGGATTTGGCTAGGGGATACGTAGATGTCGTCGGGACCGGCGAGGTAGGAACTGTCTCCAGAGCGGAGGAAACCGAATCCATCCTGCAATATCTCGAGCACGCCGTCGCCGAAGATATCTTCTCCGCTTTTCGCATGTTGCTTCAGAATGGAGAAGATAATGTCCTGCTTGCGCATGCGGGCAAGGTTTTCCAGCCCCATATTTTCGCCGAGAGTAATCAGCTCAGAAACCGGCGTATTCTTTAATTCGGTAAGATTCATAGTGGTGGGTTCTTAAACTCGGGGTATGTCTCGAACTTGTATCGTGAATGGTATGGCAGCGAGATGCGTGCCTGTTTACTGGACGTTCGATCACCGGGCGCAGGGCCGTCGCGGTAAGAAATGGCTTACATCGGGCGCACGCATTGACGGTTGAAGATCGAAGGTACCTTAAAAATGATTTTTGCAAAACCGTTTGATTGCCAAAACACGGGCTGAGTTCAGTTTACTTTCAACGCCAGTGATTCGACACAGAGTATAGCTTTAGATTCAAACTCTTTAGATTTAAAACTTCGGGCAAGTTCTATATGCAGTGTGGTTAAACTTAACACGCTTCTTGGCAGGCGTCTAGCGGTGAATTGAACATCACCGCCAGGCGCCTGATACTGGGCTTCCCGCCCGATTACAGATTCGCGTTCAGGAAATCTTTGAGCTGACCTTTGGACAACGCGCCAACCTTGGTCGCGGCCACTTCACCGTTCTTGAACAGCAACAGCGTAGGGATGCCACGGATACCGTACTTGGGCGCGGTAGCCGGGTTCTGATCGATATTCAGCTTGGTGATGGTCAGTTTGCCTTCGAACTCTTCGGCAATCTCATCCAGAATCGGAGCAATCATCTTGCACGGCCCACACCATTCAGCCCAGAAATCGACCAGGATCGGCCCTTCCGCTTTCAGCACGTCAGCGTCGAAGCTGCTGTCAGTCAGGTGAATAATTTTATCGCTCATGTTCTACTCCACAGGATTATGTCTACCTTGTTGGTGTAGCATTAACCAACTCAAGGTGATTTTATTGCACCGCGTTTATTTCAACGGATGTGCTTTCGTAAAGCAATAGTTAGCTGATATTCTACCACACTATGAGCAAAACACACTTGACTGAACAGAAGTTTTCCGACTTCGCCCTGCACCCGTTAGTCCTTGAAGCCCTTGAGAAAAAAGGGTTTCACAATTGCACGCCCATCCAGGCGTTAGCATTGCCGCTCACGCTCTCCGGGCGTGACGTTGCAGGTCAGGCGCAAACCGGTACCGGAAAGACGCTGGCGTTTTTGGCGTCTACTTTTCACTATTTGCTGACTCACCCGGCGAAACAGGATCGCCAGACCAATCAGCCGCGCGCCTTGATCATGGCGCCTACGCGTGAACTGGCGGTGCAAATCCACTCCGACGCAGAAGCGCTCTCCCAGAGCACCGGCCTGAAACTGGGCCTGGCCTACGGCGGCGACGGCTACGACAAACAGCTGAAAGTGCTGGAAAGCGGCGTGGACATTCTGATTGGCACCACCGGCCGTTTAATCGATTACACCAAGCAAAACTATGTCGATCTCGGCGCGATGCAGGTTGTCGTGCTGGATGAAGCCGATCGCATGTACGATCTCGGCTTTATCAAAGACATCCGTTGGCTGTTCCGCCGCATGCCTGCGGCCGATCAACGCCTGAACATGCTGTTCTCCGCCACCCTGTCCTATCGCGTACGCGAGCTGGCCTTCGAGCAGATGAACAACGCCGAATATGTTGAAGTGGAACCGGAACAGAAAACCGGCCACCGCATTAAAGAAGAGCTGTTCTACCCGTCCAACGAAGAAAAAATGCGTCTGCTGCAGACGCTGATCGAAGAAGAGTGGCCGGATCGCGCCATCATCTTCGCCAACACCAAGCACCGCTGCGAAGACATCTGGGGCCATCTGGCCGCCGACGGTCACCGCGTGGGCCTGCTGACCGGTGACGTGGCGCAGAAAAAACGCCTGCGCATCCTTGACGACTTCACTAAAGGCAACCTCGACATCCTGGTCGCCACCGACGTCGCCGCGCGCGGTCTGCACATTCCTGCCGTCACCCACGTATTCAACTACGATCTGCCTGACGATTGCGAAGACTACGTGCACCGCATCGGCCGTACCGGCCGCGCAGGCGCCAGCGGCCACTCCATCAGCCTGGCGTGTGAAGAGTACGCGCTCAACCTGCCGGCGATCGAGACCTATATCGACCACAGCATTCCGGTAAGCAAGTACAATAGCGATGCGCTGCTGACCGATCTGCCGGCGCCGAAACGCCTGTCGCGCCCGCGCGGCGGCAACGGCCCACGTCGCAACTCCGCGCCTCGTCGCGGCGGCGCGCCGCGCAACAACCGTAAACGCTCGAGCTGATCGCCATGCTCAGCTCCAGCACGCTTTATGCTGCCATCGATCTCGGCTCCAACAGCTTCCACATGTTGGTGGTGCGCGAGGTGGCCGGCAGCATTCAGACCCTGGCGCGGATCAAGCGCAAGGTGCGCCTGGCGGCCGGGCTGGATCAGAACAATCACCTGTCGCATGAGGCCATGCAACGCGGCTGGCAGTGCCTGCGGCTGTTCTCCGAACGCCTGCAGGACATTCCGCGCGAGCAGATCCGCGTCGTCGCCACCGCCACGCTGCGCCTGGCGTCCAACGCCGATGAGTTCCTGCAGGCCGCCGAGCAAATCCTCGGCTGCCCGGTACAGGTGATCAGCGGCGAAGAAGAAGCACGGCTGATTTATCATGGCGTCGCGCACACCACCGGCGGGCCGGATCGGCGGCTGGTCGTCGACATCGGCGGCGGCAGCACCGAACTGGTCACCGGCACCGGCGCACAGGCATCGCAGCTGTATAGCCTGTCGATGGGCTGCGTCACCTGGCTGGAGCGCTACTTCAGCGATCGCAACCTCGGGCAAGAAAACTTCGAGCGCGCCGAACAGGCCGCGCGCGAAATGGTGCGGCCGATCGCACCGCAGCTGCGCCAGCAAGGTTGGCAGATCTGCGTCGGCGCTTCCGGCACCGTACAGGCGCTGCAGGAGATCATGGTGGCGCAAGGCATGGATGAGCGCATCACCCTGCCCAAGCTGCGCCAGCTGAAACAGCGCGCCATTCAGTGCGGCAAGCTGGAAGAGCTGGAGATCGAAGGGTTGACGCTGGAGCGCGCGCTGGTGTTCCCGAGCGGCCTGTCCATTCTATTGGCCATCTTCCAGGAACTGGGCATCGAGAGCATGATGCTTGCCGGCGGGGCGCTGCGTGAAGGCCTGGTTTACGGCATGCTGCATCTGCCGGTGGAGCAGGATATTCGCATCCGCACCATCCGCAACCTGCAGCGCCGCTACCTGATCGACACCGAGCAGGCCGAACGCGTCAGCCAACTCGCCGCCAACTTCTCGCAGCAGGTCGCCAACGAGTGGCAGTTGGATGCGCGATGTCGCGAGCTGTTGCACAGCGCCAGTCTGATCCACGAACTCGGCCTCAGCGTCGATTTCAAGCAGGCGCCGCAACACGCCGCCTACCTGATCCGCCACCTGGACTTACCCGGCTTTACCCCGGCGCAGAAAAAACTGCTGGCCACCCTGCTGCAAAACCAGAGCAACCCCCTCGACCTGTCGCTGTTGAACCAGCAAAACGCCCTGCCGCCGCGCACTGCGCAGCGTCTGTGCCGCATTTTGCGCCTGGCGATCATCTTCGCCAGCCGCCGCCGCGATGACACGCTGCCGGCGGTGCGGTTGCGCGCCAATCAGGACGATGAACTGACGGTGATCTTGCCGCCGGGTTGGCTGGAACAGCATCCGCTGCGCGCCGAGGCGCTGGAGCAGGAAAGCCACTGGCAGAGCTACGTCCACTGGACGCTGCGGTTGGAGGAACAGCGTTGAAATGACCAGGGCGCGATTCACGCCTGAGGTTAATGGCAAACCTGATGACATTGCCAGGTTTACAGAAGACAGCATATAAAAAATAAGGAAAATCAATTCATTGATTTTCGACTGATAACCACAAAGGAGGAAAAACCACGCTTTTTCCTCCTTTGTCAGTCATCTAGCCCTGTCTTTTTAATTCCCGCCTTTGGCCTTGGCCAGCTGGGCGCGGATATTGGCCAGATGGCTCTGCCCTTTCTGCATCCGCTCCTGCGGGCTCACCACTTTGCGCTCGGTTTCCCATGCCAAATCGTCCTGCGGCAGCTCCAGCAGGAAGCGGCTCGGCTCCGGCCGCACCAGCTCGCCGTACTGACGGCGCTCGCGGCACAGGGTGAAGATCAGCTCTTTTTGCGCGCGGGTGATCCCCACATAGGCCAGACGCCGCTCTTCATCGACATTGTCTTCATCGATGCTGCTCTGGTGCGGCAGCAGGCCCTCTTCCATGCCCACCAGGAACACATAAGGGAACTCCAGCCCCTTGGAGGCGTGCAGCGTCATCAGCTGTACCTGATCCAGCTCTTCTTCGCTTTCACCGCGTTCCATCATGTCGCGCAGGGTGAAGCGCGTCACCACCTGGGTCAGCGTCATCGGCTCGTCCAGATCGCTGCCTTCCAGCATCTCCGTCATCCAGCCGAACAGCGTATTGACGTTCTTCATTCGCATTTCGGCGGCCTTCGGGCTGGTCGAGGTTTCAAACAGCCAGCTCTCATAATCCACGCCGCGGATCAGATCGCGCACCGCCGCCACCGGCTCACGTTCCGCCTGCTGGGCGATGCCGCCCAGCCAGTGGGTGAAACGCTGCAACGATTCCAGCCCGCGTCCGGTCAAGTGCTGGCTCAGCCCCAGATCGAAACTGGCGTGGAATAAACTCTTGTTGCGCTGGTTGGCCCATTCGCCGAGCTTCTGCAGCGTCGCCGGGCCGATCTCGCGCTTGGGGGTATTGACGATGCGCAGGAAGGCGCTGTCGTCTTCCGGGTTGGTCAGCACGCGCAGGTAGGCCAGCAGATCCTTGATCTCTGGGCGCGAGAAGAATGAGGTGCCGCCGGAAATCTTGTACGGGATGCGGTTCTGCATCAGCATCTTTTCAAACACCCGCGACTGGTGGTTGCCGCGGTACAGGATCGCATAGTCGCCGTAGTTGGTCTTTTTCACGAAGTGGTGGGCGATCAACTCCCCCACCACCCGCTCGGCTTCGTGATCCTCGTTGTTGGCGGTCACCACCTTCAGCTCTTCGCCATACCCCAGCTCGGAAAACAGCCGTTTTTCAAACACGTGCGGGTTATTGGCGATCAGAATGTTGGCCGCCTTCAGAATGCGCTCGCTGGAACGGTAGTTTTGCTCCAACTTGATCACCTGCAGCGCCGGGAAATCTTCCTTCAGCAGCACCAGGTTCTGCGGCCGCGCGCCGCGCCAGGAGTAGATCGACTGGTCGTCGTCACCCACCACGGTAAAGCGCGCGCGGTTGCCCACCAGCAGCTTAACCAGCTCGTACTGGCTGGTGTTGGTATCCTGGTACTCATCCACCAGCAGGTAGCGGATGCGCTGCTGCCAGCGTTCGCGCACCTCTTCGTTGCGTTGCAGCAGCAGCGTCGGCAACAGGATCAGGTCGTCGAAGTCCAGCACATTGCACGCCCGCATATGGGCGTGGTACAGGCCGTAGCAGTGGGCGAACAGCTTGTCGCGCTCCGAGCGCGCCAGCGCCGCCGCCCGCTGGGGATCGATCAGGTCGTTTTTCCAGTTGGAGATGGTCGAAATCAGCTGCGCCACCAGCGTTTTATCGCTTTCCAGCCACTTTTCGGTCAGCTCTTTCAACAGCGCCAGCTGATCCTGATCGTCGAACAGCGAGAAGTTGGACTTCATCCCCAACGCCACGTATTCCCGCTTGATGATCTCCAGCCCCAGGGTATGGAAAGTGGAAATCATCAGCCCGCGCGCCTCTTTGCGCCCCAGAGTTTGCGACACGCGCTCTTTCATCTCGCGCGCAGCCTTGTTGGTAAAGGTCACGGCGGCGATGTGCCGCGCCTGATAGCCGCAATGGTGGATCAGGTGGGCTATCTTGTTGGTGATAACGCGCGTCTTGCCGGAACCGGCACCGGCCAACACCAGGCAGGGCCCGGTAACGAATTCGACGGCTTGTTGTTGGCTGGGGTTTAATCGCATGGTGCTGGCTTGCTCGGCTGTAAAACGTGGAAGGGAATTGTAGCAGAAAGCGCCGATGAGATTTAGCGGGTATAATCAGCGCAATTTTCGCATCGACAAAGGCAATACCATGGCAAAAACGGCGTGCGCCCTGCACATTCTGGTAGACAATGAAAAGCTGGCCAACGAGCTGCTGGCCAAGCTGAAGCGCGGCGTCAGCTTCGACACGCTGGCGCGCAAATACTCGAGCTGCCCGTCAAAACGCAACGGCGGCTCGCTGGGCGAATTCAACAAGGGCGCGATGGTGCCGGCGTTCGATAAAGCGGTGTTCAGCATTCCGCTGCTCAAACCTTACGGCCCGGTCAAAACCCAGTTCGGTTACCACATCATCAAGGTGCTGTACCGCAACTGAGGGGGCCTGAGCCCCCTGCTGGGCATTACTGCGCGCCGGCGTCCGTCGCCGGTGCAGCCACCGCGGCGTCGGCCGGTTTGGCTTCCTCCGTCACCACTGCCGGCGCAGGCATCATGATGCCGTCATAGGTTTCCTGCAGCTGCTTCATGCTCATTTCCGGCTCGCCCTTCGGCTGCATCAGCACCAGCGTCGCCTCCTGAGAAAGCTGCAGCTTCAGCGCCTGATTCAGCGTCTCCAGCGTCAGGCTGGACAGGAACTCCTGGCGCAGCTTCTGATACAGTTCCGGCGCGATATCCACCACCCCGCTCTGCTGCGAACGCAGGCGCTGGCTCATCAGCACATCGGTGTCGGTGCGGGCGTAGGTCGCGAACAGCTTGCTCAGCTGATCGTTTTTCTGCGCCAGCAGCGCATCGAATTCTTCTTTCGACAGGCCGTTGTCACGCACGTTGGCCAGCTCGCGGGCGATAAAGCCCAGGCTGCCGTTCAGGTTGTTGTTCGGCGTATCCAGATGGATGGCGCACTGCCCGCGCTGGTACTGCACGCGGCAGTCAAAGCCCAGATGCAGGCTCTTCTGGTCGCTTTTTTCCAGCGTCTGCTGAAGATGCCAGAACAGCGCCTCGCGGGCGAGATCGCCACGCCAGTAACGCAGCAGGCTCTGCGAATCGCGAATCGGATGCCACGGCGAATCCCACATGATCGACAGCGTATCCTGTTTCACCTGCTCGCTGATCAGGCTCACCGGCTGTTGCGGCAGCGGCGTCAGAGTCGGCATCGGGGCCGGGGTTTCACGTTTGCCCTGCAGCGGCGAGAACGCCTTGTTGATCTGCTCGCCCAGGCTGCGGCTGTCGACCTTGCCGACAACGAACAGCGTCATGGCATCCGGGGTATACCACTGTTGATAGAATTTCTTCAGCTGTTCGAGGTTGACCGGCCGTTTCGCCGGCTGCGCCGGATCGTGCGCCAGCAGCGTCGAGCCTTTCAGGCGGTAACGCCACCAGACGTCTTGGGTATTGGGCGGGAAAGTGCCGACCGGATTGATGGTGGAGTTCATCACCGCGTGCACCGTATGCTCGTCGATCGCCAGTTTGCCGGTGGTGTCCGCCAGCCAGGCCAGCGCTTCTTTCAGCAGGTCGGGCCGGTTATTCGGCAGGCTGAGATTATACATGGTGAAATCATACGAGATGATAGCCGGCGGCAGCGGCCGCTCGTTATCCACGCTCTGCTGCCACAGGGCGCGCAGCTGCGGCGCGGTAAAGCTTTCACTGCGCGTCAACGCCAGCCGCGGCAACAGCTGGGCGAAGCCGGTCTGTTGCGAAGACTCCACCAGAGAGCCGGTATTGACGATCAGCCGCAGTTCCACGCGGTCGCTTGGCCGCTGCGGCGTATCGAGAATTTGCCATGAAAACCCGTTGGCCAGCGCCCCCTGCTGCCAGGCAGGATCGGGTTGTAGTGCTTCAGCCTGCACGCTGCTACTGGCTGCAGCCAATAGCAGCCCACCAACTATAAGATGAATTCTGGTGCCCTGCATGTGAACCCCTACTTAATGACTATCCAATTTCTTATGCAAATGCGTGTATTCCATTCAATGGAATCATAAAAATACGCCCTGAGTTTCACAGTGGGGCGGAAAGCAGAAAGTGTACCATCGTGTTAGACCGCGCGCCTTTGCGGATGTCACTCATTAGAGTGAAAAATAATAGATAGCGGGGTTTTTAATGCAAGAAATCGTTACGAGGCAGGGGGAAAACCTCACCGGCCGCGGCTGCGGCCGGTGATTCGCCGTCAATATCAGGCGGAAGGCAGCGTTTTGTCCGCGCAGGCGTTTTTGTTGTTCAGCGTGGCTTTCAGCTGTTTCTCATCCAGTTGGCCGCACCACTTCGCCACGACCACGGTCGCCACCCCGTTGCCCACCAGGTTGGTCAGCGCGCGGGCTTCCGACATGAAGCGGTCGATGCCGAGGATCAGCGCCAGGCCGGCCAACGGCAGGTGGCCGACGGCGGAGATGGTGGCGGCCAACACGATAAAGCCGCTGCCGGTCACGCCCGCCGCCCCTTTGGAGGAGAGCAGCAACACCACCAGCAGGGTAATCTGATGCATGATGTCCATGTGGGTGTTGGTCGCCTGCGCGATAAACACCGCGGCCATAGTCAGATAAATAGAGGTGCCGTCCAGATTGAAGGAGTACCCGGTCGGGATCACCAGGCCCACCACCGATTTCTTGCAGCCCAGCCTCTCCATTTTATCCAGCATGCGCGGCAGCGCGGACTCGGACGACGAGGTCCCCAGCACGATCAGCAGCTCTTCTTTGATGTAGTTGACGAATTTGAAGATGCTGAAGCCGTTGGCGCGGGCGATGCTGCCCAGCACCACCACCACGAACAGGATACAGGTGATATAGAAGCACACGATCAGCTGGCCGAGTTGCACCAGGGTGCCAACGCCGTATTTACCGATGGTAAACGCCATGGCGCCGAAGGCCCCCAGCGGCGCCAGGCGCATGATCATGTTGATGATGCCGAAAATCACCCGCGAGAAGCTGTCGATCACGTTGAAGATCAGCTGCCCCTTTTCACCCAAGCGATGCAGGGCGAACCCGAACAGCACCGCGAACAGCAGCACCTGCAGAATGTTGCCGCTGGCGAACGCGCCGATCACGCTGCCGGGGATGATGTCCAGCAGGAACGGAATGATGCCCTGCTGCTGCGCCTGTTCGGCGTAGACTGCCACCGCCTTGGCGTCCAGCGTGCCGGGATCGACGTTCATGCCGGCGCCCGGTTGCACCAGGTTGACGATCACCAGGCCGATAATCAGCGCGATGGTGCTGACGATTTCAAAATACAACAGCGCGATGGCGCCGGTGCGGCCCACCGCTTTCATGCTTTCCATGCCGGCGATGCCGGTCACCACGGTGCAGAAGATCACCGGGGCGATAATCATCTTGATCAGTTTGACGAAGCCATCGCCCAGAGGTTTCATCTCGGCGCCGAGGTCAGGGTAGAAATGGCCAAGCAGGATACCCAGCGTGATCGCCGTCAGCACCTGAAAATAGAGGCTCTTAAAGATCGTTGTTTTCATATGAACATCCTATGGGGGGAAGACACGCACCAGGCAGCAGTCTAAAAATCCAGCCTGTTCATTGCTTGCGCGGAAAATAACACCCACTTAACAACATGGAAATAATTTGTTGCACCCGCCCCTGGGAGTTGATGTGAATTTAAGAGCTGAAACGCGTCAGTCGGGGTGCAAAGCTGAAAATTGCGTAATGCTTTGTTTGCACTAACGCAAAAGAGGTAGAAGAGAAATAGCGATTTTCGGACGGGGAAAAGTACCGGAAAGGCAACGCGGCGCTTACGGCGCCGCGCGGCAAAACTCGGCTTCGAACGCTGCGCGCGGCAGCGGCCGGGCGAACAGGAATCCTTGCCCGCTGCGAATGCCGTGCTGCAGCAGGCAGTTGCGCTGCTCGGCGTTTTCCACGCCTTCGGCCATCACCGGCAACGCCAGCACTTCGGAGATCGCACTAACGATGCGCACCATCGCATCGTCGGCCGGCAGCCCCTGAATGAAGCTGCGGTCGATTTTAATCAAATCGATCGGCAGGGATTTCAAGCGGTTCAGGTATTCCAGACTGGAGTAGCCCATGCCGAAGTCGTCCAGCGCGATCGACAATCCCAGATCGTGCAGCTCGCGCAGCAGCGCCAGCGCGCGGTCGAGATCGTCGATGCGCACCGTCTCGGTGATCTCCAGCAGCAGCTTGCGCGGGTCTATCCGATACTGCGCCAGCAGGTTTTTCAGATGCGGGACGAACGCCTCATGCTGCATCTGTATACCGGAAACGTTGACCGCCAGCGGCAGCGCAATGCCGCGTTGCTGCCAGTCCGCCAGGATGCGGCAGGACTCTTCTAGCACCCAGTTGCCGAGAGGCACGATCACGCCCAGCTCTTCCGCGAGCGGGATAACGTCGGCCGGCAGGGTATAGCTGCCGTCATACTGCTGCCAACGCAGCAGCGCTTCGGCGCCGATCACCTCGTTGGACTGCATGTCGATCTGCGGCTGCAGGAACAGCGTAAAATGCCGCTGCTCGATGCCGTGCAAAATCTCGCTCTCCTGCGTCAGCCGCTTCTGCGTGCGCTCCGTCAGGCTGGGCTCGAAGAACAGGATCTGATTTTTTCCTTCACGGTGGGCGGACATCATCGCCGAGGTGGCGCTGCGCAGCAGCTGTTCCGCACTTTCCCCCTGATTGAGGTAGTGCGCGATGCCGATGCTGGCGTTGGGCCGCAGCGCCAGACCTTCCAGGGTCAAGGGCGCGTTGATCTCCGCCATGATGCATCGCGCCAGCTGCATGGCGTGGAACGGGCGCTCGGTCCCCTTGGCCAGGATGGCGAATTCGGTATTGCTCAGCTGCGCCAGCACGCCGTTTTCGTCGATGCAGCCGCGCAGCTTCTTCGCCAGCGCCAACAGCAGCGCTTCACGCATCGCCGGGCTCATCACGCCCGAGGCTTCATGCAGCGTCTCGATGCCGATCACCAGCAGGTTAAAACGCTCGGGGCGCAGGCTGGAGGCGATATGCTGTTCCAGCAACGCGTTCAGCAATGCCGGATTCGGCAGTTCGGTCACCGGATGGCGGGTGCTCAGGCGGCTCATGTCGGCATGCGCCTTGGCCAGCGTCTGTTGATTACGGTTGTAGTTGCGCACCAGCAGGCCGAGCTCGTCGTCCTGGTGCAGCGTCGGCAGCATCAGCTGGTGGTAGGGCGCTTCGTCCTGCGAGATGTTTTCCAGCTCTTTGGCCATCGCGCGCAGCGGATGCACCATCAACCGGTTCATGCACCAGGTGATGGCCACCGACAGGATCAGCGCCAACAGCAGGTAGGTCGATAGCATGGTCGACAAAATGCTGCGGATAAACTGGTACATGCGGAACGAATCGGCCTGCAGCACCAGATAGGCCAGCGGCTGCTGGTTGGCCGGCACCCGCTCCAGCGAATAGAGCGGCACGGAAATTTGGATCGGCAGCTCAAACAGCCGGGCGATCAGCGTCGGCACCGGCCGCTCCGGCGGGAAATTGGCGTGCAGCGCCTGAAATTCGTTCGGCAAGACGATATCCGCCCGGCTGAGAATGCCGACCGGCAACAGCGTGTTCAGCACCTTTTTGGCTTCCGGCACGTCCATGCGCAGCACCGCTTCCGCCAGCGGCTGGCGCACGGAGTGCGCGATATTCTCCAGTTGCTGGGCGTAGTCATCCCTGCGCTGCTGCACAAAGTGGAATAACTGGATCACGATAAAGATGCAGATCGTGACCAGCGCCACGCCGGACACCGTCGCCATCTGCTTAATCGTTAACGAACGCCTGACCCGCAAACCTGCTCTCCGTGAAATCGGGCTGAAACAAAAAAAGGGGGCTGACTCTCACCCGCCCCCTCGAACCGGGCTGATTATACTCGATCATCGGCTGTTTTTATCTGGCTATGCCGCAGGCAAAACCAAGAAAATCGCGGGTTTCAGTCTTTTCCTAAAGCGAACAAACGCGACCCGGACACAGGGTAACAAAACTCCCCGGTGTCCGACACTCCGAATCTTTCCCCTCCCGGCTACTTGAAGTCGGCGTAAGGCGTCAGCGGCTGCGGCGGCAAATCGAGATCCCCCTGCCAGCCGGCCAGGGAATAGCGCAGATAAATCAACGCGTGGCTCGGCGTATAGTCCTTCGCCTGTTGAATGTCGATACCGGCGCCGAGCGTCCAGTGCGAACTGAGACGGCGTTCGACGATCGCCCGCAGGGTATAACCGACGCCGCTTGAGGAGCTGCCGTCCTCGACGGCGAACTTATCGGGCAACGAATCCGGGATCAGCCCCTGCAGCGGATAGCGGCGCTGGCTGTCGGTTTTCGAATGGGACAGCGAAACCGAACCGCCCAGCTCCCACGACCAGTTCTCGGTGCGCTGGCGATAGTTGACCGGCAGCGACAGCGACAGATATTGCTGCGGGCTGTAATAGCCGCCCTGCCCCAGCGAATAGCCGCTCAAATCCTTCTGGTAGTGCCACAGCATGGTATTGAGCCCGACGCTCAGACGGCGATTGTCTTCGTTGATCAGCTTGTAGTAGTAGCCGGCCATCAACCGCTGCCGCTGGTTATCCGCCACGTTCTTGCCGGTAATCTGGTGCGCGCTGAGATCGGCCCACACGCCGTTCGCCTCGCCGCGATCGTAGCTGGCGCTCAGGCTGACGCCGGTAGCGCGCACGCCGCCCCAGGTGGTGCCGGTGTTCGGATCCTTGGCGCCGCCGAACGCCAGCAGCGAGCTGGAGATCGGCCGCCGCGAGGCCGCCAGCGTCCAGCCGATGTGGTTCCAGTCGCCGCTGTAGGCCAGGCCGCCGGTCCAGTCGACCACCTCGAAGCCCATCGGCGTCGTGCCGATATCGGCGGCCCAACGATCGTTTTTCCAGCCGGCCGCCACGCTGGTGCCGGTGGATTTCTGATGTTCACCGCCGCGGCACCCTTGCGTATTGCAGGTGCCGAAGGTCTCGTAGTATTTGCCGCTGCCGTCGGTCGAGAAGCGGCCGGCATCCAGCTGCACGGTGTCGGTGCGCAAGAAGGCGCGCCCGTCATACAGCGGCATGTCCACCTGCAGCATGGTGTCGTGCGCATTGAAGTCGGAAATACCACCGGTGCCGCTCGAGCGCCAGTAATCGTGATCGAGCGTGACGTTCACGTCTTGCTGCCGGTACAGATCCGCGGCCTCGGAACGGATGCCGCGTTTCAACCAGTCGTCGCCCGGGTTATTGCGCGTCAGAGAGGTGTAGGTGTCATTGTCCTGCGGCAACGTCGGCGTGATGCCGCCGGCCACCATCGCCTGCCGGTAATCCTGCTGCGCCCGCTCCGGCTGCCGCTGCGCCCGTTCCAGCCGGGCGGCGTCGCGGTAGATCAGCGCCTTGGTCTGCCCCACGGGCTCCGCGGCCGCCGCCGTTTTCAGCCGACCGAAGATAGCTTCGGCCTGCTGCGGATCGCCGACCGCGCCCCAGGCGTTGGCGACCCGCCGTTGGCTGTTGAGCGAAGCGTCTTGCGGCTGCGGTTCGGTTTTCAGCCGCTGGCGCGCCGCGTCCAGATCCCCCTGCGCCACATAAGCTTCGATCTCGCCCAGCTGCGCATCCGGGTTGTTCGGTTCGCGCCGTTTCACCCGCTGATAGTCGCCCAGCGCCGCCGCATACTCCCCGCGCGCCAGCGCCCAGTCGGCCAGCAGCAAATCGATGCGGGTGTCCGCCGGCTGCCGGCGCAGATAGGCTTCCGCCGCCGGTTCGTCGCCGGCCGCCCGCAGCCGTTCGGCATGTGCAATCACCGCCTGCATTTTTAGCCGCTGCGCCAGTTCGCGCATGTTGTCGTTCCACTGCGCCGCAGGCAGCGTATTGAGCTGCGCCAGCGCCTGGTCGTCGCGATCGCTGCCGGAAAGGTAGAGCGCATAGGCATAGGCCAACTGCGGATTGGCGCGCTGACGCTGCGCCAGCTGCCGGAATAAGGCGTCCGCCTGTTGCGGCTGCCCGGCCTGACGCAGCGCCTGCGCATAGCGATAGGTCAGCCAAACGTCGTCGGGATCCATCTGCTGGGCGCGGCGATAGATTTCCGCCGCCTGTTGCCACTGCTGCTGCGCCGCCAGCGTCTGCGCCTGTTGCTTCAACATATCGAGCCGCAGCCCGTCGAGGGTGCTGCGCAGCTTGGCCTGTTGGCTGTGCGGCAGGCCGTTGAGGTAGGCCAGCGCTTTTTCCGGCGACTGGCGTTGATAGAGATTCACCAGGCCGCGCAGCGCGCTGCCGTTACCGGGATCGCGCCGCAGCGCCTGCTGATAAAACCCTTCCGCCGCGGCGTCATCCTTGCTCGCCACCGCCACATCGCCCAGGCCGATAAACGCATCGCCGTCGCGGTCGTCGAGCTGGCGCGCCTGCTGGTATTTCTGCCTGGCCAGCGCAAGATTGCCGGCCTTCAGCGCCTTGTCGCCTTCGTCTATCGCCAGCCAGTAACTGGTGCTCTTGATCAGGCTTTGCCACTTGCCGCTGTCGTAGCCGTTCGTGTCGGCGGCAAGCGCCTGGCGGAACAGCTTCAACGCCTGCGGGCGGTTGCCGGCGCGCGAATAGGCCTGGCCGAGCGCGCCCAGCACCTCGGCGTCGTTCGGCGTCGCCGCCAGCGCCTTTTGCAACGCCGGAATGGCCGCCCGGCTGCCGCCTTTATCCACCTGCGCCAGGCCGCGCACCCGCGCCTGATACGCCGGATCGGCCAACAGTTTCTGCTGTCTGGCCAGCTCTTCGCGGGCGCTGGTCGCCTGATCGCCGGTATCGAACACGCCGAGGAAACGGTTGAGCGCCGCCACGCTTTGCGCGCTGACCGGCATCGCTTTGACCTTGTCCAGCCACAGATCGGCGGCATCGCCGCGCCCGGCCGGATCGGCGGCGATCTTCTGCAGCAGCTCATAGGCCTGCGCGTCCTGGTTCTGACTGAACAGCATGCGCGCCAGCGACATGCGCAGCGCCACGTTGCCGGAATATTGCTGATCCAGCGCCTGCAGCTGCTTCAACGCTTTCGCCTCCTGCCCCGGCAAACGCGCCACCAGCCGCCAGTACTCCACTGCCAGCTCGAGCGTCGGCGGCTCGCCGTGGAACAGCGCATCGTACTGCGCCTTGGCCTCCGGCAACCGGCCGGCGGTCGCCATCAGGCGCGCCTGCTGCAGCTTCTGCCGGGTTTCCGGCTGCGTCAGCAGCATGTTCATTTGCGCCTGGCGATAGGCGCTGGACTGCGGCGCGAGGGTTTTCAGCTTGTCCAACTGCTGCTGCGCCAGCGCCATATTGCCCTGCCGCAGCGCCAAACGCATGCGCGCGGCGATCACGTCCGGGTTGTTCGGATCCATCAACTCTAGCCGGTACAGCGACTGGCGCACCAGATCGTCCTTGTTGCCGGCCTCGCCAATGCGCACCTGTTCCAGCAGCCACTGCTCCGGGGCCACGGCTTCCGCAGCGCGCGCCTGCGGCAGCATCGCCAGGCTCAGCGGAATCAAATTCAGCCAGTTTATTTTGAAGTTGTGCATTGGCCGTCCCACGAGGGTTGCAATTCACCCTGACGATTAAAGCGATAACGTTGTTGATCCCACCCCTGGCCGAACAGCGTCAGCGAGGCGCTGAAATAGGCGTCGTCCCCCGGCGGATGTTCGCTGATGCGTTGCCGCTGTGTCGCCAGCGCCTCAGCCTGCGTCGCCAACATCGGCAACATCGAGGCGGAAAAGCCGACCGGGCCGCCGCCGGTGGTTTTGCCGCTGGCGGTATCGGTTTTCTCCGGCGGCACGCCCTGTTTGGCGGTGAGCTGCGCCATCGGCTGAAAACGTTCGAGCAGCGCCGCCTTGTATTCATCGTCGTCCGCCAGCATGCCGGCCCACAGATAAACCCGAATGGCGTCGTAGCTGCCGACGTTCGGCTTGACGGGATCCGGCTGCCAGCCGGCGCCGACCCGCCACACCACCCAGTCCGGCGAGAAACCGTGCGGCGCGGTGTCCAGCCACAGCCGCTGGTTGACCTGGCGCATCGCGCGCCACGGGCCGTTCAGCGCCGCAAAACGCGCCAACAGCTGCGGCGGCAGGTAGCTGGGATTCAGCCGCCAGCGATCGTCCGTCACGAACCCGACTTTGCCCGGCAGCAGCATCAGGCCCAGGCCGGGAATGTCGGCCACCTCCTCGCGGCCGATGCGTTGCAGCAGCAGCGTTCCCAGGGTTTGATAGCGCCGGCTTTTCCACAGGCGGCTGGCTTCGAGCAGGTTGTAGGCGATCCACAGATCGGCGTCCGACGCCGAGTTGGCGTCCAGCACCTTCCACTGTTTGTCATCGCTCTCGCCCCACAGCCAGGCGGGCAAACGGGCGCTGAGATCGCCCGCCGCCAGATTGTTCTCCGTCCAGGCCAGCAGCAGATCGAAGGTCGGCCGGTCGTTGGCCACCAGGGCGAAGAACAGGCCGTAGCTCTGCCCCTCGGAGGTGGTGATTTTGTTCGGGCTGCTCGGATCGATCACCCGCCCCTGCGGGCTGATGTAGAACTGCTTGTACTGTTGCCAACCCGGCCACTCGCAGGCCGCCGCGGCGCTGAAGGCGCACAACAGCAGCATGCCGAGCGACAGGCGTTGCAGCATGGCGTTCACCGCCGTCAATCCCGATCTTCAGGCGCCAGACGACGCCGGCTGAAGGCCTTCAGGCCGCGCCACAGCATCAGCCCCAGGATCACCACCAGCACCACCGCGATCACCGCCAGCAGCACCGGATGGGTGGAGAGGGCATACCACAGCCGCTCCCACCACGGCAGGTGGCCGACATAGTAAATATCGCCGACGCGCAGGCTGTTGACCCCCGATTCGCGGATCACCGCCACCGAGCCGAACACCGCGGCGCGCTTGCCGCTGTCCAGCAGGGCATTGTTCAGCAGCTCATAGCCGCGCGGGCTGTCCGCCAACAGCGCCACGATGCTGCGCTGGTCGTTGAACGGCGACTGCACGCCAATGATCGCCGACATCGCGCCCTCGGAGCTGACGGCGGTCTTGCTGTCCGGCCGGGTGTCCTCCGCCAGCGCTTCCGCGCTGGGCAGCGGCGGCTGCCGCGTCGGCTGTTTCACCCAGCTTTGGGTCGCGTCCACCAGCAGGCTGATTTTCTTGTCGTCGCGCAGCTCCGGCGGAATGGTGCCGACCATCAGGATATCGTCGTCGCGATCCTTGGCCTGCGGCCAGTCATCGCTCAGCGTGAAGGCCAGCGCCGGGTAGCCGGTTTGCGCGCCGATCACGCCCAGCGCGTTCAGCAGCGCGCTGACCTGCGCCGGCTGCGGTTTCTGATTCACCAACACCAGCGTTTGCGACAGATCCGCCAGGCGGCTGAACGGGAAGCCGGCGTTGGCGAAGGCGCGCAGATCCGGCATCGCCATAAAGTGGCGGTAGCCGGAGAAATCGATGGTGGACGCGCCGTCGATCACCGCGTGGTTTTGCGTGAAGGAGTAGGTTTCACAGCGCCCTTCCGCGCCGCTGGCCAGCAGCGTGGTGTAATCGAAGTCAAAGCGCAGCTGGTTGGTGGCCCCCAGCCGCAGCGCCGGGATATTGACGTTCTTGTCGGAATCGAGCAGCCCCTGCGTCAACGGCAGGCGCAGCAGCTGCGCGCCCTGCTCGTGCTCCGGCACCAGCGAGTAAGCCTGCACGAACTGGTTGTTCAGGCTGACGCTCAGCCGCGAACCGTCCTGAATGCGCGGCGCGGTGTAACGGTATTTCAGGTGCATGTCGATGCCGGTGCTGCGGATCAGGAACAGGTCCGGCGGCAGGTTCATGGTCAGCGAAATCGGGCCGGGCTCGATGCCGCTGGTTTGCAGCTGCTCGGCGTACTGCTGCAGCTCGGCGAAGGTCATCGGCCGATCGGTGCGCACCCAGTTCGGCGCGTCGTACGGCTGGCGCGGCGCCAGCTGTTCCACCTTGTCCACCGTTACGTTCTGGCCGCGGAACAGGATGTTGCCCTGCGCGATGCCCTTCACCGCGGTGATCAAATCGTTGTCGTCACGCCCCTGAATCAACAGCAGTTTGACGTACGGATTGTCCGGGTGGCTGATCATCTCCACCGTCGGGCCGTTGACCGCCGGATAATCGCGCAGGAAATCCGGGCGCTGCGAGTTGGTGGCGAACACCACCGCGTGCTGCGTCGGCAGCGCGTTGTACAGCGTCGGGAAGGATTGCCCGCGCCACTGCGCCTTGCTGCCGAACCAGGACGCCAGAATGCCCGCCGCACGCTGCTGAGCGAGATCCGGCTGGCCGGCGAACACCATCGGCAGCGTCAGCGGCCGATTATCGCGGCTGTCGAAGAACGGCTCAGGGAAGTGCGACAGCTCGTTTTTCACCGGCAGCGTCTGGAAACGCAGCTTCAGCGCGCTGGACTTGCTGACGTCGAGCCACAGCGAGGTGCTGGCCGGGTTTTCGCAGATATTTTGATAATGGCCGACGAACACCAACCGAACGCGGTTAAAATCGGTGATATAGCGCGGATCGATCGCCATCTGGATGCGATTGGGCTTGCCCAGTTGCTCCTTGGCGATCGTGGTCACGCCCATCAGCTCGTCGTTCAGGTAGACCTTGACGTGCGACTCCACCGGGATCAGCGCCGGCGATGGCGTAAACTCCATATCGAGCATCGCCTGCGAGACCACCTCGTCGCTGCGCACGCCGAATTCGATCTGCCCGTCCGGCCGGGTGCCGCGCAGAACAAAGATGCCCGGTGGCGGCGCTATCTGCGCAAACGGCAGCGACACGTCGCGCACCGGCGCATTCGGATCCTGCGGCGCGGCGGTTGGCGGTGGCGCGATCGCCGTATCGGCCGCCGCGGCAATCGGCGGCTGGGCCGCCACGGTCGGCGCGGTGGCGGTTTCGGCCTGCGACAGGGTGCTGATGCCTAAGGCCAGAGCAGTTAACCAGGTTATTTTTCTCGTCATCGTATCATCATCAATGTTGGAGCCTGTTCACCGGGCGAGTGAGCGGGCGGTTGAACTCGCAGCTAACCCACTGTTTCTTGTTGACCCAAGGTCGGATCCCTGCCGACGCCGCGCGGAATAAACGACACGACCCAGGCGGTCAGCGAGGTGACCCCGACCAGCAGACCGCGCACCAGCGGCGGCGCGTAGTCCGCCATGCGCACATACCCCCGGAAGCCCAGCGCCAGTACGTCGCGCAGGCTTTCGATCGGCCGGTCTTCGGGGAACCCGTCCTGCCACAGCGCCCAGGTATCGGCGCGGGCGAAGGTGCACTGAATGAAATCGATGTGTTCGCGGGTGGAGAGGTCGACCAGGCGCACCCCCACCTTGTTGCCGAAGGCGCGCGTCACCACGCAGGGGAAGCTGTACTCCTGCTGGCCGCGCTTGAGCAGCAGCGAGAGCTTGTCGCCGTCTTTCAACGCGTTTTCCACCCGCATCTCAATGCCCACGCCGCCGTCGGAGTAATCGCGCAGCGTGCAGGGATACAGATGGCCGTCGGCGCGCGCGATCGCCGCCGGCATGGCGATTTCCACGCGGTGCGCCTGACGCACCTGCTTGGCCTCCACCGCCACCGCCACTGCGCCGCCGAGAATCGTCATGTTGTACAGCACCCACACCAGGCTGATGATCACCGTCATCACCTCGTCCGTCGGGCCATAGGCCAACCGCCAAACGCCGAACGCCAGCCCGGCCAGGTTCAGGATCACCAGGAACATGTAAGGCCGGGTGATCACCCAGTCGACGTGCTCCTCCTCCACCAGCCCGCCCTTGGCGGTGACGTTGAATTTGCCCTTGTGCGGATTGAACAGCGCCACCGTCGTCGGCCGCGCGATATACCAGGCCAGCACCGTTTCATAGATTTCGCTCCAGAACGAATGGCGGTATTTCCCCTGGATACGCGAGTTGGTCAGGCTGGCGTGGATCATGTGCGGCAGCACGTAAAGCGCGATCGCCAGCGCCGGCGCGAAGATGATGTAAGCATGCAGCAGCAAAAACGCCAGCGGCGCGGTGAGGAAGATCAGCCGCGGAATGCCCGACAGGAAGTGCAGCATGGCGTTGGCGTAGCACAGGCGCTGCGCCAGTTTCAGCCCCTTGCCCAGCAGCGGGTTGTCCAGCCGGAAGATCTGCACCATGCCGCGCGCCCAGCGAATGCGCTGGCCGATGTGCGCCGACAGGCTCTCGGTCGCCAGCCCGGCGGCCTGCGGAATGCGGATATAGGCCGAGGTGTGCCCGCGCCGGTGCAAGCGCAGCGAGGTGTGGGCGTCTTCGGTGACGGTTTCCACCGCGATGCCGCCGATTTCGTCCAGCGCGCTGCGGCGCAGGATGGCGCAAGAGCCGCAGAAGAAGGTCGCATCCCACATGTCGTTGCCGTCCTGCACCAGCCCGTAGAACAAGGTGCCTTCGTTGGGCGTCTGACGGAAGCGGCCGAGGTTGCGCTCGAACGGATCCGGCGAGAAGAAGTGGTGCGGGGTTTGCAGCATCGCCAGCTTTTTGTCTTTGAAGAACCAGCCCATGGTCAGCTGCAGGAAGGAGCGCGTCGGCACGTGATCGCAGTCGAAAATCGCCACGAACTCGCCGGTGGCCTGCTTCAGCGCGTTGTTGATGTTGCCGGCCTTGGCGTGTTCGTGGGTCGGCCTGGCGATGTATTTCACCCCCACTTCGGCGGCGAACGCCCGGAATTCGGGGCGGTTGCCGTCATCGAGGATATAGATATTCACCTTCTCTTTCGGCCAGTCGATGCCCAGCGCCGCGTAGATGGTGGGCTTCACCACCCCGAGATCTTCATTGTAGGTCGGCACCATCAGATCGATGGTCGGCCAGCTGGCGCTATCGGCGGGCAGCGGCACCGGCTGGCGGTTAAGCGGCCAGATGGTCTGGAAATAGCCCAGCACCAGCACCACCCAGGCGTAGGTTTCCGCCACCAGCAGCAACAGGCCGCACACCAGGCTTAGCGGGTCGTCCCAGTTCAGCGTGGCGGTATAGCGCCACCACAGGTAGCGACAGGAGACGGTCAGCGACAGCACGATCAGCATCAGCGCGGGCAAACGCCCCGGCACCCGGCGCACCACCATCGCGATCCCCCACAGCAGCAGGACGAACACGAACTGCGCCGGCAGATCGAACGGTTGCGAGATGCACAGCATGGCGAGGATCGCCGCCAGCACGCTGACCAGAATAAACAGCGCGCGCCGCATGCCGCGGTTCATGCGGCCGAGGCGCTCCACCGAGCGCTGTTCCACGCCGGCGTTCTTCAGCCGCTGCGGCAGGCCCTGCAGCCCGTCGGCATAGCGCTGCTGCAGGCGGCGCCAACCGGCGAAATAGTCGCGCTGCACCGGCGCGCGGCCGCTGCGAAACAGCAGCAGCCACAGCCCCTGCAGCAGATAACGCAGCGCATCCGCCGGACGCGGGCGTTCGGCGGACAGATGCGGGAACCAGTAAGCGCGGCCGGTACGCACGCGCTGCCAGGCCGGCGACTCGAAGCGCAGCAGCAGCCAGCCCAACGCCACCAGCAGCGTGGCGAAAAAGGCGGTCAGCGCCGATGCGCCATTGCGGCGATAGCCGCGGTAGCGCGTCTGCACCGCCTGACGCACCGGCGGCACCAGCAGCAGGCTCAGCACCCGGCTCATGGCGCAACGCCCCGTTTGAGGTTGATCAGGCACCAGTTGGCCAGCGTCAGCACTTCATCCGCCGCCAGGCTCTCGGGGCGGTACTCGCCCAACGGCTGTTTGACCGCCAGCGCTTCCGCCAACGCTTCGTCGCGGTGGATCACCACCGGCAACAGGCCGCTCAGCGTTTGCAGCCACAGCTGATGCAGATCCTGCTGCAGCTGGCTGGCGGAGGAGTAGTGATTGACCAGGAAACGGCAGTCGTTCGGCAACGTCTGTTGATGGAGCCGTACCTGGCAGTTGGCGTCGGGGTTCAACAGCATGAACACGCAGTCGGCAAGCTGCAGCGCCTGCTGCGCCAGCACGCCGTCCCCGACCGGGACATCCAGCAGGATCCAGCGCTGCGGATCGCCGGCGATCAGTTGGCGCAGGTTGTCGCGCCAGCGTTCCGGCTGCTCCCGACACTGACGCTGCACTTCCAGCCGTTCCGCCGCATTCAGGCGGCCAAAGGGCAGAAAGTCGAGGTTTTCACAATAACGCAGCGCGCCTTCCTGCCAGCCGCCGCCATCCCGCTCCGCGCGAGCCCAACCGCGCGCCAGCTCGAACGGCGTGTTGAAATGCAGGCGCAGCAGATTATCCGGCGTGAAATCGATCGCCAACACCGACTCACCCAACTGCTGCAACGCCCAGGCGAGCGCCGCCGTGACCGACGTCGTCCCCATTCCACCCCGCAACCCTTGCAGCGCGATCACCGGCATAGATCAATGGCTCCCCGTGGTCTGCGCCAATTCGGCCAACAGTGGCCAGCGCGTCATCATTTGCGTTAACCGCTCCTGCCGGGAAATATCGACATAGCTTAATTTCGGCAATGAAAAAGCCTGGCTGAGCGCCTGCAGGTCATCCTGGCTCTCCCCAGGCGCCGCTGCACGAAAATGGGTGGGTGCGTTATTCATTCTTCCGCCTTGGCGAAAATAGGCTATGTTAATTAACTATAGCAACGATACAAAAAGAGAGAGGCAATAAGATGATTCTCAACAAATATTGTTGCAGAGCGTCGGAGATTTGTTATTGCCAGAGTAAAAATGACTATCTTTATATATAAACGCCTTTAGTCGGCTTTCAACGAAAGTAGAACACATCCTATGGCGCACTCTTTTTCTCTAGGCATTCGGCAGATTTGGGAAGAGCTGTCGGTGATGCAGGCCCCTGGGCTTTATTGGATCAATATCGACAGGCAAAGCGACGCCGCGCTGCTGTGTCGCCAGGTCATTGCCGCCCAGCCGGCCACCCGCAAAGTCGCCCTGATCTGCAGCGGCGACAAACCCGATCGCCTGTTGGCCGAGCTGGCTTCGCCCGCGTTGCAGAAGCTGCCGCTGTATCAATTACCGGAGAAAAAAGCCGCGCTGACGCAGCTGAGCGACGATCTGATGCGCGCCCTGCGGCCGCAAAATCGCTTACTTATCCTGCTGGCCCACGCCAGCCTGTGGCAAACCTTCACCACCGAAGAGCTGCGCGAGTGGACGCGCGCCCTCGCCGCCTGGCTGCGGCGACAGGGCTGCACGCTGTTGATTCTCAGCCACGGCGGCGGCATCAATAAGCTCAAAGGGCAGCTCAGCGCGCAGCATCGCATCCTGAACGGCCTGTCCAGCCTGCAATGGCAACAGGACAGCGCGCAATATCTGGTGAACTGGTGGAGCACCGAAAACGGCATCAACGCCAATCAGCTGCTGACGCTGTACGCCGCGGAAGGCGGCTGGCAGGGTGAGGATGAAAACAGCCAACCCTCCCCCACCGCCTTGCGCAGCGATGAAGGCCTGTATCTGGCCGAGCGCAGCATCCTGGAAGGCGCGCCACCGCTGTCCGCCAACTGGCAGTTGCTGGAGAGCAACGACGAACTGGCGCAGCACGGCATGCTGAGACTCTCGGCGACGTTGATTTTCGCGCTGTACCAAAGCGACCAAATCGATCACCTGGCGCACCAGATCCACACCCTGCGCCGCAGCCGCGGCAACGGCCTGAAAATCGCGGTGCGCGAGATGAGCGCCAGCCTGCGCTACAGCGACGAGCGGCTGCTGCTGGCCTGCGGCGCCAACCTGATCGTGCCGCACGTCGCGCCGCTGTCGCGTTTTCTGACCATGCTCGAGGGCATCCAGGGGCAGCGCTTCTCGCGCCATGTGCCCGCCGACATCGATGCGCTGCTGGCCGGTTTGCGCCCGCTGCAGCTTAAAGGCTATATGCGGCCGGAACCGTTCAGCCAGGCGGTGCTTTCGCTGATGGGCAACACGCTGCTGCCCGAGGACGGCAAAGGCGTGATGGTGGCGCTGCGGCCGGCCACCGGTCTGCGCGCCGAACAGGCGATGACCCTGTGCCACCTGCGGCGCTTCGGCGACGTGATGACCGTGGTGCAGGGGCGGCTGGTGCTGTTTCTCTCCACCTGCCGCATCAACGATCTGGATACCGCGCTGAGGTTCATCTTCCGCCTGCCGGTGGATGAAGCCTTCAGCAACCGGGTGGTGTGGCATCAGGACGTCGATATCATTTCGGAAATCAAACGTATGGCCCAGGGGCGCTGGCAGATTTCGGCCACCGGCACCGCCGGCGCCGCGCCGCGCCCCCGCGAGACGGCGGCCGAGGCGCCCGCAGAACGGCGGCAGCCGGTCGCCTTCACGCTGACGCTCGGCCCGCAGGAGGAACCGCATGCTGAACCTTAACGACATCGTGCAACTGATCCTGCTGTGCGCGCTGATCTTCATCCCGCTGGGCTACGCCTTTCACCGGCGTTTTCCGCATTTGCGTCAATACTGGCAAAACCTGTTGTTATCGCCGCGCTATTTGAAATCCGCCGGTTTGTGGGTGCGCACAGGCTCCTCATCTCAGATTAAACGTAAGAAGCAGCCATGAATCCAAACTCGAAGACGCAATCCGATAACGCTCTATGGCGCTACTGGCGCGGACTGGGCGGCTGGAACCTGTACTTTCTGGCCAAATTCGCCCTGCTGTGGTTCGGCTACCTGAACTTCCACGCGCTGCCGAACCTGGTGTTCATGGCGTTTCTGCTGATGCCGATCCCGTCGCAGCGCCTACATCGCTGGCGCCATTACCTCGCCATCCCGATCGGCATCGCGTTGTTCTACCACGACACCTGGCTGCCGGGCATCAACAGCATTCTCAGCCAGGGTTCGCAGCTGGCCGGCTTCAGCGCCCAGTACCTGCTGGAGCTGATCGGCCGCTTTATCAACTGGCAAATGATCGGCGCGGCCTTCGTGCTGTTTATCGCCTACCTGTTCGTCGCGCAGTGGGTGCGCGTCACGGTGTTCACCGTGGCGGCGCTGGTGTGGCTCAATATCGTCAACATCGCCGGACCGGCAGTCTCGCTGCTGCCCGCGACCTCCACGGCCGCGGCCGGCGGCGCCAATACGCCGGCCACGTCTGCGCCGGCGGCGGGGGATGCTGCGCCGGCAGACAGCCTGCCGCCGACCAGCGCCAACCTGACGGCCTACCTGAACCAGTTCTACGAGCGAGAAAAAGGCCGCACCACCGCGTTCCCGGCCAGCTTGCCCGCCGATGCCCAGCCGTTCGATCTGCTGGTGATCAACATCTGTTCGCTGGCCTGGGCCGATATGGACGCGGTCAACCTGCAAAATCACCCGCTGTGGTCGAAGATGGACATCATGTTCGACAACTTCAACTCGGCCACCGCCTACAGCGGCCCGGCGGCCATCCGTTTGCTGCGCGCCAGCTGCGGCCAGCTTTCGCATCGCGATCTGTATCAGCCGGTGAACCAGCAATGTTACCTGTTCGACAACCTGGCGAAGCTCGGCTTCAAGGAACAGCTGATGCTCGATCACTCCGGGGTGTTCGGCAACTTCCTGAAAGAACTGCGTGAACAGGGCGACATGCAGGCGCCGCTGATGTCGCAGGCCGGCATCGGCAACGAGCTGACGTCGTTCGACGGCGAGCCGATTTATAACGATCTCGAATTGCTGACCCGTTGGCTGGATCAGCAGCAAAAAGGCGGTGACGGCCGCACCGCCACCTTCTTCAACGTCATCCCGCTGCACGACGGCAACCGCTTCGTCGGCTCCAACAAGAGCGCCGACTACCCGCCGCGCGCGCAGAAGCTGTTCGATCAGCTGAACACCTTCCTCGATCAGTTGGAGAAATCCGGCCGCAAAGTGGTGGTGGTGATCGTGCCTGAACACGGCGCGGCGTTGGTGGGCGACAAGATGCAGATGTCCGGCCTGCGCGACATTCCCAGCCCGAATATCACCCATACGCCGGTCGGCATCAAACTGGTGGGCATGAAGGCGCCGCATCAGGGCAGCCCGCTGCAGATCAAAACGCCGAGCAGCTATCTGGCGCTGTCTGAACTGGTGTCGCGCCTGGTGGACGGCAAGGTCTTCAGCGAACCCAGCGTCGACTGGCAGGCGCTGACCCAGGGGCTGCCGCAGACCCCGGTCATCTCCGAAAACGACAACGCCATCGTGATGCTGTATCAGGGCAAGCCCTACATTCGCCTGAACGGCGGCGACTGGGTGCCTTATCCGCAATAAGCGCGGCCTCATTCACCCAAAGCACGCCGTCGGCGTGCTTTTTTATTGGGTTTTTTATAATAAAAATGGCGAACGCTATCGGCCGAAATAAACTTATTAACAGCAACCCGTTGATTTCTCTTATTCGATTATTATTATCATGCGAAGATTCTTAAAAATATAACGTTTTCCAGAATTATGTTAAGAGCATAATTTAAAAGACGGGTTGTCACGATCGTCTACTGACCAACCCTTTGATTGAATAATAAAAAACGCCGGCGCTGTGCCGGCGTTTGGTTTAGGCAGGAAAATCCGGCGCTTCACGCCCCCGGATGTTCGTCCTGATCGACCGCAAAGCAGGCCACCATCTGTTCACCGTACTGTTTGAGCTGCGGCTGCAGCTGAACGCAGGTGCCGAAGGCGCGGCGGCAGCGGGCATTGAACGCACAGCCCGGCGGCGGATTCATCGGGCTGGGCAGCTCGCCGGTCAGCTTGATGCGCTCGCGGCGCATATCCGGATTCAATCGCGGCGTCGCCGACAGCAGCGCCTGAGTGTACGGATGGCGCGGATTGTTGAAGATCGCCTCTTTGCTGCCCTTTTCCACGCAGCGGCCGAGGTACATCACCATCACCTCGTCGGCGATGTGCTCCACCACCGACAGATCGTGCGAGATGAACACATAGGACAGCCCCAGATCCTGCTGCAGATCCATCATCAGGTTCAGCACCTGAGCGCGCACCGACACGTCCAGCGCCGACACCGGCTCATCGGCGATCACCACGTCCGGGTTCAGCATCAGCCCGCGGGCGATGGCGATACGCTGACGCTGGCCGCCGGAAAACATGTGCGGATAGCGGTCGTAATGCTCGGTCTTCAGGCCGACCTTCGCCATCATCTCCAGCGCTTTTTCCCGCCGTTCGGCGGCGCTGAGCGAGGTATTGATCAACAGCGGCTCCTCGAGGATCTGCCCGACCTTCTTGCGCGGGTTGAGCGATCCGTAAGGATTCTGGAACACGATTTGGATCTTCTGGCGGCGCAGCTTCTCGGCAGAGGCGTCCGGCTTCAGCAGATCTTGCCCCTGATAGTACAGCTCGCCGCCGGTCGGCACTTCGATCATCGTCAGCAGGCGGCCGAGCGTCGATTTGCCGCAGCCCGACTCACCGACCACCGCCAGCGTTTTGCCGCGCTCCAGGGTGAAGGAGACGCCGTCAAGCGCCTTGACCAGCCGCTCCGGCGCGAACAGGCCCTTTTTCACCGGGTAATGCTTCTTCAGGTCAATCGCCTGCAGTAAAGGTTGATTCTGGCTCATACGGTCGGCCTCCCCGCATCATCCAGCGGTGTGTGACATTTAACCTGACGGCCGGGAATGCTGCGCAGTTCCGGCTCCTCGTTGCGGCAGCGCTCGTTGGCGTAGGGACAACGCGGGTTGAGCAGGCAGCCGGTCGGGCGATCGTATTTGCCCGGCACCACGCCCGGCAGCGAAGCCAGCCGCGCCTTGTCGGCGGCGAACTCCGGCAGCGCGCGCAGCAGCGCCTGGGTATAGGGGTGGCGCGGGGCGCGGAAAATCTCCGCCGCCTTGCCGGATTCCACCACCTGGCCGGCGTACATCACGATGATGTGGTGCGCGGCTTCCGCCACCAGCGCCAAATCGTGGGTGATCAGCAGCAGCGCCATGTTTTCGCGCTGCTGCAGGTCCAGCAGCAGTTCGATGATCTGCGCCTGGATGGTCACGTCGAGCGCGGTCGTCGGCTCATCGGCGATCAGCAGCTTCGGCCGACAGGCGATGGCCATGGCGATCATCACGCGCTGGCTCATGCCGCCGGAAAGCTGGTGCGGGTATACGTCCAGCCGCGAGGCCGGATCGGGAATGCCCACCTGGGTCAGCAGGTCGATAGCGCGCTGGCGGCGAGTGTGGCGGTTGCCGCCCTGGTGCACCTTCAGCGCCTCCATGATCTGATAACCGACGGTATAGCACGGGTTCAGGCTGGTCATCGGATCCTGGAAGATCATCGCCACTTCGGAGCCCACCAGCTGGCGGCGCTCTTTTTCGGAGATCTTGCGCAGATCCTGGCCGTTGAACTCCAGCTTGTCGGCCATCACCTTGCCGGGGAAATCGATCAGGCCCATGATCGCCAGCGAACTGACGGATTTGCCGGAGCCGGATTCACCGACGATGCCGACCACCTGACCTTGCTCCACGCTGTAACTGATGCGGTCTACCGCGCGGAACGGGGTGCCTTCGTCACCGAAGTGCACCGAAAGCTTGTCTACATTCAATAAAGCCATCTCTCTCGTCCTCTGTTACTGCTTGAGTTTGGGGTCGAGAGCGTCACGCAAACCGTCCCCCATCAGGTTGAATGCCAGCACCGTCAGCAGGATCGCCACGCCGGGGAAGGTCACCACCCACCAGGCGCTTTGCGCGAACTGCAGCACGTCGGAGAGCATGGTGCCCCACTCCGGCGTCGGCGGCTGCGCGCCCATGCCCAGAAAGCCGAGAGCGGCCATGTCCAGAATGGCGTTCGAGAAACCGAGAGAAGCCTGCACGATCAAAGGCGCCAGGCAGTTAGGCAGAATATTGACGAACATCTGGCGCAGCGCGCCGGCGCCCGCCACCCGCGAAGCGGTGACGTAGTCGCGGTTCACCTCCACCAGCACCGCTGCGCGCGTCAGACGCACATAGTGCGGCAGGGCGACGAAGGTCAGCGCCAGCGAGGCGTTGACGATCGACGGCCCGAATACCGCCACCAGCACCAGCGCCAGCAGCAGGCTCGGCAGGGCCAGCATGATGTCGACGACGCGCATGATAATCGCGTCCACCACGCCGCCGAAGTAACCGGCCAGCAGGCCGAATATCACGCCCATGATCAGCGACAGCACCACCACCAGGCAGCCGACCAGCAGCGACAGGCGCGCACCGTACATCAGGCGCGACAGCACGTCGCGGCCCACGTCGTCGGTGCCGAGGATATATTGCCAGCTGCCGCCCTCTTGCCACACCGGCGGCTTGAGCAGCGCGTCGCGGAACTGGTCCGCCGGCGCATGCGGCGCCAGCACGCCGGCGCCGAGCGCGATCACCAGCATCAGAACGATATACACCAGGCCGACCACGGCCCCTTTATTGCGCTTGAAATAGTGCCAGAACTCCTGAAACGGGGTCATCGGCTTCGGCGCACCTTTAACTGCAGACTCAGTGATTTGAGACATGAGAGCGCCCCTTATTTCTTGTGGCGAATACGCGGGTTGACCACGCCGTAGAGCACGTCTACCAGCAGGTTAACCAGAATGATCATACAGGCGACCAGCAACACCCCGCCCTGCACCACCGGGTAGTCGCGGCGCTGCAGCGCGTCGATCAGCCAGCGGCCCAGCCCCGGCCAGGAGAAGATGGTTTCGGTCAGAATGGCGCCGGCCAGCATGGTGCCGACCTGCAGCCCAATCACCGTCACCACCGGCAGCAGCGCGTTGCGCAGCGCGTGAACGACGATCACCCGCATGCGGCTCACGCCCTTGGCGCGCGCGGTGCGGATGTAGTCTTCGCCCAACACCTCCAGCATCGAGGAACGGGTCATGCGCACGATCACCGCCAGCGGGATGGTGCCCAGCACGATGGCCGGCAGGATCATGTGCATCACCGCGTCGACGAAGTCGCCCGGCTCGCCCCAGATCAGGGTGTCTATCAGCATGAAGCCGGTCAGCGGCTGGCTGTCGTCGAGGAAGACCGTGTCGCTGATGCGCCCCGACACCGGCGTCAGGTTAAGCTGCACCGACACCAGCATGATCAGCATCATGCCCCACCAGAAAATCGGCATCGAATAGCCGGTCAGCGAGATGCCCACCGCGGTATGGTCGAAGACCGAGCCGCGTTTGACCGCCGCCAGCACCCCGACCGGGATGCCTACCAGCACCGCGAAGATCATCGCGCAAATGCCCAGTTCCAGCGTGGCCTGAAAGCGCGGAACGAACTCGCTCCAGACGGAGATGCGGCTTTTGAGGGAGGTGCCCAGATCGCCTTGCAGCACGTTGGACACGTAGGAGAAATATTGTTGATAGAGCGGCTTGTCCAGCCCCATTTCCGCCATCAGCTGCGCGTGGCGCTCGGCGGAGATACCGCGTTCCCCGGCCATGATGGTCACCGGGTCGCCGGGGATCATATGGACGAATGCAAAAGTCAGCAATGTAATGCCGATAAACGTTGGGATAACTAACCCCAAACGTCGGAGTATGAACTGCAACATATCCCGAACTCTCTGTATCAATGCCCGGCAGCTCATCGTCCGCCAGGCTTATTAACGCTCACATGCCTTTGAACGATTCGACGGCCATACGCCGGAGACTGGTCAGCAGGGGCGCAAACCTGTTGCGCCCCTGCAAGTCCATTCGTGCGTCTCCGGTAAAGCGGTCGAAATCAGTCTACAGAGACATTCTCGAAGTGATGCTTACCGAGTGGATCCACGACGTAGCCTTTCACTTCCTTACGCACAGGCTCGTACACGGTGGAGTGTGCGACAATCAGCGCCGGAGCCTGATCGTGCATCACCACCTGCGCCTGCTTGTACAGTTCGATGCGCTTGTCGTGGTTGGATTCGGCGCGCGCCGGTTGAATCAGATCTTCAAACGGCTTGTAGCACCAGCGGGAGTAGTTGGAGCCGTCTTTCGCCGCCGCGCAGCTGAACAGCGTGGCGAAGAAGTTGTCCGGATCCCCGTTGTCGCCGGTCCAGCCCATCATCACCGTCTGGTGCTCGCCCGCTTTGGCGCGCTTGAGGTATTCACCCCACTCATAGGTCACGATTTTGGCTTTCACGCCGATCTTGGCCCAGTCGGCCTGGATCATTTCCGCCATGCGGCGTGCGTTCGGGTTGTAAGGACGCTGTACCGGCATCGCCCACAGGTCGATGCTGAAACCGTCGGCCATGCCCGCTTCTTTCAGCAGCTCTTTCGCCTTGGCCGGATCGTAAGCGTAATCCTGCACCGCGTCGTTATAGCCCCACATGGTCGGCGGGATCAGGTTCTTGGCCGCCTGGCCCGCGCCCTGATAAACCGCGTCGATGATCGCCTGCTTGTTGACCGCCATGGTCAATGCCTGACGCACCTTCAGGTTATCCAGCGGTTTTTTCTCGACGTTGAACGACAGGTAGCCCACGTTCAGGCCCGGCTGCTCCATCAGGTTGATGGACTTGTCTTGCTTCATGCGGGCGATATCGGCCGGGTTCGGGTACGGCATCACCTGACATTCGTTTTTCTGCAGTTTGGCGTAGCGCACGGAGGCGTCAGGCGTGATGGAGAACACCAGGCGATCGATCTTCGGCTTGGTGCCCCAGAAACCGTCGAATGCCTTGTACAGGATCTTGGAGTCTTTCTGGTATTGCAGCAGCTGGAACGGGCCGGTGCCGATCGGGTTCAGGTCGACCTTCTCCGGCGTGCCGGCTTTCATCATCACGTCGGCGTATTCGGCGGACAGGATGGACGCGAAGTCCATGCCCAGGTCAGCCAGGAACGGCGCTTCCGGGCGGTTCAGCACGAAGCGCACGGTGTTGTCGTCCACTTTTTCAATCTTGGCGATCAGCTTAGGCATGTCCATGCCTTCAAAGTATTCGTAGCTGCCGCCGGACACTTTGTGATAGGCGTTGTTCGCATCCAACTGGCGTTCAAAGGAGAACACCACGTCGTCGGCGTTGAAATCGCGCGTCGGTTTGAAGTCTTTGCTGCTCTGCCACTTCACGCCTTTGCGCAGGTGGAAGGTGTAGGTTTTGCCGTCTTCGCTGACGTCCCACTTCTCAGCCAGGCCCGGCTGCAGTTCGGTGGTGCCGATTTTGAATTCGACCAGGCGGTTGTAGATCGGTACCGAGCTGGCGTCGTAGGTGGTGCCGGAGGTAAACAGCTGCGGGTTGAACCCTTCCGGGGAACCTTCAGAACAGTAAACCAACGTCTTGGCCTGTACGCTGGCCGCCACGGTCAGCGCGATCAGCCCAATGCCGAATTTCAGAACCCCCGATTTACCCAAGGAACGTGTCATCGTTAGTGCTCCATTGTGTGATGTGTGTCATTGCCGCCAGACCTGTATTTTTTATTGCGTGGCCTGTGCGATCGGTGCCCGAAGGCAGAAGGTGTACGAGGAGAGAATGCCGGATGGAACGCATCGCGGCGGGGACGTCTGAGCGCGTGGAATTCACTCAAACAACTCTCGCTCTTACCCCTGAGGCTATCAAGTTGCCAACTGTTTGGGGTGTCGTCAATATAACCAGTGGGGATTTACGCAGACTGTGAGAAACAGCAAACAAACATAAAAAAAACCTTTTGTTAACACTTCCAGCATGAAAATTTATGCTAAGCGGACATTTTCAGCGCATTGGTCTGACCCTCACAAACTTACTGGTTTTTAACTCCGTTAAAAAACGCCAAAACTTTGTTGCTGAATGATGAATATCTGAACGGTTATTTTTGTGATCGCCGTTAAAGACAGGAGGAAATGCTGAAGGATTACCCAAAAGGGTGAGTCCGATGAGCGCGTTTTGCGCCAGGCAGGACCACAATCTGTGCGGCGTAAAAAAACTTTCGGCGGCGAAAAAGCCGGGGGCGAAAGGATATCCCCCGGCAACGCACTGCAACCGATTATTGAACGCCGGCGCTGTTGCCCAGGCTGGCGTTCATGCTGTTGAGAATATCGCCGTTATCCGCGTCGATCTCCCAGGAGAACAGGCCGCCCAACTGCTTGTCCAACACGTACTTGCCCTTGGCCTGCACCGAGCGGGCATCGTCGAAGGTGATCAGATCGCCGGTGGAAGGTTTGAACACGTAAGGCGCTTCCGCCGTGGCGTCGTAGGTGTACTGCCAATCGCCGCTCATGAACTGGCTGGCGATTTGGCGGTAGTCCACGATGCCGTTCTCCCAGGTGCCTTTAACCGGCCCGGTGGCGGTGCCGGTGAACGGAATGTTGTTCTGGTAGCCGTTCACCCCGGTCCAGCCGCGGCCATACATGGCGGTGCCGACCACGATCTTGCCCGGCTTGACGCCCTGCGTCAGCAGCGCATTGACGCCGTTCACCGTGGTGTAGGCGGTGTCCGGTTTCCAGGCCGGCGCATTCAGCGCGGTCTGATGCCCCAGGTTTTTCAGATCGAAGGCGCCGTAGAAGTCGTAGCTCATCAGGAAGATGTGATCCATCGAGTTCTGCGCGACGTTGTAAGCCACCTTGTCGATCTTGTCCTTGCCGGCGCTGATGGCGGAGGTCAGCTCATACTTGCGGCCGGTTTCCGCCGACAGCTGATCCAGCATCGCCCGCAACTCCTTCATCAACAGCACATAGGTTTCCCCGTCTTGCGGGCTGCCCAGGTTCGGGTTGGCGCCATTGCCGCCCGGGAACTCCCAGTCGATATCCACGCCATCGAAGAACTTCCAGGTCTGCAGGAACTCTTTCACCGAACCGACGAAGCGATCGCGCTTCACCTTGTCGCCCATAAAGAAGAACGGGTCGGACAGCGTCCAGCCGCCGATCGACGGCAGGATTTTCAGGTCAGGATGCGCCTGCTTCAGCGCCATCAGCTGGCCGAAGTTGCCCTTGTAGGGGTCATCCCAGGCGGTCACGCCCTTCTGCGCTTTTTGCAGCGCGGCGAACGGATCGTGGATCGAGACTTTGAAGTCCTCGCGGCCCTGGCAGGAGCGCTGCAACGCCTGGAAGCTGCCTTCGATCTCTTTCAGGCTGTCGTTGATGCCGTTGCCGCCGCAGATCGGGATAAAGCCGTACAGCAGATGGGTCAGGTTCTGCGCCGGGATCTTGTCGACGGTGAAATTGCGCCCGTAAACGCCCCACTCGACGAAATAAGAGCCGACCACTTTGCCGGAATTCTGTTTATAGGGTTTATTCTTTTCCAGCAGCGGCTCTTTCAACGGCGCCAAATGGCTGCCGTCGGTGTCGGCCACCACAATTTCGGTGGCGTCGCTGGCGGAGCAGCCGTCGGCATTGCACAATGCCACCTGCATTTGATAACGGCCGCCTTTATTCACTTTAAAATTCGCCGTGCCGGAAGCGCCGGTTGAAGGGCCGCTCCACGCCTCTTTGCCATTTAATAAAATTTTTGCCGTCGTACCGGTGTCGCCATTCCATAAATTCCAGGAGACCGAAACGTCGGCGGCATTTTTTACCTTCACCAGATTATTATAAGCGGTGGCCGCCTGATCGACTTCGACGATGGCGAACTTGGTGTTGCCCCAGGCGATGGTCGGCTTGCCCGGCGCGGCGGCCTGCGCCGCGGAACACAGCGTGCTGCCGATCACCAGCGCCAACAGCGGTTTATTAAATTTGCGCATAACTGATTCCTTTATTCCGAGAGGATAAACATAAAAGAGTTAATCGACGCCACGCATTGCCGGAGCGAAATGATTCCGCAATAATCCACGAAGATTAACGTTAATAAATAATCACGGTATTTTCCACGCGGCGGGAATAACACATCCCGCGTTGTCCATTCAGACTATAGGTAAAAAAAACGTGAAAACAAGAGCGCTATCAACCGGGTTTTATTCGGCAAGCATGAATTTATTTAAATATGGAAATAAGAACCTAAAGGGAATAAGGAATGTGAATTAATTAAGCGTAAAGAATAAATATATTTCACGAGGACGGCAGATTGAGGCACGCCATAAAGCGAAGCCGGCCATATCGGCGGAGGTGCTCATCCTCATAAACGACAGGCGAAAAAAAACCTGCTTTAAAAGCAGGTTTTTCGAATGGTGGTCGGCGAGAGAGGATTCGAACCTCCGACCCACTGGTCCCAAACCAGTTGCGCTACCAAGCTGCGCTACTCGCCGATGCGGGGCGCATCTTACTGCTGGCAGTTATAGGCGTCAATCACTTTTTTGCCCCTGCATTTCAAGTGGTGATAAAAGCGCCATAATGCGCTGCGCCGGGGGCTGCGCAGCGTATTTTGCTCAGGCTTTGGCCGGTTTCAGCGCCGGCGTCTGCGCGCGCAGGAACGGCAGCAGGAACAGCGCCGACAGGCAGGCGGCGATGGAAATCACCACGAAGAAGCCGTTCCACTGCCAGATCTCCATCACCCGCGCGATCGGGTAGCCGGACAGCGCCGCGCCCAGGTAGGCGAACAGGCCGACAAAACCGGTCGCCGCGCCCGCCGCATCCTTATGCGAGCACTCCGCCGCCGCCATGCCGATCAGCATCTGCGGGCCGAAGATGAAGAAACCGATGGCGAAGAAGCAGCAGGCCTGCAGCAGGTAGGTCACGCCCGGCATCAACCACAGCGCCGCCACCGACAGGAAGATACCGATGGCGAAGATCAGGTTCATCGGGCCGCGGTTGCCGCGGAACAGTTTGTCGGACCCCCAACCGGCCACCAGCGAACCGATAAAGCCGCCCACTTCAAACAGCGAGATGGCCGAGTTGGCGGTCATCAGCGAATAGCCCTTTTCCTGCGTCAGGTAGAGGTTGCCCCAATCGTTGATCGCGGTGCGCACGATGTACACCAGCACGTAAGAGACCGCCAGCAGCCAGATGTACTTGTTGGTCAGCACGTAGCGTTTGATGATCTCGCGGTTGCTCAGCCCCTGGCCTTCCGATTCCTGCACCAGCTCCATGGCGTCGTTGCGCCATTTGCCGACGCTCGGCAGCCCCAGGGTGGATGGCTTGTCGCGCAGGCGCCAGCACATCAGCAGGCCAAGCACCACGCCGATGATGCCGGGGATGATCATGCCGTAACGCCAGCTGAAGTGCAGCGAGATAAAGCCCACCAGCAGCGGGATCAACGCGCCGCCGACGTTGTGCGAGGTGTTCCAGATCGCCCACCATCCACCGCGCTCGGAGCGCGAATACCAGCTGGTGAGGATTTTGGAACACGGCGGCCAGCCCCAGCCCTGGAAGAAGGCGTTGAGGATCCACAGCGTGCCCAGCATCAGCAGCGACGAACTGAGGCCGAAGAAGATATTCAGCACCCCGGTCATGATCAGGCCCAGCCCCATAAAGTAACGCGGGTTGGAGCGATCGCTGATCATGCCGGAAATGAATTTCGAGCAGCCGTAGGTGATGTAGAACAGCGTGCCGAGGATGCCGACGTCGGACATCGTCAGGCCCAGATCGCTCAGCATCGCCGGCATGATGAAGTTGAAACTTTTGCGCGTGAAGTAAAACGCGGCGTAGCCGATGTACATGGTGCACATCAGCTGGATGCGCCAGTATTTGTAGCTGGCGTCGATCTGCCGTTGATCGGTGACCTGCGGCGCGTCCGGGCGGCTTTTAAGGAAAGACCACATGTGGAACCTCAGAGGATTGAATAAAGTGCCGCTATGATGCTCCGCGCGCGCGCGGGAGGCTTACGCCGGATTCCCGACGCGGTTAGGAGTTTTTCCTAGTTTTGCGTTTGCGCCGGCGAAACTGTGGGCAAGATCACACTCAAACAGGCGCCCCCCTCAGCGGTGAACCGCAGGCTGCCGCCGAGGGCGCTGATGCGCTCCTGCATGCCGCGCAGGCCATAGCCCGGCTGATGGTTTTCCGCATCGAAGCCCACCCCGTTGTCGCGGATGGTCAGGGCGATCTGCGGCGCGGCGCCTTTGCGCGGCTGCAGGCGCGCATCCAGCTCCAGGCGGCTGGCCCCGGCGTGGCGGCACACATTGGTCACCCCTTCCTGGCACACCCGGTACAGCGTGATTTTCAGCGTTTCATCCAGCAGCTCGTCCGGCACCTGCCACTGCAGGCTGCTCACCAGCGACGCGTCCTGCGACAGCGACTCCCGCAGCATCGCCGCCACCGCCGCCGACAGCGGCAGGTTGTTCAGCGCCGCCGGCCACAGCTGGGTCAGCACGTCGTGCACCCCGTCGTAGACCCGCAGCGCCAACGCATCGATGGTGTCGGCGCAGCCGACCACCGCCGGCTCCGGTGCCAGGCGTTTGACGATGCTGGCCTGGGTGCGAATCACGGTGATGGTCTGCCCCACCTCATCGTGCAGCTCGCGCGCCACCTCGCGCCGGGTTTGCTCCTCCGCCGTCACCAGCGCCCGCGCCAGCTGGCGGTTCTCCGCCAGCCGCAGCCTCAGCTGCTGATTCAGCTCGCGCTGGCGCTGAATGCCGACGCCCAGCAGCAGCCCGGTCAGGCTTTGGGCCAGCAGCGACAGCAGCAGATCGCGGTGCGACTCCGGCTGCGGCGGCTCGTTGACCATCAGCGCCACGCCGTTGAGCAGCGTCGCCAACAGCGCGCCCTGCCAGCCGTAGCGGTAAGACATGAACACGATAGGAATGGCCAGGCAGAAAGGCGCAAAGCGCCGCAGCTCGGCGGCGTTCACCTGCTGCTGCAGCCAGATGCTGAACGCAAACAGCAGCAGGTAGCTGGCCAGATGGCCCAGACGCAGCTCCACCGGCTTGTGGATCAGCCCCGGCTCCAGCGGCACCCAGATTTGGCGCGCCAGATAGTGCCACAACAGCAGGCAGGTCGGTGCGATGGTGAAACCGCCGGTCAGGCCGAGCAGCAGCGCGCGGGCGCCTTCACCGCTCACCAGCTGCCACACCAGCGCCTGCAGCAAGGCGGCGGCGCCCACCACCGCGCCCTGCAACAGTGGCCAGCGCCATTCGCTGTCGCTCTGCTGATGGCGCAACAGCCACGGCGAGGCCAGCAGGCTGAGCAGCACCGTCAACACCAGCACCGCCACCGACGCCCACAGCGCCGGGCCGTAACCGAACTGGTCCGCCAGCAGCGCCATCAGCAGCAGGTCGGCCAGCAGGATCCCCGGCCAGAAACGGTACGGGCTCTGCAGCAAAATACCCATGCGCAGGCCGAACGGGAACAGCAGCAGCGCCTGCCAGGGCGGGTCGATCAGCGCGGTGCCGATGCCCCACAGGCAAAACGCGCTGGCGGCGTAGATGAAAAACAGCGCCAGCTGGGTGATCAGGCGCTGCGTCACAGGTTCAGCATCCGTCTGGCCAGCTCGACGTTATTGTTGATACCCAGCTTGGCGAACAGGTTGGCGCGATGCACATGCACCGTCTTCGGCGACAACCCCAAGGCGGCGGCGATCTCGCGCACCTTCTGGCCCTGCGCCAGCAACAGCGCGATCTCGCGCTCGCGGCGGGTCAACGGATCGACCCTCACCCGCGCCAGCTGCTGCGCGATTTCCGGCATCAGGTAAACGCCGCCGCCGGCGACTGTGCGCACCGCGGTGATCAAATCTTCCGGCTTGCAGCGCTTGGAGAGAAAGCCGCCGGCGCCGCGATCCAGCGCCATTTCCACCAGCGCCGGGTTATCGTGCATCGACAGCATCACCACGCGGATGCCGGAGGGAATGTCCGCCAACAGATCCAGCCCGCTGCCGTCCGGCATCGAAATGTCGCAGATGCAAACGTCCACCTCCAGCCCCGGCAGGCCGGCGCGCGCCTGCGCCGCACCGCTGAATTCGCCCACCACCTGAATATCGGCTTCCAGCGACAGCAGCTGCACGAAGCCCGAACGCACAATGTCATGATCGTCGATAAACGCCACGCGCAGGGTCATGGAAATCTCCGGTTAACAGGGGGAAGTGCGCAAGTATACCGTATGCACACACCGGAATAATTGATGAAGAGAATGTATTGGGTGAAATTGCCGGGTGCGCAAGGCAGGCACCCGGCGGGAGGGGTTACTACAGGCTAGCGGGCGCCGTTTTATCCTGCGGCAGATGGCACCAGTTGTTTTTATCCACGATGCCGCCATCGGGAGACGTGTAGCCGAGGCAGCCGAGGATGGTGTCAAACAGCTCGACGTGGCGATGCGTTTTGCCGATGCGCTGCTGCGCCTGCAGCTGCTCAAAGGCGCTGAGGTGCTGCGGGTTCTCAAGGAATTTGTCCGACGCCCATACGATCATCGGCACGCGGAACTGCTCCGGCGGCGCCATCTCGCGCGGCGTACCGTGCAGGTGCGTGTTTTCACCGATCGATTCGCCGTGATCGGCGGCATAGAACACGATGGCCTTCTTGTCGCGCACCTGGTCTATCACATTGGCGATAAAGCTGTCGGTATACAGCACCGTATTGTCGAAGGCGTTGATCAGCTGCGCCTTGGTGCAGGAATCGTCCACCCCCATGCACTCCGGCTGATAGCGCGCATAGCTGCGCGGATAACGCTGCGAGTACAGGTAGTGCGAGCCTTTGGTATGCAGGATCACCAGGTGTTTGCCCTTCGGATAGCGCGCCAGCGACTCCTTCATTTCGTCCACCAACAGCATATCGTCGACCGCCTTGCCGTCGTTGCGCTTCTCGGACGCGATCATCTCGCGGAACGAATAGTTGTTCACCTCGGTGTTGTTGTAGAACCACACCTCGCTCTGCATGGCGAACAGCTCGGAAGAGAAGCCCAGATCCTTCAGTACCGCGAACACGTTCTGCTCTTTCAGCGTGCGCTGCGGGTTGTCTTCGGTGCCGCCTTCGCGCACGAACATACAGCGCAGCGACAGCTTGGTGGAAGTGTCGCACGACTCGCCGCGAAACGCCACCAGATTCTTCTCTTTAGACAGCCGCGGCGTGGTATCACGCTCATAGCCCAGCATGCCCATGTGGTCCCAGCGCGTGGTCTCGCCGATGATGAACACCACGTAGGTGTCGTCGATATCCGCCGGCGGTACGTAGGTGAAGTGTTTGCCCGGATCGAACATCGTGCTCTGATCCTGGCTTTCGTCATAGCGGGTATAGGCAAACAACCCCAGCGCCGACAGCCAGTTGGACGGCAGATACGAGTGCGCCACCACGCCGCCGTAGCTCGGCAGATCGACGTTGGAGAGCTTCTCTTGCACGCTCTGCTCGTCGTCCAGCATGCGCAGCGGCAGCCAGACCAGCGCCACCACCGCCAGCAAGACCAGCAGCGGCTTGATGCGATGACCGGGGGTTTTCAGCTGTTCTATCAGGGTGTAACGCAGGCTGTTTTTCCAGATCAGCAGCAGCGGCAAGGCGCTGAGCGCCACCATCCACAGCACGAAGTGCAGGCCGACCACCTCTTTCGACAGATCGATGTCGGTGGTCATCACCGACACCACGATGCCGTAGCCGATCACCACGTTGAAAAACGTCATGTAGTAGCTGGCGGCGACAGAAATCAACACCAGCAGCGAAGCGACGATGCGATAAAACAGCCGGCCGCCGAGCGATACCAGCCGCATGATGAAGAACGTGAACAGGACGATAGCGATGACTTCCGTCACCGCCGAAATCAACTTAATCCCCTGAATGCCGTGCGCCAGCGAATCAAAACGACGATAAAAAACGGACAGGTTGAGAAATATGCCGATATAGATCGCTAACAATAACGATAAATTCTGCTGTGATAGCGATTTAACTTTGTTCATGTAACGCGGTGGCTCCGGGGACGGTGTAGCGGTTCTGGATCAGTCAGACACTTATTAGGGCTTCTGGTTCAGCCAACCGGCAATAAGCGTTATTTTGCGGGTAATAATCAAGAGAATTCTCACAAAACGGGCAATTTTTACGCTTTTTGCAAACGGCTTTCAAGCGGGGCAGATAAGAAAATGGAGGGTCAAACCCTCCATTTTTTTCGCGATAAGGATAAAAATCTTACTTAACGTTCAGAGTCACATCGATATTTCCGCGGGTGGCGTTGGAGTATGGGCACACCACGTGCGCCTTTTTCACCAAATCCTCCGCCACGCTGCGCTCGATGCCCGGCAGCGAGATATCCAGCTGCACTTCGATGCCGAAGCCGTTCGGGATTTCACCGATGCCGACGGTGCCGTCGATCTTCGCTTCGGCCGGGATTTTGACCTTTTCTTTCGCCGCGACAAACTTCAACGCGCCGAGGAAGCAGGCCGAGTAACCGGCGGCAAACAGCTGCTCGGGGTTGGTGACTTCGCCGCCGGCGCCGCCCATCTCTTTCGGCACGCCCAGTTTCACGTCCAACACGCCGTCGGAGGAGGTCGCACGGCCGTCGCGGCCGCCGGTTGCGGTGGCGTGAGCGCGGTAAACCACTTTCTCAATAGACATCGTTCATTCCTTCTTGCTGGTTGGCGAGATGACTACGGCTTCCACGAGGTAAAGCCGGTCACATATTTATCTTTTGCGATTAAATCGCGCACTACTTATTTTTGACGCTTATTAACCAGTGTAGACCACCCCTGCCGTTCTTGCGTCCGGCGGCGGCGGGTCAAATCTGATCGATCAGGCTGCCGCGCAGCTTTTCCAGCTGCTGTTTGAGCGAGACGATCTCGTCCAGGCTGCAGTCGGTGGCGCACATCACCGCCTCGGGCACCGATTGCGCCCGCTCGCGCAGCGCGCGGCCGGCTTCGGTGAGTGCAATGATCACCTGCCGCTCGTCGGCGGTGGCGCGATAACGCACCAGCAAACCGGCGGTTTCCAACCGCTTCAGCAGCGGCGTCAGCGTGGCGGAATCGAGGAACAGCCGCTCGCCGATATCCGATACCGTCACCCGATCGCGCTCCCACAGCACCATCATCACCAGGTATTGCGGGTAGGTGAGTTCGAGCTGATTCAACAGCTTGCGGTAGACTTTGTGCAGCGCCAGGTTGGCGGAGTACAGCGCGAAACAGAGCTGCTGATCGAGCTGCAGCAGATTCTTCGCGTGGGGTTGTTCGGTATCGGTGCTTTTCATGTGTCTGAATATAGATAGCGCACGATGTAATCGCAAGCTATTTCTTGTGAGGTATGCTACCTTTTTTTTATGCAGAGGATGCTCGGAGGGAAAGGAAATGACGAACACGCTTGTAGAACGCGCGCGCCGCTACGCCACCAAGGCGCATGCGGCCATCGATCAGCGCCGCAAATACACCGACGATCCGTACATCGTCCACCCACAGGCGGTGATGGAACTGGTGCGCAGCGTGCCGCACACCGAAGAGATGCTGGCGGCCGCCTGGCTGCATGACACGGTGGAAGACACGCCCACCACCCTCGGCGATATCGAAAGCCACTTCGGGCCGAAGGTGGCGGAGTTGGTGCGGATGCTAACCAACGTCAGCCGCGCCGAGGACGGCAACCGCTTCGAGCGCAAAAACCGCGATCGGCGCCACAGCGCCGGCGCATCGCCGCAGGCCAAAACTATCAAGCTGGCGGATCTGATCGACAACACCCGCTCGCTGCTGGACTATGACAGCCACTTCGCTCAGACCTACCTGATCGAGAAACAGCGTCTGCTGGAGGTGCTGACCGAAGGCGACCCGACGCTGTGGCGCCAGGCCAGCCATATCGTTGAGCAAGGGCTGCTCCGCTTGCAGCAGCCGCCGCACAACGTGCCCGCCAGCTGGTTCGAACACGCCCGCCGGCGCTACCGCGAGAGCGATGCGGCCTGATCAGAAGGTCACCACCGTTTTCAACGCCGTCACCCAGGCGTCCTGCGTCTCGCTGACGCCCGCCGGGTGATGCCAGTACTGCAGGCCCGGCTGCAGCTGCAACCACGGCGTGACGTTCACGCGATAATAGAGCTCCGCCGTCACCGAGTGCCCCGGCACCGGCCGGTAGCTCGGATCGTGATAATCGCTGACGCCGTTGATTTGGTTGAGATAACGCTGATTATCTTTATAGCGGTCGCTCAGCTTCACCACCGAGACGCCCAGCCCCAGCCAGTCGTCCGGCCGCGCATCGAACAGCCCGCGATAGCGAATGCCGGTCGAGGTAGACCAGTGCAGGTAGTTGCTGCGCTGATCCCCCAGCCCCAGGCTGTAAAACACGCTCAGACCGCGGTTTATGTCGTCCGCATGGCGCGTCACCTGCTGATTGAAACCGGTATACAGGAACCAGGTGCGATCGTGGCTGCGATAGCCCTGCGGATCGCTGGCGCCCGGCCCGCCGGACACCCCTTCATAAAGATCGCTCTGGCGCGCGTTGGTGAACAGCACGCCCAGGTTATACACCCCCGGCAGCTGGTTGACGGCGTGGGTTTTCAGCTCCAGCTCCATCGGCAACAGGAAGCCTTTGCTGCCCTTGGTGGACCAACTCCAGGCGTGGCTGCGGCTGGGGGCGCTCGGGTTCTGCTCCATCACGCCGCCCTTGAGCGTCAGGCCGTCGGTCAGCTTGTATTGCAGCGTGGTGCCCCAGTAATGCACGTTCCAGTTGTACCAGGTCAACGAGTTGGCAGACTTGCCGCCGCACAGCGTCAGCGTCTGAAAATCGCAGGGGATGATCTGATCGAAATCCTGCACCTTGTTCATCATGCCGATGCGCCACTGCAGCCGGCGATCGAGGAAGGACCGGCTGAAGGTCAGCCAGCCCAGGCGGGTAATCGACTGCCCGCCAAAGCTCTCCTGCGACAGATCGGTCAGGCCGACGCGCGGATCCTGCAAGCGATCGCGGGTCAGGTTGTTGTCATGGTTGCGGTTGACGATATTGCCTTCGATCGCCGCGTCCGGAATGCCGGTCAGCACCTGCAAATCCTGGCTGAAGGTCAGCGAGAATTGGTCGATGTACGACGCCTGTTTATCGTGGTTGTAACCGCCGCCAGCGTTATACGACAGCTGGCTGAGGTAGCCGAGGTTATAGTGGAAACCGTGATCCTCCAGGATCGGCCTGATCCCCAGCATATCCCCCAACAGCCCGGGCTGCGGCGGTTCAAAGCCGAGCGCCACCCCTTCCCACTTGGCGGTGGGGGCTTCGACGTCCTTGCCGGTTTGCAGCGTTTCCGCCTGCGCCTGGCTACAGAGCAGCGCCAGCGCCGCCAGGGTTATGGAACGAGGTAATAAGCTTTTCATCATTATTATATTTCTCCGCATAACGGCTGACTGCGGGCAACAGCATTCCCTGGGAGAGAATTTCCCATCATGAACAGCAGCGAATAACGTTAGGTTAATGCCCGGCGCTTGCCGCCGGGCTTAGAGGTTAGCGTCGGTCTTTCAGGCTGGCGCCGTTGCTGTGGATCACATCGCGATACCAGAAGAAACTCTTCTTGCGGCTGCGCGCGAGGCTGCCGTTGCCGGCATCGTCCCTGTCGACGTGAATGAAGCCGTAGCGCTTCGACATTTCGGCCTTCGAGGCGCTGACCAGATCGATCGGCCCCCAGCTGGTGTAGCCCATCACCTCGACGCCGTCGTCGATCGCTTCCGCCACCTGCACCAGATGGTCATTGAGGTAGTTGATGCGGTAGTCGTCGTGGATGCTGCCGTCGGCTTCGACGCGGTCTTTGGCGCCCAGCCCGTTCTCGACGATGAACAGCGGCTTCTGATAGCGGTCGTACAGCACGTTGAGCAGGTAGCGCAGCCCGATCGGGTCGATTTGCCACCCCCACTCCGAGCTGGCCAGATGCGGGTTCGGCACCATATCGAGAATGTTGCCGCGCGCCGTCTCGTACTGCTCCGGATCGGCGGTGACGCAGCCGCTCATGTAGTAGCTGAACGAGATGAAGTCGATGGTTTCGCGCAGCGTTTGCCGATCTTCCTCGGTGATCGCCACCTGAATGCCGTTTTCACGGAAGAAGCGCTGCATATAGGCCGGGTAATAGCCGCGCGCCTGCACGTCGCCGAAGAACAGCCAGTCGCGGTTTTGCCGCTGGGTTTCCAGCAGATCTTCCGGCTTGCAGCTCAGCGGATACAGAATGCCGCCCAGCAGCATGTTGCCGATTTTGCCCTCCGGCACGATCTCGTGGCAGGCCTTCACCGCTTTGGCGCTGGCCACCAGCTGATGATGGATCGCCTGATAGATGGCGCTCTTGTCGCTCTCCTGCGGCAGGCCGACGCCGGTGAAAGGCGCGTGCAGCGACATGTTGATCTCGTTAAAGGTCAGCCAGTGTTTGACCTTGTGCTTGTAGCGTTCGAACACGGTGCGCGCATAGCGTTCGAAGAAATCGATGGTGCGCCGATCGCCCCAGCCGCCGTAGTGCTTCACCAGGCCGTAAGGCATCTCATAGTGCGACAGCGTGATCAGCGGCTGAATGCCGTACTTCGCCATCTCGTCGAACAGCCGATCGTAGAACGCCAGCCCGGCTTCGTTCGGCGTCTCTTCGTCGCCCTGCGGGAAAATGCGCGTCCAGGCGATCGAGGTGCGCAGGCACTTGAAACCCATTTCGGCGAACAGCGCGATATCCTCCGGATAACGATGATAGAAATCGATCGCCACGTCCTTGATGCCGCTGTCGCCCGCCGTGCGCGGCGTGATGGCGCCGAAGATGCCCTGCGGCTGCAGATCGGAGGTCGACAGCCCCTTGCCGTCGGCCTGATACGCGCCTTCTACCTGGTTCGCCGCTACCGCGCCGCCCCACAGAAAATGTTGCGGAAACTTGCCGTTCATCGCTTGCTCCTCAATTAACGTAATAAAGTCAGCAGCGGCGCCTGTTCCTGCACCGGAGACAGGCCGCTGGTCAACACGTCCACGTAGTCATCGCTGTTGCTGATGATGATCGGCGTGGTGGTGTCATAGCCGGCGGCATGGATCGCCGCCTGGTCGAACTCGATCAGCAGATCGCCCGGGGCGACCCGCTCGCCTTCCCGCACGTGGGCGGTGAAATGCGCCCCGTCCAGCTTCACGGTATCGATGCCGACGTGGATGAGAATCTCCGCGCCGTCGTCCGATTCGATACCGATGGCGTGTTTGGTTTTGAACAGCGACGCCACGCTGCCGCTCACCGGCGCCACCACGCGCCCCTGCTGCGGCGCGATCGCCACCCCTTTCCCCAGCAGGCCGCTGGCGAAGGTCGCGTCGTTCACCTGATCCAGCGGCACGATGTCGCCGGCGATCGGGCTGAGGATGGCCTGTTTGCGGTTAAGCGGCGCGGCGGCTTCAGGCTGCGCCGTCTCTTCCGCCGGCGCGACGCCGAACAGGTAGCTGGCCAGCGCGGCGAACACGAACGACAGCAGGGTGCCGCCGATCGCGCCCCATACCGTGGCGTCGATGCCGCCGCCGGGGATGATCTGCGCGAAGGTGAATACGCTCACCAGGCCGAACGAGTAGACCGAGGTCTGGAAGTAGCCGATCACCGCACCGCCCAGCGCGCCGCCGATGCAGCCGAAGATGAACGGGCGTTTGTTCGGCAGCGTAACGCCGTACACCGCCGGTTCGGTGATGCCGAAAATCCCGGCGCCGATGGCCGAAGCGGACAGCGCCCGCAGTTTGGCGTCGCGGGTGCGCAGCATCACGCCCAGCGTGGCGCCGACCTGCCCCATCACCGCCGGCAACAGCAGCGGCACCATGGTGTCGCGCCCCAGCACGCTCAGGTTATTGATCATCAACGGCACCAGTCCCCAATGCAGGCCGAAGATCACGCACACCTGCCACATCGCCCCCATAAAGGCGCCGGCAACGATCGGGTTAAAGGCGTAAATGCTCTGATAGCCGTTGGCCAGCAGGTGGCTGAGCCAGGTCGCCGCCGGGCCGATCAGCAGGAAGGTCAACGGCACGGTGATCGCCAGGCACAGCAGCGGCGTGATGAAATTGCGCAGCGCGCTGTGGATCACCCGGTTAAACAGCGGCTCCAGGCGGCAGGATACCCAGGCCGCGAAGATGATCGGGATCACCGACGAGCTGTAGTTGATGAAGGTCAGCGGAATGCCGAAGAAATACTCGCGCACCGCCCCCGGCTGCTGCGCCGCTTCGAACGCCGCCATCATCAGCGGATGCGTCAACGCGCCGCCGATCGCCATGGTGACGAAGGGGTTGCCGCCGAATTTTTTCCCGGCGGTGTAGCCGAGCATGATCGGGAAGAAGTAGAACAGCGAGTCGCTGGCGGCGAACAGCATTTTGAAGGTGCCGCCGCTCTCCAGCAGCCAGCCGCAGGCCAGGCTCAGCGCCAGGAAGCCTTTCAGGATCCCCGAAGCGGCCATCACCCCGAGCAGCGGGGTGAAAATGCCGGACACCAGATCGATAAAGCGGCTGAGCAGGTTGTCTTTTTTGCCGCCCGCGTCGTCGCTCGGCGCGCCGTCGGCCAATCCGCCAACCCGGTTGACCGCGTCGAACACCTCCGCCACGTGGTTGCCCACCACCACCTGGAACTGGCCGCCGCTCTCCACCACCATAATGACCCCAGGATTTTTCTTCAGCGCTGCCGCGTTGGCGCGAGTGTCATCGCGCAGCTTGAAACGCAGGCGGGTGGCGCAGTGCACCAGGCTTTTCACATTGTCGCGGCCACCGACGCCGGCCAAAATCTCACTGGCTAATGTGTCATATTTCATACGGTTATCCTTAGACTTCGCGTTCTGCCGCTCCCCCCCGCACTGGCCTGGCGCTGAGGCGGAATTCGGCGCAAAAAAAAACCTAAACCTCGCGGCCTCTGCCCCATCGGGGAACAGAAACGCGAGGTTTAGGTTTTGCCTGCCGTAGCAGTAACAACCCTAAATCGGTTGAGTTATGACGTTAACACCGCGGATTTTGCCGGCGCAAGCCTTTGCGCCGGCAAATTGCCGAACTGTGATCGGGTGGGCAAAACCGTCCCGGGGTGGCAAATAAGGCCTGCCGCCCTCTATCGGCTTCAGCGCCACGGTGATATATCGCGCAGGCGATAGAATGGAAAGGGGTGGCGGAGTACCGCTCCGCTTCGCCCAAAAACATAAGATTAACTAACCTAATAATTCACTATCAAGCGAAAGTAAAGCGCTCGCTCATCCACTGCCAGTCCTCGTTTTTTCGTCACAACCCGCAATCCATAAGGTAAATAGATCGCCAAACCTGATTGCGCATCGTTAACATCCCACGATATTCACCCGCGCAAAAATCACCGTGCGCAATTGACGATGGTGACAGAAACATCAGAGAGACTAATTAAAACGACTGGACAAAAGTCACGCGGGCGATTATTACTGGTCAACGCGTAATCGATTGTAGGGATGACAGCGACCATGACGTTGCGGACTGAGTTGGGACGGATTCTGATCACCGGCGCCGGCGGCCGGGTAGCCACGGCGTTTCGTCTGGCGATGGGCGATCGCTACGCGCTGCGCCTGGCGGAACGAGACATCAGCCTGCTGAGCGATCGGCAGCCGGGCGACGAAGTCATCAGCTTCGACATCGCCGATCTCGATGCCTGCCGCGCGGCCTGCGCCAATATCGACACCGTGTTGCATTTGGCGGCCGATCCCTCCCCCGATGCCGACTTCTGCGGCTCGTTGATGGACAATAACATTCTCGGCACCTTCAATATCTTCCGCGCGGCGAAAGACGCCGGCTGCCGCCGGGTGGTGTTCGCCAGCAGCGCGCAGGCGGTGGAAGGCTATCCGCTCGATTACCAAATCCGCCCGGACGACGCGCCGAAGCCGAAGAACCTGTACGGCGCCAGCAAAGCCTTCGGCGAAGGCATCGCCGCCTACTTCGCCCATCAGGAAGGGCTTTCCGCCCTGTCGGTGCGCATCGCCAACTTCACCACCCTCAGCCCGGGCGATCGGCTCAGCGCTCGCGACATGAGCGCGTTCCTCAGCCATCGCGACGCCGCCGATCTGCTGGAGCGCTGCATTCGCGTCGAAGGGGTGCAATATGCGGTGGTGCACGGGGTTTCCAATAACCGCTACACGCGTTTATCGCTGGAAGAGACCCGTCGCCTGCTGGGTTACGCCCCGCAGGACGATGCGTTCAGCCTGCTCGGCTTTGAGTAGGTGCGGCGAGCAGGCCCGCCGCATCTGCGTATTTAGCCGTTGGCGTAAACGACTTTTGCGGCGGTGCGGCTGGTGAACAACACCAGCAGCAGCGCCAATCCGGCGATAATCGCCCCCATCACCGGCACGAAGCTGTAGCCCAAACCGGCGGAGACCACCGCGCCACCGGCGGCGGCGCCCAGCGCGTTACCCAGGTTGAAAGCGCCGATGTTGACCGAAGACGACAGCCCCGGCGCTTCGCTGGCCACGCGCATCACGCGCATCTGCAGCGGCGGCACCACGGCAAAGGTCGCCGCGCCCCAAATCACCATGCTCACCGCCGCGCCGATGTCACTGCGCGCCAGCAGCGGGATCAGCAGCATGATGGCCACCAACAGCAGCAGGAAGCCCTTCAGCGTCGCGCTCTCGGAACGGTCGGCGAACTTGCCGCCGAGGTAGTTGCCGATGGAGAAACCGACGCCGATCAACACCAGCATCACCGTCACGAACAGCGGCGTCGCCTCGGTGATGTGCTGCAATACCGGCGAGATGTAGGTATAGAGCGTGAACATCGCGCCCGCCCCCAGCACGGTCGTCAGCAGCGCGGTCAGCACCTGCGGGCGCACCAGCACCGACAGCTCGCGCTTGACGTCAGGGCGCGCCCCGGCGCTGCCTTTCGGCAACGAGAACCACAGCCCCAGCATGGCGATCACGCCCAGCCCGGCCGTCGCCAGGAACGACATGCGCCAGCCGATGGTTTCACCCAGCCAGGTTGCGGCAGGCACCCCGCCGATATTGGCGATGGTCAGGCCCATAAACATGGTCGCCACGGCGCTGGCCTGTTTCTCTTTCGGCACCACGCTGGCGGCCACCACTGAACCGAGACCAAAGAAAGCGCCGTGGTTCAGGCTGGTGATGATGCGCGACAGCATCAGGGTGGTGTAATCCGGCGCGATAGCCGACAGCACGTTGCCCAGGGTAAAGATCGCCATCAGGAAAATCAGCGCGCTTCTGCGCGCCCGGTGCGACAGCAGCAGCGTCATCAGCGGCGCGCCGACCATCACGCCGACGGCGTAGGCGCTGATCAACATGCCGGCCATCGGAATGGAGACGTCCACCCCTTTGGCGATGGTCGGCAGCAAGCCCATGGGAGAGAATTCGGTGGTGCCGATGCCAAACGCCCCCACCGCCAGCGCTAACAAGGGATAATTCACTTTCATGCAACAACTCCGGTTTACCGCTGCCGAAGCGCGGGAACAGTTAAGATGCCGAAAGTATGACATTGATCACAACAAAGATAAGCAGGCGGGAGGCTAAAAGACTTTTGCAAATTTGTTAAAAGTGAGGAGGTGAGATTGGCATTGGGCATCAAGGTTGCTTTACCGCGATCGCGGCGGTGCGTGCGGAGAATGGCGTTAATGCGTCTGAAGGATAAGCGCCGAGGGGAATCACTCTGCACTTGGGGTATTTAACCTCCGCATACCATGCCCGGATAAATCCAATGAAAAACCAACGATATTCCTTACTGATTATGCGTTATCGGCGATAGCATGGAAAACCCTTGCCCTACCAACTCACTTATATACACGCAATGAATGTAACCAACAAAATCAATTCTTATATAATTCTGAAATGAATTATATAAGCCAAATAAACACCATTGATATCAGAATACACAAAAAGAAACTAACATAATGAAATTGAAAACATTTTACAGATAGCTTCCAAAGCAATTAAATTCAAAAATAATTACAATTCATAGATTAAAATGATAAATAAGTTGATATTTAAAAATTAAAAACGCAAATAAAAAAGTCAAAGAATCCAAATAAGAAAGAGAAAATATGCCTATCTTCCATATTCTCCCCTATGGGTTGAATATATAAGCGAACATGTAAATATCTTTATGCCCGGCGCTATGGTGGCGCCGCTTTGATTAAGGAAAGATCGTATGTCTAAGTCACCTATTGGTACTACCGCCTCAACAGGACAGAAATGCCCGGAAAGCGGTGTCTGGGAAGTGGTTGGCAAACCCTCAACCACAGCGCCAATCGCCAAAGGCAATATCATGCCTCCCTATGGCGGCAAAGGCGTCACCTGGAAATTGATCCAACACGCCTAATCTGAACCCATTCAGCCTCTTTCTTTGAAAGAGGCTTTTCATCTGACTATCGGAATCGCCTCGTTTAGCGCTTTGCATTGCGCACTTTGCCCGCACGCAGTTCGATGTTCCGCTGCAGTTCACGCAGCCCGCCGGCCAGGAAGCAGGCTTCCGCCAGCACGAACAGCGGGCCGATGATAAGGCCCGTCACGTCGTCCATAAACGCCGGTTTTCGCCCCTCCCAGAAATGCCCGACAAACTGAAACAGCCAGCCGATGACGAAACCGCCGATGCCGATGCTCAGCCACGCCGCCGTCGACAGCGACGCCACCCAGGCGCCGATCCCGAGGCACAGCAGCAGCAACGCCAGCATCATGACGCCAGGGCGCAGGCTCAGCCGCAGGTAATAGAGGGCCGCGACGAAAACCACCGCGCAGGCCGGCGAAAACGGCAGCCATCCCGCGCCCCACGCCGGCCGGGAGAGCAGCGCCAGCAGGCTGACGACGATCAGCGGGATGCCGATAAAATGCGTGGCGATATTGCGCGCATCGCGGTGGTAGGCGGCATAAGCGGCAAGTTGATCTTCCAGGCTTCGCATGTTGACCTCCGGTATGTTCGGCCTTCGTCGCCGAACGCGCACAGCCGCATGCGGCTGCCCTTACCCATAGCTTAGCGCGGGATCACCAATACCGGTTGGCCAATCTCATCCAGCAGGCCGCGCGTGACGGAGGCGTTCAGCCAGCGCCCCAACGAAGACAGGTGGCGGTGCGAGATGATCAGCAAATCGCAGTTAAACAGCGCCATCTGTTCCGGGATCACCTCGATGGGCGCCCCCGCAGCCAGCAGCCCCTGGGCGTTGAAGCCCATCTGTTTCAGCGCCCGCGTCACCTGCCCGACCTGCTTTTCCGCCAGCGCCTCTTCGCGCTGGGCGGCGGGATATTCCTCGCGCTCGTCGCTGTCGAAACGCAGGCCGCTGCGGCTGAGCGTGAAGGCATTGTCTACCACCGTCAGTACGATCACGCCGCCGATGCTGCCTTGCAGACGCGCCATAAAATCCAGGGCATTGCCGCTGTGTTCAAAACAGTCCACCGCCAATAACACTCTCTCAATCATAACAACCCTCATTCGCCCGAGTTAAATCGCACCCTTGAAGTTGGCTTCGCCCTTTTTCCAATAACCCTTGGCAAACAGCGCAGCGCGGGAAATGCCCATTTCGTTGATAAAGCGCGCCTTCAGATAGGCGGCGACCTGGTGTTCGCAGGCCAGCCACACCTGCCCTTCGCCGGGCGGCAGCTCGCAATGGCTGACGGCCTGCACCAGCGGGCTGTTCATCACGCTGTCGAAATGTCGGGTGCGGATTTGCCAGCTGTTCACCTGCAAAAAGGAGTAATCGACGTCCTGAATCTCCTGCGCATCGCCCACTTCGGCGAACCACAGCACCGGCAACGGGGCAGACAGCGAGGCGAGGATGGTGCGCATGGCGGGCAGCGCGGTCTCATCGCCCAGCAACAGCAGCCAGCGGGTTTGCGGCAACAGACGAAAGCCGCCGGAGCAAGGGCCGGCGAACCCCAGCTTGTCGCCCGGCATCGCGTCGCGCGCCCAGTTCGACGCCGGGCCTTCGCCGTGCAGCACCATGTCGATATCGAAGGTGCGGGCGAGTTTGTCGATGCCGCTCAGGGTGTAAGCCCGTCCGGCCAGCGTGTCGCGCCACGGGAAGAACACCTTGACCCAGTTGGCCGGCTCCTGCGCGCGCGGATCGGCGATAAACTTATCCACATCGTCGCCGCTCAACGTGATGCGGCGGATCCGGGCGGTGACTTGCCGCACGGCGCTCACCCGGGCCTCCCGTTTGCGGCGGGTGTCCCTTTCCAGCATCTCGTCGACAATTTTATTCAGCGTATTGTGCATCAGCCTTCTCCTGTGGCGCCGCAGACGGATAGGTGTGTTCCCAGCCACCGCCCAGCGCTCGATAGATATTCACCACGGCGATCGCCGTCTCCTCCTGAGAAACAATTTGCGCGGACTGCAGATCCAGCAGCGCACGCTGCGTGCTCAGAACATGGATAAAATCGCTGGCGCCGTTCAGATAGCTGTCGCGCGCCAGCGCAAACGCGTGCCGGTTGGCGGCCAGCGCCTCGGCCAGGTGCGTCTGGCGGCGCTGCTGGGCGCGATAGCCGGAAAGCGCGTCGTCGATCTCGTGCCAGGCGCGCAGCACCGTTTGCTGGTAGGCGATGGCCATTTCCTGCTGCCGGTATTCGCTCAGGCGCACCCGCTGGGTGATTTTCCCCCCGTCGAACAGCGGCAGATACAGGGTGGGGCCGATGGCGAAGGTATGCGTGGACCAACTGCCCATATCCGCCAGCGCCAGCGCCTGATAGCCCGCGTTGCCGGTCAGCGTGATGCGCGGATAGTAGTCGGCGGTGGCGACGCCGATCTCGGCGGTCGCCTGATGCAAACGCGCCGCCGCTTCGCGAATATCCGGCCTGCGCAGCGCCAGATCCGACGGCACGCCCATCGGCACCGCGCGCGCCAGCGTCGGCAGCGGCCCCGTCGGCGACAACATCGCTTTCAGCGCGCCAGGCCGCTCGCCCAACAGCAGGCTGATGGCGTTGATCAAGCGTTCCTGCCGATCGACCAGCGTCGGCAGCAGGGCATCCACCTGCGCCAACTGCACCTGCGCCTGATCGATATCCAGTTCGTTGCCCGCGCCGCTTTGATAACGGCTTTGCGTCAGCTGCAGCGTGCGCAGCGCCGTGGCGCGGTTTTCCTGCGCCACCGCCAGCTGCTGCTGCGTGGCGCGCAGGCGCAGATAATCGCTCGCCACCTCCGCCGTCACCGACGTCAGCAGCGCGCGCCGATTCTCCTGCGAAGCGGCGAAGCCGGCGCGCGCGCTTTCCGACGCGCGACGCAGCTTGCCCCACATGTCCAGCTCCCAGCTGGCGCTGAATCCGCCGCGCCAGAGGTTATAATCCGCCTCTCCGCCGTTGCCGGACGGATCCATGCTGCCCACCGAGGTGGCGCGCTGGCGCTGATAGGCGCCGTCCAGGCTCAGATCCGGCATCAGCGCCGCCTCGGTCACGCCCAGCAGGGCGCGGCTTTGCTGCATGCGCGCCGTGGCGAGCTGCAGATCCAGGTTGCCGGCCGCCGCGCGCTGCACCAGTTGCGACAGCGGCGCGTCGTTGAATATCGACCACCAGGCCACCGGCAGCGCCCCGCCGCCGGCCTGCTCGCCCCAGTTATTGGGCAGCGCGTTCTGCGGCCGAGCGTAGTCCGGCCCTACCGCCCGGCAGCCGCTCAGCGCAATCAACAGCAGCGGGATCACGGCTCTGTTCATTGCAGGCCTCCGTCCAGCGTATTGATGCTGACGTCCGCGGACATCCCGACGCGCAGGGCGCTCAGCAAGGCGGCGTGCTCCTTGTTGCTATCAAACACGATCTTCACCGGGATGCGCTGAACGATCTTGGTGAAGTTGCCGGTGGCGTTCTCCGGCGCCACGGCCGCGAAGCTGACGCCGGAAGCCGGCGCAATGCTGTCCACCTGCCCTTTCAGCGTTTGGCCGGGAAAGGTATCGATATGGATGTCCACCGACTGCCCGTGCGCAATGTTTTCCAGCTGGGTTTCCTGGTAGTTGGCGATGATGTACAGCTTGTCCTGCGGCACGATGGCCAGCAGCGCATCGCCCGGTTTGACGAACTCCCCGACCCGCAGGCTTTTCTTGCCGACCACGCCGCCGATCGGCGCGGTGATGCGGGTGTAAGACAGGTTCAGCTCGGCCATCGCTTTCTTGGCCTGCGCCAGCATCAGCTCGGCATCGCTGTCCGCCAGCTTGGCTTGCAGCACCTGCTCCATGTTTCGCGCCGCTTTGAGCGTCGCCTCCGCCTGCGCCACATTGGCGGAAAGCGTGTGCACCCGCGTTGTCGCCTGCTGCGCCGCCTGCTGGGAGCCCGCGCCGCTGCTGGCCATTCTCTGGTAGCGGTTCTGCTCCTGGCGCGCAAACGCCAGCTCCGCCTGCGCCGCCTGACGCTCCGCCTGCGCGGCGGCGATCAGCGCGCTTTGCCGGGTCAGATTGGCCCTGGCGTCGTCCTGCCGGGCGCGGGCCGATTGCTCCTGCGCCGTCGCCTGCGCTAGGGCAACGTTGAATTCACGCGGGTCGATCACCGCCAGCAACTCCCCCTGTTTGACCCACTGATTGTCCCTGACCAACACCTGCGCAATTTCACCGGCAATCTGCGGAGAAATACGCGAGATATCGGCGCGAATATAGGCGTCGTTGGTATTCTGCTGTGTCTCTTTAATAAGGAATTTATTGATTAATAATCCCAGCGTAATGACGGTAACCGCCAATACGGCGACGGCGACTTTCTTGTTAGCCATAAAAGTGACTCCACTTAATATTTATTTCTGATGATAAAATGTCAGGCGGCGACCGAACGCGGCGGATAAATACGGGTCGGCATAAATAAAATCAGCGCGGTCAGTAATAACGCCAGGCCGGCAACCAACAGATAAAGATCGGCGCTGGCCAGCACGTGGCCCTGCCGGGCGGCAAGCTGCGCCAACTGCTCCGCCGACCCCGATGCGCGGCTGTAGGCCGAGCCAAAACCGTCGGCGATCGTGCCGGCGTGATAGTCCCCGCGCTGCCGGCTGAGCAGCGCGATGGCGCCGCCGGCCGCGGTGGCGGCGAAACCCTTCACCGCGTTGAACCAGGCCGCCGCAAACGGCCCGTCGGTCGGCAACAGCCCGCCGGTCGCCTGCATCAACAGGGGGATGATCGCCATCGGTTGAGCGACCGCCTGCAACAGCGCGATAACGCGAAACGTGTCGCCGTTCCATTCCGGCGTCAGCTGGGCGGCCAGCACGCAGGCGGTGGCCATCAACAGCAGGCTGATCGCCAGCACCCAGCGGCAATCCACCCGCGGCGTATTGCATATCATGGCGACAATTGGCAGCGTAATTAATTGCGGCAACGCTACCCACAGCATTAAGTCGGAGGTTTGTTCCTGACGATAGCCCTGAATCGCGGCTAAATATCCCGACGTAATATTGACTAGCGACACCATAATTAACAGCACGCCACCCAGCGTAATTAAGGAGAAAGACAAATTCCTTTTGCTTAATAGCTGCAAATTGAAAAAGGGCAGCGGGTGATACCATTCATTCATCAGAAATAATGCCAATAATCCGCCGCCGCCCAACAATAAAACGTAGATCAGCGGTGAGTTCAGCCAGTCGAGGCGCTCCCCCTGTGAGATGCCCATCGTCAGCATGCCGAGTGCCATGCCGCCGAGCAACAGGCCGCGCCAGTTGAACTGCCGCAGGCGCTCCAGCCGCAGCGGATCCTGCGGCAGACCGTAGCCGATACACACAGCGGCGATCGCCATCAGCGGCAGGTTCCAATAGAAGTACCCGCTCCAGCCCCAGTGAAAGGCAAAGGCGGCGGCAGTGGCGCCCAGCGTGGCGCTCCAGGCGGAGACCCAGCCATAGGCGCCCAGCCCCAGCACCTTGATCAGCGGCGGCATAAAACGCAGCACCACCGTCATCAGCATCGGCGGCAACGCGCCGCCGGCGAAGCCCTGCAGGCTGCGCACCGCCAGCAGCACGCCATACTGTTCTCCCAACCAGGGCGTCAGCAGTCCACCGGCCAGGTAAATGCCGCACATCGTCAACGCCACCCGGCGCAGCGAAAAGGTCGGCCAAAAACAGGGCGTGAACCCGGAACCGATCACAAAGCCGGTGACATAACAGGTGGTCAGCCAGCTGCCGGCATCGAAGCTCAGCAGCATGCCGCCCTGTATATCCGCCAGCGCGAACTTGCTGGCGTTTTCCCCCACGCCGCTGGCCATCACCGCCAAAAACACGCCGAACAACCCCAGCCAGGTGCGGCCGTTGATTTCGCCGGCGCTGGCGAGCCATCGATTTTTGTGGTGCGGCGTAACAGACACCTCAACCATTCCCCACTCCTGCTGTTTCAGCCTCAATCTTTGTTGTCGTGGGCAGTATCCGGGCTTACTTCGATTGTTTAAAATGAAATGATGTAATTAACTAGTTGCACAAAACACAATCCATAGAGCGCACCATTACCGGAGAGGCCATGCCGCAAAAAATTGATTTCAACCTGATCTATGCGCTGAATCTGCTGCTGGAAGAAGGGAGCGTGAGCGGCGCCGCCGAAAAGATGAATCTGAGCGCGCCGGCGATGAGCCGCATTCTGGGGCGCATCCGCCGGCAGTTCGACGACCCGATCATGGTCAGAGCCGGTAAGCATCTGGTGCCGACGCCGCGTGCGCTGGAGTTGAAACGCCAGCTCGGTGATATCATCGAGCAGGCCGCCGCGCTGATCGCGCCGAATGAATCCTTCGAGCCCGGCAAGCTGACCAGAACCTTCACCATTCGCGCCAACGACATTTTTATCGGCGCGCTGGCAGGCGGCTTGCTGGAGACGCTGCGGGACATGGCGCCGCTGAGCGGCCTGAAGTTTATCGCCGAAAGCGACGGCGAGGATGACGCGCTGCGCAGCGGCAAGGTGGATCTGGTGATCGGTTCCTCACGCGACTGGCACCCGGAAATCAAGACGCAGAGCCTGTTCACCAGCACCTTTCAGGCGTTGGTGCGGCCGGGGCACCCGATCATTGGCCGGGTAACGCCCGAAACCCTGACCCATTACCCGCATATCAGCGTCTCCCGCCGCGGGCGCACCCAGGGGCCGATCGACGACGCGCTGCGCGATCTTGGCCTGCAGCGCAACGTCGCCCTGACCCTACCGGGCTTCCATTCGGCGATGATGCTGACCATGAAATCAGACTTTATCCTGCCGCTGCCGCGCCACGTGCTGCAGGGGGTGAGCAACATCCACCTGCCGTTAGCAGAGATCGAGCTGCCGCTCGAGCTGGAATCAGTGTTTATCGTACAGGCCTGGCACCCTCGCCTCGATCGCGATCCGGCGCACCGCTGGCTGCGGCAAACCATCAAGCAGTTCTTTTTGCAAAGGGAGTGAGAGGGTTAGGTGTTGGGGAGAGAAGACGCTTGCGGCAGAACCCAAATACGCCTGCCAGATAAGCCGGTAACATGGCATTTTGCCGAAGCCCTGCGCATACTCAGACGTCTTGGGTAAACCGCGCGACACGGGCAATGGCATCGGTATTCCATTTCGCCAAGCACGAAACAGAAAGGAACTCATGCCCAGGGAGGCACAAATGACCAAAGCGTATTATTGGAAAAGTCAGGTGTGGGGAGCGGCCTATTTTTTTACCGCGCTTTATTACATCTATTCTTTCCAGGACATGGTGAATATCGCACTTTCGTTGATCCTCTCCATTCTGAGCTTTTTACTGTATCCCTGTGCTAAAAAAGGCATTGAAACGTTCGCCCTGCGGTTCACGAGTGAAGAATTTTGGCACCGCGGACTGTTCGCCGATACCATAGGCAAAAATGGCGTGCTGATCCTGTATTATGCATTCTGTTATGTCATGGCCGTGCCGCTGGGCGCCCTGTATCTGCTTGCCCTGTTCCTCAGAAATAAAAAGGCCGCGTAAGCGGTTTTTACGTCAAGGCTTACCGCCTCGTAGTCCTTCTTCATGAACGTTTCTTCTACCCACACAAGCCGCACTATCACAAAATGAGAGGAGTAAATTACCCCTACCGGAGCCGACAATCACAGGGGAGATTGGGAGATATTGATTGGCGGAAGATCACAGGAGTCGAACCTGCCCAGGACCGCTGGCGGCCCCAACCGGATTTGAAGTCCGGCCGCCCCACCGGGGACGAGGATCTTCCTTGGAGAAGAGAGGAAGCAAGGCGCTGATTATAGCGCAGTTTGTTCGCTGCGCTAAGCGGGAAATCGTGCGGCCGCCGGCGATTCGGCGGCCAAGGAGAACTACTTCAGGAAATCCTTCACGTCCAGCAGGATGAACTCGTTGTCATCCGCCATATTGGGTTGGCGGCTGGAGGAGAACGGGAAGTTGTTGTCGTTACCGACGATGATGTGGTTGGCGTCCACCACGTCCACGTTCTCAATGGTGAAGAACGGGAAGGTCAGCACGCCGTCGTTCAGCGGCTTGCGCGCCAGCTTGTTCGGATCCTGGATGTTCATCAGGTCGATATAGGCCAGTTTGTCGACCGGTTTGCCGACGTTGGCGTCCGAGAAGGCGATTTTATACACCCGCTTGAACTTGGCCACCTGGCTGAAGCAGTTGTCGGTCGGCGCGCCTGCGGCGCAGGCTTTATCCGGCGTGCCTTCGCCGTTGTCGCGCTCGATCACCAGCCCGTGGGTGGCGTCGATCATATTGAAGTCGCCGATGGCATTCTGGTTGTCTTCCAGCACGTACTGCCAGCTGCGGCCGGTCCAGGCCTGCTGTTTCACGTCGAACTCCAGCACCCGCAGATAGCGTTTGCCGCCGACGTTCTCGAACTGCTCGCCGTCCCACAGCGCCCCTTCCAGCAGCGGGTACAGCTTGCTGCCGTCCGGCGAGGCGGCCATGCCTTCAAAGCCTTTGGAGCGCGCCACCTGGAAGTTCTGCTTGCCGTCCGGCGCGCCCGGCAGGGTTAGCGTCGGGTTGTCCGGCGATTTCACCACCTTGCCGTCCACCTGGGTGTCGAACACCGCCAGCACTTTGCCGTTCAGGTCGGCCTTGATCAGGTAAGGCCCGAATTCTTCACCGATCCACAAGGCATCGTCGGCAAACTGGAAGCTTTCCGGATCGAAATCGCTGCCGGTCAGATAACGCTGCTCGGTGCTCTCGTTGATGATGTGGAACGGCACCTTTTTATCCGGATCGTGCAGGAAAACCGTCTTCAGCGGCGCGACCGTGCCGTCTTTGAAATCGATCTTGTAGTGGTTGAGATACAGCATGGCGTCCGGCGAGTTGGCCTTGCTGCCGAAGCCGTTGTCGGTCAGCACCCAGTAGGTGCCGTCGGGCATGTGTTTGATGCCTGAGTGGCCCTGCAGCGGCTGGCCTTCGATCGGCAGGCCGAGGCCGGTCAGGCGATCGGCGGATTTGCCCGCCACGCTGCCCAGCTCGGTGACGCGTTTGCCACTGGTGTACTTACCGCTCAGCTGCAGATCGCTCGGCGCGTCCTTCGGCGTGGAAACGGTGGATTTCACCGGCAGCAGCGCATGCCCCGCCAGCGTCGCCGGTACCGGCTGCGCCTCGGCCCACAGGTTGGCGCTCAGCGCCATGCAGCCGACCAGCAGCGCCAGCCGGGTTTTGGTGTTGTGCATGTCATTGTCCCTTTTCGTTGTTATCGCCCAGAAGTAAAAGCAACGTCACTATAGGGAGCGGCAATGACAGAAATATTATTCGGCGAACGCCCGCCGGTAGCTGTGCGGGTGGAAGCGCCAGGTGATGGCGATCAGCACCACCACCAGCAGCGCGTGGATCTGCCAGTCCAACACGAAGCCACCGCTGTAGTCGCGCAGCAGGCCGGAGAGGTAGGGTGTCACGCCCGCCAGCAGGAAGCCGACGCCCTGCATAAAGGCCACCAGCCGCCCGGCCGCCGCCGGCTGGTGCAGGTGATCGAGCGCCAGCACCAGGCACAGCGGGAACGCGCCGCCCAGCCCCAGCCCAGAAACCAACACCCACAGCCACGGCAGCGTCTGCGGCAGGTAAATCAGGCCGATAAAGCCGATCAGTTGCATCATCAGCGCCAGCAGCAGCAGCGGCCGCCGGTCATGATTGCGCGCCAGCGCCGGCAACAGCAGCGCGCCCACCACCTGGCCGAAGGTCATCAGCGCCAGCAGCGAACCGCTGGCCTGCGGCTGCCAACCGAGCTGCATGTAATACGGTGGCAGCCAGGCGATCAGGCTGGTATAGCCGCCGTTGATCAGGCCGAAATAGGCGCCGAGCAGCCAGGCGCGCCGGTTGCGCAGCAGGCTTGGCCCACGGTTTTCTCCCGCCGCGCCCAGGCGCGACAGCCCGCGACTGACCGGCCACCAGGCCAGCAGCGCCACCAGCGCCGGTAACGCCCACCAGGCCAGCGCGCTGTGCCAGTCGTGCCCCGCACTCATCAGCCACGGAGTGATCGCCGCGCCCAGCCCGCCGCCGCCCATCAGCGCCGCCGACCACAGCCCGGCCACCAGCGCCATGCTGTTGAGGAAATGATGCTTGATGATACCGGGCATCACCGCCTGGATTACCCCGATGCCGAGCCCGCCCAGCACCGCGCTCATCAGCAGCTGCACGCTGCCGGGGGCCAGCTCGCGCCAAAGTGCGCCCGACCCAATCGCCAACAGGCTCAACGCCACGGCGCTACGTTCGCTGAACAGCCGGTTGATGGCGCCACCCGCCAACGCCATCAGGCCCATCATCAGCACCGGCAGCGTGGTCAGCAGCGCCGCGCCGCCAAAGCTCAGCCCGGTAGCCTGGCGCAGCGTCGGCAGCAACGGGCCAATCGAGGTCAACAGCGGCCGCATGTTCAGGCCGATCAACACCAGCGCCAGCAGCAGAGGGTTGAACCAGCGGCGCGAAGAAGGTGAATTAACAGAATGATTTAACACGGTATATTCCTGGTACTGCAAAATGAAGAGTGCGGCGTCACAGCGCGATCGCCGCAGCGTTGCGTTACTGTAGGCAACGCCGCTAGTATTGGGAAATTAAATAATAAAATAGCCAACAGTGGGAAAATGAATCGCTACCCGATGTTCAATCCGCAGCTGCTGCTCAGCTTCGTCGCCGTATGCGACAGCAACAGCTTCACCCGCGCCGCAGAGCGGGTGTTTTTGTCGCAGTCCACCGTTAGCCAGCAGGTGCGCCGGCTGGAAGAGATGCTGGGCAAACCGCTGTTTGAGCGCTCCTCGCATCAGGTGCTGCTGACCGAAGAAGGCGTCAAGCTGTTGAGCTACGCGCGCCGCATCATCGCGCTGAATGAAGAGGCCCACGACGCGCTAACCGGCATCTGGCGCGACGGCGTGCTGCGGATCGGCATGCCGGAGGATTTCGCCGTGCCCACCACCGAGCTGCTGGCCGACTTCAGCCGCGAGCACCCACACCTGCGATTGGACGTCGCCAGCGGCCTGAGCGCCGATCTGCACAGCGCCTACGCGCGTGAAGAGCTGGATCTGATCCTGGTGAAGCAGCGCCGCCGACAACCGCCGCGCGCCGCGCGGCCGGAACCGCTGCTGTGGTTGGACAGCCTGGCCTTCCCGGCCATAGAGCAATCGCCGGTGCCGCTGGCGGTATTTCCGCTCAGCGGCCTGTACCGCGACGAGCTGTGCCAGGCGCTGGACAACCTCGGCAAACGCTGGCGCATCGGCTACAGCAGCGCCAGCCTGGCGGCGCTGACCGCCGCTTCCGCCGCCGGGCTGGGCGTCACCCTGTTGCCGGCCGGCTGCCGTCTGCCGACGCATCGGGTGCTGGGCGAAGCCGAAGGATTGCCGCCGATAGACAACTTCGAACTGGCGCTCTACTACCGCGACGGCGCCCCCGCCGCCACGCTGTCGCTGGCCCAGCGGCTGGCGGTGTTTTGCGGGTTGAAGTGAGGCCGCTTACGCCACTATCTGCGGATATTCACGTTGCAGCCAGTCGATAAGCCGCCCCCACAGCGCCTCTGTCTGCTCAAGGCAAGCCTGTACCGCCGCGTCCGTCACCAAGTCGCCGGAGTAATCCGCCACGTTGCGCTGCTTTCGCAATGCGTCCAGGCAGATCATTGCCTCGCGCGGCAGCCCTACGGTGAGCGGCAACGATTGGATCATGATCTGGTGATGGCCGGGCTTGCTGGTCAGCGTGCGGTATCCTTTGGCTTGTAAAGCGGCATTAGCCATTTGCATGACCGCCTTATATGCCGTGTCGAAACGGCTCTCATTGCTGAGCTGAGTGATACCCGCATCGCGTCGGTTGCGCGCGGCGGCGGCCAGCAATTTTTTGATCGCCCCCGCGTCAGGCGTTATCACCTCCAGTCCCAGCCCGACCAGATTGTCCAGCGTCATCCTTGTCTCCCACAATCCAAAGTTGGGGTTTATCCATAATGTCCTGAATAAACGCGGAGTTCTCGGCCAAAGCCGCTCGCCACTCTTCCGGCGAGTAAAGTTTGGGGTTAATTTCCCGACCCAGCGTCTCCTGCAGCGGATAAACCGCCTGAATCACCTCCGCAAAAGACAGTTTACCGACGATCAGAACATCAATATCACTGGCCGCCGTCGCTTTGCCACTGGCGACGGAACCAAAGATGAAAGCCCGTTCGATGTCTTCCCCAAATCCAGTCAGTACCTGCCGTAAGCGCGCAGCCGGCCCGCAAGCCTTGCGGAAAATCGCCGCCAACTCGGGAAAAATCAGGCAATCGGCGTTAGCCTGATAGCAAATTTGGTTGCCCTGCCGCTGCCTGAGCAAGATGCCGCCTTCAGCCAGCCTGCTCAACTCTTTATGTAAAGTCCCGGCCTGAGTTGCGGTGCGCCGCGCAATTTCTCGCACATGAAACGCCTGCCCGACTTCAATAAACAGCAGGCTTAGCACTTTTCTACGGTATTCGCTGAACAGTAATTCGAGCATCGGATCGTGCATCACGCTGGCCTCAATGTAGCTTTAATGACTACAAATGTAGCCATTAAAGCTGCGAAAGAGCAAGCCAGGAGAACCAACCCACCAGCAGACGCCGATCATTACCAAATCGAATAGTCACCAGTGGCAAATGTCGCTGCCAACCGGCCGGTTCCTCTCCTAAATTGGGGGATGTTTTCACCCCTCACCTCTGGATTAAGGAACCGAACGTGGAAAACCCTCAACAACCGGGCCGCAGAGCCTTCCTCAGCCAAACCGGCAAACTCACCACCGCCTGCGCGGTGATCGGCCTGACCGGCGGCATGGCGCAGGCCGCGTCACCGGGCGACGGGCAGTGCGCACCGGCACCGATGACCCTGACCGATCGCCACTACTGCCTGAGCGAGGTGCGGCTGGAAGACGGCTTTGAATACGACGGCGAGACGGTGATCGGCACCCGCACCGCGCTGTACACGCTGGAGATCAAAGACGGCAAGATCGCCGCCATTCACGCCGCCAACGCCGCGTTGCCCGCCGGCGTGCCCCGCTATAAGGCGCAGGGCCAGCTGCTGCTGCCGGCGTTTCGCGACATGCACATCCACCTGGACAAAACCTTCTACAGCGGCCCGTGGCAGGCGCCGCGCCCGCGCCAGGGCAAGACCATCATGGACATGATCGCACTGGAGCAGACGCTGATCCCGAAACTGCTGCCCACCTCGCAGCAGCGGGCGGAAAATCTGATCGCCCTGCTGCAGTCCAAGGGCAGCACCGTGGCGCGCAGCCACTGCAATATCGATCCGGTCAGCGGCCTGAAAAGCCTGGAGCACCTGCAGCGCGCGCTGGAAAAACACCAGGCGGACTTCAGCTGTGAAATCGTCGCCTTCCCGCAGCACGGGCTGTTGCACTCCAAAGTCGATGCGCTGATGCGCGAAGCGATGCAGATGGGCGTGCAGTACGTCGGCGGGCTGGATCCGACCAACGTCGACGGCGCGATGGAGCAATCGCTGGACGCCATGTTCCAGATCGCCCTCGATACCGGCAAAGGCGTGGATATCCACCTGCATGAGACCAGCCCGGCCGGGGTCGCCGCCATCAACTATATGATCGCCACCGTGGAGCAAAACCCGGCGCTGCGCGGCAAGGTCACCATCAGCCACGCTTTCGCCCTGACCACGCTGACGCCGGGCGAACTGGCGGAAACCGCCACCCGGCTGGCGGCGCAGCAGATCACCATCGCCTCCACGGTGCCGATCGGCGGCCTGATGATGCCGCTGCCGCAGCTCAGCGAGAAAGGGGTGTTCGTGATGACCGGCACCGACAGCGTGATCGACCACTGGTCGCCGTTCGGCACCGGCGACATCCTGGAGAAGGCCAACCTGTACGCCCAGCTGTACCGTGGCTCCGACGAGTATCACCTGTCGCGCGCCATGGCCATCTCCACCGGCGGCGTGTTGCCGCTGGACGATAAGGGCCAGCGCGCCTGGCCAAAAGCCGGCGACGCCGCCGAGTTCGTGCTGGTCAACGCCAGCTGTTCCGCCGAGGCGGTCGCCCGCCTGCCGGCGCGCAGCGCCACCTTCCATCAGGGGCGTCTGGTGGCCGGCCAGGTGAGCAAAGCCTAAGGTCGGTCCGCTGTTGTCATCATGATGGCCGTTTTTGGCCTTCTGCCAGAGTAAGGAGCGGCGCAAGATGGTCGCCACACACACAGGCGGAGGGCCGAAAATGTCACAGAGTGCGTTATTGATCATCGATGTCCAGCAATCATTCCAGCACCGTCCATTCTGGCAGGAGGACGATCTGCCGGCGTTTCAGCAGGCGCTGACGCGCCTGATCGCGGGTTGCCAACAACGCGGCGCAGCGCTGGTCGATGTGCTGCACGTTTCGCCGCAGGGGCCGTTCTCGCTGGCTTCAGGCCATGTGCAGCGCCTGCCGTTCCTCACCCACCAGGCGGATATCACCGTGCATAAGCACGTACACAATGCGCTGACCGAATCCGGCCTCGACGCCTGGCTGCGCGAGCGGGATATCAACCACCTGATCGTCTCCGGCATCCGCACCGAGCAGTGCTGCGAAACCACCACCCGGGTAGCGTCAGATCTCGGTTATCGGGTGACCTTCGTCACCGAGGCGACGCTGACCTTCCCGATGCGTCATCCCGACGGTGAAACCTTTACCCCCGCGCAGCTGAAGCGGCATACTGAAACCGTACTGGTCGATCGTTTCGCCCGCATCGCCAGCGTGGATGAGGCGCTGGCGCAACTCGCACAGGAGTAACCATGTCGCAGGCCGTCTATTTTCTGCTGTTGCCCAACGTGCTGTCGCTGGACGTCAGCGGCCCGGCGGAAACCCTGCGCCTCGCCGGGCAGTTCAGCCTGCGTTATCTCAGCCCGGCGCCGCAGATCGTCTGCTCCATCGGCATGACGCTGAGCGGCCTGCAGCCGTTGCCCGAACGCTTGGAAGACGGCGCCATTCTGGTGCTGCCGGGCGTCGGCGATTCGCAGCGCTATTTCGCCGGGGAAGAGGCCGAGCAGGCGCGCCGCTGGCTGGCGACGCTGCGGCCCGATCTGCAGCGGCAGCGCATCACCCTGGTGTGTATCTGTTCCGGCGCGCTGCTGGCGGCGCAGGCCGGGCTGCTCGACGGCTATCAGTGCACCACCCACCACGACGTCATCGAACGTATCCGCCGGCAGGCGCCGGCGGCGCAGGTGAAAGAGAACCGTATCTTCGTCGAAGATCGCGGCGTCTACACCAGCGCGGGCATCACCACCGGCATCGATTTGGCGCTGCACCTGGTCCACCGCCACTGCGGCTCCGGCCGGGCGCGCGACGTCGCCCGCGATATGGTGGTCTATTTCCGCCGTGCCGGGGACGATCCGCAGCTGTCGCCCTGGCTGCGCTATCGCAACCACCTGCACCCGGCGGTACACCGCGCGCAGGACGTGATGGCCGCCGAGCCGGAGGCCGACTGGTCGGTGCCGCAGGTGGCGGAGAAGGCGCACGTCAGCAGCCGCCACCTGGCGCGGCTGTTTCGCAACCACGTCGGCATCAGCGTGCGGGAGTATCATGAGCAGCTGCGGTTGGCGGTGGCGCAACAGCGCCTGCAGCAAGGATATGGGTTGGAGAAGGCCGCGCTGGCGGCCGGCTTTTCTTCCGGGCGGCAGCTGCGCCGCGCCCAGCAGCGCCAGCGCTCGCCGCTATGACACCAGCCGGCGGGTATCCAGCCGCTGCAGGCCGACAGACAGCAGCAGGCTGAGCCCCAGCGCCACGCCGAACACCCAGAAGATATCCAGCAGCGGGTGGCCGGTGAAATCCAGGTGCCGGCTACGCATCACGTTGACGATAAGGGCGTGAAAACCGTAGATCGCCAGCGAATGGCGGGAGAACGTGCTCAGCCAGCCGATCGGCTGCGGCAAACAGTGTTTCACCCACACCAGCAGAGCCACCGCCGCCATAAACACCAGCGGGCCGCTGTAGATGTAGTAGGTATCGGCGAAGTTGCCGTTGATGAATAGCTGGTGCTTGGTGCCGCGCGCGATCAGCGCCACGCACAGCGCAAATCCCAGCGCCGCCAGCCAGCCCACGGCGCGCCCGCGCGCCTCCATCATGCCAATCGCCCGCCCTGCCAGCGCATACAGCAGGTAGTAGAAGGTATCGCCGTAGATATACAGGTTAACCGGCAGCAGGTGCGCATTGCCGAAGGTCAGCTTGTCGGTATTCGGGTTGGCGATCGCCGCCAACACCACCAGCGCGGCGGCCAGGTAACGGCGCGACACCGGTTTGACGCTGATCAGCGGCGACAACAGGTAAATCACCGTAATGGCGTAGAAAAACCACAGGTGGTAGAACACCGGCTTTTGCAGGATGGCGCGCAGCGACGGCCAGAAGCCGATCTTGGTGAAGGCCGCGATATAGATCAGCGCGATGGCGCTGTAGAACAGAATGCAGCAGGCGATACGGGTGAAATGACGCCGGCCGGCGCTCTTTTCACCGAAGAACAGGTAGCCGGAAATCATGAAGAACAGCGGCACCGACACGCGCGACAGCGAGTTCAGTGCGTTGGCGATATCCCAGTTGTGCAGCCCTATCGCCGCGCCGTTGGTGACACAATAGGTGGTGGCGTGGATCATCACCACCATCATGCACGCTATCGCCCGCAGGTTGTCTATCCAGCCGATTTTCTCGCTCAAACGCTCGCCCGATCTTGTGTCATATTGATATGTTAAGAAGAGGTTATCGGGCACGGCGTTCGGCGACAACCCAAAAGCGAAATATCAGAATGCACTTAAACAACACCTTATGATTGCGAAGGTGAACAATTGGCGGCAAAATAGCCGCCACAACTCGCTCAGTTTGCGCTTCCCGCCCTGGCAGTTCCTTTTTCTCTTTTACTATCAGTACAATAATATGAAAACGACATTACCACCTGCGGCACGTTTGGGCCGACAGGCGCTTTTATTCCCTCTTTGTCTGGTGCTGTTCGAGTTCGCCACTTATATCGGCAACGATATGATTCAGCCGGGCATGCTGGCCGTCGTGGCGGATTTCAACGCCGGCGAAGAGTGGGTGCCCACCTCGATGACCGCCTATCTGGCCGGCGGCATCTTCCTGCAGTGGCTGCTCGGGCCGCTGTCGGATCGCCGCGGCCGCCGCCCGGTGATGCTGGCCGGAGTGGCGTTCTTTATCGTCTCCTGCCTGGCGATCCTGTTGGTCACCACCATCGAGCAGTTCATCGCCATGCGTTTCCTGCAGGGCATCGGCCTGTGCTTTATCGGCGCGGTCGGCTACGCCACCATCCAGGAGTCGTTTGAAGAATCGGTGTGCATCAAGATCACCGCGCTGATGGCCAACGTGGCGCTGATCGCCCCGCTGCTCGGGCCGCTGGCCGGCGCGGCGCTGATCCACGTCGCGCCGTGGCAGAGCATGTTCGTGCTGTTCGCCGCGCTGGCGGCCATCGCCTTCTACGGCCTGTGGAAAGCGATGCCGGAAACCGCCACGCTGCAGGGCGAGGCGTTTTCCGCCGCCAACCTGTGGCGCGACTACCGTCAGGTGCTGGGCAACCGCCGCTTCCTGTGCGGCGCTTTGGCGATCGGTTTCGCCAGCCTGCCGCTGCTGGCCTGGATCGCCCAGTCACCGGTGATCCTGATCAGCGGTGAGTCGCTGTCGACGCTGGATTACGGCCTGCTGCAAATCCCGGTGTTCGGCGCGCTGATCCTCGGCAACCTGACGCTGGCACGCCTGACCGGCAAAAACAGCGTGGAGCGCCTGATCAAGCTGGGCGCGGGCCCGATGCTGCTGGGGCTACTGATCGCCGCGCTGGCGACCCAGTTCTCCAGCCATGCCTACCTGTGGATGACCGCCGGCCTGAGCCTGTACGCCTTCGGCATTGGCCTGGCCAACGCCGGGCTGTACCGCCTGACGCTGTTCTCCAGCAACGTCAGCAAGGGCACGGTGTCGGCCACTATGGGCATGCTGAGCATGATGGTGTTCACCATCGGCATCGAACTGGCCAAGGTCGCCTACGTCTGGGGCGGCAGCGGGCTGTTCAACCTGTTCAACCTCATCAGCGGCCTGTGCTGGCTGACGCTGGTGGCGCTGTTTATCGGCAAACGCCGCAACGGCGACCCCACGCCGCAGCCGACCGGCGCGGCTTAAACGCCACGATAAACGCCGGTCCGGTTTCCCGACCGGCGTTTTTTTATGCGGCTTCAGCCGAGCAGACCCCACAGCGCATACCCCGCTCCCACCACCGCCACCCCCAACAGCAGCAACGCCGACAGGACAGAGATCGCCCGCCGCGCGCGCTGCAGCGCCGTTCCCGACAGCAGGGTGATATAGGCCAGCAAGATGGCGAAGTCCGCCAGCACCCACAGTGCAGTCAACAGCGTCAGGCTGGCGCCGATCGAGGGGGTGACGGCGATAAACTGCGGGAAAAAAGCGACGAAGAAGATAATGTCTTTGGGGTTGGCGATGCCCACCAGAAAACCGGTCAGGATCGCCGAGCGTTTTTGCGGCGGCGCAACGGGCTGCGCATCCGGGGTTCGCGCGGATAAATCCTCATACAGCGAGACGATCGCCATACGGCCGATAAACAGGCAACCCAGCAGGCCTATCCACTGCAGCAAGCGCATATCCACCGCGAACAGCCCGGTGATAATCAGCGCGGCGATGCCGATCAGCAACAAGGAGGCCCCGTTGCTGCCCAGCGCAGTCAACAGCGCGCGCCGGGCACCAAAGCGCGCCGCGGTGTTGGCCACCATCGCCACCACCGGCCCCGGCGTGGCGATCAGCAAGAAAATGGCGGCGAAATACGCCGCCAGCAACGACAGGTTCATCTTTATTTCACTCACATTCAGTCAGTTGGCTTCGCGCCATTATCCTGCCGCCGCCCCCGCCTTGAAAAAGGAGTAATCCTGTCGTTTACTGTGAATCAGACTCATTATTAGAGACGCCGCGATGGCCAGTTCCCTTCCGCCGCTTTACGCCCTGCGCGCCTTCGAAAGCGCCGCCCGCACCGGCTCGTTCACGCTGGCCGCCGAGGAGCTGCATCTCACCCCGAGCGCCGTCAGCAAGCACATCAAAACGCTGGAGCAGCACTTCGGCTGTCGACTGTTCCAGCGCAACGGCCCGCGCATCGAGGTCACGCCGCAGGGGAAAATCTTCGCCGCCGAGCTGCAGCAAGGGTTTGGCCGCATCGAGCAAGCCTGCGAGCTGTTCAGAAGCCACCGCGATCTGCTGCGGCTGAAGGCGCCCTCCACGCTGACCCTGCGCTGGCTGCTGGACTGCCTGAGCCGGTTCCGGCAAACGGCGCAGGCGTTCGAGGTGCAGGCAGCCAGCGTCTGGATGGACATCGACAGCGTGGATTTTTTCAGCGAACCCTACGACTGCGCCATCCTGCTCGGCAACGGCCACTTCGGCGCCAACACCGCCGCCGCCAAGCTGTTCGACGAATGGCTGATCCCGATTTGCGCCCCTGCACTGCTCGCCGACGGGCAGCGCGATCTCGCCGCCTGTCCGCTGATCCACCCTTCTCCCGATCGGCGCGACTGGCGGCGCTGGCTGCAAAAAAGCGGCATCGCGGCCCCGATCGATCTCACGCGCGGCCAGGTATTTGATTCGCTGGAACAGGGCAACACGGCGGCCATCGCCGGGCACGGCGTCTCGATCGGCGATCTGGCGCTGAGCCTGCGGACGATTGAGGAGGGGTTATTGGCGCTGCCCTGTGACGCCGCCGTGCGTACCGGCGACGGTTACTATCTGGTTTGGCCGGAAGAATCGGCGAAACGGCCGCTGATCGAACGCTTACAGGCGTTTCTGACCGCCCAGACGCCCGACGTCAGCCGGGCCGCCGTCAGATTTATCGGGTAGGGGAATTCGGCCTATCGCTCTTCGCGGGTATGCCAAATACGCAGAACATAAATCGTTGCCGGCTGCACCTGGTAACGTATCTCATAACGGCCGACCAGAATACGCCTCACTTCCTGCGGTAAAAACTCGTCCAGTCTTTCACCCAGGCGAGGATTATCAAGCAACGCTTTAGGCGCGGCGACCAAGGCCTTCACCGAATTCGCTGCCGCAGTACGGTTAGCCAAGGCAAGAAACTCAAACAAACGCGCCAAATCCGATAGCGCCTTACTCGTCCATTTTAACTCCATCAGCGCGGTACCGGCAGCGGATCGTCACTGTCCAGGCTGGCAGCCCAGGCTTCTACCGATTCATGATCGATAACGTTTTGCTGTTCGACATCGGCCAGCGCCGCCAGCGTTAACCGACGGCGCTCTTCCTCTTGCTCGAGCCAGGCGGTGAGGGCTTGCTTCACTATCCATCCCCGTGAGCGTTCAAGTTTGGCGGCCATTTCATCCACCTTTTCAGCCAAAGGCAGCGGGACATGAGCGGTGATGACTTTCGTATTCATCGTCTTGCTCCTCAGTACAATCAATATCAATCAAAGTGATTAAAGCTGATTATACCGCCATCAGAGAACAAAAAACACGCAATCAGTTGCCGAACAACCCACCGTCGCGCAGCAGATGCTCGTTACCCTTGCGGCGGGTAAAGCCGCTGCGATCGAAGAACTCCAGCACCTGGATCGCCAGCTTGCGCCCGACGCCGAGCCGATCGCGGAAGTCGGCGGCGTTGGCGCCGCCCCGCTCAGCATCCAGCTCGCGGATCAGCGCCGCGAACTGATCGATGCGTCGGCTGAGGTAATAGCGATCCACCACCACCGCTGTCACATGGCCCAGCTGGGCCGCCTTGCGCAGCAGCGCCCGCACCCGGCTCTCCTCCTCGCCCAGTTCGCTCGCCAGATCGCGCACCCACCACGGCTCGTCGCCGAACAGCGGTTCGATGCGCGCCCAGAGCGGCGCCTCTTCGGCGCTGAACGCCAGACCGTGTTCCGGCAGGTGCAGCCAGCCGCGCGTATTGCGCAGTGCGCCGGCCTTCAGCAGCCGATCGATCATCATAAACACCAGCGTTTCCGGCTGCTGGGGCAGGGCCATGCGCCGCAGACGGGCGCGCCCTAAGCCCAGCTGGTCGGCGTGCTGTTGGTGGTACTCCGCCAGCACCTGCAGCAGCCGACTTTCCGCCTGTTGCACCTGATCCTGCGCCAGCGCCCGGTCACCGACGATCAGCAGATCGCGGTTCGCCAGCAGTGCCGCCAGGCCGTCGTCGGTCAACTGACGCGCCCAGGCGAACGCCGTCAGAGACAGCGCGCCGTGTGGCAGCTCAAGCGTCAGCACCTGCGCATCGTCCTGCGCGTTCGCCAGGGCCTGCAGCCATGCCAGGTAGTCCGGCTGGCGCTTGCCGCGCTTGGGCGCGCTCAGCCTGAGCACCCGGGCCGCGCCCAGCGTTTGCCGTGCGCCGATATCGCGCAGCACCAGCCGATCGTTCTCCGCCAGCCACAGCGGGCGATCGAGGATCAATTCCGCCAGCCCGTCGTTCAGCAGCGAAATGCGCCCGGTGATGTGGCTGGCGGCATGGTGCAGGTGCAGCGGCTGCCAATGGCGGATCGGCCGATCCGCTTCCAGCGCCACCAGAATGCGTTCCGCCGCCTCAGGCGGACGCTGCACCAGCAGCCAGTCGCCGCGCGCGACACGGTCTTTATCGACATCGCCGCTGATGTTCAACGCGATGCGTTGCCCGGCCTGGGCCTGTTCCACAGCCTGATTTTGGGCGTGCAGGCCGCGCACCCGCACCGGCGCGTCGGCGCCGGTCAGCCACAGCGTATCTCCCACCTGCACCCGGCCGCCGAGCGCGGTGCCGGTCACCACCAGCCCCGCCCCTTTGACGCTGAACGCACGGTCTACCGCCAGGCGAAAACGGCGCGTCAGCGCGTGCTCGCCGGAGGGCAGCGCCAGCAAATGCGCGCGCAGCGCCTCGATACCCTCTCCCGCCGCCGCCGCGGTAACAAACAGCGGTGCATCGGGCCAGCCCTGGCGCGCCAGTTCGTCGCGCACCTGGCGGCGTACCTCGCCGACACGCGCCGCGTCCACCCGGTCGGCCTTGGTCAGCGCCACCGTCAGCGCCGGGCGCCCGCTCAGGCGCAGGATCGCCAGATGTTCGCGGGTTTGCGCCATCACGCCGTCGTCGCAGGCCACCACCAGCAACGCATGGTCGATGCCGCCGACGCCCGCCAGCATGTTGGCGAGGAATTTCTCGTGGCCGGGCACGTCGATAAAGCCCAGCACCCGGCCGTCCGGCTGCGGCCAGTAGGCGTAACCCAGATCGATGGTCATGCCGCGGCGCTTCTCTTCCGGCAGGCGATCCGCGTTGATCCCGGAGATCGCCTGCAGCAGGGTGGTTTTGCCATGATCGACATGGCCGGCGGTGGCGATGATCATGAGGCGCTCAGCGCGTCGATCAGCGCCCCTTCCTGTTCCAGACAGCGCAGATCCAGCCACAGCCGGCCGTCACCGAGGCGGCCGATCACCGGCTGCGGCAGGCGGCGCCAGCGTTCGGCCAACGCCTCCAGCGTGGCGCCGCGGCCGTCGCGCGGCGTGAAGGTCAGCGCATAGCTGGGCAGGCGATCCACCGGCAGCGAACCGCTGCCAATTTGCGACCAGCACGGTTCGGCGCGCAGCTCGAAATCGGCGGTGAACCGCGGTGCCAGCGCCGCCAGCAGCCGTTCGGCCGCCTGTTGCATCTCCTGCTGCGGGCGGGTCAGCAGCCGCAGCGTCGGCAGCTGCTTAGCCAGTTTTTCCGGCTGCAGATAGAGCCGCAGCGTGGCCTCCAGGGCCGCCAGCGTCAGCTTGCCGACGCGCAGCGCGCGCTTGAGCGGATGCTGCTGCAGGCGGGCGATCAACGCCTTTTTGCCGACGATGATCCCGGCCTGCGGGCCGCCCAGCAGCTTATCGCCGGAGAACGTCACCAAGTCGACGCCGGCGGCCAGCAGCCGCTGCGGCATCGGTTCGGCGGGCAGGCCGTACTGCGCCATGTCGATCAGCGAGCCGCTGCCCAGATCGGTGGCGGTCGGCACGCCCTGTTCGGCTCCGAGCTGCGCCAGTTCAGCCTCGTCGACCGCCGCGGTAAAGCCCTGAATGCTGTAGTTGCTGGTGTGCACTTTCATCAACAGGCCGGTCTGTTCGTTGATGGCCTGGCGGTAATCTTTCAGATGGGTGCGGTTGGTGGTGCCGACCTCCACCAGTTGGCAGCCGGCCTGGCGCATCACGTCGGGTATGCGGAATGCGCCGCCGATCTCCACCAGCTCGCCGCGCGACACCACCACCTCTTTGCCGGGGGCGATCGCCGCCAGCATCAGCAGCACCGCCGCCGCGTTGTTATTGACGATGCAGGCGTCCTCCGCGCCGGTCAGCCGGCACAGCAGATCCGCCACCGCCCGATCGCGATGGCCGCGCCCGGCGCCGTCGAGATCGTACTCCAGCGTCACCGCCTCCCCCATCACCGCGCTCACCGCCTCCTTCACCGGCTGCGCCAGCAGGGCGCGCCCGAGGTTGGTGTGCAGCACGGTGCCGCTGAGGTTGAACACCGGCAGCAAAGCCGGGCGTTGCTGCCGGGCCAGCTCGGCCCGCAGCGCCTGCGGCCAGTCGCCGCACCAGGCGGGTAAACGTTGCTGTTGCCCGATCGCGTCGCGCGCCTGGGCCTGCAGCCGGCGCAGCAGTTCGCCGATCAGCGTCTGGCCATGCTGCGCCACCAGCGGTTCAATCGCGGGTTCACGCAGCAGGCGGTCGATGGCGGGCAGTTGGCTGTAAAGAAGGTGGGATTCAGTGCTCATGGTCGCTCGGTTTTCAATTTAGACGTATCGGCATAGCAAAGTCCCGCCGCGGCGGGGAGAAAAGAACGTTCAGGGCGGCGCGGTGCGGGCGAAGCTTTCACGGGCGAACAGGCGTTCGGCCAGCTTGACCAGCGCCGGGCGCCCGACGCACCAGTTGGGCAGGATGCGGCGGAAATTGAGGTAGCCCAGCGCGCAGCCGGTGGCGATATCCGCCAGCGTCAGCCGCTCGGCATTGAGCCACGTTTTGTCCCGCGCCAGCGCCTCCAGCGCATCCAACCCGTGCGTCAGTTTGTCACGCTGGCGCAGCATCCAGTTTTCGTCCTGTTTTTCCGGCGCGCGCCGGCTTTCGCGAAACAGGGTCGCCGCCGCTTCGGTCACGCCGTCCGCCAGCGCCGCCACCTGGCGGACGCGCAGCGCGGCGGCGCGTTCGGCCGGCAAAAACGCCGGCTCCACCGTCAGCAGTTCGAGGTATTCGGCCACCACCGGCGAGTCGTAAAACACCTCGCCGTCATCGGCGATCAGCACCGGCACCTTGCCAAGCGGGTTCAACGCCTTCACCCGGCTGCCGGGCTCATACGGCGGATCGTTGACGAATTCGAACGCGATCCCTTTTTCCAGCAGCATCACGGAAATCTTGCGCACAAAGGGGCTGGTGTAACTGCCGATAAGCTTCATCCGGTCTCCTCCGCTTCGTCCTGGCCGCAGCGCGGCGCCCTTACTTCACCGCCAGGGTATCGATAATTCGCTGCACCAGCGCCTGATGCACTTCCGGCGTTTTGGCCGGCGACAGCATTTGCAGCGTCACCACCCGCTTGTTGAACACCGTCAACACCAGCGTGGAGACCACCTTTTGCCCGTTGACGGTCTGCTCGGTATCCACCCGGCGAAACTTCTGTTTGCCGACGCTGAAGTTCTCTTCTTTGGTGGTCTGGATATTCTGATAGCGCTCGGCCAGCACCGTGATGGCGCTCTGCGCCAGCTCTTTCAGCATTTTGTCACTGGTGTTGAGCTTCATGCCGTCCGGCGGGATCACTTCGGAAGAGACCGCGCTCTGGCGCGACTTGCCGTCGAGAAAACGCTGAATGGTGGAGGTGCTGTCGTTGATGATGCCGCTGTTCAGCGTTTGATCGCTAAAGCCCGGCGGCAGCTCGAAGGTGATTTTGCCCTTCTGCAGCGACACGTTCAGCCCCGGCGGCGCGGGCGGGGTTTCTACCGGCACAGGCGGCGGCGGTGGCGCGGGCTGCGTCACGGTCGGCTTGGTGTCCGGTGGCGGCACCGCCGGTTTGGTGTCGTCTTTGTTGTCGCAGGCCGCCAGTCCGACCGCCAGCACGGCGACCGCGGTCAGTTTTGCCAGGGTGTTTAACATCGTGGTTCCTTTCGCTTGGCGCGTTATGGCCTAAACGTAGCAACTCGTCCGGGCGAATGCCAGAAGCCCGTGCTGAAATTGCTGGTCCGGCCCCGCGCGAACGGGGCCGGGCGGTTACTCCGCCGGGAACAGGAACGGATTGATGCTGCTGCGGCCAAAACCTTCTTCTTCCATGCGGGCGTCCAGCACCAGCGAAGCCAGATCGTCGGCCACCGCTTCGACCTGCGGGTCTTTTTCCTGATACAGGATCTTCAGGTAAGTGCCGCAGTCGCCGCAGCTTTCCGCCTTCACCGCCGCCTGCTCGCTGTCCAGCGACCAGTAGTTGAGATCGCGGGTCTGCTCGCAGTTGCTGCACTTCACCCGCACCACGTGCCATTCGCTTTCGCACAGGTTGCAGTGCAGGTAGCGCAGGCCGTTGACGGTGCCGATGTGCACCATGCTGGAGACCGGGATGCTGCCGCACACCGGGCAGAACTGGCGCTGCTCGCCGTATTCGGCGCGCGCCTTGCCGGGGATCAGGCTGGCCATCTGCGCCCAATAGAGCGACAGCGCGGCCCAGAGGAACGGCGCCTTCTCGCTGCCCACCTTGCCGAACTCGCGGTTGAGCAAGGCGTCGGCCATCAGCTCCAGCTCGTGCGCCGAGGCTTTCTCCAGGTTGTCCAGCACCGCCAGGATATGCTCCGGCGCCTGCGGGCGCAGCTCGGCGATCAGCGACGCCAGCAGCTTGCGCCAGTGCTCGCTGCGCGGGAACACGCTCAGATCGAGCGGCGGTTTGCCGCTGGCGGCGCCCTGCGCCAGCGCTTCGCTAAGATCGAGCTGCAGCGGATTATCGTGCAGCGCATGCTGCTGCGCCTGCGCCAGCTCGGCGGCGAAGTTCAGATAGTCGCCCAGCGGATTGTCGACAGCCAGCTGACGCAGGCGATCGGCGCGGCGGCTGTACAGGCTTTTCAGGTTGGCGAAAAGTAACGGCGGGATGTTCTCCGCCGTTGAGGACTTCTCACGCTGTGCCCCTAACTGCTCTTTAGGAACGATGCGGATACTCATCAGGGTTTATCTTCCTGTCGTTTCTCGCGGACCTCGCGGTACCAGCGCGGATGATGTTTCTTGGCCCAGGCCGCCGGCACCCAGCCTTCCACCATCGCGGTAATGGTGCCTTTTACCCACAATGCGGCGTAAATGTGCACCATAATCACGATAATCAGGCCGACCGCGGCCAGCGAATGCACCAGCAGCGCGATGCGGATCAGCGGGATGGAGAACGACGGCGCAAAATACGGCCGCCAGATCACCACGCCGCTGGCCAGCAGCAGCACCAGGCTGATAATCGCCGCCCAGAACACGCACTTCTGGCCGAAATTATAGCGCCCGGTGTCACCCACTTCCTCGTTCATGGCGATTTTGTGGATGTTCTTGGCCCAGACGATATCTTCCCGGTTGATCAGGTTATGCTTCCAGTAGCGCAGGAACATCAGCAGGAACGCGGCAAACATGATCACCCCGACAAACGGGTGCAGAATGCGCGCCAGCTGCGGCGTCCCGAAGATGTTCATCAGCCAGTTGAAGGAGGGGAAGAAGAACCCCAGCCCGCTGATGGCGGCGAACACAAAGCAGAACGCCACGATCCAGTGGTTGATGCGCTCCGGTGCGCTGTAACGCTGAATGGGCTTTTCCTTTCTCATTTGCGCGTCTCCTCGTCGTGCGACTCGTCGTGCTCGTCCTCATCTTCGACGCGGTTAGGCCCGACGCCGACATAGTGGAACACGCTGGCCGCGAAGGTGGCGGCAAAGCCGATGGCCGCCAGGGGTTTCCACACGCCCTTCCAGAAGGTCACCGCCGGGCTGATGCTCGGGTTGTCCGGCAAACCGTGGTACAGCTGCGGTTTGTCGGCGTGGTGCAGCACGTACATCACGTGCGTGCCGCCCACCCCCGCCGGATCGTACAGACCGGCGTTCTGGTAGCCGCGGGTGTTCAGCTCGCTGACGCGATCCGCCGCCACCTGCTTCATCGCTTCCTTGGTGCCGAAGTGAATGGCGCCGGTCGGGCAGGTTTTCACGCAGGCCGGTTCCTGGCCGACGTCCACGCGGTCGACACACAGGGTGCACTTGTACACCCGGTTGTCGTCCTTGTTCATGCGCGGCACGTCGAACGGGCAGCCGGCGATGCAGTAGCCGCAGCCGATGCAGTGCTCGGACTGGAAGTCGACGATGCCGTTGGCGTACTGAATGATCGCGCCTTCCGACGGGCAGGCCTTCAGGCAGCCCGGATCGGCGCAGTGCATGCAGCCATCCTTGCGGATCAGCCATTCCAGCTTGCCGTTTTCCTCCACCTCGGAGAAGCGCATCACCGTCCACGACTTGGCGGTCAGATCGGCGGGGTTATCGTACACCCCGACGTTGTGCCCCACTTCGTCGCGGATGTCGTTCCATTCGGAACAGGCCACCTGACAGGCCTTGCAGCCGATACAGGTGGTGACATCGATCAGTTTGGCCACTTCTTCCTGGTGGTCACGGGCGCGCGGCGCCGGCGTGAAACCATTGGTGGCGGATTTACGAATGATGTCTTGAGATTGCATGGCCATAATTCGTCTCCGTTACACCTTTTCCACGTTGACCAGGAACGCCTTGAACTCCGGCGTCTGCGTATTGGCGTCGCCGACGAACGGCGTCAGCGTGTTGGCGATAAAGCCTTTCTTCGCCACCCCTTCGTAACCCCAGTGGATCGGGATGCCGATGGTGTCGACTTCCTGGCCGTGCACCTGCAGCGTGCGAATACGCTTGGTCACCACCGCCTTGGCCTTGATGTAGCCGCGGTTGGAGCTGACCTTCACGGTATCGCCGTGCTTGATGCCTTTTTTCTCCGCCAGCTTCTCGCCGATCTCCACAAACTGCTCAGGCTGCGCGATGGCGTTCAGCCGCGCGTGCTTGGTCCAGTAGTGGAAGTGCTCGGTCAGACGATAGGTGGTGCCGACGTACGGGAACTTGTCGGATTTGCCCATCGCCGCCAGATCGTCCTTGAACACGCGCGCCGCCGGGTTGGACACCACGTTCGGGTGCAGCGGGTTGGTGCCGAGCGGCGTTTCGAACGGCTCGTAGTGTTCAGGGAACGGCCCTTCCGCCATCTTGTCGGTGGCGAACAGGCGGCCCATGCCTTCCGGCTGCATGATGAACGGCCCGACGTCGCTGCCCGGCGCGGCGGTGCTGTAGTCCGGGATATCGGCCCCGACCCACTTGGCGCCGTCCCACTCCAGCAGTTGGCGTTTCGGATCCCACGGTTTTCCCTGCGGGTCCGCCGAGGCGCGGTTATACAGGATGCGGCGGTTGAGCGGCCATGCCCAGGCCCAGCCCAGCGTATTGCCGAGGCCGGACGGATCGGCGTTGTCGCGCCGCGCCATCTGGTTGCCGGCCGGCGTCCAGCTGCCGGCGAAGATCCAGCAGCCGCTGGCGGTGGTGCCGTCGTCGCGCAGCTGCGCGAACGAGCTGAGCAGCTCGCCTTTTTTCACCAGCACCTTGCCGTCAGCATCCAGCAGATCCGCCAGCGCCTTGCCGTTGTTTTCCTGCGCCACCTCTTCCGGCGCCGGGTTGTCCGGCGTCAGGTAGTCCCAGGTCATGTTCAGCACCTGTTCCGGCACCGCACCGCCGTCGCGCGCATACATCTCGCGCAGGCGGCTGAAGATGCCCGCCAGGATCTCGCCGTCGTTCAGCGCTTCGCCCGGGGCGTCCGCGCCTTTCCAGTGCCACTGCAGCCAGCGGCCGGAGTTGACGATCGAGCCGTTCTCTTCGGCGAAGCAGGTAGACGGCAGGCGGAACACTTCGGTCTGGATCTGCGCAGGATCCACCTCGTTGAACTCGCCGTGGTTCTGCCAGAAGTTGGAGGTCTCGGTGTTCAACGGATCGATGGTCACCAGGAACTTCAGCTTGGACAGCGAAGCCACCACCTTGTTTTTGTTCGGGAACGACGCCACCGGGTTAAAGCCCTGGCAGAAGTAGCCGTTGACCTTGCCCTGCGCCATCATCTCGAAGTACTGCAGCACGTCGTAGCCTTTGTCCCACTTCGGCAACCAGTCAAAGCCCCAGCTGTTGTCCTTCTGCGCCTTGTCGCCGTAGAAGGTCTTCATCATGCTGACGAAGAATTTCGGGTAGTTGCCCCAGTAGTTCACCTGGCCCGGCAGCAGCGCCTTCGGCGTGTTGGCCTTCAGGTAGGTATCGAGATCGGTCTGTTTCTCCGACGGCAGCGTCAGGTAGCCCGGCAGGCTCTGCGACAGCAGGCCGAGATCGGTCAGACCCTGAATGTTGGAGTGGCCGCGCAGCGCGTTGACGCCGCCGCCCGCCATGCCCATGTTGCCGAGCAGCAGCTGGATCATCGCCATGGTGCGGATGTTCTGCGCGCCGACCGAGTGCTGAGTCCAGCCCAGGGCGTACAGGAACGAAGCGGTTTTATCCGCGACGCAGGTTTCGGCGATGTATTCGCACACCTTGAGGAAATCGTCCTTCGGCGTGCCGCAGATGTTGGTCACCACGTCAGGCGTGTAGCGGCTCACGTGCTGTTTCAGCATGTTCCACACGCAGCGCGGATCCTGCAGCGTGACGTCGCGCTTGGCGAAGCCGTTCTCGTCGAACTGGTAGTTCCAGGTGGTTTTGTCGTACTTGCGGTTTTCCGCGTCGTAGCCGCTGAACAAGCCGTCTTCGAAGGCAAAATCTTCCCGCACCAGCAGGCTGGCGTTGGTGTAGGCCTCGACGTACTCGCGGTTGAACTTGTTGTTGGTCATCAGATACAGCAACACGCCCGACAGGAAAGCGATATCGGTCCCGGAGCGGATCGGCGTGTAGAAGTCCGCCACCGATGCGGTTCGGGTAAAGCGCGGATCGATCACGATCAGCTTGGCATTGTTGTGTATTTTGGCTTCCATCGCCCAGCGGAACCCCACCGGATGCGCTTCCGCCGCATTACCGCCCATGACGATAATCAAATTCGCGTTCTTGATATCAACCCAGTGGTTGGTCATCGCACCGCGACCAAATGTTGGAGCAAGACTTGCTACCGTTGGTCCGTGTCAGACACGCGCCTGGTTGTCTACGGCAAGCATGCCGAGAGCGCGACTAAATTTTTGCGACAGAAAACCGGTTTCGTTGCTGGCGGCCGAGGCGCACAGCATGCCGGTGGTCAGCCAACGGTTGACGGTAACGCCCTGGTCGTTGGTTTTGATGAAGTTGGCGTCGCGGTCTTCTTTCACCAGCTTGGCGATGCGGGTAAAGGCGTCGTCCCAGCTGATGCGTTGCCATTTGTCCGATCCTGGCGCCCGGTATTCCGGGTACTTGAGGCGGCTTTCGCTGTGGATGAAGTCAACCAGGCCGGCGCCTTTCGGGCAAAGCGCGCCGCGGTTTACCGGATGATCCGGATCCCCTTCGATATGGAAAATGCTTTCTTTGGCGTTTTTGGCGCCATCACCAAGGCTGTACATCAACAGCCCACAGCCGACGGAACAATACGTACAGGTATTACGGGTCTCGCGGGCGCGCAGCAGTTTGTACTGCCGGGTTTCCGCCAACGCCACTTCGGGGGCAAAGCCCAGCGCGGCCACCGTCGTTCCTGCCATACCGCCAGCGCAGATCTTAAAGAACTGCCTTCTGCTGACCTGCATGGGGGTCTCCTTTACTCTCGATTGTCACATTGTTCAAAAGCGCCTGCCCGCTAGCGCGGCAAACGCGAATGTCACTGTTGTTATACTTGCTACGAACGCCGGCCATATTACCACAGCGTGCTTGTGGTTGTTACACACTCGTGCTCATTCAGTGAACGCTTTGGCACATTTCGATACATTTCGGCGTTGGCACTCCCTACAGTATAGAGAGTAACCCGCGCGCCGGGGCGACGGCTTCACGCAGCCATCCGCCCCTTCTTCTATCAGTAGGTTAGCGCAGCGATTTGATCGTTAACCACACAGTTCACAGGGCATTGATAATCATTTTCAATATCATTTAATTAACTATAATGATCCGACTGCTTACGCGGTGCTCACGCTTTGCGCCGCCCATACACCACTGGAGATGATGATTATGAGTTATTCACTGCCATCCCTGCCGTACGCTTACGACGCACTGGAACCGCATTTCGACAAGCAGACGATGGAAATCCATCACACCAAACACCATCAGACCTACGTCAACAACGCCAACACCGTGCTGGAAGCCTACCCTGAGCTGGCCAAATACAGCGTTGAAGAGCTGATCCAGGATCTGGATAAAGTGCCTGCCGACAAACGCACCTTCATGCGCAACAACGCCGGCGGCCACGCCAACCACAGCTTCTTCTGGAAAAACCTGAAAACCGGCACCACGCTGGGCGGCGATCTGAAAGCGGCCATCGAGCGCGATTTCGGCAGCGTTGAGAAATTCCAGGAAGAGTTCGAGAAAGCCGCTGCCACCCGCTTCGGTTCCGGTTGGGCCTGGCTGGTGCTGAAAGACGGCAAACTGGCCGTGGTGTCTACCGCTAACCAGGACAGCCCGCTGATGGGCGAAGCGGTCGCCGGCGCTTCCGGTTTCCCAATCATCGGCCTGGACGTGTGGGAACACGCTTACTACCTGAAATATCAGAACAAACGTCCTGACTACATCAAGGCGTTCTGGAACGTGGTCAACTGGGATGAAGCCGCCGCACGCTTCGCCGCGAAGAAGTAATTCGCCCCCGTTGATGAAGATGCCCGCCACCGGCGGGTATTTTTTTGCCTGAAATCCGCTAAAGTTTGACCACGTCTTGCCGATGGTTTGTTCAATTGACGTTCGCCCGGAGAAGGAAAAAACGCTATGGCGGCATTGCAAGCATTGGCAGGAAAGTTCACTCATCTCACCGTAGGTAAAAAGCTCGGTCTCGGCTTCGCACTGTTGCTGCTGTTGGCGGTCATCATCGCCGGCACCGGGGCGCAATATCTGCATATCATCGAATCACGCGCCGATCGCATCGACTTCAGCAACCGGCTGAACGAAGAGATCAACCAGGCCAAATACAACCGCGCCATGTACGGCCAGACCTACCGGCCGGAGTATATTCAGAACAACCGCGCCAATATTGAAAACGCCGTCAAACTGATAGACCACGGGCAGGCGCTGGACTGGGACGCCCAAAGCCGCAAGGATCTGCAGCGTCTGGTGACGCTGATCGGGGAATATCAGCAGCAGCAAAAAGAGTTTGAACAGGCGGTCACGGCGAAAGACGCGGTGCGCCAGAGCTGGAACATGTCGGAAGTGCAGGCCAGCCTGAGCCAGGTGGAGCGCCAGCTGACCAACGGCGATCTGCAGTTGGCCTTCATCCAGCTGAACCAGAAGCTGACCCAGGTGCGCTACGGCGCGCGCGGCCTGCTGCTGAGCCTGAACAAGGAAACCGAAGCCCCGCTGATGGCGGCCATCGACGATGCGCGCGACGCGGCCAGTGCCTTGAGCCGCCGGGTCAGCGACGCGCAGCGCCCGCAGCTGCAACCGCTGCTGGCCGCGCTGGACGATTACAAAAACCGCATCGCGGCCTACCTGCCTGCCTATGAGCACGAGCAGCAGATCAGCCGGCGGCTCGGCGAACGCGCGCAGGCGATCGGCATGCTGGTGAACGCCTTTATGCAGGACGAGCTGGCGCAGACCCACAATGATATCAATCTGGCGCAGCTGCAGATGGGCATCACCACGCTGATCGCCATCATCGCCGGGGTGCTTATCGCCTGGCGCATCACCCTGCAGATCACCCGTCCGCTGCACAGCACGCTGGCCATGGCGGAACGCATCGCCGGCGGCGACCTGCGCCAGGCGCAGACCAGCACCCGGCGCGACGAGCTGGGGCAGCTGCTGAACGCGGTGGCGGCGATGAGCCAAAACCTGCGCACCATGATTGAGAAGATCCAGATGGGGGTCAGCCAGGTCTCCACCGCCTCGGCGGAAATTGCCGCCGGCAACACCGACCTCTCCTCACGCACCGAACAGCAGGCGGCGGCGGTCGAGGAAACCGCCGCCAGCATGGAACAGCTGACCGCCACGGTGAAACAGAACGCCGACAACGCCCATCACGCCAATCAGCTGGCCACCGACGCCTCGCAGACCGCGCAGCAGGGCGGCAAGCTGGTGGAAAACGTGGTCAGCACCATGCGCGATATTTCCAGCAGTTCGCAGCGCATCGCCGAAATTACCACCCTGATCAACGGCATTGCCTTCCAAACCAATATCCTGGCGCTCAACGCCGCGGTGGAAGCGGCACGCGCCGGCGAACAGGGCCGCGGCTTCTCGGTGGTCGCCAGCGAAGTGCGCAGCCTGGCGAGCCGCAGCGCCCAGGCGGCCAAGGAGATCGAAGGGCTGATCGCCGAATCGGTCAGCCGGGTGAAAACCGGCACCGAGCTGGTGGAAAGCACCGGCAACACCATGGAACAGATCGTCCGCTCGGTCACCCACGTGCGCGACATCATGGCTGAAATCGCCGCCGCTTCCGATGAGCAGACGCGTGGCATCGCCCAGATTGGCCAGGCGATCGTCGAGATGGACCACACCACCCAGCAGAACGCCGCGCTGGTGGAAGAGTCCGCCGCCGCCGCCGATTCGCTGGAAGAACAGGCCGACATGCTGCTGCAGAGCGTCTCGGTGTTCCGTTTGGCGGAGCAGACCGAACCCGCCGCCGTGAAAGCCGCCGCGCCGAAAGCGCCGGCGGTAAAACCCGCGGCCGCCAACGCCGCAGCGGAAGAGAACTGGACCACCTTCTGACGCCCCGCCGCCCGCCCGAGGATTTTCGGGCGGGTTGTTATGTCCCCCCGGCGCAACTCAGGCTATGCTGAGCCCTCGACGCGAGACACGGAGGCGCACATGCATCACCCAGACGTTTACATCGGCAGCATCCAACCCTATGAAGGCGGGCGCCCCAGCGCCATCGCCAAACGCCAGGTGGATGGCGCCATCCGGCTCACGCCGCTCGGCCTGGAAGGCGACGAGCAGGCGGAAAAAAGCTATCACGGCGGGCCGGACCGCGCGCTGTGCCACTACCCGCGCGAGCATTACGCCCACTGGCGCGCGCAGTTTCCGGCGCAGGCCGAGCAATTTTGCGCCCCGGCCTTCGGCGAGAATATCTCCACCGAAGGGCTGACCGAACACAATGTGTTTATGGGCGACATCTTCCGCTGGGGCGAGGCGCTGATCCAGGTCACCCAGCCTCGTTCGCCGTGCTTCAAGCTCAATTATCACTTCGCCATCGAGGACATTTCGGTGCTGATGCAGCAAAGCGGCCGCTGCGGCTGGCTGTATCGGGTGGTGTCGCCGGGCGCGGTCAGCGGCGATCGTCCGCTGGCGCTGGCGGCGCGCAACAGCGACGTGTCGGTGGCCGAAGCCATCGCCATCGCCTGGCATATGCCGTTCGACGCCGAACAGTATCGCCGCCTGTTGGCGGTCGCCGGCCTCTCCGCCAGCTGGAGCAAGACCATGCTCACGCGGCTTGCCGAAGGGCACCTTGAGGACTTCAACCGCCGCCTGCTCGGCCGTTGAAAGCGCGGGCGGAAAAGATGAAAAACGTGCGCCGAATGCCGCGTTAACCCTGTTCTTCCGCCTATACTGTAGCCGCGTGTTTTTCAGCCAGGAGCCAGGTAATGACCACCCCGAACCATTCGATTCATCACGCCGCCGCCGAGGGCTATCAGGCCAATGCCGATCGCTATATGAAAGGCCGGCCGGATTATCCGCCGGAAATCGCCGCTTGGCTGCGCGAGACTATCGGCCTGCACGCCGGCATGACGGTCATCGATCTCGGCGCCGGCACCGGCAAGTTCACCCCGCGCCTGCTGGAAACCGGCGCTCAGGCGATCGCCGTCGAACCGGTGCCGCAAATGCTGGAAAAACTGTCGGCGGCGCTGCCGCAGGTGAAAACGCTGGCGGGCACCGCCGAGGCGATCCCGTTGCCGGACGAGTCGGTCGATGCGGTAGTGTGCGCCCAATCCTTCCACTGGTTCGCCACGCCGCAGGCGCTGGCGGAGATCCGGCGCATTCTCAAACCCGGCGGCAAACTCGGTCTGGTGTGGAACATGCGCGATGCGCGCGTCGGCTGGGTGCGTAAACTGAATCAGATCGTCGATCGCCACGAAGGCGATGCGCCGCGTTTCTATACCGGCGAATGGCGCAAGTTCTTCCCGTTCAAAGGCTTTGAACCGCTGCAGGAGCAGGTCTTTATGTTGAGCCACCGCGGCGCGATGGAGGACGTGATCTACAACCGGGTGCGTTCAACCAGCTTTATCGCCGCGCTGCCGCAGCCGCAACAGGAGCAGGTTATCGATCAATTGCGCCAGCTGGTGGCGGAAGAAGAGGAGCTACGGGGCCAGGACACGGTCACCGTGCCCTATCAGACCAAGGCGTATTTCACCACCAAGGTCTGACGCCCGGGGGTTCAGAACGCTTTCTTGGCGTAACCGGTGACCGCTTTCAGGCCCATCTCGCGGCCCAGCGCGGTCATCGGATGCACCACGATCAGCCCGCGCGCGCTTTTCTTCAGCGCGCCCATGTCGGCCTGCTCTTTCTTGGTGATTTCGCGGCTGAACGGCAGCTTGCTCAGCTTCTGCGCTTCGGCGCTCAGCTTCTCGCCGCGCACGTTTTTCAGGCGCTCGATCTCCGTCGCCAGCTTCTCTTTCTCTTTGGTGTGCTGCGCAATCAACTCAGGGTTGCCCTGTTGGATCACGGTGGCGTCTTTGTGGTTCAAGGCGTCCAGCAGGTCGCTCAGGCGCTTGATCTCTGCCTTTTCTTTCTCTTTCATGGTCTCTGGCCCGTTGTGCCCAAAATGGCACGCTAATCAATGATACCGGCATTGTAGCAAAAGGCGCGCGCCGTTACCCGTCCTGCGCAATGCCGGGCGGCAGGCCGCTCATCTCGCAGGCTCTGGCGCCGAGCCGGGCCAACGCCTGGGTGTAGCGCGCGTTGAACGGGTAGCAACAGGAGAGCCGCAGCGCGTTGCGGTAGCGCCCGCTGGGGGAATACAGGGTGCCCGGCGTCAAACAGATCTGCTCTTCCAGCAGTTGGTGGAACAGCGCTACGCTGTCCACGTTGGGGGGGAACTCAACCCAAAACACGAAGCCGCCCGCCGGCTGCGTGGCCAGCGTGCCGCGCGGGAAATGCCGGGCGATCAGCGCCCGCGCCTCGTCTACCTGCGCCGCATAGCGCTTGCGCAGGTTGCGCAAATGGTGATCGTAACCGCCGCTCTCCAGGAAGGTCGCCAGCGTTTCCGACAGCAGCTGCGACTCGGACATCGACGACACCGCCTTCAGCTTGCGCAACGCCTCGTGAAAGCGGCCGCCGCAGATCCAGCCGACGCGAAAATCCGGCGCCAGCGTTTTGGTGAAGCTGGAGCAAAACAGCACCCAGCCGTCGCGATCGAACGCCTTCACCGCCGGCGACAGCGCGCCGCCGAACTGAATCTCGGCATACAGCCCGTCTTCAATCAACGGCACCTGATGATCGTTCATCAGCCGAGCCAGCCGCTTTTTCGCCGCCAGCGGCATGGTGCAGCCCAGCGGGTTTTGCACCGTGGGCATGGCAATCACCGCGTTCAGCCGTTTCTCGTTCAATAGCAGCTCCAGCGCGTCCAGCGACAGCCCCAGCTGCGGATCGGTGGGGATTTCCAGCGCTTTCAGCCCCAGGCTGGCCAGCAGCGGCAGCAGGTAGAAGTAGGTCGGTGACTCCAGCCCGACGCAGTCGCCCGGTTTGGTGGTGACGCGCAGCGCCAGCTGCAACGCCTCCATGCAGCCGTGGGTCAGCACCACGTCGCCCGGCTCCAGCAGCATGCCCAGCGTCATCGAACGGCGGGCGATCTGCTGACGCAGCCGCAGGCTGCCGGGCGGCAACGAATACTGTCCGATCAGATCCGGTTGACGGCGCAGCTGAGAGGACAGCATGCGCCCCAGCTTGCCGCCGGGATAAAAATCGCTGGTCTGCGGGCAGGCCAGCGCAATGTTGGTGAAGGCCGGATTCTGCTGGGCGGCGAACACAGTATCGATCAGCGCCAGCACGTCGTCCGCCGGCGGCTCGATGCGGCCGCTGGGCGCCGAGGCCATCTTCAGCGCCGGCAGCGTGCTGCGGACATAAAACCCCGATTGCGGCCGCGCTTCGATCAGCCCGCGATCCTCCAGCGTGCGGTAAGCCGACACCACAGTATTAATACTGACGCGATGGGTTTGCGCACAGCGCCGCACCGAAGGCAAGCGGTCGCCGGGCAGCAGCGTGCCGCGGCGAATGGCCTCGGCCAGCGTATCCGCCAGCTGCAGGTAACGGGTATCCGGGGTTTCATCGAGCAGGGTCACAGTTTCTCTCCAGGCAATGGGTACAGTTTACATTTTGCACAACTGTAACCATAACAATATCCAATTTGTGGTTCTGTCACCACCCCATTGCAGCGATTATGCTGATCCTCTCGTTATTACCGTCATTTTCAAGGAACCTGCCATGCTGGACTCCGCCTTTGTCAGCTACGTCACCGTCATGTCGATTACCCCCGGCCCCAACAACCTGCTGCTGGCCTCGTCGGGCGTCAACTTCGGCCTGCGCCGCACCCTGCCGATGCTGTTCGGCATCGGCGCCGGCTGCGCGGTGCAGTTGGCTATCATTATCCCGCTGCTGGCGCTGGCGCTCAGCTGGGCCGGCGTCATCCGCTTCCCGCTGGCGGTGATCGGCTGCGCCTACCTGCTGTGGCTGTCATGGAAACTGTTCAAGGCGGCCTCGCCGGACGCCAAAGAGCAGGTGAGGCCAATGAGTTTCCTCAACGGCGCGCTGTTTCAGGCGGTCAACCCCAAGGCCTGGCTGATGGTGATCAACGTGGCGATCCTGTTCACCCCGCGCGAAGGCGCCACCTTCTTCCATACGCTGAGCGTCATCGCAGGTTTCGTCGTGCTGAATTTACCCTGTGTGCTGCTGTGGGCGGTGCTGGGCGACCGGTTGCGCAACGCGCTCCAGGTCGCCTGGAAGCTGCGCGCGTTTAACGGCGTCATGTCCGGCCTGATGGCCGCCACCGCGCTGTGGTTGCTGTTCGACGAGTGGCGCGCGGCCTTTGCTTAGCCGCGGCCGAGAGGAGAGAGTCGGGAAGGTTGTTTGGCGCCGATGCCGGCGATCAGATCGGTAATGGACAGCACCATGGTGGAGCGCACCATCTGCTGATAGCGCTGACGCTGCATGGCGATCAGCGCTTCATCCGCTTCGCCCGGCTGCAGGAAGGTCGGCGCCGGCGGCAGCGCGGCCACGCAGTGCAGCTCGCCGAACGGCCCGAGGATTTCGTCGTCGACGAAGCGGTATTCCGCACCGTCGTGATTCAGCTCTTCGCGCATCGCCATCAGCAGCTCGGCGTCTTCATATTCGTGGCGGGAGATCACCCCCAGCCCATACATCAGCTTCAGGCGCACCGACAGCTCCCCCAGCGGGCCGCTGCCGGACAATAGCGGTTCGACGGCATATTTCACCGCATAGTCGTCCTTGCGGAATACCTGCACCACCAGCACGTTGAGCGCTTCCGCCAGCAGCTCTACCGCCGCGATCAGGAAACTGCGCACCGTTTTGCCCGCGTTCAGCTTTTCCAGAACCTGATTTTCAAATGCCTGTGCTTCTTCCATCATCGCTTTTCGAAAGGCGTGGGGAGGGCCGTCGATGTCGAACTCGGATTGCAGGAGCGCAGCAAGCTGCGCTCGGGTGTTCATCATCACGATTCTACTTGTGCATGGCGTTATACACAGCAACGGCCTCTTCTACAACCTCGCTTTCCGCCGGCAGGCCGGAAATTTGCGCCAGCGCGGCTTTCGGCCCGAGCGTGTTCAGCAATTCCGCCAACTCCTGCGCCTGCGGATCCTGTTCGCTGCGGTAGCTCATGGCGGCGGCGATGCCCTGGATCAGGTTGGCGTGCGGCAGGCCGTATTCCAGCGTGCCCAGCAGCGGTTTGATCAGGCGATCGCCGGCGCTCAGTTTGCGCAGCGGCTGGCGCCCCACGCGCTCGACGTCGTCGTGCAGATACGGGTTTTCGAAGCGGCCGAGGATTTTGTTGATGTAGGCGGCGTGCTTGTCGGCGTCGAAGCCGTAGCGCTTGATCAGCACCGCACCGCTCTCTTCCATCGCTCCTTTCACCACGCGGCGGATCGCCGGGTCGAGAATGGCGTCGCGAATGGTTTGCAGCCCGGCCCGTTGGCCAAGGTAGGCGGTGATGGCGTGGCCGGTATTGAGGGTGAACAGCTTGCGCTCGACGAACGCCATCAGGTTATCGGTCAGCTCCATGCCGGCGATCGCCGGAGGCTGGCCCTTGAACTGGGTCTGATCGACGATCCATTCGCTGAAGGTTTCCACCGTCACTTCCAGCGGATCGCTGCTGTCCGCCGGCGGCACGATGCGGTCGACGGCCGAATCGACGAAGCCGACGTGCTGCTCAACCCATGCCTGTTCGTCCTGCGGCAGCGCAGCGAACACATGCTGCTTCAGCTGGCTGGTGCCGCGCACCATGTTCTCGCAGGCGATGATATTCAGCGGCTGCGCATTGCCCTGCTGATGACGCAGCACCAGCCCTTTGGCGATCGTGCCGGCGATTTTGCCGAGAATTTGCGGGCCAACGGCAGTGGTCACCAGATCCGCCTCGGCGATCAGCGCCACCGCCGCCTCGCTGCCGCTGTTGACGGCGCTGACGTTGTTGACGCTCTCCACGCGTTCTTGCTCGCCCACCACGTGCACCTGATAACTTTTACGGCTGTTCAACAGATCCAGCACCGTTTGATTGACGTCGGCGAAGGTCAGCTCAACCCCGGCGTCCGCCAGCAGCTTGCCGATAAAACCGCGGCCGATGTTCCCTGCGCCAAAATGTAATGCTTTCATAACTCTACCTTCTTAATGTCGAAGGGTGCAGCAAGCTGCACCCTTTAAAATGATTCCGTTATCCGGCTTTTTTGCCGCCGAGCAGGTCCAGCACTTCCTGCACGCTGGTGGTATTCGCCAGCCGCTCGATCACGCTCTCGTCATCCAGCGCGTTGGTCAGGCTGGTGATCACCTGGATATGCTCGTTGTTGCGCGCGGCGATGCCGATCACCAGACGGGCCACTTCATCCTCTTCCTCGCCGAAGCGCACGCCCTGCGGGTACTGGCAGAACACCACGCCGGTGCGCAGCACCCGGTCTTTGGCCTCAATGGTGCCGTGCGGCACGGCGATCGACTCGCCCAGGTAGGTGGAGGTGAGTTTCTCGCGCTCCAGCATCGCCGGCACGTACTCCGCCTCGACGTAGCCGCCTTTCACCAGCTGCTCGCCGGCGAAGCGGATCGCCTGCTCTTTGTCGCTGGCCTGCAGGTTGAGGAACACGTTGCTCTCGCTCAGCTTGAACAGGTTCGATTCACCGGCTTCGAAGCTGTCGTCCAGCGCGCCCAGTACCTTTTGTTGGTTGTCGCTGGTTTTGTTGGCCGCCAGCAAACGGTCGACCAAATCGCTGTACAGCTTGCTGTCGAGGAAGTTGGTCAGCGAGATGTGCTGTGCCTGCGGCGCGTGGCGCATCGCACGCTCGGTCAGATCGCGGTGGGTAATCACCAGATCCACATCGTCCGGCAGGCTGTTGATGGCGCTGTTGGTCACCGAGATGTTCTTCAGCCCGGCATCGGCCACTTTCTTACGCAGCACCCCGGCGCCCATGGCGCTGGAACCCATGCCCGCATCGCAGGCGACGATGATTTTGCGCACGGTGCTCAGATCGCCGTCGACCGATGCCGGCGCCGCCGCGCCGCCTTTGGACTGCGATTTCATCTCTTGCATGCGACGGGTCGCGGCTTCCAGATCGTCATCCTCTTTCACCTTGGAGGTTTTCAGCAGGAAAGCGGACACCACGAAGGAGACGGCAAAGGCTGCGCACACCGCCGCAATGTTGGCGAAGTAGGCGCCTTTCGGGGTCATCGCCAGCACTGCCAGGATCGAACCCGGAGAAGCCGGAGAAACCAGGCCGCCGTTCAGCATCGTCAGGGTGAAGACGCCGGTCATGCCCCCCAGGATCACCGCCAGCAGCAGGCGTGGGTTCATCAGCACGTAAGGGAAGTAGATTTCGTGGATGCCACCCAGGAAGTGAATGATTGCCGCACCGCCGGCGGATTGCTTGGCGCTGCCGCGACCGAAGAACATGTAGGCCATCAGTACGCCCATGCCCGGGCCTGGGTTGGCTTCGATCAGGAAGAATACCGACTTGCCGACTTCCGTGGCCTGCTGGATACCCAGCGGCGAGAAGATGCCGTGGTTGATGGCGTTGTTCAGGAACAGGATTTTCGCCGGTTCAACGAAGATGGACGCCAGTGGCAGCAGGTTGTTCTTCACCATCACGTGCACGCCCGCCGCCAGCAGCTTGGAGAGCACCTCCACCAGCGGCCCGATGCCCAGGAAAGCCAGGATCGCCAGCAGCATGCCGATGATGCCGGCGGAGAAGTTGTTCACCAGCATTTCAAAACCGCTTTTGATCTTGCCGTCCACCCAGCGGTCAAAGTGCTTGATAGCCCAGCCGCCCAGCGGACCGGCGATCATCGAGCCGAGGAACATCGGCATGTCGGCGCCGACGATGACGCCCATGGTGGTGATAGCGCCGACCACACCGCCGCGCTCGCCGCCCACCAGCCGCCCGCCGGTATAACCGATCAGCAATGGCAGCAGGTAGGTGATCATCGGGCCGACCAGCTTGGCTAAGGTTTCATTCGGCAGCCAGCCGGTTGGAATGAATAGCGCGGTGATAATCCCCCAGGCGATAAAGGCGCCGATGTTGGGCATCACCATGTTGCTCAGGAAGCGGCCAAAGTTTTGTACTTTAACCTTGATGTCTGGTGAAAACATAAAACACACCCCTATTGTTACGCGCTGACAATAGAGCGCGTGATTATTGTTGTGACGATCCAGCCGTGTTGCCGCTGTATGCGAAACGGACTCTATCACGCTGTTTTTGTCATGCGAACTTCACGGATTTTTTGTGACACAAATCACATACAACACCCCAACAAACCACCCTTTATAGTGATAAAGATCACACTTATGGCGTGTAAAAAAAGCACAGTGAGAAAAAAATCGCCTGAAAACCCAAAATAAAGTGATGTTGATCACATTTTTAAACTGATGGTTTGTTTTTAAATTGTGATAAACATCACAATTTATTTTCAACTGCGGCGCCGATCGCGACGCTCTGTTTGATCATCCCTGTGAGCATTCATCCCGCCGGGAACTAGCGAAGTGATGAATGAAAGAAAACTACATTGCCGAATGAATGGATTAATTGAAGTGTAGTCTAATTCATGACCACCACCATAAAATCAATTAACATTTCAACGAAAAAACAATATAATTGACAGTCAATTTTCATTGTAATCATGAGAAATCATGAAATTTATCTATCATTTTAATAAAAAGACGCATCCAGGATAGTCATATGATTATTAACTATATCTTAGAGAATGATAAATACTTCATTGGGGTGATTATATCAGCGCTAATGATAATGTTATTCTCCATTTTCTCATTCAAAATTATAAGTAAGATTAAAACAGGAACAGAGAAGAAAGTATTTTTAGTTTATTCTTACTATTTAATAACAAAGCCTGGTTTTATGGTTTTTATTACGGCTATATTTTCAATTTTCATTTATAAGCTTTGTAGGTAAACATGGAAAACAAAATCGTAAACAAACTCTCTATAGATGATTTCATCATAGATGAAAGCGTAAGCATTATCACGAGAAAGAATGAAGTTATCAATATCACGGTCGGAGGTGACATTGAGTTATCCATCGAAGTAAAAAAAACTGGAGAAACAGCAAAAATAACTAAGAAGCCTTCAGAGAAAAAAATCAACTTCACTATACATAAAATAGATGAAATGCTGACAGACGGTTTTAGCAGCAACTTTTTCCCCATCTATTACAATGATAAAAGAAAATATTTCATGAGGATTGGTGTTGCAAAATTCTCTAAAGCCGGAATTGAACTTTTTTTAATTTTTGCCAGTAAATCCAATGAAGAATCAGAAAAAGGTTCTCTTGAGGGCGACGCATAATGAGCACGGCTGATGATGCTAATAGTGAGATTATTGACAACGAAAACGCAAACAATAACAACGAGAGCAAAGTTATTATTACTAATAACCACACCTCTGAAAAAAACATTATAGCTAAGAACACCGCAAATTTAGAGGGAGATATTGGTGTAGATGTAAAAAAAGATTTTAATATAACAAATATCACTGGTTCCGGTGAACAGGCAAAAACAAGTACTATTTGGTATGTAATATCCTTCGTCCTCACTTTATATGCATGTGTGCTGACTTTCATTCTTGTAATTGATGTGCTGTCGACTGGTGGTGAAAACATCCTAACCTATACAAAAGAATCTTGGGCAGTGTTTACTCCAATAATCACCCTATCCTTAGGGTATTTGTTTGGAAAAAAGGATGAAAGCACAAAAAGCAAAGTTGAATAAGTCAGTGATATAATAAAAAATAAATCATCAGTCATTATTTTATATTGTCAACTAAATTAGCTACTAAATTATAAAAACGGGCCGGCAATGCCGGCCCGTATGTCGTGAATGCGGTGCGTTATTGCGTCACGCTTTGAACGGCTTTCTGCGCATTCAGCAGGTTCTGCTGCTTGGCCACCAGATTCGACATCATGGTGTTGTACTGCGCCACCTGCTGCGCGGTGCGGAACTGCACGCCGTTGTTGTTGAAGCTGACCTGGTTGCCCTGGCTCTGCAGGAAATCGCCAACCTGCACCAGATCCTGCACGAAGCCGGCGGTGGTCGGGATCGCCGGCATCAAGGCATTGGCCGGTGCGGTAACGATCTTGTCATAGGCCTGGTTGTACACCGCCTTCAGATCGTCGGGCTGCTTCAGCGCCGCGCGGGCGGTATCCGCCTGCGATTTAGCAGACTGGATCTGCTGGCCCAGCAGGTTCAACGCGCCGACCGATTGCTGCAGCGCGTCGCGTTTGTTCAGGTAGTCCTGCGCGGTGCGGATCTGGTTAATCTGATCCAGCGCCGGCGTCAGGCTGGCGCCGACCGACTTGGACAGCTGCTGCGAAAAGCCGACCAAAATCGCGTAATCGCCGGCATAGTTGCCGAACTTCTGCTTCTGGTCTTCGCTCAGCGTGGGGATGTTCGCCCCGCTGCGCATCACGGTATTCTGTAAGTAATCGATAAATGCTTTGCGCTGTTCCGGCTCTTTATCGCCGCAGGCGGTCAATTGCATGACCACCAACAATGCCAATACCGGTGCCAACCAACGCGCGAAACCTCTGCTCTGGATCCCTACCGCCATGTGACATAACTCCTGTTATAAACCTGCTTTTTCATTGGACTCCGCCCCTTTTTCCGCACTCCGTGCGCCTATAAGAATAGATCAACTGGCGGCATTCCGATACGCGATTCCACTTGCGATGAGCATTGCCCCGGCCGGATGCGGTTGAAAATCGTGCGCAAAACGCACTGAGGCTCATTGCCGTCGGCGACCGGACGCTTCAATTTCCCCAAGTCGCCCCCCAAGTCGCCAGGCGACCTTGCCTTCGCACCCAGGAAACGGAAATAAAAAAGGCGCCCGCAGGCGCCTTTTCACAGCAGAGAGGCCGCTTACTGCAGCACAGAGATATCCGCCACCTGCAGGAACAGTTCGCGCAGCTTGCTCAACAGCGTCAGACGGTTCACGCGCACTTCCGCATCGTCCGCCATGACCATCACGTTGTCGAAGAACGCATCCACCGGCTCGCGCAGCGCAGCCAGCTCCACCAGCGCTTCCTGGTAGTTGCCCGCCGCGAAGTACGGCTGCAGCTTGTCGCGCAGTACCACCAGGTGAGTCGCCAGCTGGATCTCCGCTGCGTCCTTCAGCACCGAGGCGCGCACGCTGTCGTTCAGCGTTTCGGTAGACTTGGCCAGAATGTTGGAGACGCGTTTGTTGGCCGCAGCCAGCGCCGCCGCCGCTTCCAGCGTACGGAAGTGGGAGACCGCCTTGACGCGCGCGTCGAAGTCGGCCGGCTTGGTCGGACGGCGCGCCAGCACCGCCTGAATGGTATCGACAGCGTGGCCTTCCTCCTGATACCAGGCGCGGAAGCGGCCCAGCATGAATTCCACCACCTCGTCGACCACCTTGGCGTTGGTCAGCTTGCTGCCGTACAGGCGCACGGCCTCTTCGGTCAGGGTCTGCAGATCCAGCGGCAGGTTTTTTTCGACGATGATGCGCAATACGCCCAGCGCGGCGCGGCGCAGCGCGAACGGGTCTTTATCGCCTTTCGGATGCTGCCCGATGCCGAAGATGCCGGCCAGGGTGTCCATCTTGTCGGCGATCGCCAGGGAACAGGCCACCAACGACTGCGGCAGCGCATCGCCGGCGTAGCGCGGCTGATACTGCTCGTTCAGCGCAACGGCGACGTCTTCCGCCTCACCGTCGTGGCGCGCGTAGTGCATGCCCATCACGCCCTGGGTGTCGGTGAATTCGAACACCATGTTGGTCATCAGGTCGCACTTCGACAGCAGGCCCGCGCGGGTGGCGTGGTTGACGTCGGCGCCGATCTGGCCGGCAACCCAGCCCGCCAGCGCCTGAATACGGTCGGTCTTGTCGCGCAGGGTGCCCAGCTGCTGTTGGAACAGCACGGTTTCCAGGCGCGGCAGGTTGTCTTCCAGGCGTTTCTTGCGGTCAGTGTTGAAGAAGAACTCGGCGTCGGCCAGGCGCGGACGCACCACCTTTTCGTTACCGGAGATGATCTGCTGCGGGTCTTTCGACTCGATGTTGGCCACGAAGATAAAGTTCGGCAGCAGTTTGCCCGCGGCGTCGTACACCGGGAAATACTTCTGGTCGCCCTTCATGGTGTACACCAGCGCTTCCGCCGGCACCGCCAGGAATTTCTCTTCGAATTTGGCGGTCAGCACCACCGGCCATTCCACCAGCGAGGCCACTTCTTCCAGCAGGCTGTCGCTCAGATCGGCCTTGCCGCCAATCTTCTGCGCCGCCAGCTCGGCATCGCGCTTGATGAGGGCTTTACGCGCTTCATAATCGGCGACCACTTTGCCGCGCTCCAGCAGGATCTGCGGGTATTGGTCGGCGTTGTCGAGGGTGAACTCGGCTTCGCCCATGAAGCGGTGGCCGCGCACGGTGCGCGCAGAGTCGATGCCCAGCACGGTGCCCGGGATCAGATCGGCGCCCAACAGCATCGTGACGGTGTGCACCGGACGCACGAACTGCACGTCGGAGTCGCCCCAACGCATCAGTTTCGGAATCGGCAGTTTGGCCAGCGCGGTGCTGACCATGCCGGCCAGCAGCGCCTGCGCCGACTGGCCTTTGACGTGGGCGCGGTACATCAACCACTCGCCCTTGTCGGTCACCAGGCGTTCAGCCTGATCGACGGTGATGCCGCAGCCGCGCGCCCAGCCTTCGGCCGCTTTGCTCGGTTTGCCTTCGGCGTCGAACGCCTGGGCGATCGCCGGGCCGCGTTTTTCAATTTCGCGATCGGCCTGCGCCGCGCTCAGGTTGGCCACTTTCAGCGCCAGACGGCGCGGTGCGGCGAACCAGCTCACGTCACCGTGTTCCAGGCCGGCGTTGTCCAGCTCGGCGGTGAAGTTGGCGGCGAAAGATTCCGCCAGGGAACGAAGAGCCTTCGGCGGCAGCTCTTCCGTGCCGATTTCCACCAGGAAAGTCTGTTGAGTCATGGCTGCCTCTTAGTTCTCGTTCTTCTTGTTGCACATCGGGAAGCCCAGCGCTTCGCGGGAAGCGTAGTAGGCTTCGGCAACGGCTTTGGTCAGCGTGCGGATGCGCAGAATGTAGCGTTGACGCTCGGTCACCGAAATCGCCTTGCGCGCGTCCAGCAGGTTGAAGGTATGGCCCGCCTTCAGGATGCGTTCGTAGGCCGGCAGCGGCAGCGGTTTTTCCAGCGCCAGCAGCGATTGGGCTTCTTTCTCGTACTGCTCGAAGCAGGAGAACAGGAAGTCGACATCGGCGTATTCGAAGTTGTAGGTGGACTGCTCCACTTCGTTCTGGTGGAACACGTCGCCGTAGGTGGTGACGCCCAGCGGGCCGTTGCTCCACACCAGATCATATACGCTGTCCACGCCCTGGATGTACATCGCCAGGCGCTCCAGGCCGTAAGTGATCTCGCCGGTCACCGGCTTGCACTCCAGGCCGCCGACCTGCTGGAAGTAGGTGAACTGCGTCACTTCCATGCCGTTCAGCCACACTTCCCAACCCAGGCCCCAGGCGCCGAGCGTCGGGTTTTCCCAGTTGTCTTCCACGAAGCGAATGTCGTGGATGGTCGGATCCAGACCCAGCTCTTTCAGCGAGCCCAGGTAGAGTTCCTGAATGTTGTCCGGCGATGGCTTAATCACCACCTGGAACTGGTAGTAGTGCTGCAGACGGTTCGGGTTTTCACCGTAGCGGCCGTCGGTCGGGCGGCGGGATGGCTGCACATAGGCGGCGGCCATCGGCTCCGGCCCCAGTGCGCGCAGGCACGTCATCGGGTGTGAGGTTCCCGCGCCGACTTCCATGTCCAATGGTTGAACGATGGTGCAGCCCTGGCGCGCCCAATAATCCTGCAGTGTCAGGATCAGGCCCTGGAAGGTCTTGGTATCAAACTTTTGCATGTTGAATTCGCACGCGATACAAGTGGATTTAGATGGAATGCGCCAGTATACCCTTTGACCGTAAGATATACAGCCAGAATCCGGCAACAAGTGCGAATCGGGACGAGAAGCGCTGGATTTTCCCGCGGCGGGCACAGCGGGAAGGACAACACGCCGGCCGGTTACCTTGCCGTTCAGAAAGATATACCCGGCACACACATTAGATCCCCTTAACAAAAACATCACTCACCGCCGTTTAAATAGTCAATTGGCTGAACGCTATTTCCCTCTTCATCGACCAAATTTCAGCTGATTTACGTGCGTATATCCTTATATTTCCCACGAGATAAAGTTGCACCAATGTTATTTTTGTTAATTTTATCAACTAAAAAACTCCCTGCATCGAGAGATAATGTGATCAAGTGCCAGATTATTTCTTATGTCGTGAAAAATAAGGCGATATCGCGCGGCGTGCCGACGCGTTGGGTATGGAAGGAATGGCCATGGATGAAATACGGCGCTAACGGGCCACAGAAACAAATTGACAGTTAATCTTTGGTTATACAATAATAAATAAAATTTTCCCTGGTGTTGGCCAAGTGGCTACCTGATCCTTTCATAGGATCAGTTTTTTTTTGTATTTCCGCCAACGTCACTGCGGCCCGCATAATTCCCCCCAAGCCGCCTTTCGCATAAATCCCTTATCAGACCTTATGGCTTATCCTGATCCTGCGCCCTTGAACGCGCCGATGGCCAATTCAAAAACGCGCGCTGACGCCGACGTTATACATAAACTGTTCGCCGCTGCTCAGCCCGCCGGTTTGCGAGACGGTGGCGAAGGCCGATACCCTGTCCGTCAACGGCATGTTGGCCCCCAACGTGACATCCACCCAGTTTTTGTCCTGGCCCGCACTGTCGCGGGTGAACGAGGTTTGCGTCGATTTCAGGCCGCCGCCGGCGCGGTAGACGTCGTCACCGAACTGGTGCTGATAACTCACTTCCGCATAAGGGTTAAACACGCCGAATTGCGTATCCAGCCGCCAGCCCAACGCGCCGATCTGCGAGTGGTAGGTTTGATCGTTGAAGCGCATGGCGGTGCTGTCATCGCCATCTTCGCTGTAGCCGGAAACGCGGCTGTAATCCCAGGCGAACTGCGCCACCGGCCCGGTGGTAAGGTAAGAAGCGATCGGGAAGTCATAGCCGGCGGTCACGCGCGCGCCCCACTGCCTGCCGGTGGTCGAACCGGTTTCGGTGCGCGTCAGCGGCCCCAGCCGCAGGCTGCGGCGGATGTCGTCATAATCCATCGTCGTATAGTGCAAATCGGCGTTGACCCAGCCCTGCTCGAATATCGCCAGTGAACTGAAAGCCGACAGCAGCAGCCCGCGCGCCTTGTAATCAAAGCGGCTGGAAGGATGTTGATCGTCGTTGGAACCGGCGATCAACGCGCCGATCAGCCAGCCGTCGGTCAGCTGATAGTCCACCCCGACGGTCAGGTTGTGGGTGGTGGCGTTGCCCTCCCCCGCAGCCCGGTTATCGGCATAGTCATAGTGCTGGCCGGCGTAACCGCCGAACACGCCCAGCGAACCCTGCGGGTTTTCGCCGTGGCGCAGCTGCTGGAAGCGGCTGTCGAGCGTGGCGCGGCTGTCGCGCGCCATCGCCGCCGTCGCCTGATTCAGCGCCACCACCTGCGCCGGGCCATCCAACACCGCCTGGATATAATCCGCAATCAGCAGGTGCGCCTGCGGGCTCGGGTGGAAATGGTCGGAGAACAGATAGGACTGGCCGGCGTCGAAGCCGGGCATATCGGAGCTGCAGACCGCCGAGGAAACGCCCGGCGGGCAAGCCATGCCGGCGGTGTTAGCGAAGCCGAACTGCGCCGGATTGGCGATCGCTTCGGCGAACAGCTTGTTGACGTCCACCCGCACGATATTGCCGCCGCCCTGCGCCAGCAAACGGTCTTCACTTTGATTATAGAAATCGGTCAGCTGGGCGGCCTGCGCGCTCAGGCTGTCATACGCCGCGATAAGCTGCGTGGCGATCGCCTGCTGCACCTGAGGAATGGCGCTGCCCTGCTTCGCCGCGGCGGCCAACGCCGCGTGGATCGCCTGCGTGCGTGAAGCGTTGTCCGGCGTCGCCACCGAATTAAGCGTGGCATAGGCCGCCTGGATCGCCGCCCCCTGCACCGGCGACAGCGCCTGTTGAATGATCAATTCCATCAGCTGCGGCGTGGAGCCGATGTTCGGCACCGTCGGCACGATCACCGTGCCGGCACCGGCGTTCAGCAGCGAATGCACCTGCGCGGCTGCCGCGGCGGCGCTGTTATAGGCCACGCCGGGCGCGGTAGCGGCATTTAATGCCGCCGCCGCCAGATCGTTGCCGCCGATCCAATGAACGTAAAAACCGTCGCCGTCGGCCTGGCCGTTGACCCGGTTCAGATAGCGCTGCACCTGATCCTGGGTGTTGTCGGCCGGGTTCAGGCCCGGCACCGCCACGGCGCCGCCGGCGGCGTAGTTCTCACCGCCGTTGTCCGAAGCCACCAGCGCCGCCCCGATGCGTTGCGCCAACGCTTCGTCGTACAGCAGGTGCTGGTTACCGTCATAGGTGAACCGGCCGTTGTTGCCGGTATCGCTCAGGCTATCGCCAAAGACGTAGAGTTGATCGTACGCCTGAGCCGGAAGGGTCACACTGCAAAGCAACGCCACTGCAAGCGCCGCCGGGCGGGGCATGCACGTTATTTTTAGAGGCATGAATCGACTCCTGAGAGCCTGCAAATGAAGGCAATGTCGTTTTTATCGTTGGCCGGTTTTCCACCGGCCATGTAGTAACTATTGTCGGCTTTTTCGTCACGTCAAGCGGGCTGATGACAAAACAATCAGAGGCTTGCCAAGTTCGGCGCTTCGAGCGATGATTACTGTTCATAAATACAGCATAAGGACAGTCAGGATGGCAGACGAACGTTGCGGTTGGGTGACGGCCGATCCGTTGTATCTCGAGTATCACGACCAGGAATGGGGCGCGCCCACCACCGACGCGCGCGAGCTGTTTGAAATGCTGTGCCTCGAGGGGCAACAGGCCGGCCTTTCCTGGATCACCGTGCTGAAAAAGCGCGAGAACTACCGCCGCGCTTTCCACGGTTTCGATCCGCAGCGGGTCGCCGCCATGACCGAACAGGACGTGGAAAATCTGCTGCAGGACAGCGGCATCATCCGCCACCGCGGCAAGATAGAAGCCATCATCACCAACGCCAAAGCCTATCTGGCGATGGAGGCGGCCGGCGAGAATTTCGTTACCTTCATTTGGGACTTCGTCGGCGGCAGGCCGCAGCTCAACCGCTGGCAGGCGCTGAACCAGGTGCCGGCCAAAACCGAGCAGTCCGACGCCATGTCCAAGGCGCTAAAAAAACGCGGCTTCAAGTTTATCGGCTCCACCGTTTGTTACGCCTTCATGCAGGCCAGCGGGCTGGTGAACGATCATCTCACGGGATGCATGTGCTACCCAAAGCCACGGTGATCCGCCCCTGTGGCCCGGAGGATATCGACCGGCTGATGGCGCTATGGCTGCCCAGCACCATCGCCGCTCATCCGTTCGTGGCGGAAAAATACTGGCGTGAGAGCGCCGCGCTGGTGCGTGAAAACTACCTGCCGCGCGCGCAAAGCTGGGCCTGCTGGCATGACGACGAGATCGTCGGCTTTATCAGCGTGCTGGACGAGCAGTTCATCGGCGCGCTGTTTGTCGAGCGGGCGTTTCACGGCCGCGGCGTCGCCCAGGCGCTGATGACGCACGTGCAGCAGCGCTACCGCCGGCTCAGCCTGGAGGTGTACCAGCAGAACCTGCGCGCCTGCGCGTTCTACCACAGGCACGGTTTTCAGGTGACGCAGCGCCTGTTCAACGATGAAACCCAGGCCTATACGCTGATCATGAACTGGCCGGCAGTCGAAAATTCAACCCGTTATGCTTAAAAAAGGCGCATCTGCACTCCGGATGCGCACAATTAAGAATCCGCTGCATAGCGCCGCCCGGCGTTTTACCGCATAACTCCCCCAGCACTTACCCGCGCTCATCATTTGTCACGTTTTTCTCCGGAACTGCCGGCGAAACCGCGCGTCATAGGTAGCGCGGCGACGCGGGCTCCCTGCGTCACCCACTTTTTTTTGCGTCCCCGCTTTGGGCCGGCGCGTACAGATTCTGATGCCATTAAGGACAAGAACATGAAAAAACGCATTGCAATTATTGCCGGCGCCGTGAGCCTCACGCTCGCGCTGTCGGCCTGTACCACCAACCCTTACACCGGCGAATCCGAAGCCGGTAAATCCGGCATCGGCGCGGGCCTCGGGGCCGCACTGGGCGCCGGCGTCGGCGTGCTGTCCTCTTCCAAGAAAGATCGCGGCAAGGGCGCGCTGATCGGCGCAGCGGCCGGTGCAGCCCTCGGCGGCGGCGCTGGCTATTACATGGACGTGCAGGAAGCCAAACTGCGCGACAAGATGAAAGGCACCGGCGTCAGCGTCACCCGCCAGGGCGACAACATCGTGCTGAACATGCCGAACAACGTGACCTTCGACAGCAGCAGCGCCACGCTGAAACCGGCGGGCGCCAACACCCTGACCGGCGTCGCCATGGTGCTGAAAGAGTATCCGAAAACCGCGGTCAACGTTGTCGGCTACACCGACAGCACCGGCTCCCGCTCGCTCAACATGAACCTGTCGCAGCAGCGCGCCGACGGCGTAGCCAGCGCGCTGATCACCCAGGGCGTGGCGGCGAACCGTATCCGCACCACCGGTGCCGGTCCGGACAACCCGATCGCCTCCAACAGCACCGCGGAAGGCAAGGCGCAAAACCGCCGCGTCGAGATCACCCTCAGCCCGCTGCAGTAATCCCGTGCGGGGCGCCACCGGCGCCCCGCCGCCTCCCTGCGACTTTCTCCTTACCCTTCAACATTCCCGCCCGCACATCGGGTATGGTAGTCTCCTTGGCAATTAACCGCAGGAGGGCTCGGCTGTGAGCACAGGCAAGGCAACGCGCGCCTCAGGACGCGCCACCATCAGCGATGTGGCCAGCATCGCCAAAACCGGCAAGACCAGCGTGTCGCGCTATCTGAATGGTGAACAGCACCTGCTTTCCGACGATCTCAAACAGCGCATCGAACAGGCGATCCAGCAGCTCGACTACCGGCCAAGCCAGATGGCGCGCAGCCTGAAGGGCGGCCAGACCCGCCTGATCGGCCTGATCCTCGCCGATATCACCAACCCCTATTCGGTGGACGTGATGCGCGGCATCGAGGCTGCCTGCCGCCAGCACGGCTTTACCCTGCTGGTGTGTAACACCAACAACGAAGTCAATCAGGAACAGCACTACCTGCAGCTGCTCAGCAGTTACCGGGTGGAGGGCATCGTGGTCAACGCGGTCGGCATGCGCGAGGAAGCGTTATCCACGCTGCAGCAGTCGATGCTGCCGATGGTGCTGATCGACCGCAAAATCCCCGATTTCGCCTGCGACGTGGTGGGTCTGAACAACCGCGAAGCCGCCACCGTCGCCACCGAACACCTGCTGCAACAAGGTTTCGAAGCGATTTTGTTCCTCAGCGAGCCGCTCGGTACGGTCAATACCCGTCTCGAGCGCCTGCACGCTTTCAGACATACCATGGCGCAGCACCCCACGCTGTCGGCGGAGCAGGCCGAAACGCCGCTCAACGATCGGCAGAAGCTGGAGCAGGTGCTGAGCGATTTCAGCGACCGCCATCGCGGCATGCGCAAGGCGGTGATCTCCGCCAACGGCGCCCTGACGCTGCAGGTGGCGCGCGCCATGCGCCGGCTCGGCATCCAGTGGGGCAACGACATCGGCCTGCTGGGCTTCGACGAGCTGGAGTGGGCGGAGCTGGCGGGCGTCGGCATCACCACGCTGAAACAGCCCACCTACCAAATGGGGCACGCGGCGCTGGAGCGGCTGGTGCAGCGCATTCAGGGCCTGGCAGCCCCCAGCGGCGAGCAGATGTTCTCCGGCGAGCTGATCGTCCGCGGCTCCACCACCCGCTAACCCGCCTTCTCCGGGGCCGTTGCCCGCCCCGCCCTCATCGGCTGTTTTTTGCTCAGCTTCGTGATTGCGATCATATTTTTACACTCTGTCGCTTTTCGCTGGAACCGGTTCCATTTAACGTACCGGTAACAGCAGCGGCGGCGACAATGCCGCCTCAGGAGTCAAAATGAAAACAGAAATCATCGTGGTCACCGGCGCCTACGGCACCGATACCGTCAAACAATACGGCGGCCAGCGCGCGCTGTTGCCCATCATCGCCGGCGCGGGCGCCGACGGGGTGGAGATCCGCCGCGAACTGTTCGCCGCCGGCGAATTGGACAGCCTGCCGGCCCTGGCGCAAGAAATCGATCGCCAACAGTTGTTCGCCGTCTACTCCGCTCCTGAGGCGCTGTTCACCCCGCAACATACGCTGAACCCCAACCTGGCGGCGCTGCTGGCGGAAGCGCAGGCGCTGAACGCGCGCCAGCTGAAGCTGTCCCTTGGCCATTTCCGCCCCGGTTTTGATTTTACCGAGCTGAAAGTGGCGCTGGAGCAGCACCCGGTCAAACTGGTGGTCGAAAACGATCAGACGCCGGACTGCGGCATTTTGTCGATGCTGAACGCCTTTTTCCACGCCGCGGAAGATAGCCACCTGCCGGTCAGCATGACCTTCGATATGGCCAACTGGCTGTGGGTGGGGCAAGACGCTTTCGCCGCCGCCGAACGCCTGGCCCGCCACGTCGGTTACGTGCACGTCAAAGCCGCCACCCAAGGCCCGCGCGGCTGGCGCGCCGTCGCGCTGGACGATACCGACGGCAGCTGGCGCGATCTGCTGGCCCGCCTGCCGCACGATGCGCCGCGCGGCATCGAATTCCCGTTGCAGGGCGATGATCTGGAAGCCGTCACCCGCCATTACGTCAATATTTTGCGTGCGGAGTAACCCCATGATGACAACGTTAACGGCAACGACGGCGCAGCAGGCGCCCCTGGATGTGGTCACGCTGGGCGAAGCCATGGCGATGTTCGTGGCGGCGCAAACCGGCGATTTGGCGGAGGTGGAAACCTTCACCAAACGCATCGCCGGCGCCGAGCTGAACGTGGCGATCGGCCTGGCGCGCCTGGGCATGAATGTCGGCTGGGTCAGCCGCGTCGGCAACGATTCGTTCGGCCGCTTCACCCTGCAGCAGCTGAAAAAAGAAGGCATCAACTACCGGCAGGTGACGGTCGACGGCCACTATCCCACCGGCTTTCAGGTGAAATCCAAAACCGCCGATGGTACCGATCCCAGCGTGGAATACTTCCGCAAAGGCTCGGCGGCCAGCCACCTGTCGGTCACCGATTTCAACCCTGAGTATTTCGGTTCTGCGCGCCACCTGCACCTGAGCGGCGTGGCGGCGGCGCTGTCCAGCGAATCGCTGGCGCTGTGCCACCATGCGGCGCGCGAGATGCGCGCCATGGGCAAAACCATTTCGTTCGATCCCAATCTGCGCCCGGTGCTGTGGCCCAGCCGCGAGGTGATGATCGAGCAGCTGAACCAGCTGGCGTTCGCCGCCGACTGGGTGCTGCCGGGGCTGAAAGAGGGGCAGATCCTCACCGGCCAATCGACGCCGGAAGGCATCGCCGATTTCTATCTGGAACGCGGCGTGCAGGCGGTGATCATCAAAACCGGCCCGGACGGCGCCTGGTTTAAAACCGCCGCCGGCGACAAGGCGGCGGTGGCCGCGGTCAAGGTCGACAACGTGGTGGATACCGTCGGCGCCGGTGACGGCTTTGCCGTCGGCACCCTCAGCGCCCTGCTGGAAGGCAAAACGCTGATACAGGCGGTGCAGCGCGGCAACAAAATCGGTTCGCTGGCGATCCAGGCCATCGGCGACAGCGAGGGCCTGCCGACCCGCGCGGCGCTGGCCGAATAACAATAAAAAAAACGACTTCTCCGCATGACGTCAGCCTCTGGCCCTACAACCGGGACGCGTCGGGAGAGCATCTGCCCCTTCCTCTTGCATGCCCAGCGTGCCGGGCGAAGGGGACGCAACACCACTGAAGGATACTGAACATGAACAAAGCGACTGTCGCGGCCAAACGCTGGTGGTACATCATGCCCATCGTGTTTATCACCTACAGCCTGGCCTATCTCGATCGCGCCAACTTCAGCTTCGCCTCTGCCGCCGGCATCAATGAAGATCTCGGCATCACCAAAGGCATGTCCTCGCTGCTGGGCGCGCTGTTTTTCCTCGGTTATTTCTTCTTCCAAATTCCCGGCGCCATCTACGCCGAACGCCGCAGCGTCAAAAAACTGATCTTCTGGTGCCTGATCCTGTGGGGCGGCTGCGCCTCGCTGACCGGCGTGGTGAGCAATATTCCGATGCTGGCCGCCATCCGCTTTATCCTCGGCGTGGTGGAAGCGGCGGTAATGCCGGCGATGCTGATCTACATCAGCAACTGGTTCACCAAATCGGAGCGGTCACGCGCCAATACCTTCCTGATCCTCGGCAACCCGGTGACGGTGCTGTGGATGTCGGTGGTGTCCGGCTACCTGATCCACGCCTTCGGCTGGCGTGAAATGTTCATCATCGAGGGCATTCCGGCGGTTATCTGGGCGTTCTGCTGGTGGGTGCTGGCGAAAGACAAACCGGCGCAGGCCGGCTGGTTGAGTGCCGATGAGAAACAGGCGCTGCAGCAGCAGCTGGACGAAGAGCAGAAAGGCATCAAGGCCGTGCGCAACTACGGCGAAGCCTTCCGTTCGCGCAACGTGATCCTGCTGTGCGTGCAGTACTTCGCCTGGAGCATCGGCGTGTACGGCTTCGTGCTGTGGCTGCCTTCCATCCTGCGCAGCGGCATGCAGATGGGCATGGTGGAAGCCGGCTGGCTGTCGGCGGTGCCTTACCTGGCGGCGACCATCGCCATGATCGTGGTCTCCTGGGCGTCGGACAAAATGCAAAACCGCAAGCTGTTCGTCTGGCCGCTGCTGCTGATCGGCGCGCTGGCGTTCTTCGGCTCTTACGCCGTCGGCGCCAACCACTTCTGGATCTCCTACGGCCTGCTGGTGGTCGCCGGCGCCGCGATGTACGCCCCCTACGGGCCGTTCTTCGCCATCATTCCGGAAATGCTGCCGAAAAACGTCGCCGGGGGCGCCATGGCGCTGATCAACAGCATGGGCGCGCTGGGGTCGTTCTTCGGTTCGTGGTTCGTCGGCTATCTGAATGGCGCCACCGGCAGCCCGGCGGCCTCTTACATGTTTATGGCCATCGCACTGGTGGTGGCGGTGGTGTTGACGCTGATCGTCAAACCCGCCCGCAACGAGATCCAGCCGCAATTGGCTTGATCCGGTTATACTTTTTATCTGTTAACCCAACCGGGGGGCGCCATGCCCCCTTTGGCCCAGCTGGAGTTCGTGATGAAGCCTTCTATCGTATTGTACAAAAGCCTGCCCGCCGATCTGCGTGAACGTCTGGAACAGCACTTCACCGTGCACGCCTTCAACGGCCTGCAGCCGGAGAACCGCGACGAACTGCGCCAGGCGCTGCAGCAGGCCGAAGGGATCATCGGTTCCGGCGGTAAAATTGACGAAGCCTTCCTGCAGCAGGCGCCCAAACTGCGCGCGGCCTCGACCGTTTCCGTCGGCTACGACAACTTCGACGTCGAGGCGCTCAACGCCCATAACGTGCTGTTGATGCACACCCCGACGGTGCTGACCGAAACCGTCGCCGACACCATCATGAGCCTGGTGCTGGCGACCGCGCGCCGGGTGGTGGAAGTGGCGGAACGGGTGAAGGCCGGCGAATGGCGCGGCAGCATCGGGCCGGACTGGTTCGGCGTCGACGTGCACCATAAAACCATCGGCATCCTCGGCATGGGGCGCATCGGCCTGGCGCTGGCGCAGCGCGCGCACTTCGGCTTCGGCATGCCGGTGCTGTACAACGCCCGCCGCACGCACGAAGAGGCGGAGCAGCGCTTTAATGCGCGCCGCTGCGATCTGGATACCCTGCTGGCCGAGTCGGATTTCGTTTGCATCACGCTGCCGCTGACCGAACAAACCTTCCACATGATCGGCCGCGATCAGTTGGCGAAGATGAAGAAAAGCGGCATTCTGATCAACGCCGGCCGCGGGCCGGTGGTGGATGAGCAGGCGCTGATCGAAGCGCTGCAAAACGGCGTGATCCTCGCCGCCGGGTTGGACGTGTTCGAGAAAGAGCCGCTGCCGGCCAACTCACCGCTGCTCAGCATGCCGAACGTGGTGGCGTTGCCGCACATCGGCTCCGCCACCCATGAAACGCGCTACGGCATGGCCGCCTGCGCGGTGGATAATTTGATCGCCGCGTTGACCGGCACGGTGAAAGAAAACTGCGTCAACCCGCAGCTGTTGCGGAAATAACTCAGCGCGGCCGGTGGTCTGCGGATAACCGGCCGTGTTGCTCTTCCTGCTGCGGCGCGAACAGCGCCTGCAGCTGATGTTCTTCGGCGAAGTGCTGCAATTCGGCATCCTGAATTGCCTGAACGATCTCTTCTCGCCAGTTTTTGTCCGTCATCGCTAACCTCCTTTGATGTTCATCGTTTAATCTGCCGCAGCGCGCGCGCAAAGCCAAGCCGAATCAATCCGAAAACGCTCCGCCCTTTCTCTCCTCCCCGAAAAACCCTCGCAGGGAGGAGGCTATTTTTCCGCCGTTTGCCACACTGGGCGCTACCCTGCGAGAAAAACGCTTCCTGCCGCGCGTAAGGAGAGCCATGAAACTGTTACCCCTGCCCTTGTTGATGCTGCTGTCGCCTTCGGTGCTGGCCGGCTGGACGCTGCCGGGTTTCCCGGCCTTCGACGAAACTGCCGCCGGGCTGTTTACCAGCCAGGCCGCGCTGCCCAAAGGCCAACTGCCGCTGCGCCTGTATCTGGATAACCACTGCTGGCAGCCGGCCGAGGCGGTGAAGCTTAACCAGACGCTGTCGCTGCAGCCCTGCGGCGCCCATCCGCCGGCCAGCTGGCGGCAGTTCCGCGCCGGCGACTATCAGGTGCGCATCGACACCCGCAGCGGCACGCCGACGCTGCAGCTCAGCCTGCGCAGCGCGCCGGAAAGCGCCGCCGTTGTTGCCCGCAGCTGCCCGCGCTGGGACGGCAAGCCGGTCACGGTCGACGTCGCCTCCACCTTCGCCGAAGGCGAAACGCTGCGCGATTTCTATTCCGGCCAAACGGCGCAGGTGAGCCAGGGGAAAATCACGCTGCAGCCCACCGCCGCCAGCGGCGGCCTGTTGCTGCTGGAGTCCGCCGCCACGGCGAAACCGGCGGCGTTCAGCTGGCATAACGCCACAGTCTACTTCGTGCTGACCGATCGCTTTGAGAACGGCAACCCGGCCAACGACCACAGCTACGGGCGCCGCAGCGACGGCCTGCAGGAAATAGGCACCTTTCACGGCGGCGATCTGGCCGGCCTGACGCAAAAACTGGATTATCTGCAGCAGCTCGGCGTCAACGCCTTGTGGATCAGCTCGCCGCTGGAGCAGATCCACGGCTGGGTCGGCGGCGGCACCAAAGGCGATTTCCCGCATTACGCCTATCACGGCTATTACGCGCTGGACTGGACTCGCCTCGACGCCAACATGGGCACCGAACAGGAGCTGCGCACGCTGGTCGAACAAGCGCATCGGCGCGGCATTCGCATTCTGTTCGACGTGGTGGTGAACCATGTCGGTTACGCCACGCTGGCGGATATGCAGACGTTTCACTTCGGCTCGCTGTATCTGCAAGGCGCGGAGGTGGAGAAAACCCTGGGGAAAAACTGGGGCGACTGGCGCCCCGGGCCAGGGCAAAACTGGCACAGTTTCAACGACTACATCAACTTCAGCGACAAGGCGGGCTGGCGCCAATGGTGGGGGAAAAACTGGATCCGCACCGACATCGGCGACTATGACTCACCGGGCTATGACGATCTGACGATGTCGCTGGCCTTCCTGCCGGACATCAAAACCGAAGCGCCCGGCGCCAGCGGCCTGCCGCTGTTCTATCGCCACAAACCCGACACCGCCGCGCGCGACATGCCCGGCGCCACCACCCGCGATTACCTGACCGTCTGGCTCAGCCAGTGGGTGCGCGATTACGGCATCGACGGTTTTCGCGTCGATACCGCCAAGCACGTGGAAAAACCGACGCTGGCGCTGTTGAAGCAGCGCGCCACGGCGGCATTGGCGGCGTGGAAAGCGGATCATCCGCAGCAGGCGCTGGATGACGCGCCGTTTTGGATGACCGGCGAGGCCTGGGGCCACGGGGTGATGAAAAGCGACTATTACCAAAACGGCTTCGACGCGATGATCAACTTCGACTTCCAGGACCAGGCGGCGCAGGCATTGGGCTGCTTTGCCGACATTGATGCCACCTACCGGCAGATGGCCGAGCGGCTGCAGGATTTCAACGTGCTGAGCTACCTCTCTTCACACGACACCCGGCTGTTCTTCGCCAGCGACGCCAAAGGCTCGCTGCCGCTGCAACAGCGGGCGGCGAACCTGCTGTTGCTGGCGCCGGGCGCGGTGCAGATTTACTACGGCGATGAAAGCGGCCGCCCGCTCGGCCCCACCGGTTCCGATCCGCTGCAGGGCACCCGCTCCGACATGAACTGGCGTGAGCTGCTGGGGGAAAAAGCCCCGATGCTGGCCCACTGGCAACGGTTGGGGCAGTTCCGCGCTCGCCATCCGGCGATCGGCGGCGGCGTGCAAACCCCGCAGCCACACGCCGCCTACTACGCCTTCAGCCGCCGGCTCGGCGACGATAAGGTGATGGTGGTGTGGGCCGGCGAACGGTCACAATAATCCAGCGTAATATGCTACCAATCGGCCAATGGGCGAAGTTTGTGCCCATTGGTCGATTTATCGGCCGCGTTGCAGCGGGATTTGTCTGGCGGTATGGTGGGGGATTACCTGCTAAGAAACAGTACTGCTGCACCTATGACTTTCTCACTTTTCGGCGAAAAATTTACCCGTTATGCGGGCATTACCCGTTTGATGGACGACCTGAACGAAGGCCTGCGCACCCCCGGTGCCATCATGCTCGGCGGCGGCAACCCGGCGCAGATCCCAGAGATGGAAGCCTACTTCAAACAGCTGTGCCAGGAGATGCTCGATCAGGGCAAACTGACCGAAGCGCTGTGCAACTACGACGGCCCGCAAGGCAAGGACGCGCTGCTGAAAGCGCTGGCCAATCTGCTGCGCGACGAGCTCGGCTGGGAGATTTCGCCACAGAATATTGCACTGACTAACGGCAGCCAAAGCGCGTTTTTCTACTTGTTCAACCTGTTCGCCGGCCGCTACGCCGACGGTTCGCGCCGCCGCGTGCTGTTCCCGCTGGCGCCGGAATACATCGGCTATGCCGACGCCGGGCTGGACGAAGGGCTGTTCGTCTCCGCCAAACCGAACATCGAGCTGCTGCCGGACGGCCAGTTCAAATATCACGTTGATTTCGAACACCTCACCATCGGCGACGACATCGGCATGATCTGCGTTTCGCGGCCGACCAACCCGACCGGCAACGTGATCACCGACGAAGAGCTGATGAAGCTCGACCTGCTGGCGCAGCAGCGCGACATTCCGCTGGTGATCGACAACGCCTACGGCGTGCCGTTCCCCGGCATCATCTTCAGCGACGCCACGCCGCTGTGGAACCCGAACACCATCCTGTGCATGAGCCTGTCCAAGCTCGGCCTACCGGGCTCGCGCTGCGGCATCGTGATCGCCGACGAGAAGGTGATCACCGCGCTGACCAACATGAACGGCATCATCAGCCTGTCGCCGGGCAGCATGGGGCCGGCGATGGCGACGGAAATGATCGCGCGCGGCGATCTGCTGCGCCTGTCGAACGAGGTGATTCGCCCGTTCTACAAACAGCGCGTCGAGCACACCATCGAGATTATCCGCCGCTACCTGTCGCCGGAGCGCTGCCTGATCCACAAACCGGAAGGGGCTATCTTCCTCTGGCTGTGGTTCAAAGATCTGCCGATCACCACCGAAGTACTGTATCAGCGCCTGAAAAAGCGCGGCGTGCTGATGGTGCCGGGCCATTACTTCTTCCCGGGGCTGGAGCACGAATGGCCGCACACCCACCAGTGCATGCGCATGAACTACGTGCCCGATCCGGAGAAAATCGAGCGCGGCGTGGCGATCCTGGCGGAAGAGATCGAACGCGCGCATCAGGAAGGCTAACGCCAGCTGATTGAAAATCGACCGATAAAGATATACGATGCATATATCGTATATCTTTTTTTTGGAGGGCTAGCGATGACTCGCATCGTGATCGATTTACCTGAAGAAGACCTGCGGCAGCTCGACAATCTGAAAAATATCCGCCACATTCCCCGGGCCGAAATCATCCGTCAGGCCGTCTCCCGTTATCTGACGGAGAACCACGTTGAAGATCCCAGCAATGCTTTCGGGCTCTGGTCCGGGGCGATGGGCGATGGCGTAGACTACGAAAATCGTCAGCGCGAGGAGTGGGAATAATGGTGGCTCAACGGGCGTTATTCGACACCAATATCCTGATCGATTATCTCAACGGCATTCCTCAAGCCAAAGACGTTCTGACCGAATACCACATCAACCCGGCTATTAGCGCCATCACCTGGATGGAAGTGATGGTGGGTGCCAAAAAACAGGGGCCGGCGCTGGAGTTGAAAACGCGCCAGTTTTTAGGGCAATTCCTGCTGCTGCCTATTACCGATGAAGTTGCCGAACGCGCCGTAGAACTGCGCCACTCACAGCATGTGAAGCTGCCGGACGCCATTGTCTGGGCCACCGCGCAGGTGGGGTTCCGGACGCTCATCTCCCGCAACCCCAAAGATTTTGGCACTGACAACGGCGTGTTAATGCCTTATCGGCTGTAGTCGGGCAGCGTTACAGCGTCCAGAACAGCACCGCCAGCAGCTGCGGCGACATGATGCGCAGGAACATCGCCAGCGGATACACGGTGGCGTAAGACAGCGCGGCGGCGCCGCTGGTAGGATGCAGACCGTTGGCGAAGGCCAGCGCCGGCGGATCGGTCATCGATCCCGCCAGCATGCCGGACAGCGTCAGGTAGTTCATCTTGCCCACCGTGCGCGCCAGAATACCGACGCTCAGCAGCGGAATGGCGGTGATCAACGCGCCGTACCCGACCCACGTCAGCCCCTCGCCGTGCAGCAAGGTATCGATGAAGTTGCCACCCGACTTCAATCCGACCACCGCCAGAAACAGCACGATACCCAGTTCGCGCAGCGCCAGGTTGGCGCTCGGCGGCATAAACCAGTACAGCTTGCCGATGCTGCCGATGCGCCCCAGGATCAGCGCCGCCACCAGCGGCCCGCCGGCCAGCCCCAGCCGCAATGCCGCCGGGAAGCCGGGCACGAACAGCGGAATGGAGCCGAGCAGCACCCCAAGGCCGATGCCGATAAACACCGGCAGCATCTGCACCTGCTGCAGTTTTTGTTGGGCGTTGCCGACGATTGCCGTCACCGCGTCGATGGCCTCCGGCCGGCCGACCAGGTTCAGAATGTCGCCGAACTGCAGCGTCACGTTGCTGCCGGCCACCAGCTCCACGCCGGCGCGGTTGAGGCGTGAAATCACCACGTCATACTTCTGCTTCAGGTTCAGATCGCGGATTTTCTTGCCCAGCACCTGCTCGTTGGTCACCACCGCCCTCACCACCTGCAGCGCGGTGCCGCGCGTGGACAGCGAGGCGTCCACCTCTTCGCCGATCACCAGTCGGGCGTTCTCCAAATCTTCGCGTTTGCCCACCAGGTGCAGGTAGTCGCCCAGCTCCAGCCGCTCGTGCGGCGCCGGCACCATCAGCAGCTCCCCGCGTTTGAGGCGCGAACAGACGATCGCTTCACCGTTGAGCAGCGGCACCTGCTTGATCGCCATGCCCTGCAGATTGGGGTTGCGCACCGCCACGTTGATGGCGTGCAGCAGCTCACGCTGATTGCCCAGGCTGCTTTCAAACGCCTGCGCCTCGCGCTCGATGTTGATGCGGAAAAACAGCCGAATCAGCCACATCACCAGCAGGATGCCGCATATGCCGAACGGATAGGCCATGGCGTAACCCATCCCCATGCCGTCCACCAACGCCGGATCGGAACCGAGATCGGTCAGGATTTGCTGACCGGCGCCCAGCGCCGGGGTGTTGGTGACCGCGCCGGAGAACACGCCGAGGATGATCGGCAGCGGCACGTCGAACAGCTTGTGTACCGCCGCCGCCACGACGCCGCCGGTCAGCACCAGTAGCACCGCGAAGGCGTTGAGGCGCAGCCCGGAGACGCGCAGCGAAGAGAAGAAACCGGGGCCGACCTGAATGCCGATGGTGTACACGAACAGGATCAGGCCAAACTCCTGGATAAAGTGCAGCATGTCCCCGTTCAGGTTGATTTGCCCGCTCTGGGCGAAGTGGCCGACCAGGATGCCGCCGAACAGCACGCCGCCGATGCCCAGCCCAACGCCGTACAGCTTCCAGTTCCCCATCCACAGCCCAATGACGGCCGCCAGCGCCAACATGCTGACGGTCAGGGCGATATCGCTCATAGGTCACATCCTTGCCAAAGTTGAAAAGGAATTTGCGGCCAAAGACACACAATTAACAAGGATTATGACATCGGACAAACGGGGGGACTGTGGCATGCGCCACATAACGCAGCGGGGGAGACCCGTCTGGATCTCCCCCGCATGATGATGACCGTTTTTCAGTCGGTTATTTGGCTTCCAGCTCCGGCGTCGCCCCGATGGCGATGCGCTGCGGCTGCAAGGCTTCCGGCACCTGACGCACCAGATCGATGTGCAGCAGGCCGTTTTCAAATTTGGCCTCCGACACCTGCAGATGCTCCGCCAGGGTGAAGGTCAACTGGAACTCTTTGCACACCAGGCCCTGATGCAGGTATTCGACCTGTTTTTCCGGCGGTGTGGGTTTACCGCTGACGGTCAGCCGCGGCCCTTCCACTTCGATATTCAGTTCGCTCTGCCGGAAACCGGCCAGCGCCAGAGAAATGCGGTAGTGATTGTCATCGCTTTTCTCGATGTTATACGGCGGGAACCCCTGGGGTTCCTGGCCGCCCATTGAGCTGGCCAATTTATCAAAACCAATCCACTGACGCAGAAGCGGGGATAAATCGTAATTACGCATAGGAACAACTCCTTTCATTAAGCGAGATGTGTTTATTCAGCCCCCTGACGGCAGGCTAGGTATTATTTTCCGGCAGCGTACCTGCCGGCGAAACGGAAATTTATTTAATTTCGATGCGGCGCGGTTTTAATGTTTCCGGCACGATGCGTTGCATGTCGATATACAACAGGCCATTCTCCAGTTTGGCGCCTTTAATTTGAATATGTTCGGCCAGCTGGAATTTACGCTCGAAATTACGCTCGGCGATGCCCTGGTATAAATAGGTTTTTTCTGCCGGTTCGTTATTGTGCGCCCCGCGCACGATCAGCAGATTATCTTGCGTGGTGATCTCCAGCTCCTGCTCGGCAAACCCGGCTACCGCGATGGCGATGCGATAATGATTTTCGTCCACCAGCTCGACATTATAAGGCGGATAACCGCCGTTGCCCTGACTCTGGCCGGCTTCCAGCGCGTTGAACAGGCGATCGAAACCAATGGCGGAACGGTATAGCGGGGAAAGATCAAAATTACGCATAAAACAGCCTCCTAAGGCACTTCAGCGAGGTTGAAATAAATACGCCTTCCACTCTGGACAGGCTAATTAAGCCAGAATTCCCTTACGGCGAATTCTCAATTCGGCTCTGATGATAAAATGGGGGTTGATTTCATCAATTCAACAGGCGAGGATCAAAAAAACTTCGCACCGATTAGGCGAAAGTTTTTTTACCACTTACACTAAAGTGAGAGAGCCGCCACAGAGCGGGATTTTGCTTCTTTTAAAGCAGCGACAGGATGTTATAACTCAGCTTAATTTTAGGGGCACAGCAACCCTGCAGGATGGATTAATGACGACGATGAAAGCGATAGCGACGGGCTGCATGTTGTTGGCGACCAGCGGTTGCTCCAGCGTGATGAGCCATACCGGCCCGAATCAGGGTTACTATCCCGGCACCCGCGCCAGCGTGGACATGCTGAAGGACGACAACACCAGCTGGGCGATGATGCCGCTGGTGGCGCTGGATCTGCCGTTCTCTGCGGTGATGGACACCGTACTGCTGCCTTACGACTATCTGCGTTCCGGCAACGACGCCACCGCAGACTCGCCAAAAGCGCGCATCCTGCGCAGCGAGCAGCAGAATCTGGCGGCAACCGGCAATCCCGGCGAAGGCAACGACAGCGCCGCCACACACTAATCACACACGCAGCGGGCCATCAGGCCCGCCTTACACCTCAACCACAAAGATCTGGTTGAACCCCGCTATCTCGCGCATAAACGCCACTTTCTTGCCGTCCGGTGAAAACACCACGGCGTCCCCCGACGGCGGCTGCACGCTGCGCTGCGTCAAACGCTGCAGACGGCCGCCGGCGACCTCGCACAGCATCACGCTGTTGTCACACACCAAGGCAATCGCCCCGCCCTGCGGGTGCCAGCTGAAGGCAGACTGGATATCATGCTCGCTGTGGCTCACCTGGCGCGGCTCCCCGCCGTTCGGCGACACCGTCCACAGCTGCACCACGCCGCCGTCATCCTTCATCAAAAACGCGATCTGGCTGCCGTCCGGCGAGCTGCGCAGCCAGTGGCGCGGTGCGCCGGCCACGCCCGGAAAACAACGATCGCCGGTAAAGGTCACCCGCCGCTGCCTGACGCCCTGCGGCGGCGCCGGCAGCTCGCTTTCCGTTCCCTGCAGCGGCAGAGCGCCCGCCCTGGCGTAATCGGCATCGTTCTCCGGCAGATCGACGATAAACACCTCCGGCAGCTTTTCACCGGCGGCGGACAGCGTATCGCCGATGAACGCCAGCGCCCAGCGCTGCCGGCTGCCGTCGGCCTTACGGTAACCCTCGCGGCCGATCCAGCCTTCTTCGTAGGCGCGATTGATCTGATCGCTGCCCGGCTGCGGCTGCGGCACCGTCTCGCTGACCAGCACGCAATAGTGGCTACCGTCATACTCGCGCGGGTGCTGTTTCGGCGGATTGACCCCGTGCAGCGGCACGGCCACCCCGACGTTGCGCAGATCGCGCGCCGGATCGCGTTCGTGCATGACGTGGTCGTTGTAGGTAAAGCTGAGGCGGCTGCCGTCCGGACTGAAAACGTGCACATGGCTGCCGCCGCGCAGCGCACCGGGCGTGTAGGGGGCGGTGATATCCAGCGCGTCGAGGGTGATGGCCAACTCGCGATCCGGTTCGCTGACGATCACCCCGCGGCGGTGGTGAAAATCATACTGCCAGGCGCTGTCGGGGTGCTCCGGACCGTGGATAAAGGCATAGCGCGCCGGCGCATCGGGGCTGACCGTGACCACGCCGACGTGGGCGCCGTGCTGGGCGCGATAAACCACCTCCACCGCGCCGCTGGCGACGTTGACCCGCTCGATGCTCAGACCGGTGAAAGAGGCGCCGCGCGGGCGCACGTCATAAGCCAGCCATTGGCTGTCCGGCGTCCAGACGTTGATATTGGTTAACTGATGCCCGCGAGGGTCGAAAGTCAGCTGTTTTTCCCGATGGCTCATGGCGGTTCTCCTGCGCATGCCGGCACTGAGTCGCCATCTTACCGGATCGGCGGCAGCGTTTCATATGGCGCGCTGCCGCGTGAAGCAAGGTTATTTTTTCAGGGCGTTGAATTCCGTTTTGGCCCTTTGCAACTGCGCGGCGAAGGTGGGCTCCGCGTGCAGTCGGGCGACGATGGCCGAGGCGACCAAGCGCGCGGCGGTCACGTCGCTTTGCCAGTGATAACCGCAAATCACCCGGCTCTGGCCCATCTCATAGCCGCGCTGCAGTATCGTCCCCTGCCTGGGAGGGTTAATCTCCGCCAGCACCAGCGCGGTCGCCCAACCGATGGCGGTGTGCCCGGAAGGATAAGAGCCGTTCGTCGATAGCGTGCTCTCTTCATCCGGTCGGCAAGTGGGCTCATGGTAAAAAGCGAACGGCCGAATGCGCATATAGTGATTTTTGGCGCTGCGGGTAGCCAGATCGCCGGCGTCTTCACGCATTTTCATCACCAGTTTGAACAGCTCCGGCGTATTATCCTGGGTGATTTCCGTACCGAAAGCGCCGGATAATGCGGCGGCGACGCCATCCCCCGTTACGTGTGCGTCGTGATAAGCCTGTTTGCCCCGTTCGGTATTACGCAATAATTTCCCGGCATCATATTGCGCCTTGTCATTCATAAAATCGATGCTGTCAACGGCGGGCGGCGGCGGCAATAACGCCAGGCTGTCTATCGATTGCGACTCTTGCAGAAAATAAACCTCCGGTTGGGTGGTCACATCTTTGGCGGCGAAACCAAACGGTGTCAGCGCGGCGTAGGTTAATGAGGCGAGTAATATTTTTTTCATTGTCGTTCCCTTATTAAAATAATTGAGCGGTTGCGACTTCCTTAACGCAAATAAATAAAAAATCGTGCCGCTAAACTATACGTTAATGATTATTTTTCGCCGCCAGTGCGATCACATTACGCCGTGCCCGCTTTTGCCCGGCGGCCGGGCGACGGGGTTTACAATTAATACAAAAAAGTACAAACTGGATTTTTAAGTCCAAACATTCTGGAGCCGGTATGAACCCCCTCTTCGATGCCATTGTTTCTGCCCATCAGCAACTGCGCCCTCAGGTACGGGTCACGCCATTGGAGCGCAGCGTGCTGCTTTCACAGCAGCTGGGCTGCGAGCTGTATCTGAAATGCGACCATCTGCAGCACACCGGCTCCTTTAAATTTCGCGGCGCCAGCAACAAGCTAAGGTTACTGGATAGCGAGCAACGCCGGCGCGGCGTGATCGCCGCCTCTACCGGCAACCACGGCCAGGCGGTCGCTTTGGCGGGGCAGCTGATGGGCGTTGGCGTCACAGTTTATGCGCCGGAGACGGCGGCGAGCATCAAGCTAGACACCATCCGCGCGCTGGGCGGCACCGTGGAACGGGTGCCGGGCGATGCGCTGAACGCCGAACTGGCGGGGGAACAGGCCGCACGCGAACAGGGAAAAACCTATATCTCGCCGTATAACGACGAGCAGGTGATCGCCGGCCAGGGCACCTGCGGCATGGAGCTGGTTGAACAGCTCACCGGTCTGGACGCCGTGTTCGTGGCGGTAGGTGGCGGTGGTTATATCGCCGGTATCGGCACCGTTCTGCAGCAATTGTCGCCGAACACGCAGCTTATCGCCTGCTGGCCGGAAAACGCCACCAGCATGTACAGCGCGCTGGAAGCGGGCCATATCTTCCCGGTGGAAGAGCAAGACACCCTGTCCGACGGCACCGCCGGCGGCGTCGAGCCGGGCGCCGTGACCTTCCCGCTGTGCCAACAGCTGATCGACCGCAAAGTGCTGGTCAGTGAAGCAGAGATCAAGCACGCGATGCGCCGGATCGCCGCCAGCGATCGGTGGATTATCGAAGGCGCGGCCGGCGTGGCGCTGGCGGCGGCGATCAAGCTGGCGCCGGAATACCAGGGAAAAAAAGTGGCGGTGGTGCTGTGCGGTAAAAACATCGTGCTGGAGAAGTACCTCAAGGCCATCGCCGATGCACATCCTTAATCGGCAGCAAATCCTCGCCGCGTTCGACGCCGAGGCTATAACCCCGCTGTTGAAGCAGGGTTTTATCGCCTATTCGCAGCGGCGGGTGCAACAGCCGCCGGTGCAGCACTTCCTGTTCGAACAGGCCGCCGGCGATTGCTGCATCAAATCCGCCTGGCTGGAAGGCGAAGAGCTGTTCGTGGTCAAGGTCTCCGCCGGTTTCTATCGCAACGCCGAACGCGGTTTGGCCAGCAATCAGGGGCTGGTGGTGGCGTTCTCCGCCCAGACCGGCGAACCTCGGGCGCTGCTGCAGGATGAGGGCTGGCTGACCGCGCTGCGCACCGCACTGGCCGGCCGCATCGCCGCCGAACTGTGCGCGCCGCCGCATATTCAGGCGATCGGCATGGTCGGCACCGGCCTGCAGGCCCGGCTGCAGCTGCAATGTCTGAAACCGGTGACCGATTGCCGCGAAGTGTGGGTGTGGGGCCGCAACGATCAGGCGCTGGCGGCGTATCGGCGCGAAGCCGAGGCCGAAGGTTTTCGGGTGCGGGTTACGCAGGATGCGGCGGAACTGGCGGCGCACTGTCAGCTGATCGTCACTACCACGCCCAGCCGCGAACCGATTTTACAGGCGGCGGATATTCGGCCCGGCACGCACATCACCGCCGTGGGTGCCGACGCGCCCGGCAAGCAGGAGCTGGCGACCGATCTGGTGGCTCGCGCGGACGCACTGCTGGTCGATGCGCTGGCGCAGTGCGCTGACTATGGCGAGATCGCGACGGCTTATCGGCAAAATAGGCTGATTTCAACGCCAATCGTCGAAATGGGCGCCGTCTTGGCGCTGGGAGGGCGGTTGCGAAGCGAGCCGCTGCACATCACCATCGCCGATCTTACCGGGCTGGCGATTCAGGATCTGCAGATCGCCAAAGGGGTGTTGGCGGCAATATAAAGGGGCGCCGTAGCGCCCCACTTGATCAGGCGTTGAGCACGAACTTCTCGATGGCGCGCGCCACGCCGTCTTCGGTATTGGCGCCGGTGACAAACTGCGCCACCGCTTTCAGCTCGGGAATGGCGTTGCCCATCGCCACGCCGACGCCGGCATACTCGATCATCGCCGTATCGTTGGCCTGATCCCCCAGCGTCATGATGTTTTCCCGCGCCACGCCGAGGTGCTCGGCCAGCATTCTCACCCCGGCGCCCTTATCGACGTTCTTATGCAGGATTTCGAGGTAGTAAGGCGCGCTTTTCAGAATGGTGTAACGCTCGCGCGTTTCCGCCGGGATGCGCGCAATCGCGTTGTCCAGCAGCGCCGGCTCGTCGATCATCATCACTTTCGGGAAACGCATCTGGCGATCCATCTCCTCCACGCTGCGGTATTTCAACGGAATACCGGTCATTTCCGCCTCGTGTATGGTGTATTTGCCGATGTCTTTGTTCGGGGTATACAGGGTGTCAAAGTCAAATGCCTGGTAGTGAACGCCGAGCTCGCGCGCCATCTGCTCGAAGTGCAGATAGTCCTCAAAACCCAGGGTTTCCTGCAGAATACAGGCGCCGTCGGCCGCGCGCAGCACCAGCGCGCCGTTGTAGGTTATGCAAAAATCGCCGGGGCCCTGAATGTCTAACTGGCGCAGATAGTCCTGCACGCCGACATAAGGCCGCCCGGTGGCCAGCACCACGTGCACCCCTTTGCGCCGCGCCGCCGCGATAGCCTGCTTTACCGCCGGCGTGATTTGGTGCTGCGGATCCAGCAACGTGCCGTCCATGTCGATCGCAATCAGTTCAATAGCCATTCAACGCTTCTCCCAGTGGTTTTTTCCCATGCTAACGCGTTTCAGCCTTGGCTGTCAGCGCCAAAAAAGGCGTAAAAAAATCCGCGCGGGTCGCCCGGCGCGGATTTTCACAGCCATTAACGCATCAGATATCGATGTTCGCCGCTTTCAGGGCGTTTTCTTCGATAAAGGCGCGGCGCGGCTCAACCGCATCGCCCATCAGCGTGGTGAACAGCTGATCGGCAGCGATGGCGTCCTTGACGGTCACGCGCAGCATGCGGCGGCTTTCCGGATCCATGGTGGTTTCCCACAGCTGCTCCGGGTTCATCTCGCCCAGGCCTTTATAGCGCTGCACCGACAGGCCGCGGCGCGACTCTTTCACCAGCCACTCCAGCGCCTGCTCGAAGCTGTCTACCGGCTGACGACGTTCGCCGCGCTCGATGAACGCGCCGTCTTCGATCAGCCCGCGCAGCTGTTCGCCCAGCTGGCAGATCTTGCGGTATTCGCCGCCGTGGATGAAGTCGAAGTCCAGCTTATAGTCGGTATCCACGCCGTGGGTGCGGATGCGCAGCGCCGGTTCGAACATCTGGCGTTCGCGGTTCTCGAAGATCACGAAGTCATAGCTGCTGCCGTGCTGCTCTTTGTCGTTCAGCGCCTGCACCAGCGAAGCGATCCAGGTTTTCACCTTGGCCTCATCGCTCAGATCGCCTTCGTTCAGCGTCGGCTGATAGATCAGGTTGTTCAGCAGCGCGCGCGGGTAGCGGCGCTCCATGCGGCCAATCAGCTTTTGCACGCCGTAGTGTTCGGCCACCAGTTTTTCCAGCTGCTCACCGCCGAGCGCCGGTGCGCTGGCATTGGTGTGCAGCGTAGCGCCGTCCATCGCGATGGCGATCTGGTACTGATCCATCGCCTCGTCATCTTTGATGTACTGCTCTTGCTTGCCTTTCTTCACCTTGTACAGCGGCGGCTGCGCGATGAACACGTGGCCACGCTCGATGATTTCCGGCATCTGGCGGTAGAAGAAGGTCAACAGCAGCGTACGGATGTGCGAACCGTCGACGTCGGCATCGGTCATGATGATGATGCTGTGGTAACGCAGCTTGTCCGGGCTGTACTCGTCGCGGCCGATGCCACAACCCAGCGCGGTGATCAGCGTCGCGACTTCCTGCGAGGAGAGCATTTTGTCGAAACGCGCTTTCTCGACGTTGAGGATTTTCCCCTTCAGCGGCAAGATAGCCTGGTTCTTGCGGTTGCGCCCCTGCTTGGCAGAGCCGCCCGCGGAGTCCCCTTCCACCAGGTACAGTTCGGACAGCGCCGGATCGCGTTCCTGGCAGTCCGCCAGCTTGCCCGGCAGGCCGGCCAGATCCAGCGCGCCTTTGCGGCGGGTCATCTCACGCGCTTTACGCGCCGCTTCGCGCGCACGCGCCGCGTCGATGATTTTGCCGACCACGATTTTCGCGTCGCCCGGATTCTCCATCAGGTAATCCACCAGCTTCTCGTTCATCAGCGTTTCAACCGCGGTTTTCACCTCGGAAGAGACCAGCTTGTCCTTGGTCTGAGAAGAGAACTTGGGATCCGGCACCTTCACCGACACCACGGCGATCAGACCTTCACGCGCGTCATCGCCGGTGGCGCTGACCTTGGCCTTCTTGCTGTAGCCTTCCTTCTCCATGTAGCTGTTCAGCGTACGGGTCATCGCGGTACGGAAACCGACCAGGTGCGTGCCGCCGTCGCGCTGCGGAATGTTGTTGGTGAAGCAGTAGATGTTTTCCTGGAAACCGTCGTTCCACTGCAGCGCCACTTCCACGCCGATGTCGTCTTTCACGGTCGAGAAGTAGAACACGTTCGGGTGGATCGGGGTTTTGTTCTTGTTCAGGTACTCGACAAACGCCTTGATGCCGCCTTCGTAATGGAAGTGATCTTCACGGTCGGTGCGCTTGTCCTTCAGGCGGATAGACACGCCGGAGTTGAGGAAGGACAGCTCGCGCAGACGCTTGGCCAGAATGTCGTACTCGAAATCGGTCACATTGGTGAAGGTCTGGTGGCTCGGCCAGAAGCGCACCATGGTGCCCGTCTGTTCGGTTTCGCCCACCACGGTCAGCGGCGCCTGCGGCTCGCCGTGGCTGTAAGTCTGTTCGTGCACTTTGCCTTCGCGGCGGATCACCAGCTCCAGTTTCTCCGACAGGGCGTTAACCACCGAGACGCCCACGCCGTGCAGGCCGCCGGAAACCTTATAGGAGTTGTCGTCGAATTTACCGCCGGCGTGCAGCACGGTCATGATGACCTCTGCGGCTGAAACCCCTTCTTCAGGGTGAATGCCGGTCGGAATGCCGCGGCCGTCATCCTGTACCGATACCGAGTTGTCGGCATGGATGGTGACCTGAATGTCACTACAGTGGCCCGCGAGCGCTTCGTCGATAGCGTTGTCCACAACCTCGAATACCATGTGGTGCAGACCGGTGCCGTCATCGGTATCGCCGATATACATGCCCGGGCGCTTGCGCACCGCATCCAGCCCTTTTAATACCTTGATACTTGAGGAGTCATAAGAATTCGACATCAACGTTTCTCGCTCATTTTAGTCCTGTGGTTGAACCTCTATTTTACCCTGTTCCACGCGGAACATCTTGCCCTTTTCACCGGCCATGTCGGTCACTTGTTCAGCGCTCACCGCGCTGACAAAAACCTGGGCCTGGGTGGCTTTCAGGCGATCGGCCAGCAACCGGCGACGGCCGGTGTCCAGCTCGGAGGCAAAATCATCAATCAGATACAGGCAACGCCGCCCGCTCTGCCGGGTGAGAAACTCACCCTGCGCCAAGCGCAACGCGCACATCAGCAGTTTAAGCTGACCGCGCGATAACAAATCCTCTACCGGCGTGCCGTCGGCACGAATGCGGAAGTCCGCTTTATGCGGCCCCACCGCGGTATAGGTCAACGCCCTGTCGCGCTCGAACTGGCGCTCCAGCAGCTCGCCGTAGTCGCTCTCTTTGTCCCAGCCGCGCTGGAAGGAGAAGGTCAGGGCGAATTCAGGCAGAAACTGCGCGCAGGTCGCGGTGATATCCGCGGCGATCGCGTCGCTGTATTCCGCCCGCCATTCGCTGATGCGCTCCGCGAGCGGGATCAGTTCCTGATCCCAGGCGCGGATCTGCGCATAGCGACTCACCTGGCGCAGCGCGGCATTGCGCTGCTTCAGTAACCGTTTCAGGTTGCTCCAGGCGGTGAAAAAACCGGGTTCGTTATGAAAACAGCCCCAGTCCAGGAAGGCGCGCCGGAATTTCGGCCCGCCGTTCAGCAGGGTAAAACCTTCGGGGGTGATCAGCTGCATGGGCAGCAGCTGCGCCAGCTCGGCCACCTTGTGGCCATCGCTGCCATCGATGCGTACTTTGCTGTCACCCTGACGGCTCTTGCTCAATCCTACCGACAGCTCGCGCTCCGCGCCTTCGATGCGGCCGTGCAGCACGAACTCCGGCTGGTCGTGGCGAATGACCCGACCGGCCTGCAGGCTGCGAAAGGCGCGGCCGTGGCCGAGCGTATACACCGCTTCCAGCACGCTGGTCTTGCCGCTGCCGTTGGCGCCGACCAGGAAGTTGAATCCCGGCGCCAGCGCCAAATCCGCCGCCTCGATATTGCGGAAATCTTTAATCAATAAACGCGTCAGAGCCATGCAATCTCTTTACCGATGACGGTGCTGTAATTCAAGGTAACGAGACTACAACCGCATTGGCATGACAACGTAGGCCGCCGCCTGGCTGGCGCCGTCTTCGATCTGCACGCTGGAGACCGAGTCGGTCAACAGCAGGCGCACGTCTTCACACTTGAGCGCGTTCAACACGTCCAGCACGTAGCTGACGTTGAAGCCGATCTCCATCTCCGCGCCGTCGTAGCTGACGTCGAGGATCTCTTCCGCCTCTTCCTGCTCCGGGTTGTTGGCGGTGATCTTCAGCTGGTTCTGGCTGACATACAGCCGCACGCCGCGGAATTTCTCGTTCGAGAGAATGGCCGCGCGGGCAAACGCCTGCTTGAGCAGATCGCAGCCGGCTTCCAGCGTTTTATCCGGGTTCTTCGGCAAGACGCGGCGATAGTCCGGGAAACGGCCGTCAACCAGCTTGGAGGTGAAGATGAAATCGCCGACGTGGGCGCGAATGTTGTTGCTGCCGATCTGCAGCTGCAGCAGCGAATCGCCGCCGTCCAGCAGGCGCACCAGCTCCATCACCCCTTTACGCGGCACGATCACCGAATGCGACGGCAGCTGTTGGCCGATCGGCATCGAGCACACCGCCAGGCGGTGGCCGTCGGTCGCGACGGTGCGCAGCTCTTCGCCTTCAGTTTCAAACAGCATGCCGTTCAGGTAATAACGCACGTCCTGATGGGCCATCGAGAACTGGGTGGCTTCGATCAGGCGCTTCAGCGTCGCCTGCGGCAAGGTGAACTCCACCTCGCTCTGCCAGTCGTCCAGGTTCGGGAAGTCCGCCGCCGGCAGCGTGGACAGCGAGAAGCGGCTGCGGCCGGACCGCACCAGCATGCGCTCGCTTTCCAGCGTGACGGCGATCTCCGCCCCTTCCGGCAGGCCGCGGCAGATATCAAAGAATTTGCGCGCGGGCACGGTGGTCGCGCCCGGCTCGTGCGGCTGGGACAGGGCGACGCGCGCCACCATCTCCATCTCCAGATCGGTGCCGGTCAGCAGCAGGGAGCCTTCCGTCACCTGCAGCAGCAGGTTGCCCAGGATCGGCAAGGTCGGGCGGCCGCCCAGCGGGCTGCTCACCTGTTGCAGCGGTTTTAGCAGATGCTCACGTTCAACGATAAATTTCATAGCGCTATGAAGATAATGTTCTGATTAAATTGGAGAAATCTTCTTTGATGTCGTGACTTTCCTCACGCAGCTGCTCGATCTTCCGGCAGGCGTGCAACACCGTGGTATGGTCGCGGCCACCAAACGCATCGCCGATTTCCGGCAGGCTGTGGTTGGTGAGTTCCTTCGCCAACGCCATCGCCATCTGGCGCGGGCGGGCAACGGATCGCGAACGCCGCTTGGACAGCAAATCCGCGACTTTAATCTTGTAATACTCCGCCACCGTCTTTTGGATATTGTCGATGGTGACCAGCTTTTCCTGCAGCGCCAGCAGATCGCGCAGCGCTTCGCGCACGAAATCGATGGTGATGGCCCGGCCGGTAAAGTTGGCGTTGGCGATCACGCGGTTCAGCGCCCCTTCGAGCTCACGCACGTTGGAACGCAGGCGCTTGGCGATGAAGAACGCCACTTCGCCCGGCAGGCGGATGTCGTTTTCGTCTGCCTTTTTCATCAGGATCGCCACGCGGGTTTCCAGCTCCGGCGGCTCGATCGCCACCGTCAGCCCCCAGCCGAAGCGCGACTTCAGACGATCTTCCACCCCGTTGATCTCTTTAGGGTAGCGATCTGAGGTCAGGATGATCTGCTGATTGCCTTCCAACAGAGCGTTAAAAGTATGGAAGAACTCTTCCTGCGAACGCTCCTTGTTGGCGAAGAATTGGATGTCATCGATCAGCAAGGCGTCGACCGAACGGTAGTAACGCTTAAACTCTTCGATGGCGTTGTTCTGCAACGCTTTGACCATGTCCTGCACGAAGCGTTCCGAGTGCATGTAGACCACTTTGGCGTTGGCCTTGCGCGCCATGATGCCGTTGCCGACCGCGTGCAGCAGGTGGGTTTTACCCAGGCCGGTGCCGCCATACAGGAACAGCGGGTTATAGGCGCCGCCCGGGTTGTCCGCCACCTGACGAGCCGCCGCGCGCGCCAATTGGTTGGACTTACCCTCAACGAAGTTGTCAAAGGTGTGTTTGGGGTTGACGTTGGAGCGGTAAGAGAGCTCGGGTTGCGCCGCCGCGTTGTCCCAGCTCGGGCGCAAAGGCGCGGCCGTGCGCGCCGCGGGAGCCGCAGGGGCGCTGCTGACGCTGGCGGTCACGGTCTGGCTGATCACCTGCGCGATCGGCTTGCTGCCGACTTCAAAACGCAGCAAAGGCGCGTCCGTGCCGCAGAAATCATTCAGCAGACCATTGATGTTGTTTAAGTACTTATCGCGAACCCAATCCAGCACAAAGCGGTTAGGCGCATACAGCGCCAGGGTGTTGTCACTCAGTTCCGCCTGCAATGGGCGTATCCACATACTAAATTCTGTGGCAGGTAACTCATCCTGCAATCGGGCAAGACACTGCTGCCAAAGCGAAAGTGACACGGCGGACTCCACTCGAACAAGATCAATAAAGAAAAGAAACGGGCAACTTTTTTATAACTCATGATTTTTGACACATACCCGGCATCGGCGGTTTGCCTGTGGGGGATGCGAACCGCCTTTCACGGTTTGTGTCCCTCACGATCCCGGCATGAGGGATCGCGATCGGAATGACGGATCATAGCGCAATCCGCGCAAGAGATCCTCCCCTTCCTCACAGATTAGATCCATTTTATCCACAGGCCGCGGCCGGCGGCGATCTTTTCACCGTCGGCGCCGGATGACCGCGCAGATCCCGGCCGCTGCGCCGCATTTTTTACATTGTCAACCGGTTATACCCTGTTATCCACGCCGGATCCTGCGATCGCGCGCAAAGGATCTCTCGGGGATCCTTGCGATTTCACCCCGAGTCCGTATAATCTTCGCCCTACGTGTGATACCTGGTTCCTTATGGTGCGTCATTAGCCAGACAGGATTCTGCGGTGACCACGGGCCAAGACCGGATTTTGTTCCGTTATTGGCAGACAACCAGGTAGGCTGGCGCGATGCGAATTGACTCAGGACTGTACAATTATTACAATCCCGCTTCTTTATGTATTGCGATTGAGGCGTCGGTCATCTTCACGCCGAGTAGCCAAACGCGTTTACTGATCAGTAATTATTTTAAGTTTAGGTAGAAATCGCTATGAAACGCACTTTCCAACCGTCCGTATTGAAGCGCAACCGTAGCCACGGTTTCCGTGCTCGTATGGCCACCAAAAATGGTCGTCAAGTTCTGGCCCGCCGTCGTGCGAAAGGCCGTGCTCGTCTGACTGTTTCTAAGTAATAAAGCTAACCCGCTGAGTGGTTAAGCTCGCTTTTCCCAGGGAGTTACGTTTGTTAACTCCCACTCATTTCACTTTCGTCTTCCAGCAGCCACAACGGGCTGGCACGCCGCAAATTACCATCCTCGGCCGCCTGAACCAGCTGGGGCATCCCCGCATCGGTCTTACCGTCGCCAAAAAACACGTCAAACGCGCGCACGAGCGTAATCGGATCAAACGCCTAACCCGCGAAAGCTTCCGCCTGCGCCAGCACGAATTACCGGCGATGGATTTTGTCGTGGTGGCCAAAAAGGGGATAGCGGATTTGGATAACCGCGCACTGACGGAAGCTTTGGATAAATTATGGCGTCGCCACTGTCGCCAGGCTCCCGCATCCTGATCGGGCTGGTGCGGGCCTATCAGCTCGTCATCAGTCCGCTGCTAGGGCCTCGTTGTCGCTTCCAGCCGACATGCTCTCATTACGCAATTGAGGCATTAAGCAGGTTTGGCATGATAAAAGGCAGTTGGTTAGCATTGAAACGCGTATTAAAATGCCACCCTTTGAACCCAGGTGGCGATGATCCGGTGCCGCCAAAAACCGACGATAACAGAGAACACTAACGATGGATTCGCAACGCAATCTTCTCCTCATCGCTCTGCTGTTCGTGTCTTTCATGATCTGGCAGGCATGGCAAACGGACAACGCTCCGCAGCCGGCCGCACAGACCACGCAACAGACTTCGAACGCAGTAGCCGGTGATGCCGCCAGCCAGGCCGTGCCAGCCAGTGGTCAGGGTAAGCTGATTACCGTGAACACCGACGTGCTGTCACTGACCATCAACACCCGTGGTGGCGATATCGAGCAGGCTAAACTGTTGGCCTACCCGGATACTCTGGGTTCATCGACTCCGTTCCAACTGCTGGAAACCACTCCGTCATTCGTCTATCAGGCGCAAAGCGGCCTGACCGGTAAAAACGGCCCGGACAACCCGGCCAACGGCGAACGCCCGCTGTATCAGGCGGCGCAGGACAGCTACACCCTGCCGGAAGGCCAGGACGAGCTGCGCATCCCGCTGACCTACACCGATAAAGACGGCGCGGTCTACACCAAGACCTTCGTGCTCAAACGCGATCACTATGCGGTCGGCGTGGATTACAGCATCGACAACAAAGGCGCGACGCCGCTGGAGCTGACCCTGTTCGGCCAGCTGAAGCAAACCACCGAATTGCCTAAACACCGCGACACCGGCAGCAGCAACTTCGCGCTGCACACCTTCCGCGGCGCGGCGTACTCGTCCAGCGAGGACAAGTACCAAAAATACGCGTTCGACAAAGATGAAAACCTGAGCGTCACCACCAAAGACGGTTGGGTCGCCATGCTGCAACAGTACTTCGCCACCGCGTGGGTACCGGCGACCAAAGGTGACAACACCTTCTATACCGCCAAACCGGGTGACAACCTGTCCACCATCGGCTTCAAATCTACGCCGGTCGTGGTGCAGCCGGGCGCTCAGCAGCAGCTGAACGCGACCCTGTGGGTCGGCCCGGAGCTGCAGGACCAGATGGCCCAGCTGGCGCCGCACCTGGATCTGACCGTGGATTACGGCTGGCTGTGGTTCATCTCCCAGCCGCTGTTCAAACTGCTGAAGTTCATCCACGGCTTTATCGGTAACTGGGGCTTCTCCATCATTATCATCACCTTCATCGTGCGCGGCATCATGTACCCGCTGACCAAGGCGCAGTACACCTCGATGGCGAAAATGCGCATGCTGCAGCCGAAGCTGCAGGCGATGCGCGAGCGCATCGGCGATGACAAGCAGCGCATGAGCCAAGAGATGATGGCGCTGTACAAGGCGGAGAAAGTGAACCCGCTCGGCGGCTGCCTGCCGCTGATCATTCAGATGCCGATCTTCCTGGCGCTGTACTACATGCTGATGGGTTCGGTCGAGCTGCGCCACGCGCCGTTCGCCCTGTGGATCCATGACCTGTCGGCGCAAGACCCGTACTACATCCTGCCAATCCTGATGGGCGTGACGATGTTCTTCATTCAGAAGATGTCGCCGACCACCGTGACTGACCCGATGCAGCAGAAAATCATGACCTTCATGCCGGTGATCTTCACAGTGTTCTTCCTGTGGTTCCCGTCCGGTCTGGTGCTGTACTACATCGTCAGTAACCTGGTGACCATCCTGCAGCAGCAGCTGATTTACCGTGGTCTGGAAAAACGCGGCCTGCACAGCCGCGACAAGAAAAAAAGCTAAGCGTATTGTAGGGGTTCGGCGCGCCGACCCTTGCAGTCACCCCAAAGGCGGTCATTAGACCGCCTTTTTGCATCTTAATCGTCAGAGAGAACCGTTATGAGCACCACCGATACCATCGTAGCCCAAGCCACCCCGCCGGGACGCGGCGGCGTCGGCATTCTGCGCATTTCCGGAAGCAAGGCCAAAGACGTCGCCCAGGCGTTGCTCGGCAAGCTGCCGAAGCCGCGCTACGCTGACTATCTGCCGTTCCGCGACGCCACGGGCGCCACCCTCGATCAGGGCATCGCGCTGTGGTTCCCGGGGCCGAACTCCTTTACCGGCGAAGACGTGCTGGAACTGCAGGGCCACGGCGGGCCGGTAATCCTCGATCTGTTGCTCAAGCGCGTGCTGGCGCTGCCCGACGTGCGCATCGCACGGCCCGGCGAGTTCTCCGAACGCGCGTTCCTCAATGACAAACTCGATTTGGCGCAGGCCGAAGCGATTGCCGATCTGATCGACGCCAGCTCCGAGCAGGCGGCGCGCTCGGCGATGAACTCGCTGCAGGGGGCATTTTCCACCCGCATCCACCAGCTCGTGGAAGCGCTCACTCACCTGCGAATCTACGTGGAAGCGGCGATCGACTTCCCCGACGAGGAAATCGACTTCCTGTCCGACGGTAAAATCGAGGCGCAGCTCAACGACGTGATGGCGGATCTGGACAGCGTGCGCGGCGAAGCGCGCCAGGGCAGCCTGCTGCGCGAAGGGATGAAGGTGGTGATCGCCGGGCGCCCCAACGCCGGTAAATCCAGCCTGCTCAATGCATTAGCCGGGCGTGAGGCGGCGATCGTCACCGATATCGCCGGCACCACCCGCGACGTCCTGCGCGAACATATCCATATCGACGGCATGCCGCTGCACATCATCGACACCGCCGGCCTGCGCGACGCCAGCGACGAAGTGGAGCGCATCGGCATCGAACGTGCGTGGAACGAGATCGAACAGGCCGACAGAGTGCTGTTTATGGTCGACGGCACCACCACCGCCGCCACCGAGCCGGCGGAGATCTGGCCGGAGTTTATGGCGCGCCTGCCGGGCACGCTGCCGATCACCGTGGTGCGCAACAAGGCCGACATCACCGGTGAAACGCTGGGTCTGACGGAAGTGAACAACCACTCACTTATTCGCCTGTCGGCCCGCACCGGTGAAGGCGTCGATGTGCTGCGCGATCATCTTAAACAGAGCATGGGCTTCACCAGCAACATGGAAGGCGGCTTCCTGGCGCGCCGTCGTCACCTGCAGGCGCTGGAGCTGGCGGCACAGCACCTGGTGCAAGGCAAAGAACAGTTAGTGAGCGCTTACGCGGGCGAGCTGCTGGCCGAGGAACTGCGCCAGGCGCAGCTGGCCTTGAGCGAAATCACCGGCGAATTCACCTCAGACGATCTGCTGGGCCGCATCTTCTCCAGCTTCTGCATCGGCAAATAATCGCCTGCGGGCGCCATATCCTCTTCGGCGCCCGCATTTTACGTCTCCGGCGCCAAAACTCACCTAAGCTTATCTCATCAATTTTTCCGCGTGAGAGATAAGCTTAAATGAACGAACCTTTAGACTTGATTGGCGTGGGATTGGGGCCTTTCAATCTCAGTCTGGCCGCTCTGGCCGCCGAAAGCGGCGCCGTCAACTATACCTTTCTCGATCGTAACGCGAGCTTCCGCTGGCACCCCGGCATGCTGCTGCCTTCCGCTTATATGCAGACATATGTGCTGCAGGATTTGGTTACCGCCGTCAGCCCACGCAGCCAATTTTCATTTATTAATTACTTGGTAGAACAGAAAAAAATTTATCGGTTTTTAATCACCGAGCAGCAAATTATCAGCCGAGAAGAATTTTCCGACTATCTACGCTGGGCCTGCGAAAGATTAGACGGGCTACAGTTTTCACAGTCCGTAGAGCGCATTGATTTTGACGATGAAAAGAGTTTGTTCAAGGTAACCACCCATAATCAGACGCTGTGGGCGAAAAATATCTGTCTGGGCACCGGCCATAACCCTTGGTTACCGAAAGCGTTTTACCCGGCGTTGGGCGAAAACTGCATGCATGCCGCCGAAATAGCCCTGCGCAATCCGGACTTCAGCGGCAAGCGAGTTATGGTGGTGGGCGGCGGCCAAAGCGGCGCCGATGTGTTTTTGAACGCATTGCAGGGGCACTGGGGCGAACCGGCGCAGCTGGACTGGCTCTCGCGCCGTCCCAATTTTCAGCCGCTGGATGAGTCCCCCTTCACCAACGAATACTTCACTCCCGAATACGTTGACTATTTCTATACGCTGCCGTCAGAAATCCGCGAGCGTGAAATCAAAACACAGAAATTGCCGGCAGACGGCATCAGCAATCATACGCTGCGAACCCTGTACCGTGAGCTATATATGCGTTTTGACGTGATGCGCCAGACGCGCAATGTGCGTTTACTGCCTCATCGCACCCTACTGGCCATCGAATCAGTGGGTGAAGCTTTTCATCTGCGCACGCTTCACGGCCTGGAAAATCGCCAGGAAAGTTTTAGGGCCGATATCGTCATTCTGGCCACCGGCTATCGCGCTTCGCTGCCCGCTTACCTGAAACCCTTGCTGCCGCGCATTCCTCTCGATGCGGAACAGCATCTGCCGCTACTGCCGAATTTTAATCTGGACTGGCTCGGGCCGGAGCAAAATCGAATTTATGCGGTTAATGCCGGAATACACAGCCACGGCAGCGCAGAAGGCGGACTGAGCCTGATGGCCTGGCGTTCAGCCCGCATCCTCAATCACTTGCTGGGTAAGCCGTGCTTTGATTTGGCACCGAACGCATCAATGATCCAATGGTGGAGCGATGCCGCGCCGGGCGATATCTCTACCACCGCTGATAAATAGGATAATCCGCATAGCGTTTTTTGATGATAAATCCTCAACTTAGTCTTAATCTAACACCCCTGCGTTCTTAGCGACCCTCTGTCATGGAGCGAACAATGGCGTGTCATTTTGCCCGATGGACCCCGGCCTCCGCCGTCCTGGATACCCAGAGACTCGCCGACGAAGTGATAGCCGCCACCCGCACCTTTTCCGTTAAACGCCGCACGCGCTTCCTGCAAGGGCGCATTCTGCTCGCCGAAATGATGTTCTACCTGTACGGCCTGCCGACGCTGCCCCCCATCGCCACCACGCCGACCGGCCGCCCCTGTTTCGCCGATCATCAGCTGCCCGATTTCAGCCTCGCTTACGCCAGCAACACCGTGGGCGTGCTGCTCAGCGACGAGGGAAAAGTCGGGTTGGATATCGAAGTGATGCGGGCGCGCGGCACCCGGCAAAGCGCGCTGCAACACGCGCATCAGACGACGGCGGAAAGTGCCTGGATCGGCGCGCAGGACGATCGGCTGGAGGCGGAGACTCAGCTGTGGAGCATTCGGCAAAGCGTGCTGAAAATTTCCGGCCTCGGCAACAGCGGCCAGTCTACGCTGCGTCTACATCCCTTCTCCGGCCACCTGCGCTCCAGCGCCACGCCGGACGTTCAGGTGATGAGCGACGCCGACGAATACCTGAGCTGGGCCTGCGCCGGCAGCCCCGGCCTGGATCGCCTGCTGTGCTGGCGCTACGAAGAGCGCGGCGGCCTGCAGAAAGACGGGGAAATCTCGCCGCGCAGCCCGGCGGCGTCCTCACGCTTCGTTAAACTGACGGGCCTGAAGACGCCCGGTTAACGCAGCGCAAAACGGATAACGCTGTCTTTACCGCACGAGTTGCTGGATTAAATTGTAAAGACAGCTAAATGTTGAGCAATCGCCTATTCTCGACCAGCGCTTTAGCCTACTATTCGCCCATGTTGTACGCTGAATCTGCTCATTCGAAAGGGAGAATCACCATGTCAGACCAAGCCTTAAAAATCGTCACTCTGCTCGGCAGCCTGCGCAAAGGCTCCTACAACGCCATGGTGGCCCGCGCCCTGCCAGGCCTGGCTCCACAGGGCGTCACCATTGAAGCGCTGCCCTCCATCCGCGATATCCCGCTGTACGACGCCGACATGCAACAGGGTGAAGGCTTCCCTGCCGCGGTCGAGGCGATCGCCGAACAGATCCGCCAGGCCGACGGCGTGATCATCGTCACCCCTGAATATAACTATTCCGTGCCCGGCGGGTTGAAGAACGCCATCGACTGGCTGTCTCGCTTGCCGAATCAGCCGCTGGCCGGCAAGCCGGTCGCCATTCAGACCAGCTCGATGGGGCCGATCGGCGGCGCGCGCTGCCAATACCACCTGCGCCAGATCCTGGTGTTCCTCGATGCGATGGTAATGAACAAGCCTGAGTTTATGGGCGGCGTGATCCAGAGCAAGGTCGACGAACAGGCCGGTGAACTGAGCGATCAGGGAACGCTGGATTTTCTGACCGGCCAGCTGTCTGCGTTCAGCGATTTTATTCGCCGCGTGGAGTGAAGGTCTCGCGGCGCCCCTTAGGCGCCGCAACAGGACATGAAGTCCATCAATTCATTGAAAATTAAAGCCATAGCATCATGTATTTTTTCATTTTAGCGTTATTTTTTGTTTCCATCACCAGTCCCGCTTTCGCGGCAGAGATGCGTTATCCCGCCGGCGAAGAGCCGCTGGAGCTGCCGGCACACAGCGCGCTCAACGCCCAGCTGTCGCGATCCGCGCAAAACCAGGAAGATAAAAAGCTGGGCGCCATGTCGCTGTACCTGACGCTGATGCGCGAAGACGGCCGCAACGTCTGGGCGCCCTACCAGCTGGCGGTGTCATCGGCGGAGAAAGGGCAAACCGAGCTGGCGGAGCGCTACCTGCAGCTGAGCGCCGACCGCGGCCTGTGGTACTACTACAACCTGCTGGAGGACGACGCCTTCAACAGCATCCAGCACTCCGCCACCTACCAATCGATCCTGGCCGCCACCAAAGCGCGCTATCTGCAGCACGCGCGCCACTATGAAGGCAAGGCCAGCTACGCGATGCCGGACGGCGAAGCGCCGCCCGAAGGCTGGCCAACGGTGATCTTCCTGCATACCTACGGCAAAGCCGCCGCCATCAGCCCCGAAGAACGGCTGCTGTTCGGCGAAATGGGCGTGGCCTACATCGAGCTCAACGGCACGCAGATGCTGTCGGAAAACAGTTTCCGCTGGTCGAATTACAGCGACGAAAGCACCCAAACCGCCATTCAGCGTACGCTGCAACAGCTGGCTCCGCAGCTAAAGCTGAATCCCCGGCGGATTTACCTCAGCGCCCGCGGCCAGGGCGCGCTGCACGCCGCCAACCTGATCGCGAAGTACCCGCAGTTTTACGCCGGCGCGCTGCTGATCGCCCCCAACGGCGAGATCAAGCCGGCCCAGCAGTCGCTGGCGGCGCAAAAGAAAATCGTGATGGCGTATTACGATCGGCAGAATTTCAGCGAGCAGGCGCTGGCGTTGCACTTCGCCAATCTGTTCGGAGAGGATAATCAGGTAGAAACGCTGCACTTCGCCCAGGGAGAGGATGCCGCCGGCAGTTGGCAGGCGCGCTTCAAGCGGCCGTTGCAGTGGGTGTTGGGTAAGGTGCCGGATGCGACGCCGGGCGCCTAGGGGTTCAGGGCCGACAGGCGTCGGCCCTTTGGCGGTCAATGGCCGTCGACGAAGACGATCTTCAGCACGAACAGCAGCGCCACCACCACCACGCACGGGCTGATTTCACGCCAGCGGCCGGTGCCGAGCTTCATCACGCAGTAGGAGATAAAGCCGAGCGCGATGCCTTCGGTGATCGAGAAGCTGAACGGCATCATCACCGCGGTGACAAACGCCGGTACCGCTTCGGTCAGATCGTCCCACTTCACCCGCGCCAGGCTGGAGGTCATCAGCACGCCGACGTAGATCAGCGCGCCGGCGGCGGCGTAAGCCGGCACCATGCCCGCCAGCGGCGACAGGAAGATCACCAGCAGGAACAGCAGGCCGGTGACCACCGCCGTCAAACCGGTGCGGCCGCCGACGGCGACGCCGGACGAACTTTCGATGTAAGCGGTCACGGAAGAGGTGCCCGCCAGCGAACCGGCCACCGAGCTGATGCTGTCGACGTACAGCGCCTGCTTCATGCGCGGGAACTTGCCCTGGTTGTCGGTCAGGCCGGCTTTATCGGTGACGCCGATCAAGGTGCCCGAAGAGTCAAACAGGTTCACCAGCATAAACGAGAAGATGATCCCGGCCAGCCCGATGTTCAGCGCGCCAGCCACGTCGACCTGGCCCACCACCGAGGTGATGCTCGGCGGCAGGGAGAACAGGCCGCCGTATTTCACGTCGCCCAGCATCCAGCCGATCAGGGTGGTGACCACGATCGACACCAGCACCGCCGCGTGGAAGTTGCGCGAAGAGAGCACGGCGATGATGAAGAAGCCGAGCGCGCCCAGCAGCACGTTGTGCGAGGTCAGGCTGCCGATGGTCACCAGCGTGTCCGGGTTGGCCACCACGATGCCGGCGTTTTTCAGCCCCATCATGCCGATGAACAGGCCGATGCCGCTGGTGATGCCGACCCGCAGGCTGACCGGAATGTTGGCGATCATCCAGTAGCGGATGCGGAAAATGGTCAGCAGCAGCAGGCCGACCGCTCCCCAGAAGATGGCGCCCATGCCCACCTGCCAGGAGATGCCCATCGCCCCGACCACCACGAAGGCGAAGAAGGCGTTCAGGCCCATCGCCGGCGCCAGCGCCACCGGCAGGTTCGCCAGCAGGCCCATAAAGATGCTGCCGAAAGCGGCGATCAAACAGGTGGTGACAAATACCGCCTGGGTATCCATGCCCGCCGCGCCCAAGATTTGCGGGTTAACGAACACGATATACACCATGGTAAGGAAGGTGGTGATACCGGCAATCGTTTCCGTACGCGCCGTCGTGCCATGTTGCTTGAGTTTAAACACGCGCCCAAGCAAGCCTTGCTCAGCGTCAAGGCCAGATACTGGTTTGGTCATTATCAGAATTCCGAAAATGGGAATGGACAGTCGCCGGCTATCCTATAACAAAAAGTGGGGCTTTTGACGCCGGTCACAGGTTTTTTTCGCCATCTTTACGGCTAAACGCGTCAACGGCTTGTATTTACAGGCTTTCATCCCGCGTTTCCGTCCGCTGCGTTGCCGTTTGCCGACACGGCCGATAAAATGACCTATCGCATCTCTTACCCTACCCGCGAAAAAACAGGAATCCGCATGTCTTCAACCTTTATCGATAAGCTCGCGTTGATCGCGCTGAAAGATGACAAAGTGGCGCTGGTGCGTTCACACAATAAGACGCTGTTTTATATGCCGGGCGGAAAGCGCGAAGCGGGCGAAACCGACGAACAGGCGCTGTGCCGCGAAATCGACGAAGAGCTGACCGTCGCGCTGCAGCCGAGCTCCATCGCGTTTTACGGCGAGTTCGCCGGCCCGGCGGACGGCAAGCAGGACGGCACCCAGGTGCGTATTCGCTGCTATCAGGCCGACGTTACCGGGCAGTTGCAGCCGGCCGCCGAAATCGCCGAGCTGAGGTGGTGCGACAGCCGCGATTTGCCGCACTGCTCACACGTCGCCGCGCTGATTTTGCACGATCTCAAGGCGCGTAACCTGATCAAGTGATCGCTGAGCGGCCTCAGCGCCGTTAACCCGAAGGAACCTGTCCCGCATGAATCAGATTGACTGTATTTTGTTCGACTGCGACGGCACGCTGGTGGACAGCGAAGTGCTGTGCAGCAAAGCCTATGTGCACATGTTCGCCCGCTACGGCATTCATCTGTCGCTGGAAGAGGTGTTCAAGAAATACAAAGGGGTGAAGCTGTACGAGATCATCGATCGGGTCAACGCCGAGCAGGGCACTGACCTGGCAAAAGAGGCGCTGGAGCCGCTGTATCGGCAGGAAGTGGCGCGGCTGTTCGACAGCGAACTACAGCAGATTGCCGGCGCCCGCGAGCTGCTGGCGCAGGTGACGGTGCCTGTCTGCACCGTCTCCAACGGACCGGTCAGCAAGATGCAGCACTCGCTCGGCCTGACCGGCATGCTGCCTTATTTTGATGACCGGTTGTTCAGCGGCTATGACATTCAGCGCTGGAAGCCGGATCCGGCGATCGTATTCCACGCCGCCGAACAGATGCAGGTGCCGGTAACGCGCTGCATCCTGGTCGATGACTCGCCTGCCGGCGCGCAGGCTGGTATCAATGCCGGCATCCCGGTCTTTTACTTCTGCGCCGATCCGCATAACCCGCCGATCGACCACCCGCTGGTGACGACGTTTAACGACCTGGCCCAGCTGCCCACGCTGTGGCGCGAACGCGGCTGGCGGCTGACGGCCGATTAACTGGCCGGCAACGGCGGCTTGTTGCGCCACCAGCGCCACGACCGTTTCAACGCGCGAGTTTGCGCGCCGAAGCGGCGGTTGACCGCGTTGGCCAGCAGATCGAGCGCCAGGCAGAACACGAAATAGACCAGCGCCACGAACAGGAACACTTCCATCGGATAGACCATGCTGCGGTTGTTGACCTGGGTCGCCAGGAAGGTCAGTTCGCCAACGCCGACGATATAAGCCAGCGAGGTGTCTTTGATCAGGGATATCCACTGGTTGATGAACGACGGCACCATCATGCGCAGCGCCTGCGGCAGCACGATCATGCGCAGCGTCTGCCAGCGGGTCAGCCCCAGGGAAAGTCCGGCCTGCCACTGGCCGGGGCCGATCGCGGCGATGCCGGCCTTCACCGCATGGGCCAGATAGGCCGAAGCGATCAGCGCCAGCGCGCACACCACGGTGGTGATTTCCGGGATCTCTACGCCAAACACCATCGGCAGCAGGAAATAGGTCCAGAAGATCAGCATGATGACCGGTATGGCGCGGAAAAAGCCCAGCACCGCCGCCAGCAATCCGGCAGCGACGCCGCGCGACATCGCCAGCGCCACGCCGAGCAAGGTGCCTAGCGCCGCCGAGGCGACGCCGGCCATCAGGCTGATCGCCAACGTCAGCGCCGCGCCGCCTAATGGACCATCCGGCCAGGTACCCCACAGCAGGTAGCCCAGGTTGTCGTGAATCACGCTGAAATCCATCTCAATGCCCTCCCAGCGGTTTACGCTGTTGGCGCCACATGCCCCAGCCTTCCAGCAGCGCGATGATGGCGATATACAGCACCGTCGCCACGCCGAACGCCTGGAAGGTGCGCAGGGTTTCGGTTTCGACCTGACGCGAGGCGTAAGAGAGTTCGGCCACGCCGATCGCCATGGTCAGCGACGAGTTTTTGATCACGTTCATGTATTGCCCCAGCAGCGGCGGCAGCGCGATTTTCAGCGCCTGCGGCAGCACCACGTAGCGCATCGCCTGCCAGCCGGTCAGCCCCAGCGCCTGCGCGGCATATTTCTGCCCGCCGGCGACGCCGCGAATGCCGGAACGGATCTCTTCGGCGATAAAGGCGGTGGAGTAGAGCGTCAGGCCGAAGAAACCGGCGAGAAACTCGAACGACGGCCATTCCAGCGGACCGACCTGATGTGAGCTGTTCAGCCACTGCATGGCGGCGGACGGCAGGATCTGCCCGGCGGCGAAGTACCAGAAGAACAGCTGCACCAGCAGCGGCGTATTGCGAAACAGCGAGCTGTAGCCCATCGCCAGCCAACTCAACGGCCGCAGGCTGCTGTCGCGCATCGCCGCCAGTACGAAGCCCAGCAGCGTGGCCGCCAGGCCCGCGCAGGCGGAAAGCCACAGAGTCAGCAGAAAGCCGTGCCACAGCCAGCTCAGGTATTGCGGCGCCAGCAGCCAGTCCAGGTTCATGTTCAATCCTTGTCTTGCAGAATGCATCAGGGGCGCAGCAAGCTGCGCCCCTCCGTGCCGATCTCACCGCGAGCGGTTAAATCAGGCTTTCGGTTGCTGATCCAAAGGCGCGATTTTGAAATCGCCGCGCGGTTGGGCGGATTGGGTTTCCGGCCCGAACCAGCGATCGTAAATCTTAACCGCTTCGCCGTCTTTTTCCAGCTTGATCAGCGTCTCGTTCACCGCGGCGGTCAGGCGATCTTCGCCCTTGGGAATGCCGACGCCCTGGTATTCTTTGGTCAGACTGAACGGCGAAATTTCAAATTCCGCCTTCTGCGCCGCCGGCAGGTTGCCAAGCAGGCCGACCAGCTTGGCGTCGTCCTGGGTGATCGCCTGCACGTTGCCGTTGCGCAGCGCCACGAACGCCAGCGGGGTGTCATCGTAAGAGATCACTTTCGCCGTCGGGAAACGCTCGCGCAGGGTGATTTCCTGCACCGTGCCCTTATCCGCGCCGATGCGCAGCTTTTTGATGTCTTCCGGGGTTTTCAGCACGCCTTTGCGGGCGATGAATTTCTGACCGGTGGCGAAGTACGGCACGCTGAAGTTCACTTCCTTGGCGCGCTCGTCGGTAATGGTGAAGTTGGCGGCAATCAGGTCAACCTTCTTCGACACCAGCAGCGGAATGCGGTTGGCCGGGTTGGTGGCGCGCAGCTCCACTTTTACCCCCAGCGCTTTGCCGATCGCATCGGCGACGTCCACATCGTAGCCCACCAGCTTCTTGCTCTGCGGATCGATGTAGCCGAACGGCGGGTTGCTGTCGAACACCGCGATACGCACCACGCCGGCTTGCTTGATATCGTCAAGTTTGTCCGCGTGCGCGGCGCCGGCGGCGAGGCCGGTCAGACTGGCTAACAACGTTAAGGCCAAAGCGCGATGTTTCATAGAGAGCTCCTAAGTGGTTGATGTCCTGCTGGCGGATAAGCTAGCAAGCGCCACATAGGTCAGGAAATAATATAAAAAGCTATATTTATAACCTTTTTATCTTTAAGAACTTAAGATGGAATAAAGGCGCGGGAAACCGCGCCTTTGAAGGATATTACCCGGAAAGGGTCAGTCGGCTTTGTCGTCTTTACCGCCCGGAGAGAGCAGCTTTTCCAGGGCGTCGCCGCCCAAATGACGGAAATCCTGTCCTTTGACGAAATAGAAGATAAATTCGCAGATGTTCTGGCAGCGGTCGCCGATACGCTCGATAGAACGGGCGCAGAACAGCGCGGTCAGCACGCTCGGAATGGTGCGTGAGTCTTCCATCATATAGGTCATCAGCTGACGCACGATGCCTTCGTATTCCTGGTCGACCTTTTTATCTTCGCGGTAAATACGGATCGCCTCGTCCAGATCCATGCGCGCGAAGGCGTCCAGCACGTCGTGCAGCATTTGCACGGTGTGGCGCCCCAGCGATTCCAGGCTGACCAGCAGCGGCTGGTGCTGGTGCGAGAACTTCTCCAGCGCGGTGCGGCAGATTTTGTCCGCCACGTCGCCGATGCGTTCCAGCTCGGAAATGGTTTTGATGATCGCCATCACCAGGCGCAGATCGCTGGCGGTCGGCTGGCGCTTGGCGATGATGCGCACGCAGGCTTCGTCGATCGCCACTTCCATCATGTTGACCTTGGCGTCGCCTTCGATAACTCGCTTGGCCAGCTCGCCATCCTGATTGTGCATCGCGGTGATGGCGTCGGTCAGCTGCTGCTCCACCAGCCCGCCCATGGTCAGCACCTGGGTGCGGATATGCTCAAGCTCTGCGTTGAACTGGCCGGAAATGTGTTTGTTTAAATTCAGGTTATCCATGATGCTTCCTATCAACCATAACGGCCAGTGATGTAGTCTTCAGTCTGCTTTTTCTGCGGCGCAGTGAACAGGTTATCAGTATCACTGAACTCGATCAGCTCGCCCAGATACATAAATGCGGTGGAGTCGGAGCAGCGCGCCGCCTGCTGCATATTGTGGGTTACGATCACCACGGTGTAATCGGCCTTCAGCTCGCTGATCAGCTCTTCAATCTTGCCGGTGGAGATCGGATCCAGCGCCGAGCAAGGCTCATCCAGCAACAGCACTTCCGGACGAATGGCGATGCCGCGGGCGATGCACAGGCGCTGCTGCTGGCCGCCGGAAAGGCTGTAGCCGCTCTGGTGCAGCTTGTCCTTGGTTTCGTTCCACAGCGCCGCCTTGGTCAGCGCCCACTGCACGCGCTCGTCCATATCGGCGCGCGACAGCTTTTCAAACAGGCGAACGCCGAAGGCGATGTTGTCGTAAATCGACATCGGGAACGGCGTCGGCTTCTGGAACACCATGCCGACCTTGGCGCGCAGCAGCGCGATATCCGAGTTGTCGGTCAGGATGTTCTGGCCGTCCAGCAGGATGCCGCCTTCCGCACGCTGTTCCGGGTACAGCTGGTACATCTTGTTGAAGGTGCGCAGCAGGGTGGATTTGCCGCAGCCGGACGGGCCGATAAACGCGGTGACCTTGTTCTTGGCGATATCCAGCGTGATGTTCTTCAGCGCATGGAATTTGCCGTAGTAGAAGTTCAGATCGCGTACCTGAATTTTGCTGCTGGAAGCGTCAGTAACCATACTCATCAAGACTTCTCTCTTTTCATCAGCGCCGCCAAAGCGGCGCTCAAAATTTTATGAATGCTTTTTCTTGGCGAAAATCACGCGCGCCAGGATATTCAGTAACAGTACGCACAGGGTGATCAACAGCACCCCGGCCCAGGCCAGCTGTTGCCATTCGGCGAACGGGCTCATGGCGAATTTGAAGATGGTCACCGGCAGGTTGGCGATCGGCTGCATCAGGTCGGTGCTCCAGAACTGGTTCGACAGCGAGGTGAACAGCAGCGGCGCCGTTTCCCCCGCGATGCGCGCAATCGCCAGCAGCACGCCGGTGATGATGCCGGACACCGACGCCTTCAGCGTGATGGCGGAAATCATGCGCCATTTCGGCGTGCCCAGCGCATAAGCGGCCTCGCGCAGCGTATCCGGCACCAGCTTCAGCATGTTCTCGGTGGTGCGAATGACGATCGGCACCTGCAGCAGCGCCAGCGCGACGATGCCGGCCCAGCCGGAAAAGTGTTCCATCTTCGCCACCACGATGGTGTAAACGAACAGGCCCACCACGATCGACGGTGCGGACAGCAGGATGTCGTTGATAAAGCGGATCACTTCCGCCAGCCAGGATTTACGGCCGTATTCTGCCAGGTAGATGCCGGCCATGATGCCCAGCGGCGTGCCGAAGATGGTCGCCCACAGGATCAACAGGCCGCTGCCGGCGATGGCGTTGGCCAGACCGCCGCCTGCGGTGTTCGGCGGCGGGGTCATTTCAGTGAACAGCGCCAGCGACATGCCGTCGAAGCCTTTGGTCACGGTGGCGATCAGGATCCAGATCAGCCAGAACAGCCCGAACACCATGGTCGCCATCGACAGGAACAGCGCGAGACGGTTTTTCTGCCGGCGCCAGGCCTGCATTTTGCGGCGGCTTTCCGCCAGAACGACTGCGTTTTGCATATCCATCGTCGCCATGTTAACGCCCCTCATTCTTGGCCAGACGCATGATCATCAGTTTCGACAGCGCCAGCACGATAAAGGTGATAACAAACAGAATCAGGCCCAGCTCCATCAACGCGGCGGTGTGCACGCCGGACTCGGCTTCGGCGAATTCGTTGGCCAGCGCCGAGGTGATGCTGTTGCCCGGCATGTACAGCGAAGCGCTGTCGAGCTGGTAGGTGTTGCCGATGATAAAGGTCACCGCCATGGTTTCCCCCAGCGCACGGCCCAGGCCCAACATCACGCCGCCGATGACGCCGTTTTTGGTGAACGGCAGCACGATGCGCCAGATGACTTCCCAGGTGGTGCAGCCGATGCCGTAGGCCGACTCTTTCATCATCACCGGGGTCTGTTCGAACACGTCGCGCATGACTGCCGCGATGTAAGGAATGATCATGATCGCCAGGATCACCCCGGCGGCCAGAATGCCGATGCCGAAGGCCGGGCCGGAGAACAGCTCGCCGACGATCGGAATGCCCGACAGCACTTCGCCGACCGGCGTCTGGAAGTATTCGGCGAACAGCGGCGCGAACACGAACAGGCCCCACATGCCGTAAACGATGCTGGGGATGGCCGCCAACAGCTCAATGGCGATGCCCAGCGGCCGCTTCAGCCAGTTCGGCGCCAGCTCGGTCAGGAACAGCGCGATGCCGAAGCTCACCGGCACGGCGATGATCAGCGCGATAAGCGAGGTGACCACGGTGCCGTAGATCGGCACCAGCGCGCCGAACTGCTCCGCCGGCGCGTCCCACTCTTTGGTCCACAGGAAGGCGAAGCCGAATTTCTGCATGCTTGGCCAGGAGGCGAAGATCAGCGAAACAATGATGCCGCCCAGCAACAATAGGGTAATCAGCGCAGCCAGTCTCACCAGCGCGCTGAAAATGATGTCACCGTTTTTGCCCGGTGCTTTGATGGTCGGCTTGTACTCAGCCATAGATTACTCTCTGTTTGAACCCTGGCAGCCCCAACCGGGATCGGAGCCTGAAGAACTGTGTGGGGCGCGGCGAACCCGCGCCCCTGCGTTGTTAGTACAGCGCTTTGCCTGAACTGTCTTTTACGTTGGTTTTCCAAGCCGCGCGCACCTGCTCAACCACTTCTGCCGGCAGGGTGGCGTAATCCAGCTCGTTAGCCTGCTTGGCACCGGTTTTGTAAGCCCAGTCGAAGAACTTCAGCACTTCGGCGCCCTGAGCAGGGTTTTTCTGCTCTTTGTGCACCAGGATGAAGGTGGTGGATGTAATTGGCCACACGTTGTCGCCTTTCTGGTCAGTCAGATCCTGAGCGAAGGTCTTGCTCCAATCCACGCCCTTGGCCGCGTTGCTGAAGCTCTCTTCGGTCGGGCTGACCGGTTTACCGTCGGCGGATACCAGCTTGGTGTAAGCCAGGTTGTTCTGCTTGGCGTAAGCGTATTCTACGTAGCCGATAGAGCCAGGCAGACGCTGAACGAAGGCGGCGATGCCGTCGTTGCCTTTACCGCCCAGACCGGTCGGCCAGTTAACGGTAGAACCGGCGCCGATCTTCTCTTTCCACTGCGCATTGGCCTTGGACAGGTAGCTGGTGAACACGAACGAGGTGCCGGAACCGTCGGCGCGGCGCACCACGGCGATGTTCTGGTCAGGCAGTTTCACGCCTGGGTTCAGCTTGGTGATAGCCGGATCGTTCCATTTTTTGACGTTGCCCAGGTAGATATCGCCCAGGGTTTTGCCGTCCAGCGTCAGTTCGCCGGATTTGATGCCCGGGATATTCACGGCCAGCACCACGCCGCCGATCACGGTCGGGAACTGGAACAGGCCATCGGCCGCCAGTTTGTCGTCAGACAGCGGGGCGTCGGAAGCGCCAAAGTCAACGGTGTTGGCCACGATTTGCTTCACGCCGCCAGAGGAGCCGATGCCCTGATAGTTAACTTTGTTGCCGGTTTCTTTCTGATAAGAATCTGCCCACTTGGCGTAAACCGGAGCGGGGAATGTCGCACCTGCACCGGTCAGGCTGGCAGCAGCGAACGCGGACACGGTGGTCAGGGAGAAGGTCGCTGCCACAATACTGGCGACGGTGGTACGCATCAGTTTCATAATCCCTCCTAATGGGATATTTAAAATCGACTTCGAGTCGTTTTAATCAGAGTAAGTATTGCTGCAGGAGGGAAAATAGGACAGTTTGGTGACAGAAAAATGTACGCAATATGACAGTTATATTACAGCGCGCCAGAGAGGCGTTTGTTTCTTTAAAAATCAATTAATTAGTCAAAAAACAGCGCAATTGACGTGCAATAAAAAAACGGTTTGGCGCGGCCTATCCGCTTGAATATGACAATGTTTATCGCCGAATCGGTCGCGCTGTCATCTTTAAGGCCGCTCATGAAAAAAGCCGGCGCAAAGGCCGGCTTTTGCAGTTTACCTGCGGCAGATTACTCTACGGTGACAGACTTCGCCAGGTTGCGCGGCTGGTCAACGTCGGTGCCTTTGATCAGCGCCACGTGGTAAGACAGCAGCTGCAACGGCACGGTGTAGAAGATCGGCGCCACGATTTCCTCGACGTGCGGCAGAGGAATGATGGTCATGCCTTCGCTGCTGACGAAGCCGGCGTCCTGATCGGCGAACACGTACAGCTGGCCGCCGCGCGCGCGCACTTCTTCAATGTTGGACTTCAGCTTTTCCAGCAGTTCATTGTTCGGTGCCACCACGATCACCGGCATATCGGCGTCGATCAGCGCCAGCGGGCCGTGTTTCAGCTCACCCGCCGCATAGGCTTCGGCGTGAATATAGGAGATCTCTTTCAGCTTCAGCGCCCCTTCCATGGCGATTGGATACTGATCGCCGCGGCCGAGGAACAGCGCATGGTGCTTGTCGGAGAACCCTTCCGCCAGCGCTTCGATCTCTTTATCCATCGACAGCATCTGCTCGATACGCGCCGGCAGCGCCTGCAGGCCATGCACGATCTCTTGCTCCACGCTTTCCGCCATGCCTTTCAGGCGGCCCAGACGCGCCACCAGCATCAACAGCACGGTGAGCTGCGTGGTGAAGGCCTTGGTCGAGGCCACGCCGATTTCCGTGCCCGCTTTGGTCATCAACGCCAGATCCGATTCGCGCACCAGCGAAGAGCCGGCCACGTTACAAACGGCCAGCGAACCGAGATAACCCAGCTCTTTGGACAAGCGCAGCGCCGCTAACGTATCGGCAGTTTCGCCGGACTGCGACAGGGTGATGATCAGGCTGCCCGGACGCACCGCCGATTTGCGGTAACGGAATTCGGACGCGATCTCGACGTCGCACGGCACGCCGGCCAACGCTTCAAACCAGTAACGCGCCACCATACCGGAGTGGTAAGAAGTCCCGCAGGCGATGATCTGCACGTGCTGCACCTTGGCCAGCAGCTCGTCGGCGCGCGGGCCCAGCTCGCTCAGGTTGATTTGGCCATGGCTGAAACGCCCTTCCAGGGTGTTTTTCAGCGCCAGCGGCTGTTCGTAGATCTCTTTTTGCATGTAGTGACGGTAAGCGCCCTTGTCGCCGGCGTCATACTGCACCTGGGATTCGATTTCAGGGCGCTCGATGGCGTTGCCCTGCTTGTCGAAGATGTTGACGGTGCGGCGAGTCACTTCCACCACGTCGCCTTCTTCCAGGAAGATGAAGCGGCGGGTGACCGGCAGCAGCGCCAGCTGATCGGAAGCAATAAAGTTTTCCCCGACGCCGCGGCCGATAACCAGCGGGCTGCCGGAGCGCGCCGCGACCAATACGCTCGGATCGCGGCTGTCCATCACCACGGTGCCGTAAGCGCCGCGCAGCTGTGGGATCACGCGCTGAACCACTTCCAGCAACGTGCCGCCCTGTTGTTGTTCCCAGTGCACCAGGTGCGCGATCACTTCGGTGTCGGTTTCGGAGCTGAAGCGGTAACCGCGTTCGATCAGCAGTTCGCGCAGCGGTTCGTGGTTTTCGATGATGCCGTTATGCACCACGGTAATGTAGTCGGAAACATGCGGGTGCGCGTTCGCTTCGGTCGGTTCACCGTGCGTTGCCCAGCGGGTGTGAGCGATGCCGGTACCGCCGTGCAGATCGGTCTGCTCCGCCGCTTCGGCCAGTTTTTGCACCTTGCCTACGCGACGCAGGCGACTGACGTTGCCTTTTTCGTCGACCACCGCCAGACCGGCGGAGTCGTAACCGCGGTACTCGAGACGGCGTAAACCTTCCAACAGGATTTCTGCGATATCACGTTGCGCTACTGCGCCTACAATTCCACACATCAGTTGTATTCCTAATGAACGCCCTTCATGGGCGCTTTCGATGTCTTGACCTGATTTTTGCCGGTTTTACCGTGCGTCCCCGAGCCTGTAGATGGTGGGGGTTATTATGTTTTGTATTGGGCTCTGAACGGAGCCCAACGCAAAACACACTATGATTTCTTCTTCACCGGGCGTTGCCAGCCCTGAATGTGCACCTGCTTGACGCGGCTCAGCACCAGTTCGTTCTCGGCGATATCGCGCGTCACCGTGGTGCCGGCGGCGATGGTGGAGCCTTTGCCGACCGACACCGGCGCCACCAGCTGAGTATCGGAACCGACGAACACGCCGTCGCCGATCAGCGTCTTGTGCTTGTTGGCGCCATCGTAGTTGCAGGTGATGGTGCCGGCGCCGATATTCACGTCATCGCCGATTTCGGCATCGCCCAGGTAGCTGAGGTGGCCGGCCTTGGAGCCTTTGCCCAAACGCGCCTTTTTCATTTCCACGAAGTTGCCGACGTGGGCCCCTGCCGCCAGCTCCGCGCCAGGGCGCAGGCGGGCGAACGGCCCCACGGTGCAGTCGGCTTCCAGCACGCTGTCTTCCAGCACGCTGTAAGGGCTGATCTCGCAGTCATCGCCGATCACGCAGTTTTTCAGCACGCAGCCGGCGCCGATTTTCACCCGGTCGCCCAGCTTGACGTGACCTTCGATAATCACATTCGCATCAATAGTGATGTCGCGGCCGTGAACAAGTTCCCCGCGCAGGTCAAAACGCGCCGGATCCAGCAGCATCACGCCGGCCAACAGCAGCTTTTCAGACTGTTCCGACTGGAAGACGCGCTCCAGGGTCGCCAGCTGCAGGCGGTTGTTCACGCCTTCCACTTCACTCAGGCGCGACGGGTGCACTGTTTCGATTTTCTTGCCGTCGGCATGGGCCAACGCAATAATATCGGTGATGTAAAACTCGCCCTGTGCGTTGTCGTTATTCAACATCCCCAGCCAGCGCTTCAGATCGCGCCCGTTCGCCACCAGGATGCCGGTATTGATTTCGTTGATCTGGCGCTGCGCCTCGCTGGCATCCTTGTGTTCGACGATGCCCACCACGTTGCCCTGCTCGCGCACGATGCGGCCGTAGCCGCTCGGATCGTCCAGCTTGACCGTCAGCAGACCGATACCGCCCTGCGGTTTGGCCGCCAGCAGGCGTTGCAGCGTATCCACAGAGATCAACGGCACGTCGCCGTACAGCATCAGCACGTCTTCATCGTCGGCAAAGTGCGGCGCGGCCTGCTGCATTGCATGGCCGGTACCCAATTGCTCGGCCTGCAGCACCCAGTTCAGCGCGCCGTCAGTCAACGTGCTTTTCAGCAGATCGCCGCCGTGGCCGTATACCAGGTGAACATGTTGCGCGCCCAGTTTCATCGCGGCATCAATGACGTGTTGCACCATCGGCTTACCGGCCAACGGATGTAAAACCTTGGGAAGATCGGAATACATGCGTGTTCCCTTGCCCGCGGCGAGGATAACCACGCTCATTGCGCTGTTCGACATAAGCAACCTGATAACTCCATTTTGATAGACGAAAGTAAAACCGTTTAGCGGCAATATTACTACATATTTCTCATCACGAACCCGGCGCAGGCCGCGTGGGCCTTGGCCTGCCGCTATCGTGGCCAATTCGGCGCCGGGGCGAAAAAACTGTCGGCGATCGGCGACGTTTATTTCCCGATATCAGGGGTTATACACCACACCGCCCGCCGGGCTGAAATGCTTATTTTAAAGTAAAAAAAAAGCGACCCTATAGGCCGCTTTCTTAAAGTTGGGTGCTTTGCACCCAAACATTACATCGCTTTTCTGGTGAGCTCGATAACGCGCAGTTTCGCGATCGCTTTCGCCAGTTCAGCGGATGCCTGAGCATAGTCGACATCGCCATGAGAGCTGCGAATGTGTTCTTCAGCTTTACGCTTAGCTTCCAACGCTCTCGCTTCGTCGAGGTCAGTACCACGGATAGCAGTGTCCGCCAGCACGGTAACCACGCTCGGCTGCACCTCGAGGATGCCGCCGGACAGGTAGATGAACTCTTCTTCACCGTGCTGCTTAACAATACGCACCATGCCAGGCTTGATGGCAGTCAGCAGCGGCGCATGGCCAGGGAAGATCCCCAGTTCACCTTCGCTGCCTGTCACCTGGATCTTCTGCACCAGGCCGGAAAACATCTGTTTTTCCGCGCTGACTACATCCAGATGGTAAGTCATAGCCATATCACCCTCCTCTCAAGGCGTTACAGTTTCTTGGCTTTTTCCACTGCTTCTTCAATGGTGCCAACCATGTAGAACGCCTGCTCCGGCAGGTGGTCATAGTCGCCGTCCATAATGCCTTTGAAACCACGGATGGTGTCTTTCAGCGATACGAACTTGCCCGGAGAACCGGTGAAGACTTCTGCCACGAAGAACGGCTGAGACAGGAAGCGTTGGATCTTACGCGCACGGGATACGACCAGTTTGTCTTCTTCAGACAGCTCGTCCATACCCAAGATCGCGATGATATCTTTCAGTTCCTGGTAGCGTTGCAGAATGGACTGCACGCCACGCGCTACGTCGTAGTGCTCCTGGCCAACAACCAGCGGATCCAGCTGACGGCTGGTGGAATCCAGCGGGTCAACGGCCGGGTAGATACCCAGAGAAGCGATGTTACGGCTCAGTACCACGGTTGCGTCCAAGTGCGCAAAGGTGGTGGCTGGTGACGGGTCAGTCAAGTCATCCGCAGGAACGTAAACGGCCTGTACGGAAGTGATGGAACCGGTCTTGGTCGAGGTGATACGTTCTTGCAGAACGCCCATCTCTTCCGCCAGCGTTGGCTGATAACCTACCGCGGATGGCATACGGCCCAGAAGTGCGGACACTTCGGTACCGGCCAGGGTGTAACGGTAGATGTTGTCAACGAACAGCAGAACGTCACGGCCTTCGTCACGGAATTTCTCCGCCATGGTCAGGCCGGTCAGCGCAACGCGCAGACGGTTACCTGGTGGCTCGTTCATCTGGCCGTAAACCAGGGATACTTTGTCCAGAACGTTGGAGTCGGTCATTTCGTGGTAGAAGTCGTTACCCTCACGAGTACGCTCGCCCACGCCCGCAAACACGGAATAACCGGAGTGCTCGATCGCGATGTTACGGATCAGCTCCATCATGTTTACGGTTTTACCCACGCCCGCACCACCGAACAGACCGACTTTACCGCCCTTGGCGAACGGACAAATCAGGTCCATTACCTTGATACCGGTTTCCAGCAGTTCCTGGGAGCTGGACAGCTCTTCGTAGCTTGGCGCCGCGCGGTGAATCGCCCAACGCTCTTCTTCGCCGATGTCGCCTTTCATGTCGATCGGTTGACCCAATACGTTCATGATACGGCCCAGGGTAGCTTTACCCACCGGCACTTCAATCGGGTGGTCCAGGTTGTTCACTTTCAGACCGCGACGCAGACCGTCGGAGGTCCCCATTGCGATACAGCGAACCACGCCACCGCCCAGCTGTTGCTGAACTTCCAACACCAGTTTTTCGGTGCCGTTTTCTACCTCAAGAGCGTCGTACACTTTCGGTACGGCATCCTGAGGGAACTCGACGTCCACCACGGCGCCGATTACCTGGATAATCTTTCCAGTAGCCATCTTGAATCCTCTACGTAATTCGTAAACCTAGCTTAAACCGCGGAGGCTCCCGAAACGATCTCGGTGAGTTCCTGAGTGATGCTGGCCTGACGCGCCTTGTTGTATACCAACTGCAGCTCTTTGATCAGGCTACCGCCGTTATCGGTTGCGGCTTTCATCGCGACCATTCGTGCGGCCTGCTCGCTGGCCAGGTTTTCCACGACGCCCTGATAAACCTGCGACTCCACATAGCGGCGCAGCAAGGTATCAAGCAGCACTTTTGGATCGGGTTCATACAGGTAATCCCAAGGCGTTTTCTTCAGCTCTTCGTCATCGGCTGGCGGTAACGGCAGCAGCTGAAGCACCTGCGGCTCTTGGGACATCGTATTAACAAATTTGTTGCTGACAATGTACAGCTTGTCCAAACGACCTTCGTCGTAGGCCTGCAGCATCACTTTCACCGGCCCGATCAGATCCGACAGGGAAGGTTTGTCCCCCATGCCGGTCACCTGGGCAACCACGTTGCCGCCCACGGAACCAAAGAAAGAGGCCGCTTTAGAGCCAATCAGCGCCAAATCGGTTTCGACGCCTTTTTCGGACCAGGCTTTCATCTCCGCCAGCAGCTTTTTGAACAGGTTGATGTTCAAGCCGCCGCAGAGACCACGGTCAGTAGACACCACCAGATACCCGACGCGCTTAACGTCACGCTCATCCAGGTACGGGTGCTTGTACTCCAGATTCCCTAACGCAAGGTGACCAATCACTTTGCGCATGGTCTCTGCATAAGGACGGCTGGCCGCCATGCGATCCTGCGATTTACGCATTTTGGAGGCGGCGACCATTTCCATCGCTTTAGTGATCTTTTGCGTGTTTTGCACGCTAGCGATCTTACTACGTATCTCTTTTGCGCCGGCCATCTCTGCTTCTCCTCAGTGCCAGACGGCCTGCTGTCTTTCAACAGCAGGACCGTTCGGCGTTACCAGGACTGGGTTTTCTTGAAGGTCTCGAGGATGTCTTTCAACTTGCCCTCGATCTCATCATTGAAGTTGCCAGTTTGGTTGATGTGGTTCAGCAGCTCGGCGTGCTCGCGGTCCGCATAGGCGACCAGCGCGGCTTCGAAGCTCACCACTTTGGCGACTTCGACGTCGTTCAGGTAACCGCGTTCTGCGGCAAACAGCACCAGAGACTGTTGTGCGACCGACATCGGCGCATACTGTTTCTGTTTCAGCAGCTCGGTCACTTTCTGACCGTGGCTCAGCTGTTTGCGGGTCGCGTCGTCCAGATCGGATGCGAACTGGGAGAACGCAGCCAGTTCACGATACTGCGCCAGCGCGGTACGGATACCGCCGGACAGTTTCTTCATGATCTTGGTCTGCGCGGCGCCACCAACACGGGATACGGAGATACCCGGGTTAACTGCCGGACGAATACCGGAGTTGAACAGGTTGGATTCCAGGAAGATCTGACCATCGGTAATCGAGATTACGTTGGTCGGAACGAACGCGGAAACGTCACCCGCCTGGGTTTCAATGATCGGCAGAGCGGTCAGTGAACCGGTTTGGCCTTTAACTTCACCTTTGGTGAAGGCTTCAACGTATTCGGCGTTAACGCGCGCTGCACGCTCCAGCAAGCGGGAGTGCAGGTAGAATACGTCGCCTGGGTAAGCTTCACGACCTGGCGGACGACGAAGCAGCAGGGAAATCTGGCGGTAAGCAACGGCCTGTTTGGACAGGTCATCGTACACGATCAGCGCATCTTCACCGCGGTCACGGAAATATTCGCCCATTGCGCAACCGGCGTATGGCGCCAGGTATTGCAGTGCAGCGGATTCGGAAGCGGTCGCCACAACCACGATGGTGTTGGCCAGTGCGCCGTGCTCTTCCAGTTTGCGCACCACGTTAGCGATGGTGGACGCTTTCTGGCCGATAGCCACGTAAACGCATTTGATGCCGGAGTCGCGTTGGTTGATGATCGCATCGATCGCCAGCGCGGTTTTACCGGTCTGACGGTCACCGATCACCAGCTCACGCTGGCCACGGCCGATTGGAATCATGGCGTCAACGGATTTGTAGCCAGTCTGAACCGGCTGATCAACGGATTGACGCTCGATAACGCCTGGCGCGATAGCTTCTACCGGAGAGAAACCGTCGTTCTCAATCGGGCCTTTGCCGTCGATTGGCGCGCCCAGGGTGTTAACTACGCGGCCCAGCAGACCACGACCGACTGGAACTTCCAGGATACGGCCGGTGCATTTAACCTTCATGCCTTCGGCCAGATCCGCGTACGGACCCATGACCACGGCACCGACGGAGTCGCGCTCCAGGTTCAATGCGATTGCGTAACGGTTGCCAGGCAGAGCGATCATTTCGCCCTGCATAACGTCGGCCAGGCCGTGTACGCGGATGATCCCGTCGCTGACGGAAACGATAGTACCTTCATTGTGAGCTTCGCTCACTACATTGAACTGAGCAATGCGCTGCTTGATCAGTTCGCTGATTTCGGTGGAATTCAGTTGCATGCTCCAGTCCCCTTAAGACTGCAAGACGTCTGTCAGGCGTTCAAGACGACCGCGAACGCTGCCATCAATCACCATATCGCCGGCGCGAACAACGATGCCGGCCAGTACAGACTTGTCAATTTTGCAATTCAGCTTAACTTTGCGTGACAGACGTTTTTCCATCGCAGCGGCGATTTTCGCCTGCTGTTCGTCGCTCAGCGCGCTCGCAGAGAGCACTTCGACTTCGACGGTGGATTCCAGCGAGGCGCGCAGTTCGATGAACTGCTGCAGCACGGCAGGAAGAACCAGTAAACGTCCATTTTCGGCCATTACGCGGATAAAGTTCTGGCCATGTTCGTCGAGCCGATCGCCACAAACCGCGATGAACGTCTTGGACAGCGTTTCTGGCGCGACCGCGCCAGACAGCAGTTCAGAAATCTGTTCATTGCGAGTGACTTCAGCCGCAAACGCCAGCATTTCCTGCCAGCGCTCTACGCTTTGGTGCTCAACGGCAAAGTCAAAAGCTGCTTTGGCGTAGGGGCGAGCTACAGTGACAAATTCAGACATCAGCCCCTCCCTCCTTACAGTTCAGCGACCAGTTTATCAACGATGTCGCTGTTAGCAGCTTCATCCACGGAACGTTCGATGATCTTCTCGGCGCCGGCAATTGCCAGCATCGCGACTTGCTTACGCAACTCTTCACGAGCGCGCTTACGTTCGGCTTCGATCTCAGCCTGAGCCTGCGCCACGATTTTGTTACGTTCCTGCTCGGCTTCGGCTTTCGCTTCATCCATGATCTGAGCTTTGCGTTTGTTCGCTTGCTCGATGATCACCTGAGCTTCTGCTTTAGCAGTTTTCAGCTGGTCGGTCGCATTGGCTTGCGCTAAGTCCAGATCTTTTTTGGCACGCTCTGCAGAAGCGAGGCCGTCAGCGATTTCTTTCTGACGTTTCTCGATGGCAGCCATGATCGGCGGCCATACGTACTTCATGCAGAACCAGACAAACAGAACGAACGCGATGGCCTGGCCGAGGATTGTTGCGTTAAGATTCACAGCACAATGCCTCTTTAAAAGTTAATAGTTTGGTTACGTCGTAGAGGGTTGCTCTACTTACGCGACGGCGAACATCACGTACAGACCCAGACCTACAGCGATCATCGGGATGGCGTCGACCAGACCCATAACGATAAAGAACTGTGTACGCAGCAGAGGAATCAGGTCAGGCTGACGAGCAGCGCCTTCCAAGAATTTACCACCCAGGATGCCGATACCGATCGCAGCACCGATTGCCGCTAAACCCATCATCACAGCGGCAGCCATGTACAGCAGATCCATACTCAGGTTTTCCATGACAGTCTCCAGTTTGTTTCAGTTTAAAAGTGCAAGTGTTTTAAGAAAATCAGTGCTCTTCAGACGCCATCGACAGATAGACGATCGTCAGAACCATGAAAATAAAGGCTTGAAGCGTAATGATCAGGATGTGGAAGATAGCCCAAGGCAAGCTCAGAACCCACTGTGACCACCACGGCAACAGGCCGGCAATCAGGATGAAGATCAACTCACCCGCATACATGTTGCCGAACAGTCGCAGACCCAGTGAAACAGGTTTGGACAGCAGGCTGACACCTTCAAGAATCAGGTTGATAGGAATGAATACAGGGTGGTTGAACGGCTGCATGGTCAACTCTTTAACGAACCCGCCAACGCCTTTCATTTTGATGCTATAGAACAGAATCAGGATAAACACGCCCAGCGCCATAGACAGCGTGACGTTCACGTCGGCGGTAGGCACGACGCGCAGCGCAGGCAGACCGAGAACGTGGGTGCCGAGATAGGGCAGGAAGTCAACCGGGATGAGGTCCATCAGGTTCATCAGGAACACCCAGACGAACACGGTCAGCGCCAACGGCGCAATGACCTTGCTCTTGCCGTGGTACATGTCGCGCACGCTGCTGTCGACGAAACCGACCACCAGCTCCACGGCGGTTTGCAGTTTACCCGGCACGCCGCTGGTGGCGTTTTTGGCCACTTTGCGGAAGATCACCAGGAAGAGCGCCCCGAGGACGACGGAGAAAAACATCGAGTCGAGGTTAATCGACCAAAACCCAGTCCCGACCTGAAGCTGCGTCAGGTGGTGACCGATATACTCCTGTGGAGTCAAGACTTCTCCTGCAGACATGATGCCTCTTACCCTTATTTAGTTAAGTTCGGTAACTGTTAATCACGGCCGGTGCCACTATCTGCACCACTAACACCGCTAAATAGGTCAGGCCAAGCGGTATAAACTCCGCCTTGAACACCCCCAGCGCCACGATCAGCAAAACGATGGTGATCACGACCTTTAGCCCCTCGCCGATGGCGAACGACCAGGCAACCCTACCGGGCGCCGGCGTTTGCGCCTGATGGCGCAAGGCAAACAGCATAAACATTGCACTCGGCAACCAGGCGGCGAGACCGCCTGCCAGCGCCGAAGCGCTCCATTCCGGGCTTTTCAGCCAGAAAGCAACGCTGATCAGAACAAAAGTCATTAACTGCAAAAACAGCAGTTTGCGTGCGACTTTCCCGCTGTAAAGGGACACAGACATGACGTTTGTTCTCTCCGTACCCCAGAGGGGGTATGCTGAGTGACGTATACAACTGTTTTTGCTGTCCAGAGTCAAGCAGCAAAAAACGAGCAAATTATACGGGGCATACCAACGAATTCAATCGATAAGTAGCGAAAAGGTGAACAATTATTTAAATTTCCCTATTCCAGCCTATTTTCACAAGAAAACGGTCGGAATAATAGGGCGCATTTAATTGTCTGATTATTCCAGCGTTGCGTTTAGAAACGCGAAGCCGATCACAGTAATGTCCCTTCCTGATTTATAGCCGATGGTCAACCAAACCGTCTTTAGCAATTTGAGCGATCAAAAGATTATATAAATCAAAACATTATCAGTTAACTGTTCAAAAACAATCCGTATACCCGACGAAAACCTTTTATTGACAAGCCGCAGGGCAATATTCCAACAGCCAATTAACATTAGCAGCAAACGCCAATCTTTCGCACATGATTGCTAACGTGACTATTTCCAAATGCAATTACTCTATTGTCGCTAATTAGCCGCGTTTTTTGTGTTAATAGAAAGTAAATTAACTAAAAAAAGCGACCAACTAATTAGCCTGCTTATCTTTCTGCCTGGTACTGCCTTTAATTCACGCTTGTTTGATCAAAAGCAAACTCAGTTTGCCTTAAGAATCACCAGATGGCGTTCGCCTTCCAATTCAGGCACCTGCAACCGCACGATGGATTCCAGGCTAACGCCCGCCGGCAGCTGCGCCAGCTCTTCATCCGGGCGCACGCCTTTCAACGCGTAAAAACGCCCCTGCCCTTTCGCCGGCAGGTGATGGCACCAGGACAGCATATCCTGCAGCGAAGCGAACGCGCGGCTGATCACGCCGTCGAACGGTGGCTCGGCCGGAAACTCCTCAACGCGGCTCTGCACCGGCTCGATATTGTTCAGGCCCAGCTCATGCTGCACCTGACGCAGGAAACGCACGCGCTTGCCCAGGCTGTCGAGCAGCGTGAAATGCGCGTCCGGGCGCACGATCGCCAGCGGAATGCCCGGCAAGCCGGGGCCGGTGCCGACATCGATAAAACGCGAGCCCTGCAGATGCGGGTTGACCACGATGCTATCGAGGATGTGGCGCACCAGCATTTGCTGCGGATCGCGCACCGACGTGAGGTTATAAGCCTTGTTCCACTTATCCAGCATGCCGACATAGCCCAGCAGCTGCTGTTTCTGCTGATCGGGCAGCTCAATGCCTGCTGCCGCGAGCAGCGAGTCTAATTTTTTTTGCACAACGGATCCTTTGGCAGGCGCTGAACGACCAGCGGATGGTTAGCTGGCGCAATGAGGCGCCTATGATAATTCAGGGCGCAAGTGATGTCAGCGGCCGTTTGGCTACGGGATGAGCAAACGGCCGCCTGGCTGCGGGATTTATGCGCTGCGGCGCAGCAGTCCCTGCTTTTTCAGCCAGATCAGCAAAATCGAGATCGCCGCCGGCGTAATGCCGGAGATGCGCGAAGCCTGGCCGATGGAGTTCGGTTTGTGATCGTTCAGTTTGGCGATCACCTCGTTCGACAGCCCAGAAACCTGACGGTAGTCGAGATCCAACGGCAGCACGGTGTTCTCGTTGCGCTGTTGTTTTTCGATCTCTTCCTGCTGACGAGCGATGTAGCCTTCGTATTTGATCTGGATCTCGACCTGTTCGGCGGCTTGTACGTCGTCCAGCGGCGGCGCGAAGGCCTCGGTGCCGGTCAACTGTGCGTAATCCATCTCCGGGCGGCGCAGCAGCTCTTCGCCGTTCGCTTCGCGCGACAGCGGCGCTTTCAGCAGCGCATTGACCTGTTCGACGTTCTCGGCGTGCGGGTGCATCCAGATGTCGCGCAGGCGCTGACGTTCGCGTTCGATTCGCTCCAGCTTCTCGCTGTAACGCGCCCAACGCACGTCGTCCACCAGGCCGAGTTCACGGCCTTTTTCCGTCAGGCGGAGATCGGCGTTGTCTTCGCGCAGCATCAGACGATACTCGGCGCGCGAGGTAAACATGCGGTACGGTTCTTTGGTGCCGAGGGTGCTGAGATCGTCCACCAGCACGCCCAGGTAGGCCTGATCGCGACGTGGCGCCCAGCCTTCCTGTTCGTCGGCGAAGCGCCCGGCGTTCAGGCCGGCCAACAGGCCCTGCGCAGCGGCTTCTTCATACCCGGTGGTGCCGTTGATCTGGCCGGCGAAGAACAGCCCCTGAATGAATTTGCTTTCCAGCGTCGGCTTCAGATCGCGCGGATCGAAGAAATCGTACTCGATGGCATAACCAGGGCGAATAATACGCGCGTTCTGCATCCCTTCCATCGAACGGACGATCTGCATCTGCACGTCGAACGGCAGGCTGGTGGAAATGCCGTTAGGGTAAATTTCGTTGCTGGTCAGGCCTTCCGGTTCGAGGAAGATCTGGTGCGCGTTGCGATCGGCAAAGCGCATGACCTTGTCTTCGATCGACGGGCAGTAACGTGGGCCGATCCCTTCGATGATCCCGGCATACATCGGGCTGCGATCGAGGTTATTGCGGATCACGTCATGGGTTTTTTCATTGGTGTGGGTGATGTAGCACGCCATTTGTTCCGGGTGCTGGCTGGCATCGCCCAGGAACGAGAATACCGGCACCGGCGTATCGCCGTGTTGTGGCGCCAGTACGCTGAAATCGATAGTGCGGGCGTCGATGCGCGGCGGCGTACCGGTTTTCAAGCGGTTGACGCGCAGCGGCAGTTCACGCAAACGCTGCGACAGCGAGATCGAAGGAGGATCCCCCGCGCGGCCGCCGCTGTAATTCTCCAGGCCGATATGGATCTTGCCGTCCAGGAAGGTGCCGACGGTCAATACCACCGCCTTGGCGCGGAATTTCAGGCCCATTTGGGTTACGGCGCCCACTACGCGATCGTTTTCGACGATCAGATCCTCAACCGGCTGTTGGAAGATCATCAGGTTGGGCTGGTTCTCCAACGCGGTGCGGATCGCCTGGCGATACAGTACGCGATCCGCCTGCGCGCGAGTGGCGCGGACGGCAGGGCCTTTGCTGGCGTTTAGTATCCTAAACTGGATGCCGGCATGATCGATCGCCGTGGCCATCAGGCCGCCGAGTGCATCAATTTCCTTAACCAGATGCCCTTTACCAATACCGCCAATCGCCGGGTTACAGGACATCTGTCCCAGCGTATCGATATTGTGTGTCAATAATAAAGTCTGACGTCCCATGCGCGCCGCGGCCATGGCGGCCTCGGTACCTGCATGGCCACCACCGATGATGATGACGTCAAATTGATCTGGATAAAACATGGAACTGCACCTCGCCGTATTGCGAACGATCGTATTTGCCCTGGGGTGGGGGATTCTACTCAAGTTTAGACGATCGACCAAGCGGTCAGGATCGTCGGTAATTAAAAGAAGATCTTTTTTATTTAAAGATCTCTTTATTAGATCTCTTATTAGGATCGCGATCCTCTGTGGATAAGTAACTATTCACGAAGAAGATCAGCAGATTAAGGAGGATCGTTTGCTGTGAATGATCGGTGATCCCAACGCAGATAAGCTGGGATCTAAAAGGCTTGTTATGCACAGGACAAAAAGCGACCTACGGTTGTTATTTGGATAACTACGGCTTTTACCCTGCTTTTAAGTTTAGTTATCCACAATCGTTCGCGCGATCTTTAGACAAACTAGAGTAAATTAATCCAGTTTTTTACCCATTCCTCGGCCGGATCCTCGGGAATTTCATGCTCGGTCACGTCGATCTCGAGACGATCGCCGATCCTTTTCGCGCCTCTGGCGATCAGCAGATCGTCGATCTGTTTGATCGCGCCGCAGAAGATGTCGTATTCCGAACTGCCCAAACCGACGGCGCCGAACTGCACCTCGGAAAGATCCGGCTGTTGTTCGGCGATCTGCTCCAGCAGCGGCTGAAGGTTATCCGGCAGTTCGCCGGCGCCGTGCGTGGAAGAGACCACCAGCCAGCGGCCGGTCAACGGCAGTTCATCCAGTTCAGGGCCGTGCAGCATCTCGGTAGAGAAACCCGCGTCTTCCAGCTTTTCAGCCAAATGTTCAGCCACGTATTCGGCGCTGCCAAGCGTACTGCCACTGATCAGAGTAATGTCTGCCATGAACCAACGATCCCAACCTTCTCACTCAAAGTGGCTGCATTGTACGCTGTGAATCGGCTGGGATCTACCTGTGGATAATGTGGGTATGCAATTTGGCGGGTTACGGCACGATGGTGCGCATAATGGGGTTCTGCAGCGAGATCAGCGTTTCGGTAGACTGGATCTCGTCGATGGTCTGGATCTTGTTGATAAGTACCTGCTGCAGTGCGTCGATCGATCGGCACATCACCTTGATAAAGACGCTGTAGTGGCCGGTGGTGTAATAGGCTTCCACCACTTCCTCCAGGCTTTCCAGCTTTTTCAGCGCCGAAGGGTAGTCCTTGGCGCTCTTTAATATGATGCCGATAAAGCAGCACACATCGTAGCCCAGCTGTTTGGGGCTGACGTCGATGCGCGCGCCGGTGATGATCCCGGCCTGTTTCATCTTCTCTACCCGCACATGAATGGTGCCGGGGCTGACGGCGAAGTTTTTCGCCAGTTCGGCGTACGGCGTGCGCGCGTTGTCCATCAGAGCGTTGAGGATGCCGCGATCGAGATTATCGATCTGATAAATTTCCGCCATTTAATCCCCCATTAATTAACGATTGTTGAATTCTGTCCGGATAAAAATGAACGATTAAAAGTGAAAAGGCAATATTGATTAATGGATATTGAATTGACATGTCATTTTGTTGCTTAATCGATGGCAACAGAGACAGGTTTACAAGAGATACGGCAATGAAAAAACAGTTTATCCAAAAACAACAACAAATCAGCCAGGTCAAATCCTTCTTCTCCCGCCAGCTGGAGCAACAGCTTGGCCTGATCGAAGTGCAGGCGCCGATCCTCAGCCGTCTGGGCGACGGCACGCAGGATAACCTCTCCGGCAGCGAGAAAGCGGTGCAGGTTAAGGTGAAAACCCTGCCGGACGCCACCTTCGAAGTGGTGCATTCATTGGCGAAATGGAAACGTAAAACGCTGGGCAGCTACGATTTCGGCGCCGGCGAAGGCCTGTACACCCATATGAAGGCGCTGCGCCCGGATGAAGATCGCCTGACGCCTATCCACTCGGTGTACGTCGATCAGTGGGACTGGGAACGGGTGATGGGCGACGGAGAGCGCAGCCTGGACTACCTGAAAAGCACCGTGCGCAGCATTTACGCCGCCATCAAGGCGACGGAGGCGGAAGTCAGCCGCGAGCATGGTCTGACCCCGTTCCTGCCGGAACAGATCCACTTTGTGCACAGCGAAACCCTGCTGCAGCGTTACCCGGATCTGGACGCCAAAGGGCGCGAGCGGGCGATCGCCAAAGAGCTGGGCGCAGTGTTCCTGATCGGCATCGGCGGCAAGCTGTCGCACGGCAAATCGCACGATGTGCGGGCACCGGATTATGATGATTGGACCACCCCGGCGGCGGATGGCCTGGCGGGCCTGAACGGCGATATCGTGGTGTGGAACCCGGTGCTGCAGGACGCTTTCGAGCTGTCCTCTATGGGCATCCGCGTCGACGCCGCCGCGCTGAAACGTCAGCTGGCGCTGACCGGCGATGAAGAGCGCATGAAGCTGGAGTGGCACCAGTCGCTGCTGCGCGGCGATATGCCGCAGACTATCGGCGGCGGCATCGGTCAGTCGCGCTTGGTGATGCTGCTGCTGCAACTGTCGCATATCGGCCAGGTGCAGTGCGGCGTGTGGTCGCCGGAAGTGCGCGGGGCGGTCGAAGGCCTGCTCTGATCCCGCCTAGCGCCGCCAGCGGCGCATCAAACGGCTTTTCAGCCCGGTATCGAAGCGCCAGATATGATCGAAAATGCGCATGATGCCGGGTTTGCCGTAGGCGGACATCGCCACCGCATGGAAACGCTGCTGGTGGCTTTGCTGCTGCTGTTTCACCTTCTTTATTACCTCCTCCGGCAACCGCTGAGCGATAAAATCGGAAATGATCACCGCATCGGCGTCAAACCAGCCGCTCTCCGCCATTTTAGTGACGGTGGCGTTCAGGCAGGCCGCCAGATCGGTGCCGCCGCGAAACTGCTGGCCGAGAAAGCGCACCGCCTGTTCGATGCCGCTGGCGGCGGTGAGCTCATAATGCACGATCTGGTTGGCGAACAGCATGATGTAGCAACGGCGGTTGTCCGCCAGCGCAATGCGCAGCAGCGCCAGGCAGAACGCCTTGGCGCACTGTTCGTTGAAGCCGCCCATCGATCCTGAGGTGTCCACACAGACGATAAACGGCCCGCGCGGCTGTTGATCCTGCTGCTGATGGGTGACCTGGCGGATCAGGATCTGCTCCTGCCAGACGTCGCCCTGCAGGCGGTAGCTCAGCAGCCGCTTTTCCAACAGGCGGCGATAAAATTCGAACTCCAGCTCTTCAATGCCTAGCGTCGCCAGCTCCGGCGGCAGCAGGCGCAGGATGTCGTCGCTCTGATGAATGCCGCTCACTTCTTCCGGTAGCGTGGCCGGCACCTGCACCATCACCCTGAACGGCTCCGGCTGCGCGTCCTGTTGCTGCACCGCCTTGGCCTGATAGCTGCGGCCCAACTGCTGCGCCAGCTTTTTCAGCTCCGGCTGCTGCTGCAAAAAGTTGCCGTACTCCACCAGCCGCTGGTAATCGCCGCGCTGTAGCTGGCCTTTGCTCATGTCCCACAGCCTGCCGGCGGCGGTGTCGTTTTCCGACAGCAGCGGCTCCAGCGCGCCGCTCAGCGCCAATCGCTCCTGCAGTTCCGCCATCAGCTGCTCGCGCTCCTGTTCCAGCAGCTGGTGGTGCAGCATGGTGGCCTGCAGCGTCAGGCTGATGCGCCAGCGCTGCAGGAACAGGGTTTGGAAGCTGTCGTCCAGCGGATGATTGGGCAGATCGGCGGCGTCCACCAGCGCGCGCGCCTGTTCATAAAACGGCGAGACCAGCTGGCGCAGCAGCTCCATCGTGTCGTTGAGGTTGTGATAGAACTGGGTGTTGTTCTCCAGCTGGCACTGTTGGTAGCGGTAAAATTCCTGCGCCAGCGCCGGCGGCACCATAGCTTCTTGCAGACGCTCCTTGAGCTGCAGTTTCCAGCGTGGCAGATCGCGATCCAGCGCCCGGCGAAGGGCCGGAAACTTTTTAAAGAACACCGACAGCTGCGGCGCCGCCAGCATGCCGACGATCATCTCCTCGATCATTTCGCCTTCGGCGATCGCCAGCAGCAGATCGAGCGTCTCCAGACTGAGCATGGTTACTGGCCGCGCATTTGCTGCAGTTGCTGTTTAACCTGCTCCGCCACCTGCAGCAGACTGGCTTCGATCTTGGCCAGGCCGGCGACGGGCGTGAACAGACAGGGCTGATGTTGGCTGAAGGCGCGGCGCTGCTCCGCCAGGCGTTGGGCCAACGCGTCCATTTCGTCCAGCAGCGCCTGCGGCGTGGCGGTGGCCTGTTTGTCCGGCAGCGCCAGCAGCGAAGGCTGGCGGCTGACGTCCAGCACCGTCAGGTGCAGTTGGTCGTCGACCTCCAAATCGATCGGCTGCGCGAAGCCGATGCCGTTCAGCTTGGCGCGCACGTCGCCGCCTTTTTGCAGCCAGTTGTCCAGCACGCTGCTTTCGATGCTCAGATGGTTGACCTGAATGTCATGCAGCTGCAGCGGCTTTTGCAGCAACAGGGTGAGGGTGCCGCCGGCGAACGGCGTGGCCGGTGCGTATTGCGGTTTACGGCTGAACATGCCGCCCTTTTTCACCAGGCTGATGGCCTGCCGGTCGCTTTGTTGCTGCTGATCCTGCAGCCAGCGGGTGTGGATTTGTTGCAGTTGGATCAGCATCGACTGTTGCTGGTAGGCCGATTCGGTCAGCAGCTGATCGATCTGCTGTTGCAGCAGCTTCAGCGAGGTGAGATCGTGCCACAGGCAGTCTTTCAGCAGCATCAGGTCGAGCGGGGCGATGGCGTCGCGCCCGCTGAAGAAGGCGCAGGCCTGCAGCAGGCGCAGGGCCTTTTTCCAGCGTCGGTCAGAGACGTACGGCGCCTGTTCCAGCGCGTCCAGCCGCTGGCGCAGCTGGAAAATCAGCTCAAAGCAGGCTTCCGGCAGCGCCACCTTATCGATCTGCGGCTGCCACTGCAGAAACTCTTCGTCGCTGACGCTTAGCGCCGCCGGCACCGGGTTTTGGCTTTCGCTCTGGCGGTTGACCAGCAGCGAGCGGAAATTCTGCTTATCCTGCACCTTATCCAGCCACAGGCGGATCAGCATGCGGTCATATAAGGCTTCGAGGCTGTTGTCCGCTTCGGGCAGTTCGTTGGAGGCGGTCACCAGCAGGCGCAGCGGGATCGGTTCTTCGCTGTTGCCGTTGCGAAAGCGCCGTTCGTTGATCGCCGTCAGCAGGGTGTTGAGGATCGCCGGGCCGGCCTTCCAGATCTCGTCCAGAAACACGATCTCCGCTTCCGGCAGGTAGCCGGCGGTCAGACGCTGATAGCGCCCCTCATCTTTCAGCGCCTGAATGGAGAGCGGGCCGAAGACCTCTTCCGGCGTGGAAAAGCGCGTCATCAGGTATTCAAAGGAGCGGGCGTTGCGGAAGGCAAACTTCAGCCGGCGCGCGATCAGGCTCTTGGCGATGCCGGGCGGGCCGAGCAGGAATACGCTTTCGCCGCTCAGCGCCGCCAGCAGGCACAGGCGAATCGCTTCTTGCCGCTCATAAAGACCGCTCTCCAGCGCGCTGCTGAGGCGGGAAATTCGTTCTGCCAGAAGGGATGATGGCGTCATATAATTGTCGCATTGTCCGAGAGTTAGCCAATCTTGGTCGATAATTCGATGATAAACCACCATTATTTTTAGTGGTATAGCTTGTTGATTAGTAATATTTTTCTAAGTTGAGCCGGATATCCGGTTCACATTTTGTTTATTTTTCGGCTCTGATATAAGGGTAGGCAAGCCGTATAAATGGTGCATACTGTGCGGCTTTCTGGTGGGCGTGACGGATCTTTGAGCCCGTATTTTGCCTGATGCGGATGCATCGCTAACGGATGTTCTGATAAAGAAACGAATTATGAGCGCAGAGCATAAGCAGTCCTTATCGGCGGTAACCCTGGCGGCCATCGGCGTGGTCTACGGTGATATCGGCACCAGCCCTCTCTATACGTTGAGAGAGTGTTTCTCCGGCCATTACGGCTTCGATGTTCGTCCAGACGTGGTTTTCGGCTTCCTGTCGCTGATTTTCTGGATGCTGATCGTGATCGTTTCCCTCAAATATCTCACCTACGTGATGCGCGCGGACAACGCCGGCGAGGGCGGCATTCTGACGCTGATGTCGCTGGCCGGGCGCAACACTTCGGCGCGCACCACCGCGGTGCTGGTGATACTGGGCCTGATCGGCGGCAGCTTCTTCTATGGTGAGGTGGTGATCACCCCGGCTATCTCGGTGATGTCGGCGATAGAGGGGCTGGAAATCGCCGCGCCTGCGCTCGATGCCTATATCGTGCCGCTCTCCATTCTGGTGCTGACGCTGCTGTTCGTTATCCAAAAGCACGGCACCGGCAGCGTTGGCAAGCTGTTCGCCCCGGTGATGCTGCTGTGGTTCATCGTGTTGGCGGTGCTGGGCGCGCGCAGCATCATTTCGAACCCGGAAGTGCTGCAGGCGCTGAACCCCAAATGGGCGCTCAACTTCTTCATGGAATATAAGAAGGTGTCGTTCTTTGCGCTGGGGGCGGTGGTGCTGTCGATCACCGGCGTCGAGGCGCTGTATGCCGATATGGGGCACTTCGGCAAGTTCCCGATTCGCCTGGCCTGGTTCACCGTGGTGCTGCCTTCGCTGGTGCTCAACTACTTCGGCCAGGGCGCGCTGCTGTTGAAAAACCCTGAGGCGATCAAAAACCCGTTCTTCCTGCTGGCACCCGACTGGGCGCTGATCCCGCTGCTGATTCTGGCGACCCTGGCGACGGTTATCGCTTCGCAGGCGGTGATTTCCGGCGTCTTCTCGCTGACCCGCCAGGCGGTGCGCCTGGGCTATCTGTCGCCGATGCGCATTATTCACACCTCGGAAATGGAATCCGGCCAGATCTACATTCCAGTGATCAACTGGACGCTGTACATCTCGGTGGTGCTGGTGATTGTCGGCTTCGAACACTCCAGCAACCTGGCGGCGGCGTACGGCATCGCCGTCACCGGCACCATGGTGCTGACCAGCATTCTGGTCACCTCGGTGGCGATCAACAACTGGCACTGGAATCGCTTCCTGGCGCTCGGCATCGCTGCCATCTTGCTGATCATCGACGTGCCGATGTTCTCCGCCAACGCCCTGAAGCTGTTCTCCGGCGGCTGGTTGCCGCTGACCTTGGCGCTGGTGATGTTTATCATTATGACCACCTGGAAGAGCGAGCGCTTCCGCCTGCTGCGCCGCCTGCATGAACACGGCAACTCGCTGGAGGCGATGATCGCCTCGCTGGAGAAATCGCCGCCGGTGCGGGTGCCGGGTACCGCGGTGTTCCTGTCGCGCGCCACCAACGTCATTCCTTTTGCGCTGCTGCACAACCTGAAGCACAACAAGGTGCTGCATGAGCGCGTGGTGCTGCTGACGCTGCGCACCGAGGATGCGCCTTACGTGCACAATGTGCGCCGGGTGACCATCGAACAGCTGTCGCCGACCTTCTGGCGGGTAGTGGCCAGCTACGGCTGGCGGGAAACGCCGAACGTCGAGGAGGTATTCCACCGCTGCGGGCTGGAAGGGTTGCCGTGCCGCATGTCGGAGACCTCGTTCTTCATGTCCCATGAATCGCTGATCCTCACCAAGCGGCCGTGGTACCTCTACCTGCGCGGCAAGCTGTTCGTCGCCCTGAGCCGCAACGCGCTGCGCGCGCCGGATCAGTTTGAGATCCCGCCGAATCGGGTCATCGAGCTCGGCACGCAGGTCGAGATCTAACCCGCCTGACAGGGGCTCAGCATGGCTGAGCCCCTTTTGTTTGCGCATTGTCCGTGCGTGAACGAAACGTTTCGATAGCGATCACACTTCTGCATTGTCCCGGTTGCCTTCCCCTGCCGTTTTTTTAAACTCCCCCAGAGAGCGAAACGTTTCGCTAGCGGAGTGAGAAGATGAAAAAAGGCGTATTACTGAATTCCGACGTGTCTGCCGTGATTGCCCGGCTGGGGCATACCGACCAGCTCACCCTGTGCGACGCGGGCCTGCCGATACCGGCGGCGACGCAGCGCATCGATCTGGCGCTGACGCAGGGCGTGCCGACCTTCATACAGGTGTTCGCGGCGGTCACGCAAGAGATGCAGGTAGAAAGCGCCATCCTGGCGGAAGAGATCGTGAAACAGAATCCGTCGCTCCACGAGGCACTGTTGGCTGAACTGACCGCCCTGGGCCAACGCCAGGGCAATACCATCAGCGTGCGTTATATCAGCCATCAGGCATTTAAAGCGCAAACCGAGCACAGCCGGGCGGTGATCCGCAGCGGGGAGTGTTCGCCTTACGCGAACCTGATCCTGTGCGCCGGCGTAACTTTCTGAGGCGTTTATGCAACCTTTACTGCAACTGAAAGGGATTGATAAAGCCTTTCCCGGCGTGAAGGCGCTTTCCGGCGCCGCCCTCAGCGTTTATCCCGGCAAGGTGATGGCGCTGGTGGGGGAAAACGGCGCCGGGAAGTCCACCATGATGAAAGTGCTGACCGGCATCTACCAGAAAGACGCCGGCAGCCAATATTTTCTCGGTAACGAGGTGGCGTTCAACGGGCCTAAAGATTCGCAGGAAGCGGGCATCGGCATTATCCATCAGGAGCTGAATCTGATCCCGCAGCTGACGATTGCGGAAAACATCTTCCTCGGCCGCGAGTTCGTCAACCGTTTCGGCCGCATTGACTGGAAGCGTATGTACGCCGAGGCCGATCGCTTGCTGGCGCGCCTCAACCTGCGCTACAGCAGCCACCGGCTGGTGGGCGAGCTGTCGATCGGCGATCAGCAGATGGTGGAGATTGCCAAGGTGCTGAGCTTCGAATCGAAAGTGATCATCATGGACGAACCGACCGACGCGCTGACCGACACCGAAACCGCCTCGCTGTTCAAAGTGATCAACGAGCTGAAGGCCGAAGGGCGCGGCATCGTTTATATCTCGCACCGCCTGAAAGAGATTTTTGAAATCTGCGACGACGTGACCGTGTTCCGCGACGGGCAGTTTATCGCCGAGCGGCCGGTGAGCGAGCTGCAGGAAGATTCGCTGATTGAGATGATGGTCGGCCGCAAGCTGGAAGAGCAATACCCGCGCCTTGATTTGCCGCGCGGGGAAAAACGGTTGGAAGTCAGCCACCTTTCCGGCCCCGGCGTTGAGGACGTCAGTTTTACGCTGTATCGCGGCGAGATCCTCGGCGTGGCCGGGCTGATGGGCGCCGGGCGCACCGAACTGATGAAGATCCTGTACGGCGCCGCGCCGCGCAAGGCTGGCACCGTCAGCCTGGATGGCCGCGAGGTGGTCACCCATTCGCCGCAGGACGGGTTGGCGAACGGCATCGTCTATATCTCGGAAGACCGCAAGCGCGACGGCCTGGTGCTGGGCATGTCGGTGAAGGAAAACATGTCGCTGACCGCGCTGCGCTACTTCAGCCGCGCCGACGGCAGCCTGAAACAGGCCGACGAGCGGCAGGCGGTGGGGGATTTCATCCGGCTGTTCAATATCAAAACACCGTCGATGGAGCAGCCGATCGGTCTGCTTTCCGGCGGCAATCAGCAAAAAGTGGCGATCGCCCGCGGCCTGATGACCCGGCCGAAGGTGCTGATCCTCGATGAGCCGACGCGCGGCGTCGACGTCGGCGCCAAAAAAGAGATCTATCAGTTAATCAACCAGTTCAAGCAGGAAGGGCTGAGCATCATTCTGGTGTCTTCGGAGATGCCGGAGGTGATGGGCATGAGCGATCGCATTCTGGTGATGCACGAAGGGCATCTCAGCGGCGAGTTCCCGATTGAACAGGCCACCCAGGAAGCGTTGATGGCGGCAGCCGTCGGCAAGCAATACGGCGTAAAGCAGGAGTAATCAGATATGAGTTCCCAGACTATCGCAGCCAAGCGCTGGTTCAGTAAAGAGTGGCTGTTAGAGCAGAAGTCGTTGATTGCGCTGCTGGTGCTGATCGCCGTGGTCTCTTCCATGAGCCCGAACTTCTTCACCCTGAACAATCTGTTCAATATTCTGCAGCAAACCTCGGTGAACGCCATCATGGCGGTGGGGATGACGCTGGTGATCCTTACGTCCGGCATCGATCTGTCGGTGGGATCGCTGCTGGCGCTGACCGGCGCGGTGGCGGCGTCGATCGTCGGCTTTGAGGTCAACGCGCTGGTGGCGGTGGCGGCGGCATTGGCGCTGGGCGCCGCGGTTGGCGCCTGCACCGGGGTGATCGTCGCCAAAGGCAAAGTGCAGGCCTTTATCGCCACGCTGGTGATGATGCTGCTGCTGCGCGGCGTCACCATGGTGTACACCAACGGCAGCCCGGTCAACACCGGTTTCACCGACGTGGCCGACACCTTCGGCTGGTTCGGCATCGGCCGCCCGCTGGGCGTGCCTACGCCGATCTGGATCATGGCAATCGTGTTCATCGCCGCCTGGTATATGCTGCACCACACGCGCCTGGGCCGCTATATTTATGCCCTGGGCGGCAACGAAGCGGCAACCCGCCTGTCCGGCATCAGCGTCGATAAAGTGAAGATTATCGTCTACTCGCTGTGCGGCCTGCTGGCGGCGCTGGCCGGGGTGATCGAAGTGGCGCGCCTGTCGTCAGCGCAGCCGACCGCCGGCACCGGCTATGAGCTGGACGCCATCGCCGCCGTGGTGCTGGGCGGCACCAGCCTGGCCGGCGGCAAGGGCCGCATCGTCGGCACGCTGATCGGGGCGCTGATCCTCGGCTTCCTGAACAACGGCCTGAATTTACTGGGTGTTTCTTCCTACTACCAAATGATCGTGAAGGCAGTGGTGATACTGCTGGCGGTTCTGGTAGATAACAAAAGCAACAAGTAACCTCCCCCTACAGGAATCACGATGATGAAAATGAAAAAACTGGCAACCTTAGCTTCCGCCCTCGCGCTGAGCGCCACCCTGAGCGCCAATGCCATGGCCAAAGACACCATCGCGCTGGTGGTGTCCACCCTCAACAACCCGTTCTTCGTCTCGATGAAGGATGGCGCGCAGCAAGAGGCCAACAAGCTGGGCTACAACCTGGTGGTGCTGGATTCCCAGAATAACCCGGCGAAAGAGCTGGCCAACGTGCAGGATCTGATGGTGCGCGCGCCCAAGCTGCTGCTGATCAACCCGACCGACTCCGATGCGGTGGGCAACGCGATCAAGATGGCCAACCAGGCTAAGATCCCGGTCATCACGCTGGATCGCGTGGCGAGCAAGGGCGAGGTGGTAAGCCACATCGCTTCGGACAACCGCGTGGGCGGTAAAATGGCCGGCGACTTCATCGCCAAGAAAGTGGGCGCCGATGCCAAGGTGATTCAGCTGGAAGGCATCGCCGGCACTTCCGCCGCGCGTGAACGCGGTGAAGGCTTCAAGCAGTCGCTGGATCAGAATAAATTCAAACTGTTGGCCAGCCAGCCGGCCGATTTCGATCGCACCAAGGGCCTGAACGTGATGCAGAACCTGCTGACCGCGCACCCGGACGTGCAGGCGGTGTTCGCCCAGAACGATGAAATGGCGCTGGGTGCGCTGCGCGCGCTGCAAACCGCCGGTAAAACCGACGTGATCGTGGTAGGCTTCGACGGCACCGCCGACGGCGTGAAAGCGGTTGAAGGCGGCAAGCTGGCGGCGACCGTGGCGCAGCGTCCCGATCAGATCGGCGTGATCGGTGTGGAAACCGCCGATAAAGTGCTGAAAGGCGAAAAAGTGCCGGCGACCATCCCGGTCGATTTGAAACTGGTCACTAAATAAGTCATACCAGCGCCATCGGAACGGGGCGTTTACGATGGCGCGCAATTCAGGAATCAATGCGATGGAAACAGGTAAGCTGGTGGTTCTTGGCAGCATCAATGCCGACCATATCCTCAATATTGAACACTTCCCCCACCCGGGCGAAACGGTGATCGGGAAACAGTATAAGGTGGCGTTTGGCGGCAAGGGCGCGAATCAGGCGGTGGCGGCCGGGCGCAGCGGGGCGGAGATCGCCTTTATCGCCTGCGTGGGCGCCGACGACATTGGCGAACGTGTCCGCCGGCAGCTGGCGAGCGATCGCATTGATACTCAACCGATTGAAGCCATCGCCGACAGCACCACCGGCGTGGCGCTGATCTTCGTCAACGCCGAAGGCGAGAACGTGATTGGCATCGATGCCGGCGCCAACGCGGCGGTGACGCCGGATTACCTGGCACGCTACCAACAAAAAGTGATCGACGCCGACGCTTTGCTGATGCAGCTGGAGTCGCCGCTGGAGACGGTGATCGCCGCCGCCCGCCTGGCGAAGCAGCATCACACGCAAGTGATCCTCAACCCGGCCCCGGCGCGTGAGCTACCGGACGAGCTGCTGGGCATGATCGATATGATCACCCCGAATGAAACCGAAGCCCAGCGCCTGACCGGCATCGCCGTGGACAACGACGCCGATGCGGCGCGCGCGGCGCAGGCGCTGCACGACAAGGGCATCGCGACGGTGATTATCACCCTCGGCAGCCGCGGCGTGTGGCTGAGCGAAAACGGCAACGGCAAACGGGTGCCCGGCTTCAAGGTGCAAGCGGTGGATACTATCGCCGCCGGCGATACCTTTAACGGTGCGCTGGTCACAGCCCTGTTGGAAGGCAAGGCCATGGCCGACGCGGTGCGTTTCGCCCATGCGGCGGCGGCGATCGCCGTGACCCGCCCTGGCGCGCAGCCTTCGGTGCCGTGGCGTGAAGATATCGACGCCTTCTTGCAGCAGCAGGGGTGATCCTTTGGCCACCATGAAAGATGTCGCCCGCCTGGCGGGCGTTTCAACCTCTACCGTTTCGCATGTGGTCAACAACAATCGCTTTGTCAGCGACAGCGTGCGCGACAAGGTCATGGCGGCCGTGGAACAGCTGAACTATGCGCCTTCCGCGCTGGCGCGCAGCCTGAAGCTCAATCAGACGCGCACCATCGGCATGCTGGTGACCGCCAGCAACAACCCGTTTTATGCCGAAGTGGTGCGCGGCGTGGAGCGCAGCTGCTATGAACGCGGCTACAGTTTAATCCTGTGCAATACCGAAGAAGACGCCGCGCGCATGAACCGCAGCATGGAGACGCTGCTGCAAAAGCGCGTCGACGGTTTGCTGCTGATGTGCACCGAAAACCACCGGCCATCGCAAGATGCCCTGAGCCGCTACCCGTCATTGCCGATCGTGATGATGGACTGGGCGCCGTTCGAGGGCGCCAACGACATTATTCAGGATAACTCGCTACTGGGCGGCGAGATGGCGACCGATCATCTGATCGCCCGCGGCTACCGCCAAATCGCCTGCATCGCCGGCCCGCAGGATAAAACCACCGCCCGTCACCGGCTGGAAGGCTATCGCAACGCGATGCGGCGCGCCGGATTGCCGGTTCCGCCAGGGTATGAAGTGCACTGCGATTTTGAGTTTGAGGGCGGCGTGAACGCCATGCGCCAACTGCTGGCGCTGGACGAGCCGCCGCATGCGGTGTTCGCCGGCAACGACGCGGTGGCGGTGGGCGTTTATCAGGCGCTGTATCAGGCCGGGCTCTCCGTGCCGCAGGATATGGCGGTGATGGGCTACGATGACATTGAGCTGGCGCGCTATCTGGCGCCGCCGCTGAGCACCATTCATCAGCCGAAGGATTCGCTGGGCGAACTGGCGATCGATGCGCTGATCAATCGCCTGCAAAACCCGGAGCGCGCCCCCCAGGTGCTGGTGCTGACGCCCGAGCTGGTGGAACGCGCCTCGGTGGGCCGCCGTTAACTCGCCGCCTTCGCTTCTTTCTTGCTTTCCTGGCCGCTGATCAAATTGCGGCCATCCCTCCTTCTCAGCAACATAAACACCAGCGCCGACGCTACGGTGACGATCCCCATGGTGATAAAGGTGTAATGGAAGTGGTCGATCATGGTGCCTAACGACAGAGATTCGTAAAAACGCAGCACCGCCGCGCTGATCGCCACGCCGAAGCTGATGGACAGCTGTTGGGTGACCGCCAGGACGCTGTTGCCGGCGCTGGCGTTGGCGTCGTTCAAATCCGCCAGGCTGATGGTGTTCATGGCGGTGAACTGGGTGGACATCGCCATGCCCAGCACGAACAGCGGCAGGATCATCAGCCACAGCGGCATGCCCGGGCTTTGCAGGGCGAATTGGGCGATCAGCACCCCGATAATGACGGTGATACCGACCAGCGTTTTACGGTAGCCGAACCAGCGCAGCACCTGAGTGACGGTGGATTTCGCCATCAGCGAACCGATGGCGGTTGGTGCCATCATGCAGCCGGCGACGATCGCTGTGTAGCCGAATCCCACCTGCAGCATGAGCGGCATTAAAAACGGCACGCAGCCGGTGCCCAGCCTGGAGGCGACGTTGCCGGCGATGCCGACCGAGAAGGTGCGGGTTTTGAACAGGTCGAGACCGATCAGCGGCTGAGGATGACGGCGGGCGTGCGCGATGTAGCCGAACAGCATCACGAAGCCGCTGAGCAGAATGCCCAGCGAAACGTAGCTCGCCAGTACCCGCTCGCCAAACAGCTCCAGCCCGGTAGAGATCAGCACCAGGCTCAGGCCGAACAGCATAAAGCCAAGGAAGTCGAAGCGGCGCTTGGGCGTGGTGAAGTCCGGCATGTATTTACGCGCATAGAAGATGCCGAGCAGGCCGATAGGGATATTGATCAGGAAAATCCAGTGCCAGGTGGCGTAGGTGACCAGCCAGCCGCCCAGCAGCGGCCCCAGAATCGGCCCGACCAGGCCGGGCATGGTGACGAAGTTCAGCACCGGCAGCAGTTCGCTGCGCGGGTAGGCTCGCAGCAGCGCCAATCGCGCGACCGGCATCATCATCGCGCCGCCGATGCCCTGCAGCACGCGAGAGGCGACCAGCGCGCTCAGCGTAGGGGACAGAGCGCACAGCAGCGAGCCGAGGGTGAATAACGTGACGGCGAAGATGAACACGCGCCGGGTGCCGAAGCGGTCCGCCAGCCAGCCGCTGACCGGGATCAGCATCGCCACCGTCAGCGTGTAGCTGATGACGGCCGATTGCATCGCCAGCGGCGAACGCCCCAGGCTTTGGGCGATCGCCGGCAGCGCGGTATTGAGGATAGTGGCGTCCAGCGCCTGCATAAAGAACGCCATTGCGGCGATCCACGGAAGTCCTGCCATACTGCGCGCGGATTGGGTCATGGTCGGTCCTGGTTAAATGGTCGTCTGTCCCTCGTCTCTTTCTTCTATATATAAGCGGGGAGCGTGTCTAGTCTTTCTCTTTCAGCAGTATCTGGCAGGCGACGAGCGCGCCGGCGCTGTCTCCGGCGAGTATCGCATCGACGATAGCCTGATGATGGCGCAGCTTGATCACTTCATTGCCGGTGATGGCGCGGAAGTAGCTTTGGTACACCGAACTGAACAGGTTGGCGAACGAGGTCAGGAACGGGTTGCCGCTGGCCTCGTAGATGAGCTGGTGGAATTGGGTATCGACCTGGATCCAACGCTCGCGATCAAACTGGGTATGCAGCGCGCGCATTTCCGCCATCAGCTCCGCCAGCAGCTTGGTTTGCTGCGGGCTGGCGTGGTTTGCCGCCAACGCGCAGGCCTGCGGCTCCAGCGAGGTACGCAGGATAAGGAAGTGTTGCATCACCTGATCGAAGTTTTCCCGCGTCATCCACCAGGTCAGTAAATCCTGATCGAGGAAATTCCATTGGCTCTGCGGCATCACGCGGGTGCCGATGCGCGGGCGCGGTAGCAACATGCCTTTGGCGGCTAACATCTTTACCGCTTCGCGTACTGCGGTGCGGCTGACGCCGAATTGCTCGCCCAGTTCCATTTCACCGGGCAGGATGCTGCCGGCCTGATAATCGCCCGCCAGAATTTGTTGGCCAAGTTTCTCTGCAAGCAGATAAGAAAGATTGCGTTGGGCGGCCTGTTGTTGTGCATTTAACGGCATGGCTGCGGGTCCTTACTGACATCGTTATTTCTATTTTACTCCAGTGATCGCCAGCTTTTATGGCTGTTTGCCTGAAAAAGTGACATAAATTCGTCGCTTTTTCGCCCTTTTGTT
>NZ_JBJNLI010000005.1:0-265439 GCF_052169135.1 Serratia sp. CY32780
GCTTTTTGTTTTGTCTGTTATCTGGCGTTCTGCTCGAGCATGGCCATGCGAAAGGCCCGTCGGGAACGGGCCTTAACGCCGCGTGCGGCGGCCCCGGAGGGGAGAGTCTCAGGATGAGAGGAATTTTGTAGGACAAATCCGCCGGGAGCGGATTTGAACGTTGCGAAGCAACGGCCCGAAGGGGGGCGGGCAGGACGCCCGCCATAAACTGCCAGGCATCAAACCAAGCCGAAAGCCCTGAACTGACGTTCAGGGCTTTTTGCTATGCGTAAAACGGAAAATCCCCGTTGCAATCCGCTTCAGCTTTCAGCGTGCGGTTTAATATTCATCACAAATTCCGCGCATTGTCCCTTCAAACGCCAGATATTCTTCGTCCGCTATTAAGTTTGGCTGTTAACTTATAAATAACAATAAAGTAACAACTAGAGCGGCAGGACGCCGAATTTCATCATTGCTATGGCTCGGAGAAAATACCATGACAGAAACAACCTCGGTTCTTGAGGATGAACGCGGCGTCGAACAGGGGGCGCTGGATAACAAAAAACGCATTTTTGCCATCGTCGGGGCTTCATCAGGCAATCTGGTGGAGTGGTTTGATTTTTATGTTTACTCCTTCTGCTCAATCTACTTTGCCGCCTCATTTTTTCCGGCGGGCAACAGCACGACACAACTGCTGCAAACTGCCGGTGTGTTCGCCGCCGGCTTCTTTATGCGGCCGATCGGCGGCTGGCTGTTCGGCTACATTGCCGATAAACACGGCCGAAAAAACTCAATGCTGCTTTCGGTCTGCATGATGTGCGCCGGATCGCTGGTGATCGCCTGTCTGCCGACGTATGAGTCGATCGGCAGCTGGGCGCCGGCGCTGCTGCTGATCGCACGATTGTTCCAGGGGCTGTCTGTGGGCGGCGAGTACGGCACCAGCGCCACCTACATGAGCGAGGTGGCAATCAAGGGGCGGCGCGGCTTCTACGCGTCGTTCCAGTATGTCACGCTGATCGGCGGGCAACTGCTGGCGCTGCTGGTATTGGTGATCCTGCAGCAGATATTGTCCGGCGAAGAGCTGAAGGCCTGGGGATGGCGCATTCCGTTTGCCTTGGGGGCCGTGTTGGCGGTGGTGGCGTTGTATCTGCGCCGTTCGCTGAATGAAACCTCCGATGCGAAAACACGTAACCACCAAGATGCCGGTTCGCTGACGGGGCTATGGAAAAACCGCAAGGCGTTTGTGATGGTGTTGGGCTTTACCGCCGCCGGTTCACTGACCTTTTACACTTTTACCACCTATATGCAGAAATATCTGGTGAACACCGCCGGTATGGACGCCAAGCTGGCCAGCGCCATCATGACCGCCGCGCTGTTCGTCTTCATGTTGCTGCAGCCGGCGGCAGGCGCGTTCTCGGACAAAATCGGCCGTCGCAGCTCGATGCTGATCTTCTCGGCATTGGCCACCCTGTTGACGGTGCCGATCCTGTTCGCCCTGAAAGGGGTGAGCAACCCCTTTATGGCGTTCGGCCTGATCGTACTGGCGCTGTTCGTTGTCAGCTTTTACACCTCGATCAGCGGGCTGCTTAAAGCCGAGATGTTCTCGCCGGAGGTGCGTGCGTTAGGGGTAGGCTTGTCTTATGCGGTAGCGAATGCCCTGTTCGGCGGTTCGGCGGAATATGTCGCGCTGTCGCTTAAATCGTTCGGCGTGGAAAATGCCTTCTTCTGGTATGTTTCCGGCATGTGCCTGCTGGCGTTGCTGGTCTCGCTCCGGCTGCATCGTAAAGGCAAGGAAATACAGCTGTAATAAAAACCCCGGCCTTGGCCGGGGTCAGAGTAGATCTTACAGGATACGGCTAATCAACCGATCGATGCGGATACGCCGCAGACGGCGAATCAGCTTGCGCACCTTGATCGGGTACTGCTGAATGCTTTGCAGTTCCTGATAATGGCCGACCACGGTGGTGTGAGTGCGGATGCACTCCAGTTCTGTTTGCCGCTGCTCGCGCATTTCCTGCTTGGGATCGTGGATCAGAATGGCGTTTTCCAGATCCAACCGCCAGGCGCGCGGGTTGAGATTATTGCCGGTAATCAGCTGCCACTCTTCGTCAACCCACATGCCTTTCAGATGATAGCTGTTATCGCCATCCTTCCACAGACGCACGATCAGCTGCCCGGTGTCGATATAGCGCTGCAAGCGGCTCAGAAAACGGCGCAGGTTGATCTCGTACAGGTAGGGCAGCGCGCCGATGATTTTGAACGGCTGGTCTTCCGGAATATAGAAGTCGTTGGCGGTCTTGTCGCCGACGATGATCTCCACCTGTTTGCCCTGGCGCAGCAGATAAATGATATTGCGCACCAGCAGCGCCGGCAGGTTGAAATAAGGGGTGCATAGCGTCAGTTTCTGGTCGGCGCACGACATCAGGTGATGAATGGTTTTATTCAGCACGCTTTGCTTGCCAAGCCCAACCAGCGGCGTCACCGCCAACTCATCGTTGCCGGCCTTGCCGCGGAAGTGATAGCCGGCGCGGCGCAGGGCGAAACGGAACAGGCGGGTCTCGTTTTTGATCTCCGGGCTTTTCGGCCGATCGCTGCGATCGAGGCGCTGTACGGCGCCGGCGGTGAGCAGATGCTGCTTGATGTAATCGATCAGGGTATCGGCCAACACCTCGTTGGTGATCAGCTGGTAGCGATCGTAACGGTATTTCTCATGCTGATGCAGATAAACGTCGTTGATGCTGGCGCCGCTGTAGATCACGGTATCGTCGACCACAAAGCCCTTCAGGTGCAGTACGCCCAACGCTTCGCGGGTATTGACCGGCACGCCGTAGATTGGCACCGACTGCTCGGGATGTTGGCCGGCCATGGCGCAGTACCAGTCGGCGTTGGTATTGGCGGCGGCGGCACCGATGCGGCCGCGCTGTGCGCGGTGCCAGTCGACCAGCACGCAGATTTCCAGCTCGGGCCGCCGCTGCTTGGCTTGATACAGCGCGTTGAGGATCTCGCGCCCGGCGTCGTCATGCTCCAGATACAGGGCCACCAGATAGATGCGTTGGGTAGCGTTGGCGATGGCGTCCAGCAGCGTGGTGCGAAAATCGGACGGCGCGTACAACGTACGAACATCAGCAACCGTCTGGGGGAGTTTGGGCAGTTGTGCAAGGTGTTGTTGATGTTTGCTACGTTTAAATTTTGACAACATCACAGTGCGTTTCTTCTCTCATGATTGATGGCCGGAACGCCACAGGCATAAAAACATTAAACCGAATAATCGGGCGATAATACCATTAGTTGCCTCGATTGTGCGTATGTTTTGGTGTTAAGTGGTGGATTCGTAGCGCATTGCGACGCAGGTCACTGCGCGTCGGCGGCCTGCAGCGGCAGCGTCAGATTGACGATGCCGTCCTCAAGCTGCACCTCGATGCCAAAGCCCAGCCGCTGCGCCAACGCGATCATGCCGCGGTTATTCGGCATGGTGATGCCGCTCAGACGGGTCAGGCCATGGGCGCGCGCATAGGCGATCATTTTCTCCAGCAGCTGGCGGCCCAGGCCCAGGCCTTTCAGGTCGGAACGCACCAGCACGGCGAATTCGGCGTCGGTGTTGTCCGGATCGGACAGCGCGCGAGTCACGCCGATGATCTCGTCTGCGCGCACCGCCACAAAGGCCATTTCTCGATCGTAGTCGATCTGCGTCATGTTGGCCAAATCGTCATGGGTAAACTCGTTGATCTCGCTGAAGTAGCGATAATAGAGGTCTTCCTTGGTCACCCGGTCAATGAAATGCTTCAGCGCCGGCTCGTCTTCCGGCAGGATCGGGCGGAACAAGCATTGGCTGCCGTCTTTCAACGCGATGGTTTCTTCCAGCTCATGCGGATAAGGGCGAATCGCCAGCCGCGCCTGCGGATCGCCGCTGAACGGCGCGAGCTGCATCGAAACGTCCAGCAGGGTGAATTCGCTGCCGGAGGCCAGCACCGGGTGAATATCCAGCCGGGCGATCTCCGGGCAGTCGAGGATCAGGTTGGAGACCTGCACCAGCAGGCGGCTCAGCCCGGGGATATCCAAAGGCCGCAGCGCGCTGCGGCCGCGGATCTTGCCGCCTTTCACCGCCTGCAGCACCAGATAACGCGCCAGCGCCATGTTCAGCGGCGGCAGCGCGACCGCCACCTGATTTTCCTGGCGCCATTCCACGCCGCCTTCGCCCAGCATGATCAGCGGGCCGAAAATCGCATCCTGCTCCACCGCGATGCGCAGCTCCTGGGCGCCGGCGCGGTTAGCCATGCTCTGCACCAGCAGGCCATGGATGCGCGCCTGAGGGTAGGTGCGCTTTACGCGGTCGAGGATCGCCTCCGCCGCGCGCTGCACTTCGGTCGCGGTGCGCAGGTAGAGCATGACGCCCTGAACTTCCGATTTGTGCGGGATATCCGGCGAACGCAGCTTCAGCGCCACCGGGTAGCCGATCTGTTCGGCGATGTGTACCGCTTCGGCGCTGTCTTCGGCGATCCAGGTCGGCAGGGTGCTCAGGTCATAGGCCTGCAGAATGGATTGCACCTCGTGGGTATCCAGCTGGGTGGCGCCTTCGGCCAGCGCCTGATGGATAAGGCGGTGGGCGTCGGCGGTGTTGGCGGTCAGGCCGATCGGCAGCGCCGGCGTCTCTTTCAGCTGCTTCTGATTGCGGCGGTATTCCACCATATGCATAAAGGCGGTCACCGCGCCTTCCGGGGTGCGGTAGGTGGGAATGGCGGCCTCGGTAAACAGCCGGCGCGCCTCTTGCGAAGAGTATTCGCCGCACCAGTTGGTCAGCAACGTGATGCGCTTGCCGCGCGCATGGCGATGCAGCGCGTCGATCAGCCGTTCCGCCGTGGCGGTGCCCGGCGCCGCCGCGCTCGGCGCGTGGATCAACAGCAGCGCGTCATAGTCGTGGCTGTCGAGCAGCGCTTCGATTGCCGCCAGGAAGCGCTGCGGCGTGGCGTCATCGCGCAGGTCGAGCGGATTGCCGGCGCGGATGAACTCCGGCAGCGCGTCGCTCAATGTTGCCAGGCTCTCATCGCTCAGCGTGGCCAGCTTGCCGTTGCGTCCGAGCAGTTCGTCCAGCGCCATCGCCGCCGGCGCCGCCCCGTTGCTGACGATCATCAGCCGCTCGCCGCGCAGCGGATGCATATGGCTGAGGGTTTCCACCGCCGAGAACAGCTCATGGGTATCCTGGACGCGCAGCAGGCCGGCGCGCTGGATGGCGGCGTCATAGGCGGCGTCAAGCCCCAGCTGGCTGTTGAGCAGCAGCTGCGCCTGTTGGCTGCGGCCGCTTTTGATCACCAGAATGGGCTTGTTGCGTGAGGCGCTGCGCGAGGCGGAGAGAAAGCGCCGCGCGTCGCTGATGTTTTCCAGATACAGCAGGATGGCGCTGGTCTTGCTGTCGCGCGCCAAAAAGTCGAGCAGGTCGTCGACGTCGATATCCAGGCTGTCGCCCAGCGCGATGAAATAGGAGAAACCGACTTCGCGCTGCTGCGCCCAGTCGAGAATGGTATTGGCCACGGCGGCGGACTGCGAGATAAACGCCAGCTTGCCCTTTTGGATCGGCACCGGCGAGAAGCTGGCGTTGATGCCCTGCCACGGCGCCAGCAGCCCCAGACTGTTGGGGCCCAACAGCCGCATGGCGTAGCGCTGCGCGCAGGCCTTCAGCTCGGCGAACTGTTCCGGCGGCGAAGAGAGCACGATGGCGGTTTTGCAGCCGCGTTGACCCAGCGCTTCAATCAGCGCCAGATTGCGTTTGGCGTGGGTGCAGATGATCGCCAGATCCGGCGTCAGCGGCAGGCTGGCGACGTCGGGGTAGGCCATCACGCCGCATACCGCCTTGTAGCGCGGCGTGACCGGCAAGATGGGCCCGCCGAAACCGCCGGCCAGCAGGTTGCTCATCATCAGGTTGCCGGCGCGGCCGGGCTGCTGCGACGCGCCCAGCACGGCGATCGATTTGGGACGTAGTAGCGCTTCTAACCCTCGCTGGCTCATGCACGGCTCCTTTTGGCAACGTTACGCCTGATTTTAGGCGCTTTCTGGCTACATTGCTGTGACCGGTGCCTCCGGCCGGGTCGGTTTTCCCGCCAGATACTGTTGACGGAAATAGCGGAAATGCTGATTCAATCCGTCGGCGGCCGGCAGATCGCCCGCCTGTTGCAGCAGGGCGGCGGCCACTTCCGCCGTGCAGTGTTGCTCGGCGCGGCTGGCTTCGCGCAGCTGGTAGTCCGATGCCGCGTCGACGTTGAGGGAAAACACCGGGAATTGATTGAGGTACGGGCTTTTACGGAACATTTTGCGCGCTTCCGCCCAGGTGCCGTCCAGCATGATGAACAGCGGCGGTTTGCCGCCGGCGGGCAGTTCGCTGAACACCGGCCGTTCGGCGTCGGCGTAGGAAGCGGGGAACACCACATAAGGCTGCCGCGTAGGATCGTTAATGGCCGCCAGCAGAGCAGGATCGATCTCGGTGCGCGACCAGAGGAACGCCTGGGTGTCCGGCAGGATATCGGCGATCAGGCGCCCGGTGTTGCTGGGTTTGAGCGGCTCGGCGCCGAACATGATCAGGCAGAAACGGCTGCCGGCCTGCTGCGGGCGAATGGTGTCGCACAGGCAGTTTTTATGCGGTAGCAGGCAACCCTGACAACGCGCCACCCGGCAACCGCGCGCCAGGAAGGGGCGGGTGGCGCGGTCTAAACGGAATTGGCGCAGGCGAAGTACGGCGTTGTCGGTCATAACGATCCTGGGGAAAAACCGCCATTGTAACGCAGAAAAAAGCCCGCCGGGAGGGGCGGGCTCGATCGGGGCGCGTTCGCGCGCGATGGCGGGATACGGCCTATACTTGCCGAATCACACTAACTCGTTGAGCCAGTTGTCAAACGGCGCTTTCGGCATCGCGCCGTTGAGCATATCGACCATCTTGCCCTGACGGAACACCATGATGGTCGGGATGCTGCGGATGCGGAAACGGGCGCTCAGCTCCGGCTCGGCTTCGGTGTTCACTTTCACGAAGCGCACTTTGCCGGCGCGCTCTTCGGCCACGTCTTCAAAGATCGGCGCAAAGCTGCGGCACGGGCCGCACCACGGCGCCCAAAAATCGACCACGACCGGCAGATCGTCCTGCAGCAACTGGTCCAGCGTGGCGGCGGTGGCGTTGATCACTTCACCGTCGAAGAGCTCATGGCCGCAGCGGCCGCATTTCGCGTTGTCCGCCAGACGTTCTTCCGGCACGCGGTTGGTGGCATTGCAAGCTGCACAAACTGTATTCATGTTGACCTCGGGTACAGAGAAAGCATGATCCCCGCAACGCGGTTGCGGAGATGTTTCTTTAATGCTGACAATTATCGGCAAAACCCGGCGCATGAACAATGAGGTTTGTTCAATGGATGTGATAGTTGGGAGCTTTTAGCGCAAGTTGGTGGCTTCGTGCACCAACATCAGGTAATCTTCGCGCCCTGCGCGTTGGTGGAGAAGACAATGAACGATTCATTTAGTGGCAAGAACGGTAAAGTCAAAGTGATGTACGTCCGCAGTGACGACGACAACGGCGACGACCGCAACAAGAATAAACGTCCGGCCGGCAAAGGCCGTCCGGCTGACGGTGCGCGCTCCGGCCGCACCGGTCAAGACAAGGCGCGCGGCGGCAACGATCGCCGCGGCGCCGACTCCCGCCGCAGTGAAAGCGATCGTCCTCGCCGTCCGGCGCGCTCTGAAGATCGCGGCGGCAACGAGTCGCCGTGGAGAACCGTCTCGCGCGCGCCGAATGAAGAGCCGGCGTTCGATCACGGCGGCATCAGCGGCAAAAGCTTTATCGATCCTGAGCAGTTGCGCCGCCAGCGTGCGGAAGAAACCCGCGTTTACGGTGAAAACGCCTGTCAGGCGCTGTTCGCCAGCCGCCCGGAAGCGATCGTGCGCGCCTGGTTCGTGCAGTCGGTCACCCCGCGCTTCCGCGAAGCGCTGCGCTGGATGGCGGCCAACCGCAAGGCTTACCACGTGGTGGATGAGGAAGAGCTGGCCAAGGCTTCCGGCACCGAGCACCACGGCGGCGTGTGCTTCCTGATCAAAAAACGTCAGGGACTGGACGCGCAGACCTACCTGAAAAGCGCCCCGGCGACCGACTGCGTGCTGGCGCTGGAAGAAGTGGGCAACCCGCATAACCTGGGCGCCATCGTCCGTTCGTGCGCCCACTTCGGCGTCAACGGCGTGCTGCTGCAGGATCCGGCGCTGCTGGAGTCCGGCGCGGCGGTGCGTACCGCAGAAGGCGGCGCTGAGCATATCAAGGCGATCAACGCCGACGATTTCCTGTCGGTGCTGGATACCTTCCGCAAGGCGGGTTACACCATCGTTACCACCTCCAGCCATAAAGGCACCGCGCTGGCGCAGGCCAAGCTGCCGGCCAAGATGGTGCTGGTGCTGGGCCAGGAACGTGACGGTCTGAGCGACAGCGCCTGGCAGCAGGGCGACATGAACGTCTCGATCGGCGGCACCGGCAAGGTGGAAAGCCTGAACGTTTCCGTGGCGACCGGCATTCTGCTGGCGGATTGGTGGCGTCAGAATCAGGCGTAATCTTTTCTACGTCGGATAAAAAACGGGCGCCCCAGGGCGCCCGTTTCGTTATTGAAGCTTAGTGAGCGCCGCCGCCCCCACCGCCGCCGGAGCTGAACGGCGGTTTCGCCACCCACACCAGCGCCAGCAGCACCAGGAATACCCCGGCCGACAGCCAGAAGATCTCGTTGGCGGAGATGATCAGGCCTTGCGCGGTGATCTCGTTGGCGATATAGGCCGACGCCTGCTGCTTGCTCATGCCGAGCTGCTCCAACTGCCGGTACATCTCCTGCGACTGTGGGTTGTACGGGTTGACGAACTCCGTCAGCTGCGAATGGTGCTGCGATTCGCGCTGCGTCCACAGGGTGGTGGTGATCGAGGTGCCGATCGAACCCGCCAGCGTCCGCGTGAAGTTCGACAGGCTCGACGCCGCCGCCATGCGTTCCGGCGGCAGGCCGGACAGCGTGATGGTGGTCAACGGCATGAAGAAGCAGGCGATGGCGAAGCCCTGAACGAACTGCGGCCAGGCGGACGCGCCGAAGTCCATGCCCGGTTCAAACGTATAGGCGCGCCAGTAGAAGCACACGGCATACATGATGAAGCTGAAGGTGACCAGCCGGCGCATATCGAGCCGGTTGCCGAACTTGCCGATGATCGGCGACAGCAGCACTGGGATCAGCCCGACCGGCGCCGACGCCAGCCCCGCCCAGGTGGCGGTATAGCCGTATACCTCTTGCAGCAGCTGCGGCAACAGCACGATGGCGCCGAAGTACAGCATGTAGGCCAGGCTGATGCACAGGCAGCCGATGGTGAAGTTGCGTGACTTGAACAGTGACAGATCCACCACCGGGTGGTCGTCCGTCAGCTCCCAGACCACCAGGAACAGCAACGCCACCACCGCCACGACGGTCAGGGTGATGATCTCGGTCGAGTTGAACCAGTCCAGCTCCTTGCCCTGATCGAGCATCACCTGCAGCGAACCGATGCCGACGATCAGCAGCACCAGGCCGACGGTGTCGATCGGTTTGATCTCGGTTTTGGTTTCTCGCCCCTTCAGCGTCGCCATCGCCGCCACGATCACGAAGGCGCCGATCGGGATGTTGATGAAGAAGATCCAGCCCCAATGGTAGTTGTCGCTGATGTAACCGCCGAGGATCGGCCCGAAGATCGGCGCGACGATAACGGTCATCGACCAAAGCGCCAGGGCCATCGCCCGCTTGGCGGGCGGGTAGTTGTTCAGCAACAGGCTCTGCGACAGCGGGATCAGCGGCCCGGCCACCACGCCCTGGATCACGCGGAAGAAGATCAGCATGCCGAGGCTGTTGGAGATGCCGCACAGCCAGGAGGCGAGGACGAACAGCGCGGTGGACCAGAGGAACAGCCGCACTTCGCCGATGCGCTTCGCCAGCCAGCCGGTGATCGGGATCGAGATGGCGTTCGCCACGCCGAACGAGGTGATCACCCAGGTGCCCTGCGAGTTGGAAGACCCGAGGTTACCGGCAATGGTAGGGATCGCCACGTTGGCGATGGTGGAGTCCAGCACCTGCATGAAGGTCGCCATGGCGAGCGCGACCGTCATCCAGGCGAGCTGGGCGCCTTCAAGCGGTTTCTGTGGCAAGATGGCCTCCCGCGCGCTTAGCCGGCGTTTGCATGGATCACGTCGGCGATCAGCTGGTTAACCGGCGCCAGATTCAACGCCAGCGCGTCGCTCTGGTACAGCGGTTTGTCGCGCACCACGTCGGCCAGCACGCGGCCGTCCAGGTTGGCGGTGTCGACGGTCACCAGCGTAGAAAGACCGATGCGCAGCGGATGGTCGGCCACCTGCTTGGCGTCGAGCTCAATACGCACCGGCAGACGTTGCACCACTTTGATCCAGTTGCCGGTGGCGTTCTGGGCCGGCAGCAGCGAGAAGGCGCTGCCGGTGCCCATGTCGATACCGGCCACTTTGCCCTGATACACCACGTCGTCGCCGTAGACATCGCTGACCACCGTCGCCGGCTGGCCGATGCGCATGTTGGCGATCTGGGTTTCCTTGAAGTTGGCGTCAACCCAAATGTGATCGGCCGGCACCACCGCCATCAGCGGCGAACCGGCGGCGATTTGCGCGCCGACCTGCACGCTGCGGCGCGAGACATAACCGGTAATGGGGCTGATCACTTTGGTACGCTGCAGCGCCAGCCAGGCGTCGCGCATTTGCGCGGCGGCCTGTTGGATCGCCGGCTGCTGTTCCAGCGGGGTATTCAGCACCATCGCCTGGTTGGCGTTGTATTGCTGCACCGCCACTTCCAGCGCGGCCTTGGCGCTGTCGACCGCATCGCGAGCGTGTTGCAGCTCTTCGCGGCCGATGGCGTCAACGCTGCCCAGCACCACGCGGCGCTTCAGATCGTTCTCGGCCTTGCTCAGATCGGTCTTGCGCAGGGCGATGTTGGCCTGATACTGCTTGCTGTTGATGATCAGCTGGTGGGTCTGGCGCACGCTGTTGGCCAGGCCGGTCTTGGCGCGTTCAAACGCCTGCTCGGCATCGGTCGGATCGAGCGTCAGCAGCACGTCGCCCTGCTTGACGTAGTCGGTGTTGTCGAAATTGACGCTGTTCACGCTGCCGGACACCTGGGCCATGATCTGCACCTGGTTGCCGGAGACGTAGGCGTCGTCGGTTTCCTGGTGATGACGCAGCACCAGGAACCAATACACTAAGTAAGCCACCCCTATAACAATGAAAATAACCGTCAGCAACAGCAGCCAAAATTTACGCTGCTTCTTTTTGCCGCTCGGCTGCTGCGGGTTTTGGATTTCCGCGCTTGCGCTCATGGTGTTCTCCAAGCCTTATATTATTATGCTTTCGAATCCGCTGCGGCCGGGGCCTGATAGCCACCGCCCAGCGCACGGATCAGTCCTATCTTCGCCTGCAGTAAGTTGCTGCTGGCATTCAACTCCGCCTGTTGCTGCTGCAATAGCTGCGTCTGGCTGGTCAACAGATCGTCGCGCCCGATAATCCCTGCCTGGTAACGGGCGTTGGCGACCTGATACACCTGTTGCATCGACTGGGCCGCGGACGCCGCCTGCAGCTGCTGTTGCGCAGAACTCTGCTGGATGGTGATGGCGTCGGCGGTTTCCTGTACCGCATTCAGGATGGTTTGGTTGTAGGATTCCACCGCTTCGTCATACAGCGCGGATTCCTCGCCCAGCTTGCTGCGCAGCGCCCCGGCGTGGAAGATCGGCAGCGAAATCGCCGGCATCACGTTCCAGGCCTGGCTGGCCGCTTCAAACAGATTCGGGCTGGTGCCACTGGTATTGGTGGTCATCAGGCCGGCGAAGGCTGAAATGGTCAGGCTGGGGTAAAACTCTTTACGTGCGGCGCTGACGCGCTGGCTGTAAGACTCCACCAGCTGGCGTTGCGCGGCGATGTCCGGGCGTTTGCCCAGCAGATCCGCCGTCAGCTCGCCCTGCGGCGCCATCAGGTTGTCTGCAGGCAACGGCACCTGACGCAGGTGCTGCATGGCGTTCGGCCCCTGGCCCGCCAGCGCGGCGAGTTGGTGCCGGAGCTGCTCGATCTGCGACTGCAGCTGCAGGATCTGCTGCTTGGCGACGTCGGACTGCGCCTGGGTTTGTTGCGGCACGTCGACGCCGGTCAGGCCGGCCTGATAGCGCTGTTGGCGCAGCGCGGTCAGGCGCTCATTGTTGTTCACTTCCTGCTGCAGCAGCTTCTCGAGCGCCAGATTGCTCTGCAGCTGATAGTAGGCGGACGCCACCGAGCTGGTCAGCGTCAGCGCCGCCTGTTCCTGCTCGGCGCGCGCGGCGTTGACCTGCGCTTTGGCGGCGTTCACCTGGTTGCGGTATTTGCCCCACCAGTCGAACTCGTACGCCAGGTTTAACCCCAGCGAGTTGGAGCTTGAATAGATTGGCTTATGCGGATACCCCAACCCCATATTGACGTTTTGCGGCACGCGCTGGCGCTGGGTGCTGGCGTTCAGATCCAGGTTCGGCCCGTTGGCGGCGCTGGCTTCGCCCACCACGCTTTGCGCTTCGCGCACGCGGGCGGCGGCCTGCCGCAGGGTCGGCGAGCTTTGCAGCGTTTGCGTCATCAGGGTATCCAACTGCGGATCCTTGAGGGCGCGCCACCACTGCGGGCTGACGGCCAGCGAACTGACTTTCGGCTGAGCCAACTGCAGGCTCTGCGGATCCATCAGCGTGGATTGCGGGGCAATATTATCGGTCGAAGCACACCCGGCCAGCAGCAACACGGCGAACAGCGGGGTGAATCTCCAGTTAAATGGGGATCGCATAATAGGTACCTGAACAGAAATTGTGAATTAGGGTAACTGTTCTGTGATTTCCATTTGATCCAGACGTGCCAGCAATTTGCGCGTCAGCTGTTCCAGCTGTTTTTGCTCATCGTCGGTCAACGTGGACCACAGGAAATGCAGACATTGGTGCTGCGGCGGCAGCAGTTGACTGAGAAACTCTTCCCCCTGCGGTGTCAGATGCAGATGCAGGCAGCGGCGATCGTTGTCGCTTTCCCGGCGCTCGATCCAGCCGCGTTTCTCCAGCTCATCGGCGATGCGGGTCGCATTGGTGCGCGAGGAGCCCAAGGCAGAGCTTAGCTCAGAAGGTTGGATGCTGTGGCTCTCCTGCGCATCCAGGGTAATCAGCGCCATAAACAGTGTTTCGTTAATCCCCTGCGCCTTGAGCATCTTATTGCGGTTTTCCAGCAGCTTGCCTTGCATGTGCATGCACAGGCGGGTCAGCAGGATTTCCTGATAAGGGAAATCTTTCTGCCGCGTGGCGCGGAAATTCAGCATTTGTTCTATGGGGGCAAACGAGCTTTCCATAATTTAGGGCCTCATTAATTTCGTTCGAGATAGTAACGACGGTGACTAATAATGTAAATGTTCAGCCGTGCGGATAATTTAGCAATTCGTGTCATTTGTCAGTGTTTGTAAAGATGTGGCGCCTGAAAACGCCAAAGTGAAGCCAAACGATCGGAGCGGCGTCAGCCCGGACCGAAAAGCATTAACAGCTTTAATGTGACGCCAAAGGCCGTCGCGCCGAGCAGCGTCGACAGAATGATGCTTTTGCTGCGGTAGAAGCACAGCGCCAGCGCGGCGAACCCCACCAACGTCGGCAGCAGCTTGTCCGGTTCGCGCATCACCACCGGCGTGCTGGAGACCACCAGCAGGGCGCAGATCGAGGCGATGCCGATGCTGTCGAGCAGCAGGGCGGTTTTACCGCGTTTGAGGCCGGGCTGCGCGCGCGCCGGCGACAGCCGCAGCGGCAGATAACGGAACAGGTAATTGGCGCAGCCCACCACCAGACCGATCGCCAGCACATCAGTGTTCATGGGGGGCCTCCGCAGGGGCTGGCTGGAACAGGGCGGCGACGCAACCGGCGCCGATGCCGGCCAAAATGGCGACCGGAATGGAGAACAGCACCACGCCGAGCAGCGCGCCGGCCAGCGCGGCGGCGATAGTCAGGCTCTGCGGGCGGCGGAAGGCGGCCAGCAGGAAGCTGAGAAACAGCGCCGGCAGCATGAAGGCCAGCGAGGCTTCGATCACCGGGAACTGCTCCAGCGGGCCGTTGCCGAACAGCGCGCCGAGCGCGGTGCCGGCGACCCAGGAGAGCCAGGAACAGAGCGCGATGCCCAGCATCCAGTTTTCGCTCCAGCTGCGGTTATTGCGCATCAGCCTGGCGGTCGCGGCGGCGAAAACTTCATCGGTCAGGCCAAAGGCCCACATCGCCGTTTTGCCGGGCGACATGCGCGAGACGATGCGGTGACGCAGCGCCGGGCCGTACAGCAGGTGGCGCACGTCCATCGCCATCACCGTCAACGCGGAGACCCACAGTGACATTCCGGCGCTCAGCAGGGCGGTGATCACGAACTGGCTGGCGCCGGCGTAGATGATGCAGGAGAAGAAAATGCTTTCCAGCGGGGAAAAGCCCAGTTTGACGGCGCTGAGGCCGAAGGCGAACGCCACCGGGACATACCCGATGACGATCGGCAAACTGTCGACGACGCCGTTGGCGAAGGTGGCGCTGACGGCGGGCGGATTGAGGCTGTCTGCAGCTTGGCTTTGCATGGTTGTGGGTCGCAGGGTAGATAGGACTTCAATAGTTTATGGCCAGAACATTACCAGAGAGTAAGTAATGTTTATACCCTGCACCGCTAATAAATTTCTTAAGTTACTATTTGCACGATAATCAGATTGTCGCCGGCCCCTGCGGATCGTGGTGCTTGCCGAGCCACCAGGTCAGCAGGTTGAGCAGGCATAACACCCCGCCGGCGGCGGCCACGCCGTTCCAGCCGGCATGCTGATAGGCCGAGGCGGAGAGCAGTGAACCGAGGGCGCCGCCGATAAAGTAGCTGGTCATGTAGCCGGCGGTCAGGCGGTTGCGCGCGTCCGGCATGATGCGGTACATCACGCTCTGGTTGGTGACGTGTACTGCCTGCACCGCCAGATCGAGGATCAGGATGCCGGCGATCAGCGCCCACAGCGATTGTTTAGCCAACGCGATGGGTATCCATGACAGCAGCAGCAGCACCAGGCCGACGGTGGTGGTCAGCCCGGCCTTGCCCTTGTCCGCCAGATGCCCGGCGCGCGAAGCGGCCAGCGCCCCGGCGGCGCCCACCAGGCCGAACAGCCCGATCACCCCCTCGGAGTAGTTGAACGGCGGCGCGGCGAGCAGAAAGGCCATGGAGGTCCAGAGCACGCTGAAGTTGGCGAACGACAGGGCGCCGAGGATGGCGCGGGTGCGCAGCAGCGGCGTGCGGCAGAACAGGCTGAAGATCGAGGCCAGCAGCTGCGGGTAGTTCAGCCCGGAGTGCTGCTTATAGCGCGGCAGCGCGCGCCACAGGATCAGCGCCATCAGGATCATCAGCACGCTGGCGACCCAGTAGATGGTGCGCCAGCCGCCGAACGACGCCAGTGCGCCCGCAACGGTGCGCGCCAACAGGATGCCGAGCAGCAGGCCGCTCATGATGATGCCGACGGTCTTGCCGCGCTTTTCCGGGTGAGCCAGCGTGGCGGCCAGCGGCACCAGGATCTGAGCCACCACAGAGAACAGCCCGGTGAGCGCGGTGCCGAGGATCATCATCGGCAGCGTGGCGGAGGTGGCGGTGATCAGCATACCCCCGGCGGCCAGCAGCGTCATGAAAACGATCAGCCCGCGGCGCTCGAACATATCGCCGAGCGGCACCAGCAGCAGCAGGCCGGTGGCGTAACCGAGCTGCGCGGCGGTAACGATAAAGCCGGCCTGGTTGACCGACAGATTGAAGCCGGTGGCGATGGTTTCCAGCAGCGGCTGCGCGTAATAGTTGCTGGCGACCGCCAGGCCGGTAGCGATGGCGATCAGCACGGTCAGCGCCGGGCTGAGGCCCGGGTGGACGTTTTGTTGGTTCATGATTTTTTCATCACGGGAAGAAGATAGCGCGCAGTATCCGGCAATGCGTCTGCGGAAACCAATGTATAATTTTCATTTGATTTATCTCATTTCAAGATAGATGCCATGAACCTGAAACAGATACGCTATGCGCTGGCGGTGGCGGAGGAACAGAGCTTCACCCGGGCGGCGCAGTGCTGCCATACGGTGCAGTCGGCGCTCAGCCACCAGATCGCCAAACTGGAAGAAGAGCTGGGCTGTACGCTGTTTGAGCGCACCTCGCGTCGGGTGCGATTGACCCCCGCCGGCCAGGCTTTCATTCCCTCGGCGCAGCGGCTGCTGGCGGCACAGCAGGCGCTGGTGGAAGAGGTGACCGCCGCCGGGGATGCGGTGTCCGGCATCTTGACCATCGGCACCATTTCAACCATAAACGCGATTGATCTGACCGAAAAGCTCGACAAGTTTCATCGCCACTATCCGGCGGTGAACATCCGCCTGTACGTCGGCATGAGCGAAGCCCTGCTGGAGGACGTGCGTCAGCAGAAGTGCGATATGGCGTTCGTCGGCATCTGGCCCGGCGATGTCGATTTGCTGCCGATGTCGCACCGGCAGTTGACCGATGAGCCGCTGGTGGCGTTGGTGGCGCCGCAGCATCCGCTGGCCAACCGTGAGCGGGTGAATCTGCAGGCGCTGGCGGAAGTGCCGCTGGTGGATTTCTACAGCGGCACCGGTGCGCGGCGCCAAACCGATCGCGCCTTCCAGGCGGCGGGCATCCGCCGGCACGTCAGTTTTGAAATCGATCATATCGAATGGTTGGAGAATCTGGTGCGGCGCGGATTGGCGGCGGGCATCGTACCGATCTCGACCGCGCAACGCCTAAGCACGCTGGTGTCGATTCCGATTGAAGACGGGCCGCGACGCCAAGTGTATTGCATCTGGCCGCAGCCCTTGTCAAACGCCGCCGCACGTTTTTTACAGTTCAGCGGCATCGATATGGCGGGGTAGGGGGCGGCGGATGCGGCGCCCCCGAGCGGTTACGGCTTCGCCGCCTCGGTGGCGGTTTTCACCCAGCCGTCGAAGGTCGCCTGGTGCGCCTTGATCCAGCCGTTGACGTGGTTCTGGATGTCGGCTTCTGAAGCCTGGCCTTCATGCATACGCAGGTTTTGCGCGTTGATGTCGGCGATCGGCAGCTTCATGATGGCGAACAGCTTGGCGGCCGCCGGATTGGCTTCGGCCCACTGCTTGTTGGCGGCGATGCGCATGGTGTTGACCGGGAAGCCGTAGTTGGCGCCGTTAGGCAGCTTGGTGTCGACGTTCTTCTGCTCGCCCGGCAGGGAGGAGAACGGCACCTGCAGCCAGACCACGTCGCGGCCCGGCACCATCACATCGCTGACCCAGTACGGCGTCCAGGTGTAATACAGCACCGGTTTGCCCTCTTTGTAGCGGGTGATGGTGTCGGCGATCATCGCCGCGTAGTTGCCCTGGTTGTGCTCGACGGTGTTGCTCAGGCCGTAGGCCTTGATGTGGTGGTTGATCACCGCTTCGCAGCCCCAGCCCGGGGTGCAGCCGGTCAGATCGGCCTTGCCGTCGCCGTTGGTGTCGAACAGCTTGGCGATCTTGGGATCCTTGAGCTGCTCGACGTTGGTGATGTGATATTGCTCGGCGGTCTTCTTGTCGATCAGGTAGCCCTGCGCGGCGCCGTTGACGTAGACGCCTTCGCGGTAGAACTTGGCGTCGCCGCCGGCGGCCTTGTACTGATCGGCGTGCAGCGGATCCCAGTTGACCGCGATAAAGGTCGCGTCGCCGGAGGCGATCGAGGTGTAGGCGACGTTGTAATCCACTTCACGCGGTTCTTTCACGTCGTAACCCAGTTTTTCCAGCGCCTTGCTGACCAGCAGCGTCTGGAAGGTCTCTTCGGAAATGGTGCTTTGCACCGGCTGTACCGCGATCCCCTTGCCGGGTAAATCTGCCGCGCTCACGCTCTGTGAGCCAATCAGCGTCGTCAGGGCGAGAGCCCAGATGCCCGTAGTGCGCATAGTGTTTCCCCTTTTTTCGATGTGGTGGTGTCATAGCCCGCCGGGGCCGCAGCCGCCGGCGGGAAAAGCGTCAGGCTTGCTTGATGAACGGGCGAGTCAGCAGCCCGATGGGGCCGCGGCGGTACCAGCGGCCGATGCCTTTGCTGCGGCGATCGCGCCCCAGCGATTGGGTGAGGCGATCGAGAATGATAGCCAGGATCACGATGCCGACCCCGCCGACGGCGGCCAGGCCCATGTCCAGCCGGCCGATGCCGCGCAGCACCATCTGGCCCAGCCCGCCGACGGCGATCATTGAGGCGATGACCACCATCGACAGCGCCAACATCAGCGTCTGGTTTACGCCGGCCATGATGGTCGGCATCGCCAGCGGCAGCTGCACCTTGAACAGCAGCTGGCGCGGGCTGGCGCCGAAGGACTCGGCGGCCTCGATCAGATCTTCCGGCACCTGCTTGATGCCGAGAATGGTCAGGCGCACGATCGGCGGCAGCGCGAAGATAATGGTCACGACCACGCCCGGCACGTTGCCGATGCCGAACAGCATGACGATCGGCACCAGATAGACGAAGGCCGGGGTGGTCTGCATCGCGTCGAGCAGCGGTCTAATCACCTTGGCGGCGTGCTTGCTGCGCGCCAGCCAGATGCCGAGCGGCAGGCCGATAAGGATGCAGAAGAACAGTGCGGTCAGCACCAGCGCCAGCGTGACCATCGCCTGCGACCAGGCGCCGATGGCGCCGATGGCGACCAGGGAGAGCAGCGTCGCGGCGCCCATGCCGAGGCCCGAGACCTGCCAGGCGAGCAGCGAGAACACCAGAATGGCGATCGGCGCCGGCATGCCCAGCAGCAGTTGCTGGAAGCCGCTCAGGATCATGTCGACCGGCACGCGGATGCCCTGGAACAGCGGGCGGAAGTGCAGCACCAGCCAGTCGATGCCCTGCGTGACCCAGGTATCGAACGGCACCCAGGCCTTGTGGAACGGATCGAGCAGGCTGAAGTGTTCCGGCTGCGCCGGCGCGCTGCTGAGCCAATCGGCGCCTTGTCCGGCGGCGTCATGGGTGGCCGGCGGCGGCGCGCTGGACCAGGCGTCGCCGGCGTTGGCGGCGGCATCGTTTGCGGGTGCGGCGCCGGTATCGGCCGGTGCGGTAGCCCAGGGATCTTGGGTTTGCGTAGTATCACTCATTGGCGGAGCCCTCCTTGTCCAACGCCTGCAGCAGCATGGCCTTGGAGATGATGCCGAGATAGTTATGTTCTTCGCACACTACCGGCACCGCGCACGGCGCCTGGGCGACCAGGGAAATCAGATCGCTGAGCGGCGTGTCGGCCGGCACGGCGGCAGGAGCCTCGAGCAGGGCATCGTCCAGCGTTTGATTGGCGGACAGCGCCTTTTTCAGCGACTCTATCGACACCACGCCGATAAATTTCTTTCCGCGTTCAACAACATAACCATAATCACGGTCCTCATCGCGCAGCAGCTGCAGCGCCGATCGGGGGCCAAAGCCGGGGGTTTTGCGGATCAGCGTCACCGGGCGCCGTTGGGCGATATCCTTGGCGCTGAATACGTGACTGATGTCCACGCCGCGGAAGAAGGTGCGCACATAGTCGTTGGCCGGGTTGTTCAGGATCTCGTCCGGCGTGCCGACCTGGATCACCTCACCGCCCTGCATGATGGCGATGCGATCGCCGATGCGCATCGCTTCGTCCAGATCGTGGGAAATAAACACGATGGTGCGCTGATGTTGGGCCTGTAATTTCACCAGCTCATCCTGCATTTCGGTACGAATTAACGGATCGAGCGCCGAGAAGGCTTCGTCCATCAATAATATATCCGGGTTATTGGCCAGGGCGCGGGCTAATCCCACGCGCTGGCGCATGCCGCCGGATAATTCATCCGGATAAGACAGCGCATAATTCTCCAGCCCGACCTGGCGCAGGGCATCCAGCGCTTTTTCCTGGCGCTCCTGCAGCGGTATGCCGGCTAATTCCATACCGAAGGCGGTGTTATTAATGACATTCATGTGCGGCATCAGCGCGAATGACTGAAATACCATGCTGATCTTATTTCGCCGCACGGTGCGCAGCGCCGCGTCGGATATTTTGGCGATGTCCTCACCGTCAATCAGCACCTGGCCGCGGGTGGGTTCTATCAGACGATTGAGAAGGCGTACCAGGGTGGACTTGCCGGAACCGGAGAGCCCCATGATGACAAATATCTCGCCTTCTTCAATGGCCAGAGTGGCGTCTTTTACGCCGAGCGATAAGCCGGTTTTTTCAAACAGCCGATCTTTTGTCAGACCTTTATCCAGCAGTTTGAATGCGCGTTCCGGGTGTTCGCCAAATATCTTATACAGGTTCTTTACTTCGAGTTTAATTGCCATGCAATTTGCTGTTTCCTCTGGTTTAATTAACGCGTTATGGGCTGTCCTTAGCAAAATAAAAGAGCTTTTTACCCTAACACAGTGAATATCTGAGGCAACCCTCAATGTCATTTAAATGGGATATTAGTGGTTTACATCAAGGTTTTAATTAGTTATGGTAATTTGGCCCGTGACTCAAAATTGACGGCCATTATTTGCCATAATGGTTTGGTTTTTGGGGAAATAATACGGTGTGGCGCCGAGAAATATTTGGGCGCCGCGCCTGCCGTTCGGATAATAAAAAACCCGACCAGAGGCCGGGTAAAAGTCATCAGTATTTCATCAGTTTTAACGACAGGTGCCGATATCGAGGGGGATATCGTCGGGCGTTATGTTATCGCCGTAATATGACAGCCAGATGGCAGCCTCAGGCCTTGCGATACAGCCGCCGCGGATGGCCGATATTGCCGTACAGCATCTCTACCCGCACGAACTGGGTGGCGACGCAATATTCCAGATAACGGCGGGCGGTGGTCTTGCTGATGCCGACCTGCTCCACCACGTCTTCCACCGCATGCGCCACCGCCGGCTGGGCGATAAACAGCGCCTGCACCAGCTCGAGGGTATTGGTTTCGATGCCTTTGGCGCTTGGCTCGCTGGAGAACTGCTTCGACTGCAGGTTGTACAGCGCATCGACGTTGTCCTGATCGATGATCTTGAAGGTGCGCTGGGTTTGCACGAACTGCATGAAGCGTTCGAGCGAATTGCGCAGCCGCTTGTAGGATACCGGCTTGATGATGTAGTCGAAGGCGCCGTTGCGGATCGCCTGGCTGCAGGTGTGCATGTCGCTGGCGGCGGTGATGAAGATCACCGAACAGGCGGGGTTCTTCACCGCCGGCTCTTCCATCAGCTCAATGCCCTGGCCGTCCGGCAGAAAGTTATCCAGCAGGATCAGCCGCGGCTGATGCGCATTGGCTTTGGCCCGCGCTTCGGCCAGCGTGGCGGCGTAAGCCACCACCCGCAGGTTGAAATTTTTCTCGATGAACTCCGCGTGCAGCGTCGCCAGTTGCGGCTCGTCTTCCACGATCAGAACGTCCAGTGCTTGGTGTGACATAATCGGGTGCTCAAAAAATCGGGTTATGGGTTTTATTTAGGGATAAATATAGAGAATATCGAGCCGTGCGGCTCGTTGTCCGACACTTCTATGCTGCCGTGCGCCTGCGCCACGTGGCTGGCGACCAGATGCAGGCCGATGCCGTGGTCGCTTTTATCCGCTTTGGTGGTGACGCCCTGTTCAAACAGCGTATCACGAATCTCCTCGGCGATGCCGGTGCCGCGATCCGCCACCTCGATCACCAGCTCGTCGCTGCCGTCGCTGATATAAAGCTCGATCGCGTCGTGCGGGGCCGGGCAGTGCAGCGTCGCCTCCACCGCATTATCCAGCAGGTTGCCGACGATCGACATCAGTTCGGTCTCATTCAGCGCCGCCGGGATCTGCCGCAGCTGGCAGGCCGGATCGAAGCGTAGCTCGATGCCTTTTTCTCTGGCGCTGGAATATTTGCCCAGCAGCAGGCCACACAGCGCCGCCGAGCTGAAGCGCTGCGAGATGAAATCGAGGATCTCCTGCGCGCCCTCCGACTGGGCCTCCACGTAGCGGATGGCCTCGTCGTAGCGCTGCATATGCAGCAGCCCGGCCAGCGTGGCGGTCCAGTTCAGCTGTTCGTGGCGCATGATGCGCAGGTTGTCGGCATAGCGTTTCACCTGGCTGAGCTGGCTGCTCAGGGTATTGATGTCGTTCTTGTCGCGGAAGCTGATCACCCAGCCTTGCAGCTCCTGCTCCTGCATGATGCGCACCCGGCTGGCGATCACCCGCACGTGATTGAAGCGGCACACCTCATCGTGCGTATCCTGGCCCAGCTGCGCGGCGGCGAAGAAGTTCGGCTGCGCCTGAATGACGTCGCCGATCGGCCGGCCCAGCAAGCCGGCGGCGGGCTGGTGCAGATCCAATAGCTCGCGCGCCGCATGGTTGATGGTGATGATCCGCATCTGCGGATCGATGGCGATCACCCCTTCATAGATGGCTTCCAGCAGCGCTTTTTGCTGGCGCACCAGCAGCGCGATCTCTTTCGGCTCCAGCCAGAACATCTGGCGCTTGAGGTTTTTCGACAGCAGCCAGGAAAAGACGAACAGGGCGATCAGCAGCAGGACGATGGAGCCGATAATTTGCGTCAGCGTCCTGGCATTTAAATTATCGATGTGCGATTTCAAATAGCCGACGGAAACGATGCCAATGACGCGATTATTTTCATCCAGGATCGGCGCCTTGCTGCGCAATGAAACGCCGATGCCGCCCTTGCGAATGGAAATAATGCTTTTCCCTTCCAGCACCTCTTTATTATCGCCGCCGATCATCGGCGTGCCCAGACGGCCTTCATATTCGGAATGATAAAGATGGCGGGCGTGATTATCGCCGATGACGATATAACTGGCGTCGCTGCTGGCGCGGATTTTTTTCATCAGCGCAGTGATTCGGGCGGCGTCGTTGTTTTCCACCGCATTGACCAGTGAAGGAATGAGGGCGATTTCCCGTGCCTGCACCTGCGCGCGGGCGCCGAGATCGCGGTGCAGCTGCGCATCCAGCTGGTAATAGGTGTAGGCGCCGATGCAGGTCAGCAGCAGGCAGGAGAAGGCCACCAGGCACAGAAACAGCTTGATTTGAAATGAGAGTTTGAGCCGCATGGCGGTGCTTCACCGTAAAGAGATCCTGAAGCCTTACACTATCACGAGAAGCAGGGTCTGTAATATTGCGCCCGATCAACTTGTGATCCCTCACACGGGATTAAAGTGAACCGGACGAGAATTGTTCGTCTGCGATAAAGTTGATAAGATTTAAAATAAAAACGGCATTAACACCATTAAAACCACGCCGGTTTTTACATAATCTTAATTAACCCCATAGAAACCATAACCACCATTAAAAACCCTTTTTAACTTTGAACATAATCACAGCAGATAATCCGTGCGCTTCTCTATGATGGCTGAACAAACTAATAAGAGGCCAGATTATGAGCACAACAGATGATTCTTACCTCGTAGCCAAAGACAAGGCCGCCGATATTCCTCTGCGCGAGAAATGGTGGCGGATACTGGACAATTATAAAGTAGGGATTATTCCGTTACCGTTCTTTATTCTGGCCGGCGTATTGATTCTGCTCGACTGCCTGGAAGGCAAATTGCCGAGCGATATCGTGGTGATGGTGGCCACCCTGGCGTTCTTCGGTTTCGCCTGCGGCGAATTCGGCAAGCGCCTGCCGCTGATCGGCAAAATGGGCGCGGCGGCGATCTGCGCCACCTTCATTCCTTCCGCGCTGGTGCACTACGGCCTGCTGCCGGACGTGGTGGTGGAGTCGACCACCAAGTTCTACAAATCGACCAACATTCTTTATCTCTACATCTGCTGCATCATCGTCGGCAGCATCATGAGCATGAACCGGCAGGTGCTGATCCAGGGCTTCCTGCGCATCTTCATTCCGATGCTGTGCGGCGAGATCGTCGGCATGCTGGTGGGGATGGGCGTCGGCATGGCGCTGGGCCTGGAGCCGTTCCAGATCTTCTTCTTCCTGATCCTGCCGATCATGGCCGGCGGCGTGGGTGAAGGGGCGATCCCGCTGTCGATGGGCTACGCGGCGATCCTGCACATGGAGCAGGGCGTGGCGTTGGGGCGCATTCTGCCGATCGTGATGCTCGGCAGCCTGACCGCCATCGTCATCGCCGGCCTGCTCAACCAGTTGGGCAAGCGTTATCCGCACCTGACCGGCGAAGGCAGCCTGATGCCGAGCAAGCAGGGCGACAGCGACATGAACGCGGTGGAAAAAATCAGCGGCAAGGTGGACGTCAGCACCATCGCCTGCGGCGCGCTGCTGGCCATCCTGCTGTATATGGTGGGCATGTTGCTGCACCGTCTGATCGGCCTGCCGGCGCCGGTGGGCATGCTGTTCGCCGCCGTGGCGGTGAAGCTGGCGCACGGGGTGTCGCCGCGCATTCAGGAAGGCTCGCAGGTGGTGTACAAATTCTTCCGCACCGCCGTGACCTATCCGATCCTGTTCGCGGTCGGGGTGGCCATCACGCCGTGGCAGGAGCTGGTGGACGCGTTCACCGTACAGAATCTGATCGTGATCGTCACGACCGTCAGCGCGCTGGTGGCGACCGGTTTCTTCGTCGGCAAGAAAATCGGCATGCATCCTATCGATGTGGCGATTGTCTCCTGTTGCCAGAGCGGGCAGGGCGGCACCGGCGACGTCGCGATCCTCACCGCCGGCAACCGCATGTCGCTGATGCCGTTCGCGCAGATCGCCACCCGAATCGGGGGCGCTATCAACGTCTCGCTGTCGCTGCTGGTGTTGGCCAAGTTCTTCGTATAACTCCTATAAATCCTTAGCGTTACTTTGCCTTTCCCCGCCCCCGCGGGGATTTTTTTGCCCGCGCGCCGGCCGTACGCGCGGGCGGGGTGGATGGGAGTTATGCCGCCTGTTTCATGGCGGCGTCGTACCAGGCGAAGTAGCGCTCTACGCCGCGGCGGCCGGATTCGATCAGCGCGCGTTTTTTCTCCTCGCTGATGTCGAAATCCAACGTGTTGACGTCGAGCGTGTCGACATACACGGTGCGTTTCCAGTCGTCGCTGTCCAGGTGCACCTTGGTTTGGATGTCCAGCATCACGTTGGCCACCGCCAGGGTGAAATCAAACAGGTTGTTGACCTGCGTGCGCGGGCCGGCCTGCCCGGCGGCCTGGGCGATTTCGCCGGCGGAGTCCAGGCGAAGGCCCAGCGTGCGGGTGTTGATGCGCTGGCTTGAAGCGTCGATGTAAGGCGGCGTGGCGGAGAAGTCATAGTCGAACAGCCGCACCGGGTAGTTGTCGATCATGCCGCCGTCGATGCACAGGTCGCCCAGGGTGTTGTTCTTCGCCACGAAGGCGAATGGGAATGACATCGAAATGCGCAGGCCGTCCGCCACTTTCATGCGCGGCGTAGTGCGATGCGAATAGACCTCGCGCTGGCCGCTGTTGAGGTTGGCGCCGATAAAGTAAATCGATTTGAACCCTTTCGCCGCTTTCATCGCTTCGAACTGCTCGAAGGTAATATCCGGCTTGCCGGTATATTGCTTGATAATATCGCGCGACCATTGATAGAAATAATCGCCGGGCGCGATGCCGTATTGATTGAACAGGCGATAGGCATCGTGGAGCGTACCGAAAAAGCCGCCGTTATAATCGAGGAATTTTTTAAAATCCATCGCCGACAGAATTTTGGTTACGTCGGCCGAGCTGCAGCCCAGGCCGACCAGCAGCGCGGCGATAGCGCCCGCCGAGGCGCCGGAGGTTTGCTTGATCTGTGGCATGATGCCTTTGGCTTCCAGCAATTCCAGCGCACCGCCATAGGCGATGCCTTTTACGCCGCCGCCTTCAAAGACCAGATTTTCGAATTGATAGTTCATGATATTTCCTCACTCTTGGTTTAGGGAGTAAGAAAAATAACCAAGTGGCGAGCGAGAAAATATTGATTGGGGTTGTGTGAGTCGGCAAACAAAACTATTCATAATAAATATATTATTTATATATTTATTAAAGGCATTTATTAAACAGGCGCATCGGGATTTTTGCGTCAATACTTAGCGCTGTTCAATTCTCGCAAGGAGTCATCATGTTCTGGAAACGTTGTCTGCTGGGCGCGGCGCTGGCCGTTATGTCATTACAGGCCGGCGCCGCCGCGCCGCAGGCCAAAACCCCGACGCCGGGAGTTTACCGCATCATGCTGGGCAGTTTTGAAGTGACCGCGTTGTCTGACGGTATCATTCGCCTGCCGGCGGACAAACTGTTGCTGAACACCACGCCGCAGCAGATCGCCGCCGGGTTGGCCGAGCGGCATCAAAACCTGCCGGTGGTCACCTCGGTCAATGCCTATCTGATCAATACCGGCGACAAGCTGGTGATGATCGACAGCGGCGCCGGCCAGCTGCTGGGCGACGGCCTGGGCAAGCTGGTGGATAATCTGCGCGCGGCGGGCTATCAGCCTGAGCAGGTGGATGAGATCTACCTGACTCATATGCACCCGGATCACCTCGGCGGCCTGACGCACGACGGCAAGGCGGTATTCCCCAATGCGGTGGTGCGCGCCGCCAGCCAGGATGCGGACTTCTGGCTGAGCGCCGACCGGTTGAAACAGGCCAAGGCGCAGAACAAAGGCAATTTCGAAAAGGCCATGGCGGCGATCAAGCCTTACCAGGCGGCGGGGCACTTTAAGCCGTTCAACGGCGACGGCGAGCTTTCGCCGGGCATCGCCGCCTTTGCCGCTCACGGCCATACGCCAGGCCACAGTGTCTATCAGGTGACCAGCCAGGGCAAAAAGCTGCTGTTGCTGGGGGATCTGATCCACGTGGCGGCGGTGCAGATGCCGCATCCGAAGGTGGCTATCAGCTTTGACAGCGACGCCAAGGCGGCGGTCGCTCAACGGCTGCGGGTGTTCAGCGACAGCGCGCGGCAGAACGAGCTGGTGGGCGGCGCACACCTGTCGTTCCCGGGATTGGGCTACCTGAACCGCCAGGGAGAAGGGTACAGCTGGGTGCCGCTGAATTACGGCGCGTTGTAACGGGGATGGCCGCCCGTTGGGCGGCCATCGAACGAGTCCAGACGCATTGTTCGATAATTTGGGATGATGATGCCAGACAATCGGGGCTTATTCGCCGCGATAAAGAGTGCATGATTAACGTTACCCTCGTCGTTTTCTTTAAGGATCTCCGATGAACCAGAAAACTCCCCCCGTCGCTATCGTCACCGGCGCATCGCGCGGCATCGGCGCCGCCATCGCCGAGCGTCTGGCCGCCGACGGCTTTACCGTCATCATTAACTATTCAGGCAACCCGGCGCCGGCCGATGAGCTGGTGCGCAAGATAGAACAGCGCGGCGGCCGCGCCTTGAGCGTCAAAGCCGACGTCAGCGATGCATCTGCGGTCGCCCGGCTGTTCGACAGCGCCGAACAGGCGTTTGGCGGCATCGACGTGCTGGTCAATAACGCGGGGGTAATTGCGTTGGCGCCGGTGGCGGACATGCGCGATGAAGACGCGGATCGCCTGATCGACATCAACCTGAAAGGCAGCTTCAACACGATGCGTGAAGCGGCGAAGCGCCTGCGTGACAACGGCCGTATCATCAACTTCTCCTCCAGCGTGGTGGGGCTGCTGCAGCCGGGTTACGGCATGTATGCCGCCAGCAAGGCGGCGATCGAGGCGTTGACCAGCGTGCTGGCGAAAGAGCTGCGCGGCCGCAATATCACGGTAAACGCCGTCGCGCCGGGGCCGACCGCCACCGGTTTGTTCCTCGATGGCAAAACGCCGGAGCTTATCGATCGGCTGGCGAAGATGGCGCCGCTGGAGCGGCTGGGAACGCCGGACGATATCGCCGCGGCGGTGGCCTTCCTGGCCGGCACCGACGGCGGCTGGATCAACGGCCAAACCCTGCGCGCCAACGGCGGCATCATCTGATTGACGACGCGCCGCCGCCGGATCGGGTATCCTGTGGCGGCACACATCACATCAAGGGCGGTTTATGGCGGGCGACAATCAGCAATCCCAGCACGGCGTAAGATCGCCCTGCGTCAGCCTGTGCCGCATCGACGACGAAACCCAGCAGTGCCGGGGATGTCGGCGCACGCGGGCGGAGATCGCTGCCTGGCCGACCGCCGGCGACGCGGAGAAACGCGCCATCTGGCGGCGGCTTGAGCTGCGTCAATCGGTGAAATAATCACCAGCATTATTGCGCTGCCAGATTTCATGTAGCACAATTGAGCTACATGTGATTGACCGATGTTGGGAGCGATTATGTCGACGACGACCATCCGTATTCCAGATGAGCTTAAAGCCCGCGTCACCGCCGTCGCCGAGCAGGCTGGCGTGACGACTCACAGCTTTATTTTGCAGGCAATAGCGGAGAAAACGCAGCAAGAAGAGTTGCGCCGCGACTTTGAGAATGAAGCGGAAAAACGCTATGCCAAGATAATTGCGACGGGAGAGACGGTCTCTTGGAAAGAGATGCGCGGTTATTTGGAAAATTACGCAGCGGGTAACACTGACGTTGTTAAACCTCCGGTTAAAAAATTGGGGCGCTGATGGCAAATGTCGAGTTGGCGCCAGAGGTCAGGGATGATATCGAACGTATTCTCGCTCATTTGGCTCACTATGGCGCTGCGGATTCAGGGCGGCGCATTCAGGAAATCATCCAGGCGATTGCGGTATTGGAACATAATCCATTGATCGGACGAGCCCTTGGCGCAGGGCTGCGTGAATTGATTATTGGGCAGCAAGCTCGCGGTTATTTGGCGCTCTACAAATATATCCCTGATATCGATACGGCGTTTGTTCTGGCGATCCGTAGTCAGAAAGAACAAGGGTATTGAATGCACGATACCGGCCTGAAAGACCGGTATCGTTGTCATGTCCTCAGAAATCCCAGTCCTCATCCTCGGTGTTGACCGCCTTGCCGATGACGTAAGACGAACCGGAACCGGAGAAGAAGTCGTGGTTTTCATCGGCGTTTGGCGACAATGCCGACAGGATAGCCGGGTTGACCTCCGCCATCGCCGGCGGGAACAGCGCCTCATACCCGAGGTTCATCAACGCCTTGTTGGCGTTGTAGTGCAGGAAGGTTTTCACGTCTTCCGTCCAGCCGACGCCGTCGTACAGCTCCTCGGTGTAGCGCACCTCGTTGTCGTACAGATCCTGCAGCAGATCGAAGGCAAAGTTTTTCACCTGCCGGCGCCGTGCGGCGTCCACTTTCTCCAGCCCTTTCTGGAATTTATAGCCGATATAGTAGCCATGCACCGCCTCGTCGCGGATGATCAGGCGGATCAGATCGGCGGTGTTGGTCAGCTTGGCGCGGCTCGACCAGTACATCGGCAGGTAAAAGCCCGAATAGAACAGGAACGACTCGAGGAACACGCTGGCAACCTTCTTCAACAGCGGATCGTCGCTGCGATAGTGCGCCAGAATGATGCCGGCCTTCTTCTGCAGCGCGCGGTTTTCCTCGCTCCAGCGGTAGGCGTCGTCCACGTCCGGCGTTTGGCACAGGGTGGAGAAGATTGAGCTGTACGAGCGGGCGTGCACCGCCTCCATAAAGCTGATGTTGGAGTACACCGCCTCTTCGTGCGGCGTCAGCGCATCGGCGATCAGGGCCGGCGCGCCGACGGTGTTCTGGATGGTGTCCAGCAGTGTCAACCCGGTGAACACCCGAATGGTCAGCTGCTGCTCCTTCGGCGTCAGCGTGGCCCAGGAGGGGATATCGTTGGACAGCGGCACCTTCTCCGGCAGCCAGAAGTTGGAGGTCAGGCGGTTCCACACCTCCAGATCCTTGTCGTCTTCGATGATGTTCCAGTTGATGGCGCGCACCAGCGGCGCCGATGTTACGGTCGTCATAAGTTGCCTCACAGCGCGCAGGACACGCAGCCCTGCACCTCGGTGCCTTCCAGCGCCATTTGGCGCAGGCGGATGTAGTAAATGGTCTTGATGCCTTTGCGCCAGGCGTAGATCTGCGCGCGGTTGATATCGCGGGTGGTGGCGGTATCGCGGAAGAACAGCGTCAGCGACAGCCCCTGATCGACGTGTTGCGTGGCGGCGGCGTAGGTATCGATGATCTTTTCCGGGCCAATCTCATAGGCATCCTGGTAATACGCCAGGTTGTCGTTGGTCATGTAGGGCGCCGGGTAGTAAACGCGGCCGATCTTGCCTTCCTTGCGGATCTCGATGCGTGAAACGATCGGGTGGATGCTGGAGGTGGCGTTATTGATGTACGAGATGGAACCGGTCGGCGGCACCGCCTGCAGGTTCTGGTTGTACAGCCCGTGCAGCATCACCGACTGGCGCAGCGCGCGCCAGTCGTCGCGGTTCGGAATGGCGATGCCGGCGGCGGCGAACAGCTCGCGCACCCGCTCGGTCTGCGGCAGCCAGTCGCGCTCGGTGTACTTATCGAAGTACTCGCCGCTGGCATAGCGGGAATGCTCAAAGCCGTCGAAGGCGCCGCCGCGCTCGATCGCCAGCCGGTTAGAGGCGCGGATGGCGTGATAGGCCACGGTATAGAAATAGAGGTTGGTGAAGTCGATGCCTTCTTCCGAGCCGTAGAAGATGCGCTCGCGCGCCAGGTAACCGTGCAGGTTCATCTGGCCCAAACCGATGGCGCGGGCGCTGCGGTTGCCTTCGGCGATCGACGGCACCGAGCGGATATCGCTCATGTCGGCCACCGCGGTCAGCGCGCGGATCGCGGTCTCGATCGCCTTGCCGAAGTCCGGCGCGTCCATGGTTTTGGCGATGTTCAGCGAGCCGAGGTTGCAGGAGATGTCCTTGCCGATGCGATCGTAGCTCAGATCCTCGTGATACGTGCTGGCGCGGTTGACCTGCAGGATCTCCGAACACAGGTTGCTCATGTTGATCCGCCCGGCGATCGGGTTCTCCCGGTTAACCGTGTCCTCGAACATCACATAGGGGTAGCCGGATTCGAACTGGATCTCCGCCAGCACCTGGAAGAACTCGCGCGCGTTGATGCGCGACTTGCGGATGCGCTTGTCGTCCACCATCTCGCGGTACTTCTCGCTGACGGCAATCTCCGAAAACGGCACGCCATACACCCGTTCGACGTCGTAGGGCGAAAACAGGTACATCTCTTCGTTGTTCTTCGCCAGCTCGAAGGTGATATCCGGGATCACCACCCCCAGCGACAGCGTTTTGATGCGGATCTTCTCGTCGGCGTTTTCGCGCTTGGTGTCGAGAAAACGCAGAATGTCCGGGTGGTGGGCGTTGAGATACACCGCGCCGGCCCCCTGGCGCGCGCCGAGCTGGTTGGCGTAGGAGAAGGCGTCTTCGAGCATTTTCATGATCGGAATGACGCCGGAGGACTGGTTCTCGATGCGCTTGATCGGCGCGCCCACCTCGCGAATATTGCTCAGCATGAAGGCCACGCCGCCGCCGCGTTTCGACAGCTGCAGCGCGGAGTTCACCGCCCGGCCGATCGATTCCATATTGTCTTCGATGCGCAGCAGGAAGCAGGAGACCAGCTCACCGCGCTGGCGTTTGCCGCAGTTGAGGAAAGTCGGCGTGGCCGGCTGGAAGCGGCCCGAAATCATCTCCTCCACCAGATCCTGCGCCAGGGCGGTGTCGCCCGCCGCCAGCGTCAGCGCCACCATGCACACCCGGTCTTCGTAGCGTTCCAGATAGCGCTTGCCGTCGAAGGTTTTGAGCGTATAGCTGGTGTAGTACTTGAAGGCGCCGAGGAAGGTCTCGAAGCGGAATTTTTTGGCGTAGGCCTGCTGAAACAGCTGCTTGATAAACGGGAATTCGTACTGCGCCAGCACCTGCGGCTCGTAGTAGCCTTCCTCCACCAGATAGCGCAGCTTTTCCTCCAGGTTGTGGAAAAACACGGTGTTTTGGTTGACGTGCTGCAGGAAGTAGTGCCGCGCCGCCAGCCGATCTTTATCGAACTGGATCCGGCCTTCCGCATCGTAAAGATTGAGCATCGCGTTGAGCGAATGGTAATCCAGCGCGCCCGTTTCGGGCCTGGTCAGTTCTGTCGTTGCCAAAATGCGGTTACTCCCTGTCTAACGTTTTCAACGTCTTGCGTAGTGCCGAGCAGCTCAAAGCGGTATAAAAAAGGCACCTGGCATTTTTTGGCGATGATGTCGCCGGCGATGCCGTACGCCGCGCCGAAGTTGGTGTTCCCGGCGGCGATGACGCCGCGCAGGTATGAACGGTTTTGCGGAACGTTGAGAAAGCGGATCACCTGGATCGGCACCGCGCCGACGGCGCTGCCGCCGCCATAGCTGGGTACGATCAAGATAAAGGGGTGTTCCATCAGCAGCTTGCTGCGGGCGCCGGCGATCGGAATGCGGATCGCCGGCAGGCCCAGTTTCTCAACGAACCGATGGGTGTTCTCCGAGCTGCTGGAGAAATAAACCAGCGGATTCATCGGCGGGCCTCAGCAGGTGAGCGCCAGCGCGCCGATCTTGTCCGGCCGGAAACCGGACCAGTGATCGTCTCCGGCGATAATTACCGGAACTTGCTGATAACCTAAGGATTTAACGTGGTTCAGCGCCTGCTGATCCTGGGTGAGATCGACCACCTGATAATCAATCCCCTGTTTATCAAATGCGCGATAGGTGGCGTTGCACTGGACACAGTCCGGCTTACTGTAAATAATAATGCTCATGATTCGCATTTACCTTTAGGCTGAAGGAAAGGCGGACAAGTCAGATAACGGAGCATTGTTCCTGGCGTTTCTGACGGCGTTATCAACCGAACGACATTCCCTGCGGCTGACCTATAAAATACTATATGTTGATATTTATTTTATCAACCACGCCATATATGGTGTTTTGTAAGGGTGAAGGCGCAGACCGCGCCGGGGCTGGAAAAGGCGAGGGAAAAAATTTTTGCGGGTGAGAAATTCCCCCTCTCAGTGCAGAGGGGGGAAGAGAACGCATTACTGGCGCATGCTGACGGCCAGCCGGTTGAAGGCGTTCATGATGCTGATGGCGAAGGTCAGATCGGCGATCTCGGCATCGCTGAAGTGCGCCTTCAGCGCCTCGAAAGTGCTGTCCGGCGCGCCGGTGGCGGCGATCAGCGTCACCGACTCGGCCCATTCCAGCGCGGCGCGCTCGCGCTCGTTGAACTCATGGCTGACGCGCCAGCCTGCCAGCGTATCCAGCTTGGCATGGCTGAAGCCGCTTTCGCGCAGCGCTTTGCCGTGCATATCCAGGCAGTAGGCGCAGCCGTTGATCTGCGAAACGCGCATAAACATCAACTCGATGGTCGCCTTGTCCAGGGCACCTTTCTCCAGCGCCATCAGCGCACTTACCATATTTTTGTACGGGGCGGGCGCCAGCTCGGCATAGTTCAAACGTTGCTTAATCATGGTCAACCTCAATCGGTAGTAACGAAATCATGGCGCTACTTTAGCGGCCTTATGGTCTATGCTATAGGGCCATAAAATGATTATTTAACCGGGCCATAATGCCAACTTTCCTGACCACGCTGCGGCTGGACAGCCGGCTCGCCGAACCGCTGTACCGGCAGATTTACCTGCGGATTAAAGACGCCATCGCCCAGGGCAGCCTGGCGGCGGGCAGCCGGTTACCCTCGGTGCGCGGGTTGGCGAGCGAGCTGGGCGTGGCGCGCGCCACGGTGGAAAGCGCCTACGCGCAACTTATTGCCGAAGGTTTCTTGCAGAGCCGCGGGCAGGCGGGCACCTATGTTTCACCGCAGCTGCCGCACGTGCCGCCGGGCGCGGTATCCGCCGCGCCGCCGCTGGCGGCGATAGCGCCGGATCCGCTGCAGCCGCAGGGCATGCTGCAGCCTTTCCAGCTGGGCGTGCCGGCGCTGGATGCGTTTCCGCGGGCGCTGTGGCAGCGCATTGTCGCCCGCCGGCTGCGCGCTTCCACGGTGGCTTCCCTGGCGCTGCCGCCGGCCGGCGGCCTGCCTGAGCTGCGTGAGGCGATCGCCCATTATCTGCATTTGTCGCGCGGCATCAGCTGTCGGCCGGAGCAGATTTTCCTCTGCGCCGGTTATCCGGCGTTGTTGGATTGGGTGGTGGAGACGCTGTTGCACGCCGGCGACGCGGTATGGATAGAAGATCCCGGCTATCCGGTTACGCGCCCGCTGCTGCGGGCCGCCGGCGTCAGGCCGCTCGCCGTGCCGGTGGATGAACAAGGCATGGACGTGGCCGCCGGTATGCTGACGGCGCCCGAGGCGCGGCTGGCGGTGGTGACGCCAACCCATCAAAGCCCGCTCGGCGTCTCGCTCAGCCTGGCGCGGCGCATGGCGCTGCTCGACTGGGCGCAGCAGCGCGGGGCCTGGATCCTGGAAGATGACTACGACAGCGAGTTTCGCTATCACGGGCGGCCACTGCCGCCGCTGAAAAGCCTCGATGTTCAGGGGCGGGTGCTGTACGCCGGCACCTTCAGCAAAACGCTGTTCCCGGCGCTGCGCATGGCTTATCTGGTGGTGCCCGTCGGTCTGACGGAGACATTCGCGTGCAGCAGTCGGCTGCGTGGCTGCGGTTGCCCGCCGCTGCTGCAGGCCGGCGTGGCGGATTTTATCCGGCAAGGACATTTCTACCGCCATCTGAAACGCATGCGGCCGCTGTACCGCCAGCGGCGCGAGTGGCTGACGCAGGCGTTGGAGCGGCAGCTGGGGGCGTGGCTGAGGGTGGTGCCGCAGCAGGGTGGCATTCAGCTATTGGCCCGGCTACGTGACGGGGTGGCGGATACGCCGTTGGCGGCGCAAGCCTGGCAACTGGGGTTGGCGGCGCAGGCGTTGTCGGACTGGCGAATCGATCATCCTGCGGGGCAGGGGTTACTGCTGGGGTTTGCCAATTTCACTCGGCAAGAGGAGACGGAACGGGCGGTGCAGGGGCTGGCGCAGCTGTTCAAACGCCTAAATTAAACGGCCCGCGATTTCCGCGGGCCAGACGCACATCTGTTTTATCTTTATGACTGCAGGGGTGTTAACGCCGGGCCAGCAGCACGCCGAGCACGATGCCGACGGCGGCACCGATCCCTACGCCCTGCCAAGGTTTGTCACGCACATAGCTATCGGCTTGATCAACCGCATCGCGCGCATGCTGTGTCAGACTGGTGGAGCCATTGAACCGCGCTCGCGCGTCGCGCAGCACGCCTTTCGCCTTGCTGTGCAGCTCTTTCAGTTCCTCTTTGGTCTTGTCACCGGACTCGCGCAACACTTCATCCAGCGTATCGGCCAACAGAGTGACGTCCTGATCGATATCGCGTTCTGTTCTTTCCGCTTTCTTAAACATTCAGCTCTCCATTTCGACACATGTCTCTTAAGTGTAGACCATGGCGCGATTTGCGTGGCCGATCACGGAAAAAAAACCGCCGTCACGCAGGTGTTTGCCGGCGCCTGGGCTTTGTACATTTGGTTACTCGGCGAAACCAATCACTCACGGAAGTGGCAGTTTGATTCCACTAGTATCTGTTTCAACGGCTCCACCGGAGCTTACCGAAACAACACTCTGAGGATGTAAAGATGAAAAAAGTATTAGCGCTGATCGTTGCTGCCACTATGGGTCTGTCTTCTGTTGCTTTCGCTGCTGATACTGCAGCTACTGCTCCGGCTACCACCACCGCGCCAGCTGCGACCACCACTACCGCTGCGCCAGCGGCTGCCGCTGAAAAAGCGCCGGCTAAAGCAACGCACCACAAGAAAGCCAAGCATCACAAAAAAGCGCCAGCCCAGAAAGCGCAGGCCGCTAAAAAGCACCACAAAAAAGCGCCGGCTCAGAAAGCCCAGGCAGCTAAAAAACACCACAAAAAAGCGCCAGTGCAGAAAGCTCAGGCCGCTAAAAAACACCACAAAAAAGCCGGTAAAAAAGCTTAATTAAGTGATGTTTGCGGAACCGAAAGGTTCCGCACTCTCCAGCCCGTACTCCAGACACCCGGTTCTTCCGGGTGTTTTCTTTTGAGGCGACGAACGATGATCAATCGCTATCTGTTTGAAGTCATTTTCAGCGCGGTAACCCTGTGCGGAGCGATCGTCGGCTGGGAACTGTTTTTGGCCGGCAGCTTTTTGTAATTATTGCGCCGCGGCGGTTTCGTGTAAATGCCGCCAGCCGAGCGCGTTGGGCTGACGTTCAAAGACCACCGTGGAATAGCGCAGCGTGGCGCTTTGCCCCGGCAGGCTCTGCTTTTCCCGGTAGCTGACTACCGCGCCCGTCGGCCATTCGGCCACCAGCTTCATCTCTTCTATCTCGATTTCCAATCCCGGTTTGGCGGCGCGATGCGCGCGGAAAAAGGCGCACAGCGCGGCAAAATCCAGCGGAGCGCCGCTCAGCGCGATCATGCTGAAATCCGGCATAAAGCGCGCCAGCAGCGCCTGCTCTTCTCCAGCCCCTTTGCCCAGCCAGCGTTCAATGGCGATGTGGGCGTCGATCACTTCGGTAAAATACGGGTTCATAAAGCATCCTGTTGAGCGTTGAGTTGGCGCACGATGGCGCGGTTGGCGAGGCGCAGGCACAGCAGCAGCGGGATAAATACGCTGGCGCCCGCCAGAATGAAGCAGGTTCGGTAGGCCGCCGCGGGCGGCAGCCCGGTCAGCAGCAGATTCAGCAGCAGGCTGAGCAGCGCCACGCCGAGGCAAAAACTGAGCTGGCGATTGATGTTCCACAGCGCGCTGGCGTCCGCCAGCTGAGCGTCGGGGATCTGCAGGAACGCGCTGCTCTGCGCGGTGCTGCTGCACAGGCTGCCGCCAAATCCCATCAGGGCGAAGGCGGCGATCTGCCACGCGTGTTGCCCGGCCTGGTCGATCTGCGCCAGCGTCAGCATGCCGGCGCCTTGCAACAGGCAGCCGGCGATCAGCAGCGGCCGTGGGCCGAGGCGGTTAAAGGTTTTGCCGGTCAGCGTGATGGCCAGGAACGACGCCAGCGCCCAGGGCAGCATCAGGCCGCCGACCTGGGCGGCGGGCATCCCCAGCTGGTTTTGCAGATACAGCATCGCCACCAGGCTGACGCCGATGAACAGGCCGGGAATGCACAAATAAACCCCCATGGCGTTGCGCAGCAGCGGATCGCCGACCAGCCGCAGGTTCAGCAACGGTTGCGGGGTGCGCAGGCTATGGCGCAGATAGTACGCCAGCACTAGCAGGCCAGCGGCCAGCAGCGCCGCACCGGAAACCTGATGGCCGGCCTCGCTCAGCCGGGTCAGGCCGAGCAGCAGCAGCGTCAGCGCCGCGCAGGCGCTCAGCAATCCTTTGCCGTCGAGCGGTTTGCGCGCCGTCGCCGACGTTTCCGCGTGCAGCCACAGCGCCGCCAGCGCCAGGGCCAGGGCCGCCAGCGGCAGGTTGGCGAAAAACACCCAGCGCCAGTCCAGCCGATCGACGAGCCAGCCGCCCAGCGCCGGTGACAGCGCCGGCGCCAGCAGCCCCACCAACATGATGGCCGCCGACAGCGCGGCGCGTTCATGGCTGCGATACAGCTGATAGGTCAGCGTTTGGCCGATGGGGATCAGCAAGCCGCCGCCCATGCCCTGCAGGGTGCGCCAGCCGATCAGCGCGCCGATGCTGTCGGCGTTGCCGGCGCCGAAGGTGGCCAGCATGAACAGCGCCAGCGACAGCAGGAACACCCGCCGCCCACCGATGCGCTGCGCCAGCCAGGCGCTGAGCGGGATCACCAGCGTCAGGCCGAGAATATAGCCGTTGCTGACCCACGCCAGTTGGCTGACCGACGCCCGCATCGCCTGGCCGATGGCGGGGTAGGCGACGTTGGCGATAAACATATTGATCAGATCGACGAAAAAGCCGAGCAGATAGACGATTGCCACTTTGCTGCGATAAGACATGGTGCCTCCGGTTGAAGGCGAGCAGTGTATCGGGGGGAAAAGTGCGGATAAATCGGCGGCGGGCGATTACACTGTCAAAATGATTTTGACAATAAGGGCGGCGAAATGCTGAATTTGCAGCGCCTGGCGATCTTCGCGGCGGTAGTGGAAGCGGGCAGCTTTACCGCGGCGGCGGCGGCGCTGGGGCAAACCAAGGCGGTGGTGAGCTTTAACGTCAAGCAGTTGGAGAACGAGCTGGGGGTGTCACTGTTGGCGCGCAGCACCCGGCGGCTGTCGCTGACCGACGCCGGCGAGCGCTTTTACCAGCGCAGCCTGCAGCTGCTGCAGGAGGCGGAAAACGTGCTGGACGACGTGCGCCGCGATCACCACGGGCTGAGCGGCGTGCTGCGCATCACCAGTACGCCGGAGTACGGCGCGCAGGTGGTGGTGCCGGCGCTGGCGGCGTTTTCGCGGCAGCATCCGCGGCTGCGCATCCAGCATGTCTCTTCTTCTTATTACGCCGATCTGATCTCGGAGCGCTTTGACGTGGCGATCCGCCTGGGCCAGCTGGCGGATTCCAGCCACCGCGCGGCGCTGATCGACAGTTTCGCCATTTTTCCGGTGGCGTCGCCGGGTTACCTGGCCGAGCGACCGATTCATTCGCTGACCGAGCTGGCGCAGGCGCAGTGGATCGCCCACAGCCGGCTCAGTTCGCCGCTCAGCTGGCAGGTGGCCACGCCGCAGCGCGAAGCGGTGCTGTTCAAGGTGGCGGACGCCGCGACGCTCACCGGCGACAGCGCCGCGGCATTGCTGGCATTCGCCCTGCATGGCGCCGGGGTGGCGCTGCTGCCGGCGTGGCTGGCGCAGCCCGAAATCGACGCCGGCCGGCTGCAGCGGTTGCTGCCGGATCACCGTTTCCCCGAGCAGAGCATCTACGCGCTCTACCCGAATACCCGCCACGTGCCGGAAAAGGTGCGGGCGTTTATCGATTTTCTACGCGCGCGGGTGGCGGCCAACCGTTAGCGAAATAATAATTCGTTATAACTCTCTCATTTATCATCAGATCCCATCGGGGTATGCTGGCAATCTCTGTCTACCCCGTCCGATGCGAGCCACCTTCGATGACCGCAGAAAATAACCTCCAGCTGAACCGACGCATTCTGTCCGTGGTGATGTTCACCTTCGTCTGCTACCTGACCATCGGCCTGCCGCTGGCGGTGCTGCCGGGATTTGTGCATGACCACCTGGGTTACAATTCGGTGCTGGCGGGCCTCATCATCAGCGCGCAGTACTTCGCCACGCTGTTCAGCCGCCCGCACGCCGGGCGCTATGCCGATCAGCTGGGGCCGAAAAAGGTGGTGCTGTTCGGCCTGGCGTGCTGCGGCGCCAGCGGCCTGTTTTATGCGCTGGCGTTCGGCGTTGACGGTTACCCGTGGCTCAGCCTGCTGTTGCTGTGCGTGGGGCGGGTGTTTCTCGGCGTCGGCGAAAGCTTCGCCAGCACCGGTTCCACGCTGTGGGGTATCGGCCGGGTCGGAGCGATGCACACCGCGCGGGTGATTTCCTGGAACGGCGTCGCCACCTACGGGGCGATGGCGGCCGGGGCGCCGCTCGGCGTGTACCTGAATCAGCAGTGGGGATTGGCCGGGGTGGCGGCGCTGATCGTGCTGGCGGTTGCGGTGGCGCTGCTGTTGGCGAGCGGCAAGCCGGACGTTTCGATCGCCGCCGGGCAGCGCATCGCCTTTCGCGCGGTGTTCGGCCGCATTTGGGCCTATGGCCTCGGGCTGGCGATGGGCACCGTCGGCTTCGGCGTGATCGCCACGTTCATCACCCTTTACTACGCCGACAAAGGTTGGAGCGGCGCGGCGTTTTCGCTGACGCTGTTCAGCTGCGCCTTCGTCGGCATCCGTCTGATCTTCAGCAACGTCATCAACCGCCACGGCGGTCTGAAGGTGACGCTGGCGTCGTTTCTGGTCGAGATCGTCGGGTTGCTGTTGATCTGGCAGGCCGGCGAACCCTGGATGGTGCAAACCGGCGCGTTGCTGGCCGGCGCCGGTTTCTCGCTGGTGTTCCCGGCGCTGGGCGTCGAGGCGGTGAAACAGGTGCCGCCGCAGAACCAGGGCACGGCGCTCGGCACCTATTCGGCATTCCTCGATCTGGCGCTGGGCATCACCGGGCCGCTGGCCGGGCTGCTGATTGGGCAAGCGGGCGTGCCGTCGATCTATCTGGCGGCGGCGCTGCTGGTGGCGCTCGGGGTGCTGCTCACCCTGCGTCTGCTGCAGCGCAGCCGAGCCATTCAGGAATAGTCTGAAACCCGGATTCCTCCCCAGAAAATCATTGTTTCGGTGAATGATTACGGTAAGGTCGCTCAGCGGTCCAGAATGAGAGGAGGAATCGATGTATTTACGGCCGGATGAAGTGGCTAAAGTGTTGGAGAATACCGGCTTTGAGCGTGATTATGTCACCGACCAGGCCTATGGCTACCGCAAGGGTACACACTACGTGTATGTGAATCGCGAAGCGCGGATGGGCAGAACCGCATTGGTGATCCACCCGGCTCTGAAAGAGAGAAGCGTGCATTTCGCCACGCCGACCTCTCCGGTGCGCACCAGCGAGCAGTATCTGGAGTTTCCCCTGGATTTAAGCAGCGACGCCCCGAACCAGCGTTACGGCATCGCACACGGCTTCAGCTCGCGCGAAGCGCTGTCGCGCTACCTCTACAGCATGTTCCTGTAATCGGTCCCCCGCCCGGGGGACGCGATCAGCCGTGGGCCAACGCTTCGCGGTTGAAACGCTCATTGTAGGCGCGGCGGAACTGCGCCAGTTCAAACGCATCGATATCCAGCTCGGCGAAGTAAAACAGCGCCGCTTCGGTGTGCTCGGCGTGCAGCTCCGGCGACAGCCCGGCGCGCAGCAGCACGTCGCGCCACAGGGCAATCTGCTCGTCGTCCGCCTGTTTGATGAACGTCAGGTAGATGAACAGCAGATAAGCCGCCTGGTGCATCTCTTCGGTGTAGCCGTTGTTCAGCATGCGGATAAAGGTCTGGCTTTGGCGGCCGCCCATCTCCTGGATCATCGATTCAATCAGCATCGGCTTGACCCTCAGCAGATGGGCCAGCGAATCGATGGCTTTGCGGGTGTCGGACGTCAGGATGCGGTAACCGATGATAAATACGACGATCAGGGCGGCGAGGATGATCCAGGTCATTTAGGCTTTATTACACTCTCAATACGCCAGAAGAGGGGCGGGAGGCGCTGTGCGACAGCGCCCGCTATCAATGCTGTTCGCCGCTGAAATTACCGACCGCGCTCTGTTGGCGCAGGTGGTGATTGAAGGTGGCCGCGTCTTTGGCCAGCGCATCCAGATGGGCGCCGAGCATTTTGATCTGCTTCACCAGCGCATGCTGCTCCGGCACCGAACTGGCGGTGCTCAGTTTGCGCGCCAGTTGTTCATTCTGCGCCCGCAGTGCGGCTTCGCGCTGTTTGGCTTCTTCCAGCAGTTGCTGCAGCGCCTGGTAGCTCTGCTGCCATTCGCGGTGTTGCCGTTCGAAGCTGCTCTGCAACTCATTCATCGCATTTTGAAACTGGATTTCCAGCTCGCGCATTGTCATGGGCTCGATCCTTTGCGGCACTCAATGATGGCTTAGCAGTATAGCGAAAACTGTTCGCAAGCTCACCCGTTGACGACAAATGAGACAAATGCCGCTGACAATTCCCGGCTTGCAACCGTGGCAAGGCGTCTTACAATCGACCCCATTCCCGGCCGTAAAGGCTGCCGTTCAAGAGAGGTGGAATATGAGCGAGCAGGAAAAAGACTTTTTTGAACAGGCGATGGCGGACGTGGTGCCGCTGGCGAGCGGGCGGCAGACGCTGTACCTCAAGCCGCAGGAGACGGTAGACAAAAGCGCGCGGCGCGAAGCGCAGCGGCTGCGGCAGGAAAACTTCCTCAGCACCGATTTCCTCGAGGTGATCCCCTGTGAACAGCCGCTGGAGTTCAAAGGGGAAGGCATTCAGCAGGGCGTGCTGGACAAGCTGCGCAACGGGCGTTACCCGCCGCAGGCTTCGCTGAACCTGTTGCGTCAGTCGGTCGAAGCCAGCCGGCAGGCGCTGTTTCGCTTCATCTTGCAGGCGGAGGCGCAAAACCTGCGTTCGCTGCTGATCGTGCACGGCCGCGGGCGGCAGAACGAAAGCCATCCGAATATCGTGCGCAGTTACGTCGCCAAATGGCTGGCGCAGTTTGAACAGGTGCAGGCGTTTTGCCGCGCCTTACCGCGCGACGGCGGCGAGGGCGCCTGCTACGTCACGCTGCGAAAATCGGCGCAGGCCAGGGCGGAAAACTTTGAGCGCCACGCCAAGCGCAGCCGTTGAAAGGATAGCGGAAATAAAATGGCCGGCGAGAGTCGCCGGCCATCGATGAATTATTTATTAAATATTTTATAGTCCAGCGAATAACGGCCGGCGCCGGTCACCGCCAGCAACAGCAAGCCGCCAATGATGCTGATGTTTTTAAAGAAGTTGATTTCGTTGCCCATCATTTCCATGCCGGTCATTTTCCAGAACGGATGGCCGATAAACGCGGTGCCCAAAACATACAGGGCGAAAATGACCGCGATAGGGCGAGTAAACAGACCGAGAATAAGCGCGATGCCGAAAATAAACTCCACCAGCACGGCAACGATCGCCGCCAAATAAGGCATCGGTGTGCCATAGCCTTCCATCGCCGTGACGGTCGCACCGAAGTTGACCAATTTCATCCAGCCGAAAATGATAAACAGAATCATCAGTAATATGCGGGACAGCAGAATGACGCCGTCTTTTGAGCTATCACCCATTTCAAACTCCTTAGCCACTGTCGGAATTATGTTGTCTTACTGAATAAAGATTAGAACAATTTACGTTTTTTTCTAGCGGCGACGGGCGGTTGCGCCACTTTTTTCGGTGTGCGAGACGCGTGGTGAAGCCGGCGGCATTGCCTATACTTGAACCCGGAGCAAAAACAATAAAACAGGCAATGTGAGGCCAAGATGGACGAGGAATTGACCGCCGCCGGTTACCGCCGTTATTCCGGTGATAAGATTGACGTTTATTTTAACCCTGCAGTTTGCCGCCATTCTGCCAACTGCGTGCGTGGCAACGCGGCTATTTTTACCTTGAACCGCCGCCCGTGGATTATGCCGACAATGCCGAGCCGGCCGAAGTGAAACGCGTCATCGACACCTGCCCCAGCGGCGCACTGAAATATAGGGAGAAATAATATGGATCATAAAATACTGGCAGACGAGAAGCGTTTTTATATCAATGACGAACAAGGCAAGCTGATCGCCGAGATCTCTTTCGTGCCGAGCGGCGACAAGCTGACCATTATCGATCACACCTGGGTGGATGAGTCATTGAAGGGGCAGGGCGTCGGTAAAAAGCTGGTGGCGCTGGTGGTGGAGAAAATGCGCGCGGAGCAGCGTAAAATCATTCCGCTGTGCCCGTTCGCCAAACACGAGTTCGATACCACGCCGGCCTATCAGGACATTCGCGCCTGACGCGATAACGGGGCGCGGCGCGCCCCGGTTATTCAGCAGACGCCGAAATCGCCGTCTTCGTGGTACAGCGCCACGTCGCTGGCCTGCACCTCCGTGCGCTGCTCTTTACCCAGTTCATTCCAGCTGCAAACCAGGGTTTCGCCGTCGATCGCCACCACGGTCATCTTTGGGCCGCCGGTGGTGCGTTGAACAAAATCACCGATATTGAATGCCATGCGTTCCTCCACAACAGATTAAACCTCACCTATTGATAACACAGAATGGCGCCGCCGTTGGCAGATGTTTCGCTATGCATTATTTTATATAGCGATTATCACCAAGGAGAGCAGACTAACATGCCGGGATTATTGATGTTTTATGTGGGCGGTACGGCGCCGGGCGCCAATATTGAGCTGCACGACGTGCAGTTCGCGGCGGCGGATCGGCCGGAAGAGGCGTATCCGCTGCTGCGTGAAAAGTGGTTCGGCGATAAGCGCAAGGTGCATGTCGACGGCTATGCGCGCATCGACTGGGCGGACGGTTACGACGTGAGCCTGGAGCCTGCGCCGTTCGCCGGTGAAGAGAAGCTGTTTTTCGTCAACGTGGGCGGCTACCGCAGCGATGAGCTGGCGGAATTGCACCAGTTCGGCCTGTTTGTGGCGCGCTCTGCCGACGAGGCGAAGGACAAAGCCAAACGGGTGCTGCTGACGGACAGCGCGCAGCAGCACAAGGATGACCTGGCCGAGGTGGACGACTGCCTGCTGCTGCAGGCGCTGCAGGGCTACCACGTGCATCTGCGGGCCAACCCGCACGGCAAACCGGCCCGGCCGCTGTGGCAGGGGTATCTGCCGATCGGCGAACCCGCGTTATAGCGCCGCCAGCGCCTGCAGCTGTTGCCGCAACCAGCGGCAGGCCTCCGGCCGGCCGTTTTTGCGGTGCAGGTAGATTTTGATCTGATACGGCGGCACCGGAAACGGCAGGGGATGGATAGCCAGCGCCGCCGCCTGCCGCAATTTTTGCGCGGCGTAGCGCGGCATGCTCATCACCAGTTCGCTGTCGGCGACGATGAACGGCGCTCCCAGCAGCGAAGGCGTGCGGATGGCGATATCGCGCTGCAGCCCCAGCTTATCGAGCTGATAGTCAATGACGCCGCGCTGTTCGTTCCACGGCGTCACCACCAGATGGCGCGCCCGCAGGTAGTTTTCCAGCGTCAGTTCGCCGCATTTTACGCTGAAGGCGGGTGAACAAATCGCCACATACTCATCCTCCAGCCAGCTCACCTCGTCGATCTCCGGGTAGCTTTCGCCGTCGGTTTCGGTAAAGCCCAGCGCGAAGTCGATGCGCCCCGCCAGCAGATCGTTCAGCGCCACTTTGCGCTCGGAATAGCGCAGCTGGAACGACAGCCCCGGCGCCAGGCGCTGCATCTGCGCCATCAGCGCGGGAAATACCGCGAAGGCGGTGTAATCGGTAATGGCGAAGGTGAAGCTCTCCCGGCTTTCGGCGGGAACGAAGCGCGGGCGCGGATGCAGCCCTTTGGCCAGCAGCGCCAGACTTTCGCTGACGGTCGGGGCCAGGCTGTCGGCATACACGGTCGGGTGCATGTCGTTGCCGACCCGGTAAAACAGCTCGTCCGCCAGCGCCTTGCGCAGCCGGATCAGCGCGTGGCTCAGCGCCGACGCGCTGAGAGCCAGCTCCGCCGCGGCGCGCGTTACAGACCGCAGCCGATACACCGCTTCGAACACCAGCAGCAGATTGAGATCGAGGCGTTTCAAATCCAGATGCATGATATTCATTACCTGTTGATGAAAATGCAGTTCATACAGTATTTGAGGCGCGATATGCTGGCAAGCACAGCCATCAACACACTCAGGATTTGCCATGACCATTGAGATTTACCCGGCGCAAAAAAGCGACGCCAAACTGATTCTGGATATGATTATCGAGCTGGCGGTGTACGAAAAGGCGCGCGAGCAGGTGCTGGCCAGCGTGGAAGATATCGAACGCAGCCTGTTTGGGCCGGGCGCCTGTTCCGAAGCGCTGATTTGTACGGTAAACGGCGAGCCGGCGGGTTATGCGGTGTTCTTTATGAGTTACTCCACCTGGCTGGGTAAAAACGGCATCTATCTGGAAGACCTGTACGTGGCGCCGAAGCATCGCGGCGCGGGCGCCGGTAAAAAGCTGCTGCGGCACATCGCCCAGCTGGCGTGCGAACGGCAGTGCGGCCGCCTGGAGTGGAGCGTGCTGGACTGGAACCAACCGGCCATCGATTTCTACCTCAGCATCGGCGCGCAGCCGCAGGGCGAGTGGGTGCGCTATCGTATGGAAGGCGAGGCGCTGATGTACTTCGCGGCGCACGGGGCGGCGCTGCCGGCATGATAGCCGTTGGGGGGAGGCGGCCTCCCCAACTGTGGTGATGTGAACGGTTTACTGCGGATCAATCAGGCGGGTTTGCGGGCGGCGAGAATGAAGATCATCGGGCGCTCCTGCTCTTCGTCCAGCGCCGGATTAGCGGCAATTTGCTGCGTGCTGGGGCCCCATTCGTTCAAATGCTGGATGATAAATCCTTGCTGCGCCAGCGGGTTGATATAGCCGCCGAGCGTGCGGTGCTGCTTGATGACACCTTCCGCCAGCCAGTTGGAAACGCGCTGGCCTTCTCGCTGGTAGCCGTTCACCGGCCAGGACTTCTGTCCGTTGCCGTCGGTCAGCCAGCCCTGCTGCGCCGGGGCGGTGTAGATCGGGTGCTCGGCGGTGAAGATGAACTGCCCGCCGGGTTTCAGCGCGGCGTAAACCGTGGCGAACAGCGCGGCCAGATCCTCGAGGTAGTGCAGCGTCAGCGAGCTGTAGACCAGATCGTAACTTTCCGGCGGCAGCTGCAGCTGCGCCAAATCCTGCCGACGATACGCGATGCCCGCGTCGGCGGTCATCTCCCGCGCTTTTGCCAGCATTTTTTCCGAGACGTCCAGCCCCAGCACGCTGGCTGCGCCCTGTTCGCGCGCGCTGCGGCAAAACCAGCCGTAGCCGCAGCCGAGATCGACCACGCTTTTGCCCTGCAAATCCGGCAGGATGCGGCGGATGGCGGGCCATTCCGGCGCGCCGTCCAGGCCGTGCTGCGAGCGGCTGAGCTGCGCATAGCCGTCGAAAAAGGCCTGATTGTCATAGATGTTTTGCGTCATGATGACTCCTTGGGATGAATGCCGCTGTCATACCGTGCATAGTGCTGCATAATTCTACGCTGACAACATGAATAACGGGAATGACGATGGACATGATTTCGGTGCGGCAAGCGCCCGAGCTGGCGCCGCGCGCCATTGCGTATTTTCAGCGGCACTGGGCCACGGCAGAGACGCTGATGATGTATGAAGACGCCATCAACCGCAGCCTCGGCGCCACCAACCCGCTGCCGCAGTGGTACCTGCTGATGGAAAATGACCGGATCCTCGGCTGCGCGGGGCTTATCACCAACGACTTTATCAGCCGTGGGGAGTTGTATCCCTGGCTGTGTGCGCTCTATGTAGAGGAAGCGCAGCGCGGCCGGGGCCACGGCGCCAAACTGATTGAGCATGTGGCGGCGGAAACCCGCCGGCTGGGCTTCCCGCAGCTGCACCTGTGCACCGATCTGGAAGGCTACTACGAGCGCCACGGCTTCGTTTATCACGGGCTCGGGTATCACCCCTGGGGCGAAGCCTCGCGGGTCTATTCGCGGGAGTTGTGATCGCCGCCGGGTGTGCGTAAGACCAACCTGACTTTTCTTTTCGTTCACCTCATCGCGCATCGCGGGTTACACTGGCCGCTTGTTCGCCACCGACCGGGTTAATTCGCCGCCGCGATGAGAGTGCCACATCAGCTACAGCAACGCTTTACCGCCTGCATCGCCATTATGGCGGTGCTGTTGCTGTTTGTGGCGCCGGTGGTGTCGAAATCGCTGATGCACCACCCGATGATGGGCGGCATGGCGCAGACGGACGCCGCTATGCCGCACAACATGCACGCGATGACGATGCCCGCCGCCGAGCATGCCGGCCACCACGGCATGGATCCTGCGGAAATGATTTTCTGCGGCTATTGCGAGCTGCTGATCCACGTGCCGCTGCTGCTGTGGACATTTGTCCCGCTGCTGTGGCTGATGGCGCGCATCGCGCGCCTGCCTAGCGCGCCGCGCATCGTTTCTCCACCCATTCGGCGCCTTGTTCTGCGGCCGAGCCCGCGCGGGCCGCCCGGCCAACCGTTTTTCCCTATTGCTTGATCATGGGTAACGCCGTCCGTATCGCTGCGGACGGTTTGCCTGCGCGCACAGTTTGAAAAACGAGAAAGGCTATGTCTTCAATAACCAAAACTCCACCTGCCGCATCGCCGCGTGGCGCGATGCTGAACCTGATCAGACGGCTGCATTTTTATATCGGCCTGCTGGTCGCTCCTTTTATTCTGGTCGCTGCACTGACCGGCACGCTGTATGTGTTGACGCCGCAGCTTGAAGAGGCGCTGTATCGCGATGCGCTTTTCACCGAACCGCACGGGCAGGCGAGATCGCTGGCTGACCAGATCGCCGCCGCCCGCCGCGCGATGGGTGACGAGGCGCGCATTTACGCCGTGCGCCCGGCACCCGGCGCAATGGACACCACGCGCGTACAGTTCGCGGGCGCCGATCTGGGCGCTTCCGAGTCGCGCGCGCTGTTTGTCGACCCTTACACTCTGGCGATCAAGGGCGATATGACGGTGTACGGCACCTCCGGCGTGCTGCCGCTGCGCACCTGGCTGGATAAGTTGCACAGCAGCCTGCTGCTCGGCGATCTGGGGCGTAACTACAGCGAGCTGGCGGCCTCCTGGCTGTGGGTGGCCGCGCTGGGCGGCGTGGCGCTGTGGCTGGCGACGCGGCCGAAGCGCAAGCTGAAAAGGGCGAAAGGGGGCTTCGCCGCCAGCCACCATTGGCATATCACGCTGGGTGTAGCGCTGCTGGCCGGGCTGCTGTTCTTCTCGGCTACCGGGCTGACCTGGTCGCAGTGGGCCGGCGGCAACATCGACGCGCTGCGGGCCAACCTGGGCTGGCTGACGCCGCAGGTCAACACCAGCCTGCAGGCCGATACGCCGCAGACGCCGGCCGATCCGCACGCCGAGCACCGCGGGATGATGGCGGGCATGAAGATGGCCCCAGCCGCGCAGAGCAATGCGCTGAACGGCGACTGGGATCGGGCGCTGTACGCCGCGCGCGCCGCCGGGATCGACGCCGCCAAGATCGAGCTGCGCCAGCCGAAAGGCGAGGGCAAAGCCTGGACGGTGACCGAAGTGGATCGCAGCTGGCCAACGCAGGTGGACGCGGTTGCCATCGCACCGCAAAGCTTCGCCGTCGTCGACCAGGTGCGGTTCGACACTTTCCCACTCATCGCCAAGCTGACCCGCTGGGGCATCGACGCCCACATGGGCATTCTGTTCGGCTTGCCGAATCAGCTGCTGCTGGCGGCGTTCGGCCTTGGGCTGTGCCTGATGGTCGCGCTGGGTTACTGCATGTGGTGGATCCGCCGCCCGGCGGCGGGGGCGCAGCATCCGGTGCATACGCTGGTTGCCGCCTGGCTGGCGCTTTCCCTACCGGCGCGCGCCGGCACGCTGCTGGTGGCAGCCGTACTGGGTTATTGCCTGCCGGTGATGGGCGTGAGCCTCGCGGCGTTGCTGCTGGTGGACGTGTGGCGCTGGCGCGGCCAACGGCAAAGCCACCGGGACGAAACGCCGGAAGCGGCCGCCCGCCGCGCCGAGGTGCGCAAGTTCCGCGCGGCGGTGGCGACGGTGGCGGTGGCGGTCGGCTGCGTGATGGGCCGAGCGATCCTCGGCGGCACCGTCGAGCAATTCCAGCTGCCGATCGGCGCCTGGAGCGCCCAGATGGTGATCATGCAGAGCCTGATGGTGCTGCTGTATACGCTGGTGTTCACCCTGCTGCTTTCCATTCCGCTGTGGTATTTCTTCCTGGGGGAGAAAGAGGGGCGGTGAGAAGGCGTCCGGCATGCCTTCGGGCATGCCGGATATTTGGGAATGTGGCTCAAGCGCGTATCATCTTGGTCAGGCTGGATAATCAGCGAGAACTCGACCACTGAATCCCTCTCCTGTGACGATTCTAGCGTATCGATAGTGGCCAAGGTGATGTTGTCTTTCCCCGCCAGCAGGCTGGCCATCACGCTTTTGCTGCTGCCATCGGGGCCGGTGACTTCAAGGAACAGTTGCCAGTCATAACAGTTCGCCAGCATTATAAACAACGCCGCGAGAATACGCTCCTGCTTGTCGTGATTGCCCCGGCAGCCTGCGTCAGCCACTGCCAGAAATGCGGCCCATGGCCAGCCAGGTTTTCCCCGATGCGTGGCGGGGTGTATTTCGCGCTGTTGACGGTGCGCAGCCAGTGTTCTTGCTGGTGGGCGCCGAACTGCCCCGTTGAGGGTATCGAATACCCCGTTACGAACGCCTATCAACCGGCGGGGCGGATCGTCCATCTGTGGCATCATCAGCTTGAGGGTGTCCCAAATGCTGTTGATACCAGCAGTGGAGAACAGTTCGGGCACCTTCTGGAACTGCGCGGTAATCTCCCGGCTCAGTTGCCTGTGTGGTAGTACTTACCACAATGGTCGCGTATGTAGTGAAATAGATCTTCCCCTACCGGCGTTACTGCAGGGTGTTACGTAGTGTTCGGGCTAGCTCGCTGGCGCTCATGAAGTTGAATTTAGCGACCCGATGAGGCAATAAGGTGTGATTTCACAGGAATGCGTAATTCAAATCCAATGAATAAAACTTGAAAACCCTTTAGTGATATTGATTATCATTTGCATTGGAATGCTGCACCTGTAATGCTACCATCATAAAGCCATATAACTTTGAAAAGGACAAGTAGGATGCAAACAAGAGCTGTACTGTCAACTTAAAATACTACCGTTTCCAGTGAGAAAAGAACGGAAACTGCAACCAATGTGCTCAAAAGTTGGACTAAACATGGGTTGAGTGTTACCGATGATGATCTAAATAAATAGTATCATTAAAGCGTGGATTGAAAATATGCTTAAATTTATATTAATTACTGCTCTTTGCATCACATCAGTAGGGTGTGCGGATAGTAAAAAAAATAAACTTGTATATGTAAGCGAAGATCTTCAATTTATTTTGGATAAAAAATGTATTGTGGAAATATCACCGATTGAAAAAAGTGCGGAAAATAATTATGCCTTAGCCATAAGATTGAAAAATGACACGGCGTGTGCAAATAAACTCAATATGCTAATTTCTAAAAGTATTGGCAGGGATTTATTCATCTACTATAATTCAAATTTAGTTATGAAATCCCATGTGGCTAGTAGCCTAAATACTGAAAATGGATATAGGCAAATGATGCCAGATAAAAAAACACTTAATGATGTTTTGTCGTCATATAATGAGTTGTAAATATATCTCAAGTGCTTGAGCCACCAAGATATGGTGGCTTCGTTCAACTAACCTGCTATTTCTCTGGAAATTCAAAGGTGACAGTTACAGGGTTTGAATGTGACTTTACCCTGATGTAAGTATTTCCGATTCCTGTGGCTTTTATTGTGTATGATCCTGGTCCCATTGTGTTAATGGTTTTCATTCCACTATGTTCCGGGTATTTTATCTCCACATCAAAAGATGACTCCATATTCGATGAAGGATTAAAATTGACGGTATAGACGTTAGGGGAATTTTCGTTAGCAAAGGAGTTTAATAACTCAATCCACTCACTCCACACACCAGGCGCAGCAATGACGCGTTTGTGTTGAATTGGACCGATGTAAGGCACGGTACAAACGCCGTTATTTCTTGCGTCGCGGGCTTTTTGCAGTCCTTTCATCACTTCAGCTTTGTTTATTCTCCGAAGTGGTGCAAACTTTGTTCTATAGACTTTTTTAGCTTCTTCCACGTTCCCACTTTTCAGGGAGTTAATGAGATTTTGGTAGTCTCTGCTATTTTTGATATAGGGACAATTCTTTTCCCCACAAATGATGCAGATATTATTTTCCAGTGCTTCTTTCACTTCTTCAGGAAACCAGTCAGATATCGAGCCGGGGTTTAATTTGAGGTCGTTCCATTCCCATGCATTGGTTACATGACTCCAACTGGTATTGGCTTCGGGCGGCTTACCTCCGTTACAGTTGAAGCCATCATAGGTTACTTTGTTGTTATGTGGGGTTCCACTCATAGCGCTTTCCTTTTTGCGATTAAATAGCTTGTGCAGAAATCTGTATGTACAACCAGTACTTTACTCTGTCGATACCGTTACAGCGATTGACCCGTGTTGTGCCATTGCTCCCACAACATCGCCACTGTATGCATGTCAGCGCATGGAGGCGGCAGCTGAGCTGCAAGAGAACGTCAACAGATCAGAATCGTCAGTCGCGTGGTGTTAGCGGGCCGCCAACGAGCGTGTTAGGCCTCCAAATAACCGCCAACTTCACCATGAACACAAAAATCGATGTTACAGTTCAAGGGGCGTGTTCACTAAGTAATCAGAAATGATGACAAAACATAGGAGTACGATGGGATGAAGACAGTGCTGCTCGGCATCGCGGAGAATACTGATGATTTGTTCGTCGGAAAAACGCTTCTTCATGGGGATGTCCTCATGTGGCTCATGAAGACATGACTAACATCATGGTGTATTAATCAATGGGGCAGGTCAATTTAGCTTGGTATTATTGATTTTTGCAAAAACAAAAAAGCCCGCAACCGAAGTTGCGGGCTTTTTCGCTATTATCGCCGGGTCTATCTGGTTCACTGGCGACGTATTTGGTGGAGCTGGCGGGAGTTGAACCCGCGTCCGAAATTACTACACCGTCGGCACTACATGCTTAGTCCAATCTTTACATTCGCCGGCCAGCTGCGGATGGACACGCTACTGACAGACTAGCCTGATTGAGTTTAACGCTTCAGCCCCAGGCAGGACATCCACGCGATCTCTTTTGGGTTTGACCTCTCTTGATCCCCGTCCTAAGAGCGGAGGCTAGGGAGAGAGGGCTCTAAGCAGGGTATTAAGCTGCTAAAGCGTAGTTTTCGTCGTTTGCGACTATTTTTTTGCGGCTTTTTACGAGGCCAACCGCCCCTCGGCATGCTCCTAGGGCTTCGCAAATCCCGTCGAATCCAGAATCAGCCCCAAGTAACTTTGTGCAGTATACCAGAAGTTTACTTCGATAAGCCAGCGGCTTAACGATTGGCGTGCTTCATGATACGGGCTTTCGCCGTCTGCCATTCGCGATCTTTGATGTCATCGCGTTTGTCGTGCTCTTTCTTGCCTTTGGCTACGCCGATCTTGATCTTGCTCCAGGCATTTTTCCAATACAGGGACAAGGCCACCACGGTGTAGCCATCGCGGTTGACGCGGCCGAGCAGGGTATCCAGCTCGCGTCGTTTCAGCAGCAGTTTACGGGTACGCGTCGGATCGCACACCACATGCGACGAAGCCACGTTGAGCGGGGTGATGGTGGCGCCAAACAGATAGGCTTCACCGTCACGGAACGTCACGTAGCTGTCGCTGAGGTTGGCTTTGCCTGCACGCAGCGATTTAACTTCCCACCCTTGCAGCGACAGGCCCGCCTCGAACTCTTCTTCAATGAAGTATTCGAAACGCGCGCGCTTGTTTTGAGCAATGGTGGCGGAACCGGGTTTGTGTGCTTTTTTCTTTGTCATAGTGCGTTCATTATACTGGATGCTTCAGCGAAAGAAATCCTTTCCCGTTCAGCACCTGCGCAATTTTTCGCATTTTTGGCGCCCTCATCCCTTAGCAGATTTTTTGTTTGCCGCCAGATAAATGGTATTATCTGTACGTTTTATGTCTCACAGGAAATGATATGCCCCAGATCAGTCGGTCTGCATTAGTGCCGTTCAGCGCCGAGCAGATGTATCAGTTGGTTAACGATGTTCACTCTTATCCCGATTTTCTGCCTGGCTGCACCGGCAGCCGGGTGCTTAACGCTACCTCCAACGAAATGACCGCCGCGGTGGACGTCGCCAAGGCCGGTATCAGCAAGACCTTCACCACGCGCAATACGCTGCTGGATAACCAGAGCATCAATATGCAGCTGGTCGATGGCCCGTTCCGCAAGCTGATGGGCGGTTGGCAGTTCACGCCGCTGAGCGAAGAGGCCTGCAAGGTGGAGCTGCACCTGGACTTCGAGTTCACCAACAAACTGATTGAGCTGGCGTTCGGCAAAGTGTTCAAGGAGCTGGCGGGCAACATGGTGCAGGCATTCACCCAGCGGGCGAAAGAGGTCTACAGTGTCTGACATCCAGGTCGAGGTGGTGTACGCCTTGCCGGAGCGCCAGTACCTGCGCAAGGTGAAGCTGGCCGAGGGCAGCAGCGTTGAGCAGGCGATCCAGGTTTCGGGCCTGCTGGAGCTGCGCCAGGATATCGATCTCAAGAGCAACAAAATCGGCATCTACAGCCGCCCGGCCAAGCTGGGCGATACGCTGAACGACGGCGACCGGGTGGAGATCTACCGGCCGCTGATAGCCGATCCGAAAGAGCTGCGCCGGCAACGGGCAGAAAAGGCAAAAAAATAAGGCGCTATAAGCGCCTTATTTTTTATCTGAAACTGATTTTCTTTTCCGCGTTGCAGCCTGCGACTGTCATGAGGAACACCATGCCCCCTCATGGGCCGGAAGAGCGGGCGGCGCCGATTACTTGGTCAGCGCCGGTTTGTTCTGGATGTCGGTCAACACGCCTGCGCTGTCGAAGGTCAGCGTCAGCGTCTGCTGGGTGATGTCTTCATGGCCAGGCTGCTGGCGGAACACATAGAACCACGTCTGAGTCCCGAACGGGTCTTGCAGCATTGGGGTGCCCAATGTGTAAGCGACCTGTTGCTGGGTCATCCCTTTCTGAATTTTCGCCACGTCGGTCGACGTCAGGTAGTTCCCCTGGTTGATGTCAGGACGATAAACCACCTTTTCAAAAGTAGAACAGCCTGCAGTCAGCATCACAAGAACTACAGCGGCGGCAGTCAGCGTTTTACAGCGCATAGTAATCACATTCCTTTAGGGCATAGGATGCCGATGATAATAGACCTTGCGGCAGTTGGAAACCTTTATACCCTTCATCTTTCAAGTTGCGACGCGTTGGCTTTCTTTCAGCACCTCAAGCGCTTGGCCTGTTTCAGGCCGTTGAGGAGGCTTAGGATCGCCGCCGCGCCGCACTTTAGATATCTTTCGGGTCAACAGCGTCACTGTCAGACCGCAGGAAAGTGAAAAAGTTGAGCTTTTTTATGCCGCCAGCAGTTCTTTGGCGTTCGCCAACGTATTGCGGGTGACTTCACTGCCGCCAAGCAGGCGCGCCAGCTCCTGCAGCCGGGCGCGTTTATCCAGCGGCGCCATCTGGGTTTCGGTGACCGTGCCGTCGGTCTGCTTGCTGACGAACAGGTGTTGATGCCCGCATCCGGCCACCTGCGGCAGGTGGGTCACGCACATCACCTGGGTGGATTCGCCGAGCTGGCGCAGCAGGCGGCCGACGATGGCGGCGGTCGGGCCGCTGATACCCACGTCCACCTCATCGAAGATCAGCGCCGGGGTTTCCATCTTGCGGGCGGTGATCACCTGAATGGCCAGCGCGATGCGCGACAGCTCACCGCCGGAGGCGACCTTCGCCAGCGGCTGCAGCGGTTGCCCCGGGTTGGTGGAGACGCAGAACTCGGTGCGGCTGGCCCCTTCGGCGCTCAGATGCTGCGGCTCGAAACGCACATCGATGTTGAACTTGCCGTGCGGCATGGAGAGCGCATGCATGCTGTCGGTAATGAGCGTGGTCAGCTCGGCGGCGTAATGCAGGCGTTTCTGATGCAGCTGCTCCGCCAGCGCCAGCGCCTGCTGGTGATGCAGGGTGACCGCCTCGTTCAGGTGCTCATGGTCGCTTTCCTGCTGTGAAAGCAGCTGCTGTTCATCCAGCAACTGCTGATGCAGCTGCGGCAGCTCTTCCGGCGCGACCTGGTGTTTGCGCGCCAGGCTGATTTGGCGTGACAGGCGCTGTTCCAGCTCGTGCAGGCGGTTGGGATCGAGATCCATGCGATCGGCGTAGTGGCGCAGTTCGTCGCTGGCTTCGCTGATCTGGATAGAAGCCTCTTCCAGCATGTCCAGCAGGCCGCTGAGCTTGTCGTCCAGCCCGGCCAGCTCGAGCAGCAGGTGCTTGGCGCTGTATAGCTGGCTGAGCATGTTGTTCTCGTCGCTGTCGGCCAGCAGCTGCAGCGTCTGCTGGCTGAGGGTCAGCAGCTGGCCGCTGTTGGCCAGGCGCTTGTACTCGGCGTCGGTCTGTTCGAACTCGCCGGCCTGCGGCGCGAATTCGTTCAGCTCTTTCAATTGGTATTGCAGCAGCTGCTTGCGCGCTTCGCGCTCGATGGACTGCTGCTGATGGTGCGCCAGCTCGCGGCAGCTCTGGTGCCAGCGTTGGTAGGCCTGGCTCATCGCCGCCAGCAGGGCGGGTTCGTCGGCGTAGGCGTCGAGCAGCGCTTTTTGGTGCTCCGGCTTGAGCAGCAGCTGATGGGCGTGTTGACCGTGGATTTGGATCAGGCGTTGCCCCAGCTCGCGCAGCTGCGACAGCGGCACGGCGGTGCCGTTGATAAAGCCGCGCGAACGGCCGTCGGCGTTGATCACCCGGCGCAGCAGGCATTCGTTGCTGTCGTCCAGCTGGTTCTGTTCCAGCCATTCGCGCGCGGACGGGGTGTCCGCCAGCGAGAAGCGGGCGCAGATGTCGGCGCGGGCGGCTCCCAGGCGCACCACGTTGCCGTCGGCGCGGTTGCCGAGGCACAGCCCCAGCGCATCGATGGCGATGGATTTGCCGGCGCCGGTTTCACCGGTGATCGCCGTCATACCCGGTTGAAAATCGATTTCCAACTCACGAACGATAGCAAAGTTGCTGATGGTTAATTGCGCCAGCATGGGAACCTTCCTGTGTATAAACACATAACTGTAGTTTCATACAGTATAAACTGGTTTTATATACAGTAAAGTGGCCGGCGCAGATTTTAGAACAATTTTTTCGACCAGCCCAGTTTGGTGCTTAACGTGTTGAAATAGCTGTAGTCCTTTGGGTGAATCAGGTTCAGGTGGAAATCGCTGCGGCGGATCAGCACTTCTTCGCCTTCCTGGATCGGTAGCGCGATCTGGCTGTCGCAGCTGATCTCCAGATCGCTGCCGATCTGCGAAAACTTCAGGCGGATGGTGCTGTCGCCGTTGATCACCAGCGGCCGGGCGGAGAGGGTATGCGGGAACATCGGCACCAGCGCGATCGCTTCCAGCGACGGGGTGAGGATCGGCCCGCCGGCGGAGAGCGAGTAGGCGGTGGAGCCGGTCGGCGTGGCGATGATCAGGCCGTCGGAACGCTGCGAGAAGGCGAAGCGATCGTCGATGTACACCTCGAATTCGATCATGTGCGCCACTTTGCCGGGGTGTAGCACCACTTCGTTGATGGCGGTGCTGATGCGGCACTGCTGGTGCTCTTTATGCACGATGGTTTCCAGCAGGAAACGCTGTTCGTCGATGTACTCGCCTTCCAGCACGTCCGCCAGCTGCTGCAGGGCGTTGTCGGGATCGAGATCGGTGAGGAAGCCGAGGTTGCCGCGGTTGACCCCGATCACCTTGATGTCGTAGCGCGCCAGCACGCGCGCGGCGCCGAGCATGTTGCCGTCGCCGCCGACCACCACCGCCAGGTCGGCGCGCTGGCCGATATCCGCCAGGCTGCCGGTCACGGCGTCTTTCAGCCCTAAATCATGGGCGATCTGGCGTTCGACCATCACCGAATAGCCGCGGGCGACCAGCCAGTGGAACAGCATCTCGTGGGTTGCCAGCGCTGAAGGGTGACGCGGGTGGCCAACAATGCCAATACAGGCGAATTTTTTATTCATTTGTTGTGATTTTCCTCACCGGGAGCCGTTTATGCCCCACATTGTGACCGGTTGACTTGAAACCCCGGTTTTGATCCCCATAATAAGCCAAGTTGCGAGATTAATGCTAAAACGCGGAGATATTCATGAGTAGTAAAGAACAGAAGACGCCAAACGAGCAAGTCTCGGAAGAAATGGAACAACACGCTCACCACGAGGATACGCTGCCGGAAGCGGCGGAAGGCGTCGATCTGCGCGATGCGCGTATCGCCGAACTGGAAGCCCAACTGGCGGAAGCTCAGCAGCACGAGCGCGACAGCCTGCTGCGCGCCAAAGCCGAAGCGGAGAACATCCGCCGCCGCGCCGAACTGGACGTCGAGAAAGCGCACAAGTTCGCCCTGGAGAAATTCTCCGGCGATCTGCTGCCGGTGATCGACAACCTGGAGCGCGCGCTGGATCTGGCGGATAAAAACAATCCGGAACTGGCCGCGATGATCGAAGGCATCGAGCTGACGCTGAAATCGCTGCTGGACGTGGTGCGCAAATACGGCATCGAGATCGTCGGCGACGTCAACGTGCCGTTCAACCCGGAAGTGCATCAGGCGATGAGCATGATGGAATCCGCCGATCATCAGCCGAACCACGTGATGATGGTGATGCAGAAAGGCTATACGCTGAACGGCCGCCTGCTGCGCCCTGCGATGGTTGCGGTCTCCAAAGCCAAGGCGTAATCGCCCCGGCAACGGCATAAAGAAAGGCACCCGAGGGTGCCTTTTTTGTCTCTGGACTACGCCTGCGGCAGGCGCGGCATCCAGTCGATCGGCGTGAGCCCTTGTTGCTCCAGCAGCTGATTGGCCTGCGAGAAGTGGCGGCAGCCGAGGAAGCCGCGGTGGGCGGAGAGCGGCGACGGGTGCGGCGCCTTCAGCACATGGTGGCGGTTGCGGTCGATAAAGTTGCCTTTCTTCTGCGCGTGCGAGCCCCACAGCAGGAACACCACGCCTTCACGGTTCTCGTTCAGGGCGGCGATCACTTTGACCGTAAAGGTTTCCCAGCCCAGGTTGGCGTGCGAGTGCGCGCGGCCGCCTTCCACCGTCAGCACGGTGTTGAGCAGCAGCACCCCCTGTTCGGCCCAGCTTTGCAGGTAGCCGTGATCCGGGCGTTCGAAGCCGGGAATGTCGGTCGCCAGCTCTTTATACATGTTCACCAGCGACGGCGGCGCCGGCACGCCGGGGCGCACCGAGAAAGAGAGGCCGTGCGCCTGATTGGGGCCGTGGTAGGGATCTTGGCCGAGGATGACGACTTTGACGTCCGCCAGCTCGGTATAGCGGAAAGCGTTGAACACGTCCTTCTGCGGTGGATAAATGGTCTTACCGGCCTGGCGTTCAGCGGCAACAAAGGCGAGCGTTTCAACAAAATAGGGCTGCTCTTTCTCTTTGCCGATCACGTCATGCCAGGTGAGGGAGGTGGCCATAAACGCTCTCCTTTGTTTTCTTTAGCAATTCATGGGCTATAGCTTACCGTGTCGGCTCGCGCAGCGAAACCCGCTTTTCATTTCTTGCCGCTGCGTCTTATGCAATTAATTTTGAAAATTTACAAAAATAATTGGTTTTTGCCGCAGTGGGAAAATTGATATAAAACATAAATTTGCCCCTTCACGCCTTGTGCCTACCCGGTAAAAATTGACTTTAATCAAGGAACTGGCTTGGTCAGGCTGGTATACAGAACAACAAGACAACAATGGTTTTACCAAATGGCCGAAACCAGAATTGGGTTTTCTCACGACGTGAATTTTTACGCCCTTGTACGGAGGCAACATAATGATTACCGGTATTCAAATTACCAAAGCGAACGACCAGGCGCTGGTGAATTCTTTCTGGCTGCTGGACGATGAAAAAGCGGAAGCTCGCTGCGTGTGCGCCAAGGCCAACTACGCGGAAGATCAGGTTGTCGCGGTGAGCGACCTGGGCCAGATCGAATACCGTGAAGTGCCGCTGGAAATGCAGCCGACCGTGCGCGTGGAAGGCGGCCAGCACCTGAACGTCAACGTGCTGCGTCGCGAAACCCTGGAAGACGCGGTCAAGCACCCGGAAAAATACCCGCAGCTGACCATCCGCGTGTCCGGCTATGCGGTGCGCTTCAACTCCCTGACGCCGGAACAGCAGCGAGACGTTATCGCCCGCACCTTTACCGAAAGCCTGTAATTTGCGGCGCAGTCAATCAGGGAGCTTCGGCTCCCTTTTCTGCGTTTGACGGCCGAAAATCGAACGCGGATCACATTCTGCACAAAGATAAGCATTTCTAATACAGAACTCATCCGACCTGCCGATAGCTAAATCAGCACCTATTCAGGTGCTCAATAAAAAGTCTATCGACAAGGAGTCGGCATGAGTATGCCTTTAAGTTTTACCTCTGCAGTATCCCCGGTGGCCGCGATCCCTACACCTCGCGCCGCTGCCGAGACGGCGACGGCGGCGCTGCCCGCGGCAACGCCGGCAAATCCGGCGCCGGTGGCCTCTCCCTCTCAGAACACGCTCAATGCGCAGAATCTGTTGAATACGCTGGTCGGCGATATCTCAGCGGCGGCGCCGACGGCGGCGGCAGCGCCGGGCGTGACGCGGGGGCAGCAATCGCAGGAGGGGGATTATGCGTTGGCGCTGTTGGCCAAGGACGTTTATTCACTCAATGGCCAGGGTGCCGCCGGGTTCAACCGCCTGAGCGACAGCGCGCTGCTCGGTTTTGGCATCGATCCCGCCAGCCTGCACGACGCGGGCAGCGGTTTCCAGGCCGGGATTTACAGCAACGACAAGCAGTATGTGTTGGCGTTCGCCGGCACCAACGACTGGCGCGACTGGCTGAGCAACGTGCGGCAGGCGACGGGCTATGACGATGTGCAGTACAATCAGGCGGTTGCCGCCGCCAAAAGCGCCAAGGCGGCCTTCGGCGATGCGCTGGTGATCGCCGGCCATTCGCTCGGCGGTGGTCTGGCGGCCACGGCGGCGCTGGCGACCGGCACCGTCGCGGTCACCTTCAACGCGGCCGGGGTCTCGGATTACACCCTGAATCGCCTGGGCATCGATCCGACGGCGGCGAAGAAAGATGCCGAAGCCGGCAGCATTCGCCGCTACAGCGAGCAATATGACATGCTGACCAGCACCCAAGAATCGACCTCGCTGATCCCGGACGCCATCGGCCACAACATCACCCTGGCCAACAACGATACCCTGACCGGCATCGATGACTGGCGGCCGAGCAAGCATCTGGATCGCAGCCTGACGGCGCACGGCATCGACAAGGTGATAAGCTCGATGGCGGAACAAAAGCCGTGGGAGGCGAAGGCCAATGCCTGAAGGGCGTCGCTTGCGGTGGGCGCTGGCGATAGCCTTACTGGCGCTGGTCGCGGTGACCGGTTTACTGATGATGGCTAAGGAGCAACAGATGGGGCAGGAGATTTCGCCGTTTGACGGCCACAGCAATCTGGCGCTGGCTCAGGCGGTGGCGCGCGGCGATACGCAGGGCATCCGTGCGCAGGCCACGCAGGATCGTTTGCGCGAGCGGGGCGATCGGCAGGTCACGCTGTTGCAGTGGGCGGTGCTTTCGCAGCAGCCGGATAGCGTGCAGGCGTTGCTGGATCTCGGCGCCGACCCGGCGGCGGCGGGGCTGGACGGCAACAGCGCGCTGCACACCGCGGCGATGTTGCAAGACGCGCAGTACCTGCGGTTGCTGCTGACCGAAGGGGCACCGGTGAACGTGCGCAATGCCGTTACCGGCGCCACGCCGCTCGCGGCGGCGGTGCTGGCCGGGCGCGAAGAGCAGCTGCGGCTGTTGCTGGCGGCCGGGGCGGACACCACCTTGAGCGATCGGCTGGGGGATACCCCGCTGCATCTGGCGGCGAAGATTAACGCACCGCACCTGGCGCTGCTGCTGCTGCAGGCCGGGGCCGATGCCCGGGCGCGCAACCAGCAGGGCGTTGCGTTCCAGTTTTATTTCTCGCAAACGCCGGCGCATTTGCAGAATGACGAGCTGAAGGCGCAGTTCCGCGAACTGGACAAATGGCTGCAGGGGCACCGCTTGGGCACGCACTACGCGCAGCCGTAAACGCCCATAAAAAAACCGCCTGTACAGGCGGTTTTTTCTTAGGCAGCGATGGTTATTACGCGTCGCCGGCCGGTTTGGCCTTCGCCTGACGGCGTTTGCCGACGTTTTTGGCGTCGCGATGGCGCACTTTTACCTTGGCCTTTTCTTTGTTCCTCGCTTTATCTTCCGCGCGTTTGGCCAGCACTTTCTTCGATGGCTTGCCGTTGCTCTTCTCGTTCGGCACCTTGGTTTTTGGCCGCAGTTCGTCGATCACGCGCGCTTTCAGCGGCTCGTTCAGGTAACGGCCCACTTTGCCCAGCAGCAGATGGTCGTGCGCTTCCACCAGCGAAATGGCGGTGCCTTTGCGCCCGGCGCGGCCGGTACGGCCGATGCGGTGTAGGTAGGTGTCCGCCGTGCGCGGCATGTCGAAGTTGAACACGTGGGTGATATCGAGGATATCCAGACCGCGCGCGGCAACGTCGGTGGCCACCAGCACGTTAACCCGGCCATCCATCATGCGTTTGACCGCTTCGTTGCGTTTGGCCTGCACCATTTCGCCTTCGAGATAGCAGGTGTTGATGCCCGCTTCGCGCAGCCAGGTGGCCAGCTCGTGCACGCGCTCGCGTTTGCGCACGAAGATCACCGATTTCTGCACGTCCGGCTGCTTCAGCAGGTGGATCAGCAGCGCGGTTTTGTGCTGCACGTCATCGGCGCGGTAGTACCACTGCAGGATCTTTTTGCGTTCGCGGCGCGACGGATCGGCCTCCACTTCCACCGGCTCTTTCAGAATGCGCTCGGCGAATTCGCGAATTGCTTCGCCTTCCAGCGTGGCGGAGAACAGCAGCGTCTGGTTGCGCCAGCGGGTTTCGGCGGAGATGGTTTCGATGTCCTGCGCGAAGCCCATGTCGAGCATGCGGTCGGCTTCGTCGAGGATCAGGGTTTCCACCGCGCGGCAGTCGAAGTTCTCTTCTTTAATGTATTGCAGCAAACGGCCGGTGGTGGCGACCACCACGTCCTGGTTTTCGCTGAACACTTCCGCGTGGTTCATGTAAGCGACGCCGCCGGTGATGGTGGCGATATCCAGCGAGGTATGAGCAGCCAATTCACGCGCCTGATCGGCGACCTGCATCGCCAGTTCACGCGTTGGCGTCAGGATCAGCACGCGCGGCGGGCCGGATTTTTTGCGCGGGAAGTCCAGCAGGTGCTGCAAAACGGGCAGCAGGAAGGCGGCGGTTTTGCCGGTGCCGGTCGGAGCCGAACCTAAGACGTCGCGCCCGTCCATCGCCGGCGGGATCGCAGCGGCCTGAATGGCGGTGGGGCGATCGTAGCCTTTGTCGCGCAGCGCGTCGATCAGGCGATCATCGAGTTCGAGTTCGGAAAAAGTGGTTGCTGTCATGGTCTACCTCTACTTGGGGCGCCGATTATAGACGGGTTGGCCGCGATCTTCACCTATTTAAGCGGAAAGCCGCTCTTTTCCCGCCGATCAGATTGCCTTATGCTACGCCAGTTTTATAGCCAGGTGGTGAGTGTGAGCAAGCGATCGAAAGCCGATTTTACCCCGCGCCGCGGGGGTTTTACCTTTAAACAATTCTTTGTCGCCCACGATCGTTGTGCCATGAAAGTGGGCACCGACGGGGTGCTGCTCGGCGCCTGGGCGCCGCTGGGGCAGGCGCGCCGGGTGCTGGACATCGGCAGCGGCAGCGGGCTGATCGCGCTGATGCTGGCGCAGCGCAGCGGCGACGAAGTGACCATTGACGCGGTGGAGCTGGACGAAGCCGCCGCCGGCCAGGCGCGCGAAAACGCGGCGGCATCGCCGTGGCCACAGCGCATCCGCGTGCATGCGCAGGATATTCACCATTATGCGCAGCGGCATGCCGCTGAGTATGATCTGATCGTCAGCAATCCGCCGTATTTCGAGCCGGCGGTGGCCTGCCGCGACCAGGCGCGCCACAACGCGCGCTACACCGAAACCCTGACGCACGAGGCGCTGTTGGCCTGTGCGGCACAGCTGCTGGCGGCGCAGGGGACGTTCTGCGTGGTGCTGCCGCACGATATCGGCGCCGAATTCGAACGCCTGGCGCAGCAAAGCGGCTGGCACACGGCGGCGAAAGTGAACGTCAGCGATCGGGCCGATACGCCGCTGCACCGGGTGCTGCTGGCGCTGACGCGGCGGGAAACGCCGCTGCGGGAGCAGGCGCTGGCGATCAAGCAGGCCGACGGCAGCTACACCGACGATTTCCGCCATTTGATCGCTGACTTCTATCTTTTCTACTGAAAAGAAAAGGGCGCCGATTAGGCGCCCTGTCGCAGCGTTTAAGGCTGCAAAATGGTCGGCAGCGCTTCCGGCAGCAGATCCGGGTAGTCCAGCGTGTAGTGCAGGCCGCGGCTCTCTTTGCGCGCCATGGCGCTGCGCACGATAAGCTCTGCCACCTGCACCAGATTGCGCAGCTCCAGCAGGTTGTTGGAGATGCGGAAGTGAGCGTAGTACTCGTCGATTTCCGCCTGCAGGGTGTTGATGCGGCGCAGGGCGCGCTCCAACCGCTTGGTGGTGCGCACGATGCCGACGTAATCCCACATGAACAGCCGCAGCTCGTGCCAGTTGTGCTGAATCACCACCCGTTCGTCCGCATCGTCCACCCGACTTTCATCCCAGTGCGGCAGCTGTTTGGCCTGCTGGATGAACGGCAGGCGCTGCAGAATGTCTTCCGCCGCCGACCAACCGTACACCAGGCACTCCAGCAGCGAGTTCGACGCCATGCGGTTGGCGCCGTGCAGGCCGGTATAGCTGACCTCGCCGATGGCGTACAGCCCGTCGAGATCGGTGCGGCCGTGCTGATCGACCATCACGCCGCCGCAGGTGTAGTGAGCCGCCGGGACGATCGGGATCGGCTGCCGGGTCAGATCGAAGCCCAGCGTCAGCAGCTTCTCGTGGATCATCGGGAAGTGCTGGGTGATGAACTCCGCCGGCTTGTGGCTGATGTCCAGGTACATGCAGTCGGCGCCCAGGCGCTTCATTTCATGGTCGATGGCGCGGGCGACGATATCGCGTGGGGCCAGTTCGCCGCGCGGGTCGAAATCCGGCATAAAGCGGCTGCCGTCCGGGCGCTTCAGGTAAGCCCCTTCGCCGCGCAGCGCTTCGGTCAGCAGGAAGTTGCGCGCCTGCGGATGGAACAGGCAGGTCGGGTGGAACTGGTTGAACTCCAGGTTGGCGACCCGGCAGCCGGCGCGCCAGGCCATGGCGATGCCGTCGCCGGAGGAGATGTCCGGGTTGGTGGTGTATTGGTATACCTTGGCCGCGCCGCCGGTCGCCAGCACCACCGTTTTGGCGCGGTAGGTTTCCACCCGCTCCAGCTCGCGGTTCCAGACGTACGCGCCCACCACTCGGCGCGTGCCCGGCAGGCCGATTTTGTTCGAGGTGATGAGGTCAACCGCGTTGCGGCGCTCCATCACGCAAATATTGGGGTGAGCGCTTGCTTTCCCCACCAGCGTGGTCTCTACTTCCTTACCGGTCGCGTCCGCGGCGTGCAGGATGCGGCGATGGCTGTGGCCGCCTTCGCGCGTGAGGTGATAATGCTCCTCGCCCTGCGCGTTGACCTCGGTATCGAACAGCACGCCCTGATCGATCAGCCACTGCACGCAGTGGCGCGCGTTGCCGGCGATGAATTCGACGGCCTCTTTGTCGCACAGGCCGGCGCCGGCAATCAAAGTGTCATCAACGTGTGAGGCAATGCTGTCCGTCTCATCGAACACCGCGGCGATCCCGCCCTGGGCGTAAAAGGTGGCCCCCTCGCTGAGCGGCCCCTTGCTGAGAACGGTAACCTTGCAATGCTGTGCCAGGCGCAGCGCCAGTGACAGGCCCGCAGCGCCGCTGCCGACGATCAGTACATCGCTTACATGTTCAGATGATGGTTGCATAACGTATGATGTGTGCAGAAGAAGAGTGAATTTCATGTTAGCCTAACTGTCCGGGCAAAAGCCACGGATAGGGTGACATCAACAGAAAAAACAATGGCGATATGGAACTTCGTGTTCTATATGAACTCCAAGCGAGTGCTTGCTCAGGAAAATAATGTATGGCTGGCAGTACAATTTTACGCGTGGAGACGGATTTGGGGAGAGTTTACCTCGGATGAGCGAGCAGTTAACGGATCAAGTTCTGGTCGAGCGGGTCCAAAAGGGCGATCAGAAATCGTTTAACCTACTGGTAGTGCGCTATCAGCATAAGGTGGCGAGTCTCGTTTCCCGCTATGTGCCGCAGGGCGATGTGCCCGATGTGGTGCAGGAGTCGTTTATCAAGGCCTATCGCGCACTGGAATCGTTCCGTGGCGACAGCGCTTTTTATACCTGGTTGTATCGAATCGCCGTGAACACGGCAAAGAATTATCTGGTTGCTCAGGGGCGCCGTCCGCCATCCAGTGATGTGGACGCCAACGATGCGGAAAATTACGAAAGTGCGGGCGCACTGAAAGAAATTTCGAACCCTGAGAACTTAATGTTGTCAGAAGAGCTGAGACAGATAGTTTTCCGTACCATTGAGTCGCTCCCTGAGGATCTTCGCATGGCGATTACCCTGCGGGAGTTGGATGGTCTAAGCTACGAAGAGATAGCCGCCATCATGGATTGCCCGGTCGGAACCGTACGTTCGCGTATTTTCCGCGCCCGGGAAGCTATCGATAATAAAGTTCAACCGCTGATCCAGCGTTAGCAATGGCGGGCACAGGAAGGGTACTTAGGCATGCAGAAAGAAAAGCTTTCCGCTCTGATGGATGGTGAATCGTTCGACAGCGAGCTGTTGAGTTCTCTGTCGCAAGATCGAACGCTTCAACAAAGCTGGCAGAGCTATCACCTGATACGTGACACACTGCGAGGTGATGTCGGGCAAGTGATGCATCTCGACATCGCCGATCGCGTAGCCGCTGCACTTGAGAAAGAACCCGCCCGGCTGGTGCCTTCCGCCGTTCAGGAATCTCAGCCGCAGCCTCACACCTGGCAGAAAATGCCGTTCTGGGACAAAGTGCGTCCCTGGGCGAGCCAGATTACGCAAATCGGTATGGCGGCCTGCGTGTCGCTGGCGGTGATCGTCGGCGTGCAGCAGTACAACCAGCCTTCTGCGCCATCGAACGCGTCCGAATCGCCGGCCTTCACCACGCTGCCGATCATGGGCCAGGCCTCGCCGGTCAGCCTGGGCGTCCCGGCCGACAGTTTCTCCACCGGCAGCGGCCAACAGCAGCAGGTGCAGGAACAGCGCAAGCGCATCAACGCCATGCTGCAGGACTATGAACTGCAACGTCGCCTGCATTCGGATCAGCTGCAGCTTGAGCAAGGCAACCCGCAACAGGCCGCCATTCAGGTTCCCGGAACTCAGTCTTTAGGAATGCAACAGCAGTAATGAAGCAAATCTGGTTCTCCGTTTGTTTATTGACGGGCAGCCTGCTCTATTCCAGCATCGCCCCGGCGCAGCCAACTGCGTCCGGGGCGTTATTGCAACAGATGAGCAGCGCCAGCCGTTCTCTCAATTACGAGCTCGCCTACATCAGCATCAGCAAGCAGGGAATCGAGTCGTTGCGCTATCGCCATGCGGTGATCGGCAACGTGCCGCTCGGCCAGCTGCTGCATATGGACGGCCCGCGCCGCGAAGTGTTGCAGCGCGGCGGCGGGATCAGCTACTTCGAGCCTGGCCTGGAGCCGTTCACGCTCACCGGCGATCACATCGTCGATGCGTTGCCGGCGATCGTCTATGCCGATTTCACCCGCCTGGCCAAGTACTACGACTTTATCTCCGTGGGCAGCACCCGCATCGCCGATCGGCCGTGTGAAGTGCTGCGCGTGGTGGCGCGCGACGGTTCCCGCTACAGCTATATCGTCTGGATGGACGAGGACACCAAGCTGCCGCTGCGGGTGGATCTGCTCGATCGCGACGGCGAAACGCTGGAGCAATATCGGGTGATCTCCTTCGCGGTCGGCGCCGACGTGCAGGGCGCGATGCAGGGGCTGCTCAAAGCCAACCTGCCGCCGCTGCTGTCGCTGCCGGCGGTAGAAAACGTCAAGCTCAGCTGGAGCACCGGCTGGCTGCCGGCCGGGGTGGACGAGGTGGCGCGCAATCGCCGAAAATTGCCGAACGTCGCCGTGCCGGTTGAATCCCGGCTCTACAGCGACGGCCTGTTCAGCTTCTCGGTCAACGTCAGCCCGGCGGGCAGCGGAGCCGGGCAGCAATACTACCGTCAGGGGCGCCGCACCATTCAGACCGAAGTGCGCGCGGGCAACGAAATCACTATCGTGGGCGAATTGCCGCCGGCTACGGCCAAGCGCATCGCCGACAGCATTTCTTTCAAGGTATCGCCGCAATGATGAAAGAGTGGGCCACGGTGGTTTCGTGGCAACAGGGCGTAGCGCTGCTGCGCTGTGAACCCAAGGCCGGCTGCGGCAGCTGCACCGCGCGTTCCGGCTGCGGCGCGCGCGCGCTGAACGAGCTGGTGCCGGAAACCGAGCATCAGCTGCAGGTGCATATCGATCAGCCGCTCGAACCGGGGCAGCGCGTTGAAGTCGGCATTGCGGAAGGCAGCCTGCTGCGCTCCGCCATGCTGGTTTACCTGACGCCGCTGCTGGGCATGATGCTGGGCGGCACGTTGCTGCAATATTGTTTCGGCAGCGACGCCTCGGCGGCCGTCGGCGCCGTACTGGGCGGCGCGGCGGCCTTTATGCTGGCGCGTCGGTTGGCCCGGCGTCTGGGCGAGCAGGCCGATTATCAGCCGGTGGTGCTGCAGATTGGGTTGCCGCCTACCGCGATGCGCATGCAGGCGGAAAATTCCCCGCTGATTTAAACCGACGGCCGCGTCATCGCCGGGTTGTGATAGGCGGGGATGCGGTTGTGGATCATATGCTCCAGCAGCGCGATGAACAGATCGGCGCTGAGCAGCGAATCGTAGTTAATCGCGAACAGCACATTTCCCTGGCCGTCGAGCAAGCGGATGCCGCGCTGCGGATGGTTTTCCACCGCGCGGATCTGCTCGAGCGGCACGTTGCCCCGCTCCGTGGTCAGCAAGGTGGCGCTCAGCCGCAGCGTTTCGGTCGGCGTGCCTTGCCGCTTGCCGAGCAGCAGTTGCCACAGCCAGCGCGCGTCGCCCTCAACGGTGTGAAACGACACCGTCTCCCCTTGATAGAGCGCATTCAGCGCCAGCGGCCCGCGCTGCTGCAGCTGTTGGTCGACGATCACGTCTGCCAGCCGCCACGAATGGGCGACATTGCTGAAAACCGTACACCAGGGCTGATCCACGCCGGCGCGGAACGCCGTGACGTCAAACAGCCCGCCAAAAGCCTGGCCGCCGCGAAAGCGATAGATATCGCCGATCTTCTCAAACGGGATGAAGCGCTCTTTGTGATGGTGGCCGTCAAAGACCCGCACGCCGTGCTCGTACAGGCGATAGGTCAGCGTCGGACGCAGATAATGCCGCAGCGCCAGCAGCGTACAACCGAGTAAAATCGTGCCCGCGCCGGCCTGCAATAGCGTGATGACCTCGCTCTCATCAATGCTGCTCAGCAGCGGCAGCACCAACAGCGCCGCCCCCGCGCTAAACAGCAGCGCCGCCGCCGCCAGAATGCCCCAGTTGACCTTTGAAAAATCGTGCCGGCTCAGCATTTGCCCTTTATCGATCATAATGCACCTTCCAATCAACGTACGGAGATATGCTGGTGAACCCCGGTGGGCTGCCGATGTAGTGCCCTGAATAATGTTTTGTCGCGGAGTTCATGCCCTTTCTATCCGAGGGGCGGTGGTGGCGTATATGGGGTTTTTCCTAAAGGAAGATGGGTGAGATGGAAATCTAAGAGGTTGATCCAAATATTCTTTTTTTATAATTTCGGAGAGGGTTTATTGCGCTGCGGCCGGTTATGTATTAGCGCCGGAGTTTGGCGGCCACGAATCACCGGCAAGCCTTGGGTTCAGGCCGTATCGTCCGCGTTAACATCTGTTTTCACCCGCCGGGGCGCCCTGTAACATTTAGCGGCGCATAATAGAATGCCTTCACTGCACCGATCGCTAGGTTTTCAGTGGTGTGGCATGTAGAATGCAGCGATTCAGGTGCAAGACGGCCTAACCCATTCACTGTCGCTTTAGGTCCATGCGGGTTTCTATAGGCGAGTAATTCAGAAATACCAAGGCAGAAAAACTTTTATAATGAAGCATATACGAAATTTCTCCATTATTGCCCATATTGACCACGGTAAGTCGACGCTGTCTGACCGCATTATCCAAATCTGCGGCGGCTTGTCTGACCGTGAAATGGCCGCGCAGGTGCTCGATTCCATGGATCTGGAGCGCGAGCGCGGCATCACCATCAAAGCGCAGAGCGTGACGCTGGATTATAAGGCGCTGGATGGGCAGACCTATCAGCTCAACTTTATCGACACCCCCGGCCACGTTGACTTCTCCTATGAAGTTTCCCGCTCGCTGGCGGCCTGCGAAGGCGCGCTGCTGGTGGTGGACGCCGGTCAGGGCGTCGAAGCCCAGACGCTGGCCAACTGCTACACCGCGATCGAAATGGATCTGGAAGTGGTGCCGGTGCTGAACAAAATCGACCTGCCCGCCGCCGATCCGGATCGCGCCGCACAGGAAATTGAAGACATCGTCGGCATCGACGCCACCGATGCGGTGCGCTGCTCGGCCAAAACCGGCGTCGGCGTGCCCGACGTGCTGGAGCGTCTGGTGCGCGACATCCCGCCACCGCAGGGCGATCCGGATGCGCCGCTGCAGGCGCTGATCATCGACTCCTGGTTCGATAACTACCTGGGCGTCGTGTCTCTGGTGCGCGTCAAGAACGGCACGCTGCGCAAGGGCGACAAGATCAAGGTCATGAGCACCGGCCAGGTGTACAACGCCGACCGCCTGGGCATCTTCACGCCGAAGCAGGTCGATCGCGACGTGCTGAACTGCGGCGAAGTGGGCTGGCTGGTCTGTGCGATCAAAGACATCCTCGGCGCGCCGGTGGGCGATACCCTGACGCAGGCGCGTCAGCCGGCGGATAAAGCGCTGCCGGGCTTCAAGAAAGTGAAGCCGCAGGTGTACGCCGGTCTGTTCCCGATCAGCTCCGACGATTATGAGTCCTTCCGCGATGCGCTGGGCAAGCTGAGCCTCAACGACGCCTCCCTGTTCTACGAGCCGGAAAGTTCCACCGCGCTGGGCTTCGGCTTCCGCTGCGGCTTCCTCGGCCTGCTGCACATGGAGATCATTCAGGAGCGTCTGGAGCGTGAATACGATCTGGATCTGATCACCACCGCGCCGACGGTCGTCTACGAAGTGGAAACCACCGGCAAAGAAGTGATCTACGTCGACAGCCCGTCCAAGCTGCCACCGTTGAACAACATCCAGGAACTGCGCGAGCCGATCGCCGAATGTCACATGCTGATGCCGCAGGAATACCTGGGTAACGTCATCACCCTGTGCGTCGAGAAGCGCGGCGTGCAGACCAACATGGTCTACCACGGCAACCAGGTGGCGTTGACCTATGAAATCCCGATGGCGGAAGTGGTGCTCGACTTCTTCGACCGCCTGAAGTCCACGTCGCGCGGCTATGCGTCGCTGGATTACAACTTCAAGCGCTTCCAGGCCTCCGACATGGTGCGCGTGGACGTGCTGATCAACAACGAGCGCGTGGATGCGCTGGCGCTGATCACCCACCGTGACAACTCGCAGTACCGCGGCCGTGAACTGGTGGAGAAGATGAAAGATCTGATCCCGCGTCAGCAGTTCGACATCGCGATTCAGGCGGCGATCGGCACGCACATCATCGCGCGTTCCACCGTGAAGCAGCTGCGTAAAAACGTGCTGGCGAAATGCTACGGCGGTGACGTCAGCCGTAAGAAAAAGCTGCTGCAGAAACAGAAAGACGGTAAGAAACGCATGAAGCAGGTCGGCAACGTCGAACTGCCGCAGGAAGCGTTCCTGGCCATTCTGCACGTCGGTAAAGACGGCAAGTAACCGCGACGAGTTCGCGAAACGAGGGAGTTTGCATGGCGAATATGTTTGCCCTGATCCTGGCGTTGGCCACCCTGGTCACCGGGATCATCTGGTGCTTCGAGCGCTTCAAATGGGCGCCGGCCCGCCGCGCGAAGATCGCGGCGGTCAACGCACAGACCGCGGGCGCCGTAGACGATAAAACGCTGGCGAAAGTGGCGAAGCAGCCAGGCTGGGTGGAGACCGGCGCATCGGTGTTCCCGGTGCTGCTGCTGGTCTTTGTGGTGCGTTCGTTTATTTACGAACCGTTCCAGATCCCGTCCGGCTCAATGATGCCGACGCTGTTGATTGGCGATTTCATTCTGGTGGAGAAATATGCCTACGGCATTAAAGATCCGATTACCCAGACCACGCTCATTGAAACCGGCCATCCGAAGCGCGGCGATATTGCGGTATTTAAATATCCGCTGGATCCGAAACTGGATTATATCAAGCGCGTGATCGGCCTGCCGGGCGACCGTATTACTTACGATCCGGTGAATAAGCGCGTTACCGTGCAGCCGTCCTGCAACAGTGGGCAGTCCTGCGATACCGCGCTGGCGGTGACCTACGCCGACGCGCAGCCGAGCGACTTCGTGCAGCTGTTCAGCCGCAGCGGCATGGGCGAGGCCAGCAACGGCTTCTACCAGATCCCGCTGAGCGATAACGTGCCGCCGGGCGGCATTCGCATGCGCGAGCGCCAGGAAAGCCTCGGCAACGTCACGCATCGTATCCTGACCGTGCCGGACGCGCAGGATCGGGTGGGCGCTTACTACCAACAGCCGGGCAAACCGCTGGCGGAGTGGGTGGTGCCGGCCGGGCATTACTTCATGATGGGCGACAACCGCGACAACAGCGCGGACAGCCGGTACTGGGGCTTTGTGCCGGAGAAGAATCTGGTGGGTAAAGCCACGGCCATCTGGATGAGCTTTGAAAAGCAGGAAGGTGAGTGGCCTACCGGCGTGCGTTTCAGCCGGATCGGCGGCATTCATTAATCGCTGACTGATTCCCTGTTATTTTCACGCCGCAGCCTACTGCGGCGTGAAAGATTAAGGGGATATAAAACACAGCATTATGTTTCCACTCGTTGTAGAATACTTTCTCGAGCGATAAAAAGTTGGCCCCTGCTGGGAGCCACTGCAAACGAAACAGCTTTGGATCGGCTTTCGGCGAAGCAGGCCTGTTCCGTATGCTGCAAGTTTTTGACGCATTCTTGATCTATTGGTAACTCATGAACCCCATCGTAATAAACAGGCTGCAGCGGAAGCTGGGCTACACTTTTCAACAGCAGGAGCTTTTACTGCAGGCTTTGACTCACCGCAGCGCCAGCAGTAAACACAATGAACGTCTTGAGTTTCTGGGTGACTCGATTCTGAGCTTTGTCATCGCCAATGCGCTCTATCACCGCTTTCCTCGCGTCGACGAGGGCGATATGAGCCGCATGCGCGCCACGCTGGTGCGCGGCAACACGCTGGCGGAGATGGCGCGCGAGTTTGACCTGGGCGAATGTCTGCGGCTTGGGCCGGGCGAATTGAAAAGTGGTGGGTTCCGCCGCGAGTCAATCCTGGCGGATACGGTGGAGGCATTGATCGGCGGCGTGTTCCTGGACAGCGATATCCAGACCGTCGAGCGTCTGATTTTGGACTGGTATCGCAGCCGGTTGGACGAAATCAGCCCCGGTGATAAGCAGAAAGACCCGAAAACCCGTCTGCAGGAGTTTTTGCAGGGGCGTCATCTGCCGTTGCCTTCTTATTTGGTGGTGCAGGTTCGCGGAGAAGCGCACGACCAGGAGTTTACCATCCACTGCCAGGTGAGTGGTTTGAGCGAGCCCGTGGTGGGCACCGGCTCGAGCCGCCGTAAAGCCGAGCAGGCGGCAGCGGAACAAGCGCTGAAAAAGCTGGAGCTTGAATGAGCGAAGTAAAACAACACTGCGGGTTTATCGCCATCGTCGGCCGCCCGAACGTGGGCAAATCGACGTTGCTGAACCAACTGCTGGGGCAGAAGGTTTCCATTACGTCGCGTAAGCCGCAGACGACCCGTCACCGCATCATGGGCATCGACACCGATGGCGCCTATCAGGCGATCTACGTCGACACCCCTGGGCTGCACATCGAAGAAAAACGCGCCATCAACCGCTTGATGAACCGCGCGGCCAGCAGCTCGATCGGCGACGTCGAACTGGTGATCTTCGTGGTCGAAGGCACCAACTGGACCGCCGACGACGAAATGGTGGTCAACAAGCTGCGCAGCCTGCGCTGCCCGGTATTGCTGGCGATCAACAAGGTCGATAACGTCACCGACAAATCCAAGCTGTTGCCGCACATCGCGTTCCTCAGCCAGCAGATGAACTTCCTCGACGTGGTGCCTATCTCCGCCGAAAAAGGCATGAACGTCGACACCATCGCCGGCATCGTGCGCAAGCTGCTGCCGGAAGCGGAACACCACTTCCCGGAAGACTACATCACCGATCGCTCACAGCGCTTTATGGCCTCCGAGATCATCCGCGAGAAGCTGATGCGTTTCCTGGGCGAAGAGCTGCCGTACTCGGTGACGGTAGAAATCGAACAGTTCGTGGCCAACGATCGCGGCGGCTACGATGTGCACGGCCTGATCCTGGTCGAGCGCGAAGGCCAGAAGAAAATGGTCATCGGCAACAAGGGCGCCAAGATCAAAACCATCGGCATCGAAGCGCGCCAGGACATGGAACAGATGTTCGACGCCAAAGTGCATCTCGAGCTGTGGGTGAAAGTGAAATCCGGTTGGGCGGACGACGAACGTGCGCTGCGCAGCCTGGGCTATGTTGACGATCTGAAGTAACGATCCGTGGACGGCTGGGAGCGCGCTTTCGTCCTGCATGGGCGGCCGTACAGTGAAACCAGTCTGATGCTGGATCTGTTTACCGAAGGTCATGGGCGGGTGCGCTTGCTGGCGAAAGGCGCGCGCAGCCGCCGCTCTAATCTGAAGGGCTGTCTGCAGCCCTTTACCCCCCTGTTAGTGCGCTGGGGCGGCCGCGGCGAAGTGAAAACGCTGCGCAACGCCGAAGCGGTCTCCCTCGGTTTACCCCTCAGCGGCATGATGCTTTACAGCGGCCTGTACGTGAACGAACTGCTGGCGCGCGTGCTCGAGCAGGAAACCAACTACTCGGTGCTGTTCTTCGACTATCTGCAATGCCTGCAGGCGCTGGCGGCGGAAGACAGCTCGCCGGAGCAGGCGCTGCGTCAGTTCGAGCTGGCCTTGCTGCACCACCTGGGCTACGGTCTCGATTTCCTGCACTGCGCCGGCAGCGGCCTGCCGGTGGATGACGCCATGACCTATCGCTATCGCGAAGAGAAAGGCTTCATCGCCAGCCTGGTGGTGGATCACTACAGCTTCACCGGGCGCGAACTGCGCGCGCTGGCGGAGCGGCAGTTTCCCGATGCCGAGACGCTGCGCGCCGCCAAGCGTTTCACCCGTATGGCGCTGAAACCCTACCTCGGCGGCAAGCCGTTGAAGAGCCGCGAACTGTTCCGCCAGTTCGTGCGCAAACAGCCGAATACGCCGGTCGACGACGCCTGACCTTTTCCCCTTTTGCCGCCTTGCGCCCGCGTGTAAACTGCTGGCACTGAAAATCGTATTTAGAGGTTGTCATGGCTGATTTGCTGCTGGGCGTCAATATCGATCACATCGCCACGTTACGTAACGCGCGCGGAACCCAATACCCGGATCCGGTTCAGGCGGCATTCATTGCCGAACAGGCGGGGGCCGACGGCATTACCGTGCATCTGCGCGAAGACCGCCGCCACATCACCGACCGCGACGTGCGCCTGCTGCGCCAGACCATCCAGACGCGCATGAATCTGGAGATGGCGGTGACCGACGAGATGCTGGACATCGCCATTGAGCTGAAGCCGCATTTCTGCTGCCTGGTGCCGGAAAAGCGCGAAGAAGTGACCACCGAAGGCGGCCTGGACGTCGCCGGCCAGCTGGACAAAATGAGCGTGGCGGTTGAGCGCCTGGCGCAGGCGGGCATTCTGGTCTCGCTGTTCATCGATCCCGATCATCGTCAGATTGACGCGGCGGTGGCGGTGGGCGCACCCTATATCGAAATCCACACCGGCGCCTACGCCGAAGCGCAGGGCGAGCTGGCGGTACAGGCCGAGCTGCGCCGCATCGCGGTAGCCGCCGCCTACGCGGCCGAGAAGGGGCTGAAGGTCAACGCCGGCCACGGCCTGACCTACCACAACGTGCAGCCGATCGCCGCGCTGCCGGAGATGCACGAGCTGAACATCGGCCATGCGATTATCGGCCAGGCGGTGATGAGCGGGCTGCCGGCCGCGGTTGCCGACATGAAAGTGCTGATGCGGGAAGCGCGCCGGTAATGGCGGTGCTCGGGCTGGGAACCGACATCGTTGAGATGGCGCGTATCGAAGCGGTGGTGGAGCGCAGCGGCGATCGCCTGGCGCGCCGCGTGCTGAGCGACGCCGAGTGGGCGCTGTATCAGCAGCACCAGCAGCCGATTCGCTTTCTGGCCAAACGTTTCGCGGTGAAAGAGGCCGCCGCCAAGGCGTTCGGCACCGGCATTCGCAATGGCCTGGCGTTCAATCAGTTCGAAGTGTTCAACGATGCGCTGGGCAAGCCGAATATTCGTTTGCACGGCCGCGCCGCCGAGCTGGCCGGGGAGATGGGGGTCACCGCGATCCACGTTTCGCTGGCCGATGAACGGCGCTACGCCTGCGCGACGGTGATCGTCGAAAGCTGAAAATAGCAAGGGCGCCTGTGGCGCCCTTGTCAGTCCTGCGGCAAATTAAATGCGATCGGCGTGGTGCAGCACCACGAACTTGTCCCACAGCTGTTCGTTGGTCTCGCGATGCTGCGGATCGGTGATGATGGTGTTGTCGATCGGGCAAACCTGCTGGCAGGTCGGCGTATCGTAATGGCCGACGCACTCGGTGCAGCGATCGGTATCGATCTGATAAATCTCATCGCCCATCGAAATCGCCTGGTTCGGGCATTCCGGCTCGCACATGTCGCAGTTGATGCATTTCTTGGTAATCAGCAGTGCCATTGTCAGTTATCTTTCCATCGGTGTGCTCGGGCTGGCGCGCAATCTATCATAGAATCGCCGCGCGGCGGGCGTTTTTTCGTCATCTTATCGCTTAGGGTAACTCAGGTGGGTCGTCAGCCAGCTGATCGAAATCAACCCTTCTCTGCCCGTCAAACACCCAGCGCTTATCGGTATCCGCCATACGCATCGTAGGCATCACCTCCGGATGGGTAACCCGTATTCCCGCCTCTTGAGCAAACAACCCGATAAAATCGAACGCGCTCAAGGGATCATCAATGATCTGGTGCTGTTGGTCGCGATCGCTCAGCACCAGCAACGGCACCTGGTAATTCTGCCGGGTATCGCCGCTGTGACGCAGAGAACGTATGCCGCCGATATCCTTATGGGAAAGACCGTGATCGGAGAAATAGAACAGTTTAAACGGCGCGCCGGTCTGTTTCAGACTGTGATAAACCTGCTCGATAAAACGATCAGTCTTGCGATAGGTAGAGAGGTAGCAGGCCAGCTCCTTATTCGGCGACTCGACGCTCGGCGGTTCGCCGTTAAGCCGCTCGCAAAAGTCGGCGTGCGAGCCCATCAGATGCAGCACATAAAGGTTGCCTTGCCCCTGGCGGCTCAATAATTGGTCAAATATCGGCAGCAGTGCATCATCATCGGTGTTGCGCGATTGATAGTCGCCTTTCTTCAGGAAGTAATGGTTATCGCTGAACATAGCGATTTTTGATACCGGCGTATCGAATTGCCCGAACATGCCCTGATTGGACAGCCAGTGGGTATTGAGGCCGGCGGCTTTTGCCAGGGTGATGATATTATCTCCGAGGGCAATGCTGTGGCCGTTGCTTAAAGCCAGCGTGCGGGGGAGCGATTCGAATGTATTCGGCGCGGTGGAAATATAATTACTGTAAAACCGTCCCTTGGCATTATCCAGAAACGGTGTAGTGGACACCGGATAACCAAATAAGGACATATGATCCCTGCGCATACTTTCGCCGACGATAATGACATAGTTTTCATTCTTCGGTGCGCCAGAGGTGAACGACCAAGAGTACGGTTCTGAAACGCCGGTGTTTAATTCATCAATTTGCTGTTGATATTGATCGTAAGCGGAGTAGGTGGATAAAAAGAAGTCAGGTAATTTAAGCTTAACCAAGCCACCGCTGAATATTCTGGTGATGACGATAACCGCAAATAACGCCAGCAAAGGCAATATGATTTTTTTTGGCAGTGCTTGTCGCCAAATAAACCTTTTTAAAATAATAAGCATGGTAAATATTACGACAGGCAGCAGATAACACCTGGCTGGGAGGGTATGCAGGAACTCACTCGCTTCTGTACTGTTGGTTTGCAGCAGGGCAGACACCACGGCCGCTGACGGAGACCCGTAAATGGCACCGACCGGCGCATACAGCGCGCACAGCAGAATAAACGGAATAATCAGGCCGTAGCGGGTAAGCGAATGATTAGATAATAATAGCAAGATAAGTGCAATAAAAAGAATATCAATGCCTTTTCCACCGCTGTATCCCATCGCTTTGATCAATATCAAAGCAATAATGGCGTAAAATAAAAAAGTGCGCAGGGTCGGGTGAGCCACGGAGTGCCGCAACTTATCTAAAATAACAGTGTGTGTATTCATAATGGTATCGTTAAATAATGCTGTCCATGCATGCTCAATTATTGAACGATAATTGAGCGAGTCACCGCCCGCACATTATTTTTCGAATGCAGAGAAGGGAAATAATTGAGCTGGCGGCGTTTTATCGGCCGCCATTATACGCCTCAAACCAACTTTTTCATTAACTGTTCGCTGTGTTTGATGCGATCGCGGGCATGATCGAGATCGTGCTGGATCAGCGCCATAAACAGCAGGTCGGTGAGGGCGTACTGGGCCGTGCTGGAAGAGATGGCCGCGCTGCGGGTGTGGGGCTCTTCGGCGATGGTATAGAGGCAGTGGTCCGCGCGCTGCTGCAGGCCGTTGGGAGAGAAGCTGGTCAGCGCCAGCACCCTGGCGCCGGCCTGGCGCGCCTCTTCCGCCGCCAGATTGATTTCACGCCGTTCGCCGCTGAAAGAGATAGCCAGCAGCAGATCGCGTTTGTCCAGCGCCTGAACCGCCGCCAGCTGGACGTGCATGTCCGGTTCGGCCACTGCCATCACGCCGATTTTCAGCAGTTTGAAGGAGAAATCCTTGGCCACCAGCCCGGAGGCGCCGATGCCGATCAGCATCACCCGGCGCGCTTGGCGCAGCATGTCCAGCGCCTGATGCAGCCGCTCTTCGCTGTTGATGTCCAGCGTCGCGCGCAGCGCCGCCTGCTTTTCCGCCAGCAGTTTTTCACCGACGATTTTCAGCGTGTCGCTGCTGAGGATGTGGTTGTGAACGGTCACTACCGGCTCGGCCTGCGGCTGGGCCAGCGTTTCGCTCAGCGCCAGTTTCAGCGCCGGAAAGCCCTTATAGCCCAGCTTTTGGGCGAACTTCACCACGCTCGACTGGCTGATACCGGCCAGCTCGGCCAGCTTTTGCGAGCTGAGATGGCGCGCCTGCTCGGCGTTATTCAGCAAAAAGTCCGCCAGCTTGCGGTCGTTTTGCGCCAGTGTCGGATACATTTGGCGTATGCGCAGAAGGGTACTCATTGATCTTTCCCTGGAAACCAGCGGCCATTTTGCCATGCAGGCGGCGAAAACGCGCGGTGAAAATTTTTGTGAGCTCGTCGTTAAAATAGCAAATAGCGCTCGCTTTGTTGAATAAAATATTCAAATATTGATTTAATTTTGTGAATTAAAAATTCAAAGGTGAACAGATGAACTTAGGCGCACTGGTATCGGAAACCCGCAACCCGGCCACCATGGGGCTGGATGAGATGTCGACGCTGGATATGGTCCGCTGCTTTAACCAGGAAGACCGCAAGGTGCCGGAGGCGATCGAAAAGGTGCTACCGGCGATCGCGCAGGCGGTCGATTTGGCCGCGGCGGCGTTGAAGGCCGGTGGGCGGCTGATTTATTTGGGCGCCGGCACCAGCGGCCGATTGGGGGTGTTGGATGCCTCCGAGTGCCCGCCGACCTTCGGCGTGCCGCACGGCGTGGTGGTGGGCTTGATCGCCGGCGGGCCGGGCGCACTGCTCAAGGCGGTGGAGGGGGCGGAAGACGACGAAGCCCTGGGCGAAGCCGATCTCCGGGCGCTGAATCTGACCGCCGTCGATATGGTGGTGGGGTTGGCGGCCTCAGGGCGCACGCCTTATGTGATTGGCGCACTGCGCTATGCGCGCGGGCTGGGCTGCCCGACGGCGGCCATCTCCTGCAACCCGGATTCGCCGATCGCGCACGAAGCGCAGGTGGCGATCTCGCCGGTGGTGGGGCCGGAGGCGCTGACCGGTTCGACGCGCCTGAAATCCGGCACCGCGCAGAAGCTGGTGCTCAACATGCTGTCGACCGGCGCGATGGTCAAGTTGGGCAAGGTCTATCAGAACCTGATGGTGGACGTGAAGGCCACCAACGTCAAACTGGTGGATCGCGCCTGCCGCATCGTGGTGGAGGCCACCGGCGCCGAACGCGCTCAGGCGGAGGCGGCGCTGGCGCAGACCGGCTTCGAGGTCAAGCCGGCGATCCTGATGATTCTGGCCGGCGTCAGCGCCGAAGAGGCGCAGCAGCGGCTGCAGCGGCACGACGGCTACCTGCGCGCGGCGCTGGCGCGTTAACTCACGGTGGGGGCGGCGATGGACAAGACAACGGCATTGGCGACACAGATCCTGGCGGGCGTGGGGGGCGAGGGCAATATCCTCAAACTGGAGAACTGCATGACGCGGGTGCGCGTCGAGGTCAGCGACGAACAGCGTCTGGATCTGGCCGCTCTCAAGCAGTTGTCCGGCGTGAAGGGCTATATCAAACAGGGTGAGCAGCATCAGTTTATCGTTGGCCCGGGCGCCGCCGCCAAGGTGGTGGACGCCATGCGCGCATTGCTGAGCGGTAGCGCGCAGCCTGCCGTCGCCGTCGGTGACGCGGCCCGCACCAAGGCGCAGGCCAAGCAAAAATACGCTGCGCCGATGAGCGGTGCGCTGAAAAAGCTGGCCGATGTCTTTATTCCGCTGATCCCGGCGTTTATCGCCTCGGGCCTGATCACCGGCATCATCAACCTGCTGAAACGGCCCGACATCGCCGGCCAACTGGCGGTGGACTACCCGAACGTGCTGGGGTTGCTGGCGATCTTCGGCAGCGCGGTGTTCGCCATCATGAACATTCTGGTCGGGGTCAACGCCGCGAGGGTATTCGGCGGCTCTCAGGCAATGGGCGGCGTGATGGCCGGCATTCTCTCCAGCCCGGCGCTGGCGCAGATTACCTTGTTCGGCGAGGCGCTGCAGCCGGGGCGCGGCGGGGTGATCGCCGTGCTGCTGGTGGTGGCGTTGATGTGCTGGGTGGAGAAACGCCTGCGCACGCTGCTGCCGGAATCGGTCGAACTGATCCTTAACCCACTGCTGACCACGCTGGTCACCGCCTCGCTGGCGATCCTGATTCTGCAGCCGATCGGCGGCATTATCTCCGACGCCATCGCCCACGGCGCCAATCTGGCGATCGACAAGGGCGGGCTGCTGGTGGGAGCGCTGCTCTCGGGGCTGTTCCTGCCGCTGGTGCTCTCCGGTCTGCATCAGGGGCTGGTACCGATCCACGTCGAGCTGGTGCAGGCGCACGGTTCCAACCCGCTGCTGCCGATCCTGGCGATGGCCGGCGTCGGGCAGGTGGGGGCAGCGCTGGCGGTGCTGTTGAAAACCCGCAATGCGCGGCTGAAAAAGGTGATCAAAGGGGCGTTGCCGGTCGGCATTCTCGGCATCGGCGAGCCGCTGATCTTCGGGGTGACGCTGCCGCTGGGCCGGCCGTTTATCGGCGCCTGCCTCGGCGGTGCGGTCGGCGGCGCGCTCATCAGCTACTGGAAGGTGGCGACGGTGATCACCTTCGGCATTTCGGGGCTGCCTTTGGCGTTGACCATCGTCTCAGGTAAGGTGATGTTGTATCTGGCGGGGATGCTGATTACGATTATCGCCGGTTTTCTCTTCACCTGGATGATGGGGTTCAACGATCCCGAGGAGTAGCGTTTGAGCGACAAGCAGCAACAACCGGCCGCAGAGGGGCGCCGCGTGGTCTTTTTCGATCTGGACGGCACTCTGCATCAGGAGGATATGTTCGGCAGTTTCTTGCGTTTTCTGCTGCGCCGCTTACCGCTGAACCTGTTGCTGGTGATACCGCTGCTGCTGCCGATCGGTCTGGCGCTGCTGCTGTTGGGGCGCGCCGCGCGTTGGCCGATGAGCCTGCTGCTGTGGGCGATCACCTTCGGGCGTTCCGAAGCGACGCTAAAGGCGCTGGAGCGGCAGTTTATCGAGGCCTTTCGCCAGAAGGTGACCGCATTTCCGGTGGTGCAAATGCGGCTGCGGCAGTACCTGGAGGAGCACGATGCCGAAGTGTGGTTGATTACCGGCTCGCCGGAGCGGCTGGTGGAGCAGGTGTATCGCGATTCGGCGTTTCTGCCGCGGGTACGGTTGATCGGCAGCCGCATCACGCGCCGCTGCGGCGGCTGGGTCTTGCCCCTGCGCTGCCTGGGGGCGCAGAAAGTGGTGCAGCTGGAGCAGCGGCTCGGTGCGCCGCTGAGACTATACAGCGGTTACAGCGACAGCAAGCAGGATAATCCGCTGCTGTTCTTTTGCGAGCACCGCTGGCGGGTAAGTAAGCAGGGCGAGCTGCAGCAGCTGGAATAAGCCAAGGGCGGAGGATTCCGCCCTTGCTGTTTTTATCAGTACCGCGATCGGTCGTCGGTCACGTCGTGCGGCTGGCGCCCCAACTGCCAAATTTTCTCCGCATAATGCCCCAGCGCCCACAGGCTCAGGCCGAGCAGCGCGAAAAAAATCGTCTTCGGCATGCTGTCCCAGAAAAACTCGAACAGGCGGGTATACAGGTTAATGCCGAGGAAGGTTAGCCCGAAGCCGCGCAGCATGGCGTCGTCATGCTTCAATCCCAGCCAAATGGCGGCGAGGGCGGCCAGCCCGAACAGCAGGCTCCAGTGGAACAGCTCGATCTGGCGCGCGCGGTACCAGCTGTCGAGGTCGCCGTAGTTGCCGAAGATAGACAGCAGCCACAGGGCGATAAACAGATACAGCAGGCCCATCGCCAGCGACACCCGCTGCAGGCCGCGTTGCGCCAACAGCGGCCGCAGCAGCAGCGCGGCGGCGATCAGCACCGCGCCAAAGGCGATAAAACGAATCGGGTAGCTCATGCCGAGCCAGTAGGCGCCCCAGCCGGACAGGTAGCCGGTCTCGGCGCCGAAGGCGTTGCCGAGCGACAGCAGGGCGAACCACCACACCAGCCCGGAGCGGCTGAACCAGCCGATCGCGCCGTACAGCAGCGCGGCGAACAGCAGCAGCACGGAAACCCGGCCGCTGCCGTTATCCAGCCAGACCCCCAGCTGCCATAAGGCGCAGGCGGTAAGCAACACGGCGACAAACAGCGCCGCCTCATTGCCGTAGCGTTTTTCCGGGTGGCGCCGGCGGCGACGCAGCGCCCAGACGTAGGCCAGCGCCGCCAGTACGCCGGCGATCGCCATGCGTACCGGCGCGTCGAAGCGGAACAGTCCGCTGAGCCATGCAAGCAGTTCGCTGTCGGCGAACAGGCTGGTGACGGCGATCAGCAGCGAGGCCAGCGCGGCAAGAAACGCATAGCGCGCCAGCCGCCGCCAGTCGAAAGGCTGCACGGCCACATGCTGCAGCAGCTGCTGCCGTTGTGCGGGCGTCAAGGCGCCTTCTCCCACCCAGCCGTCCAGCGCCTTGCGCACCACGACGGCGTTCTTTTTACTGAGTTTCATGCTTCTTGTCCCTGAATCACACGCTGATTCGGCCAGTATAGCCATTGGCGGGCGGCTACGACAAAGGAGGGCTAGTGTGTATAATGCCCGCCGCAAAAGCGCACGAGGAATTATGCGATGACTGAATATAACGATGAGTACTGGATGCGTCAGGCATTGCAGCTGGCCCTGCGCGCGCAGGAAGAGGGCGAGGTGCCGGTGGGGGCGCTGCTGGTGCTGGACAATCAGGTCATCGGCGAGGGCTGGAACCGCCCGATCGGCCGACACGATCCTACCGCACACGCCGAGATCATGGCGCTGCGCCAGGGCGGCGCGGTGCTGCAAAACTACCGTCTGCTGAATGCCACGCTGTACGTCACGCTGGAGCCCTGCGTGATGTGCGCCGGTGCGATGGTGCACAGCCGTATCCGCCGGCTGGTGTATGGCGCCGCCGACGAGAAAACCGGCGCGGCCGGTTCACTGGTGGACATTCTGCGCCATCCGGGCATGAACCATCAGGTGGAGATCGTTTCGGGCGTGCTGGCGGAGGAGTGCGCCGCCACCCTAAGCAATTTCTTCCGCCTGCGCCGTGAACAGAAAAAAGCGCTCAGGCTGGCGCAGCGGGCGGCGGATAAGCCGGAATAATCAGTAGTTGAGCGCCAGTTCCGGCATCACCGTCGGGTAGCCTTTCCCCAACGCCTCCTGCTCGGCGGCCGCTTGCGCCGCCTTTCTCTCTTTTTCCTGCAGATAGCCCACCAGGCTGACCTGGTAGCGGCGAATGTTTTCTACATAGTTGTAGGCTTCACGCCCGCGCGCATAGCCGTAGGTCAACTGCGGGTAGTAGCGCTTCTGGCTGAGCATCGGCAGGCGCTGCTTGACGTCGACCCAGCTGTCCGGGTTGCCTTTTTGCGTCTTGGTCAGCTTGCGCGCGTCCAGCATGTGGCCCCAGCCCATGTTGTAGGCCGCCAGCGAGAACCAGATGCGCTCGTCTTCCGGCACGCTGTCCGGCACCTTGGCCATCAGCCGCTGCAGGTAAAGGGCGCCGCCCTGAATGCTCTCTTCCGGATCGAGGCGGTCGTTGACCCCAAGGCCGTCGGCGGTGGCGCGGGTCAGCATCATCAGGCCGCGCACGCCGGTGGGTGAGGTGGCCTGCGGATTCCAGTGCGATTCCTGATAGGCGATGGCCGCCAGCAGCTTCCAGTCGATCTCGTTGGCGTGCTTCTCGAACAGCGGGCGGAAGTTGGGCAGCACCGAGTCGATGGCCGACAGGAAGGTTTTGGTGTCCACATAGTCGAAGCTGCCGACGTGGCCGAGGTATTTCTCTTCGAGCCGCGCCAGGGTGCCGTCGTCCACCATCTGGCTGTAGAAGTCCAGCATCGCCGCGTACAGGCTGTCGTCGCCGTCGCGTTTCAGATACCAGGTAACCGGCTCTTCGTCGGTGACGTCGAACGCCACCGCCAGCTGCGGATGGATGCGCTGCAGCAGCGCGATGGTCACCGAATCGCCGAGGGTGTAGTCCAGCTTGCCGTCGGCCACTCGCTCCAGCAGCTCTTTGGAGGTGAGATCGCTGGAGGACTCCCAGGCGAGATCCGGGTATTTATCCTGTTTGAGCTGCTTGAGGGTGCTGACGTGCGCGGAACCGGAAGCGACCGCCAGCTTGCCTTTAATGTCGGCGAAACTTTTCGGCCGCGGGGTGCCCAGCCGGTACACCAGCTGTTGGGAAACGGAGTAGTAGGCCGGGCCGGTACGCGCGCGGCTGAGGCGCTCCTGGTTGTAGATCAGGCCCGCCGCCAGCAGGTCGGCGTCGTCGTCGTCCAGATCGTCGAACAGGTCATTGATGTTCTGATGGGGGATCACCACCAGCTTCACCCCGAGGTAGTTGGCGAAGCGCTTGGCCAGTTCGTAGTCGAGCCCACCCGGCCCTTGCTTGGTGTTGAAATAGGTCAGCGGTGAATTCAGCGTGCTGATACGCAACTCGCCGCGGGAAATGATCTCCTGGAGTTGCCCGCCCGGGCCGCTGCGCCAGGTGATATTGGGCCACAGCGCGAGAGCCAGAAGCAGGGTGACAACGCCGATGAGGATGTAGTTTATTTTAAGACGTTTCAAATAGTTATCCAGTGGTGGCACAGGTACGCCGGCGACGATAACCGCGACTTTTCTCATGGTTAAATCACCAGTGCGGGGGCATTTTGCGCAACAAAACGCCAGTGTGCAACTTTATTGACACGTTATGACAATTCGACGGTGCGGCACGCTTTTATCAATTATCCCTACGCAAACGGTTTCGTCGGCGGCGAGGATTCTCTATAATGACGCGCGTTTTCCCCTGTTGCGCCCAATGAAGCGTCTTATCCGTCGCTTCGAAGACGAGAGAACTTTGATTATGGAAATTCTGCGTGGTTCGCCCGCTTTATCGGCTTTTCGCATTACCAAACTGCTGTCCCGCTGCCAGGACGCTCACCTGCCCGTCAGTGATATCTACGCCGAGTACGTCCACTTTGCCGATGTTAGCGCACCGCTCAGTGCCGAAGAACACGCCAAGCTTCAGCGGCTGCTCAAGTACGGTCCTTCTCTCGCCGAACACGCCCCCGAAGGCCGGTTGCTGCTGGTTACGCCGCGTCCGGGCACCATTTCTCCCTGGTCTTCCAAAGCCACCGACATCGCCCACAACTGCGGTCTGCAGCAGATCGTGCGCCTGGAGCGCGGCCTGGCGTTCTACGTCAAGGCGCCCGAGCTGACGGAAACCCAGTGGCGGCAGCTCGCCGCGCTGCTGCACGATCGCATGATGGAAACCGTCTTCAGCGAACTGCAACAGGCCGAACAGCTGTTCGCGCACCATCAGCCGGCGCCGTATCAGTCGGTCGACGTGCTGGGCGCAGGGCGCGCCGCGCTGGAGCAGGCCAACGTCCGGCTCGGCCTGGCGCTGGCGCAGGACGAGATCGACTACCTGCTGAATGCCTTTACCGGTTTGGGGCGCAACCCGACGGATATCGAACTTTATATGTTCGCGCAGGCCAACTCCGAGCACTGCCGCCACAAGATTTTCAACGCCGACTGGATCATCGACGGCGAACAGCAGCCTAAATCGCTGTTCAAAATGATCAAGAACACCTATGAGCAGACGCCGGACTATGTGCTGTCGGCGTATAAAGACAACGCCGCCGTGATGGAAGGCTCGCAGGTCGGCCGCTTCTTCGCCGCGCCGGAGACCGGCACCTACGATTACCATCAGGAAGACGCGCACATCCTGATGAAGGTGGAAACCCACAACCACCCGACGGCGATCTCGCCGTGGCCGGGCGCCGCGACCGGCTCCGGCGGCGAGATCCGCGACGAGGGGGCTACCGGCCGCGGCGCCAAGCCGAAGGCCTGCCTGGTGGGCTTCTCGGTGTCCAACCTGCGTATTCCCGGCTTTGAACAGCCGTGGGAGCAGGATTTCGGCAAGCCGGAACGCATCGTCACCGCGCTGGATATCATGACCGAAGGCCCGCTGGGCGGCGCGGCGTTCAACAACGAATTCGGTCGTCCGGCGCTGCTGGGCTACTTCCGTACCTATGAAGAGCGCGTCAACAGCCACAACGGCGTTGAGCTGCGCGGTTACCACAAACCGATCATGCTGGCGGGCGGCATCGGCAACATCCGTGCCGATCACGTGCAGAAAGGGGAAATCACCGTTGGCGCCAAGCTGGTGGTGCTGGGCGGCCCGGCGATGAATATCGGCCTGGGCGGCGGCGCGGCGTCGTCGATGGCGTCCGGCCAGTCCGACGCCGATCTGGACTTCGCTTCGGTGCAGCGCGACAACCCGGAAATGGAGCGCCGCTGTCAGGAAGTGATCGACCGCTGCTGGCAGCTGGGCGATCAGAACCCGATCCTGTTCATCCATGACGTCGGCGCAGGCGGCCTGTCCAACGCCATGCCGGAGCTGGTGAGCGACGGCGGCCGCGGCGGCCGCTTCGAGCTGCGCGATATCCTCAACGACGAGCCGGGCATGAGCCCGCTGGAAGTGTGGTGCAACGAATCGCAGGAACGTTACGTGATGGCGATCGCCCCGGCGCAGATGGCGCAGTTCGACGAGATCTGCCGCCGCGAGCGCGCGCCTTATGCGGTGATCGGCGAAGCGACCGAAGAACAGCACCTGACGCTCAACGACCGCCACTTCGACAACCAGCCGATCGACATGCCGCTGGATGTGCTGCTCGGCAAGACGCCGAAAATGTCCCGCGACGTCACCCGCCTGCAGGCGAGCGGCGAGGCGGTGCAGCGCGAGAACATCACGCTGGCCGACGCGGTGAAACGCGTGCTGCATCTGCCGGCCGTGGCGGAGAAAACCTTCCTGATCACCATCGGCGACCGCACCGTTACCGGCATGGTGGCGCGCGACCAGATGGTCGGCCCGTGGCAGATCCCGGTGGCCGACTGCGCGGTCACCACCGCCAGCCTGGACAGCTATTACGGCGAAGCGATGTCGCTCGGTGAACGCGCGCCGGTGGCGCTGCTGGACTTCGCCGCCTCCGGCCGCCTGGCGGTCGGGGAAGCGCTGACCAACCTGGCCGCCACCGAGATCGGCAGCCTGAAGCGCGTGAAGCTGTCCGCCAACTGGATGGCCGCCGCCGGCCACCCGGGCGAAGACGCCGGCCTGTACGAAGCGGTAAAAGCGGTGGGCGAAGAACTGTGCCCGGCGCTGGGCATCACTATCCCGGTGGGTAAAGACTCCATGTCGATGAAGACCCGCTGGCAGGAAGGCAACGAACAGCGTGAAATGACCTCGCCGCTGTCGCTGGTCATCACCGCCTTCGCCCGCGTGGAGGACGTGCGCCACACCGTGACGCCGCAGCTGCGCACCGATAAGGGCGACAGCGCGCTGCTGTTGATCGACCTGGGCAACGGCCATAACGCGCTGGGCGCCACCGCGCTGGCGCAGGTTTATCGCCAACTGGGCGACAAGCCGGCCGACGTGCGCAACGTCGCGCAGCTGGCGGGCTTCTTCAACGCCATGCAGCAGCTGGTGGCCGATCGCGCGCTGCTGGCATACCACGATCGCGCCGACGGCGGCCTGCTGGTGACGCTGGCGGAGATGGCCTTCGCCGGTCACTGCGGCGTGGACGTCAACCTCGACGGCCTCGGCGACGATGCGCTGGCGGTGCTGTTCAACGAAGAGCTGGGCGCGGTGATCCAGGTGAGCGCCGAACGTCTCGACGACGTGAAGCAGGCGTTCGCTCAGCACGGTCTGACCGACAATGTGCATCACATCGGCAGCGTGCAGGCCGGCGATCGTTTCGTCATCACCCAACACGGCCAGGCGCTGTACAGCGAAAGCCGCAATACACTGCGCACCTGGTGGGCGGAAACCACCTGGCAGATGCAGCGCCTGCGCGACAACCCGGCGTGCGCCGATCAGGAACATCAGGCCAAGCAGGATGAACAAGATCCCGGCCTGAATGTGAAGCTGACCTTCGCACCGCAGGAAGACATCGCCGCGCCGTACATCGCCAAGGGCACTCGCCCGAAAGTGGCGGTGCTGCGTGAGCAGGGGGTGAACTCCCACGTTGAAATGGCGGCGGCGTTCCACCGCGCCGGCTTTGATGCGGTGGACGTGCACATGAGCGATCTGCTGGCGGGGCGCCGCGATCTGCAGGACTTCCACACGCTGGTGGCCTGCGGCGGCTTCTCTTACGGCGACGTACTGGGCGCCGGCGAAGGCTGGGCGAAGTCTATCCTGTTCAACGAGCGGGTGCGCGACGAGTTCGAAGCGTTCTTCCACCGTCCGCAGACGCTGGCGCTGGGCGTGTGCAACGGCTGCCAGATGATGTCCAACCTGCGCGAGCTGATCCCGGGCGCCGAACACTGGCCGCGCTTTGTGCGCAACCTGTCGGATCGCTTCGAGGCGCGTTTCAGCCTGGTGGAAGTTGCGGCCAGCCCGTCTCTGTTCCTGCAGGGCATGACCGGTTCGCGCATGCCGATCGCCGTTTCCCACGGCGAGGGGCATGTTGAAGTGCGCGATGCGGCGCATCTGGCCGCGCTGGAAAGCCACGGCCTGGTGGCGCTGCGTTTCGTCAACAACGCCGGTCAGGTGACGGAAACTTACCCGGCCAACCCGAACGGTTCGCCGAACGGCATTACCGCCGTGACCAGCGCCAACGGGCGCGCCACGGTGATGATGCCGCACCCGGAACGCGTGTTCCGCACCGTCAGCAACTCCTGGCACCCGGAAGAATGGGGCGAGGACAGCCCGTGGATGCGCATGTTCCGCAACGCCCGTAAGCAGCTGGGCTAAAAACGGCCACCGCCGTACAGAGGGTGCAAGCAATTGCGCCCTTTTTTATGGCCGGCGTTCGCCGTCTGGCGGCAGTGTCTGCATTTTGCGACAGGCGCTATTTTCCCTGTCGCTAAATGGAGACATTTAACTATTTGATTTTATTAATGGTAAATGGGTTTGGCTTTAGTTGTCTGCATTTGGCGACAGCGCGGCGTTTTTTTCATCGCTCATCGGGGCATGATGCACAAAGAAATTTGCTGATATAATCTTATTTTTTAATAAAATCATCTGGTTATTGTTTTTATTGCAAAGTTGGCACGTAACGTGCATTATTCTCGGCGGCTGCTCATTCACCTTTTTATGACGGCGTCGTAATTAGACGGCAAATCGCCTCATAAGCCTCCGAATGATGCCAAAGAAATGGTGCCTATCGTCCAACCAAACCGATAACAGACCGTGCAAACGGCTTTATCAAGCATCGGGCGACACGTGGAGTGAGGCACCGCCTGTATCCAACTGTGATGAAGGGTTCATCAATCCTGGATACTTACGGATGCTATTCGTCCTGTTCGATGCCAGCCGCTGCGCTACATCACCCTGGGGACGAGGTTTAAGGGCATCCACACTTTCCTTGCGTTGGGGCAAGTTTCTTGCCCCGATGTCAATTCTCAACGCTGCGCTTATCCCTGTTGCGTTGCCTATGCCCTCGAACGCAGACGCTATCCCCACCCTCTCGTTTTCGCACCGGTTGATGTTGCCGGGGCCGCATGCCGTCGGCAGGCCAGGCCTATGGGCGCGGTTCACCGATCCCGCGGCTTTTTCCTTGCGCGTTCAGGATTCTCCCTTGCCGGGCTTTTCTCTTTCCGGCGAGTCAGTTAGCATCGTGACAGAGCTGAGAGAATGAGATGATTTCGTTGAAAAGATGGCGTTTATTCCCCCGTTCGCTGCGGCAATTGGTGCTGCTGGCCTTCCTGTTGGTGCTGCTGCCGCTGCTGGTGCTGGCCTATCAGGCCTACCAGAGCCTGGATCACCTCAGCGCGCAGGCGGCGGACATCAACCGCACCACGCTGGTGGACGCGCGGCGCAGCGAGGCGATGACCAGCGTGGCGCTGGAGATGGAGCGCAGCTATCGTCAGTACTGCGTGCTGGTCGATCCCACGCTGCAAAAGCTGTATCAGAACCAGCGCAAGCAGTATTCGCAGATGCTGGACGCCCATGCGCCGATTCTGCCGGACGAGCGCTATTATCAAACGTTGCGCCAGCTGCTGACCCAGCTGGCGGCGATCAAATGCCATAACAGCGGGCCGGATCAAGAGGCTTCCGCCTTGCTCGAGTCGTTCTCGCGCTCCAACGCCGAAATGGTGCAGGCCACGCGCGCGGTGGTGTTCTCGCGCGGCCAGCAGCTGCAGCAGGCCATCGCCGAGCGCGGCCAGTTCTTCGGCTGGCAGGCGCTGCTGCTGTTCCTGGTCAGCGTGCTGCTGGTGGTGCTGTTCACCCGCATGATCATCGGGCCGGTCAAGGCCGTGGAGCGGATGATCAACCGTCTGGGGGAAGGGCGCGCGCTGGGCAGCACCGCGTCGTTCAAAGGGCCGCGCGAGCTGCGTTCCCTGGCGCAGCGCATTATCTGGCTGAGCGAGCGGCTGGCGTGGCTGGAATCGCAGCGCCACGAGTTCTTGCGCCATATCTCGCACGAGCTGAAAACGCCGCTGGCCAGCATGCGCGAAGGCACCGAGCTGCTGGCCGACGAGGTGGCGGGGCCGCTGACTTCCGATCAGAAAGAGGTGGTGACGATCCTCGACAACAGCAGCCGCCATCTGCAGCAGCTGATCGAACAGCTGTTGGATTACAACCGCAAACTGGCCGATGGCCCGGCGGCACATGAGAACGTCGAGCTGCGCGAAATGGTCGATTTGGTGGTCGCCGCGCACAGTTTGCCGGCGCGGGCGAAGATGATTTCCACCGAAATTGCGCTGGAGGCGGAAATCTGCTGGGCAGAGCCTACGCTATTAATGCGCGTGCTGGATAATCTCTATTCCAATGCGGTGCACTACGGCAAGGAATCCGGTAACATTTGGATCCGCAGCCGTCAGGTTGGACAACGGGTGCAAATCGACGTCGCCAATACCGGCACGCCGATCCCCGAGGCTGAAAGAGCCATGATTTTCGAGCCTTTTTTCCAGGGTAGTCACCAGCGAAAAGGGGCGGTAAAAGGAAGCGGACTGGGGTTGAGCATCGCTCAGGACTGTATCCGTCGCATGCGCGGTGAGCTGCAACTGGCGACGGTCGCCGGTGCAGACGTCTGCTTCCGCATTGAATTGCCGTTAACCGCCGAGAATGAATAAATAATGTACACATGGTCTAAGCGCCTTCGTCTTTCACAGACCGAAGGTTCACCGCGTGCCACGCACAGGACGCCGCTCGGCAAACGCCCGATCGGCTGGTTGGGCGCCGTCTTCTTTATGCCGCTGTTGCTGGCGGGCTGCGTCGATCGCGCCGTCAGCGGCGGCCTGAACGCTCAGCAGCAAGAGGCGATCCCGGATACCAAGGTGATCGATTACCGCACCGCGGCTTGCGATACCCTGTGGCAGTTGGACGACAAGGACGCGCTGGATAACGCGCTCTACTGGCTGCGCGCGATGGACTGCGCCGATCGCATCGGGTCGACCCAGGCGCGCGCGCTGGCGAAAACGGTGCCTGGCGACAGCTGGTCCGGCGTTTTCAAACAGAGCATCCTGTTGGGCAGCGCGCAGCCGACCTCCGGCGAGCGCCGCCAGATGATTGACAGGATCAACAGCTACCGAATGGAGTTCCCCGGCTCGTTGCGGCCGCTGACGCAGCTGTGGCGCCAGCAGCAGATGCTGCAGATCACGCTGTTCGATGAAAAAGCGCGCTATCAGCATCTGCAGGAGAGCAGCGACAGCCAGATCGATTCGCTGCGCCAGAACCAGGCGCGTTTGCAATCGCAGCTGCAGGACACCTCGCGCAAGCTGGAAAACCTGACCGACATCGAGCGCCAGCTCTCTTCGCGCAAGCAGCTGCAAGGGGAAATCCCGGAAAACAACACAGGCTCGCAAAAGGGCGAAGCCGCCGGTAAAAACGGCGCGGCCGCCAAAGGGGCGGAGCCGCAGGACGAACCGGAAAAGGGCACCGCGCTGCCGGTTGAACCGGAAGACACCTATACGCCGCCCCCTGCCAATAAGGAGTCTCACGCGCAATGACCGCACGCAAACCGGCCAACCTGCTCTTGGTTGACGACGATCCCAGCCTGCTGAAGCTGCTGGGCATGCGTCTGACCAGCGAAGGTTTTCACGTCACCACCGCCGAAAGCGGCCAGGAAGCGCTGCGCCTGCTGGCGCGCGAACAGATCGATCTGGTGATCAGCGATCTGCGTATGGACGAGATGGACGGCATGGCGCTGTTCGCCGAGATCCAAAAGCATCAGCCGGGCATGCCGGTGATCATTCTCACCGCGCACGGTTCGATTCCCGATGCGGTGGCCGCCACCCAGCAGGGGGTGTTCAGCTTCCTGACCAAACCGGTGGATCGCGATGCGCTGTACAAGGCGATCGACGAAGCGCTCGCGCTGTCGGCCACCCCGGCCGGCGACGACGCCTGGCGCGAAGACATCGTCACCCGCAGCCCGCTGATGCTGCGCCTGCTGGAGCAGGTGAAAATGGTGGCGCAGTCCGACGTCAGCGTCTTGATCAACGGCCAGAGCGGCACCGGCAAAGAGGTGGTGGCGCAGGCGATCCACGCCGCCAGCCCGCGCGCCGGCAAGGCGTTCATCGCCATCAACTGCGGCGCGCTGCCGGAGCAGCTGCTGGAGTCCGAACTGTTCGGCCACGCCAAGGGCGCCTTTACCGGCGCGGTCAGCAGCCGCGAAGGGCTGTTCCAGGCGGCGGCGGGCGGCACGCTGTTCCTCGACGAGATCGGCGATATGCCGCTGTCGCTGCAGGTGAAGTTGCTGCGCGTGCTGCAGGAGCGCAAGGTGCGGCCGCTAGGCAGCAACCGCGATCTGGACATTGACGTGCGCATCATCTCCGCCACCCACCGCGATCTGCAAAAGGCGATGGCGAAGAACGAGTTCCGCGAAGATCTCTACTATCGCCTCAACGTGGTGAACCTGAAGATCCCGGCGCTCAACGAACGCGCCGAAGATATCCCGCTGTTGGCCAACCACCTGTTGCGCGAAGCGGCCCAGCGGCACAAGCCGTTCGTGCGCAGCTTCTCGACCGACGCCATGAAGCGGCTGATGACCGCCAGCTGGCCGGGCAACGTGCGTCAGCTGGTCAACGTCATCGAGCAGTGCGTGGCGCTGACCTCGGCGCCGGTGATCGGCGAAGCGCTGGTGGAGCAGGCGCTGGAAGGGGAAAACACCGCGCTGCCGACCTTCGCCGAAGCGCGCAACCAGTTCGAATTGCACTACCTGCGCAAGCTGCTGCAGATCACCAAGGGCAACGTGACCCAGGCCGCGCGCATGGCGGGCCGCAACCGCACCGAGTTTTACAAATTGCTGTCGCGCCACGAGCTGGACGCCAACGATTTTAAAGAATGACAGTTTGCCGCCGGCGCCTGCCACGCAGGTTCTCAACAAATCCGGCGGAATGATTTACACTCCGTTCTCTTTGCCGCGGCGCGCCCGGCGTAGAGCACCATGGAACGTATTAAGCGGGATCGTACACAAATGAGCAGATCACTTTCCATCGCCCTGGCCCAGCTGAACCTGCTGGTCGGCGACATTGAAGGCAACACCGAACGCATGTTGCAAATCGTGCAGGAGCAGCAGAAGGCGGGAGCCGATCTGGTCATGTTCAGCGAACTGGCGCTGTCCGGCTACCCGCCGGAAGATCTGCTGTATCGTAATGACTTCTATCAGCGCTGCGACGCGCAGCTGCTGCGCCTGCAGCAGGCCTCCGCCGAGACCGCGATCCTGGTCGGCCACCCGTGGCGCGAAGGCGACAAGCTGTATAACGCACTGTCGCTGTTCGCCGAAGGCCGCCTGCTGACCCGCTACTTTAAACAGCAGCTGCCGAACTACGGCGTGTTCGATGAGAAGCGCTATTTCCACGCCGGCAACGACACCTGCGTGGTGGAGCTGAAAGGCTACCGTCTGGGGCTGCTGATTTGCGAAGATCTGTGGTTCCCTGAGCCGATCGACGCCGCCAAGGCGGCCGGCGCGGAAATTATCCTGTCGATCAACGCCTCGCCGTATAACCGCGAAAAGCCGTATATCCGCAAAACCCTGATGGCCGGCCACTGCCAGCGCACCCAGCTGCCGCTGGTGTACCTCAATCAGGTCGGCGGCCAGGATGAGCTAATTTTCGACGGCTGTTCCAAGGTCTTCGACGCCGCCGGGACCATGACCCACCGTCTGGCGGCCTTCGACGAGCAGGTGACCCGCCTGGAATTCAACGAGCTGGCCGTGGTGCCGATGGCCGATCCGGCCGCCGAGCTGCCGCAGCTGGCGCAGGTGTACCAGGCGCTGGTGTTGGCGGTGCGCGACTACGTGACCAAAAACGGCTTCAAAGGCGCGGTGCTCGGCCTGTCCGGCGGCATCGACTCGGCGCTGACGCTGGCGATCGCCGTAGATGCGCTGGGCAAAGACAAGGTGCAGGCGCTGATGATGCCGTTCCGCTATACCGCGGATATCAGCATCGCCGACGCTAAGGAAGAGGCGGAAATCCTCGGCGTGGAGTTCGATATCGTCTCCATCGAACCGATGTTCGACGCCTTTATGGGCCAGCTGTCGCCGATGTTCGCCGGCACCGAGCGCGACACCACCGAAGAAAACCTGCAGGCGCGTTGCCGCGGGGTGGTGCTGATGGCGCTGTCCAACAAACGCCGCAGCATCGTGCTGACCACCGGCAACAAGAGCGAAATGGCGGTCGGTTACGCCACGCTGTACGGCGATATGGCCGGCGGTTTCGACGTGTTGAAAGACGTGCCGAAAACGCTGGTGTTCAAGCTGTCCGAATACCGTAACACCGTCTCCTACGTGATCCCGCAGCGGGTGATCGATCGTCCGCCGTCCGCCGAGCTGGCGCCGGATCAGGTCGATCAGGACAGCCTGCCGCCGTACGATATCCTGGACGCGATCCTGGAAGGCTACGTTGAGCGCGACAAGTCGGTCGCCGATCTGGTGGCCGAAGGGTTCGACGAAGCGATCGTGCGCAAGGTGATCCGCCTGGTGGACATCAACGAATACAAGCGGCGTCAGGCCGCCGTCGGGCCGCGCATCACCGCCCGTAACTTCGGCAAAGACCGCCGCTACCCCATCACATCCGGTTTTGGCCGCAAAAATTGGTAAAAGGAAAGAAGATGAAAAAGATCGACGCGATTATCAAGCCGTTCAAACTGGATGACGTCCGCGAAGCGCTGGCCGAAGTGGGCATCACCGGCATGACGGTCACCGAAGTGAAAGGCTTCGGCCGCCAGAAGGGCCACACCGAGCTGTACCGCGGCGCCGAGTACATGGTCGACTTTCTGCCTAAGGTGAAGATCGAGATCGTGGTTGCCGACGACATCGTCGACACCTGCGTGGAAACCATCATGCAGACCGCGCAGACCGGCAAGATCGGCGACGGCAAAATCTTCGTCTTCGACGTGGCGCGCGTGGTGCGCATTCGTACCGGCGAGCAGGACGAAGAAGCGATTTAATGTGATCGTCTACCGAGCACCGCCAGCTTGAGCCTGGGCAGTGCTCGGTCTCCTCACGTACTGCGTGTACGCTCCGGGCCCTGCGCGCTGGCCGTGCCCAATCTGGCCGGCGCTCGCTACGCCCCACACCTCAGTGAACATCTCCCGACCTCTCCACAATTCTGGTTATTTTCACCATTAGCATTCTAAAAAAGCGAACGCTATCGCGTTTTTGATACTTTGCCCGATCGCTTTTTTCGCGGGATCTACAATCAATCTAACAATCTTGATTGAGGTGATCCCCAATGAATTTCAAGTTGCGGCTAGGCGGCAAGGGCGTGCATCCCCAGGAGCTTACTCAAGTAAGTGACTGGGGTAAGCGCACGCAGACAACAACGCAGCGGCTTGAAAGGCGATGGGGATGATGACGTTACGCCAAATCCGCCACTTCATCGCGGTGGCGGAAACCGGGTCGATCTCCGCCGGCGCCCAGGCGGTGTTTGTCTCCCAGTCTTCGCTGACGCTGGCGATCCAGCAGTTGGAAACCGAGATCGGCGTGCGGCTGTTCGATCGCCACGCCAAGGGCATGACGCTGACCCATCAGGGGCATCAGTTTCTGCGCCAGTCGTATCTGATCCTGGCGACGGTGGACAACGCCAAGCGCAGCCTGCAGATCGGCACCGAAAGCCTGACCGGCAAGCTGACCGTCGGCGTCACCAGCCTGGTGGCTGGCTACTTCCTGGTGGAGCTGCTCACGCGCTTTAAATCGGCCTATCCCAACGTCACCGTGCAGGTGGTTGAAGACGAGCGCCCGTATATCGAGCATCTGCTGGTCAGCGGCGAGATCGACATCGGCGTGCTGATCCTGTCGAACATCGAAGACCGCGACGCGCTGCAGACCGAGGTGCTGATGCACTCGCCGTATCGCCTGTGGTTGCCGCCGCTGCACCCGCTGCTGGAGCACGAGAGCATCAGCCTGGCGGACGTGGCCAAACAGCCGCTGATCCAGCTCAACGCCGATGAAATGGACGTGCACGCGCGGCGCATCTGGGCGCGCGCCGGGCTGAAGCCGGAGATCGCCATGAAGACCGCCTCGACCGAGGCGGTGCGCAGCCTGGTGGCGGCGGGGATGGGGGTCTCCATCCAGCCGGACATGGCGTACCGCGCCTGGTCGCTCGAGGGCAACATGATCGAGGCGCGCAAGCTGGACGATCTGCTGGAGCCGCTGGACATCGGGTTGGCGTGGCGGCGCGGCAGCGCGCGGCCGGAGCTGGTGACGCCGTTCCTTACCATCGCGCGCGAGAACGGCAGCAAACACGCCGCCGGGCTTAAGCATTCGATTTAATCGAACGCGGCGTTCAGTATTTAGAATTTGTTGCCCGCCAGAGGCTCGCTTAGGCTGATTAAAACTAACTTATTCACATTTAGTTAACGTTTTTGTCACTTAGGGGCGTCAGGCGATGGCAGATGTGCAGGTTCTCTCAGGTTTGTCCTGTCAGCAGTTCATTAACGGTCAGCTTATCGACGGCGAAGGCCAGCAGGAGTGCATCGTCAATCCGGCCAACGGCGAGACGCTGATCGTCCTGACCGAAGCCTCTTCGGCGCAGGTCGGCAGCGCGGTGAAAGCCGCGCAGCAGGCGTTTGGTCACTGGTCGCGCACCACGCCGGCCCAGCGCGCCGCCCTGTTGCTGCGCATTGCCGACGCCATCGAGCGGCAGGCGCCGCAGCTGGCGCAGCTGGAAGCCCTCAACTGCGGCAAACCGCTGCATCAGGCGCTCAATGACGATCTGCCGGCGGCGGTCGACGTGTTCCGCTTTTTCGCCGGCGCGGTGCGCACGCAGCAAGGGCAGCTGGCCGGCGAGTATGTGCCGGGCCACACCTCGATGATCCGCCGCGATCCGATCGGCGTGGTGGCCTCGATCGCCCCCTGGAACTATCCGTTGATGATGGCGGCGTGGAAGATTGCGCCTGCGTTGGCGGCGGGCAATACCGTGGTGTTTAAACCCTCCGAACATACGCCGCTGACCATTCTGGCGCTGGTGCCGGCGCTGCAGGAGATCCTGCCGCCGGGCGTGCTGAATATCGTCTACGGCGGCGGGGAAGGGGTCGGCAGCCAGCTGGTAGGGCACCCACAGGTGCGGCTGGTGTCGGTCACCGGCGATATCGTCACCGGGCAAAAAATTCTTCAGGCGGCGGCCAAAAGCGTCAAGCGCACCCATCTGGAACTGGGGGGCAAGGCGCCGGTAATCGTCTGCGACGACGCCGATCTCGACGAGGTGGTCAACGGCATCCGCACCTACGGCTATTACAACGCCGGCCAGGACTGCACCGCCGCCTGCCGCATCTACGCGCAGGCGGGTATCTATCCCAAGCTGGTGAACGCGCTGGGCGAGGCGGTCGCCAGCCTGCGCTTCGCCCGCAAGCGCGATCAGGACAACGAGATCGGCCCGTTGATAAGTAGCCGCCAGCGCGATCGCGTCGCCAGCTTCGTCGAGCGGGCGCTCAGCCAACCGCATATCGAATTGATCACCGGCGCCGCGGCCCACTCCGGGCCGGGATTCTATTACCAGCCGACCCTGCTGGCGGGCTGCCTGCAAAGCGACGAAATCGTGCAGCGCGAGGTGTTTGGCCCGGTGGTCAGCATCACGCGCTTCGAGCACCTGGAACAGGCGGTGGCGTGGGCCAACGACTCGGAATACGGCCTGGCTTCGTCGGTGTGGACGCAAAATATCGATCGGGCGCTGCACATTGCCGCCCATCTGCAGTACGGCAGCACCTGGATCAACACCCATTTCACCTTGGCGAGCGAGATGCCGCACGGCGGCCTGAAACGCTCCGGCTACGGCAAGGATCTGTCCAGCGATTCGCTGCAGGATTACAGCGTTGTCAGGCACGTAATGGCGAAGTTCAAAGCCAGCTTCTAGCGGTTCTATAAAGCAAAATCGGGCGGCAGCCGTTCCCTGCCGCACACAGATACGCAACACAGGGGTAATTACGATGAGAAAAACTACCGCAGTCACCACCACCGTCTCCGCGCTCTGTCTCACCGTGCTGTGCGGCCTGGCCCAGGCGGCCGATCTGCCGCAGTCGCTGGGCAAAGGCGAAGGCCGGCTGGATATCATCGCCTGGCCCGGCTACATCGAACGCGGCCAGTCCGACAAAAACTACGACTGGGTCACCCAGTTTGAAAAGCAAACCGGCTGCGCGGTGAACGTGAAGACCGCCGCCACCTCCGATGAAATGGTCAGCCTGATGGCCAAGGGCGGCTACGATCTGGTGACCGCCTCCGGCGACGCCTCGCTGCGCCTGATCTTCGGCAAGCGGGTGCAGCCGATCAATACCGCGCTGATCCCGAACTGGAAGAACATCGATCCGCGCCTGCTGAACGGCGCCTGGTACACCGTGGACGGCAAAACCTACGGCACGCCGTACCAGTGGGGGCCGAACCTGCTGATGTACAACACCAAAACCTTCCCGACGCCGCCGGACAGCTGGGCGGTGATCTTCCAGCAGCAGAATCTGCCGGACGGCAAGAGCAATCAGGGCCGCGTGCAGGCTTACGACGGCCCGATCTACATCGCCGATGCGGCGCTGTTCCTGAAGGCCACCCAGCCGCAGCTCGGCATCAGCGATCCTTACCAGCTCAACGAAGAGCAGTATCAGGCGGCGCTGAAGCTGCTGCGCAGCCAGCACGCGCTGATCCACCGCTACTGGCACGACACCTCGGTGCAGATGAGCGACTTTAAAAACGAAGGCGTGGTGGCCTCCAGCGCCTGGCCGTATCAGGCCAACGCCCTGAAGGGCGAGGGGCAGCCGATCGCCACCGTGTTCCCGAAAGAGGGCGTGACCGGCTGGGCAGACACCACCATGCTGCATGCCGACGCCAAACACCCGAGCTGCGCCTACCAGTGGATGAACTGGTCGCTGGAGCCGAAGGTGCAGGGCGACGTGGCGGCCTGGTTCGGGTCGGTGCCGGCGTCACCGGCGGGCTGCAAGGCCAGCGCGCTGCTGGGTGAGAAGGGCTGCGCAACCAACGGCTTCAACCAGTTCGACAAAATCGCCTTCTGGAAAACGCCGCAGGCGCAGGGCGGCAAGTTCGTGCCGTACAGCCGCTGGACCCAGGACTACATCGCCATCATGGGCGGCCGCTAAGCCGCGGGGCGCAGCCCGCTGCGCCCGAACTACATCAGTATGGAGCACAGAAAATGACCATTGCCGTGCAATTCATCGATGTTTCGCGGACTTTCGGCGATGTTCGCGCCGTGGATCGGGTATCCATCGACATTCAGGACGGGGAATTCTTCTCCATGCTCGGGCCGTCCGGCTCGGGCAAAACCACCTGCCTGCGCCTGATCGCCGGCTTTGAACAGCTCTCTTCCGGCTCGATTCGCATCCACGGCCAGGAAGCCGCCAACCTGCCGCCATATCAGCGCGACGTGAACACCGTGTTTCAGGATTACGCGCTGTTCCCGCACATGTCGGTGCTGGAAAACGTCGCCTACGGCCTGATGGTGAAGGGCGTCGCCAAACGCGAGCGGCTGGCGCGGGCGCAAGAGGCGCTGGAGAGCGTGGCGCTTGGTTTCGTTGCCGAACGCAAGCCGGCGCACCTGTCGGGCGGCCAGCGGCAGCGCGTGGCGTTGGCGCGCGCGCTGGTCAATCGGCCGCGGGTGCTGCTGTTGGACGAACCGCTCGGCGCGCTGGATCTCAAGCTGCGCGAGCAGATGCAGGGCGAGCTGAAGAAGCTGCAGCGCCAGCTGGGCATCACCTTTATCTTCGTCACCCACGATCAAAGCGAAGCGCTGTCGATGTCCGATCGGGTGGCGGTGTTCAATAACGGCCGCATCGAACAGGTGGATACGCCGCGCGAGCTTTACATGCGGCCGAAGACGCCGTTCGTCGCCGAGTTCGTCGGCACCTCCAACGTGGTGCGCAGCGAGCTGGCGCAGCGCCTGCTCGGCGAAAGCCGGACCTTCTCGATCCGGCCGGAACATATCCGCCTGCTGGAGCACGGCGGCGCGGCGCAGGACGAGATCCAGGTACAGGGCACGCTGCAGGAAATCCATTACCAGGGCGCGGCCACGCGGTATGAAATCGCGCTGAACGGCGGCGAAAAGCTGCTGGTCAGCCAGGCCAATCCGCAGTGGATCGCCGAAGGGCAACAGCGGCAGATCGGCCAGCCGATCGTCGCCTGCTGGCCGCGCGCGGCGATGGTGCCGCTGCTGGAGGAGAGGTGAGATGGACATGAGCATCGATTCCCCCTCGGCGCGCGGCGGTACCGTGCGCGCGCTGTCGACCTGGCTTTATCGCCGGCCGACGCTGTATCTGCTTTTGCTGCTGGTGCCGCCGCTGCTGTGGTTTGGCGCGGTGTACCTCGGTTCGCTGCTGACGCTGCTGTGGCAAGGGTTTTACACCTTCGACGATTTCACCATGGCGGTGACGCCGGATCTGACCTTCGCTAACCTGGCGGCGCTGTTCAACCCGGCCAACTACGACATCATCCTGCGCACGCTGACCATGGCGGTGCTGGTGTCGCTGGCCAGCGCGGCGCTGGCGTTCCCGATCGCCTATTACATGGCGCGCTACACCAGCGGCCGCGTCAAGGCGTTCTTTTACATCGCGGTGATGATGCCGATGTGGGCCAGCTATATCGTTAAAGCCTATGCCTGGACCCTGCTGCTGGCGAAAGACGGCGTGGCGCAGTGGTTCCTGCAGCACCTGGGGCTGGAGCCGCTGCTGGCTTCGCTGCTGACGGTGCCCGGCGTCGGCGGCAACACGCTGTCGACCTCGGGGCTGGGGCGTTTCCTGGTGTTCGTCTATATCTGGCTGCCGTTCATGATCCTGCCGATCCAGGCGGCGCTGGAGCGCCTGCCGCCTTCGCTGCTGCATGCCTCGGCGGATCTGGGCGCCCGACCGGCGCAGACCTTCCGCCACGTCATTTTGCCGCTGGCGGTGCCGGGCATCGCCGCCGGGTCGATCTTCACCTTCTCGCTGACGCTGGGCGACTTTATCGTGCCGCAACTGGTGGGGCCGCCGGGCTATTTCATCGGCAGCATGGTGTACGCCCAACAGGGTGCGATCGGCAATATGCCGATGGCCGCGGCCTTTACGCTGGTGCCGATCGTCCTGATCGCCATTTATCTTTCCATCGTCAAACGTCTGGGGGCTTTCGATGCACTCTGAACGCGCGCCCTTAGGGCTGAAGCTGGCCGCCTGGGGCGGACTGATCTTCCTGCATTTTCCGTTGGCGATCATCGCCATCTACGCCTTCAACACCGAGGATGCCGCTTTCAGCTTCCCGCCGAAGGGCTTCACGCTGCACTGGTTCAACGTTGCCGCCGGGCGGCAGGATATCCTCGATGCGGTGCTGCTGTCGGCGCAGATCGCCTGCCTGGCGACCGCCATCGCGCTGGTGCTCGGTACCCTGGCGGCGGCAGCGCTGTATCGGCGCGATTTCTTCGGCAAGGACAGCATTTCGCTGCTGTTGCTGCTGCCGATCGCGCTGCCGGGGATCGTCACCGGTCTGGCGCTGCTGGCCGCCTTCAAGGCGCTGAACATCGAGCCGGGCATCCTGACCATCGTCGTCGGCCATGCGACGTTCTGCGTGGTGATCGTGTTCAACAACGTCATCGCCCGGTTCCGCCGCACCTCGTACAGCCTGATCGAAGCGTCGATGGATCTCGGCGCCGACGGCTGGCAAACCTTCCGTTACGTGATCTTGCCGAACCTCGGCTCGGCGCTGCTGGCCGGGGGCATGCTGGCGTTCGCGCTGTCGTTCGATGAAATCATCGTGACTACCTTTACCGCCGGCCACGAGCGCACGCTGCCGCTGTGGCTGCTGAACCAACTCGGTCGCCCGCGCGACGTGCCGATCACCAACGTGGTGGCGCTGTCGGTAATGCTGTTAACCATGCTGCCGATCCTCGGCGCTTACTACCTGACCAAAGGTGGGGAAAGCGTCGCCGGCAGCGGCAAATAATTTCCTTACCCGACCTCTGATAAAAGGATAACCCTATGCAAAGCCAACTGTTGATTGACGGCCACCTGGTGAATGGCCAGGGCGCGACCCAGCCGGTGTATAACCCGGCGACCGGCGAAGTGATCGCGCAGGTGGCGGAGGCCAGCCCGGAGCAGGTCGATCGCGCGGTGCTGGCGGCGGACGCCGCGTTCGCCGCCTGGGGGCAAACCACGCCGAAGGCGCGTGCCGAGCATCTGCTCAAGCTGGCGGATTTGATCGACGAGCATGCCGAGACCTTCGCCAGGCTGGAATCGCTCAACTGCGGCAAGCCTTATCACTGCGTGTTGAAAGACGAACTGCCGGCGGTGGCCGACGTGTTTCGCTTCTTCGCCGGGGCCAGCCGCTGCCTGACCGGCATGGCGGCCGGCGAGTATCTGGCCGGGCATACCTCGATGATCCGCCGCGATCCGCTCGGCGTGGTGGCCTCGATCGCGCCGTGGAACTACCCGCTGATGATGGCGGCCTGGAAACTGGCGCCGGCGCTGGCGGCCGGCAACTGCGTGGTGATCAAGCCGTCGGAGCAGACGCCGCTGACCACTTTCAAACTGGCCGAACTGGCCGCCGGGCTGTTCCCGCCGGGCGTGCTCAACGTGCTGTTCGGCCGCGGCGCCAGCGTCGGCGATCGGTTGACCGGGCATGACAAGGTGCGCATGGTGTCGCTGACCGGCTCGATCGCCACCGGCGAGCACATCATCGCCCACACCGCCGCCGGCATTAAGCGCACCCATATGGAACTGGGCGGCAAGGCGCCGGTGCTGGTGTTCGACGACGCCGATCTGCAGCAGGTGGTGGACGGCATTCGCGGCTTCGGTTTCTACAACGCCGGGCAGGATTGCACCGCCGCCTGCCGCATCTACGTGCAGAAAAGCATTTATCCCGAGCTGGTGAAGCGGCTGGGCGAGGCGGTGGCCAGCCTGAAGATCGGCGCGCCGGACGACGAGAGCACCGAGTTGGGGCCATTGATTACCGCCCAGCATCTGGAACGGGTCGCCGGTTTTGTCGAGCGCGCCAAAGCGTTGTCGCACGTGCAGGTGGTGACCGGCGGCGAGAAGGTGAAGGGGCCGGGTTACTACTTCCAGCCGACGCTGCTGGCCGGCGCACGCCAGGAGGATGAAATCGTGCAGCGCGAGGTGTTCGGCCCGGTAGTGACGGTGACGCCGTTCGACGACGAAGAGCAGGTGCTGGCCTGGGCGAACGAATCCAACTACGGGCTGGCGTCTTCCGTGTGGACTCGCGACGTGGGCCGCGCGCATCGCTTAAGCGCCCGCCTGCAATACGGCTGCACCTGGGTGAACACCCACTTCATGCTGGTGAGCGAAATGCCGCACGGCGGCCAGAAACTGTCCGGCTACGGCAAGGATATGTCGATGTACGGGCTGGAGGATTACACCGCCATTCGTCATGTGATGTTCAAACATTGATTTTACAATAATTATCCGCACAATAGCGCGGCCTTCGGGCCGGCCCCGGCCGGCCGATGATAATAAAAATTGAAAGGAAGCCTATATGGGTATCACCCGACGTGATTTTCTCAACGGGGTGGCGATCACCATCGCCGCCGGGTTGACGCCGCTGCAAATCTTGCGCGCGTCGCCGCAAACCGCCAATCAAACCCTGTACTACCCGCCGGCGCTGACCGGGCTGCGGGGTAACCATCCGGGCTCGTTCGAGCATGCGCACCAGTTGGGGCGCGACGGCAAAACCTTTGATTTCGGCAGCGTGCCCGCCGTTGAAGAGTTCGATCTGGTGGTGGTCGGCGCCGGCATCAGCGGGTTGGCGGCCGCCTGCTTCTGGCAGCAACTGAAAGGTGAGCAGCAGCGCATTTTGCTGATCGACAACCATGACGACTTCGGCGGCCACGCCAAGCGCAACGAATTCAACACCGACGACGGCATGCTGCTCGGCTACGGCGGCAGCGAATCGCTGCAGTCGCCGCGCTCCAACTTCAGCCCGGTGGCGATGGGGCTGCTGCGCAATCTCGGCGTCGATATCGATCGGCTGGAGCAGGCGTTTGACACCACCTTCTACCCGGATCTGAACTTGAGCCGCGGGGTTTACTTCGATCGCAAGAACTTCGGCGTCGACAAGGTGGTGAGCGGCGATCCGGGCCGCACGGTGGCGGACGACATTCCGCGCGATCGTCTCAACGGCCGCTCTTATGAAGCGTTCATCGGCGATTTCCCGCTGCCGGAAAGCGATCGCCAGGCGTTGATCGCGCTGCATACGGTGAAGAAAGATTATCTGCCGGAGATGACGCTGGAGCAGAAGGTCGAGTGGCTCGATACCCACAGCTACACCCAGTTCCTGCGCGAGAAGGTGGGCCTGAGTGAGCTGGCGATCCGTTATTTCCAGCAGACCACCAACGATTTCCAGGCGGTGGGCATCGACGGCACGTCGTGCAGCGATGCGCGCATCTGCGATCTGCCGGGCCTTGACGGCATGAATCTGCCGCCGCTGGACGAAGAGTCGCAGGCGGATCTCGACGATCCTTACGTGTTCCACTTCCCGGACGGCAACGCCACGCTGGCGCGCCTGATGGTGCGCAAGCTGATCCCGGCGGTGGCGCCGGCCGGCAAAGACATGAACGACGTGGTGCTGGCCAAATTCGACTACGGCCAGCTCGATCGGCCGGAATCGCCGGTGAAGCTGCGTTTGAACAGCACCGGGCTGCATGCGGCCAACGTCGGCGACAAGGTGGAAGTCACCTACATGACCGGCGAGAAGATGACCAAGGTGCGCGCCGGGCAGGTGGTGATGGCCGGCTACAACATGATGATCCCATACCTGGTGCCGGAGATGTCGCACGAGCAGCAGGAGGCGCTGAAGCAGAACGTCAAGTCGCCGCTGGTGTACAGCAAGGTGGTGATCCGCAACTGGCAGCCGTTCATCAAGCTGGGCGTGCACGAGATCTATTCGCCGGCCGCGCCGTACAGCCGCGTGAAGCTGGATTACCCGGTGAGCATGGGCGGGTATCAGCACCCGCGCGATCCGGATCGGCCGATCGGCCTGCATATGGTGTACGTGCCGACGCTGCCGGGCAGCGGCCTCAGCCCGCGCGAGCAGTCGCGCAAAGGGCGCGCGCTGCTGCTGGGCACGCCGTTCGAGGTGCACGAGCAGATGATCCGCGAACAGCTGCAGGGCATGCTGGGCGAGGCCGGTTTCGACCATCAGCGCGACATTCAGGCGATCACCGTCAACCGCTGGTCGCACGGTTACTCCTACTTCCTCAACGGGCTGTTCGACGACGAAGACGAGGCCACGAAAATCATCGAAACGGCGCGGCAGCCGATCGGCAAGATCGTTATCGCCAACTCCGATGCCGACTGGAGCCCGTACGCCAACTCGGCGATCGATCAGGCGTGGCGCGCGGTGAATGAACTGGCCTACGGCAAGGTTGCCGCCAAGGAGGGAGCATGAGTCTGCGTTCGCTGTACCTGTTGAGCCTGCTGGCGGCAGGCGGCTCGGCCCAGGCGATGTCGGCCGGGGAATACGTCGCCAAAGCCGGTGACTGCACCGCCTGCCACACCGCGCCGGGCGGCGCCGAATTGGCGGGTGGCATGAAGTTCCCGACGCCGCTCGGGGCTATCTACGCCACCAACATCACGCCGAACAAGCTGCACGGCATCGGCGCCTATTCGTTCGAAGAATTCGATCGCGCCATGCGCCAGGGGGTAGCCAAAGACGGCCACCGGCTCTACCCGGCGATGCCGTACACCTCGTACGCCAAAATGAGCGCGGAAGACATGCGCGCGCTGTATGACTATCTGATGAAAGAGGTGCCGGCGCAGAACGTGGCCAACCGCGCCAGCGACATCAGCTGGCCGCTGTCGATGCGCTGGCCGCTGGCGGTGTGGAACCAGCTGTTCCACGACGACCGGCCGTATCAGGCAGATCCGCAGCAAAGCGCCGAGTGGAACCGCGGCGCCTACCTGGTGCAGGGCGCGGGCCATTGCGGCAGCTGCCACACGCCGCGCGGCTGGGCGATGCAGGAGAAGGGGCTGGACGGCAAGGAGCCGGTGTTCCTGAGCGGCGCCGAGCTGGACGGCTGGTACGCCTCCAATCTGCGCGGCCTGCCGCCGGAAGAGGTGACGGCGCTGCTGAAAACCGGCCGCAGCCGCCATGCGGCGGTCGCCGGGCCGATGAGCGAGGTGGTGACCCACAGCACGCAGTACCTCAGCGACGGCGATCTGAACGCCATCGCGGTGTACCTGCGCAGCCTGGCGCCGGACACCGCCGCCAAAGCCGCTGCGCCTGCCGCGCAGGCGGATAACCCGGGCGGCAAGGCGACCTACGCGATGTACTGCTCGACCTGCCACGGCAACAAGGGGGAGGGCACTGACTTCGCCATTCCGGCGCTGGCGGGCAATGCCACGGTAACGGCGGACAATCCGCTGACCGCGCTGCGGGTGGTGCTGGAGGGGGCGCATACGCCGATCACGCAGCAGGCGATGGCGTTCGACATGCCGGCTTACGGCTGGGCGTTGAACGATCGGCAGGCGGCGGATCTGATGAGCTATCTGCGGGGAAGCTGGGGCAACCAGGCGGCGCCGGTGACGGTGCAGCAGGTGCAGGACGCGCGCCAACTGCAGGCGAAATGAGGGGGGAGCGCGGTCTGACGGCCGCGCTCCGCAAGCATTACAGCACCTTATGCGGGCCGAAGCATTCGTAGTGGATGCGTTCGGCTTCTACGCCCATCTCCAGCAACTGTTTGCCCACGAACTGCATGAAGGCCACCGGGCCGCAGAAGTAATAGTGCATCTGCGGATCGGCCAGGCTGCCTTGCAGCGCGCTCAAATCCATCAATCCGCGGCTGTGGTAGTCGCGGCCTTCCACGTCATCGGCGCCCGGCTCGCGGTACCACACATGGCGGCTCAGATTCGGCATGCGCCCGGCAATATCCGCCACTTCATCGGCAAAGGCGTGCACGCCGCCGTTTTCCGCCGCGTGCAGCCAGTGGACCTGCGCCTGATGCTGGCTGTCGTGCAGGGTGTTGAGCATGCCGAGCATCGGGGTTTGGCCGACGCCGGCGGAGATCAGCGCCACCGGCGTGGTCGGCGCCACGTCGAGGAAGAAGTCGCCGTGCGGCGGGGCGATGTAGATCACGTCGCCTTCCTGCGCCTGCTGGTGCAGGTAGTTGGACACTTTCCCCTGATCTTCGCGCTTCACCGCGATGCGGTAGAACTCGCCGTTCGGCGAGGTGGTCAGCGAGTACTGGCGAATCTCCTGATGTTCCAGGCTGTCGTGCTTGATGTAGACCGCCAGATACTGCCCCGGTTTGAAGTCCGCCACCCGGCCGCCGTCCACCGGCGCCAGCACGAAACTGCAGATCACGTCGCTCTGCGGCTGTTTCTTCAGGATGCGGAACGCGCGCAGATCGCGCCAGCCGCCGTTGTCGGTTTCACTCTGCTGATAAATCTGTTCTTCACGCTGGATAAACACGTTGGCCAGCACGCCGTAGGCCTTGCCCCAGGCGTCCAGGACTTCCTGACCCGGGCTGAACATTTCGTCCAGGGTCGCCAGCAGGTGACCGCCGACGATGTTGTACTGCTCCGGCTGGATATTGAAGCTGGTGTGCTTCTGCGCGATGCGCTCCACCGCCGGCAGCAGCGCCGCCAGGTTCTCGATGTTGGCGGCATAGGCGCAGATGGCGTCGAACAGCGCCTGACGCTGATCGCCGTTGCGCTGGTTGCTCATGTTGAAAATGTCTTTCAATTCCGGGTTGTGCGCGAACATGCGATCGTAAAAGTGGGCGGTCAGCTTCGGCCCGGTCGCAGCCAGCAGGGGAATGGTGGATTTCACGGTGGCGATGGTTTGGCTATCCAGCATGGAAGCGCTCCTTGGGTTGGGATCTTGACGATAATTGTAATGATGTATTTTAAATGCATCTTATTGGGTTCCGCGTTGCTTGTAAATACCCTTGTTTTCGTTGCGGTGTTCTTCGGGCGTCGATCGCGCTCACAGAACATGAAAAAAGCGCATCGTTCGCATGAGGAAATGTCCGTTGATAAACGGCGGCGTTTAGCGGATCAAAGCCTTGCGCCACCTTATGCCAATCGTTTGCGTAAAAACCTCTGTCAAGACCTATCTTCGGTGGGGCGAAACGGTTTACACTGTGGCCCAGAACCCAAACGGGTAGTTATTTGGTGATTTTTTAGTTAGCTGATTTAAGTCAGGAGATGCCGGATGTTAAAGCGTGAAATGAACATTGCCGATTACGATGCGGAACTGTGGCGTGCCATGGAGCAGGAAGTGGTGCGTCAGGAAGAGCACATCGAGCTGATCGCGTCTGAGAACTACACCAGCCCGCGCGTGATGCAGGCTCAGGGTTCCCAGCTGACCAACAAATACGCTGAAGGCTATCCGGGCAAGCGTTACTACGGCGGCTGCGAATACGTGGATATCGTTGAGCAGCTGGCTATCGATCGCGCCAAAGAATTGTTCGGCGCCGATTACGCCAACGTGCAGCCGCACTCCGGCTCCCAGGCTAACTTCGCCGTGTACACCGCGCTGCTGCAGCCGGGCGACACCATTCTGGGCATGAACCTGGCGCACGGTGGCCACCTGACCCACGGTTCCCCGGTCAACCTGTCCGGCAAACTGTATAACGTGGTGCCTTACGGCATCGACGACAAAGGCCAAATCGACTATGACGATCTGGCCAAGCAGGCGCAAACCCACAAGCCGAAAATGATCATCGGCGGCTTCTCCGCTTACTCCGGCGTGGTTGACTGGGCCAAAATGCGCGAAATCGCCGACAGCATCGGCGCTTACCTGTTCGTCGACATGGCGCACGTGGCGGGCCTGATCGCCGCCGGCGTCTACCCGAACCCGGTACCGCACGCGCACATCGTCACCACCACCACCCACAAAACTCTGGCGGGCCCGCGCGGCGGTCTGATCCTGGCGAAGGGCGGCGACGAAGATCTGTACAAAAAGCTGAACTCCGCCGTGTTCCCTGGCGGCCAGGGTGGCCCGCTGATGCACGTGATCGCCGGCAAGGCGGTGGCGCTGAAAGAAGCGATGGAGCCTGAGTTCAAGGTTTACCAGCAGCAAGTGGCGGTCAACGCCAAGGCGATGGTGGAAGTGTTCTTGCAGCGCGGCTACAAAGTGGTCTCCGGCGGCACCCATAACCACCTGTTCCTGCTGGATCTGGTCGACAAAAACCTGACCGGTAAAGAAGCGGACGCCGCCCTGGGCCGCGCCAACATCACCGTCAACAAAAACAGCGTGCCGAACGATCCGAAAAGCCCGTTCGTCACCTCCGGCGTGCGTATCGGCACCCCGGCCGTCACCCGTCGCGGCTTCAAAGAAGCCGACGTGCGCGAACTGGCCGGTTGGATCTGCGATGTGCTGGACAACATCAACGATGAAGCCACCATCGAACGCACCAAGAAGAAAGTGCTGGATATCTGCGCCCGCCTGCCGGTTTACGCGTAATCCCGCTTTCGCCCGACAAAACCCGCTGCGGCGGGTTTTTTTGTGGCCGCTCGCGGCAAACTGTGAGCTGTCTGGCACTCTAACGCATTGAAGTGGAATGAAGATTGCGGGGCGGTGTGAGCTCTGTCAAAGTATTGCCCTCACTCCGGAGGGATCATGGTTCTGCAATCCACGCGTTGGCTCGCGCTCAGTTATTTCACCTACTTCTTTTCCTATGGCATCTTCTTACCGTTCTGGGGCGTGTGGCTGAAAGGCGAGGGCATCGCGCCCGAAACCATCGGCATGCTGCTCGGCGCCGGCTTGGTGGCCCGCTTCCTCGGCAGCTTACTGATTGCGCCCCGCGTTAAAGATCCCTCTCATTTAGTCTCCGCCCTGCGCCTGCTGGCGCTGCTGACCCTGGCCTTTGCGGTCGGTTTCTGTTTCGGCAACGGCTGGGGTTGGCTGATGCTGGTGATAGCGGGTTTCAACCTGTTCTTCTCGCCGCTGGTGCCGCTGACCGACGCGTTGGCCGCCACCTGGCAAAAGCAGATCCGTATGGACTACGGCCGGGTGCGGCTGTGGGGCTCGCTGGCGTTCGTCATCGGCTCGGCGCTGACCGGGCAGCTGGTAGCGGTATGGGGCCATAACGCCATTCTCTACAGCCTGATCTTCAGCGTGCTGGCGATGCTGCTGGGCATGCTGTTGAAGCCGAGCGTCATGCCGCAGGGCGAAGCGCGCGCGCGCAGCGGAACCGAACGTTCGCTGTGGGCGCTGTTGAAAGAGGGGCCGGTCTGGCGCTTCCTGCTGTGCGTCACGCTGCTGCAAGGGGCGCACGCCGGCTACTACAGCTTCGGCTCCATTTACTGGCAGGAGGCCGGCTATTCGGCCTCGACCATCGGCTATCTGTGGTCGCTGGGCGTGGTGGCGGAGGTGATTATTTTCGCCAGCAGCAACGTGCTGTTCCGCCGCTGGAATGCGCGCAACCTGCTGTTGCTCTCCGCCTGCTGTGGCGTGTTGCGCTGGAGCCTGATGGCCTACAGCACCGAGCTGGGCTGGCTGCTGCTGATCCAGATCCTGCACTGCGGCACTTTCACCGTCTGCCATTTGGCGGCGATGCGCTTTATCGCCGCGCGTCAGGGGCAAGAGGTGATCCAACTGCAGGCGGTGTATTCGGCGCTGGCGATGGGCGGCGGCATCGCCGTCATGACGGTCATTGCCGGGTTCCTGTTCGAACATTGGCAGGGCGGGGTATTCTGGGTGATGGCGGCGGTCGCGGTGCCGGCCTTGTTCATCCGGCCGCCGGCGGTCAGCGTCAGCCGCTGATTAAGGGGCTTCCAGCAGCGCGCGGATCGCCTGGCGCTGCCGGGTTTCCAGCGGTAGTTCGGTATAGATCAGCGGCGGGTGCGGATCGCTGTGCACCGCCGCATAAGGGGTGATCACCAGCGTGATGCCCTGCGGCGCTCCGCCGCGCAGATAGTCGCTCAGCGGCAGGTACTTGATGTTCAGCGGCAGCAGCGTGAGCTCTCGGATCTGATATTCCACTTCCTCTTCCAGCTGCGGGTTGTCCAGCGTCAGCAGCAGCACCTGCTTTTCCTGCAGCGCGTTGTCCTGCATCAGCCAGGCGCCGAAGCTGATGGCCACCAGACCCGCCTCCTCGTTGGAAAAATGCACGCCGTACTCCTGCTCCAGCGGTTTCAGCGCTTCCTGCGTGGTGCGCATCAGCCGCGGGTATTTGCGCACCACTTCTTCCAGCAGCATATTGTCGATGCCGATGGCGAAACGGCAGCGCTCCAGCGCCGGCGCCAGATGGGCGAACAGCTGGCTGACCAGCTCCGCCTTGCTGCTGAAGGCCATGCCGGAAAGTTGCTGGAAGCGCTCGACCATGCTGTCGATCGCCACCATCAATCTCCGCTCTTGCGCTGAGTCGTTGCTGTGGTAGCTGTGATTTTTCAACATGGTGAAGGTCAGCGCCAAAAAATCGCGCTCGTCTGCCTGCGGCGGCTGGTTAAACAGCCGGTTGCAGGTCTGATGCAGCCAGGCGGCGGCTTGCTGTTCCGGCTTTTTCCGCAGCCAGTCGCGTTGAACCGCGTCGAAACGCGGATGCTGCTGCAGGCGATTTTGCCAGGCGCAGTAGAGCAGGTAATGCTGCAGGAATTGGCGGTCGCGCGCATCGAAGTGGCGGCTGAGCAGCGGCTCGCAGGCGTCGATCGCCTCTGTCAGCGCAGACGCCGGGGTGGCATCGATCGCCAGCGCTTGCCGCAGGCGCGGGGCGAAATCGCCTTCGACAAACCGCGGGCTGCAGCGCAGGGCCCGCCGCAGCCAGTGGATCAGGCACAGGCGTTGGTCGAGCACGCTGCCCCGCAGTTGGTAGCCATGGTCGGGATCGACGGCGATCTCCAGGTGATGGAAACGCTGGATTTCACTGGCCACCTCGGCTATATCTTGCCGGGTTATCGGGGGGGCGACGCCGTTGATTCGGCTTAGGGTCTCCAGCTGTAACTCGGGCTCCGGCGTGTACAGCATCAGCAGCAGATGGCAGCGCCGTTGTTGTCCGGAGAGCTCGGGCACGGGAGAGGTGTCCAGGCTCATTATCACCTTCCGGCATAAAAGGTTGCGATTATGCCTAAGCATAGCAAAAGGCTTTGTGACGGCAGGATTACCGCGCGGCTTTTACTTCGGCTTACAACTTTCGTCACAAATATCGCCGGGAGAGGCGGGCCGTCAGGCATCTATTTGTGTTACGTTATAACAAATACAGGTAAGACAGGATAATGATGAAGTTACGTCGTCTTTTGGCTGCCTTCGGCGCCGTGTTCAGCGCCGGTGCGATCGCTCATCCGCACAGCTTTATCGACATGAATACCACCTTCGTCGCCAAAGACCAGCGGCTGGTCGGCCTGAAAATGGTGTGGGTGATGGATGAAATCACCTCGGCGGATCTGCTCTACGATGCGAAAAACGCCAAGAGCGATTCGGAAGTGTGGAAAAAGCTGGCGGCGGAAGTGATGGCCAACGTGCTGGGGCAGCACTATTTCACCGATCTTTACCGCGATGGCAAACCGGTGAAATACCTGAACTTGCCCAGCGAATATCACCTGTCGCGCCAGGGCAACCAGGCGGTGCTGGAGTTCGTGCTGCCGTTGGCCGAGCCGCAGCCGCTGGCGGGCAAGCCGTTCGAACTTTCGACTTACGATCCGACTTATTTCGTGGATATGACCTATAAAGACCAAAATGCGCTGCATCTGCCGCCGGAGATGGCGCAGCTGTGTAGCTACAAGCTGATGACGCCGAAGCCGAATGCGTTGCTGCAGGCCTATGCGCTGTCGCTCGACAAGAACGACTCGCCCGGTGAAGACCTGGCGCTGGGGCAGCAGTTCGCCCAGCGGGTGACGCTGCAATGTCGTTAAATCTCTCGCAACCGACGACGAGCCGGCGCCACTGGGCCTTCGGCCTGTGGCCGCTGCTGCCGTTCACGCTGGCGCTGGCGGCCGCCGCGCTGCTGGCGTGGCACTATTGGCCGCAGCTGCTGATGCAGAGCGTGGTGTGGCAAAAAGCGCTGCACCAGCAGATGGCGGGGCTGTTGCAGCAGGTGAAGGCCGCGCCGCAGCAGGCCGGGCTGGCGCTGATGCTGTTCAGCCTCGGCTATGGCGTCTTGCATGCGCTTGGCCCCGGCCACGGCAAAGTGGTGATCGCCACCTACCTGGCCACCCATCCGGCGCGGCTGAAAAGCAGCCTGAAGCTGACCTTCGCCGCCTCGCTGGTGCAGGGTGGGGTAGCGATCGCGCTGGTCACGCTGATGCTGGTGGTATTGCAGCTCTCTTCGCGCCAGCTGCACCAAAGCAGTTTCTGGCTGGAGAAGGGCAGCTTTATTCTGGTGATGCTGCTTGGCGTGCTGCTGAGTTGGCGCGCGCTGAAACGCCTGTTTGCGGCGATCAAGGCGATGCGCCCGGCGCCGGCGCTGCGCATCAACAGCCTGACGCCGCTGGCGGCGGATCATGTGCACAGCGCCAATTGCGGCTGCGGCCACCGGCATCTGCCGAGCGACAGCGAGCTGCAGGCGGGAAGCGACTGGCGCACTCAGGCCGCCATCGTGCTGGCGATGGGCATGCGCCCCTGTTCGGGGGCGATTTTGGTGCTGCTGTTCTCCAAAGTGATCGGCGTGTTCGGCTGGGGAGTGATCTCCGCGCTGGCGATGGCGTTCGGCACCTCGTTGACCATCTCGATGCTGGCGCTGCTGGTACATTACAGCCGCCGGCTGGCGGTGCGCCTCAGCCGTTCGCGCGCGCCCGCCGCCTGGAGCGCGGTGGCCTGGGGGGCGTTGGCGCTGGCCGGCGGCCTGATCCTGCTGGCCGCCGGGCTGTTGCTGTACGTCAGCGCGCAGCCGGAATTCGGCGGCGGCATCCGTCCCTTCTCCCGCTAACGGGCATAAAAAAAGCGCTGCATCGGCAGCGCTTTTTTCGATTCGCTTCTGGCGATTAACGCTTCAGCGCTTCGCTCAGTTCTTCACGCATGGTGGCCAGCATGGCTTTCACTACGCGCGGGTTGCCTGCCACCACGTTGCCGGAGCTGAAGTGGTTGTGGCCGCCGACGAAGTCGGTCACCAGGCCGCCGGCTTCACGCACCAGCAGTTCGCCCGCGGCGAAATCCCACGGCTTCAGGCCGATTTCGAAGAAACCGTCTACGCGGCCGGCGGCCACATAGGCCAGATCCAGCGCCGCGGAACCGGTGCGGCGGAAGTCTGCGCACTGGGTGAACAGCTTGCCGACGATGTTGATGTAAGGCGTTGCGTGCTGTTTGACCTTGAACGGGAAGCCGGTCGCCAGGATGGTGCCATCCAGATCTTTGGCGTTGGTGCCGCGCAGGCGGTAGCCGTTGAGCTGTGCGCCCTGGCCGCGAGTGGCGGTGAACAGTTCGTTGCGCATCGGATCGTAAACCACGGCCACTTCAGTACGGCCTTTGATGCGTACGGCGATGGAAACGGAGAAATGAGGGAAACGTTTGATGAAGTTTGCAGTGCCATCCAGTGGATCGATCACCCATTGCACATCGCGATCTTCGCCGATCAGCTCACCGCGTTCTTCGCTCACGATACTGTGTTGCGGATAAGACTTGCGGATGACGTCGATGATCAGATGCTCTGCATCGCGATCGACGTTGGTGACGAAGTCATTGGTCCCTTTCTGGCTCGCTTCTACAGCGTCCGGGGTTTCGTAGTTTTTGGCAATCAGGTTACCGGCCTTGCGCGCAGCGCGCACGGCGATAGTCAGCATCGGATGCATGGGTATCTTCCAACTAGGATGTTAAAGAACAGGAAACGGCGCGAAGTATAGCAGCTGTTCGGCAAATTGCCTACGGCTGTGTTAAGATGCTGCGATTTTCCGCCACGCTCAGAGTTTGTATGCTGCACAATATCCGCATTGTTCTGGTAGAGACTTCACATACCGGCAACATGGGCTCGACCGCCAGAGCCATGAAAACCATGGGTTTAACCAACCTTTATCTGGTTAATCCGCTGATCAAACCCGATTCTCAGGCCATCGCCCTGGCCGCCGGCGCCAGTGACGTGATCGGCAACGCCACTATCGTCGACACCCTCGATGACGCCATCGCCGGCTGTAGCCTGGTGGTGGGCACCAGCGCCCGTTCTCGCACCTTGCCGTGGCCGATGCTGGAGCCGCGTGAATGCGGCGTGCGCGCGGTGCACGAGGGCGAACACGCGCCGGTGGCGCTGGTGTTCGGCCGCGAACGCGTCGGGCTGACCAACGATGAATTGCAGAAGTGCCACTACCACGTCGCCATTCCGGCCAACCCGGACTACAGCTCGCTGAACCTGGCGATGGCGGTGCAGATCCTGGCGTATGAAGTGCGCGTGGCTTACCTCGATCGCCAACAGGCGGGCGCGCCGCAGCTGGAAGAGACGCCGTACCCGCTGGTGGATGACCTCGAGCGTTTCTATCAGCACCTGGAGCAGACGCTGCAGCGCACCGGCTTTATTCGCCCGTCCCATCCGGGCCAGGTGATGAGCCGCCTGCGTCGGCTGTTCACCCGCGCGCGCCCGGAAGGGCAGGAGCTGAATATCCTGCGCGGCATGCTGACGTCGATCGAGAAACAGGATAAACATCAAGGTAATTAATTGATGTGGCATAGCGGCGGGTGACAATAGTATTAGTTATCCAAAGGTTATAACATGTATTTTATATACCTTTGTTCTTGCTAAGTTCAAAACGTGCTAATACTTGAGTCAATTACTAGGTTAAATAGTTGACTGTTTTACTCAGGAATGTCAGACTTTCGGCCATATTTGACCAACAGGTAACCATTGAGCTATGAGACTGACATCCAAAGGCCGTTATGCCGTAACCGCTATGCTCGACGTAGCGCTGCATTCCCAGGAAGGGCCGGTGCCACTGGCGGACATTTCCGAACGCCAGGGTATTTCGCTCTCTTATCTGGAACAATTATTCTCCCGTCTGCGCAAGAATGGCCTGGTGGCCAGCGTGCGCGGCCCGGGCGGTGGTTATCTGCTGGGTAAAGACGCGGGTGAGATCGCCGTTGGCGCTGTCATCACTGCCGTCGATGAATCGGTAGATGCAACCCGGTGCCAGGGCAAAGAAGGCTGTCAGGGCGGCGATCGCTGCTTGACCCACGCCCTGTGGCGCGATCTGAGCGAGCGCATCAGCGGGTTCCTGAACAACATTACGCTGGCAGAACTGGTCAACAACCAGGAAGTGCTGGTGGTGGCGGATCGTCAAAACAACGATACGCGCCGCACGGCCAACGGTCGTCCGCAAGAAACTATCAACGTTAATCTGCGCGCATAAGCAGCTGGCGAAATTATTTTAGTTTTTGGAAGCGATGTACGGAGCACAAGAGCAATGAAATTACCGATTTATCTGGATTACTCAGCAACGACGCCGGTTGACCCGCGCGTTGCTGAGAAGATGATGCAGTTTTTGACCCTGGACGGCACTTTCGGCAACCCGGCTTCCCGTTCCCACCGTTTCGGTTGGCAGGCGGAAGAGGCGGTAGACATCGCCCGTAACCAAATCGCCGAACTGGTGGGCGCCGACCCGCGCGAAATCGTCTTCACCTCCGGGGCGACCGAATCCGACAACCTGGCGATCAAAGGCGCTGCCAATTTCTACCAGAAAAAAGGCAAGCACATCATCACCAGCAAAACCGAACACAAAGCCGTGCTGGACACCTGCCGTCAGCTGGAGCGCGAAGGGTTCGAAGTGACCTATCTGGCGCCGCAGAGCAACGGCATCATCAGCCTGCAGGATCTCGAAGCGGCGCTGCGCGATGACACCATTCTGGTCTCCATCATGCACGTCAACAACGAAATCGGCGTGGTGCAGGACATCGAAGCGATCGGCGAAATGTGCCGCGCGCGCGGTATCATCTACCACGTTGACGCCACCCAGAGCGTGGGCAAACTGCCTATCGATCTGAGCAAGCTGAAAGTCGACCTGATGTCGTTCTCCGGCCACAAAATCTATGGCCCGAAAGGCATCGGCGCGCTGTACGTGCGCCGCAAGCCGCGCATCCGCATCGAAGCGCAGGTACACGGCGGCGGTCACGAGCGCGGCATGCGTTCCGGCACCCTGCCTGTCCACCAGATCGTCGGCATGGGCGAAGCTTACCGCATCGCCAAAGAAGAGATGACCGAAGAGATGGCGCGTCTGCGCACCCTGCGCGATCGTCTGTGGAACGGCGTAAAAGATATGGAAGAAGTGTATCTGAACGGCGATCTGGAGCACGGCGCACCGAACATCCTGAATGTCAGCTTCAACTACGTTGAAGGCGAGTCGCTGATCATGGCGCTGAAAGACCTGGCCGTTTCCTCCGGTTCAGCCTGTACCTCCGCCAGCCTCGAGCCGTCCTACGTGCTGCGCGCGCTGGGCATGAGCGATGAATTGGCGCACAGCTCGATCCGTTTCTCTCTGGGGCGTTTCACCACGGAAGAAGAGATCGACTACACCATTCAACTGGTGCGTAAATCCATCGGCCGTCTGCGCGATCTATCTCCTCTGTGGGAGATGTTCAAGCAGGGCGTGGACATCAACAGCATCGAATGGGCGCATCATTAATTCTCAGGTTTCAGGAGCAAGGTCATGGCTTACAGCGAAAAAGTAATCGATCATTATGAAAACCCGCGCAACGTGGGTTCCTTCGACAACGAAGATCCTACCGTCGGTAGCGGCATGGTAGGGGCGCCGGCTTGCGGCGACGTCATGAAGCTGCAAATCAAGGTTAACGATGAAGGCATCATCGAAGACGCGCGCTTTAAAACTTACGGCTGCGGTTCCGCCATCGCCTCCAGCTCGCTGGTGACCGAATGGATGAAAGGCAAGTCGCTCGATCAGGCTGAAGCGATCAAAAACACCCAGATCGCCGAAGAGCTGGAATTGCCGCCGGTCAAAATTCACTGCTCGATCCTGGCTGAAGACGCCATCAAAGCAGCGATTGCCGACTATAAGAGCAAGCATAGCGCCGAGTAATTTGTCTGAGTCGGCCCGGCCACGCCGGGCTTTGATTTGAAGTGTGAGGTTGTGATGTCTATTACCATGAGCGACAGCGCTGCGCAGCGTGTTCAGGCGTTTTTGACGAACCGCGGCAAGGGTCTCGGCCTGCGTCTGGGAGTGCGAACTTCCGGCTGCTCCGGAATGGCCTACGTGCTGGAATTTGTTGACGAAGCCAACGATGACGACATCGTGTTTGAAGACAAAGGCATCAAGGTGATCATCGACGGCAAGAGCCTGGTTTACCTTGACGGCACCGAGCTTGATTTCGTTAAGGAAGGCCTGAACGAAGGCTTCAAGTTCAACAACCCGAACGTCTCAAGCGAATGCGGCTGCGGCGAGAGTTTCAACGTCTGACAGTCCATCGTGCTCCCCCGTTTCGGCGGGGGAACTTCATCCGCTAACGCCCAGAGCACGCTATGGATTACTTTACTTTATTCGGGCTGCCAGTTCGCTACACCGTGGACGGCAGCCTGCTTGCGTCCCGCTTCCAGGATCTGCAGCGCCAATTTCACCCCGATCGTTTCGCCAACCAGCCGGAGCGCGAACGCCTGATGGCGTTGCAGCAGGCGGCGACCATCAACGAAGCCTACCAGTCGCTGAAGCACCCGTTAAAACGCGCGGAGTATATGCTATCTTTGCACGGCTTCGAGCTGGGCAACGAACAGCATACGATGCGCGACACCGCGTTCCTGATGGAACAGCTGGAGCTGCGCGAAGAGCTCGACGCCATTGAGCGCAAGCCGGAGGCGGAAAGCCTGCTGGCCGATTTCGGCGCGCGGCTGGCTGTCTCCATCAAACAGCGCAGCGCGCTGATGCTGCAGCAGCTGGACGGCGAGCTGTGGGCGGACGCCGCCGACACCGTGCGCAAGCTGCGCTTTTTGGACAAACTCCAGCAACAGGTTGAACAACTCGAAGAAAAACTGCTGGGTTTTGAGTAACACCTTCTGATTCTGATTGTGGAAGCTTCAACATGGCCTTATTACAAATTAGTGAGCCTGGCCTCAGCGCCGCGCCGCACCAGCGACGTCTGGCCGCCGGCATCGACTTAGGCACCACCAACTCGCTGGTCGCCACGGTGCGCAGCGGGCAAGCGGAAACGCTGGCCGACGAACAGGGCCGCCATTTGCTGCCTTCGGTGGTGCATTATCAGGCGGATGCGCAGCGCGTCGGCTGGGAGGCGCGCCAACAGGCGGCGCAGGATCCGGCCAATACCGTCAGCTCCATCAAGCGCATGATGGGCCGCTCGTTGGCGGACGTGCAGCAACGTTACCCGAACCTGCCGTATCAATTCCAGGCCAGCGACAACGGCCTGCCGCTGATCGTCACCGCCGGCGGCCCGGTTAACCCGGTCGGCGTCTCCGCCGATATCCTGCGGGCCCTGTCCGCGCGCGCGCAAGCGGCGCTGGAAGGGGAGCTGGATGGCGTGGTGATCACCGTTCCCGCCTACTTCGACGACGCGCAGCGCCAGGGCACCAAAGACGCGGCGCGTCTGGCCGGCCTGCATGTCCTGCGCCTGCTGAACGAACCGACCGCGGCGGCGATCGCCTACGGGCTGGACTCCGGCCAGGAAGGGGTGATCGCGGTTTACGATCTGGGCGGCGGCACCTTTGATATCTCCATTCTGCGCCTCAGCCGCGGCGTGTTCGAAGTGCTGGCCACGGGCGGCGATTCCGCGCTGGGCGGCGACGACTTCGATCACCTGCTGGCCGACTGGCTGCGCGAGCAGGCCGGCGTGGCCGATCGCAGCGACCACGGCGTGCAGCGCCAGCTGCTGGACGCCGCCATCGCCGCTAAAATCGCGTTGAGCGATGCCGACAGCGTGCGCGTCGAGGTGGCCGGCTGGCAGGGCGAGGTGACCCGCGCCCAGTTCGAAGCGCTGATCGCCCCGCTGGTGAAACGCACGCTGATGGCCTGCCGCCGCGCGCTGAAAGACGCCGGCGTCGCCGCCGACGAGGTGCTGGAAGCGGTGATGGTCGGCGGTTCCACCCGCGTGCCGCTGGTGCGTGAGCAGGTGGGCGCCTTCTTCGGCCGCACGCCGCTGACGTCGATCGATCCGGATAAAGTGGTCGCCATCGGCGCCGCGATCCAGGCCGACATTCTGGTGGGCAACAAGCCGGACAGCGACATGCTGCTGCTGGACGTGATCCCGCTGTCGCTGGGCCTCGAAACCATGGGCGGTCTGGTGGAGAAAGTGATCCCGCGCAACACCACCATTCCGGTGGCGCGCGCGCAGGAATTCACCACCTTTAAAGACGGCCAGAGCGCGATGATGATCCACGTGCTGCAGGGCGAGCGCGAGCTGGTGCAGGACTGCCGTTCGCTGGCGCGTTTCACGCTGCGCGGCCTGCCGCCGCTGCCTGCCGGGGGCGCGCACATTCGCGTCACCTTCCAGGTGGATGCCGACGGTCTGCTTAGCGTCACCGCGATGGAGAAATCCACCGGCGTCGAAGCTTCGATCCAGGTGAAACCGTCTTACGGCCTGTCGGACAGCGAAATCGCCGGCATGATCAAGGATTCGATGGCCAACGCGCAAAGCGACGTGGGCGCGCGCAAGCTGGCGGAGCAACGCGTGGAAGCCGCGCGGGTGCTGGAAAGCCTGCAGGGCGCGCTGGCCAGCGACGCCGCGCTGCTGAGCGAGGCGGAAAGCCAGGCGATCGCCGCCGCGACCCAGGCGTTGCAGCAGGCGGTGCAGGGTGAAGATCCCGCCGCTATCGAAGACGCCATCAAAACATTAGATGCACAAACGCAAGATTTTGCCGCGCGCCGCATGGACGCTTCCATTCGCCGCGCGCTGGCTGGCCATTCTGTGGATGAGGTTTAACCATGCCTAAAATTGTTTTCCTGCCCCATCAAGATCTTTGCCCGGAAGGGGCGGTTCTGGAAGCTGAAAAAGGGGAGTCGATCCTCAACGTTGCGCTGCGCAACGGCATTGAAATCGAGCACGCCTGCGAGAAATCCTGCGCCTGCACCACCTGCCACTGCATCGTGCGTGAAGGCTTCGATTCGCTGGAAGAGAGCAGCGAGCTGGAAGACGACATGCTGGACAAGGCCTGGGGGCTGGAGCCGGAAAGCCGTCTGAGCTGCCAGGCGCTGGTCGCCGACGAAGATCTGGTGGTCGAAATGCCGCGCTACACCGTCAACCACGCGCGTGAGCATTAATTGTTAGCCGCAGCGCCAACCCGGAGATCATAATGGGACTGAAGTGGACCGACAGCCGAGAAATCGGCGAAGCCCTGTACGACCAATACCCGGACACCGATCCGAAAACCGTGCGTTTTACCGACATGCATCAGTGGATCTGCGATCTGGAAGAGTTCGACGACGATCCGCAGGCTTCCAACGAAAAAATACTGGAAGCGATCCTGCTGGTCTGGTTAGATGAAGCGGAGTAAATAGCGTAACGGGCTGCCATGGGCGGCCCGTTTATTTTGTATCCGACATACCCGTCGTCTTTCAAACCGCAGCGTTGTTACCTGCACGTAGTTACGTGGCCCATCCGTGGGCCACGCCCCAAGGGGCCGCTGCGAGCAGCGTTCAAATCTGCTCCCGGCAGATTTGTCTTACCCCAGTCACTTACCTGAGTAAGCTCCTGGGGATGAGATCGCTGGGCGCCTAGCTGCAATTTGAAATCCATAGGGTATGCAATAAAGCCCTAATGAAATAATAAAGGGAACATCCGGAGTAAGAAGGCTATGACAACAGAATTCATGCAGGTCACGCTGTCGCAACAACCTGCCGACGCCCGTTGGGGCGAAAAAGCGCTGCTCAGCACCAACGGCGAAGGGATGACCATTCACCTGACCGGCACCGACAAGCTGGGCGCGATCCAGCGCGCGGGCCGCAAAATTGACGGTCAGGGCATCAAAAACGTCAAGCTGGCCGGCGACGGTTGGGACTTGGAAAACAGCTGGGCGTTTTGGCAGGGCTACCGCGGGCCGAAAGGGCAGCGCAACGTCGAATGGGCCGAGCTGCCGGAAGCCGCACGTCAGGAGCTGGATAAGCGGCTGAAGATCGTTGACTGGGTGCGTGACACCATCAACATGCCGGCGGAAGAGCTGGGGCCGGAGCAACTGGCGACCCGCGCCGTCGATCTGATGTGCGACGTCGGCTGCGATGCCGTCAGCTACCGCATCACCAAGGGCGAAGATCTGCGCGAGCAGAACTATGCCGGCATCCACACCGTCGGCCGCGGCTCCGAGCGCCCACCGGTGCTGCTGGCGCTGGACTTCAACCCGACCGGTAATCCGGACGCACCGGTGTTCGCCTGCCTGGTCGGCAAGGGCATCACCTTCGATACCGGCGGTTATAGCCTGAAACAGAGCGCCTTTATGGACTCGATGAAGGCTGACATGGGCGGTGCGGCCACCATCACCGGCGCCCTGGCGCTGGCGGCGGCGCGCGGCCTGAAGCAGCGTGTGAAGCTGTACCTGTGCTGCGCCGACAACATGGTCAGCGGCAACGCTTTCAAACTGGGCGACATCATTCGCTACCGCAACGGCAAAACCGTTGAGGTGATGAACACCGATGCGGAAGGGCGCCTGGTGCTGGCCGACGGCCTGATCGACGCTTCTGAGCAGAACCCGCAGCTGATTATCGACTGCGCCACCCTGACCGGCGCCGCCAAAACCGCGGTCGGCAACGACTACCATGCGCTGTTCAGCTTCGACGACGCGCTGGCGCAGGAGCTGCTGAACAGCGCCACCGCCGAGCAAGAGCCGTTCTGGCGTCTGCCGCTGGCCGAGTTCCACCGCAGCCAGCTGCCGTCCAACTTCGCCGAGCTGAACAACGTGGCCGGCCCGGCCTACACCGCCGGCGCCAGCACCGCGGCGGCCTTCCTGTCGCACTTCGTCAAGAATTACCAGCAAGGCTGGCTGCACATCGACTGTTCCGCCACCTACCGCAAAGGCGCGGTGGATCAGTGGTCGGCCGGCGCGACCGGTTTGGGCGTGCGTACCCTGGCCAACCTGCTGCTGAGCAAAGCCAAATAATTGAACGCCCGCCGCGTCGGGCGCTAGAATGCGCATTATCTTCGGGGCCCAGCATGCTGGGCCTCGCTATTTGATCCCTGGAGTTTGCCATGAGTGCCCATCATCACGATGCCGCCCCGAGCGAAAACGAACTTGAACGCCTGCTGAAGCTGGCGGTGACGGAGCCGGCCCACCGCCCGGCGTTCTTCCGTGAACTGCTCGACGCCACGGTGCTGATCCTCGGCGACAGCGAGCAGGTGCAGCAGGACGGCGACATCGCGCTGAACGCGGATACGCCGGTCAATATCCAGCATTGGGAGAAGCAGGACGGCGGCAGCATCATTCCGTTCTTCACCTCGCTGGAAGCGCTGCAGAAAGCCGTTGAGGACGAACAGCCGTTCATCGCCATGCCGGCGCGGGTGCTGTTCGAAATCACCCAGGGCGCGGATCTGTTCCTCAATCCGAAGGCGGAGTACGGCAAGGAGTTCTACCCGGAAGAGGTGGCGATGCTGCTGGCGACCGGCGGCGTCGTCAAACCGGTGGAGCATTACGTCGATAAAGAGACCCAAATCCTGCTGGGGCAGCCCGAAGAGTACCCGTCGGCGATGGTGGATGCGTTGACCACGCTGTTCAGCCAGCGCAAGCCGGTGCGCCGCGCGTTTCTGGCGCTGATGCACGATCAGGCGGCGGACGAGAAGCCGAATCTGCTGATCGGGCTGGAAGTGGACGCCGAGCCGGCGGAGATCGAGGCGTTGATCAACGAGGCCGGCAGCGTCGCCAGCGAAACGGCGCCGAACGACGAACCGGTGGATTTCTGCCTGGTGTCGGAGAACGAGCGCGGCATCAGCCACTATCTTATCTCCCATACGCAGCCGTTTTATCAGCGCCGCTGGGGCAGCTGGCTGCGCAATTTGATCCCGTCTACCGACAAGACCCAGTAGCGCCGCCGCGTGGTCAAATATGAATCATGAAGATCATATTTTTTTAATGAAATGTTGATTTTCCCGTAGGCAAGCGTTAACGGCGCACATATAATCTGCGCCACTTGAGAAGGCCGGCAACATTGCAGACCGGCCTGTTTTGGAAGTCATACAGAGGCCATCATGACCGTAGAACGTACCTTTTCCATCGTTAAACCAAACGCTGTAGCCAACAACGACATCGGCGCTATCTACGCTCGTTTCGAGCGCGCCGGTTTCAAAATCATCGCCGCTAAAATGCTGCGTCTGACTCGCGAGCAAGCTGAAGGCTTCTACGCTGAGCACAAAGGCCGCCCATTCTTCGACGGTCTGGTTGAGTTCATGACCTCCGGCCCAATCATGGTGCAGGTTCTGGAATCTGAAAACGCCGTGCAGCGCAACCGCGACATCATGGGCGCAACCAACCCGGACAACGCGCTGGCTGGTACCCTGCGTGCCGACTACGCGGACAGCTTCACCGCTAACGCCGTTCACGGTTCCGATTCCGTTGAATCCGCACAGCGCGAAATCGCTTACTTCTTCAACGAAAGCGAAATCTGCGCACGTTAATCGTGCCGTTGCTGATAGCCAGGCATTCACCGGCTGAAACAATAAAAATGCCCTGAATGCCTTTCAGCCGTAGCCACCCGCTACTAAAATTTGTACAATGCCGCGCCCCTGATAAGACGACTTGTCAGGGGCGTGTTTTTAGTGCCGCCACCCGAATCATGCGGGCTGAAATGCACAACTTACTGTCCATTCTTTAGCGCCATAACGTGTAATAACGAGGCCAGAGATCATTATGTTAGAACCCATCACGTCCGAGCACACCGTGTCTGAAAATAATTCGCTGACTACCCCCTCCGTTAACGTGGAGCAACCGGCTGCGGCCAAAATCAACCTGCTGGACCTGAACCGCCAGCAAATGCGCGAGTTCTTCGCCGAAATGGGCGAGAAACCGTTCCGCGCCGATCAGGTGATGAAGTGGATTTACCACTACTGCTGCGACGATTTCGAGCAGATGACCGACATCAACAAAGTCCTGCGCGGCAAGCTGCAACGCGTGGCGGAAATCCGCGCGCCGGAAGTGGCGGAGGAACAGCGCTCGGCCGACGGCACCATCAAGTGGGCGATTAAAGTCGGCGATCAGCAGGTCGAAACCGTGTATATCCCGGAAGCCGACCGCGCGACGCTGTGCGTCTCCTCGCAGGTAGGCTGCGCGCTGGAGTGCAAATTCTGTTCGACGGCGCAGCAGGGCTTCAACCGCAACCTGCGCGTGTCGGAAATCATCGGCCAGGTGTGGCGCGCGGCGAAAATCATCGGCGCGCTGAAGGTGACCGGCCAACGCCCGATCACCAACGTGGTAATGATGGGGATGGGCGAGCCGCTGCTCAACCTGAACAACGTGGTGCCGGCGATGGAAATCATGCTGGACGACTTCGGCTTTGGCCTGTCCAAACGCCGCGTGACCCTGTCTACCTCCGGCGTGGTGCCGGCGCTGGACAAGCTGGGCGACATGATCGACGTGGCGCTGGCGATCTCGCTGCACGCGCCGAACGACACCATCCGCGATGAGATCGTGCCGATCAACCGCAAGTACAACATCGAGACCTTCCTGTCCGCGGTGCGTCGCTATTTGGAGAAATCCAACGCCAACCAGGGCCGCGTGACCGTCGAGTACGTGATGCTGGATCATATCAACGACAGCACCGACGATGCGCATCAGCTGGCGGAAGTGCTGAAAGACACGCCGTGCAAGATCAACCTGATCCCATGGAACCCGTTCCCGGGCGCCCCTTACGGCCGCAGCTCCAACAGCCGGGTGGATCGTTTCTCCAAGGTGTTGATGGAATACGGCTTTACGACTATTGTTCGTAAAACCCGTGGTGACGATATCGACGCCGCCTGCGGGCAACTGGCGGGTGAAGTGATCGACCGTACCAAGCGTACCCTGAAGAAGAAAATGGCCGGGGAACCTATCAACGTACGGGCGGTCTGAATCCTATAGCACCATTTTTTGTTATCTAACAGCCTGTTATGCGAAAGCGTGTCGCTGGCGGGCGTTAGCTGACGGCCGATAAGGAAATGAATGCGGGCATGAAGCTGAAACTGTGGGGTGTGTGGCTGGCGGCCGGGTTGTTGGCCGGGTGTTCCGGTTCAGCGCCGGAAAAGGAAGCACAAGTCTCTGAGGCGGGCCAAACGCGGTTGCAGCTGGGCCTGGAGTACCTGCAGCAAGGCGACATGGACGCCGCGCGCCAGAACCTGGAAAAGGCGCTGGACGCGGCCCCGCAGGATTACCGCACGCAGTTGGGCATGGCGCTCTATGAGCAGCGGATCGGTGAAAATGCCGCGGCCGAACAGCGTTATCGGCAAGCGCTCAAACTTGCGCCGGGCAATGGCACCGTATTGAATAATTACGGTGCGTTTCTTTGCAGTTTAGGGCAGTATGTACCGGCGCAACAGCAGTTTAGCGCAGCGGCGCTGGCGCCCGATTATGGCCAGGTCGCCGACAGCCTGGAAAACGCAGGTTACTGTTTTCTCAAGGCCGGACAAAACGATGAGGCGCGCACGCTGTTGAGCCGCGCGCTGAAAGTCGATCCGGACAAAGGCACTCCGCTGTTGGCGGAGGCCGAAAAGCAATTTGGAGAAGGGAAGCGCGCCCAGTCGCAACTTTTATTGGATGTTTATCAGCATGTTCTGCCGGCCAGCGCCAGCAGCTTATGGTTACAGATTCGTTTCGCCGCGTTAGCCGGCCGTCAGGATAGCGTTCAACGCTATGGCAAGCAGCTAGCGCGAAGTTTTCCACAATCCAAACAGTACCAGCAGTTCTTAGCTAATGAATACTGAAGCCTCCCAAGATAAAACCGTATCCATGACGACGGGCCAGCGCCTGCGTCAGGCCCGTGAGCAACTCGGGCTGAGCCAACAGACCGTTGCAGAACGCCTGTGTCTCAAAATGTCCACCGTGCGCGATATCGAGGAAGACAGCGTGTCCGCTGACCTCGCGTCCACTTTCGTGCGCGGCTACATCCGTTCCTACGCCAAGCTGGTGCATTTGCCGGAAGACGAACTGCTGCCGATGCTGGCCAAGCAGGCGCCGTTGAAGATGGCGAAAGTGGCGCCGATGCAAAGCTTCTCGCTGGGCAAACGCCGCAAGAAACGCGACGGCTGGCTGATGAGCTTCACCTGGCTTATCGTGTTCGTGGTGATCGGCCTGACCGGCGCCTGGTGGTGGCAAAACCACAAGGCCCAGCAGGAAGAGATCGCCACCATGGCCGATCAGTCCTCCGCGCAGCTTTCGCAGAATAACGAAGGGCAGTCCGTGCCGCTGACCGACGGCAATGCCGATGCCGGCACCAACGTGCCGTTGACCGACAACAGCGCCGCGCCGGCCGATACTGGCGCAGCGGCTCAGGCGCCGGCGGCGACCGCCCAGGCGCCGAGCGCGGCTCAGCAGCAGCCTGCCGTGGTGTCGCCAAGCCAGACCACCCTGCCGGAAACCGCGCCGGCGGCACAGGCGCCGTTGCCGACCGCCGATGCGGGCGTGGCTGCGCCGGTGGCCGATCCGAATGCGCTGGTGATGGATTTCTCTGCCGACTGCTGGCTGCAGGTGACCGACGCGAGCGGTAAGACGCTGTTCAGCGGCACCCAGAAGCAGGGTGGCAAGCTGAACCTGGCCGGCACTGCGCCGTATAAACTGACCATCGGCGCGCCGGCGGCAGTACAGATCCAGTATCAGGGTAAGCCGGTTGATTTAAGCCGGTTCGTTAAGTCAAACCGTGTTGCTCGCCTGACCGTCGCCGCGCAGTAATCGCGCGGCACCGGTCGTGATGTCAGAGCAGCAATGGAGAGTAAGTAATGCATAACCAAGCGCCCATCAACCGTCGAAAATCTACACGCATTTACGTCGGCAAGGTGCCTATTGGTGATGGCGCGCCGATTGCCGTGCAGTCGATGACCAACACCCGTACCACCGATGTTGAAGCAACGGTTAATCAGATCAAAGCGCTGGAGCGCGTGGGCGTCGACATCGTCCGCGTTTCGGTTCCTACCATGGACGCCGCCGAGGCATTCAAGCTGATCAAGCAGCAGGTCAACGTGCCGCTGGTCGCCGATATCCACTTCGATTATCGCATCGCGCTGCAGGTTGCCGAATACGGCGTAGACTGCCTGCGCATCAACCCGGGCAACATCGGCAACGAATCGCGCATTCGCTCGGTGGTGGACTGCGCCCGCGACAAGAACATCCCGATTCGCATCGGCGTCAACGGCGGCTCTCTGGAGAAAGACCTGCAGGAAAAGTACGGCGAACCTACGCCGGAAGCGCTGCTGGAATCCGCCATGCGCCACGTGGACATCCTCGATCGCCTCAACTTCGACCAGTTCAAGGTCAGCGTCAAGGCGTCGGACGTGTTCCTGGCGGTGCAATCCTACCGCCTGCTGGCCTCGCGCATCGATCAGCCGCTGCATCTGGGCATCACCGAAGCCGGCGGCGCGCGCAGTGGGTCGGTCAAATCGGCCATCGGCCTGGGTATGCTGCTGTCTGAAGGCATCGGCGACACCCTGCGCATCTCGCTGGCGGCGGATCCGGTCGAAGAAGTGAAGGTCGGTTTCGATATCCTGAAGTCGCTGCGCATCCGCGCGCGCGGTATCAACTTTATCGCCTGCCCGACCTGTTCGCGTCAGGAATTCGACGTGATCGGCACGGTGAACGCGCTGGAGCAGCGCCTGGAGGATATCATCACGCCGATGGACGTTTCGATCATCGGCTGCGTGGTGAACGGCCCGGGCGAAGCGCTGGTGTCCACCATGGGCGTGACCGGCGGCCACAAGAAGAGCGGCTTCTATGAAGACGGCGTGCGCCAGAAAGAGCGTTTCGACAACGAACAGATGATCGACCAGCTGGAAGCGAAAATTCGCGCCAAGGCCGCGATGATGGACGAAAGCAACCGCATCACGGTCAATCTGCTGGAAAAATAAGCGTTATCGCTACACGGCGGGCCTGTTGGCCCGCTTGTTTATGAACCTGAAGGGCAGAAAACCGCATCCGCGTTGAATACCGGGCGGCAAAGTCCCTATAATCAGGTTCATTTTTACAGACAACGGACAGAGAACTCACGTGGCAAAGAACATTCAAGCCATTCGCGGCATGAACGACTACCTGCCGGAAGAAACGGCATTATGGCAGCGTATTGAAGGCACCCTCAAGCAGGTGCTGGGCAGCTACGGTTACAGCGAAATCCGGTTGCCGATTGTAGAGCAGACCCCGTTATTCAAACGCGCGATCGGTGAAGTGACCGACGTCGTGGAAAAAGAGATGTATACCTTCGAAGACCGCAACGGCGAAAGCCTGACGCTGCGTCCGGAAGGGACGGCCGGCTGCGTGCGCGCCGGCATCGAACATGGTCTGCTGTACAATCAGGAACAGCGTCTGTGGTACATCGGCCCGATGTTCCGCTACGAGCGCCCGCAGAAGGGCCGTTACCGTCAGTTCCATCAGCTGGGCGCGGAAGTGTTCGGCCTGCAAGGCCCGGACGTCGACGCCGAGCTGATCCTGCTGACGGCCCGCTGGTGGAAAGCGCTGGGCATCGCCGAGCACGTCAAGCTGGAGCTGAACTCCATCGGTTCGCTGGAGGCGCGCGCCAACTACCGCGACGCGCTGGTGGCGTTCCTGGAGCAGCACGTTGAGGTGCTGGACGAAGACTGCAAACGCCGCATGTACAGCAACCCGCTGCGCGTGCTGGACTCCAAGAATCCTGAGGTGCAGGCGCTGTTGAACGACGCGCCGCGCCTGTCCGAGTACCTGGATGAAGAATCCCGTGCTCACTTCGCCGGTCTGTGTGAACTTTTGGCGCAGGCAGGTATCCCATATACCGTTAACGAGCGCCTGGTGCGCGGTCTGGATTACTACAACCGCACCGTGTTTGAGTGGGTGACCACCAGCCTGGGCGCGCAGGGCACCGTCTGCGCGGGCGGCCGTTACGACGGCCTGGTCGAGCAACTGGGCGGCCGCGCCACCCCGGCGGTCGGTTTCGCCATGGGCCTCGAACGCCTGGTGTTGCTGGTGCAGGCGGTTAACCCGGAATTCAAGGCGCCGTCGGCTATCGACGTGTACGTCATCTCTTCCGGCGCGGGCACCCAGAGCGCGGCGATGCAGCTGGCTGAACAGGTGCGCGACGCGGCGCCGCAGCTGAAGCTGATGACCAATTACGGCGGCGGCAACTTCAAGAAGCAGATCACCCGTGCGGACAAATGGGGCGCGCGCATTGCGCTGATCCTGGGTGAGAGCGAAGTGGCGGCGCAGCAGGTGGTGGTGAAAGACCTGCGCAGTGGTGAACAAGAAACGCTGGCGCAAAGCGAAGTCGCTGCGCGTCTGGCTTTGATGTTAGGTTAAGGAGAAGGACACCGTGGAAGTCTATACCACTGAAAACGAACAAGTCGACGCACTGCGTCGGTTCTTTGCCGAGAACGGCAAAGCGCTGGCGGTGGGCGTGGTGCTCGGAATTGGTGCCCTGGTTGGCTGGCGTTACTGGCAGAGCCATGAAAACTCCAACATGATGGCTGCGTCGCAATCCTATCAGGAAGCCAGCGATCGTCTGGCGGCCGGCAAGCCGGATGACGTGGCTGCCGCGGAGAAATTTGTCCAGGCTAACGGCAACAGCTACGGCGTATTGGCCGCGCTGCAGTTGGCCAAGCACTTTGTCGAACAGAATGATTTCGCCAAGGCGGAACAGCAATTGGCGCTGGCGCAGGGCCAGACCAAAGACGACAACCTGCTGGCGATGATCGACCTGCGTCTGGCGCGCGTCCAGCTGCAGGAGAAAAAGCTGGATGAAGCGCTGAAAACGCTGGATGGCGTGAAAGGCGAAGGCTGGGCGGCGATGATGCAGGATGTGCGCGGCGATGTGCTGCTGGCCAAGGGCGACGCCAAAGGCGCGCGCGAAGCTTACAGCAAAGGCATTGAGTCCAACGCTTCTCAGGCGCTGCAGGTTCTGCTGCGCATGAAATTGAATAACTTGTCCAGCTAAGGGGAATTCCCATGCAATTGCGTAAAACACTCTTGGTCGGACTGGTTTCCGCTGCCTTGCTGAGTGGTTGCTCGCTGTTTAACAGCGAAGAAGACGTGGTTACCATGTCGCCGTTGCCGAAAGTTGAAAATCAGTTTACGCCGAGCAAGGCGTGGAGCACCTCGGTGGGCGACGGCATCGGTGAGTATTACTCCCACCTGCGTCCGGCCTATCAGGACAGCACCATTTACGCCGCCGATCGCTTCGGCATCGTGAAAGCGATGGACGCCGACAGCGGCAACGAGAAGTGGAAGGTCAATCTCTCCGAGAAGACCGGCTTCTTCTCCAGCAACCTGTCTGCGCTGCTGTCCGGCGGCCTGACGGTCGCGGGTGACAAGGTTTACGTCGGCAGCGAAAAAGCGGTGGTTTACGCATTGAACACCGCCGACGGCGCCATCGCCTGGCAGACCAAAGTGGCCGGCGAAGCGATCTCCCGTCCGGTTGTCAGCGACGGCATGGTGTTGGTGCACACCTCCAACGGCATGCTGCAGGCGTTGAACGAAGCCGACGGCGCGGTGAAATGGACGGTTAACCTGGACATGCCTTCGCTGTCGCTGCGCGGTGAATCCGCGCCGGCCGTCGCCTTTGGCGCCGCCATCGTCGGCGGTGACAACGGCCGCGTCAGCGCCGTGCTGATGCAGCAGGGTCAACTGATCTGGCAACAGCGTATTTCTCAGCCGAGCGGCGCGACCGAAATCGATCGCCTGAATGACGTGGACACCACGCCGGTGATCGTTGACGGCGTGGTCTACGCGCTGGGCTACAACGGCAACCTGACGGCGCTGGATCTGCGTTCCGGCCAGATTATCTGGAAACGCGAGCTGGGTTCGGTGAACGATTTCATCGTCGACGCGGGCCGCATCTACCTGATCGACCAAAACGATCGCGTAGTCGCGCTCAGCACCGAAGGCGGCGTGACCGTGTGGACGCAGAGCGATCTGCTGCACCGCAACCTGACGCCGCCGGTGATGTATAATGGTTATCTGGTGACCGGTGACGCCGAAGGTTATCTGCACTGGATTAACACCACCGATGGCCGTTTTGTCGCCCAGCAGGAAGTGGACAGCTCCGGCTTCCTGTCTGCGCCGATGGTGGCCGGCGACAAGCTGATCATCCAGGCTCGCGGCGGGAAAGTTTACGCTTTCACCCGCTAACGCCGCTCGTCGTGACCCTTCTTGCACCCGAAATATTTCGGGTTGCAGCCAGGCGGCAAGCGCATGAGTCCTCGGGAGCTTAGTGAACTAAGTAACCGAGGCGAAGGTGCGCAGACAACGCCGCTGTGGCGCGAAAGATGAAGGGGAAAACGGCTCCTGAGTGTTCAGGGGCCGTTTCGTATTTTATAAGCTGCACCGCTGGTGTCTATCCACAGTGCAGTAACGCATTGATTATTAAGTAATGAGGCTTCAACAATGATACCTGTCGTCGCGCTGGTCGGGCGCCCGAATGTGGGTAAATCCACCTTGTTCAACCGTTTAACCCATACGCGCGATGCGCTGGTGGCGGATTTCCCGGGGCTGACGCGTGACCGCAAGTATGGTCGTGCTGAAATCGAAGGCAATGAATTCATCATCGTCGATACCGGCGGTATCGACGGCACCGAAGACGGCGTCGAAACGCGCATGGCCGGTCAGTCGCTGCTGGCGATCGAAGAGGCGGACATCGTGCTGTTCATGGTCGACGCCCGCGCCGGCCTGATGCCGGCGGATCAGGGCATCGCCCAGCACCTGCGCAGCCGCCAGAAGGCGACCTTCCTGGTGGCCAACAAGACCGACGGTCTGGATCCGGACACCGCCACCGCCGATTTCTACTCGCTCGGCCTGGGTGAAGTGTTCGCTATCGCCGCTTCCCACGGCCGTGGCGTGACCCAACTGATCGAACACGTGCTGGTGCCGTTCGTGCCGGAAAAACCGGAAGACGTCGAGCTGACCGAGGAAGAGGCCAACGCCGCTTACTGGGCCGAGCAAAACGGCGAAACGCTGGAAGGCGAAGAAGACGAAGAGCCAGAAGAAGCGTTCAACCCGCAGGATCTGCCGATCAAGCTGGCGATTGTCGGTCGCCCGAACGTCGGTAAGTCTACGCTCACTAACCGCATCCTCGGCGAGGAGCGCGTGGTGGTGTATGACATGCCGGGCACCACACGCGACAGCATCTACATTCCAATGGTGCGCGACGAACGCGAATACGTGCTGATCGACACTGCCGGGGTGCGTAAACGCGGCAAGGTGACTGAAACCGTCGAGAAGTTCTCGGTGATCAAGACCCTGCAGGCGATTGAAGACGCCAACGTGGTGCTGCTGGTGATCGACGCGCGTGAAGGCATCTCCGATCAGGATCTCTCGCTGCTCGGCTTTATCCTCAATAGTGGGCGCTCACTGGTGATTGCGGTCAACAAGTGGGACGGCATGAGCGAAGAAGATCGCGAGCACGTGAAAGAGATGCTCGACCTGCGTCTGGGCTTCGTCGACTTCGCGCGCGTGCACTTCATTTCCGCTCTGCACGGCAGCGGCGTCGGCAACCTGTTCGAATCGGTACAGGAAGCCTACGAGTGCGCAACCCGCCGCGTAAACACCTCGATGCTGACCAAAATCATGCAGATGGCGGTTGACGATCACCAGCCACCGTTGGTGCGCGGCCGCCGCGTGAAGCTGAAATATGCTCACGCCGGCGGTTACAACCCGCCGATCGTGGTGATCCACGGCAACCAGGTCAGCGATCTGGCCGATTCGTACAAACGCTACCTGATGAACTACTTCCGCCGCTCGCTGAACGTGATGGGGACGCCGATCCGCATCCAGTTCAAAGAGGGCGACAACCCGTTCGCCGGCAAACGCAACCTGCTGACGCCGACCCAGATGCGTAAACGCAAGCGCCTGATGAGCCACCTGAAAAAGAGCAAGTAATCGCTCATGAGGGGCGCGGCAGTGATGCCGCGCCCCTTTTTTATTGGCCCGAAATCGTTTTATTATCTGAAGATTACCTCGCCTGCCTGAAGGAACACCATGTCCTGGGAAACCTGGAGTTTTGCGTTTAACGTCACCGTGCCGAATCTGTTGATGATGCTGCTGGGGATCCTGCTGCGCCATTGGCGCCTGATGGATGACCGCTTCGTCGATGGCGCGACCCGCCTGGTGTTCAATCTGGCGCTGCCATGCCTGCTGTTTTTCAGCATCGCCACCAACCACCCGCAGCTGCTCGGCAACCTGCCGCTGGTGCTGTTCGGCGCGGTCGGCACGCTGGCGACCTTCCTGCTCCTGGAGCTGGCCGCCAAGTGGCTGGTGAAAGAACCGCGTGAGCGCGGGGTGTTCGTGCAGGGAGGTTTCCGCGCCAATACCGCCATCGTTGGCCTGGCCTACGCCATGACCGCCTACGGCAGCGAAGGCATTGCGCTCGCTTCGCTGTACCTGACGGTGACGGTGATCCTGTTCAACATACTGTCGGTCATCACCCTCACGCGCAGCCTGCAGGGCGGGCAGGGCAAGAAAATCAGCCACCTGTCTTTGCTGCGCAGCATCGTTACCAACCCGCTGATCATCGGCCTGGTGTGCGGGCTGCTGTACGCGCAAACCGGGCTGGGCATCCCGACCGTGATCCGCCAGACCGGCAGCTATATCTCTGCGCTGTCGCTGCCGCTGGCGCTGCTGTGCACCGGCGCCAGCCTGGATTTTCGCGCCATGTTCCGTTCGTCCAACGTGGCGGCGCTGTCGTCGGCGGCCAAGCTGTTTCTGGTGCCGTGCCTGATGACGCTGGCCGGCTGGCTGTGCGGGTTTCAGGGGGCGGCGCTGGGCATTATCTTCCTGTTTTCCGCCACGCCGACCGCGTCGGGCAGCTATGTGATGACGCGCGCCATGGGCGGCAACGCCACGCTGGCGGCCAATATTATCGCCATCACCACCGTCGGTTCGTTCTTCACCACCGCGTTGGGGATTTATTTCTTGCGCTCATGGGGCGCGATTTAACCTGGAGTCGTTATGGAAGCGCACTGTCCGCAATGCCGTCAGACCATGAAGTGGGTAGCGGGTCACTACCATTGTGAAGCTTGCCAGCGCGATTATCGGCAGCTGGCGAGCTGCCCGGCGTGCGGGCAGCCGCTGCAAGAATTGAAAGCCTGCGGGGCGGTGGATTACCTGTGCCAGCACGGGCACGGGCTGATCTCCAAAAAACGGGTGAATTTCAGCTATCAGCCGCTGTAAGTCCTCACTCATCCACCTGGCCGGTTTTCCACAGATCCACCAGCGCCTGCGGCGCGCTGCTTTCCGGGATTAACAGCACGATCTCAGTGCTCAGGGTGGGGCTGGTGTAGTTGATTTGCACGCGGTAGTAGCGCTGGTCGCCGCAGCCGGGGGAGGTGGGCTGGCCTTCTTCCTGCGCATAGGGCAGCGTCTGGTTCAGCAACTGATTCAGGCGCTGCCGCTGCTCCGGCGTGATATCGGCCAGCGCGATGCGGCGCTGGCCCGCCAGTTTGGGAATGTAGGCAAAGCCTCCCTCGCGCGCCAGCTCAATGACCGTATCCTGATTGAGCGTCGGCAGCGGTTTCATTATTCCACCCCCACCTGATGCCAGGCTTGCTGCACCTTGTCCGCCACGTTCTGGTCGAAACGCGCTAGCGCATGTTTCATCGTGGTGCGGGCGAAGGTGGCGAAGTCGGCGTTTTGCGGCAGCGCTTTGTCGCACACCGTGTCATACCAGACGTAACCGGCTTTCTCCCAGGCGAAGCCGCCCAGCGCCGTCGCCGCCAGGTAGAAGGCGCGGTTAGGGATGCCGGAATTGAGGTGCACGCCGCCGTTGTCTTCCTTGGTCTGGATATAATCCTTCATGCTGGCGGGCTGCGGGTCTTTACCCAGCAGCGGATCGTCGTAGGCGGTGCCGGGTGCCGACATCGAGCGCAGCCCTTGGCCTTTGATGCCCTCGGCGAGCAGCCCGGCGCCGATCAGCCAGTCGGCTTTATCGGCGGTTTGCTGCAGGTGGAACTGCTTGACCAACGAGCCGAAGACGTCGGACAACGACTCGTTGAGCGCCCCGGACTGCTGGTAGTAGATCAACCCGGCTTCGCTCTCGGTCACGCCGTGCGCCAGCTCGTGGCCGACCACGTCGATGGCGATGGTGAAACGGTTGAAGATCTCGCCGTCGCCGTCGCCGAACACCATCTGCTGGCCGTTCCAGAAGGCGTTCTGGTACTCCTTGCCGTAGTGCACGCTGCCAACCAGCGGCAGCCCCTGGTTATCCAGTGAATTGCGGCGGTAGGCCTGCCAGAAGAAATCGTAGGTGACACCGAGGTAGTCGTAGGCTTCGTCCACCGCCACATCGTGGTTGCTGGGGTGGTTGCTGGGCTGGCCCTCTTTGCGCACCTGTTTGCCGGGCAGCTGGGTGCCGTTCTGGGCGTCGTAGATATCGCGGAGCGCTTCGCCGGCTCGGGCGTTTTTCTCGGTCGGCGAACGCAGCGGCTTGTTGCCGAGCAGGCTTTGCACGTGGTTCAGCGTGTGCAGCGCGCAGTCGCGCTGCGGGGCGTTGCCGTGTTCAATGATGCGGCGCAGCATGTAGGGAGGAATGACGGAACGCATGCGCTGGGCTGGCATAGTGGCTCTCCTTAGGCAAAAATTTTACCTCATCGAATGAATGCACTGTGCCTAAGTGTAGCCTACTCGTCATAAAGCCTGTGGTCATGCGTGCTCACCGCCGGCGCGGTCTTGTGCGGGCTGATGCGTCGCACCGAGGTGCGCACCGCCAGCCGGCCGTGCAGCAGCAGATTACACGGCGGCGCGTCGGCGCGCAGCATGCGCCGCTGCAGCAGTTGGATCGCCTCGTAGCCCAGTTCGTCGCGCGGCACCTGCACCGAGGTCAGCGGCACATCGTGGATTTCCGCCAGATTGAAGCCGTCGGTGCTCATCACCGAGACGTCGCCCGGCACGCTCAGCCCCCGCTTGTTGAGCGCTTTGACCGCCCCGACCGCCATGTAGTCGCCGCCGGCCAGGATCGCCGTCGGCAGCGGGGAGTGGCCGTGGATGCCGTCGAGATAGGTGGTCAGCGCCTGCTCGGCCTCTTCGCCGCCGAAGCCGGAGGTGGTGATCAGATGGCGGCCGTCGTCGAACGGCAAATGATGCCGGGCGTAGGCCTGGCGGATGCCCGCCAGCCGCAGCTCCATGGTGTGGCGGCGCAGGCATTGCAGATTGAGGATATGGCTGTGCCCCTGCTGAAACAGGTAGCTGGCGGAATAGTCGCCGATCAGCTGATGATCCGGCGAGACGCTGTCCAGCCGCATCTGCCGATCGCTGCAGTTGATCAGCACGCAGGGCTTGTGCAGATCGGCGGCCAGGGTGTGGATATGTTCGTCGTCGATGCCGATGATCAGCGCCGCTTCGGTGTGCGGGTCGCTCATCTTTTCCAGAAACAGCGCGCCGTCGCTGTGTTGCTCTTCCAGCCCGCAGTAGCGGATGCGCACCTCGTGCTCCATTAGCGCGGCGGCGATACCCTGAATGACCTTGTAGTAGAAGATGTCGGTGCGTACGTCGAACGCGCGCTGCGGCGCGAACACCATCACGTTGTTCAGCATCAGCCGGCCGCTGGAAATGCCCTGCAGAATGCCGTTTTGCTGCGCACAGTCCAGCACCTTGCGGCGCGCCTCGGCGCTGGTGTTGGCCTTGCCTGCCAGCACGCGGGAAACGGTGCTGATCGACAGCCCGGTTTGGCGAGCGATCTCCTGAATTTTCAGCTTTCCGTTCATTCTGTGATCTCCTTCAAATTCGTCCGTGAGAATATTTTCATTGCAGATTTTCAGCGTCTTGACCGGATTTCTTGGTCATTATGACTATTTTTTCACCCGCCTGTGAAAATTTTTGCAAAAAACAGCGTTTCGCTGCGCGCTCTCGCTGAGTAGTCTGCATTGGTACACCAATTTTAGCGACCTGTCAGTCCAATTTTAACGGTGTGCGAAAATGAAAACAAAAATAAATCATGGGGTTGTGATTGTCTGTCGGCCAGTGATACGGCGCCGACCCGTTTTCACCGCCCCGTGTTTGATAGCACAACGTACCCTACCAAAACGCGCGTCGCCGTAGCCGGCGGCCGCGGGGAGAGAACCGATGAGTGTGGAGATCAATCAGGCGGTCGCGCAGAGCGGCCGGCGCAAGTTCAAATCGCTGCGCTGGTGGATGCTGGCGCTGTTCTTGCTGGGCGTCACGGTCAACTACATCACCCGCAACTCGCTGGGCATTCTGGCGCCGGAGCTGAAAACCAGCCTGAATATGAGCACCGAGCAATATGCCTGGGTGGTGGCGTCGTTCCAGCTGGCCTACACGGTGTTTCAGCCGATCTGCGGCTGGTTGATCGACGTTATCGGCCTGAAGATGGGCTTTCTGATCTGTGCCGGCATCTGGGCGGTGGTGTGCATGCTGCACGCCGGCGCCGGCAGCTGGCTGCAACTGGCCATTCTGCGTTTCTTCATGGGGGGCGCGGAGGCGGCGGCCACCCCGGCCAACGCCAAGGCGATCTCCGACTGGTTTCCGAAGAAGGAGCGGCCGATCGCCGCCGGCTGGGCGGGCGTCGGTTTCTCCATCGGCGCTATGCTGGCGCCGCCGATCATCGTCATCGCTCACGTCTCCTTCGGCTGGCAGGGCGCCTTCCTGTTCTCCGGCGGGCTGGCGCTGATCTGGGTGGTGCTGTGGTGGCTGTTCTACCACTCGCCGCAGCAGCACCCGAACCTCGGCCAGCAAGAGCTGGATCTGATCCGCGAAGACAACGAGCCGGTGCTGCCGAAGCTGCCGTTCCTCACCTCGCTGGCCAGCCTGTGCAAGAACAAGAAGTTTTACGGCATCGCCATCCCGGCCTTTCTCGCCGAGCCGGCCTGGGCGGTATTCAGCTTCTGGGTGCCGCTGTACCTGGCCACCGAACGCGGCATGGATCTGAAACAGATCGCGATGTTCGCCTGGCTGCCGTTCCTGGCGGCGGATATCGGCAGCGTCGCCAGCGGCTATCTCACCACCCTGTACCGCAAATGGTTCGGCTGCAGCCGCGTCAACTCGGTGGTCGCCAGCTCGGTGACCGGCGCTTTCCTGATGGTGTCGCTGGCGTTCGTGGCGATCACCCAAGATCCCTATGTGGCGATCGCGCTGATCTCGATCGGCGGCTTCGGCCACCAGGTGATCTCCTGCATGCTCAGCGCGCTGGTGGTGGAGTCGTTCGATAAAAACCAGATGGCGACGGTCAACGGCATGCGCGGATCCAGCGCCTGGATCGCCAGCTTCCTGTTCACGCTGCTGATCGGCGCGGTATCCGACACCATCGGCTTCAACCCGCTGTTCATCGCCATGGGCTTCTTCGATCTGATCGGTGCCCTGTTCCTGATTGCCCTGATCGCCGAACGCGGCGGTAAGAAAACACCTTCACACAGCTAAGTGGAATGCTTATGAAAACCTTGAAAAACTGGACGCTGGCGGCGCAGCATGCCGACCACGTTGAGCTGCTGGTCGATGAACGCCACCGTTTCTGCCTGTACGTGCTGGAAGACGGTCTGTTCCGCGTGTTGATCAAACGTGAGGGCGAACTGGCGCTGGATCGTACCTGGAGCATCGCGCCGCAGGAAGATGTGCCCTGGGAGGGGCGCGATCGGCTCAGCGTCGCCGGCTTCAGCCTGCCGGGCTACCAGCTGCGCCAGGAGGGCGATCGGCTGGTGGTCAGCACGCCGCTGCTGCGCGTGACGGTGCATCAGCCGCTGTGGCTGGAATGGGAATATTGCAACGCCGCCGGCGAATGGCGGCCGCTGGCGGCGGATCGGCCGACCAGCGCCTACCTGCTCAATGCGCACGGCGACGGCGTGGCGCACTATCAGCGGCGTTTCGCCGATGAGCGTTATTACGGCCTGGGGGAGAAGGCCGGCGATCTGGAGCGCACCGGCCGCCGCTTCGAGATGCGTAACCTGGACGCCATGGGCTACAACGCCGCCAGCACCGATCCGCTGTACAAGCACATTCCGTTCACCATCACCCGCGGGCCGGAGGCGAGCTTCGGCCTGTTTTACGACAACCTGAGCAGCTGCTGGTTGGATCTGGGCAACGAGATCGACAACTACCACGCGGCCTATCGCCGCTATCAGGCCGAAGCGGGCGATCTGGATTACTACCTGTTCCTCGGGCCGAAGGTCTTGGACGTCACTAAGGCCTTCGTGCGCCTGACCGGCCGCACCCACTTCGGACCGAAGTGGAGCCTGGGCTACAGCGGCTCGACCATGCACTACACCGACGCGCCGGATGCCCAGCAGCAGCTGCAGCAGTTCATCGCGCTGTGCCGTCAACACGCCATTCCCTGCGACTCCTTCCAGCTGTCGTCGGGCTACACCTCGATCAACAACAAGCGCTACGTGTTCAACTGGAACTACGACAAGGTGCCGCAGCCCAAGCTGCTCAGCCAGGCGTTTCACGACGCCGGCCTCAGGCTGGCGGCCAACATCAAGCCGTGCCTGCTGCAGGATCACCCGCAGTATCAGGAGGTGGCGGCGCAGGGGCTGTTTATCCGCGATTCGCAAAGCGACGCGCCCGAGCGCTCCAGCTTCTGGGACGACGAAGGATCGCACCTCGACTTCACCAACCCGGCGGCGGTGCGCTGGTGGCAGCGGGGCGTCACGCAGCAACTGCTGGAGATGGGCATCGACTCGACCTGGAACGACAACAACGAATACGAAGTGTGGGACGGCGAAGCGCGCTGCCACGGCTTCGGGCGGCCAATCGCCATCAAGCACATCCGCCCGGTGATGCCGCTGCTGATGATGCGTGCCTCGATGGAGGCCCAGCAGCGCTTCGCGCCGCAGAAGCGGCCGTATCTGATCTCGCGCTCCGGCAGCGCCGGCATGCAGCGCTACGTGCAGACCTGGAGCGGCGACAACCGTACCAGCTGGCAGACGCTGCGCTACAACATCCGCATGGGGCTGGGCATGAGCCTGTCCGGGCTGTATAACCTTGGCCACGACGTCGGCGGCTTCTCGGGCGACAAACCGGATGCGGAGTTGCTGGTGCGCTGGGTGCAAAACGGCGTGATGCATCCGCGTTTCACCATCCACTCCTGGAACGACGACGCCACGGTCAACGAGCCCTGGATGTACCCGGCCGCCACCCCGGCGGTGCGCGAGGCGATCAACCTGCGTTACCGACTGCTGCCGTATTTCTACACGCTGTTGTGGCAGGCCTGCGCCGACGATGAGCCGATGCTGCGCCCGACCTTTCTCGATCATGAACAGGATGCGCGCACCTTCGGCGAGAACGACGATTTTCTGATCGGCCGCGATCTGCTGGTGGCCAGCGTGGTGGAGCCGGGGCAGCGCCGGCGTTCGGTGTATCTGCCGGACAACGGCGAAGGCTGGTACTGCTTCTACAGCGGCCAATGGTTCGGCGGCGGCCAGACGGTGACGCTGGCGGCGCCGCTGGAGCGTTTGCCGCTGCTGGTGCGCGCCGGGGCGGCGCTGCCGCTGTCGCAGCGGCTGGCGCATGTGGACGTGGCCGCCGACGATCGGCGCGAGCTGCGGCTGTTTCCGCTCAAGGGCTGCGGCGCAAGCAGCGGGCTGCTGTTTGAGGACGACGGTGAAAGCGAGGGCTGGCGACAGGGCGATGCGCTGTGGCTGCGTTGGGAAATGCGCTGCGACCATCAGCGCATCATGCTGGATATCACGACGGAAGGGCGTTTCCGCCCGGCCTGGCGCACGTTGGCGCTCAGCCTGCCGGAAGGCGAAATGCGCGCGCTGTGGGTGAACGGCGAACCGGGCGAGCGTTTTACGCTGGAGTAGGGGTTACTCGGCCGCGCGTTTCTTGCGCGGCTTCTTGGCGACGGTGATGGTTTTCACCTCGCTTTCCACCCAGCCGTCCTGCAGGCGGGTTTTCAACAGTTCGCCGACCTGCGCCTGCTTGGTGGTTTTCAGCAGCTCGCCGCGCGGGGTTTGCGTCACGCTGTAGCCGCGCGCCAGCGTCGCCAGCGGGCTGACGGTTTCCAACTGGCTGCAGGCCACGCCGAAGCGCTGGCGGTAGGCGTTGAGCTGCCGCTCCATCGCTTGCTGCAGGCGGTATTCCTGCTGCTGCACGCGCTGTTGGTAGCGGTGAATGCGGCCCTGCGGCTGCACCTGCGCCAGCCGCTGCTGGGCGCGTTCGCTGCGGCGGGCGGCCAGGCGCAGCTGTTGCTGCATGCCGTCTTCCATCCGGCGCTGCAGCTTGAACAGCAGCGTCTGCTGGCGCGCCAGGCGCAGATGCGGATGCTGCTGCTGTAAACGGTGGTGAATGCGGGTGAACTGCTGCTGGCGCTGCGCCAGGTAGTAATCCATCGCCATCTCCAGCCGCTGCTGCTGCGACTGCAGCTGGCGCAACAGCTCGAGCTGATTGCGGCTGACCAGTTCGGCGGCGGCGGAAGGGGTCGGCGCGCGCAGATCGGCGACGAAGTCGGCGATGGTGACGTCGGTTTCATGGCCGACGGCGCTGACGATCGGAATGCGGCTGGCGAAGATCGCCCGCGCCACGCGTTCGTCGTTGAAGCTCCACAGATCTTCCAGCGAACCGCCGCCGCGGCCGACGATCAGCACGTCGCATTCTTCGCGGCGGTTGGCGGCCTCGATGGCGCGCACGATCTGCATCGGCGCTTCGGCTCCCTGCACCGAGGTGGGGTAGATGACGATCGGCAACGACGGATCGCGCCGCTGCAATACCTGCAGAATATCGTGCAGCGCCGCGCCGCTGGCGGAGGTGATCACCCCGACGCGTTTGGCCGGGGCGGGCAGCGGCTGCTTGAACTGCTGATCGAACAGCCCTTCGGCGCTCAGGCGCTGTTTCAGCTGCTCGAACTGTTGCTGCAGCAGGCCGTCGCCGGCGGGCTGCATGCTCTCGGCGATCAGCTGGTAGTCGCCGCGCGGTTCATACAGCGTAATGCTGGCGCGCACCAGGACCTGCTGGCCGTTTTGCGGCCGGAAGGTGACGCGGCGGTTGCTGTTGCGGAACATCGCGCAGCGCACCTGGGCGCGATCGTCTTTCAGCGTGAAATACCAGTGGCCGGAGGCGGGCTGGGAGAGGTTGGAGATCTCGGCGGAGAGCCAAATCTGCCCCATTTCCATTTCCAGCAGTTGGCGAACCGTCTGATTGAGGCGGCTTACGGTAAAAATGGAAGGCGAAACAGGTAGCGACATGTGACCCAGATCAAATTTCAAAACAATCACTTAATTGGTCGATACTACATGGCTGAAAAAGGTAATCAAGACTTTTTGTAAGAAAGTGCTGGAGGCAACCGATTCCGCTCTGTATAATGCCGCGGCAATATTTTATCTTTTTCACAGCCCACCCTGGTGAGATATTGCCCATGCTACGTATCGCTAAAGAAGCTCTGACGTTTGACGACGTCCTCCTGGTTCCAGCCCACTCCACGGTTCTGCCTAACACCGCAGAGCTCGGCACTCAACTGACCAAAACCATCCGCCTGAACATCCCTATGCTGTCCGCAGCCATGGATACCGTTACCGAATCCGGCCTGGCCATCGCGCTGGCGCAGGAAGGCGGCCTGGGCTTCATCCACAAAAACATGTCCATCGAGCGCCAGGCTGAAGAAGTCAGCCGCGTGAAGAAGCATGAAAGCGGCGTAGTTACCGACCCGCAGACCGTTACCCCATCCACCACGCTGCAGGAAGTGAAAGAGCTGACCGCACGCAACGGCTTTGCCGGTTACCCGGTCGTCACCGAAGACAATGAGCTGGTCGGCATCATCACCGGCCGCGACGTGCGCTTCGTGACCGATCTGACCCAGCCAGTCACCGCGGTCATGACGCCGAAAGATCGCCTGGTCACCGTGAAAGAAGGTGAAGCGCGCGACGTGGTACTGCAGAAGATGCACGAAAAGCGCGTAGAAAAAGCGCTGGTGGTGGACGACAGCTTCCACCTGCTGGGCATGATCACCGTTAAAGACTTCCAAAAAGCGGAACGCAAACCGAACGCCTGTAAAGACGAGCACGGCCGTCTGCGCGTGGGCGCGGCGGTCGGCGCCGGCGCCGGCAACGAAGAGCGCGTTGACGCGCTGGTGGCGGCAGGCGTTGACGTTCTGCTGATCGACTCCTCGCACGGCCACTCCGAAGGCGTGTTGCAGCGCATCCGCGAAACCCGCGCCAAATACCCGGATCTGCAGATCGTCGGCGGCAACGTCGCGACCGCAGCGGGCGCCAAAGCGCTGGCTGAAGCCGGCGTGAGCGCGGTGAAAGTCGGTATCGGCCCTGGCTCCATCTGTACTACCCGCATCGTGACCGGCGTGGGCGTACCGCAGATCACCGCCATCGCCGACGCGGTGGAAGCGCTGGAAGGCACCGGCATCCCGGTTATCGCCGACGGCGGCATCCGCTTCTCCGGCGACATCGCCAAAGCGATCGCCGCGGGCGCATCCTGCGTGATGGTCGGCTCCATGCTGGCGGGCACCGAAGAATCCCCGGGCGAAATCGAGCTGTATCAGGGCCGTTCGTTCAAATCTTACCGCGGCATGGGCTCGCTGGGCGCGATGTCCAAAGGCTCTTCCGACCGTTACTTCCAGACCGATAACGCCGCCGACAAACTGGTGCCGGAAGGTATCGAAGGCCGCGTGGCCTATAAAGGCATGCTGAAAGCCATCGTGCACCAGCAGATGGGCGGCCTGCGCTCCTGCATGGGCCTGACCGGCTGCGCCACCATCGACGATCTGCGCACCAAGGCGGAGTTCGTGCGCATCAGCGGCGCCGGCATTCAGGAAAGCCACGTGCACGACGTGACCATCACCAAAGAGTCGCCGAACTACCGCATGGGCTAATGCCTTAACCTCTCCTGAGTGAGAGGCCGGGGTGGGGCGTTAAGCCCCATCCCGAAACACACATTTTCGCTCTTTTTCTCTTGTTGCTGGAATTCGCCTCACATGACACAAAATATCCATAAGCATCGCATCCTGATACTGGACTTCGGTTCGCAATACACCCAACTGGTCGCCCGCCGCGTGCGCGAAATCGGCGTTTACTGCGAACTGTGGGCCTGGGACGTTAGCGAAGAGCAGATCCGCGAATTCAACCCAAGCGGCATCATCCTCTCTGGTGGCCCGGAAAGCACCACCGAAGCCGGCAGCCCGCGCGCCCCTGACTATGTGTTCAACGCCGGTGTGCCGGTGCTGGGCGTGTGCTACGGCATGCAGACCATGGCGATGCAGCTGGGTGGCCATGTGCAGGGTTCCACCGAACGCGAGTTCGGCTACGCGCAGGTGGAAATCGTCAAAGAGAGCGCGCTGCTGCGCGACATCGAAGACGCCATCAGCCCGGCCGGCAAACCGCTGCTGGACGTGTGGATGAGCCACGGCGACAAAGTGACCGCGATCCCGTCCGACTTCGTGACCGTCGCCAGCACCGACACCTGCCCGTTCGCCATTATGGCCAACGAAGAAAAACGCTTCTACGGCGTGCAGTTCCACCCGGAAGTGACCCACACTCGCCAGGGCCAGCGCATGCTGGAGCGCTTCGTACTGGACATCTGCCAGTGTGAAGCCCTGTGGACCCCGGCCACCATCATCGAAGATGCGGTCGAGCGCATCCGCGAGCAGGTGGGTGAAGACCACGTGATCCTCGGCCTGTCCGGCGGCGTTGACTCCTCCGTCACCGCGATGCTGTTGCACCGCGCCATCGGCAAACGCCTGACCTGCGTGTTCGTCGACAACGGCCTGCTGCGCCTGAACGAAGCCAAGCAGGTAATGGAAATGTTCGGCGACCACTTCGGCCTGAACATCGTGCACGTCGAAGCGGAAAACCGCTTCCTGACCGCGCTGGCGGGCGTGGACGAGCCGGAAGCCAAGCGCAAGATCATCGGCCGCGTGTTCGTTGAAGTGTTCGACGAAGAAGCCTGCAAGCAAGAGCAGGTGAAATGGCTGGCACAGGGCACCATCTACCCGGACGTGATCGAATCCGCCGCTTCCGCCACCGGCAAAGCGCACGTGATCAAATCGCACCACAACGTGGGCGGCCTGCCGAAAGAGATGAAGCTGGGCCTGGTCGAGCCGCTGAAAGAGCTGTTCAAAGACGAAGTGCGCAAGATCGGCCTGGAGCTGGGCCTGCCGTACGACATGCTGTTCCGTCACCCGTTCCCGGGCCCGGGTCTGGGCGTGCGCGTGCTGGGCGAAGTGAAGAAAGAGTACTGCGATCTGCTGCGCCGCGCTGACGCTATCTTCATCGAAGAGCTGCACAAAGCCGACCTGTACAACAAAGTCAGCCAGGCGTTCACCGTGTTCCTGCCGGTGCGTTCGGTCGGCGTGATGGGCGACGGCCGCAAATACGACTGGGTGGTCTCCCTGCGTGCGGTAGAAACCATCGACTTCATGACCGCGCACTGGGCGCACCTGCCGTATGACTTCCTCGGCCGCGTCTCCAACCGCATTATCAACGAAGTGGACGGCATCTCCCGCGTGGTGTACGACATTAGCGGCAAGCCGCCGGCGACGATTGAGTGGGAGTGATTTAACGTCTGGCAACAGCCTGCACGTAAAAATAAAACATCTCTAAGCCCGCGTAACTGCGGGTTTTTTTATCCATAGCGTACCGGGTCAGCCATAATGGCACGACTATCTGCAATCGCCTCCTCGGTTTCTTTTTCGTTCATGCTTGTGCCTCTTTTGTAGCCGTTAGCGGCTACTTCAAACCTTGAGTTCACATTCTCGCACATGGTATCGGTGTTCGGAAAAGGGTGGTTTTCTGAACAAGTAAAAATATCGCAATTTTTCGTCGTGAGAACTACTGGAGGGGTGTTAATATATCCGTCAATTTTTCAATGTCTTGGTTGTGTCCATGAGTCAACGTATAGGGTACGCTCGCGTATCAACTGACGATCAGAACCTAGACCTGCAGCGTGACGTGCTTAAGCAGGCTGGATGCGACGTTATCTACCAAGATGCGGCCAGCGGTAAGAGCACAGCACGACCGGAGCTTGAGCAGTGTCGCAAGGCGCTTCAGGCAGGGGACACTTTGGTGGTTTGGCGGTTGGATCGCCTCGGACGTAGCCTGCCGGACTTGGTGCGGATTGTGACCGATCTTGAGCAACGTGGTGTTGGGTTTGAAAGTTTGATCGAAAAGATCGAAACGGACAGCGCGATGGGAAAACTGACTTTCCGTGTGTTTGCAGCGCTGGCTGAGTTCGAGCGCGGTTTGATCCTAGAACGCGCGCAAGTTGGGCTGACAGCTGCCCGTGCTAGAGGCCGGGTTGGGGGCCGTAAACCGAAGTTGGATGATCAGCAGGTGTGTGAAATCAAGTTATTACTGCGAGATCCTGATATCCAGGTGGCTGATGTAGCCCGTCGTTATGGCGTGTCTCGAACGACTCTTTACAAATACGTCGGCGTTATCATGCCACGTCAATGAGGATACAGGATGAGTAAAAGCGACGCTGTCGTATCTCTTTTTGCTGGAGCAGGCGGTTTCTCCGCCGGCTTTAGCCGGGCTGGACTAAAGCCGCTTTTCGGGGCTGAAATTAACGCTGACGCTTGTCAGACTTACCAGTTAAATATTGGCAGTCCCTGTCATCAGCTTGATCTGAGCACAGTAGAGCCTGTGCAGCTTGAAAAACTTGCTGGCGGCCATAGACCATTTGTTGTTATCGGCGGCCCCCCGTGTCAAGGGTTTAGCACTGCTGGCCCCCGAAATGCTGCCGATCCCCGCAACCAGCTCATCTTTAATTACCTCAATATCGTTGAGAGGTTATCCCCCCGCTGGTTCATCTTCGAGAATGTCGAGGGGCTATTGACTTCAGGCCGTGGCAGGGACCTTGCGCGTCTGGTTCGCGAGTTTGTTGAAATGGGGTACTCGATCCGTCTGCAGAAAGTGAATCTCGCCTCGTATGGCGTGCCACAGACGCGCAAGAGGGTTTTAATCATTGGCAACCGGCTGGGTATCGACTTCCAGTTTCCCGAGGAGCTGTTTTCGTTTGACAGCGGGAAGGCAAGAAAGCTTTCTGGTAAGCCCATGGCCCCCAATTTGGCCGAAGCGATCGCAGGGCTTGGTTCGGCAGCAAGTGCAAGGGGGGCGCTGGTTCCGTACGCGAGTGATGATCCGGTCAACGCATTCGACGCTCGCATGAGGGAGGGCAATATCACTGGTACCGTGACTCATCATGTAGGAGTGGAGCTTTCCGGACGCATGCAAGTGGAATTGCTTAAGCCTGGCCAGACGATGAAAGACCTTCCGTCAGAGCTTTGGCATGACAGTTACAAACGTCGTGCAAACCGGAGGGTTTCGGACGGCATGCCGACAGAAAAACGAGGTGGTGCGCCATCAGGAATCAAACGTCTACATGGAAATTTGCAGAGTCTCACGATTACGAGTGCCGCCGCTCGGGAATTTATCCATCCTACTGAGCACCGTCCTCTAACCATACGAGAGTGCGCTCGCATTCAGACTTTTCCTGATAGTTATCAGTGGGTCGGCAACAATGCAAGTGTTATCCAGCAAATAGGGAATGCGGTTCCGCCGCTAGCTGCTGAGCTGCTTGCTAACCATTTGAAATATATTGACGGTTCGTTTGGCGCGGATACACGTCCAGCGGACGGAAGGGCCGCGAAACTTTTAGGGTTTGTTCTTACCGAAGCACTTGGGATGAGCCCAGCTCTTAAATCAACAGAAGTGCTACTCACAGAAATGTATCAAGGGAGTATTGTTTTCGATGATCACACGACAACGGCTTAGCGCGGAAAGGTCGCGCCAGCTAACAAGACTGCTTACTATCGCGAACACTGCAAACATTCGGGCTCTCATGGAACCTAGCGAGCTGGCGAAGGTAATTGCACTTGTGGCCATCGACATCGGTAAGGGCGGTGAAATGGCGCGAGTTTTCCCCGCGCTTTGGCCGAAGGTCGTCCCGCAGCAGGAGTACTATGACATAGCGGTTGATTGGTTCACTGCCCCTGATGTAACAGTTACGTCCTTTGACGTGGTTGATATGCTTGATTCTGGTGCGTCACTGGATCAGGACTTCATGACGTACCTGACGTGTCTGACCGAACTGCATAAGCGGCGGCGTAAGTATGGGCTGATTCTTCAACAGCAGCCCCTGCCAACCATGGTGCAGGTTTCTCCCCGGGCGCTCATGGAATATGGGCCGGATTTTCCCCCGGAAGCGCTTGCTTCATGGCTCACTTGGCGCAAATTTTTCTACGATCTTGACAACCGGTCCGCACAGGAAACCGGCTATCTTTTTGAGCCTATCCTTGCAGCTGCTATCGGTGGAGAACCCAAATCGGCTCGTGAGCGTGTTGTCAGACGTGCCGATGACCCGACGAAGGGCCGACAGGTTGATTGCTGGAAGGTGTTGCCGGATGGGACTCTGCTCGCATACGAACTGAAGCTGCGCGTGACTATTGCAGCCAGTGGTCAAGGTCGGTTCGGTGAGGAGATTTCCTTCGCCCGTGATTGCAGAAGCTCGGGTGCAAAGCCAATTCTTGTCGTACTGGACCCTACAGAGAACGACAAGCTGACTGGTCTTCAAGCCGCGTACCGTGAGGCAGGCGGCGCTGCTTACGTAGGGGATGCTGCGTGGAATCATCTTGAGGACGAAGCTGGCGTAACGATGGCGTCGTTCATTGAGCGATACGTTCGGGTGCCGGTTGCTTCCGTGTCTAGTTTTGAGAAAGCTATTGAAGGTGATATGTCTAAGCGCAGCCTCATCCTGCGAGATCTGCAAGCGAAGCTCGAAGGCAACGAGTTGACTATCTCTCTTGGAGAGCATCAACGTCGTATCGAACGCCACGAGGATCAGAGCTTGGCAACCGACGCGGACGATGACAGCGAACCGCCGGAAATGTGAGTTCGAGAGTAAGCAGCATAGTGCAGTCGTATCAGGAAAACCATGCCGAACCGTTTTTATCACCGAGGAGGCTGAGACTGAGATGGTCGCCGTCGGCTATGAGTTCGAACTGACACCCATTGCCTGCATGGTGCGTCTGCGCAATGTGCTGAAGGTTATGAGTGATCCTGAGCTGGCCAGCCGGGCAAGATCGCTGACCAGAAGCGCAAGCACAGGCGGAACAAGTCATTTTCAGTCGACTAAGCTGGAAATGGTATTTTTCGTGGCATTGCTATGATTAATGTTTTTAACTGCTTGTAAGTGAATTGAATTTTTTATAATTGAGTGGGAATGATTTAATCCCCCCTTCACAGCCTGTTCGTAACTAGGCCAAAGTGACTAAAACCCTCTGTTTTTACAGAGGGTTTTTCTTTGTATGGCCATGTCTTTTCTGCCTGTTGTCAGCCATGAGGTAAGTTATGGGTAAAGCCGAACATTGTTTGTGGTCTAAATATGGCCTATATTCAGACCTTGGTATGATTGATAGCGCCTGGGGGCACGATGAAAGTAGAGACCATCAGCTACGTTAAAAAAAACGCGGCCACGCTCGATCTCTCTGAACCTATCCTGGTCACGCAAAATGGGGTTCCCGCCTACGTGATAGAATCCTATGAGCAGCAGCAGGAGCGGGAGAACGCCATTGCTCTGTTGAAATTGCTGACGCTTTCAGAGAAAGATAAAGCGGAAGGGCGCGTGTTCTCGAAGGAACAGCTGCTGGATGGGCTTTAAGCATTACAGTGCTCAACATTAAGGGATTGCAATGGAACAGCAGGTGACCTTTGAGTACACGCTTACGGTAAAGCACTGCATCGACACAATAGCGAGCCATCTCCGTCGCGTTGATGTCGAACCGCGCCCAGTGATTGCGGATATACTCACTCAGTTTGAGAGCATCGTTGGCCAGTTCCCACAAGGATGTCAGATTTGCCCCGAGCTGCTCAAAATTGGCTGTGCAAAGTACCGGGAGTTTAATCACGCTGAAGGTTACCGGGTTTTGTATTCTGTAGACGGAAGGTTGGTAACAGCACATGCGATTTTGTCACACCGGCAGGACATCCAGCAGCTGCTGTTTAAGCGACTGATCATGGCCTGATAGCCCGATGGGCTGTCTAACTCTCGTTTTCCTGCAAGTGAAAGACTATGGGGATCACATCACTCGTCCTGCTCATCATACTTGCGTTGGCACTCCTGAATCGCCTCAATATTCCCTAACGTCCAGTCGAACAGTATCGAGAACGGCCCCTGCAGGGATTTGCCGAGCGGCGTCAGCGAATACTCGACGCCAAGTACCCGCCCATCCAACACTTTGCGATGCACCATGCCGTTGCGTTCCAATTTGCGCAGGGTCTGGGTCAGCACGCGTTGCGTGACACCATCCAGACGGCGCTTGATGGCGTTGAAACGCTGCGGTTCGCGCAGCACTTCCAACACCATCATGGACCATTTATCGGCAATCTGATCGAGCACGATGCGGCTTGGGCAGTCGGCGCGGTAAACAACATCGGTCTTATCCATCGGTATCCTCCCGCATCCCTGGGATGCTTAAGGTGCGTAATTGACGCCAGGTATGCAAAGTATACCATTCGAAACACGGCGCGAATAACCCGCACTTGTACCCCAGGTAAAAGGACATTGAGATGACAGATACAGATTTCAGCAAACTCAGGCTGTCTCATGCGCACGGCGTGATGACGATCGCTATCGATAACCCACCGGTAAACGTGCTTGATGTGGCGCTGATGTCGGAAATCAGCCGTTTATTGCTCGCGGTGCGTGACGATCCGGATACGCGGGTGTTGGTGTTCCAGAGCGCGAACCCAGCGTTCTTTATTGCTCACGTCGACATGACCTTGATCGATGAGCCGCACGCTTTCGACGAACTGGCGAGCAACGCGCCGGAGGGGCTAAATCCGTTCCAGGCGTTTGGCGAACTGCTGCGCAGCCAGCCGCAGGTCACTCTCGTTAAGCTGGCTGGGCTGGCGCGCGGCGGCGGCGCCGAGTTTGTGGCGGCGGCCGATATGGCTTTCGCTGCACGGGAAACGGTGGGACTGGCCCAGTGCGAGGCCTTGATGGGCATTACGCCCGGCGGCGGCGCGACGCAGTATCTGACGAGCCGAATGACGCGCGGCCGCGCTCTGGAAGTGATCCTGGGCGCCGAGCTTTTCGATGCCGCTACTGCAGAACGCTACGGCTGGATTAACCGTGCCTTGCCAGCCGCCGAGCTCGATGATTTCGTCGATCGGTTAGCGCGCAATATCGCGGCATTGCCTGCGGGGGTGATTGCGGCGGCCAAACAGGCGATGCCTGCGCCGGATCTGCAGGCCGGTTTTTATCGCGAGCACGACGCCTGGGCGGGATTGTTCGCACGCCCGGCCGCGGAGCGGTTGATTCGCGGCGGGCTGAAGGCCGGTGCGCAAACCCCGGAGGGGGAGCGCAACCTTGAGAGCCTGCTGCGTCATCTTGCCCGCTAAACCACCGCCTCGCGCTAGCCGGCCCCCCACTGCGTCAGCAGCGCATGCAGCCTGGCCGGCTCCAGCGGCTTGCGCAGCACCAGATAGCCTTCCTGCTCGGCCTCTTGCAATATCTGCGAGTTGAACTCGCCGCTGACCATGGCGCCGCTCACGTCCGGCAGGCGTTCGAACAGCGCTTTCAGGATGTCGAAACCGCTCTCGCCGGAACGCAGGCGCTGGTCGCACAGCACGGCGAACGGCGTAAAACCGTCGTCGACGATGGCGAAGGCTTCCTCGGCGGAGGCTGCGCAGCGCACGGTGATGCCCCAGGTGCTCATCAGGCTCTCCCAGGCGGAGGTCACCAAAGGATCGTCGTCCACCACCAGGCAGGCGCCGCGCAGCGGTGCATAGCGGATGGGCGTGGCGGTGTTGTCGTAGGCGGCCGTGGTTTCCGGCGCTTTGTCTTCGCCGCTGTATTGTGTGAAGCGCATCCAGAAGCGCGAGCCTTTGCCTTCGACGGAGTGCATGCCGTACTTCACCTTCATCAGCTTGGCGCAGCGCGCCACCACCGCCAGCCCCAGCCCGTGGCCGGCGCTGTCGATTTTCCATGCCAGCTCGGGGCGGTAGTAAGGGGAGAAGATTTTGCTTTTCTCTTCGTCGGCGATGCCTACGCCGGTGTCCCACACTTCCACCAGGCACTCGGCGCCGCGCGGGCGGATAGCGATCAACACGCCGCCCCGTTGCGTGTAGCGCAGGGCGTTTTGGATCAGGTTAATCAGCGATTGCCGCACCAGCAGCGGGTCGCCCATCACGCTGATGCGCCGTTTGGGCCGCCAGGTGCGCAGCGCCAGGGCGCGGCTGTTGGCCTCTTCGCGGAACAGGGTGATCACCGAGTCGAGCAGGGCGCCGATATCCACATGGGTGGCGGCGGTGCGCACGTTGCCGGATTCGATCTTGCTGAGATCGAGCAGTGAATTGAACATCAAATGCACCGAACGCACGCTCTGCTGCAGATCCAGCAGCTGTGGCGTCAGGCTATCGTCGCGGTTCTTGTGGATGATGGCTTCGATCAGAAAGCCCATGGCGTGCACCGGCTGGCGCAGATCGTGGCTGGCGGTGGTCAGGAACTGATTCTTGTCCAGCAGCGCCTGTTCCGCCTCCTCTTTAGCTTGCCGGAACTGTTCCGCCAGGCGCGAGCTTTGTTCTTCGAGCAACGCCTGCTGGATAAAGAACGCATGAGAGGTTAAGGCGTGGCGGTAAATGGCGAAGCCGTACAGCAAGTTCAGCATCAGCACGATGAACATCACGTCTTCCAGCCGCCAGATGATGCCGAGGTTCAGCAGCCCCCAGGAGGCGAAGAAAAAGCGGGTAAAGGTGCTGATAACCGGCGTCAGATGCGTTGCGTTGGCGGCGACGATCGCGGCGATGCTGATATTGAGCAGCAGAAAAAAGTCAAAGTTATGGGTCTGCGGGGTAATTAAATAGAGTGATGAGATCCCCAACCCGTGAATAAACGCCACCTTATTAATGCGCGGCAGCCAGCGGCGCAGCACGGCGTCTTCATCATTTTCTTTGGCCTCGCGCTGGTAGCGCCGATGCCATATTCTGATCGCCACGGCGCATAGCAGGTAAACCATGATCCAGGCAATGGTTGGGCCGAGTTCATCCCCCAGCAAATAAATCCAGATGGCGAACGGGATGCCGACGAAAGGCACGGCGGTGAAGCTGAACACCAACCGCATGAAGGTGTTGTCCAGCAGGCGGATCTGCGCGCGTGAGGAGATGCCATCATTTTGTAAATTCTGGAAAAACTTCATTGTGACGGATCCCGTTTGCCGTGCAACAGCGTGATGGCTTCTACCCGGCTGTTGACGCCGATCTTTTTTAAGATATTACTGATATGCTCTTTCACGGTGGGTTCGGAAATAGACAGCTGCGTCGCGATCCTTTTATTCGGCAGGCCGCGCAGCATCATAGTTAATACGTCGATTTGTCTCGGCGTTAAATTGAATTTATTTAAATGTTCATGACTGTTTTTAATGGCGGGTTCATTTCCTTCCGGGAACCACTCCTGATTATTATTCAACGCAAAAACCGCTCTGGCGAATAATTCCGGGGGTTCATTTTTTAATACGAACCCATGCCCGCCGGCATTGTGCACTTTCTGCCAGATATCGTTATTTTCGTCGCCGCTGACCACCAAAATACGCACCTGAGAATAACGTTGTTTTACTTCTTTGAGTAATTTCAACGCCGTACCGGAAGAGAGCCAAAAATCGATCACCAGTAAACGCGGCGGGCCATTTTCCCTAATATGACGGTAGCAATTTTCTTCATTGGTCACCACATGTGCCTGTTTGAATCGGCAATGCGTGCTGAGAAAGTTAGCGATACCGCTTGCTACCAATGGATGGTCATCAACGACCAACGCATAATCCTGCCCCAAAGGATTCTCCTTTCGCCTTCACAGTTCAGATAGGTCTGATGAATTATTATCAACCCTCCCTACTTTAGGAGGGTTTTTTCGTTTAGGAAAGGGAAATATATTATTCGAGGATTTGGATAAGAGAAAACATAAAGCCAATCGATAATTTTAACTGATTGGTTATAAAGGATAATTTATGAAAAAACCACTTATCGCTTTAACCGTTACGATGATGATAGCCGGTTGTTCCACCCTGAAAACCGATCAGGCCATTCCATTACTGCAGGCGGAAACCGCCAAAATGCTGGGCCTGGGCTCATCGGACGAAATTACCGTGACCAATGTCAATGGCGCACCGCCGGATGCGCTGGGCGGGCAAAAACTTTCTTATCGCGCCACCACGGAAAAAGGCCGCATTTTCGATTGCTCGTCGCTGATGATGCCGGGAATTTTAGGTTCGTCGCCGTCGCTAAGCGCGCCGACCTGTACGCCGGTGGTCACGCATAAATAATTCGCTTTGGGGGCGGTATTGCCGCTTCCTGGTTTTCCATCGTCGGAGCGTCAGCGCCGGGGGGCTATAAGCTTTTGCTTCGACGATCACTAAACCGGCGTGCGCGAAATAACGCCTTACACCTCCTCTAGTGTATTGAGTTTCCCTATAACAATAAATTTCGCGCCATCACGCCAACGAGTACGGAGATAGCCCGTGAATGACAAGACATCGCATCCTTTAGCGGTTAAAACACCGCTTTCCAAACTTTACCTCGCTCTATTTTCTGCGCCGCTGTTGATGCTGGCGCCCGCCGATATCGCTCGCGCAGATGATGCCATTTTTGATGGCGACGCAAAAATTACCGAATCATTGGCCTACACCGGGGACGTTTACGTCGGCCGTAATCAAAGCGGCAACCTGCTGATCGATAATGGCAAGATCAGCGCCTATAACATCAATATCGGCCGGATGTTCAACGGCCAAATTCATGAAAGCCTGGTCACGGTCCGCGGGCCGAACGCCGAGCTGAACGCGGTGAACGATCAGTTCGTGCTGCGCGGCGGCCTGAATCTGGGGCAGGGCACCCTGCGGGTTGAAGACGGCGCGCTGGCCAGCGCGAAAGAGATTGTGGTCGGCACCACGCGTGGCTACGACAGCCATCTGATCGCCACAGGCGCCGGTTCTCGCGTCACCAGCAATTTTCTCAGCGTCGGCACCGATTTAGGGGCACGATCCACGCTGGCGATCGAAGACGGCGCGGTGCTGAACACCGCCTTTGACGCGCGCATCGGCAATGGTAGCGGGCCGGGCGAGACTGATACGCTGAGCCCGAAAGCCACGGTCACCGGGGCCAATTCCCAATGGAACGTCGGCCGCGCGCTCACGCTTTACGGCGATCTAGACGTGCTGAACGGCGGCGCGGTCAGCGTTGGCAGCATCGAAGTGGCGGGCGTCTCCGGCGCGCGTAAAACCGCCGAGCTGACGATCGCCGGCAACGGCTCACGGTTTACCAGCGGCAGCAGCGTCAACGTCGGCGATTACGGCAACGGCGTGCTGGCGGTCATGGACGGCGGGACATTCTCCGCCGGCGGCAACGAAGTGGTGCTGGGCAAGACCGGCTCCGGCTCTAACCGCGGCGCGCTGATTATCGGCAGCCGCGGCAACATGGACACCGGCACCGGGTTGACTGAGCCGACGCTCGGCGCGGCGGGCGCCGCAGGCACCATCGATGCCCAGACGGCGATCGCCCTGCGGGGCGGATTGTTCCGCAGCTATGTGTACTTTAACCATACCGACGGCAATTACGTTTTCAGCAACAAGATGAGCGGCGAAGGCGAGGTGATCAACAGCGCCGGGCACACGACGCTGAACGGCGATCTCTCTGAGCTGCAGGCGAACGTCACCGCGCGCGGCGGCAAGCTCATCATCGCCAGCGACATCAATACCCAGAAAGAAGACGACATCTTCGAGATCCAAACCCTCAGCGCAGAGAACGGCGGCACGCTGATCCTCAACGCGACGGCGGGTTCCGACGTCAATAACGGGCAGGGCTACAGCAGCGCCGCGTCGATCAAGGCCGGCGGCACATTGGGCGGCAACGGCACGCTGGGCCAGACCGAGATCCAGTCCGGCGGCCATATCTCGCCCGGCGACGGCAATATCGGCACGCTGACGCTGAAACGCTACCTGAACTTTATCGGCGAATCCTTCTACGACGTCGATATCGCCGGCGACGGCCGCAGCGACCAGTTGCTGGTGGCGGGCAAAACCACCATCAGCGATCGGGCCAAGGTGCAGGTTACGGCTCTGGATCCGCAAACCAGCTATAAAACCGGCCAAAGCTATCGCATTCTGACCTCGGACGGCGGCATTGACGGCCAGTTCGCGGCGGCGGTCTCCAAGTCTGCCTTCCTCGATGTAGCGCTGAATCACAGCGCCAACGCCGTGGATCTGACCATCGCGCAGAAAGACACGGGCGGTGAAAATCCAGGGGGCGAAAACCCGGGTGGAGAAAACCCAGGCGGTGAGAATCCAGGGGGCGAAAACCCGGGTGGAGAAAACCCAGGCGGTGAGAATCCAGGGGGCGAGAATCCGGGCGGGGAAAACCCAGGCGGTGAAAATCCGGGGGGCGAGAACCCAGGCAGCGGCAAGCCGGGTATTTTCCAAACGGTGGCTGAAAGCGGTAACCAGTGGAATACCGCCGGTGCGCTCTCGACGCTGACGCAGAGCGGCTCTTCGCTGGCGCTGTATAACTCACTGCTGCTGCTGAGTGCGCCGGAAGCGCGCGAGGCGTTTAATCAGCTGTCCGGCGAAGTCTATCCGTCGATGCAGTCTAACCTGATCGCCGGCAGCACCCAGCTGTTCAACGTGCTGAACCAGCGCATGTTGCGCCTGTTCGACAACGACAGCCTGCCGATACCGCCGTTGGCGATGTCGCTGGTGCAACCGGCGCAGGCGCAAAACAGCGGCGTCTGGGGGCAGACCTTCAGTTCCTGGGGCAAAAACAGCGGCAACGGCAACGTGGGCAAGCTGGATGGCAACACCACCGGCTTCCTGTTGGGCGCGGATCGCAAGCTGACTGATCATAACGTGCGCATCGGCGGCTACTTCGGTTACAGCCGCGGCGACTACGACGTCGACAGCCGCCGTTCCAAGGCCGATACCGACAACTACCACCTCGGCCTGTATGCGGCGGGGCAGCAGGATGCGTTCTCGCTGCGCGGCGCGCTGGGTTACACCTGGCACAAGATTGAAGGCAAGCGCAACGTCGATTTCAGCGGCTTCTCGGATCGGCTGAAGTCGGACTACGACGCCAACTCGCTGCTGGCGTTCACCGAAGCGGGTTACCGTTTCGGCCAGCCGGAGATGAACGTCGAACCGTTCATCAACCTGAGCTACATCCGTCTGCATACCGACAGCTTCCAGGAGTCGGGTGGCGCGGCGGCGCTGAGCGTGCGCAATGAAACGATGAACACCTTCTACTCCACGCTCGGGGTGCGCGGCGTGACCGAACTGCCGAAGAACGTTAGCCTTTATGGCTCGCTCGGCTGGCAGCACGCCTACGGCGATAAGAACACCTCATCGCGCATGGCGTTTGCCGGCAGCGACGCGTTCGTCACTCAGGGCCAGGCCGTGGATGACAACGTGATGGTGGGCGATATCGGCGTGAGCGTGAAACTGTCGCGCGCCGCGACGCTGGATGTCGGCTATCAGGGGCAATTCGGCGCCGATACCCGCGTTAATTCGGTCAACGCCAACCTGCGCTGGTCGTTCTGATTTTTCCTCTAGACTTCTCTGGTACTTGTAGGCTCGCTTGATGCGGGCCTTTTTTATGGTGAGAACTCAGTGGCGGCCTGTGGCTGACTTTTATGATGAAAAAGCCCGCGCAACGGCGGGCTTGGCGAGAAGCGTGAGCGGGGGTTAACGCCCTTTTTTCTTGCGCCCTGGCTGGGTAAAGCGCTTGCGGCCGGCCGGCGCGGCGGCTTTGTCGGCGCTTTTGGGGCCGCCGGCACTCGGTTTTTTCGCCGCGGCGGATTTGGCCGGGGCCTTCTTCGCCGGCTTGGCCTCGGATGAAGAGCCTTCAATCAGTTTGAACAGCTCGATCAGCTCGTCATCGCTCAGATCGCGCCATTCGCCCAGCGGCAAGCCTTTGAGGCTGACGTTCATGATGCGCGTGCGTTCCAGCTTGGTGACCTCGTAGCCGAAGTGTTCGCACATGCGGCGGATCTGGCGGTTCAGCCCCTGCACCAGCGTGATGCGGAACACGAACGGCGCCTCTTTCTTTACCTTGCACTTTTTGGTCACCGTGCCCAGCATCGGCACGCCGGCGCCCATGCCGCGAATAAACTCGTCGGTCACCGGCTTGTTGACCGTCACCAGATACTCTTTCTCGTGATTGTTGCCGGCGCGCAGGATCTTGTTGACCAGGTCACCGTGGTTGGTCAGAAAGATCAGCCCCTGCGAATCCTTGTCCAAACGGCCGATCGGGAAGATGCGTTTGCTGTGGTTGACGAAGTCGGCGATGTTGTCGCGCTCGCCGTCTTCGGTGGTGGTGACGATGCCGACCGGTTTGTTCAGCGCGATCAGCACCAGATCTTCTTCATTGCGCGGTTCGATCAACTGACCGTTAACCTTCACCACATCCCCGGCAAATACCTGAGCGCCAACGGTGGCGCGTTTACCGTTGATGAAAACGTTGCCCTGTTCGATGTATCGATCGGCGTCGCGGCGTGAGCAGATACCGCTCTCGCTAATGTATTTGTTCAGACGAATGGATGAGTTAGTCAGCATGGGATCTCCGTAAAACGCGGACTATACATTACCTGCAGGGGATTGCGGAAGCTGTTAGAGAATAGATGTAATAGCTCAAGGTGATGCACGCGCCATCAATGCTGATTGGGCCTTACTCATTGCTGATTCTATCATCACGAGTTAACAATATTCAAAAAATCAATAAGATAGATAAAATCTTATTTGCTGGATATTATCGGTGCTCAGCCAAAGGATGGGGGAAATAAAATGCTTCGCTGCTTTTTAGTTCATAATGGAAACAAAATAAACACTCTGTTGTGTCAAGGGGTTGGGATGTTCTCTGTGTTTTCTGGTAATAAACAGTATACAAATCAACCAGGATGTACAGATGTTCCCAATCACGGGGCTATACCAGCCGGTACTTACTGGATTGTGGATCGGCCATCCGGTGGTTTAAAGTCGCAGACTATTACTTTCATAAAAGATATTGTGACCAATGTAGATCACAATAGTTGGTTTGCTTTATACAGAGATGATGGAACAGTTAACGATAGAACATGGATTAACGGCATTATGCGTGGGCAATTCAGGTTGCATCCAATCGGTCCACTTGGATTATCCGAAGGATGTGTAACCTTTTATTCCCAAAACGAATTCAATCGTCTGCGAGCTGCATTGCTGAAATCGAAAACAGCCAGAGTTCCGGGAACGACATTACAGGCATATGGGACTATCGAGGTGAAAGGCTATGAAAAAACTTGCCCTGTTGCTCGCTAACGCATTGGCTGTTGTTGGGCTGGCTGTGCTGACAATAAAGCTTTTTCCTGTACCCAGGCTAAACCAGAATCAAACCGCTTGGCTGATTGACGCCAGTGGGTTTTTCCATTTTAACGATACGGAATGGTTTGGTGCGCTCGTTTTTGGCGCGGTTTATCTGTTGGCCGGGTGTCTGGAATGGCTCTTTATCCGCCAGGTTTTTCAGCGGGTGAGCTGCGGGCACCGCCACTAACTCTCATCACCGTTCCTCCACCTTCACCACCCGGGTATTCAGCGGGGTGAGCGTCTGCCCGGCGCTGCCGATCGGCGTCAGGCGCGGGACGGGGCGGCCGCTGTCGCTTTCCACCAGCGTTGAGTGCGCTTCTCCCTCGGCGAACAGATGATCTTCGCCCCACTGGCGCAGGCCGACGATCACCGGAAACAGCGCGCGGCCTTTCTCGGTCAGCACATATTCCTGATAGGCGCTGCCGTCTGCGGCGGGCACGATTTCCAGCACGCCGTGCGTCACCAGCGCGCGCAGGCGGGTGGCAAGGATGTTCTTCGCCATCCCCAGCCCTTTTTGAAATTCGCTGAAGCGGGTGACGCCGTCGAAGGCGTCGCGCACGATCAGCAGCGACCACCAGTCGCCAATCACATCCAGCGTGCGCGCCACCGGGCACGGCGCGTCTTCCAGGCTTTTACGTTTCACGGCGTTTATCTCCAGCTGCACATTCTGGTTGCATTATAAAACCTCTGCGCCTAAAGTTCATTGGGTTTAATAATGAAACCAGATTGAGGTGTGCGATGAGCGACAAACTGCTGGATCCCCCCTGTGCGGCGCTGGGGCGCCTGCCGGCCCCTCTGGTGCTGCTGTTGGCCGCCGCCAGCGCCTTTAGCGTGGCCAACGTTTACTATGCGCAGCCGCTGCTGGACGCTATCGCCCATGATTTTTCCATCAGCCTGGCGGCGGTCGGTATGGTGATCACCGTGACCCAACTGGGCTGCGCGCTGGCGCTGCTGTTGGTGGTGCCGCTCGGGGATCGGCTGAACCGGCATTGGTTGCTGGCGGGGCAACAGCTGGGGCTGATCGGCGCGCTGCTATTGGTGGGCTGGGCGCACAGCGCGCCCTGGCTGCTGGTAGGGATGTTGCTGGTAGGCTTATTGGGCACCGCCATGACGCAGGGGCTGATCGCTTTCGCCGCAGCACTGGCGGCGCCGCAGGAGCGCGGGCGGGTGGTTGGTGCGGCGCAGGGCGGAGTGGTGCTGGGATTGCTGCTGGCGCGCACCCTGTCCGGCGCGCTGGCGGATGTCGGCGGCTGGCGCACGGTGTACTTCTTCTCTGCCGGGGTGACGCTGGTATTGCTGCCGATCCTGTCGCGCCTGCTGCCTGCGCCGCGCACCGCTCCCAGTACGCTGAGCTATCCCGCGCTGCTGCGTTCAATGCTGACCCTGCTGCTACATGACCGCACGCTGCAAATTCGCGGCATGTTGGCGCTGCTGATGTTCGGCGCTTTCAGCCTCTTTTGGAGTTCGCTGGTGTTGCCGCTGAGCCAGGCGCCGTTCAACTTCACCCATGCCGCGGTGGGGGCGTTCGGCCTGGTCGGCGCGGTGGGCGCGCTGGCGGCGGTGCGCGCCGGGCATCTGGCGGATCGCGGGCTGGGGCAGGCGGCCAGCGGCGTGTGTCTGCTGCTGTTGACGCTGGCCTGGCTGCCGCTCGGTTTGCTCGGCAGCGGCCTGGTTTGGCTGGTGGCGGGCATCGTGCTGCTGGATCTGGCGGGCCAGGCGATCCACGTGCTGAACCAGAGCATGATCTTCCGCGCGCACCCGCAGTCGCACAGCAGGCTGGTGGGCTGCTACATGCTGTTTTACGCCGTCGGTAGCGGGTTGGGCGCCTTTGCCGGCACCCATATGTATGCCTGGGCGGGCTGGAGCGGCGTCTGCTGGCTGGGGGCGGGCGTCAGCCTGAGCGCGCTGCTGTTTTGGCGGCTGACGCTGCGCGGCATGCCGGGCTCAACGGCGGCGGTGGAGCAGTGAAAGCTGGAAGCCCAGCGCACCGCACAACTGCTGAGGCGCGGTGAAGCCGCTTTCCGCCAAAAGAAGACGGCTGCGTGCCGCCGCCATCGGGTGCCAGTTGCGGCGGGTGCGTTCGATCACCTCCTGCGCCTGCGCCGCCGAGTGCCCGGCGCTTTGCAGCCAATGTTGGTAGTGGCTGACGGGCAGGCCCTCCGGTTGATAGTCGAACAGCAGCAGCGGTGCGGCGGGGGAGAGGCGCTGCGCCAGCTGCTGCAGGAAGTCCAGTTTGGCGCCATCGTCGGCGATAAAGTGCAGCACCAATGAACACACCGCCGCGTCGTGGCGGGTTTGCGTCGCTTGTTGCAGCAAGGTGGGTTGGAAACTCACCCGCTGTGCATAACCCGCGGCTTCGGCTTTGGCGCGAGCGGCCGCCAGCATGCCGGCGGAGGGTTCCACTGCGCTGAAACGCCAGCTGGCGTTGGCGGCGGCCAGCGCCGACAGTTCGCTGCCGGTGCCGCAGCCGGCCAGCAACAGCGTGGCGTCATTCGGCAGCGTCTGCGCGAGCGTCGCCGTCAGCAGCGCCTGAGCAAACTGATAGCCGGGCACCAGGGTCAGAATACGGCGATCGTAGTCCGCCGCCGCGGCATCGGGGAAGCGTGTATCCGTTTGATGTTGCATAACCTTCCTTGCAAAGTTCATTGAGAGAGACAAGGAAGGGTATGCTTAAGTGATAATGAAATCCATTATCATTAATGAGTTCTGTGACGGGAAAGGCGGCGTTAGCGGGCCGGCGAATGCAGCAGGTAATAATCTTCTTCGCCGTCGTTGCCGGTAGAGATGATGCGCCAGCCGTGTTTGCGGTAGAACGCCAGCGCCTTTTCATTCTTCACCAGGCATTTCAGCGAGCCGGTGGCGGTGAAGGTAGCTTCCGCCGCCTGCAGCAGCGCACTGCCGACGCCGCGCGGCGGCTGATGGGGAGCGACATACAGGTTATGAATGAAGTTGTCTTCGCGGTAGACGGAGACGAATCCCAGCAGCACGCCGCCGTCTTCCGCCACCCAAATCGCTTCGCCCAGCGTCGCGCCGTCGAAATCTTCCAACTGATAGTTTGAGGTATCGCGCCAGCCGAACGCCGCCTTGCGCGACGCCAGGTACAGCGTGCGCAGGAAAGGGCGATCGGTCTCTTGGTAGGGTCTTATCTGCATGGCATCTCCCGGTGGTTTGTGCTCACTATAGCGCATTGCGCGGCGTATGCCTGCCGGGCCAATTTATTCGCTTGTTTGTCCACGCCGCCGCTGGCATGATCCCCTGCAGGGATTAACGCAACGTTGATCACAACCTATTGATTTTCATGACTCGGGGTGCCCTTCTACGTGAAGGCTGAGAAATACCCGTATTACCTGATCTGGATAATGCCAGCGTAGGGAAGTCACGGCCGCCCAGCCGGCGCCGCCTTCTTGAACGCCGGTTGGGAGGAATATGATCGCTCGACCTGATGCACTACCCGGCGCGCGCGCCGCGGCCTGTCTGACCCAATTCCAACAGCGGCCTCCGCTGATCCACTGCCTGACCAACGAAGTGGTGCAATCGCTGACCGCCAACGTGCTATTGGCGCTCGGTGCCTCCCCGGCGATGGTGGTGGAGCCGCAAGAGGCGGCGCAGTTCAGCGCGCTGGCCGACGGCCTGCTGATCAACGTCGGTACCCTCAATGCGCTGCGCGCCGAATCTATGCGGGCGGCGGTGGCCGCCGCCAATCAGGCCGGCAAGCCCTGGACGCTGGATCCGGTGGCGGTCGGCGCGCTCTCCTACCGCACCGCCTTTGCTAAACAGCTGCTGGACGAGAAACCGGCGGCGATACGCGGCAACGCCTCGGAAATCATGGCGCTCAGCGGGTTGCTGGCCAGCGGCCGCGGCGTGGACAGCGGCGACGATTCGCTGGCGGCATTGCCCGCCGCGCGTGAGCTGGCGCAGCGCAGCGGCGCGGTGGTGGCGGTCACCGGCGCGGTGGATTACGTCACCGACGGCCAACGCGATTGGGCGATCGAAGGCGGTTCCCCGCTGATGACGCGGGTGGTGGGCACCGGCTGCGCGCTGTCGGCGGTCGTGGCAGCGTTTTGCGCCCTGCCGGGCGATCGCCTGGACAACGTGGCGACCGCCTGCCGGGTGATGTCCCACTGCGGCGGCCTCGCGGCCAGACAGGCCACCGGGCCGGGCAGCTTTACGCCGGCGTTCCTCGACGCCCTGTATCAGCTGCGCGGGGAGGATCTGTGATGAAACGCATTAACGCCCTGACCATCGCCGGCACCGATCCCAGCGGCGGCGCCGGCATTCAGGCCGATTTGAAGGCTTTCTCGGCGCTCGGCGCCTACGGCACCTCGGTGATCACCGCGCTGGTGGCGCAGAATACCCGCGGCGTGCAGTCGGTGTATTACATCGATCCGGCGTTCGTCGCCGCGCAGCTGGACTCGGTGTTCAGCGACGTGCGCATCGACAGCGTCAAGATCGGCATGCTGGCCAATGCCGACATCGTGCAGGCGGTGGCCGAACGGCTGCGCCATTACCGGCCGGAATTCGTGGTGCTGGACACCGTGATGCTGGCGAAAAGCGGCGATCCGTTGCTGGCGCCGGAGGCGGTGGCGTCTATTCGGCGCGAGCTGTTGCCGCTGGTGTCGATCATTACGCCGAACCTGCCGGAAGCGGCGGCGCTGCTGGCGTGCGCGCCGGCGGAAGATGAAGCGCAGATGCGCGAGCAGGGGCGGGCGCTGCTGGCGATGGGCTGCCGGGCGGTGCTGATGAAGGGCGGCCACCTGAGCGAAAGCGAGAGCCCGGACTGGCTGTTTACTGCCGAAGGCGAGCAGCGCTTTACCGCGCCGCGCGTCGCCACCCGCCACACCCACGGCACCGGTTGCACGCTCTCGGCCGCGCTGGCGGCGCTGCGCCCGCGCCATGCCGACTGGGCGGCTACGGTAGCCGCCGCCAAGGACTACCTGCAACAAGCGCTGCAACAGGCGGACACGCTGGAAGTGGGGCACGGCATCGGGCCGGTGCATCATTTCCACGCCTGGTGGTGAGTCAACTTTTTGCCGCAACCGTGGTCTGACTAGTTCAGGCCCGGTTTGACGGGCGAAACCTGATTTAACCTAGGGAGAAGGACTATGACGGGACACCAGGCGCTGCGTTGCGCCCTCTTCGGCGCACTGCTCAGCTTCAGCGCGGGCAGCTTTGCTCAGCAGATCGTCACCACGTCGGATTTGATTCAGCAGCCGGGGTATCAGGCCAGCTGGCAAAACATGGTGAAAGGCCAGGCGCGGATGCCGGGCTGGGCGCGCAAGGGCGTCGGCACCTCGACGCCGGCGCAGAACCTGAGCTGGAAGGGCAAAGAGTATCTGGTCGGCAATCTGTGCAAACCGCACGACTGCGGCAACAACTTTTTGATCGTGGCGTTCAGCGCGGACAAATCCCAGGCCTGGGGCGTGCGAGTGGCGGTGGAAGACCGGCCGGAAGCCGTCGATCATCCGAAGAAGTATGCCAAGTATCAGTGGCTCGGCAAGCCGGATGACGACATGAAGGCGCTGCTGAAGCAGCAGTTCGAGAACAATCCCGACTGGAAATGATCTGACTGGGGGCGCCGGTGACGGCGCCCCCGGCGTTGATCAGCCGATGCCGGCCTGATGCAGATCGTGCAGGTTGAGCGCCCCCACCAGCACGCCGTCCATATCGACCACCGGGGCCGCGCTGATGTGCTGTTCGTGCAGCGCTTCCAGCGCCTCGCCGGCGCGCCACTGCTCCGGCAGCCGATAGCCCGGGCGGGTGATTGCCGGGCTGAGCGGATCCTGCAGGCTGTTGCCCTTCACCAGCCAGCGGCGCAGGTCGCCGTCGGTAAACACGCCCACCACCCGCTGCTGCGCGTCGCAGACCGCCACTAACCCGAGCCCGGTGCGGCTCAGTTCCAGCATCGCTTCCATCACGTTGGCGCTTTCGCTCACGCGCGGCAGGCGATCGCCGGTGCGCATCAGGTGATGCACGCGGTTCAGCAGGCGCGCCCCCAGGCTGCCGCCCGGGTGCGAGCGGGCGAAGTCTTCCGCGTTGAAACCGCGCTGGCGCATCAGCGCCATCGCCAGAGCATCGCCCATCATCAGCGTGTTGACCGCGCTGGAGGTCGGTGCCAGCCCCATCGGGCAGGCTTCGCGCTCGACGCCGATATCCAGCACGCAGGCGGCGGCCTGCGCCAGCGGCGACTCTTTGCCGCCGGTGACGGCGATTACCGGAATGCCGTTCTCCGCCAGCAGCGGCAGGATCAGATCCAGCTCTTTGGCGCGGCCGGAGTAGGAGATGAACACCACCACGTCGTCGGCGCCGATCATGCCGAGATCGCCGTGCAGCGCCTCCGCCGGGTGCACGAAGAACGACGGCGTGCCGGTGCTGGCCAGCGACGCGGCGATTTTCTTGCCGATATGGCCGGATTTGCCGATGCCGGAAATCACCGCTTTGCCGCGGCAGTTCAGCAGCAGTTCGCAGGCGCAGACGAAGTTGTCGTCCAGGCGCGCCAGCAGGCGTTGCGCTTCGGTCAGCTCGATCTCCAGCGTTTCGCGGGCGAAGGTGAGCAGGGCGTTGGCGTTACTCATCGGGGTCTCCTACCAGAAGGATATTGATGCCTTTCGCCTGCAGGGCGGCGAGGTAATCGGGGTTGATGTCTCGGTCGGTGATCAGCGTGTCGACGGCGCTGAGTTCGCACACCACGTTCGGGCTCTTGCGGCCGAATTTCGAGGAGTCTACCAACAGAATAATGCGGCCGGCGGCTTCGCACATCGCTTTGCTGACGTTGTGCACTTCGTTGAAGGTGGTGACGCCGGCGTTGAGATCGACGCCGTCCGCGCCGATAAACAGCTTGTCGAAGCTGAACTGCTGAAACGCCGATTCGGCCAGGCTGCCGTGGAACGAGGCCGATTTTTTGCGGTAGGTGCCGCCGGGCATCAGGATGGTCTGATCGTTGTCCAGCTCCACCAGCGCGTTGACGATGGTCAGGCTGTTGGTCATCACCGTGATGTTATTGAACTGCGCCAGGTGCGGCACCATCTGCAGCACCGTGCTGCCGGCGTCGAAGATCAGCGAGTCGCCGTCGGCGATCAGCGCCACGGCGGCGCTGGCGATGTGGCGTTTTTTCTCGGTGTTGATATGGGTTTTGCGGTCGATCGGCTGATCGCCGTCGTCGCGGCTGAGCACCACGCCGCCGTAGGTGCGGATCACCTCGCCTTCTTCTTCCAGCAGGGTGAGATCCTTGCGGATGGTGGTGCCGGTGGTGGAGAAATGCTCGGCCAGGGCATCCACTGCCGTTTTGCCGTGCCGCTGCAGATATTCAAGGATAGCGGCCTGCCGCTGCTTTGGTTTCATCGCGATTCCCGTTCACAAGAGTTGGGCATTTCCCCTCGCTGAATAATTCACTATGAAAGGTAATGTCTTTTAATGTGAAAATATCACGATTTGGGTTCAATCGCTAACGTTAGTGCAGACTGGCATGCGCGATCCTCGGGGAAGATCACATCCGGGCGCAAATCCCGCTGATGCAAACCGTGCAATCGAGGCAGCGGGCGGGGCCGGGCGAAAACGGTCAGGCCGCGCAGCAACAGGCTGCCGCACACCCGTCGCTCGGCGTCGAAGGCCAGCGCCAGCACCACTCGCGGGCGGAAACGGCCGCCGGAACGGCCGACGCCGACGGCGCCCAGCCGGCACAGGCCGTCGAAGGCGCGGTTGAAGCGCTGCAGTTGCCACCAGCCAAAGGCGATTTGCAGCAGCCAGGCCAGCAGCGCGAAGGCGATCAGAGCTTGAGTCATGGGGTTCTCCTTAGGCCCCCTTTCGCCGAAGGGGGCGTCGATGGCGTCAGAACATCACCTGGCCGCCGGTGATGTTGATCGATTGGCCGGTGCAGTAAGAGGCCTTGTCGCTGGCGTAGAACAGCAGGGTGTTCAGCACGTCCTGGTAGTCGCAGCCGCGCTTCAGCGGCACCTTGTCGATGTAGTACTGCTCCACCTGGTCCGGCGCGATGCCCAGTTTTTGTGCGTACTGCGGCAGCAGCGACTGGAACATCGGCGACTTCAGCAGGTTGCCGAGCATCAGCGAATGCACGGTAATGCCGTACTCCGCCAGATCGAGCGCCAGCGACTGCGTCAGCCCCACGCCGCCGAACTTGGCGGCGCTGTAGCCGGAGTTGTGCTTGCTGCCGACCTTGCCGGACTTGGAGTTGATCTGAATGATGCGCCCGGCGATGCCGTCGCGGATCATCAGGCGCGAGAACTCGCGGGCGCAGAGGAAATAGCCCACCAGGTTCACCTGCAGCGAGCGATCGAAGTCGCCCAGCGGAAAATCGGTGATCGGTGCCGCCTTGGCGATGCCGGCGCTGTACACCAGCAGGTTGGCCTGGCCGAATGCCCGGTCAACCGCCGCCGCCAGCGCGATCACGCTCTGCTCGTCGGTGGCGTCGGCCTGAAAACCGCAGGCGCTGCCCGCGCCAAACGCTTCGTTGATCTGCTGTGCCACCTGATTGGCATTATCGGCGTTCAGATCGGCTACCGCCACCCGATAACCGGCCTGCGCCAGCCCGTGGGACAAAAAGGCGCCTAACGTTTGGCCGCCGCCAATCACTACAGCTACTTCAGACATGGTCTACTCCTTATGCGATAAATGACAGCGTGCTGCCCAACGGGATATCGGTCGGCGTCGGGCCGGATACGTGGATCGAGCCGGGGAATTCGGCTTCGGCTTCGCCGTCGAAGCGCACGGTGATGTGGCCCAGCTCGCGCAGATTCTGCGTGGCGACGCTGCCGACGGCGGTGATGGCGTAGCGCCGCTGCGCCAGTTCCATCACGCCGCCGACCTGCAGCTCGCCGGCGGTCGCGCCGTGGCGGTGGATGAAGCAGAACTCTTCGATATCCGCCGGCGCGCCTTCACGGAAGGTGATCAGCATGTTGTCCAGCAACGCGTCGCGGGCGCAGCCGCCGATCTGCGTGATGGTGGTGTGAAAAATGGTGTGCATAAACGTCCCCCAGGAAATCAGCTTATTGATAAATGAAGGCCGAGGCGGCCCAGGCGATCAACACCGTCGGCGCGCCGGTCAGGAAGCGGCCGACCAGCACCGAAGGCACGCCGACCCGCACGGTGTCCTGCTTGGCTTCCGCCAGCGACAGGCCGACCGGAATGAAGTCGCAGGCGGCCTGCGCGTTGATGGCGAACAGCGCGGGCAGCGCCAGCTGCGGCGGAATATGACCGAGGCCGATCTGCACCCCGACCAGCACGCCGATCACCTGGGCGATGACCGCGCCGGGACCGAGGAACGGCGACAGCAGCGGGAATGAGCAGATCAGCGCCAGCGTCACCAGGCCGATCGGGCTGTTGGCGAGCGGCGTCAGGCCGTGAGCGATAAAGTCCCCGAGGCCGGAGGCCATGATGATGCCGATCAAGGCCGAGACGAACGCCATAAACGGCAGGATGGTCTTCAGCACGGTGTCGATGGTGTCGCGCCCGGCTTGGAAGAACACCGCCACCACCGATCCCATGCCCATGCCGACCTTCGCCAGCAGCCCGTCGCTTTGCTCGGTGATCTTCTTGCTGGTGTCGTAGTCGCGCGCCTTGGGCGGCGCTGCAACGGTGGCGGCGGGCTGGCTATCTGCCGCTTCGATTCGGCTGATGTTGTGGTCGCGCACGCCGGAGACATAGATGTCTTCGAGGATAAACTGCGCCAGCGGGCCGGACTGGCCGGTGGCGTGGATGTTGACCGTCGGAATGCGGCGTTTCGGATACAGACCGCAGCGCAGGGTGCCGCCGCAGTCGATCACCGCCACCCCGATCTCTTCCGCCGGCGGTTCACCTTCTTTGAAGCCGTCGACGGCCGGCCAGCCGGTCAATTCGCTGAGGCGATCGACGATCGAAGGTCGGGTGCCGGCGGTGATGTACACCACTTTCTTGCCGGGCTCGATCGGCAGCTCCAGGGGGCCGCCCCAGCCGCTGGCGCCTTTTTCAATACGGATATAAGCACTCATGCTGCACTCCACGAATTAAAGTTGCACCTGGCGATCCAGACGGATGCCCATCTTGCGTTCGAACAGGCTGGTGGTGAGATCGGTGACCCAGCCGCGGAAGAAGTTGGTGAACAGCCCCACCAGGAAATAGCTCACCGCCAGCGGGCCGAGCGGCAGGCCGAGGGTGGTCAGGCCGCTGGCGATGCCGAGGTAAACGAACAGTTCGCCCGGATTGATGTGCGGGAACAGGCCGTTCATCGAGTGGCAGCTGTAGGAGGCCGCCGCGTAGTAGCTCGGCTTGTATTTCTCCGGCATGAAGCGCCCCAGGCTGAGGGTCATCGGGTTGCAGAAGACAAAGGTGCCGATCAGCGGCAGCAGCAGATAACGCGACACGGGGTTGCCCGCGCAGCGCTGCGCCAATCGTTCGATACGTTCCTGGCCAACAAATTTGATCAGCGCGTTCATGATAACCAACAGGCTGATCAACAAAGGTAAAATGCCGGTCACCATGCCGACAAACACTTCACCGCCTTTCTGAAACAGGCCGATAAACCACTCGGCGCCGTGGGTGATTAGCTCAATCATTATGTTCTCCTGTAATGGACTGATATGGCCTGGAGCGAACGGCGGCTCTGTCGCCATGGACCTTACAGTAGTCACTTTGTTGGGCCATTTGTTTTAAATAGATCACAATTTGAAAGATAAATATTTTATTTTGAAAGTTTAAAATGAAAGAAAGAGAAGGTCTGTGGCATGAGGGGGAGAGCGCGGGCACAAAAAAGCCCGGTGAACCGGGCTTTGGGGAGGGGGTATACGGAAATCGCCGTTGTTAGCGTGTTTCTGTTACTGCTCGAGAATCTTTTGTATTGTCTGTACGGAAGCACCGTTTCTTTCGGCCGTTTGGGCCAGTTCTTGCTTTTGTTTGTCTTTTTCAGCGATTGCCATATCTTTGGCGGCGGCTATCGCGGCCAGGAAAATTTCTTTTTCCGTCGCGGTGAGCGGGCCTTGTAGTCTGGCTTCGCAGACGCGATACAACGTATCGCGGATAAAATTTACCGTGGTGGTGCGCCGAGCCAGATCGATTACGGCGGTGCTGAACTCTGCATCGCCACTGACTTTTTGAATTTGTTCCGTACTCATTTCAGCTTTCAGCGCGGCAATAACGGACTGCGCGACATCAGGCGGTGGAGCCACGCAGTACTTGATATTTGAGTCTGCGGGAATATAAATGGCGCTGCTTCTTGTTGAGTCATAGTCAAACCAATACGTTTCTCCAGGTTTCAACTCATGCCTAGAGGCCGGAGATTTAAATAGCGCGCAAGACGATAGCGAAAGGATGAGCAGGGAGATGATTACAATATTGACTTTCATGATGGCACCACCATAAAAATGTGGATTAACTAGCGTAAAATTTAGTCAAAAGTCCATAAATAACAATGGACTATAATAATTATTAATGCGCTAAGTTTTTGTGTTTTCGGAAAAGGTGGGAAATTTGAAGTTTGATAAGGTTAACTTTCAATCTTTAATGATTTATGTCGTTCTCTTTCGCATATTTGGAATAAAAAAAGCCCAGGGAGATTAAATAAAAACCAGCTCTTATTTTTGCTCATAAAATACATTCGGTTGCATTATTTCCTTGTCAAGACCTCCCTCGATGCACAAAAAAGCCCGGCGAACCGGGCTTGGGGACAGGCGGTCCGTCACATCAGGCGATGGTGACCTTCTTGTCCAGGTAGGCGTCTTGCACGGCGTTGATCAGCGCCACGCCGTCTTTCATCGATTTCTTGAACGCCTTGCGCCCCAGGATCAGGCCCATGCCGCCGGCGCGTTTGTTGATCACCGCGGTGCGCACCGATTCCTGCAGGTCGTTCTCACCGGCGGCGCCGCCGGAGTTGATCAGCCCGGCGCGGCCCATGTAGCAGTTGGCCAGCTGGTAGCGCACCAGATCGATCGGGTGATCGGTGGTCAGCTTGGTGTAGACGCGATCGTCGGTATAGCCGAATTTCACCGCGCGGTAGCCGCCGTTGTTTTCCGCCATTTTCTGTTTGACGATGTCGGCGCCGATGGTGGCGGCGATGTGGTTGGCCTGGCCGGTCAGATCGGCGCTGGAGTGGTAGTCCACGCCGTCCTTGTTGAATGCCGGGTTGCGCAGATAGGCCCACAACACGGTGACCATGCCCAGCTCATGCGCGCGCTCGAAGGCGATCGAGATCTCTTCGATCTGGCGGCGCGACTGCTCGGAGCCGAAGTAAATGGTGGCGCCGACCGCCACCGCGCCCATGTTGAACGCCTGCTCGACGCTGGCGTACAGGGTCTGGTCGTACTGGGTCGGGTAGCTCAGCGTTTCGTTGTGGTTGAGTTTGACCAGGAACGGAATTTTATGCGCGTAGCGGCGCGATACCGACGCCAGCACGCCGTAGGTGGAAGCGACGCAGTTACAGCCGGCTTCAATCGCCAGCTCGACGATGTTCTTCGGATCGAAATACAGCGGGTTGGCGGCGAACGAGGCGGCGGCGGAGTGCTCGATGCCCTGATCGACCGGCAGGATCGACAGGTAGCCGGTGCCGGCCAGGCGGCCGTGGTTGAACAGGGTTTGCATCGAACGCAGCACGCTGTTGGGACGGTTGTTATCGATCATTACGCGGTCGACGAAGTCGTCGCCCGGCAGGTAGAGATTCTCGGCGGGGATAGTGGTACAGCGGTGTTGCAGCAGATCTTCCGCTTCCTTTCCTAGCAACTGCACAATATCAGTCATGATTCACTCCCGATTAAGCTTCTTCATACACCGGCAATGCAAGGGTTTTTGACCACCGGCGCAGTAAAAAAGCGGTGATTGAAGCTGTAAAGCGATACTACCGAACTGGATCCGGCAAGGACAAACAATAGATGCGATTGAGAGGAAATGCCATTTGCGAGGCCAAATACGCGGGGACGATCGCCCCCGGCGCGCTAAACGATTGATTATTCGATCTCGAACCACTCGGTGTTCTGCTGGGCGATTGGGAACAGCAAGGTGTCGGGCGCAGCGGCTGCGCCCGACAAGGTCAGCCCAGCAGGGCGCAGTTAGGCGGCAGGCGGCATTCGATGGCCTGCGGCAGCACTTCGATGCGGAAATGGCGACCCTTGAGCGGTTCGCCGTCGAGGTTGAAGGTCATCTCATGCGGCGCGTCGATCTCGAGCCACGGCAGCGCCGCGCTGAGGATGCTGTTGCTCTCTTCGTCGTTGAACAGGGCGGCGACCAGCGCCGGCAGCAGCTCATCGGCGATCAGCAGGCGCAGCTGCAGCAGGCCGTCGTTGATCAGCGCGCTGGGGCACAGCTCCTGGCCGCCGCCGGCCTGCTTGCCGTTGCCGATGCCGATCACCAGCGCCTCGCCGGCCCAGCGGAAGTCCGGCCCGCGGATTTCACAGCGGTCGGCCTGCAGCGTATCCATGCGCAGCAAGCCGTGCACGAAGTAGGACACGCCGCCGAGAGCCGCCTTCAGCTTCTCCGGCGTTTCGGTGGTGATGCGGGTGCCGAAGCCGCCGGTGGCCATGTTGATGAAGTAGCGCTCGCCGTTGACCTTCGCCAGATCGATCGGCACCGAGCGGCCCTTGATCGCCAGCTGCAGCGCCTGTTCCGGCGAAGGGGGGATGTTGCAGGCCATGGCGAAGTCGTTGGCGGTGCCGAGCGGCAGGATGCCCAGCGCCGGCCGGTTGTGCGCCGGCAGTTGCACCAGCGCGGCGGCCACTTCGTTGATAGTGCCGTCACCGCCGCCGGCGACGACGGTGCCGACGCCGAGCTGCGTGGCTTCTGCGACATAGCGCGCGGCGTCGCCGTGCTCCCAGGTCACGCGCACGTGCAGCGTGATTTGCTCTGCGCGCAGGCGTTTGACCGCCTGACGCAGCTCTTCGTTACCGGCGCCTTTGCCGTTGATGATAAGCAGGGCGGGCGCATGTGAGTGTTGAGGCATTGCCGATATCCTCCGGCGGAAAACCAAGAATGCCTCAAGATAAACCAGCTGCCGCCACCAGGCCATCAGAATATTCAGCTAATTCTGGTTATTTCCCGGCGTTCAGTGAATAAGAAACAAGGCGAATTTATCTGAATTTTACCCGGAAATAAGCCAGGTTTTAAAGACGAGAGGATTAATCGCTGTAGCGTTATTTATATATCGAGGCGACGTGATTATTATTAAAACGGATAACGGGAATAAGTTATGGAAATCGGCGCGGCGAAAAAAATAGGCGCACCCATAAAGAAAAAGCCAGCCCAAGGGAGATTGGGCCGGCTAAGGAGGTGGTTCCTAGTATTGCTATGCAAATATTTTCGTTGTTCGTTTTAAGCAGCGTGATAGTAACCAAGCTGCGCGCACATTGATGTGATCCAATTCTAATATTTGCTAAAAATCGCCGCCGAATGACGGCGATTCATTTTTATGCCCCGGCGCTATTTTCTTCCGCCAAATTGCGGATCAGCAACGCATAATTGAGATCGATATCCTGCGGGATCGGCAAATAAACGATATGGCCGTTGCCCGGCGCCACCTCAATCGGCTCGCCTTTCTTATTTTGCATGCTCTCGAGGGTGAACACCACGTTGCCGCCCGGCGTCATCATCTCGACGCTGTCGCCGAGCGCGAACTTATTCTTCACGTCGACTTCCGCCCAGCCTTCGCGGCGCACGCCGGTGAATTCGCCGACGAACTGCTGGCGCTCGGAGAGCGAGGAGCCGTAGTCGTAATTCTGCTGCGCTTCGTGCACGTGGCGGCGCAGGAAGCCTTCGGTGTAGCCACGGTGCGCCAGGCCTTCCAGCGTGGTAAGCAGAGTCGGATCGAAGGGTTTGCCGGCGGCTGCGTCGTCGATGGCGCGGCGGTAGACCTGGGCGGTGCGGGCGCAGTAGTAGAAGGATTTGGTGCGGCCTTCGATCTTCAGCGAGTGCACGCCGAGCTGCGTCAGACGCTCCACGTGCTGGATGGCGCGCAGATCCTTGGAGTTCATGATATAGGTGCCGTGTTCATCTTCGAAGGCGCTCATATATTCGCCTGGCTTTTGCGCTTCAGACAGCATGAACACCTTGTCGGTTGGCGCGCCGATGCCCAACGTCGGCTCGACGGTTTGCACCGGGATCGGCTCGTGCAGGTGCACGATATTGCCGGTGTCGTCCTCTTTGCCTTCCTCCGCTTTGTACTGCCAGCGGCAGGCGTTGGTGCAGGTGCCCTGGTTGGGATCGCGCTTGTTGATGTAGCCGGACAGCAGGCAGCGGCCGGAGTAGGCCATGCACAGCGCGCCGTGCACGAAGATCTCCAGCTCCATGTCCGGCACTTCGGCGCGGATCTCGGCGATCTCTTCCAGCGACAGTTCGCGCGAGAGGATCACGCGGGTCAGGCCCATTTGCTGCCAGAACTTCACCGTCGCCCAGTTAACGGCGTTGGCCTGCACCGACAGGTGGATGTCCATCTGCGGGAAGGCTTCGCGCACCATCATGATAAGGCCGGGATCGGACATGATCAGCGCATCAGGGCCCATATCGATAACCGGCTTCAGATCGCGCAGGAAGGTTTTCAGCTTGGCGTTGTGCGGGGCGATGTTTACCACCACGTAGAATTTTTTGCCCAGCGCATGGGCTTCATTGATGCCCTGCGCCAGATTCTCGTGGTTGAACTCGTTGTTGCGCACCCGCAGGCTGTAGCGCGGCTGGCCGGCGTAAACCGCATCGGCGCCGTACGCGAAGGCGTAACGCATGTTTTTCAGCGTTCCGGCCGGGGAGAGAAGTTCCGGTGTAAACATAGTGTGTCTCGGTCTGATTTCAGGTCAGCACCACGCCACCTGATGGCGCAGTAAAAGCGGGGAATTGTAGCCGCAGCGCGGCAAGAAATCAGCAGTTAACCGGATTTATTCAGGGGAGATTGATCTTGGTCAAACGGAAAATGCGCGGCGGCGGGCCACCGCGCGGGAGAAAGGGAAAGATCAGGCGCTCAAATCGCGGATATCGGTGGTCGGGCCGTTTTTCATCACCGATTGGATACCGTTTTTGGCGGCGCTTTCGGAGCTGTACATTTCGCTGACGCCGATCACCTGATGGTTCTTTGCCTTCAGCACAAAATAGGGCTGATTGCTGGTGCTGTGCTTCAGTTCGTACTGCGCTTCGTGCGGTGAATTGGTCTGCACCGAAGCGATGCCGTTCTCCGCCGAGGCTTTGCTGGCGTACATTTCGCTGGCCAGAATGCTCTCGCCGTTACTGGCTTTCAGGTTGAAGTGGTACTGTCCGTTCTTTGCTTTTTTCAGCTCATAATGACCGATTGCCATGGTTCTTCTCCTGTAGGTTCCGATTCGTGATGTAAGTGTAGCCAATCGCTTGAAAATCGGCGGCTAAACCTCACAGCAGCTTAGTCGAAAAAATGCGCAGTTTTTTTGCGCCGGCGCGGAGTTTTCATTCGGTGCGCCTGGCGCCGCACGGGAAGCTAAGGGAAGGCGCGGTGATTGCGCAGTGCGCCGCATAACAAGGGGAACAGGGTTTCACCCCGTGAGATTGTGCGTTACGGTTTGGCTGTTTCGTCAATATGGATGAAAAATGAGCGATACATCTTGGCATCGACACGCTACAGGCATATGCTTTGGCCTATGCCTGCTGTGGAGGTTGTCGAGATGGAAAGAATCGCAAAGCTGTTTAAAAACGGCAGAAATCAGGCGGTGAGGTTACCGGTGGAATTTGAATTTGATGCGGATCGTGTCTATATCCGTCGCGATCGGGAGGGCAACGTGATTTTATCCAAATATCCGGCAAAGCCGGACAGCTGGGCACCGCTGCTGAGCATTATCGCCCAAACGCCGGTGCCACAAGAGTTTCTTGGCGCGGAAGATCGTCAGCAAGGGGTTGCAGACCGCGATCCATTCTCAGAGGAAGAGTAGGCGATGTACATGTTTGATACCAACACCGTCAGCCACTTGTTTCGGCAGCATCCGCAGGTGCTTAACGTCATGGAAAAGCTCCCGCCTTCTGCCGTATGTATTTCCAGCGTCACGGAGGCGGAACTGCTTTACGGTGTGGCTAAACGGCGGAACAAGGCGTTGCAAAGCGTGGTCGAGGCCTTTCTTGCCGCGGTGACGGTCTATGCATGGGATAGCGAGGCCGCCCGCTGCTACGGTGAAATGCGCGCGAACATGGAGAAAAAGGGCAAAATCATGGGCGCGCTGGATCAACTGATCGCCGCGCACGCGCAGAGCCGTGGCGCGACGCTGGTGACCAACGATCGCGCATTCGCCATGGTGCCCGGGTTGGCGGTTGAAGACTGGACGCGCTGATTTCCCCCTAAACCCCATTCACCAGCCGGCAGGGCTCGGCTTCCCAGCGGTAGCCCACGCCGTATACCGAGCGGATAAAGGATTTTTCCCCGTCGATCAGTTCCAGCTTGCGGCGCAGGTTTTTGATGTGGCTGTCGATGGTGCGGTCGGTGACCACCCGGTAGTCGTCGTACAGGTTGTTCAGCAGCTGTTCGCGAGAAAATACGTTGCCCGGTTGGCTGGCCAGCGTTTTCAGCAGGCGGAATTCCGCCGGCGTCAGATCCAGCAACTGCCCCTGATAGCTGGCCTGGAAGCGCGGTTCATCGATGTGCAGCAGGTCATCTTCCCGCGCGCTCTCCTGCGGCCGATAGCTGCGGCGCAGGATGGTTTTCACCCGCGCCACCACTTCGCGCGGGCTGTAGGGTTTGCAGATGTAATCGTCGGCGCCGATCTCCAGCCCCAGCAGGCGGTCGATCTCTTCGATTTTCGCCGTCACCATCACGATCGGAACATCGCTGAAGCGGCGCAGCTCGCGGCACACCGTCAGCCCGTCGGCGCCCGGCAGCATCAGGTCGAGCAAGATCAGCGCCGGCGGATGCTGGTGCACGGTCGGCACCACCTCGTTGCCGTTGGTCAGCCAGCGGGTGGCGTAGCCCGCCGCCTGCAGATAATCCACCAGCAGCTGGCCCAGCTTGGGCTCATCTTCAACAATCATGATCTGCACGGGTTGATTCTGAATGTCCATCAGGGCGCCTTATTTTTTATCGGGGTAGCAAATTCTACTGTAATGCGCACGCCGCCTAAAGGCGAATGCTCGGCGCGGATTTTCCCGTCGTGCGCTTCCACGATGTTGTGGCAGATCGCCAGCCCCAGCCCGGAACCGCCGCTGGCGCGGTTGCGTGAACCTTCCGCCCGGTAGAAACGTTCGAAAATGCGCGTCAGTTGCTGATCGCTGATGCCCGGCGCGCTGTCCTGCCAGTAGAGGAGCAGCCGCCCCGGCTGCAGCTCGGCGCCGATCTCCAGCCGGCCGCCGGCGTCGGTGTAACGCAGGCTGTTTTCCAGCAGGTTATTGAACAGCTGGTTCAGGCGATCGGGATCGCCGAACAGCGGCGCCTGGGGCGGCAGATGGGTGACGATCTCCAGCCCTTTGGCGCGGAAGCGTTCGCGAAAGGCGGCGACGGCGATCTGCAGCAGGTGTACGCAGTCCACCGACGATTTGCGATAGGCCAGCGCGCCGAGATCGGAGAGCGACAGCTGGTGCAGATCGTCGACCAGTTTGGTCAAGGTGGATACCTCGGCCTGCAGCGAGCTGAGCGACGCCGGCGTCGGCTGGCGCACGCCGTCCTGCAGCGCTTCCAGTTCGCCGCGCAGCACCGCCAGCGGCGTGCGCAGTTCGTGCGATACGTCGGCCATAAAGGCGCGGCGCATCTGCTCGTTTTTTTCCAACGAGGTGGCCAGCTGGTTGAAGTCGTGCGCCAGCCGGCCCAGTTCATCCTGGCTGCTGACCGCCACGCGGGTGGTGAAATCGCCCGCCGCCAGGCGGTGGGTGCCCGCCACCAGACGCTTGACCGGGGCCAGCATGCCGCGCGACAGCAGCCAGGTCACCGCCGCCGCCAGCAGGGTGGAGAGCGCGACGATAATCCAACTGGTGCGCCGCTGCTGGCGATCGAAGTTGATGTCGGTATTGCGCGTCAGGCGCTCGACCGGGGTGGTGAGCACCCAGCCGACGATCTGGTTGTTGTAGCGGATCGGGTGGCGCGGCCCCTCTTTCGGCAGGGGGCCAGAATGCCCGACCAAACGATTGAACTGGCTGTCCACCACCCAAAACTGGGTGCGCCAGCCCTTGGGCGGCAGATTGTGGCTGCTGTCGCTGTTCTGCTCGAACGAGCGCATGATTTGGTAGACCACCTGATCGTTGTTGCGCAGGAATATCCAGTTGCCATGGTGGCTGTACTGTTCCTCCAGCGCTTCGCTCAGCATGTTGATGCGTTGCTCGTTGCTGCTCTTGATGTAATCGATAAAGCCTCGCTCAAAGCTGACGCGCACCCCCCAATGCATGGTGATCAACACCAGCATGCAGGTAGCGAAAATGGCCAGGAACAGTTTCCCGGTAATGCCTATCCTCATTGCAACCTCGTTGAGCCGGTACCCGGCTCTTTGGTCAGCGTGCGGTTGGGCGCGCTATCGGCCGGCACGCGCGCGAAGGCCAGCGCGGGCAGAGCGATAATCAACGCCATACAGCAGTAGCTGTAAATAAATGCGCTGTGAATGGCCGGGCTATCGGCCACCACCTGATGATGGGCGAAGCTGCCGATCAAGATGCCGGCGACGCTGACGCCAAGGCTCATCGACAGCTGCATGACCATCGACAACAGGCTGTTGCCGCTGCTGGCCAGCCTGTCAGGCAGATCTTTCAGCGTCAGGGTGTTCATCGCCGAGAAGCGCAGCGAGTTGACCATCCCCTGGAAGAACAGCACCACCGGCAGCAGCCACAGCCAGCCGAGCATCGCCGCCAGCAGGAAGCTCAAGCTGACCAGCGCCAGCAGCAGCGTGGCGGCCACCAGCACGTTACGGTAGCCGAAGCGGTTGACCACCTGCACCACGATGCGCTTCATGCCCATGCTGCCGATGATCATCGGGATCATCATCAGCCCGGCGTGGAACGGCGTGAAGCCCATGCCGACCTGCAGAAACAGCGGCGTCATGAACGGCAGCATGCCGCTGCCGATGCGCCCCAGCAGGCTGGCCAGCAGCCCGATCTTGTAAGTCGGGGTGCGCAGCAGCCGCAGCGAGAACAGGGCGCGGCTATTGCCGTAGGCATGCCAAACATACCCCAACAGCGCCGCCGCGCCCAGCGCCACCAGGCCGGCGATGGCGCCGCCGGACAGCCCCATGCCCTTGTGGCCGTCGAGCGCCAGCGTCAGCGACGCCATGCCGATCGCCAGCAGGATAAAGCCGCTGAGATCGAAGCGGCGGGTCTGCATTTGGTAGTTGGGCATCAGCAACAGCGTGGCGATGGCGCCCACGATGCCCACCGGAATGTTGATCAGGAAAATCCAATGCCAGCTGGCGTATTGCACCAGGAAGCCACCCAGCGCCGGCCCCATCAGCGGGCCGATTTGCCCCGGCAGCGTCACGAAGGTCATCGCCGCCATATACTGCTCGCGCGGCACGATCTTCATCACCGTCAGGCGCCCGACCGGCACCATCATCGCGCCCCCGACGCCCTGAAGCACGCGCGAGGCGATCAGCTCGTTCAAGGTTTCCGAACGGGCGCAGAGGAGGGAGCCGAGGGTGAACAGCAGGATGGCGCTGAAAAACACCCGCTGTACGCCGATCTTGTCCGCCAGCCAGCCGCTGGCCGGCAGCGTCACCGCCACCGTCAGCACATAGGAGACGATCACCGACTGCATGCGCAGCGGGTTCTCCCCCAGGCTGGCGGCCATCGAGGGCAGGGCGGTGTTGACGATAGTGGTATCCAGCGTCTGCATAAAGAAGCCGAATGCCACTATCCAGAGTTGCCAGCGTACCGTGGCGGCGTGTTTCATCAGCATCGGTCGGCCATTAATGCGGCAGCGGGGCCAGTTGCTTGTTGCGGCGGAACTTCGCCTGCAGCCGGTCGAAGTAAAGGTAGACCACCGGGGTGGTGTACAGCGTCAGCAGCTGGCTCATCACCAGGCCGCCGGCGATGGTGATGCCGAGCGGCTGGCGCAGCTCCGCGCCGTCGCCGCTGGTCAGCACCAGCGGCAGTGCGCCGAACAACGCCGCCAGCGTGGTCATCATGATCGGCCGGAAACGCAGCAGGCTGGCCTGGAAAATCGCCTCGCGGGCGCTGATGCCGCCGTTGCGCTGCGCCTCGAGCGCGAAGTCGACCATCATGATGGCGTTTTTCTTCACGATGCCGATCAGCAGCATGATGCCTATCAGCGCGATCAGGCTGAACGGCGCGCCGAACAGCTCGAGCGCCAGCAGCGCCCCCACGCCGGCGGAAGGCAGCGTGGAAAGGATGGTCAGCGGATGGATATAGCTCTCATACAGTACGCCGAGCACGATATACACCGTGGCGATCGCCGCCAGGATCAGGATGAGCTGCGACTTCAGGGTGTCCTGGAACACCTGGGCGGTGCCGGCGAACGCGCCGCGTACCGTAGACGGCACGCCGAGCTGAGTCATGGTGCGCTCTACCGCAGCGGTGGCGTCCGACAGGCTGCCGCCGTCCGGCAGGTTAAAGGAGATGGTCGAGGCGGCGGACAGCCCCTGATGGTTGACCGACAGCGGCGCGTTGGCCGGCCGCCAACTGGCGAAGTAGGAGAGCGGTATCGCCTTGCCTTCGTTGTTGATGATGAACATTTTGTCCAGCGAGCTCACGTCCTGGGTGTAGGGCGGCGCCACTTCCATCACGACTTTGTATTGGTTGAGCGGTTGATAGATGGTCGAAATCTGCCGCTGGCCGAAGGCGTTGTTCAGCAGGTTGTTAGCGTCGGATACCGAAATGCCGAGGCGCGCCATGGTTTCGCGATCGTAGACCAGATCCATTTCCGAGCCTTTATCCTGCTGATCCGAGTTGACGTCCGCCAGCTCGGGCAATGCGGCCAGCGCGGTGCGGATCTTCGGCTCCCATTCGCGCAGCGCGGCGAGATCGTCCGCCAGCAGCGTATATTGGTAGCTGGCGTTGGCCTGCCGGCCGCCGACGCGGATATCCTGCACCGCCATCAGAAACAGGCTGGCACCCGGTTCTTTGGCCAGGCGAGCGCGCAGGCGGGCGATCACTTTCTGCGCGTCGTCGCTGCGTACCGACAGGGGTTTCAGTGAGATGAACATCGAACCACTGTTGGTGCGCGAGCCGCCGGTAAAACCGGTGACGTTTTCCACGTCCGGATCTTCGCGCACGATTTTCATGAAGTCTTCCAGTTTGCCGCGCATCGCCTGGAACGAAATGCTTTGGTCGGCCTGGATAAAGCCCATCAGGCGCCCGGTATCCTGTTCCGGGAAGAAGGTTTTCGGGATGCTGATATACAGCCAGACGTTGAGCGCAAGGGTGGCGAGGAACACCGCCAGCACCCAGCGCGAGTGGCCGAGCACCCAGTTCAGCGAGCGTCCGTAGCCCTGCTGCAGCGCCAGCAGCATTTTGCCGAAGCCGCGCGCCCGCCGCTGCGAACGCGGCGGCTGGTGGCGCAGCAGGTAGGCGCACATCATCGGCGTGAGCGTCAGCGAGACGATGAGCGACAGCCCGATCGATACCGACAGGGTGACGGCGAACTCGCGGAATAGCCGGCCCGGCAGGCCTTCCATCAACAGCAGCGGGATAAACACCGCCACCAGCGAAACGCTCATCGACAGCACGGTGAAGCCGACTTCCCGCGCGCCCAGCAGCGCGGCGTTGATCGGTTTCATGCCGGCCTCGACGTGGCGGGAAATGTTTTCCAGCACCACGATGGCGTCGTCCACCACAAAGCCGGTGGCGATGGTCAGCGCCATCAGCGACAGGTTGTTGAGGCTGAACCCGCACAGATACATGGCGGCGAACGAGCCGATCAGCGACACCGGCACGGCGACCGCCGGGATCAGCGTGGCGCGCCCGGAGCGCAGGAAGATGAACACCACCAGGATCACCAACCCGATGGCGATCGCCAGCGACTGTTCCACCTCGGCCAGCGACGCGCGAATGGTCGGCGAACGATCCTGCGCGACGCTGAGTTTAATCGAGGCCGGGATATTCTCCTGCAGGGCGGGCAGTTCGGCGCGAATGCGATCGACGGTTTCGATGATGTTGGCGTCCGGCGCGCGGCTGATGGCCAGAATGATCGCCGGTTTGGCGTCGGTCATCCCGGCGTTGCGCACGTCTTGCACCGAGTCGTTGACCTCGGCCACGTCGGCCAAACGCACCGCCGAGCCGTTGTTGTAATGAACGATCAGCGGACGGTAGGCCTCGGCGGTTTTCAGCGCGTCGTTGGCCTGGATCTGCCAGCGCTGCTGCGGGTTTTCCACGGCGCCCTGCGGGCGGCGCACGTTGGCGTTGGCGATGGCCTGCCGTACGGTGTCCAGCGACACGCCCTGATTGAACAGCGCCGAAGGGTTCAGCTCCACCCGCACCGCCGGCAGTGAACTACCGCCCACGGAAACGTCGCCGACGCCCTCGGTCTGGCTGATCTTCTGCGCCAGCTGGGTGGAGGCGAAATCGTAAAGCTGCCCCTGGCTGTAGGTGTCCGAGGTCAGCGTCAGGATCATGATCGGCGCGTCGGAAGGGTTGACCTTGCGGTAGCTGGGGCGGCTCGGCATGCCGGTCGGCAGCAGGCTTTGCGCGGCGTTGATCGCCGCCTGCACGTCGCGCGCGGCGCCGTTGATGTCGCGATCGAGATCGAACTGCAAAATGACCCGGGTACTGCCGAGCGAGCTCATCGAGGTCATTTCGTTAACCCCGGCGATGCGGCCCAGCGCGCGCTCCAGCGGCGTCGCCACCGAGGACGCCATGGTTTCCGGCGAGGCGCCCGGCAGCGACGCGCTGATCGAAATCACCGGAAAGTCCACCTGCGGCAGCGGCGACACCGGCAGCAGGCGAAAACCGATCGCGCCGCTGATGGCGATGGCCAGCGTCAGCAGGGTGGTGGCCACCGGCCGGTGAATGAACAGGGCGAAGAATTTCACTGTAGCTCCTGCGTATCCGGCTGGCGATGCGTGTTGCGCGCCAGTTTGTCAAACAGCAGGTAGATCACCGGCGTGGTGAACAGCGTCAGGATCTGGCTCATGATCAAACCGCCGACCATACAGACGCCGAGCGGATGCCGCAGCTCCGCGCCGACACCGGTGCTCAGCATCAGCGGCAGTGCGCCGAGCAAGGCCGCCAGCGTGGTCATCAGGATCGGCCTAAAACGCAGCAGGCAGGCCTGATAGATGGCGTCGCGCGGCGATAAGCCCTGCTCGCGTTCCGCCGCCAGCGCGAAGTCGATCATCATGATGGCGTTCTTCTTCACGATGCCGATCAGCAGGATGATGCCGATGATGGCGATCACGTCCAGCTCGCTGCCGGCCATCATCAGCGCGAGCAGCGCGCCGACCCCGGCGGTCGGCAGGGTGGAGAGGATGGTGACCGGATGAATGAAGCTTTCATACAGCACGCCCAGCACGATGTACATCGCCACCACCGCCGCTAAAATCAGCCACAGCGTGCTGCCGAGCGCCGCCTGGAAGGCCAGGGTCGCCCCCTGGAATTGGGTGGTGATGTCCCTCGGCATGTTGAGATTTTCTTCCGCCTGGGTGACCGCGTCGACCGCCTCGCCGAGCGAGTAGCCGTCGGCGACGTTGAACGAAACGGTGGCCGACGGGAACTGGTCGAGATGGTTGACCGACAGCGGGCCGAAGCGCTCTTCGATTTTGGCGATGGCGCTCAGCGGCACCACGGCGCCGTCGTTGCCGCTCAGACGGATCTCATTGAGCGCCGCCAGCCCTGGCGTCGCGCTGACGTCGTGCTCCAGCACCACGCGGTATTGGTTGGCCTGGGTGTAGATGGTGGAGATCAGGCGCTGGCCGAACGCGTTGTACAGCGCATTGTCCACGTCGCTCATGGTGACCCCGAGGCGGGAGGCCGAATCGCGATCGACGTTGACGTAGGCCACCAGCCCCTGATCCTGCCAGTCGCTGGTGACGTCCGCCAGCTGCGGGGTTTGCTTCAGCTCATCCATCAGCTGCGGCACCCACAGGCTGAGATCGTCCAGCGACATCGCCTGCAGGGTGAACTGGTACTGGGTGCGGCTGACCTGGGTATCGATGGTCAGATCCTGCACCGGCTGCAGATACAGCTTCACGCCTGGGAACTGCGCCGTTTGCTGCTGCAGGCGGCTGATGATCGCCGGAATGCGCTCGCTGCGTTCGCTCAGCGGTTTCAGGTTGATCTGCAGCCGGCCGCTGTTGAGCGTGGCGTTGCTGCCGTCGACGCCGACGAACGAGGTCAGGCTCTCCACCGCCGGATCTTTGAGGATCTGCGCCGCGACCTGCTGCTGGCGCTCGGCCATATTGCTGAACGAGACGTTCTGCGGCGCTTCCAGCGTGCCCTGAATGATGCCGTTGTCCTGCACCGGGAAGAAGCCTTTCGGGATCAGCAGGTACAGCAATACCGTCAGCGCCAGGGTGCCGACGGCCACGCCGAGCGTCAGCCAGGGATGGTTAAGCACCGTTTTCAGCCACTGGCCGTATCGCGCGATCACCCGGTCGAAAAAGCGCTCGGAGGCGGCGGAAAACCGGTTCTGCTTGCGCAGCGATTCGTGGCTGAGCATGCGCGCGCACATCATCGGCGTCAGCGTCAGCGACACCACGGCGGAGATCAAAATCGCTACCGCCAGCGTGACGGCGAACTCGCGGAACAGGCGGCCGACGATGTCGCCCATGAACAGCAGCGGGATCAGCACCGCCACCAGCGAGAAGGTCAGCGAGATGATGGTGAAGCCGATCTCGCCGGCGCCTTTCAGCGCGGCGTCGAGCGGTTTTTCCCCTTTCTCGATGTAGCGCGAGATGTTCTCGATCACCACGATGGCGTCGTCCACCACGAAGCCGGTGGCGATGGTCAGCGCCATCAGCGTCAGGTTGTTGATGGAGAAGCCGAGGAAGTACATGGCGGCGAAGGTACCGACCAGCGACAGCGGCACCGCCACGCTGGGGATAATGGTCGCCGGCACGTTGCGCAGGAACACGTAGATCACCATCACCACCAGCGCGATCGCCAGCAGCAGCTCGAACTGCACGTCGCTGACCGAGGCGCGGATGGTGGTGGTGCGATCGGTCAGCACCTTGACGTCGACCGACTTGGGCAGGCTTTTAATCAGCGTCGGCAGCATTTCGCGGATGCTGTCGGCGGTGGTGATGACGTTGACGCCGGGCTGGCGCTGAATGTTCAGCACGATCGCCTGTTGCTTGTTGGCCCAGGCCGCCAGCCGGGTGTTTTCCGCCCCTTGTTCAATGGTGGCGATATCCTGCAGGCGGATCGCCGCGCCGTTCTGGTAGGCGACGATCAGCTGGCGATAGTCGTCGGCAGATTTCATTTGGTCGTTGGCGGACAGGGTGACCGAGCGGGTCGGGCCGTCCAGGCTGCCTTTCGCCGAGTTGACGTTGGCGTTGCTGATGGCGGCGCGGATGGTTTCACTGTTCAGGCCATAGGCGGCGACCGCCGCGGCGTTCAATTTTACGCGCACCGCCGGGCGTTGGCCGCCGGCCAGCGTCACCAGGCCGACGCCGGTCACCTGAGAAATTTTTTGCGCCACGCGGGTTTCCACCATGTCTTCCACCTGCGTCATCGGCATGGCGGTGGAGGTCACGGCCAGCGTCAGGATCGGCGGATCGGCCGGGTTAACCTTGCTGTAGATCGGCGGGTAGGGCAGATCGGTCGGCAGCAGGTTGGTGGCGGAGTTGATCGCCGCCTGCACTTCCTGCTCCGCGACGTCGAGCGGCAGCGCCAGCTGGAACTGCAGTGTGACCACCGAGGCGCCGCCGGAGCTTTGCGACGCCATTTGTTTGAGGCCGGACATCTGGCCGAACTGGCGTTCCAACGGCGCGGTAATGGCGGAGGTCACCACGTCCGGGCTAGCGCCGGGATACAGCGTCACCACCTGGATGGTGGGGTAATCCACCTCCGGCAGGGCGGACACCGGCAGCGCGCGATAGCCGATAATCCCCGCCAGCAATATCGCCACCATCAGCAGCGTGGTGGCGACCGGACGCAGAATAAACAGGCGGGACGGACCGCCGCCGGCGTTGGGAGGCATCACCTGCATCAGGACTTCCTCTGAACGTCAGGTTCGCGCTTGGCGTTGGCCGCCGCCGGCGCTTCGCTCGGCGCGAGCACTTCCACCTGCATGCCTTCGGTCAGGCGATCGATGCCGTCGGTCACCACCCGATCGCCGGCGTTGAGGCCGGCGCTGATCACCACCTGCCGGCTGTCCTGCACGCCGGCGGTGACCCGATGTTTGCTGACCCTGTTGTCTTCGCCGAGCGTCCAGACGAAGTTGCCCTCGTTGCCCATCTGCAGCGCGGCGGTCGGGATAACCACCGCATCGTGCAGGGTATCCACCTGCAGCCGCGCGTTGACGAACTGGTTGGGGAACAGCGCGTCATCTTCGTTGGTGAAGCGCGCTTTCAGCTTGATGGTGCCGGTGGCGGTATCAATTTGGTTGTCCAGGCTCAGCAGCGAACCGGTCGTCAGCTTGTTCTGGTTGGTGCGATCCCAGGCTTCGACGCTCACCGGCCCGGCTTTTTGCGCCTTGAGCAGATCGGCGATGTTGCCTTCGGGCAGCGTGAACACCACGTCGATCGGGTGCGTCTGCGTGATCACCACCAGACCGGTGGTGCTGCCGCTGGTGACATAGTTGCCGACGTCGACCAGTTTCAGGCCGACGCGGCCGTCGATTGGCGCAGTGATGCGGCTGTAGGTGATCTGCAGCTTGGCGCTGTCGACCGCGCCCTGATCGGCCTTGATCGCGCCTTCGGTTTGCTGCACCAGCGAGGCCTGCGTATCCAGCTCCTGGCGGGAAACCAGATTGGTTTTCACCAGCTGCTGATAGCGCGCCAGATCGCGCCGGGCGTTGGCCAGCGTGGCCTGATCTTTTGCCAACTGCCCCTGGGCCTGGGTCAACTGAACCTGGAACGGCCGGGGATCGATCTCCGCCAGCAGATCGCCGGCTTTCACCTGCTGGCCTTCGGTAAAGTGGATCGCCATCAGTTGGCCATCGACCCGGCTGGTGACGGTCACGGTATTGGCGGCGGTGGCGGTGCCCAAGCCGGAAAGATAGCGCGGCACCGTCTGGCGGGTGGCGGTCGCCGCCTGCACCGGCGACATCGGCGCGCCGCGTCTGCCGCCCGCCGCGCGGCCCGCTCCCGTTTTACCGGCGGCCTGGTGCGCGCCCGGCGTCGTCCCGGTGGCCGGTTGGGCGGCGCTGAAATGGCGCCAGGCCAGAACGGCGACGATGATCGCAATCGCCGCAACCAGCAGGCGCAGCAGCAGGGAACGACGTTGGGGTTTTGCATTCATGGTGGTGAAAATTCTCTCCAAAAGGCAGGGGCGCGGGCACTCATTGCCACAAAAATGACACTCCTTACAGGATACTAGTTTAGCCAGCGAAGACGGCATAAAAATGAAGGAAATATGGAGGAACCGTCAGCATTGTCCTAATAAGTGGGTGATTTGAGCATGCTATGTTTATAAGTGATTTATTCCGGCTTATAGCCAATGCGTTTTAACGATTTCCTGCATTTGGCGCTAATAATTAACAGGCAAATCATTTAACCCATGGAGCCTTTGTGATGAGCAAGAAACAACTGGGCCGTTCGGGCATTCAGGTGCCGGCGTTGACCTTCGGCGGCAACGTGTTCGGCTGGACGGCGGATCAAGCGACCTCTTTCAGCCTGCTGGATGCGTTGGTGGACAATCAGCTCAACTTTATCGATACCGCCGATGTCTATTCCAGCTGGGCGCCGGGCAACCGGGGCGGCGAATCGGAAACCGTCATCGGCGAATGGCTCAAGAAGAGCGGCAAGCGCGACAAGGTGATCATCGCCACCAAGGTGGGCAAACCGATGGGCGAAGGCAAACAGGGGCTGTCGCCGCGCTATATTCAGCAGGCGGTGGAGGACTCGCTGCGCCGCCTGCAAACCGATTATATCGATCTCTACCAGTCGCACGACGATGACCGCGATACGCCGCTGGAAGAGACGCTGGCGGCGTTCGATGCGCTGATCAAGGCCGGCAAGGTGCGGGCGATTGGCGCCTCCAACTATCAGGCGGATCGCCTGGAAGAAGCGCTGCGGGTGAGCGAAAGCAACGGGCTGGCGCGCTACGAAACCCTGCAGCCGGAATATAACCTGTATGCGCGCGAAGGGTATGAGGCCGAGCTGGAAGGCGTGGCGCAGCGCCATGGCCTCGGGGTGATCAACTTCTTCGCGCTGGCCAGCGGCTTCCTGACCGGCAAATACCGCAGCAAAGCGGACGAGGGCAAAAGCCAGCGCGGCGATCGCATCGTCGAACGCTACCTTAACCCGCGCGGTTTCCGCATTCTGGCGGCGCTGGATCAGGTGGCGGGCAAGCACGGCAGCTCCCCGGCGCAGGTCTCGCTGGCCTGGCTGATTGCGCGCCCGAGCATCACCGCGCCGATCGTCAGCGCCACCTCGTTGCCGCAGTTGGATGAGTTGGTCAGCGCCACCCGCCTGACGCTGGATGCGGACGACATTCAGACGCTGAACCACGCCAGCGCTGAGTAAGAGCCGCCGGCGATTTTGCTCTATGCTGAAGGGGTCAATATGACTTATTCAGGAAACCGCAATGTCTGGCGATACCATCAACGACCTCGCGACGCTGGAACAGCTGTACGGCAAACCCGCCGCGCCCTCGGTGTTTAAAGAAGTCAGCTATATCCACCCGGCGTACCGTCCGTTTATCGAGGCGGCGCCGTTTGCCGCCCTCTCGACGGTCGGACTGGACGGCATGGATGTCTCCCCGCGCGGCGATCCGGCCGGTTTTATCCATATCGAAGACGAGAAAACCCTGCTGCTGCCGGATCGGCGCGGCAATAACCGCATCGACAGCCTGCGCAATATCCTGCACGACAACCGGGTGGCGCTGCTGCTGCTGATCCCCGGCATCGGCGAAACGCTGCGGATTAACGGGCGGGCGGAGATCGTGGTGGCGCCGGCGGTGCTGCAGCGCTTCGCCCACCGCAATCAGCTGCCGCGTTCGGTGCTGCGCATTCGGGTGGAGGCGGTGTTTTTCCAGTGCAGCCGGGCGATCTTGCGTTCGGGACTCTGGGAAGAGGGCAGCCGCCTCGAACGTTCGGCGCTGCCCAGCCCCGGCCATATCTTGGCCGCGGTGAGCCAAACGCGCTTCGACGGTGAGGAGTACGACCAGGCGCTGCCGCAGCGGCTGAAGGATACGCTGTATTAATCGCCGCGGCGTTCGCGCCACGTTTGCCGGTTCAGCCGGTACAAGACGTGCTTTTGCAGCGGATGGCCCGCCGGCAGGCGTGGGTGCAGGAAGGTTTCGCCGTCAAATTGCATGCCGATGCGCGTCATCACCCGGCGCGACGGTTGGTTGTTTTCGGCGGTGAAGGACACCACTTCCGGCAAGTGAAGCGTGTCGAAGGCGCACGCCAGCGCCGCGCGTGCCGCTTCAGCGGCGTAGCCGTTGCCCCAATGGGCCGCCGCCAGCCGCCAGCCAATCTCCACGCAGGGGGAACAGGGCAGATCGTCGCTCGGCCGCGCCAGCCCGACAAACCCGATAAAGGGCGCGCTGTCTTTCACTTCCACCGCCCATAGCCCCCAGCCATGTTGTTGCATGAAGGCGCGGATGCGTTCGGCCTGCGCGCGGCTTTCCTCGGCCGTCATCGTCGCCGGGAAATAGCGCATCACCTGCGGATCGGCGTTAAGCGCAGCGAAGGCCGGCAGATCTTCGTCGCGCCAGGGGCGCAGCCGCAGCCTGGCGCTGTCGAGGGTAAGGATGGTTGACATGATGTATAGCCTCCAATGAGCAAGGGCGCGGCGAGCCGCGCCCGCGGGCTGTCAACGGAACAGCGTTTGCGCCCAGCGCGCCAGCCCGGCGGTGACCGAGCCGAAGTCGTTGCCGCCGACGATCGGAATGCCAGGCAGCTGCTGTTGCAGCGCGGCGCGCAGCAGGGGGGAGCGCGCGCTGCCGCCGGTCAGGTAGATCACCTGCGGCGCGGTCTGGCTGCTGGCCAGCGCGGCGCTGACCTGTTCCTGGATGCGCATCAACGGCTGCGAGATGGCGTCGGCGAGCTGAGCCTGGCTGATGCTCTCCGCCAGATCGGCCTGCACGAAGCCGAGCGGCGCGCTGATGGCGGTTTGGCCGGACAGGGCTATCTTACTCTCTTCGGCCGCGCGCACCAGTCGGTAGCTCAGGCGCTGCTGGTACACTTTCAGCAGGCGTTTGACCTTTTCCGGCTCCGCCGCGTCGAGGATCAGATCGCGCAGCACGCGGCCGTTGGCGGCGCTGTAGAAGTCGTTTTGCGCCGGCACGTCGTTGGTCGCCACCGCGTTCCAGTAAGGCAGCGCCGGCAGGGCGATGCCTTTCGCGGTTTCGCCGCCGAGGCCGAATAGTGGCATCAACTGTTTGAAGGCCAGCATGATGTCCAGATCGTTACCGCCGACCCGGCAGCCGCTGTGCCCCAGCAGGCTTTGCTGGCGATCGGCGCGGTCGCGCCACTGCGGCCCCATCAGCAGCACCGAGCAGTCGGTGGTGCCGCCGCCGATGTCCACCACCAGCACGGTTTGCTCTTCGCTCAGCGTCGCCTCGAAGTCCAGCCCCGCCGCCACCGGCTCGAACTGGAATTCAATGGCTTTGAAACCGGCGCGTTCGGCGGCGCGCTGCAAAATGCCCTGCGCCTGCCGGTTGGCCTCTTCGCCGCCGATGCCCTGGAAGTTGATCGGCCGGCCGATCACCGCCTGCTCGATACCGGTCTGCAGCACGTTTTCCGCCTGGCGTTTGATGTGGAACATCATGGCGCACACCAGGTCTTCGAACAGCGCGATCTGCTGCGGCTTCAGGCCGTTGGCGCCGAGGAAGGATTTCGGCGAGCGCACGAAGTACACCTCTTCCGGATCTTCCATGTAGTGCGCCAGCGCCTGCAGGCCGAACAACACGCTGTCGCCGTTGACCGGAATGTCCTCTTCGCGGTTGTAACTGATGGCGCGGCGCAGCAGCTGCTGGTTTTCTTCGCTGCCGGTCGGCACCTGCCAATGGCGGTGCAGGCATTCGCTCACCGCTTCGCGGGTCGGCGCGCACAGCATCGAAGGCAGATACGGTTCGTTGTTTTCCAGCGTCAGTAGCTCGGGGCCGTGGTCGCGCATCACCGCGACGGAACAGTTGGCTGTCCCGTAGTCGAATCCAATAAACATCTCTTTTTTGTCCCCATGCCAATGAAGGGGGGCGACTTTACCCGAGACGGAGCCGGCGGGCAATGCGCCAATGCGCGAGTGTCGAAAAATTTAGCGGGCGCGGCATCAGCATGCTTAACTTAATGTCCGAATTCCGCACGTCAGCGCGCCAGGCGAGCCCCATAATGCAGAAAAAACCGAACCCGAGCGTTGCCATGAATACTCAACAGCAAGCGTTGTACGACGCGCTGCGCGCGCGTGACCGCAAATTCGACGGCCGCTTTTTCGTCGGCGTCTCTTCCACCGGCATCTATTGCCGCCCGGTGTGCAGCGCCCGCACGCCGAAGCTGGAAAACTGCACCTTCTATCCGAGCGCGGCGGCGGCCGAGTTGGCGGGCTTTCGCCCCTGCCTTAAATGCCGGCCGGAGCTGGCGCCCGGCCTGGCGCTGATCGATCTGGGCAACCGCTATGCGCAGGTGGCGGTGCAGCTCATCGAGCAGGGCTATCTGTCCGAACACAGCTGCGAAGCGCTGGCGGCGCGGCTCGGCATTTCCGATCGCCACCTGCGGCGCATCTTCGCCGAACAGTTTGGCGCTTCGCCGATCGATTACGCGCAGTCGCACCGGTTGCTGCAGGCCAAACGCCTGCTGGCGGACACCGATCTGCCGCTCAGCGAGGTGGCGTTCGCCGCCGGTTTCGGCAGCCTGCGGCGTTTCAACGAGCTGTTCAAGGCGCGCTATCGCCTGATCCCGTCTGCGCTGCGCAGCGGCGGCGCGCGCGGTGAGCGGGCCGCCGCCAGCGGGCTGGTGTTCCATCTGGGCTATCGGCCGCCCTATGACTGGGATCGCATGCTGAATTTCCTGCAGGCGCGCGCCGTGCAGGGCGTGGAGCGGGTCGAGGGCCGCCGCTACCTGCGTTCGATCGCCGTCAACCAGGGCGGCACGGAACATTGCGGCTGGGTCAGCGTGCAGCCGGAGGAAGCGCGCAACCGGGTCAGGGTCGAGATCGCGCCTGCGCTCAGTTTGGTGACGACGGAGGTGCTGCGCCGCGTGCGCCTGCTGTTTGATCTGGACGCCGCGCCGGATCGCATCAATGAGGCGCTGGGCTCGCTGGCGGCCGATGCGCCGGGGCTGCGCCTGCCGGGCTGCGTGAACAGCTTCGAGCAGGCGGCGCGGGCGGTGCTGGGGCAGTTGGTCAGCGTGAAAATGGCGGCGACCTTCGCCGGGCGGATGGCCGAACGCTGGGGAGAGCCGCTGGCGGCGCCGCACGAGGGCATCACCCACGTTTTCCCCAGCGCCGAACGGGTGGCGCAGCTGCAGCCCGAAGCACTGCGCCTGCTCGGGGTGCAGCTGAAGCGCGCGGCGGCGCTGATCGAGATCGCCCGCGCGCTGGGCGAAGGGCGGCTGCAGCTCGACAACGTGCTGGATATCGACCAGGGCATCAGGGCGCTGACCGCGCTGCCGGGCATCGGCAACTGGACCGCCAGCTATATCGCGATGCGCGCCTGGTCTTGGCCGGACGTGTTCCTGGCCGGCGACTACCTGATCAAACAGCGTTTTCCCGGCATGACGCCGCGCCAGATCGAACGCTATGCCGAACGTTGGCGCCCGTGGCGCTCTTACGCCACGCTGCATCTGTGGCACAACGACGGCTGGGCGCCGGAAGGGGAGGATTGAGCATTCGGGCTAGCGGGGGGGCTCGATCAGCTGCAGCAGGCGGCTCATGCCCTCGCGCATCAGGAACGCCAGCAGCTTTTCCCGCTCGGCCGGCGTCAGGTGATAGTAATACTCGATCCAGACCCGTATCGGATCCTGGCGTTTGACGTCGTAGCCCGGAGGGTCTGTCTCGTGCAAGGCCGACAGGCTGCGCGCGCCGTACGGCAGGCTGTCGATATGGTATTCCAGCGCTTTGCCCTGCACGCCGCTGCGGCGGCGGCTGAGCCAGCCTTCGCGCCGGGCCATCAAATTGACCCCTTGCGGGGTTGAAGGCAACCCCGCCTTGCCCATCAGTTCCCTGGCGGAAAACCATTTCTTTTCCATAGTCCCTTATCCCTGAGCCATCACATGTCGAGGAAAATCAACGGATACGCTGATGTTCGCATGGGAGTTTCATCTTATTTAATCGTTTAAGCTTCAGGTGTTATTTATATCACTAATCTCGCATGGGTTAACACAATGTGAATAACGGGAGTGCGGCGCCGCCCGCGAGACGGCGCCGGTGAGGGGAGGGGTTAGCGAATGCCGAAGTAGCCGTCGCTGAGCAACACCGCCAGCGGCTGCTCCTGCGCGACCTGATCGCCATCCGCCAGATCGACGCCGATATCGCGCAGCGCCTGCAGCGTCACCGGTTGGTGGGCCGGCCCGGCGAGCGTCTGCGCTTTGATCCGATGCGCCGCGCCGTTGAGCATCGAGACCATCAGTTCATCCATCTGGTTGCAGTGCACGTTGGTGATAAAGCGTTCATCGACGCGAATGATGTCGATTTTCTGATCGCCCAGCTCATCGAAGGCATTGATGTTATGTCCGAAGCCATTGACGATCAGCCGGCAGCCCAGCTGCTGCAGTTCGCGAAGACACGCCCGGCACTGCGCGGCGTGTTCCAGCACCACGGCCTCATCGACGCTGAACAACAGTGCCTGCGGCGGCAGCGAGGAAGCGCGCACCCTTTCCGTCAGCTCGCGCTGGAAGTCGGTGTTCAGCAGGCTGTCGGTGGCCAGCGGCAACGCGAGCGACAGCCCCTTGCGCTTGATGTCGTCGGCGCAGTGCACCAGCAGCTGCGCCACCGTCCAGCGGTCGATGTCCGGCATCAGGCCGTACAGCTGCGCGGCGGCGATGAATGCCTCGTGCGGCAGCGGCCGATCGTCTGGCGCCATCACCTGCAGTTTCACCTGGTGGAACGCGGCCGACAGCGGCGTCGCCGGCGGTGCGACCGCGCGGGTCAGCAGCCGCAGCTGCCCCTCGCTGACGATCGTCTGCACTTCCTGCAGGCTCAGCAATTCATGCTGCCGCTCCAGCAGCTGTTTTTGCCGCGCTTCATACAGATACACCTGGCCGCGCCCGTGGTGCTTGGCGGTGTAGCAGGCGATGTCGGCCTGGGCCAGCAGCTCGCTGCTTTTGGCGTCGCCGCCGATGCGCGTGATGCCGGCGCTGGCGCCGACGCGATAAATTTTCCCTTCCCAGTAGAACGGATGCTGGCTGATTTGGTTGACCACCTGTTGCATCAGCGATTTGGCCTGCTCCGGCCGGCAGTCGAACAGGATCAGGCCGAATTCGTCGCCGCCCAGCCGGGCCAGGCAGTCGCTGTTGCGCAGCTGGTGCCGCATCAGCTGGGCGATGTCCCGCAGCAAGGCGTCGCCCGCCGCGTGGCCGGCGGTGTCGTTCACCGCCTTGAACCGATCCAGATCGAGGAACACCAGCGAATGCGGCGGTGACGGTTCCCCGCCGGCGACGATTGCCGCTTTCAGCTGCTTCTCGAAGCTGGCGCGGTTCGGCAGGCCGGTCAGCGCGTCGTGCGAGGCGCTGTAGCTGAGCTTTTTCATCAGTTCGCGCGAGGCGGTGACATCCTGCAGCACCATCACCGCGCCCATGGTTTCACCGTCGAGGGTTTTCAGCGGTGAGACAGACTGCTGCACGTCGAAATAGCGCCCGTCGCGGCTGTGCAGCACCAATGCGTAATCCGCCGGCCACTGCCGTGGATATTGCGTGAGGTTTTCGATTTCCGGGCCGTCTTTGCCGTTGGTCAGGCGCACCACGCCGGCGACGGGCATACCGATCGCCAGATCGAGCGGCCAGCCGCACATCTGCTCGGCCACCGGATTCATAAAGGTAATGCGCAGGTGGCTGTCGGTGGAGATCACCCCTTCGCCGATGGCGTCGAGGGTGATGTGCAAACGCTCTTTCTCCTCGTGCAGCGCTTCGGCGAGGCTCTTGAGCTCGGTCATGTCGATATTGGTGCCGATCATGCGCAGCGGCCGGCCCTGATCGTCGAGGATCACGTTGCCCTGGCCGCGAATATGGCGCACGCTGCCCTGGCGGGTCACGATGCGGTATTCCATGACGAAAGGCTTGGGGTCGGCCAACAGCGCGGCCAGCTCGCGATCGGTGCGGTCGCGATCTTCCGGCACCAACAGGGTGCGCCACAGCGCCAGCGTCGGCGTTTGGTCGGGATTGAGATCGTAGAGTTCGAACATGCGCTGATCCCAGGTGAAGTTTTCCTGGCTCATCACCCATTCCCAGATGCCGACGCCGCCCACCTGATTGGCCAGCGTAATGCGCTCCACCAGCCGGTTGTTTTCCGCCTGGCTGCGCTTCAAATCGCTGATGTCCTCCACCTGCGAGATGAAATACAGCGGCAGGCCTTCGGCGTCGCGCACCAGCGAGACCGCCAGCAGCGCCCAGACGGTCTGGCCGTCGCTACGGATGTAGCGTTTCTCCATGGTGTAACTGCTGATATGGCCATCGAGCAGGTCGTGCAACTGGCTGAGATCGGCGGTGAGATCGTCGGGATGCGTAATTTCTTGAAAGGTCAGCTTATGCAGCGCCTCAGGCGTATAGCCGAGCAGCGCGCACAGCGCCTGATTGACCTGCAGCCATTTCCCCTGCGGCGACACCAGCGCCATGCCGATGGCGGAATACTCCAGCGCGCTGCGAAAGCGGCTTTCGCTCTCGACGATGTGCTGTTTTTCCACCCGAAAGGCGTGCATCACCACCGCCATCGCGTGCGCCGGGATTAAAATCAGCAGCATCGGCAAGTACAGACCGAGATCGCCAAGGTGCTTGCCGGAAGCCTGGAAATGCAGCAACCCCAGCGAAATCATCACGGTGATCAGCAAGAGGGTGCAGAAGCAAACGGTGAACGCCTCAAAACGCGGCAGTGCGATGGCTGCCCACAGCAGCGGCAAAATCACGAACGTGAACGGAAAAGGCAGGTAGGTCAGCGCCACAAAGCTGAAAGCCAGCGTAACCATCAGCGTCAGCAATAATGGAAACGGGTTCAGCGCCGTCAGGGTGCGACGGTTATAAGAGAGGCCGATCGGCGCCAGCGACAGCACCCCTATCGCTTCGGAAATGAACCAGGTACCGAACGGCTGCCAAAAAGGCTGGCCTGGCGCGGGCACCAGGCCGGCGGCCAGCAGCGCGCTGAACAGCGGGGTAAAAATCACTGCGCAGACCACAAAACGCAGCCAACTGGCGAGATCGTTCAACGGATCGTACGGGTCTAGCATGCGGCGCAACAGCAGGGCGCAAACCGCCGCTTCCAGCAGGTTGATGGCGGCCAGCTTGACGGGCGTGGCGCTGACGCCGAACAGCAAGAAGCTGGCGAGCACGATGCCGAGGCCGCTGGCCAACAGCGGCAGGCCCCAGTGGCGCGGGGCGTGGCGGTACAGCACCGCGATCGCGGCGGCGGTCGGAAACCACAGCGGGGTGAAGTGGCTGGCTTCGCTGGACAGCGACAGGCTCAGCAAGGCGAGCAGAAACGTCGCCAGCGCCACTAACAGGGAATGCGTCAGCACGACGCCTTTGTGGGTGCCGAACGTGTTCGGCGCGCTGATCTCCATAGACACCCTTACCGATGGCCTCTGTCAGTGATTGGATTCATGACGTGGATGAATTAAGACGATTTATTGGCAAAGGTTAGTACAGCGCGAGAGGAAAACCTACCGGGATGGCCGACTTTACTGCGTTAACGCAAACCCGGCGACAGAATGGCGAAAAAGCCGGCGCGCGGCCGGCTTTTCGCGTATTACAGCAAGAACAGGGTGGCGAGGCCGAGGAAGATGAAAAAGCCGCCGGTATCGGTCAGCGCGGTGATGAGCACGCTGGAGCCGACCGCCGGATCGCGGCCCATTTTGAGCATGGTCATCGGGATCACTACGCCCATCAGCGCCGCCAGCAGCAGATTGAGCAGCATCGCCAGCGTCATCACGCCGCCCATCGCCGCGTCGCCGTACAGCAGCCAGGTGATGACGCCCATGATGCCGCCCCACACCACGCCGTTGATGATGGCGACGCCCAGCTCTCTGAGCATCAGGCGCGAGATGTTGCCGACTTCAATCTGGTGCAGCGCCAGCGCGCGCACGATCATGGTGATGGTCTGGTTGCCGGTGTTGCCGCCGATGCCGGCGACGATCGGCATCAGCGCCGCCAGCGCCACCAGCTGGGAAATGGTGTGTTCGAACAGGCCGATCACCCGCGAGGCGATGAATGCGGTGCAGAGGTTGATCGCCAGCCAGGCCCAGCGGGTCTTGACCGCCTTGCTGACCGGGGCGAACACGTCTTCTTCCGGGCTCAAACCGCCCATGCGGCGCAGGTTGGTGTCGCTCTCTTCGTTGACGGCGTCGACGATCTCTTCGATGGTCAGGCGGCCCATCAGTTTGCCCTTGGCGTCAACCACCGGGGCGCTGATCAGGTCGTAACGTTCGAACGCGCCGGCCGCTTCATCGGCCTTGTCTTCGGGCTGAAAGGTGGCGGGATCGCTGTCCATCACTTCGCGCACCGGGATCTCCGGATCGTTCAGCAGCACTGCGGTCAGTGGCAGCTCGCCCAACAGGGTGTTTTTGCGATCGGTGACGAACAGTTTATCGGTGGCGTCGGGAATGGTTTTGCGCATGCGCAAGAAGCGATGCACCGCGCCGAGCGTGACGTCCGGCCGCACCGTCACCAGTTCGAAATCCATCATCCAGCCGACGCTGTCTTTGGCGTACTGGCTCATCTCGCGCACCTGGGCGCGCTGCTCCGGCTCCAGCGAGGTCAGCAACCGGCCCATCAGGTTACGCGGCAGGTATTGCGCCAGGTAGGCCTGTTCGTCGACGTCTAGCGTTTTGATCGCTTTGAGCAGGTCTTTGTCGCTCATTTCCTCGATCAGGCTGTCCCAGACCGGTTCGGCGACCTCCACCAGCGTCTGGCCGCGCTTGCTGTTGCCCACCAGCCGCCACAGCGCCATACGTTCGTCCTGCGGCAGCGCCTCCAGCAGGTCCGCCAGGTCGGCGGCGTGCATATCGTCCAACAGACCGGTGATTTCCGCCGTCTGGTTCAGCAGTTCGCTTTGGCTGAGGGCGTGTTCATCCCCTGGCCGGCCGAGAATGCCGTCGACCAACTCCTTATTGTTCAACAGCAGAGTGAGAATGCGCTGGCGGTATTCAGCGACTTTTTTGACGTTATGGGTTGCGGCTGACATGGTGTTCCTTTACGGGCGCTCGGCGTTCCTGACGCAGGCTCATTAAAAGATAGAGCATAGCGGGTGCCGGCGTCATTTTTATGAAACGGCCGGGGTGCGGCGGTTATTCAGAGGAGGCGTCCTGTTGCGGCGCGCTGACTTCGGCGGCGTTTTGCGCAGCGGCCTGCTTTTTTTCCTGATGATGAGGCACCGCCACCACGGCGGCGTACAGCAGTCGGCCGACTAAAATGATAAAGCTGATAAACAACACTATCTTCGTCATCTGTCCGGTGGTTTTCTTGCGCATATATCACCCGGTATGCCGGTGTCCTGTGTTATTCGCTCGAGAATTTGTAAGCGGATTTTAGGCGCTGATGACAAAAGTTGTCCATTTTTTTCCGGCGTGCGGGGCGGTGTATTAGGGCTTCGTTTAGGTTGACGGGGCGAGGGCGGAAAGAAAAACCCCCTGTCTGGCAGGGGGCGGGGGATCAGGCGGAGCGCTGTTCGTTTTGCGAGCCTTCTTCTTCGATCAGCAGCTTCCAGCCGACGACGTCGTTCCAGTAGGCCTGTTCGCGCTCGAAATCGAGCTGCACCAGGTTGTTTTGTGCCAGGTAGCCGGCCGGGAAGCGCAGCGTCCAGTGGTTGTCGTCGGTGGTCAGGCGCAGCGTTTCCGGCGTGGTGGTCGACTGACGCTGGTTGTTGAGCAGGGTGCTCAGACGCAGCAGCTGGATCAGCGGCAGGTAGTGCTTCTTCTTGAACAGGTTGAGGCGCGGCAGCTCTTCGAGCTTGATCGCTTTGCGGTGGAAACGCACCAGCGCCGCCAGCAGCAGCTGCTGTTCCTGGTTGAAGCCAGGCAGGTTGGAGTTTTGCAGAATGTAGGCCGAATGGCGGTGCATGCCGCTGTGGTTGATGCTCAGCCCCACCTCGTGCAGCATGGCGGCCCATTTCAGCAGCGCTTCCAGTTGCGGATGCGCCAGCTTGGTGTTTTGCGCCATCCACTGCGAGTAGAGCAGCTCGGTGGTTTCCAGCACCCGCTTGGCCTGTTCGCGGTCGATGTTGTAGTGATCGGCCAGGCTCTTGGCGGTGCGGCTGCGGATGTCCTGATGGCGGAAGCGACCTTCCATTTCATACAGCACGCCTTCGCGCAGCGCGCCGTCGGACAGGCGCAGATCGCGGATCGCCAGCGCGTCGAACACGCCGCACAGGATAGCCAGCCCCGGCACGAACACCGATTGGCGATCCTCCGACAGCCCCGGCAGGCTCAGCGAACTGAAGCTTTTGAACTGCAGCACCTGTTCGGCGAGCATTTCCAGGCGATCCAGGGTGATGAGACCGTCTTTTTCCCCCATCGCCACCAGCACTTCGTGGGCGGCCTTGATGGTGCCCGAGGCGCCCAGCGCGTACTGCCAGCCCTGAATGCGGTACTGCCAGGCCAGCGTTTCCAATTTTTGCGCCGCCGCCAGCCGCGCGCGGCGGAAGTTGTTTTTGCTGATCTCGCCGCCCGGGAAGAACAGCTGGGCGAAGCTGACGCAGCCCATGCGGCGGCTTTCCGCCAGCAGCGGCTCGAAGTCTTCGCCGATCACCAGCTCGGTGGATCCGCCGCCGATGTCGATCACCAGCTTGCGGCCTTTCTCCGGCTGAGTGTGCTCCACGCCCATGAAGATCAGGCGCGCTTCTTCCTGGCCGGCGATGATTTCGATCGGATAGGGGATCACTTTGGCGGCGCGCTTGAGGAACACTTCGGCGTTCACCGCCTGACGCAGGGTATGGGTGCCGACGATGGTGACGTTATCCGCCGGGAAGCCCTGCAGCCGTTCGGCAAACAGCGCCAGGCAGGCCAGGCCGCGTTCTATCGCCTCTTCACTGAGTACGTTGTTGCTGTCCAATCCGTCGGCGAGATGCACCCGCTGTTTTAAACGGCCCAATACCTGTAAGGCGCCGTTGACGACGCGGGCGATCACCATGTGGAAACTGTTCGACCCGAGGTCGATGGCGGCGATTTCCTGCGGTTTGTTCGTTGCAGTGTTTTTTAGCGGCATAGTTGCTGGCCTACTGTCCTGGTTGTTCCAGAGCTTTTAAATACTCGTAAATAGCCACCTGGGCACGCACTTTGCGGCGGTTGCCACGCGGCACGTACTGGTTGCTCAGTTCTTTATCCACATAACGGGCCTTGACCGTATCGCTGAACAGGATCTCCAGAATGTCCAGAACGCGCTGTTTCAGCGCCGGATCCAGCAGCGATACCGCCACTTCGATACGGTAATCTATGTTGCGGGTCATCCAGTCGGCGGAGGACAGATACACCCGTTTGTCACCTTTATTGTCGAAAACGTAAACCCGGTCGTGCTCTAAAAAGCGATCGACGATGCTGATCACCTGAATATTGTCGCTGATCCCCGGCAGGTTGGGAATCAGGGAACACATGCCCCGCACCAGCAGGCGGATCTTCACGCCGGCGCCGGACGCGGTATATAACCGATCTACCAGCCCTTTATCCACCAGATTATTTATTTTCAACATAATGCCGGCCTGTTCCCCGGCCTGGGCGTTGGCGATTTCGTTGTCGATCAGCTCATACAGCTTCAGGCGCGAGTTCTGCGGCGACACCATCAGGTTGTCGAAGGTGACCGGCCGGTAGGGGTTCTCGATAAAGTTGAATACCCGGCGCACCTCGTTGGTGATGCGTGAGTCGGCGGTCAACAGCGAATAGTCGGTGTAGATGCGCGCGGTTTTTTCGTTAAAGTTGCCGGTACCGATATGAGCATAGCGCACAATTTCATCGCCTTCACGGCGCGAAATCAGGAACAGCTTAGCGTGGATTTTCAGGCCCGGCGCTGAGAAGATCACGTGTACGCCGGCCTCGGTCAGGCGCTTCGCCCAATGAATGTTGGCTTCTTCGTCGAAGCGCGCCTGCAGCTCGACCACCACAGTGACTTTTTTGCCGTTGTGCGCGGCGTGGATCATCGATTCGATGATGCGTGAATCTTTCGCCACCCGGTAGATGTTGATCTTGATAGCCAACACGCTCGGATCGAACGACGCCTGGCGCAGCAGCTCCAGCACGTGCTCGAAGGTGTGGTACGGATAGTAGAGCAGCACGTCTTTTTCGCGAATGGCGTCGAAGCCGTTGCGGAAACCGTCGAACCAGATGTGGCGCAGGCGCGGCAGCGGCTTGTTGACCAGGTTGGCCTTGCCGACGTTCGGGAAGCTGATGAAATCTTTGAAGTTGTGGTAGCGGCCGCCGGCGATCACCGAATCGTAGTTGGAGATGCCCAGCTTGCCGCGCAGCAGTTCCACCATTTCGTTCGGCATGTCGCGCTGATACACGAAGCGCACCGGCTCGGCGGTCAGGCGCTGTTTCAGGCTGGAGGACATCAGTTCCAGCAGGCTGGATTCCATTTCGGTCACCAGATCGTACTCCGCGTCGCGGGTCATTTTCATCGAGTAGGCGTTGAGCGCGTCGTAGTCGAAGAAGCCCTTGAAGATATCGTCCAGGCAGTAACGCAGAATGTTGTCCAGCAGGATCATCGGCTTGCGGCGGCGCGGCGCTTCCGGCGGCAGATTGACGAAGCGCGGCACCTTGTCGGACGGGATCTCCAGCAGCGCATAGTCGATGCGCGCGCCGCGGATGATCTCCACCGCCAGATAGGTGTAATCGTCTTTCAGGAACTGCACCAGATTGGTGTCGTGATTGATCAGGATCGGCGTGATGTGCTGGCGCAGATGCTGTTTGAAATATTGCCGCAGCCAGATTTGCTGGTTCTCGGACACCTGGCGTTCGTTGATCAGGAAGATCTGATTGCGCGCCATTTCCAGCAGCAGATCGTTGTACAGGCCGTCGAACTCCTGATCGGTTTTCAGCACCTTGGCCTGGATCTTTTTCAGCAGGTGGCGCGAGGCGCCGGCGGAGCCTTGCTCTTCGCTGATCAGGATGCGCCGTTTGAGATCGGCGAAGCGGACTTTATAGAACTCGTCGAGGTTGTTGGAGTAAATGCCCAGAAAACGCATACGTTCAATCAGGGGATTGCTCTTATCTGCGGCTTCCTGCAACACGCGTTCATTAAAGGATAACCAGCTTAGTTCTTTTTCGATGTAGAGCTTTTCCTGACCCATTGCCACTCCAGTTCAAATTTAGAATAGGATCCGGGACGCAGCGCCCGGATGCCGCTCTAGTGTCCTTGATCATTATTGCGAGAGATTGACAGGAAAGTCCAACATATCCATTGCGTTGGCGCGCGGCATTTTTCGGCGCCGATAAATTTTCGGCGACGTGGGCAATGCGCCGCCGGATTGGGCAGCATTAAGTTAAGGTTTCCAAGCTTATTATTGGCGTTATAAAGCGTATTTGCGTTCATTTTTCAGCAATATATCAGCGCCATATTGCCTGTTGGTAGTGAAAATGACTTGGTGGGGATTGGGTAACTTTGTCATGCAAACGTCATAAAACTGACATAAGATGCCCGGTTATCTTACGGCGCAAGCCCGATTACATCAGCGACAGCGAGACACATGACACAGACGACGGCCAATCAACATCCCCGAGATCGCATGCGCGGGCGCATCGACCGCGGCGTGCAGGCGGCAGTGACCGCCAGCGGGCTGATGGTGCTGATGACGTTGATGCTGATCTTCGTTTATCTGCTGTTTGCGGTGCTGCCGTTGTTCAAACCGGCCTCGCTTGGGCAGGCGCAGCCGTTGCCGATCGCGGCGTCGGCCCCGGCGCTGGCGCTGGGCATGGACGTGCAGCAGCGCGTCGGTTACCGCATTGACGCGCAGGGCGCGGGGCAATTTTATCGCCTGACGCCGACCCCGAACGGCCAGCCCCAGGCGCCGCTGGCGCAGCAGACGCTGTTGGCCAAGCCGGCGCTGCTCGCGCAGGCCGCCGGAGAGCGCGATCTGTTTGCGCTGGCGCAGGCCGACGGCCGCTTGGTGGTGGCGCGCGCGGATTTCGCGACGGCGGAGACCGGCCGGCCGCAGTGGCTGTTCCCGCTCGGGCAGCAGCCGTTGGCGCTGGATCCGCAGCGCAAGCCGCTGAAACTGCTGTCGCTGGCGGATGCACATCGCGGGCAGTATTTGCTGGCTGGGGTGACCGACGATCGGCGGCTGGTGTTCGGCCGTTTCAGCCCTGACCGGCCGCCGCAGTTCAGCGAGCGGCCGCTGGAACATGATGCTGAGCAACTGGTGCTGACGCCGGATGGCCGCCAGCTTTACCTGCTGACCGGCAACCGGCTGGCGCGTTATGAAATCGACGGCGCGCAGCTGCAGCTGCGTGAAACGCGTACCCTTGGCGAACATGCCCCGTATCAGATGACGGCGCTGCCCGGCGGCAGCGCGCTGCTGATCAAGGGCGCCGACGGCAATCTGCGCGAGTGGTTCGAAGTAGAAAAAGAGCAGCGCTGGCGCCTGACGCCGGTGCAGCATTTCGACCACGGCGCCGACGGGCGGGAGCTGACGGTGGCCGAGCCTTACCGCCGGGTGTTCGCCACCCTGCGGCCCGACGGCGGTTTTTCGCTGTTCTCCGCCATTCAGCCGCAGCCGCTGCTGAATGCCCGCTTGGGCGCCGAGGTGCGGCAGATGGCGTTCGCGCCGCGCGGCGATGGCCTGCTGCTGGAGAGCGTGCAGGGCTGGCAGCGCTACGCACTCGACAATCCGTATCCAGACGTCACCTGGCGTTCGCTGTGGGGCAAGGTGTGGTATGAGAACTACCCGCAGCCGGCCTACGTCTGGCAATCCACCTCCGGCGAAGACAGTTATCAACCGAAATTCAGCCTGATGCCGGTGATCTTCGGCACCTTCAAGGCGGCGGCTTACGCGATGCTGTTCGCCATTCCCCTGGCGCTGGCCGGCGCTATCTATACCGCTTATTTTATGACGCCGGGGCTGCGTCGGGTGATCAAACCGGCTATCGAAGTGATGGGCGCGCTGCCGACGGTGGTGATCGGGCTGGTGGCCGGCATTTGGCTGGCGCCGATCATCGAGCAGTATCTGTTGGCGGTGCTGGCGTTGCCGCTGCTGCTGGCGGCGGCGGTGCTGCTGTGCGGCGCGCTGACTCATCGCTTTATGCCGCGCTGCCGGCCGGGTGTCGATCTGCTGTTGCTGTTGCCGCTGCTGGCGTTGACGGTGTGGCTGGCGCTCAGCCTCGGGCCGCGGCTGGAGGTGGCGTTGTTCGGTGAGCCGCTGCATTTCTGGCTGGGGGATAATTACGACCAGCGCAATGCGCTGGTGGTGGGCGTGGCGATGGGCTTCGCGCTGGTGCCGATCATCTTCTCGCTGGCGGAGGACGCGCTGTTCAGCGTGCCGGCCACCCTGAGCCAGGGCTCTTTGGCGCTGGGCGCCACCCAATGGCAGACGGTTGTCAAGGTGGTGCTGCCTTCCGCCAGCGCCGGCATTTTCTCCGCGCTGATGATCGGCTTTGGCCGCGCGGTGGGGGAAACCATGATCGTGCTGATGGCCACCGGCAATACGCCGATTATCGACGGCAGCCTGTTCCAGGGGCTGCGGGCGTTGGCGGCCAATATCGCCATCGAGATGCCGGAGGCGGTCTCCGGCAGCAGCCATTACCGCGTGCTGTTCCTGACCGCGCTGGTGCTGTTTATCTTCACCTTCGTGTTCAACACGCTGGCGGAGGCGGTGCGCCTGCGGCTGCGCAAGCGCTACACGCCGAATCAGGAGGCGCCATGAAGAACTGGGTGAAGAGCGGATCGCCGTGGATTTGGCTGACCGCCGGTTCGGTGGCCGTCAGCCTGTTGGCGCTGATCGGCATTCTGTTGCTGCTGGCCGGGCAGGGGATGCGTTATTTCTGGCCGAGCCCGGTTTATCAGTTCGAGCTGAATCAGAACGGCGCCGGGCCGGTGACGGTGATCGGCGAGCTGTACCAGCAGCAAAGCATTTCGCGCCGCCAGCTGACGGAGGCGGGCGTGACGCCGCCGGGCGAGGCGCAAAGCGTCGAACGCTATCTGATTAAGGTCGGTAACCGCGAGCGTGAAGGGCAGGATTTCCGCACCTTGCTGGCCAGCGACATCGGCAGCCAAAGCACGCCGCGCAGCCTGCTGGTGCTGGAGCGCGACAGCCACGGCACCGCTTACGGCTATCTGGCGGGGCTGCTGGAGGACGGGCAACCGCTGACCGGCCGCAATCTGGGGCAGGCGTTGCAGCAGCGGCTGCCGCAAATCGCCGCGCTCTCGCGCCAGGCGCACGACATTCAATTTCGCGATATGGCGCGCATCAATCAGCAGTTTGACGCGCTGCGGCTGCGGGAAAAGCGCCTGCAGCGCGACGATAAGCTGGACGCCCGCGCGCAGGACGCCATCAAGGCCGAGCGGCTGGAGCTGCAGCGGCAATACCAGCTGCTGTCCGAACGCCTGGCGGGGCTGAACCGCGATCGCCAACGTGATGCGCTGCTGCTGCGCGATATGCATGGCCAGACGTTGACCATTCCGCTCAGCCAGGTACGCGATGCCTGGTACCCGAACGCCATGAACACCAGCGAGAAGCTGGCGCACTGGGGCGAGCAGGTGAAGAAGTTCCTCACCGACAGCCCGCGCGAGGCGAACACCGAAGGCGGGGTGTTCCCGGCCATTTTCGGCACGGTGTTGATGGTGATCCTGATGTCGATCGTGGTGATGCCGTTTGGCGTGATCGCGGCGGTATATCTGCACGAGTATGCCGGCAACAATCTGCTGACGCGGGTGATCCGCATTGCGGTGGTCAACCTGGCCGGCGTGCCCTCGATCGTCTATGGCGTCTTCGGCCTCGGCTTTTTCGTTTATATGATAGGCGGCACGCTCGACCAGCTGTTCTATCCTGAATCCTTGCCCAACCCGACCTTCGGCACGCCCGGCGTGCTGTGGGCGGCGCTGACGCTGGCGCTGCTGACGCTGCCGGTGGTGATCGTCGCCACCGAGGAAGGGCTGTCGCGCATTCCCACCTCGCTGCGGCAGGGCTCGATGGCGCTGGGCGCCAGCCGGGCCGAGACGCTGTGGCGCATCGTGCTGCCGATGGCGGCGCCGGCGATGATGACCGGCCTGATTCTGGCGGTGGCGCGCGCCGCCGGGGAGACCGCGCCGCTGATGCTGGTGGGGGTAGTGAAATCGGTGCCGGTGCTGCCGGTGGACGAGATTTTCCCGTATCTGCACCTGGAACGGAAGTTTATGCATTTGAGCTTCCAGATCTACGATATGGCATTCCAGAGCCCGAGCGTAGAGGCGGCGCGGCCGCTGGTGTTCGCCACCGCCTTCCTGCTGGTGACGATCGTGGTGAGTTTGAATCTGGCGGCGATGGGTATCCGCCATTCGTTGAGGGAGCGGTACCGAGCATGGTCGCAGTAACAATGACGCTATTTTTGGGGAGTGCGTAATGGGTTTGATGACGCCAGGCAGTTTGCCCCGGCTGGATGTCCAGCATCTCGACGATGAACAGACCGCGCTGGCGGTCAACGGACTGAACCTGTTTTATGGCGACAAACAGGTGCTGCATGATATTTCGCTGCGCATTCCGAAGCACCGGGTGACGGCCCTGATCGGCCCTTCGGGCTGCGGCAAATCGACGCTGCTGCGCTGTTTCAACCGCATGAACGATCTGGTGGACAACTGCCGCATCGAGGGCGATCTGCAGCTGAACGGCGCGGCGATCTCCGGCGCGCAGATCGACGTGGCGGCGCTGCGGCGGCGGGTGGGCATGGTGTTCCAGCGGCCGAACCCGTTCCCGAAATCGATCTATGAAAACGTGGTGTACGGCCTGCGGCTGCAGGGCGTGCGCGACCGGCGCTTGCTGGATGAAGCGGTGGAGCGTTCGCTGCGCGCCGCCGCGCTGTGGCATGAGGTGAAGGATCGGCTGCGTGAAAATGCGTTCCGCTTGTCCAGCGGCCAGCAGCAGCGCCTGGTGATCGCGCGCGCCATCGCCATCGAGCCGGAAGTGTTGCTGCTCGACGAGCCGACCTCGGCGCTGGATCCGATCTCCACGCTGACCATCGAGGAGCTGATTTCCGCGCTGAAACAGCGTTACAGCGTGGTGCTGGTGACGCACAACATGCAGCAGGCGGCGCGCGTCTCCGACTACACCGCTTTTATTCATCAGGGGCGGCTGGTGGAGTACAACGACACCGACGCCATCTTCACCTCGCCGCGCCAGCGCCGCACCGAAGATTATATTACCGGGCGGTATGGGTGAGCGACGTGCCGCCCCCCTAGCGAACGAAAGGCTGCGGGATAATGCAGCCTTTCGTCTTTAGGGCGGCCGTCAGTAATTTTCGCGAATGCGGATCGCTTCTTCTACCCACTCCGCCAGATTTTCCTTGATGTGATTATAGACATTGGTGCTGGTCAAATAAGGCGGATCATAGGCTTTGGCGATAGCGGAGAGTTTTGTGTCGCCCAGCTTGATATGATCCAACGGGTTGTTGCCTTTTCGGGCTTGTTCGCCGGCGCTGTCTTTCAGGTTATGGATATACACCACCAGCACGCCCATGCCTTTCTTCCAGGCTTCGCAGATTTCGAAGTTGATCCACTTGCGATTGGCGGTATCTTTACCCGCGAGAATCACGGCGCAGCTCCGATTGTCCAACTGGCCTTTGATCCAAGCGGCGATGGCGTCGTCACCCCCTTTTTTCACTTCCTCCCAATCGTTATCCGTGGCCGGCCGGTTACCTTCCAGCGAGCCCATTTCGCGTATCTGAGAAGCGCGCCAGTTGTCCGGCTCATAATGGAAACTGTAAAAACATTTTCTGGTCATCGAGGATTATCCTTAGTAATGATATCGATAAGTGCCAACAGGCATGTTTTCTTCTCCGCCAGGCTGCCCGGCTCGTTAAGTTGATCCAGCAGGTTCATGGCGACGGGATGGCGGTGATAGAGGGTGTCTTTCATCTCCTCCTTGATTTTTCGGTAGATCTCGGCGGATGCGCCGCCGGTACAACCGATAGGAATGCAGACGCAGCCTTGTTCCGCAGCGATGTGGAACTCTTTCAATAAACCGTCGGCCAGCACGCATTCGCCTTCGGCGTTACGCTTGTTGCCGAACAAAAAGACCGCGATGCCGCTGAGCGAAATCATGTTCTGGCGGTACTCGTGCCAAAGTGCCGGCAGCGTAATGCCCCCGCTGGCGAATTGGGGGAAAGGGCGCAGCACCAGCTGGCTTTCGCTGATTTTCCCCCCGCTGGCGTAAATGGCTTCCAATGCGCCGTTGATCACCGCCGTGCCCACGCCCCAACCGAAGCCGTTGACGATGCGGTACTGTTTGCGGATAAGCAGGCGCGCCAGGCGGTGTATGAACTGGATGGACTCTTCACGGGCATAGGGGTGGTAGTTGTCGGCGCTGCCGGAGATAAACACCGTGCTTTTCTTGAATTGCGTTTCGATGGCATATAGCAGGTCGGTGATTTGCCGATAGTCCTCCACCAGTAGCGTTTGAATGCCGTAACGGCGCAGATCGTTGATCATCAGGCTTTGTTTTCGGCTGTTGTAATCATAAGACGCCTGATCCTCGCTGCCGCTGTCGCCAGGCTGAACGCGCCGCATGATGCAGTAGTGGTTTCTTTTCCCTTCGCCGTACTGCGCGTAAAGGCGACTCAATACGTATTGCAGGTTGGGGTCTTCAAAGCTGAAACCGATAAACAGGAAGGTTTTGGCGGTCAACTCCGCCATCAGCATGTTGATAAAAGGAAGGTGTGTACGGGAGTAAGTTTCGTATTGTTCGCGGGTGATAATCGCCTGGTTGGGTGTTCTATAATCACCATGCATTTTATATAAGACAACATCGCGCTTGTGAATATTGTTGGTCAGACTTTCCGGCGTGGTTTTAACGTCGCAGACGCGATTATAACGGGCATAGGTTTTTTCAATCAGATCGTCGTAGTTGGTTGTCCAGAGTGACGCTATCGGCAATCTGGCAATGATCCGATGATTTTCAGTTTCTTCCGCTTGCTCAGCGAATTCTGTAATTATTTTTTGATTTATCTTATGCCGGTTGCCTTTTTCATTGAGATGATATTGAGCCAGAGAAATAAGGTCGCTTTCTTTTTCTATATCCAGCCCCAATTCATAAGCGATATCACCGATAAGCTCTTTCCAGCTGACGAAACCGGCGGGTATGGACAGCCCGGCACCGGCAAATAGCGCGGCGCTGCCGGCTTTGATATCATTAACGTAATCACGAATAAACAGTTCTATATCACGTTCTGGCATTAGGAAATCCTGATATTGTTCGAGGTTCTTGATTGGTTAGTTGTAAATTATGGCTTTCATGAATAATTGCATTAAACAAAATATCACGGTAAGACGGCGGGTTAATTTTGTAAACTTTATTTTTTATTTTTAGCGATATTGTGCGTGTTATTTAACTCTTGAATTTATTATTGGTAATTATTTGGGTTTTTAATTCATGTGTTAATAATATCCGCCATCAGGAAATGTGGCGGCAAGCTCGACAAAATATATTCCTGATGTTTAACCACGTTGTGAACCCGATCAAACAAAAACAATTCTCATTATCATTGATCGCCGGCGTAAAATGTATATACTTCGATAATCTATGTAAACTAACGTAAATGGATGTGTTTAAATGTGTGCATGGAAGCCCGGGATTTGGCCTGCACTCTTGGCGTTCTGCGCTCCGGCGTGGTGTGCGGAGATCGCCAGCCCTGCTGACCGCGACAGCATTACCCAACAGCAGAAAACGTTGCTGGAACAGGCGCAACAACAGCGCGAGGCGCTGCAAAATAACGTTGAGTTGCCGGCCTTGCCGCTGCCTGTGTCGGCCGCCGCAGGGGCGGTTTGCCAACCGGTGCGGCAAATCGTTTTTCAGGGCGCCGAACATCTTTCCTGGTCGGTAAAAGAAAGCCTGGCGCGCCCGTATCAGGGGCGCTGCCTGACGCTGGATCACATCAACCGTCTGGTGCGCGAAACCACCAATGCTTATCTGCAACGCGGCTATGTCACCTCGCAGGCCTGGCTGCAGGAGCAGGATATTTCCCGCGGCGTGTTGACCGTGAGCGCCAGCGAAGGGCGAATCGAGTCCATCACGCAGAACGGCGAGCAGACGCTGGCGCTGAAAATGGCGTTTCCCGGCCTGGTTGGCGACGTATTGAATCTGCGCGATATTGAGCAGGGCATGGAGCAGCTCAACCGCCTGCCATCGCAACAGGTGGCTATCGATATTCAACCCGGCGAACAACCCGGCTTTTCCAACGTGGTTTTGTTGCGTGGCGCCCGGCGTGCGCCGGTCTCTTTCTCTTTCGGCGCCGACAACAGCGGCCAGAAAAGCACCGGCACCGGGCAGATGAACGCCGCCTTCACGCTGGATAACCCGCTGCGCCTCGCCGATCAATGGTCGCTTTCCGCAGCGCGCAATAACGATTTCAGCCCGCATTACCGCAGCCGCAGCCTGAACGGCGGCGTCACCTTACCCTACGGCTATTGGCTGTTCAGTTACCAGTACGCCTGGAACGATTTTTTCCAGCGGGTGCCGTTCAACGGCGCGGCTTACCGCTATCAGGGCAACAACCAGACCCAGCGTCTGGGCGCCAACCGCACGTTGCTGCGGGATGGCAAACGCAAGCTGGCCGTCGATATCGGGCTGGCGCGGCGTACCACGGAAAATAAGCTGGCGGGGGAACGGTTGGGCGTCAGCAGCCCGACGCTCAGCGTCGCCAGCCTGGGCCTCAATTACAGTGCGGCTGCGGGCGGCGGCTATATGACGCTGAACCCGACGGTAAGCCGCGGGCTGCGCATGCTGGGCGCCACCGCCGACGATCCTGAGCGCGACGGGGCGCCGCGCAGCGAGTTCCGCAAGCTTGGCCTCAGCGCCAGCTACTTTTATCCGCTCGCCCCCTCTCTCTATTACCTGACCTCGGCCTATGGGCAAACCAGCGCAGACAACCTGTATGCCGGCGAGCGCATTTCCATTGGCGGGCAATACTCGGTGCGTGGCTTTAAAGAGCAGTACCTGACCGGAAATCGCGGCGCCTACTGGCGCAATGAACTCAACTGGCAATGGCAGACGTTGCCGGGGCTGGGAGAGCTTTCTTTCACCGGCGCGTTAGACGCCGGTTGGTTGCAGGGGCGCGCCGGTCTGATAGACGGCGGCAGCGTCGCCGGCGCGGCGCTGAGCGCGACGTTAAACGGCCGCTGGTTCAATCAGGCGGTCACCGTCGGTAAATCGCTGACGCACCCAGGCAGCCTGCAACCGGATCGTTGGGTGGCCTACTGGCAAGCCACCGTCACGTTATAACGCCAGCACACAGCAGGAGCGCCTCGGCGTTCAAAACAACATCCTTTCGAAGGAATGAATATGGATAAGTCCACTTCCCCTTTGGCGCGGGGCGCCAGCTATTTGCTGATCTACCTGACGGCTTTCCAGCCGTTGCACCCGGCGTTCGCCGCCGGCATTACCGCCGCTAACGGCAATACGCAGGTGGTTATCAAGCCGGGCAACGTACCGGTGGTGAATATCGCCACGCCGAACGGCGCGGGGATTTCACACAATACCTACAAGGATTTTAACGTCGGTACGCCCGGTGCGGTGCTGAATAATGCCATCCAGGGTGGCAAGACCCAACTGGGCGTGACTATTGAGAATGCAAAGGGCAACCCGAATCTGAAAGGGAAGCCAGCAGAACTTATCATCAACGAAGTCACCGGAGGCAGTCGTTCCGAGCTGCAGGGCAAGCTCGAGGTGTTCGGCAACAAAGCCAACGTGATGATCGCCAACCCGAATGGCATCACCTGCAACGGCTGCGGCTTTATCAACGCGCCGGGCGTGACGTTAACCACCGGCAAACCGCAGTTCGACAAGCAGGGCGCGCTGGAGGCGCTGGAGGTGAAAAAAGGCGGCGTCACCATCGGCGGTAAAGGGCTGGACGGCAGCAGCGCCGACTATGTTGACATCATCAGCCGCGCCACCGAGCTGAACGGCAAAATCAACGCGCAAAACCTGTCGCTGACCCAGGGCGCTAACCGCATCAGTTTTAAAGACGGCACCATCAAGCCGATCGCCGGCGAAGGCGCCAAACCAGTGTTGGCGGTGGACACCAAGGCACTGGGCGGCATGTACGCCAACAAAATCCGCCTGGTGGCCAATGAGGATGGGGTAGGGGTGAACCTGAAAGACCTCACCAGCAAACAGCGGGATATTACGCTGAGCGTTAGCGGGCGGATTGAGTTGGGCAATACACAGGCAGCGACAGACTTGAACGCCAGCGCCAGGGAAATTCATATCTCATCGGGCGTTAAGGTGCGCGGTGAACGTGACGTGACAATGGCTGCCGATACGCTCAATAACAACGGCAATGTTACGGCGCATCGCGATATGCGGGTGTTTGCCGATACGGTACGCAATGTGGCACTACGTGATGGCGACAACACCGCATTGCATAGCAACAATAATCTCTGGATTCAGAAAGACGCTCAGGGGAATAAAGCCAAACAGATAGAAAACCGCTCTGCACGCATTCAGACCAACAGCGGTGACTTGGTTATACGCACGGAGAATTTGAACAATGTCAGGCAAGAGGTTCAAGCCGTTTGGAAAAATACTCCCGCTAACTCTAAAGCGTTCAATAAATCCTTGGTAGGAAGTTATTACGACTCACGGCAAGGTGTTGACGCTATTGTGCTGCTGGAGCCTGAACTGAAGGACTTTGGCATCGGCAGTTGGTTTGGCGAAATCAACCTGTCGAAAGGCGACAAGGTTAATGTGGGGAAAGACGAGTATCTTCTGGTGAAATCGCAGGCGCCGGGGGTGATAAATTCAGGCAACAACGCTTATATCAACGCGACAACGTTATGGAACGATCAGTCGAATATCAGCGCGGCCAAAGATCTGATCCTGACGGGGAACGATTTTACCGTAAAGAGCATTCAACTCGGCCAGAAAGATCGGTACTGGCGTCTGGGAACGAACACGTTTGGCGTTGGGGCGTTTGCCCGTGACGAAGATGCGCCTCCCGGAGATTGGGATCTGCTGTATGTCACGGAAAAAGCGCCTTATACCAAGCAGCAGGAACTTGTCGTCTGGCGAGCAAAGGGGCAGCAAAAATCATCGATTACCGCCGGCAATAATCTCACTGCGGATTTTAAAAATAAGATAGAGATCAGTACGCCGACGCCTCATGAAAATCAGCTGAATGAAGTGGTCACCTCCGGCAGGCCAGAGTCGCTAAAGGCACGGAATGTTCTGCTGCATGCCAAAAACATCGTCGGTACTGATGCGATTCGTGCCGACGGCAATATCACCGCGATTGCCGAAGATCGGATTGTTCTTGGGCAAGGCATTTTGGCCGCCGGAAAAGAGCTGTCTCTGACGGCGGTCAACGCCATCGACGCCTGGCAAAGTGAGCTGAAAGGGCAGGACGTCACGCTAAACGCCAAAAACGGTGAGATAAAGATACATTCCAGCGAGAAACCTCACTACTTCCGCCCTGACGGTTCGCGTTGGTTGGGCAGCCTTGAGGCTTCACGCGATCTGTCTCTCACGGCTGGCAGTACCATTACGTTGCTGAATACGCTGCTGGCGCCGCAAAGTCGCAATATCGCCATGACGGCTAACGGCAGCATTGCAATCGTAAAAAACAGCGCGTTGTTGGAGGGGGCGCTATTGGGGGGGCCGGTTTCTCCGGCTAAACGGCAGGAATACTTCAACCAGCTGTTGGCCAGTGGCCAAATGAGGGCAACGGGTTCGGTTCTGCTCAATAGCGGTGGCTATCTGGCGCTCCGCGGCGCCAAGATTAATGCGGATAAGGACGTTACGCTGTTAGCCGCCCATAACGCCGATCTTAACTACCGTGAACTTGACGGTCGATTCAATGCGCTTTTCCCTGTGTCCCGCACGCCTGAACTGGGCAGCCGGGTACACGCCGGCGGCAATTTGCTGATTAACTCGGCCCGCGACATCGGCACCCAGGGCGGCGCGCTCTCCGCTAACGGCAATATCACGCTGCTGGCCGGGCAGAATCTATGGTTGTCGAACCTGGCCTATTCCGCCATTGATGCCGCCAACGACAACAACAAAGACGACCGCCATGTGGTCACAGCCCTCAGCGCGGGTAAAAACCTGACCGCGTCGGCGAATAACCAACTGCTGACTTACGGCGCCAGGCTGACCTCCGGCGCCAACATGACGCTGACCTCCGGCGGCGATATGCGTTTCGAGGCGGTGCAAAATCACACTTACCGCGAGGGCGGCAACGAGTTCACCGAAACTCGCACTCAGCAGGGCACCGAGCTGAATGCCGGCGGCCTGATGACGGTGATTTCCGGCGGCAGCATTCTGTTCCAGGCGACCAAACTGGTGGTTAAAGGATTAGGGGCGAACTGGAAACCGTCGGTGGCGGTGACGGATTGGGGAAGCCGGATAGCGGCGGCGGAGCAGGCGGTTAGAAATGCAGAGCAAAATGTTAATCAAAAACAGAATGTACTGAACAACGTTAGAAATACGCCTGAAGGTTTGTTACTCGATAATCCTGCTCAGCATCCTATTTCATACAAGCACAGTAGTTCTGTAATGATACCGGGTACGGGGACTTATCACCTCGATATGGGGAATATTGAAATAAAAACCCGTTCAGATCTGGATAGATTGCTTAATGAGGGAGGGAAGGCATTTGACCCATTCCCTTATGGTGTCGATCCTGCGGAAACATCCGGTGATGGTTATGAGATTGCGCTGGCAATTCGAAAAAAGACGATAGATGAATATGAAAATTTGCGTCAACGCATAATCAAAAAAAAGAATGAGATACACGCCGCCCAACAAGCGTTGAATTCTGTTGATAGTGAAAAGGTAAACGCAAATAGGAAATTAGTTAGCGTCCAACAGGAAGCCCAAGCTAAACATGCGGAAGAAACAAGGCTGAAAGCCCAGGTCGATGCCCACAACCAGGCAGAGGCCATGCGTGTCGGCAATATGGATATCGCCGCCAAGGGCGGCTATCTCTACGCCCAGGCAATGGAAGAGTCCAGCCATTACGAGAAAAAGGAAACCAAGCGCAAATGGTGGGGCAAGAAAACCGAGGTTAAGCAGACCCGCCATGACGTGACCAACAAGGTTACCGAGTTTACCGCCGCCGGCAATATCACGCTGATGAGCCGCGACGACAGCACCTATGAAGCCAGTAAAATCGCCGCCGGGCAAAACGCGCGCCTGACCAGTTCCCGTGGCCAGGTTAACTTCCGCGCGGTGAAAAACACCTCTTTCGAACAGACCGTCAGCAATTCGAAAGGCTTCTTTATCAAGCAGGCCAATAAAGGGTACGAAGACAATAAGTGGGTGCTGCCGAGCATTCATACCGGTGGCGCCTTGACCGTAGAGGCCGCCAAGGGCGTCAGCGCCGATGTGAAGGTGAAAAACGGGCAGGCGCTGCAAAGCGCCATCGACGCCCTGGGCAATACGCCGGGCACCACCTGGGTCAAAGATCTGAACAAGCGCAACGACGTGCAGTGGAGCAAGGTCAAAGACGCTTACGACAGCTGGGATTACAAGAGCCAGCACCTGAACCCGGCGGTGGCGGCGGTGATCGCCATCGCGGCCGCGGCGGTGACCGCAGGCAGTTCACTGGCGGCCACGGCGGCCTCCAGCGTTTCCGGCGCCGTGGGCGGCGGGGCGGTAACCAGCGGTGCGGTCACCGCCGGGATGTCTTCGCTGGCCTCCCAGGCGGCGGTGGCGTTGGTGGAGAACCAGGGCAACCTGTCGAAAACCCTGCAGGCGCTGGGTAGCAATGAGAACGTCAAGGCGACCGCCACGGCGATGGCGATCGGTGGCGCGCTCAACGGTTTCGACAGCGCGATGGGCTGGAGCAAGGACGCGGCGGGCAAACCGCTCAATCCAAACAACGTCAAACTGCCGCAGCTGAGCAACGGCGACTGGAGCAAGGTGGCGCAGCGGGTGGCCGGGCAATCGGTCATCAGCTCCAGCCTGAATACCGCCATCAACGGCGGCAGCTTCAAGGACAACCTGACCAATGCGCTGCTGGCGAACATCGGCAGCCAGGTTCAGGCCGAGGGCGCCAATCTGATCGGGGATAACGGTCAGGTTCTCAATATACCGGGCCGTGCCGTAAGCCATGCCGTTCTGGCGGGCGTGGCCGCAGAAATCGGCAAGGGCAATGCCAAAGGCGCAGCGGCAGGGGCGCTGGCGGCGGAGCTGGCCGGGGTGATCATCAATGATAATTTGGTCAGAAGTGAAGGCTGGCAAGAGCGTCAGGCTCAAATCAGCCGCGTAGCGGGCGCCTTTGCCGGAGCGCTGGCGACAGGCAAGGCTAATGGAGCTAATAGCGGAGCAAATGCTGCTGAAGTCGTTGAGCGTTTTAATCGTCAACTGCATCTGGATGAGTTGAACGCGATTAAAGAGTTGGCTAAAGGAGACAAGGAAAAAGAGGCCCGATTGTTGGCAGCCTCATGTCGACAAGTTAATTGTACTGCACAGGAGTCTCTTAGTTCAGAGGAACGTGTTAACTATGAAGCTTTGATGGAAAAATATAAAAGCACCAAATATGAAGATCAATTACTTGCTAATTACTGGGTTTTACATGAAAAGCAACGCTATGGTAACTATCCTCTCTATCCTGAAATGGAGCTGTCTCAGCTATTTACTTATACTGAAAGTGACAAATTAAATGATGGTAGTGATTTTGTATTGAATCAATGGATTGAAAATGCTAGTAAATTTTCAGGGCTATCTAAAGAGGCTGTGAAAGGGGCCGCAATATTATTATCAACCGCAGGGGTAGTCCTTGAAGCTTCTCGAGGTGGTCGTAGCAAGCCGATAGTCTTTGACGGTAAATTTTATTCTGCTGATGACTTTAAATTCAGTAAAGAATACTATGAAAGGCTATGGGGACAGGGACGACCAGCTCCTTTCTTACAAGCACGTGAAATTATGAACAGCAAACCGAAGGTAGTCGCAGATCCAAGAGGAGCTCCGGGGTATTTTAAGTATGAGGGGGCTGGATTAGAAATGATATATAATCCATCAACTAAGCAAGTTGGGCACATTCAACCAATGAGAAATAAATAGGTGATTATTATGGATGTTTGGAGTGATATGGAGAGAGAGCTAAAACGTTACCAAGATAGTGTGAATTTAATAAAGCAATATGTTATCAAGTATAATTCACGCTGTGAAGAATTAATCGCAGAAATAGCCAGGCTTACTTATGAGGAAAGCCAATTGAAGTTTGATGAGATTTATAATATACAAGAAAAATTAGCGATAGCATTGTATAAATATGAATTTCACCTGGATGAACATACTCGTGACTTGGTTTACCATTTCGAACGAGATGATCAATATTCAAGGTTATTCTGGTACGAAAAATTTAAAAACGGTTTATCGTGGCCCGCCGAGTAACCTTTAAAATTGACTGGCTCTGATAGCGGTTGACACTTCCAGTCCTATAACGCCTGATAAGTTTTGTCGGGCGTTTTGTATTCTGGATTGCTAGGGGTTTTAGATTTTTAATCCTGATAAAAATGATGAACGCTTCTCGATTATCGGCGAGAGTGTGAAACAGGAATACCTGGGGCGGGTCGAAACATTCAAGACGAAGTACGAACATGCCGGCGTGGATGGCGCTTTTGGTGCAGGTCTGGAGTTTGGTAAACTAACGATGGCTGGGCTAGGGCTGTTTGCTGGGGCCGCCGGCGCAGGTAAGCTGGGTGTCAAGGTGACCACCAACACCATTAAGGCAGCTGAGAAGGCTGCATTTAAATCGCCCAATCTCGTTGGTCTAAGCCAACAGACACAGAAGTTAATCAAAGATGCTGAAGGGATATCTACGGCGAAAGGGATACAAGTTACTTCACCACGCGATTTAAATGAGAAAGTTCTTTGGAATATAGTGAGAAACAACCCAGAGCACGGAACTCCACTGAAAGGACTGAATAATGACTCTCGCTTCCCGGTTGATGCAGGATTCCAGAAAATGGATGCAACACATTATTTGCCTGATGGAAGTACAATAAGCATTCACTATCAGTTCAACTCGAACACAGGTAAGGCGTATGATATGAAGATAACGTCACCCAAACGTAGTACTATTCAACCTGGCCCCTCATTGAGTGAAGGTAAAAAGCCATGATAGTTCAAATGAAAGATGGTAAAGAGATCAATGTGTTTGCTATTTACTGGGTCCAGTTCAACTCGCAAACAGTAGTTTTGGGTTTGCCGAGAAATAGTGGTGGGTTGACGGCAATTAATATGGATGCAGTAACTGTTGTTGATCCTCGATTGGAGGGGCAGTTTGTTTATTATGATCATGGGATTTTTCATCATTCTCTCATTGACGAGAATCTATTGGATGATGTGCTTGAATATGATGAGAAAGCCTATGTTCGGTTCTTATCTATTTTGAAATCAGAAGGGCTTATAGACCAAGATTTTTACTGAGAAAACCACCTTTGTCAGGCTACAGATTTTTCGGTGAAAATGTGAGATTTAATGAGAACGGCTCTTCGGAGCCGTTTCTGTTTTTTTAACGTCCCCGCCCCGAAACCCGCAAGACCAGCCCTATCAACAGCAACGCAGCGCCCGAGGCGTAGAGCGGGAACCAGCGTGTCCACCAGAGCGGGGAAAACAGCGGTACAGCGTTTGAGTTACTGGTGGCGTAGTGGCCATAGAGATTCAATGAAAACGCAATAATTAAAATAATAAGGCTAATAAAGATAAATAAGCTTGATACTTTATGCATGAAATTTCTCGCTCGTAGGTAACATAAAATAGGTCTGAATTTTTATTTAATCTTACCATCTTAATGTGACTCTGTTGTTAACGTTACTCCGTAATGTGAGCGCGTTCATAGAATACTTCCCTTTTTTCGAAAAAAGATAGTCCTATAGGTGTGCATTATTTTATCGGATGATGAATTATCTGCCATCGATTATACAACACATATGACTTTGCATTTTTATATCTGCGGGTAATCTGTCTATTCAAGCCTTGGCTCAGCTCCGTGACAGAAGAGTTAACCTACAATGAGACAGTATAAACAGGAGAAGTAATATGGCGTCATCCAATACAATGAATATTCTCGACTTTGTTGAGGCGGGCGAAGGAAATAATTTAACTAACGCATTTCTTCGCCTTGCCAAGAAAATTAATGAGAATCCTAACCCGGTCTGGGAATCCCTCGGCGGTAAGGTCATCGTGCCTGCCGGTACCTACAGCATCACTAAGCAGATCGTTTTTTTAAAGCCAGGGGTACACATCGTTGGGGAGGGGATTCAGTCAACGAAGTTACTCCTCACGGCTGACCTGGGGGAGCTGGGGGCCGTTTTCAAATTTGACTCTGATATTGCGGGGTACTCTACCGTTGGCGTGTGCGTCAAAGATATCTCGATCAATATGGCCAGTCATACCGGGAGCGCAATTGTTTTACGTAAGCCCTATGACGGTTTTATCCTGGAGAATATCAATATTGATAATTTGGCGGACAGCGGTATCGGCATCGTTATCGAGCCAGATAACGATAATAATCCGTCGGACAAAGTCTCCCAGACGCTAACGGCAGTAAACGTCATCGTAAAACATACCAATATGACGGCAACAGCGCCTTGTTTTTATGCTGAGGCATTACAAGAGGCCGTCTTCATCAATTGCAAAGCGTTTGGCGGCCCAGAGAGCTATGTTAACCAGGCGCCATGCCACGGTTTTTTATTTGTAGATTGCCGCGGTATCACCTTGATTGGCTGCAGCGTAGCGTTTACCGGTTTGCACGGTATTTCTATCGTTTGTTCTAACCGCCCTTCAACAGGGTTCTTCTTGTATGGCACAACGGCAGAATCTTGCAAAGGGATCGTTAAAGCGTCAGGAAGCACCAATGGCAGTGTCAGTCAGCTTTATATTGACTTCGTACGCTCGGAGGGAGGAACGGAGAATACGGTAGGCACCTTTTCACTCAATAAAGTTATCGAGGCCAGCATTAATTCGGGAACGAACTCGGTCACGATCGATAGCCAAAGCGCTCTGGTATCCGTTTCATCTCTTGATGTGGGTAAAGTCAAAAATTCCGGTCAGAACTGCTTGGTCATCGGATTGCCTTCGGGGGCAAATAATGGGTATTCGATTAATGCTAGTGCTTTCAGCGTGGCGAAAGAAGGAACTAAAATTATCAATGGCAATACCGATTTGATTGAAATGCATGCCTCCGGTGCCCGTGTGGTCGCTATCGATTACCCTTGGAGCGAAGGCAATACGTCGCTAAGCCTGCTGACGAACAGAAAAGGGAAGATGGGGTTTGAGCGAGTGTTGCTGGGGGAGGAGAACAGTGCCGGAACCGGTTTTAGAGCGCTTAAAATAGTGAACTAACCGGGCTAATGCCTTTATATGATAGGAAAAAACCCGCCTGCGCGGGTTTTCTCTTTTTTCTCGCTAATTGTCACTTCACCAGCGGCTTATCATTGGGCGTTTTGAACTTCGCCAGGTATTGCGGCTGGAAGATGCACATGCGCAGCACGGTGCGGTATTCGCCGTTGACGAAGAACTCGTCGATCAACTCGCCTTCCACGTTGAAGCCCAGCTTGCTGTAGATGTGGATCGCCTTCGGGTTCTCTTTGTCGACGATCAGGTACAGCTTGTACAGGTTCAGCACCGAGAAGCCGTAGTCCATCGCCAAGCGGGCGGCGGTGCTGGCATAGCCTTTGCCCTGGTGGGCGGGATCGATGATGATCTGGAACTCTGCGCGGCGGTGGATGTGATCGATCTCCACCAGCTCCACCAGGCCGACCTTGGCGCCTTCGTGCTCGATGATAAAGCGGCGCTCGCTCTGATCGTGGATGTGTTTGTCGTAGAGATCGGAAAGTTCGACAAAGGCTTCGTAAGGTTCTTCAAACCAATAGCGCATAACGCTGGCGTTGTTGTCCATCTGGTGGACGAACGACAGATCGTCCCGTTCCAATGGGCGTAACCTGACGCTGGCAGTGCTGGACATGTGGGCTCCTCTGTGCCGTGAAATTGTGCAAAGTATAACTTCACAGAATGGATGAAGGCGAAAAAAAAACGGCGCCGCGTGGGCGCCGTTTAGGCAAGGTTCAGGCTGCGCGCATCAGTCGGCGGCGTGGCCCTGCTCAGGCAGGCGTTCGCCGTCCAGCCAGGCGGCGCCATCGCGCATCGCCAGGCGGCCGTCGACGAACCAGCTCACCACCAGCGGATAGATCGTGTGTTCCTGGGTTTGCACCCGTTCAACCACGTCATCCTCTTCGTCGTCAGCGAAAATCGGCACCTTGGCCTGCAAAATCACCGGGCCGCCGTCGAGCTGCTCGGTCACGAAGTGCACCGAGGTGCCGTGTTCGCTGTCGCCGTTGTCGATGGCCTGACGGTGGGTATGCAGCCCGGGGTATTTCGGCAGCAGGGAAGGGTGGATGTTCAGCATGCGGCCGGCATAACGCTGCACGAACTGCGGGCTGAGGATGCGCATGTAGCCGGCCAGCACCACCAGATCGGGCTGGTACTGGTCGATGGCGTCCGCCAACGCGGCGTCGAACGCCGTGCGATCGGCGTAGGCCTTGGCATCCAGCGCCTGGGCGGCGATGTCCGCCGCCTCGGCGCGCTGCAGGCCGTAAGCCTGCGCCTTGTTGCTGAACACCGCCACGATCTCGGCGGCGATGCGGTCCTGCTGGCAGGCGTCAATCAGCGCCTGGAGATTGCTCCCCTGGCCGGAGACCAACACCACGATCTTTTTCATCAGTTGATGACCACTTGTTGTTCGTCGGAAGAGGCGGTCAGTTTACCGATTTTCCACGCTTTTTCACCTGCCGCGGTCAGCAGCGCGATGGCCGCTTCCACTTCGGCTTCCGGCAGGGCGATGACCATGCCTACGCCGCAGTTGAAGGTGCGGTACATTTCATGGCGGCTGACGTTGCCGGCCTGCTGCAGCCAGGTGAACACCGCCGGCCACTGCCAGCTGGCTTCGTCGATCACCGCCTGCATGCCTTCCGGCAGCACGCGTGGAATGTTTTCCCAGAAGCCGCCGCCGGTGAGGTGAGCGATGGCGTGTACGTCCGCCTTCTCGATCAGCTCCAGCACGGACTTCACGTAAATCTTGGTCGGCGCCAGCAGGTGGTCGGCCAGCGGTTTGCCTTCCAGCTGGGTGGCGGTCGGATCGGTGTTGCTCACTTCCAGGATTTTGCGCACCAGCGAGTAGCCGTTGGAGTGCGGGCCGGAAGCGCCTAAGGCGATCAGCGCGTCGCCGGACTGCACTTTGCTGCCGTCGATGATCTCGGATTTTTCGACCACGCCGACGCAGAAACCGGCCACGTCGTAATCTTCGCCGTGGTACATGCCCGGCATTTCAGCGGTTTCGCCGCCCACCAGCGCACAGCCGGACTGTTTGCAGCCTTCGGCGATGCCGGTGATCACGCTGGCCGCGGTGTCCACATCCAGCTTGCCGGTCGCGTAGTAGTCGAGGAAGAACAGCGGCTCGGCGCCCTGAACCACCAGATCGTTGACGCACATCGCCACCAGATCGATGCCGATGGTGTCGTGGCGTTTCAGATCCATCGCCAGACGCAGCTTGGTGCCCACGCCGTCGGTACCGGAAACCAGCACCGGCTCGCGGTATTTCTGCGGCAACGCACACAGGGCGCCAAACCCGCCCAGACCGCCCATCACTTCCGGGCGACGGGTCTGTTTAACTACACCTTTGATGCGGTCTACCAATGCGTTGCCAGCATCGATATCGACACCTGCGTCTTTATAGCTGAGAGAGGTTTTGTCGGTCACTGCGCGATTCCCCACGACGGTTTGCGGTTTGAAAACTGTGCTTCCGATGTTGATTCCGGAATAAGGCGCGGCAATTCTAACAGCGCAGGCAAACGTTTGCGAGCGGCTTGTGAACCGGCTCCGCTTTTTCGTCATCTATACTGATATTCAAACTTTTGTTGATCCCGATCGGGCTATTGTGGGTGGCGCGGCGAAAAAAAGGAGGTATAATCCCGCGATTTTTTTGGCCGCAACCACCTTAATAGGAGAAAAATGATGAAGATCGTTGAGGTGAAACACCCGCTGGTAAAACACAAGCTTGGCCTGATGCGCGAAAATGACATCAGCACCAAACGCTTCCGTGAGCTGGCCTCAGAAGTGGGTAGTTTACTGACCTATGAAGCGACCGCCGATCTGGAGACGGAAAAAGTCACCATCGAAGGCTGGTGCGGGCCAGTTGAAGTGGATCAGATCAAAGGGAAAAAGATTACCGTAGTGCCGATCCTGCGCGCAGGCCTGGGCATGATGGAAGGGGTGCTGGAGCACGTGCCGAGCGCGCGCATCAGCGTGGTGGGCGTATACCGCGACGAAGAAACCCTGGAGCCGGTGCCGTACTTCCAGAAGCTGGTTTCCAACATCGAAGAGCGCATGGCGCTGGTCGTCGACCCGATGCTGGCCACCGGCGGTTCGATGATCGCCACTATCGATCTGCTGAAGAAAGCCGGCTGCCACAGCATCAAGGTGCTGGTTCTGGTGGCGGCGCCGGAAGGCATCGCCGCGCTGGAGAAAGCGCACCCGGACGTTGAGCTGTACACCGCCTCCATCGATCAGTGCCTGAACGACAAGGGCTACATCGTGCCTGGCCTGGGCGATGCGGGCGACAAGATATTTGGTACCAAGTAAACATTTGAGCCGACTTAACGAGTCGGCTTTTTTTTGACTAAAACCTATAAAACCAATAAACCGAGGAAAAGCACACATGACCCGTCGCGCCATCGGCGTCAGCGAGCGCCCGCCGCTGCTCCAGACCATTCCGCTCAGTTTCCAGCACCTGTTCGCCATGTTCGGCGCCACCGTGCTGGTGCCTATCCTGTTCAAGATCAACCCGGCGACCGTGCTGCTGTTCAACGGCATTGGCACGCTGCTGTATCTGTTCATCTGTAAAGGCAAGATCCCGGCCTACCTCGGTTCCAGCTTCGCGTTTATCTCGCCGGTACTGCTGCTGTTGCCGCTCGGTTACGAAGTGGCGTTGGGCGGTTTCATCATGTGCGGCGTGCTGTTCTGCCTGGTGGCGCTGATCGTGAAAAAGGCCGGCACCGGCTGGCTGGACGTGATGTTCCCGCCGGCGGCGATGGGGGCGATCGTCGCCGTCATCGGGCTGGAGTTGGCGGGCGTGGCGGCCAACATGGCGGGGCTGCTGCCGGCGGAAGGCACCAGCGCCGATTCGACCACCATCACCATTTCGCTGGTGACGCTGGCGGTCACGGTGCTCGGCTCGGTGCTGTTCCGCGGCTTCCTGGCGATTATCCCGATCCTGATCGGTGTGCTGGTGGGCTATGCGCTGTCGTTCTTCATGGGCGTGGTGGATTTGACTCCGATTCGCGAGGCGCACTGGTTCGCGCTGCCGACCTTCTACACTCCGCGCTTTGAGTGGTTCGCCATCTTCACCATTCTGCCGGCGGCGCTGGTGGTGATCGCCGAGCACGTCGGCCACCTGGTGGTGACCGCCAACATCGTGAAGAAAGATCTGATCCGCGATCCAGGGCTGCACCGCTCGATGTTCGCCAACGGTATCTCGACGGTGTTCTCCGGCTTCTTCGGCTCTACGCCGAACACCACCTACGGTGAGAACATCGGCGTGATGGCCATCACCAAGGTCTACAGTACCTGGGTGATCGGCGGCGCGGCAGTGTTGGCGATCCTGCTGTCCTGCATCGGTAAGCTGGCGGCGGCAATCCAGGCGGTGCCGGTGCCGGTGATGGGCGGCGTTTCCCTGCTGCTGTACGGTGTGATCGGCGCCTCGGGCATTCGCGTGCTGATCGAGTCCAAAGTGGATTACAACAAAGCGCAAAACCTGATTTTGACCTCGGTGATCCTGATCATCGGCGTGAGCGGCGCCAAGGTGCATATCGGTGCGGCGGAGCTGAAAGGCATGGCGCTGGCGACCATCGTGGGTATCGGCCTGAGCCTGCTGTTCAAGGTCATCAGCCTGTTCCGCAAGGAAGAAGAGGTGCTCGACGCGCCGGACGAACCGGCGGAGCAGAAGTAACGAAAAGGGCAGCCCAGGGGCTGCCCTTTTTACTCGTATTTCTGCCTTTACATCCGTTGGGATAAAGTAGCTGATAGCATTAACAACATCGATTAAAAGGAAAAGGATATGGAGTACTACGGATATATTTTGCTCAAATTTGTTATTGGCTTTGTCATTGTTATCACCCACTTGAACTTGTCCGGAAAGACCCAGCTATCGCAAATGACCCCTGTGGATTTTATCGGCAACTTTGTGCTCGGGGGCATTATTGGGGGCGTTATCTATAGCGACAGCATCCCCTTGTACCAGTATGTCGTTGTACTGCTTATCGGGGTAGGGCTAATTTCTCTGTTGAATGCAATCAGTAAACACTGCAACTTCTTTCGTTCGGTCACTATCGGCAACCCGATACCAATTATAAAAAACGGCCGCTTTTTGATGGAAAATATTTTAGCCAAGAAAAATAAAATCGACATCTTGAACGTTTCCTCACAGCTGCATGCGCAGGGGATTCACGCCTTTCAGGAGATTGTCTATGCGCAAATTGAGCCGGGCGGTCAGATCACCGCGGTATGTGAGGGAAATGAGCTGCCTTCGATTATCATTATGAAAAATGGCAGGGCCAGGCCTTATGAGCTGCAGGAGATTAATAAAGATGAGGAGTGGTTGAGCCAAACTATCCGTGAACACGGTATAGAGCCGAAAGATATTTTTATTGCTGAGTTTTGGGACGGTAGAACTGCGTTCATTCTTAATGACGGACGCATGGTCAAATAGTGAAAAAGGGGGAGCCTCAGCCCCCCCAATATCATATTAGCTGCGAATTTTGCGGTACACGAACAGCACCACGATAGCGCCGATGACCGCCACCACAAAGCTGCCGAAGTTGAAGCCGTCAACCTTGCCGTAGCCGAAGAAGGTGCTGATATAGCCGCCGACCACGGCGCCGATGATCCCCAGCACGATGGTCAGGATAAAGCCGCCGCCGTCTTTGCCGGGCATGATCCACTTAGCCAAAATACCGGCGATCAGGCCGAAAATAATCCAGGAAATAATCCCCATTTACTGCTCCTTTCTTTTGTGGCTGAGAATAGCTTACTGCTGGGTGGCCGGCTGCGTATTGCCGTTTACCGCCGCATCGGTCTCTTGTTTCAACTCTTGCGCTTTGTTTTCGGCGCTGTTCTTGATGGCTTCGGTCTTCGCCTTGGCCTGCTCGGTCAGATCGTTAGCGCCGTTGATGGCGTCGTTTTTGATGGCCTTGGCCTGATCCACCAGCTGCTGGCTTTGTTTGCCTGCGTCATCCTTGATCGCGGCGGCCTTGGCCTTGGCGTCGTTGGTGATGGCGTCCGCCTGTTTGGCAGCTTCATCTTTAATCGCCGAGGCTTTGTCTTTCAGCTGGTCAGCCTGGGTGGCGGCCTCTTTTTTGATTTCATCCGCCGTTGCTTTCGCTTTGTCCGTCAGATCGTCCGCTTTTTTCTGGGCGGCGTCTTTCATCTGCTCGGCGCTGTCTTTGGCTTTATCCAGGTTGGCGTCAACCTTGGACGAGTCATCACAGCCGGCAACCAACAACCCGATAAAGGAGGCCAACAGCACTTTATTCCATACTTTCATCGTCTATATCCTTGCAGAAACCTTGTTGATGGTGATTGCATTTAGCCTACCTATACTAGGTCAGATTTTACTTAAATTACAAATTTAACCTGCGCAGGCATGGAGTTAGGGAATGATATCGGACAATTCTTGCCTTGGCGGACACCGCAGCCGATCAAGCGGCGCTTAGGCATTGCTCACTATTGCGGCATAAGATCCTGCCGGTTCAACAGCGCCCGTTTTCTGTGTTAAACTGCCTACGTTTTTCTGCCAGTTTTGGTTGAGGTGCTTCTCTGAATACGCCGGCACAGCTTTCACTGCCACTTTATCTTCCCGATGATGAAACTTTCGCCAGTTTTTATCCGGGCGAGAACCCATCCCTATTAGCCGCAATCCAATCCGCCGTCCGTCAGGAACATGGCAGCTATATCTATTTTTGGTCGCGTGAAGGCGGCGGGCGCAGCCATCTGCTGCATGCGGCCTGTGCCGAGCTTTCGCAGAAGGGCGAGGCGGTGGGCTATGTGCCGCTCGACAAGCGCGCCTACTTCGTGCCTGAAGTGTTGGACGGCATGGAGCAGTTGGCGCTGGTTTGCATCGACAATATTGAATGCATCGCCGGCGACGAAGAGTGGGAGATGGCGATCTTCAACCTCTACAACCGCATTCTGGAAACCGGCCGCACCCGTTTGTTCATCACCGGAGATCGCCCGCCGCGCCAGCTGAACCTGCGTTTGCCGGATCTGGCTTCGCGCCTGGACTGGGGGCAGATCTACAAGCTGCAGCCGCTGTCGGACGAAGAGAAACTGCTGGCGCTGCAGCTGCGTGGCAAACTGCGCGGCTTCGAGCTGCCGGAAGACGTGGGCCGCTTCCTGTTGAAACGGCTGGATCGCGAGATGCGCACGCTGTTTATGACCCTCGATCAACTCGATCGCGCCTCGATCACCGCCCAGCGCAAGCTGACCATCCCGTTCGTTAAAGAGATCCTGGGGCTGTAGCGAGCCATCAAACCTGTTTTTCTGCATGTTCCAGCAGGGAGCGGTAGTGCTCAACCTGCTGGCGTTGCCGATCGCTTCGCAGTTGCAAAGCGAGATTGATATGTTCCAGACACTGCGCATTGTCTGCAAGCCGTGGGCCGATTTTCCCTTGTTGCGCCAACCAGGCCGCCACGTCAGCCCAGCGCCATAACGGTGAGGTGCCGCCGAGCCGTTGAATGGGGGAAGGGAAGCCGCCGGGGCCGCGAGTCCCGTCTTTTAGCATCGCGATCGCCTGACGCGACAGTTCAGTGAGCTCGGCAATATCGCTTAATCCCACCAGGCTGGAGTCTACCGATATCACCTTGGCGCCAATATTTGCAGACTCAATATCACTGATGGCGCTGCAAATCGCGTGCGCAAAGTTATCGCTTTCTCGATCGAACTCCAGGTAGACGGTTTTACCGTAGAAACAGATCAGCGCGTCATCGCATCCCGCCGCATGCAGCGCATCCTCCAACCCGGTGGTATCGGCGGTCACTCCATCCAGCGTCAATGAGAAATGAAAGAGCGTCATGGTGATTCTCCGGTTATTTTTCTGCGACAGCGCCAGGCAGTGATCGACTTTGCGCCGAATCTGTTTGGCATGTACCTCTGGATTTTTCGGCGTGCTCCAGATGCTCATCATATGTTCTTGATGTCCGGCAAAGGCGCAATGCAGTCGTCCAAATGCGTGCCCTTTGCTGGGGCGAAAATGCCACCCCTGAGAAAGGGCGTAAGCTAATGCCGCCTGGATATGCTTGTCTGGGTGTTTTTTCATCGCTCGTCCAGTGATGCGATTAGGGTAGTGGGGGTGTTGACGGTTGTCAACGCCTGTCTTGCCGTGAGGCTCGGCATTTGTGCAGCATAGCAACAGGAGAAGTTGAGGATGATGAAAAGTATTTATATAACAAACAATTAAAAATAGCCCTGTTCAGGGCTATTGGTATGTTACGGCTCAATAAGAGGCGGGTTGACCGTTTACAAAATCTCCAGCACCTGCTCCGGCGGCCGGCCGATGCGCGCCTTGCTGCCTTTCACCACGATCGGGCGTTCGATCAGTTTCGGGTTCGCCGTCATCGCCGCCAGCAGCTGTTCTTCGCTCAGGCTGTCGTCCGCCAGCTTCAATTCCTTGTACAGGTCTTCTTTCTTGCGCATCAGATCGCGCGCCGATGTGAAGCCCAGTTCCTTCAACAGCTTTTTCAGCTCATCGGCCGACGGGGGCGTTTCAAGGTACAGCACCACCTTGGGATCGACGCCGTGCTGTTCCAGCAGCGCCAGGGTTTCACGGCTCTTGGAGCAGCGCGGGTTGTGGTAAATCGTGACGTTTTTCATGGCGTTCATTCCTTGTTGCATCAGCTGCGCTGGTATTGGCGGAAGCGCTGTTGCAGTTGGCGCAGCTGGTCGATGCGCGCATCGTAGCGCGCCTGTTTCAGGCTGCCGAGTTTTTGCAGCGAGCTGGCATTGCTGAGCAGGCCGATGGCCTGATCGAGCCGGCCGGTCAGCGCCAGGCTTTCGGCGCGGGCCGACAGTTCTTCATCGCGCAGCCCTTGGGCGGCGCTGGCCTGCGCCAGCAGATCCCAGCCGTTCGGATCGTCCGGATGGGCAAAGGTGTAGCGGTTCAGGATCTTCGAGGCCTGCGCCGGCTGGTTGCCTTCGACATAGGCGTTGGCCAGGTTGAGCTGCAGCACCGGGTTGTTGCTCTGGGCGGCGTTGGCCGCCTGCAGCCGGGCGATGGCCTGCGGCGCGCGTTTCTGGCCGAGATCGATGTCGGTCATCAGGTCGATCAGCCAGACGTTTTTCGCATCCTGCGCCAGCATCGGCTGAATGATGTTGCGCGCGTCGTCGTATTTTTTCGCTTCATAGAACAGGATGGCGCGGCCGTATTTGGCGGCCGCCTGTTCGCGCACGTTGCCCTTGCTGAGCGAGCCGAGCAGCTCTTCGTTCAGGCCATAGCCTTCCGAGCTGTACATGCCCAGTGCGCGCACCTTGGCCATCAGGTAATCCTGCGAAGACTGCACGATGTGTTTCGGCATCTGGTTGGCGCGGTTGCGCGCGTCGGAAAGGCGGCTGTCCGGCAACGGGTGCGTCAGCAGCATTTCCGGCGGTTTAGAGGCGTAACGTGACTGATCCGAGAGCTTCTGCAGGAAGTCGGGCATCGCTTCCGGATCGAATCCGGCGCGCTGCAGCACCTGAATGCCGATGCGGTCGGCTTCCTGTTCGTTCGACTGGGTAAAGCTGATCATGCCCTGCTGGGTGCCGGCCAGGGTGCCGCTCAGCGCCGCCATGCCCATAGTCGGGTTGGCCATCGCGAGCAGGATGGAGCCGAGCGCGCCCACCCAGGTCAGCGGGGCGTTGCGCTGCTGATCTTCCATTGCGCGCGCCAGGTGGCGCTGGGTGACGTGCGAGATTTCGTGTGCCAGCACCGAAGCCAGCTGGCTTTCGTTGTCGCTGACGCGCAGCAGCGCGGAGTGCAGCACCACGTTGCCGCCGAAGAAGGCGAAGGCGTTGATCTCGTCGTTGCGCACCAGATAGAAATGGAACGGCGTGCGCACCGAATAGGCGCTGGCCACCAGCCGGTTGCCCAACTGGTTGATGTACTGGCTCAGCAGCGGATCGTTGATCAGCGGGGCGCTGGCGCGCAGTTGGCGCACGTAGAAATCGCCCATCGCCAGCTCTTGTCCGATGCTCAGGGTGCCGCCGGCGGAGGTGCCCATATCCGGCAACTGATCCTGGCTTTCCGCCTGTGCTGGCGCCAGGGCGGTGGCGTTCAGCGTGCCGAGCAGCAGCACCGCTAACGCGGTTTTGGTCAACCGGTTGGTCATAGTCAGGCGTTTCCCTTAAATAATCATTTCTAAGACGTCAGCAGCAGACAAGAGTTCTTTATTCCCGCGGCGCAATCCGCGCGAAAGTGCGGCGGCTCACAAACCGCGGCGGCGGCACCCATCACATCATAGTCAGCCGCAGGCGACAAGGAAACGTTAGCCGGGCGCGGATCGGGCAAAAAAGTTTTATTTTTCATTTTGAAGGGCGTTTTTTCGTCGCTGGCGGCATGCATTTCGAATAAAACACGGATCAACTTTGTCCGTGTTTTATTGACAAGAGAAACGCAGACTCATATAGTCTGCGTTATTGAAGATTCATTGACGGTCGAAAACGGACACATGGCGTACATCACAACCAGCGTTGAATATGGCATCCACTGCCTGCTGTGGCTGGTCGGCGATAACCAGCGCGCGCTCAGCAGCCGCGAACTCGCCGAGCTGCAAGGCATCTCCCCCAGCTTTCTGGCCAAGATTTTCCCCAAGCTGGAAAAGGCAGGGATCGTCGCCGCCAGTGAAGGGGTGCGCGGCGGTTATCGTCTGGCGCGCCCGGCGGACGAGATCAGCTTCCTGGAGATCATCGACGCCATTGAAGGGCACAAGCCGCTGTTCGATTGCCAGGAGGTGCGCGGGCGCTGTGCGGTGTTCGACGATTCCCCGCCGGATTGGGCGGTTTCCGGCAAATGTGCCATCCACGCGGTGATGCTGCAGGCGGAGAAGGCGATGCGCGACGCGCTGGCGGCGCAGACCCTCGGCGCCGTCGCGGCCCGCTTTGGCCGCAAGGCGCCGCAGGGCTTCTTCGGTGAGGTCAACCTCTGGCTCGACGAGCGCATGACGGAACGCACCGCGCGCAGCGGAAAAACGGCGCGCGCCAAGACCTAACCACCGCCTTTCCTTAAAGCGAAACACACTTTTCCCGCCTCTTCGGAAGGGGCGGGCGGGCCTTCTGCACCCTGTTACGGGAGCGGAACGGCATCGTTCATCCGAAAACTTGCGGGCAGCCTTATCGCCCGGTTAACCCTGTATGAAGGAGTCATCCCATGACGCAGAAAATAGTGATTGCCGGTTCCGGTTTTGCCGGTTTTTGGGCCGCCGTGTCCGCCATGCGCGCCATTAACATCGCCGGTAAGCATGACGATATCGAGGTGCTCATGGTCTCGCCGACGCCCACGGTCACCATCCGGCCGCGCCTGTATGAAGCGGTGCTGGAAAACATGAACCCGGACATTTCCGCGCAGCTCGCCGCCGTCGGCGTGCGCCACCTGGCCGGGACGGTAGAACGCATCGACGCCGCCGCCAAAACGCTCACGGTGGCGCAGGCGACGGGGGGATCCCTTGAGCTGGTCTACGACCGCCTGGTGTGGGCCACCGGCAGTCGGCTCTCCGTGCCTGCGGTGCCGGGCTTTGCCGAATACGGTTTCAACGTCGATACGCTGGAAAGCGCGCAGCGTTTGGATGCCCATATCAAAGCGCTGGCGGCCAAACCCTCGACGCCGGCGCGCAACACCGCCGTGGTGGTGGGTGCGGGGCTGACCGGGCTGGAGAGCGCGGCGGAGATGCCGCAGCGGCTGCGGGATGTGCTGGGCAAAGACGAGAACGTGCGCGTGGTGATCGTCGATAGCGCGCCGGAAGTGGGCGCCGGGATGGGGGCGGAGCCGGGGGCGGTGATACGCCAGGCGCTGGCGGAGTGCGGCGTGGAGGCGCGGGCCGGCCTGCGCGTCTCGGCCATCGACGCCGAGGGGGTGATGCTGTCGAACGGTGAGCGCATCGCCGCCAACACGGTGATCCTGGCGGCGGGCGTGCGGGCGCATCCGCTGACCGAGCAGATCCCCGGCGAGCGCGACGGCAGCGGCCGGGTGATCGGCGATGCCTTCCTGCGCGCGCCGGCGGCGGCGGGCATTTTCGTGACCGGGGATACGGTGAAGGCGGCGACCGACGATCTCGGCAACCACAACCTGATGACCTGCCAGCATGCGATGAGTCTTGGCCGCGTGGCCGGCCACAATGCGGCGGCGGAGCTGGCGGGATTGCCGACGCACCCGTACAGCCAGCCGAAGTATGTGACCTGTCTGGATCTGGGGCCTTGGGGCGCGCTGTATACCGAAGGCTGGGATCGCCAGGTGCGTTTTACCCGTCAGGAAGGCAAAAAGATTAAGCAGGAGATCAATACGCAGTGGATTTATCCACCGGCGGCGGATCGCGAGGCGCTGTTCGCCGTAGCCAATCCGGATTTCGTGATTGTGCCTTAAAGAAGTCAAAACGGGAGCGGCAACGCTCCCGTCGTCATTTTCCCAGCGGCAGGAATGAACGCTCCGGCACTACGGTTTTCATCACCAGGGTGGAGCTCAGGCGCTGCACGCCCGGCAGAGCGGAGAGTTTCTCGTCGTAAAGCTGTTGAAAGGCGGGCAGATCGCGGGCGATCACGTGCAGCAGATAGTCCGGATCGCCGAACAGCCGCTGCGCCTGCACCACCTGCGGAATGTCCATCATGGCGTTTTCGAAGGTTTCAACGGCGCGGCGATCGCCTTCGCGCATGGTGACGAACACCAGGGCGGAAAAGTTATAGCCCAGGCTGCCGGGATCGAGCTGGGCGCGGTAACCTCTGATCACCCCGGATTCCTCTAACGTCCGCACCCGGCGGTGGCAGGGGGATACGCTCAACCCGATCCGCTCGGCCAGCTCGGTCACCGACAAACGGCCGTCAGCCTGCAGTTCAGCAAGAATCTTGCGATCAATCTTATCCATTTAGAAGAATTTCCCCGCTTATGCCGATTTCAGGCAAGTAATTGAAAGCACATTTTAATCCCTTGAGGATATTCTTGCCATCTGTTGAACGGTTTTGACGGCCGCCGCGGCAGGCGGGGCCGTTCTTCTTCCACGAGGAAAGCGCAATGGTTCTCTGTTCGGTGTGGCGCAGCGCGTTTGAGAGGGCGGCGGTATGACGCTCGCTCTGTTCGCCGCTTTTTGGGCGGTATCGATTTTATTGGTGATCACGCCGGGTATGGATTGGGCCTATGTGATCTCGGCGGGCATTCGCGGCCGGGTGGTGGTGCCCGCCGTCGCCGGTTTGCTGTTTGGCCATTTGTTGATGATTGCGAGCGTGGTGGCGGGCGTCGGCGCGCTGCTGATCGGCAACCCGCTGGCGCTGACGGCGCTTACCTTGCTGGGAGCGGCTTACCTCTTGTGGATCGGTTGCAACATGCTGCTGCACCCGCCGGTGCCCGGCGCCGGTGAAGATCAGCGTTCCGATTCCTGGCTGCGCTGGGCCGGCAAGGGCGTGTGCGTCAGCGGCCTGAACCCCAAGGTGTTTCTGCTGTTTTTGGCGCTGCTGCCGCAGTTTACCGACGCCCGGGCCGAATGGTCGGTGCCGATGCAGATGCTGGCGTTGGGCGTCGTGCATTTGATCAGCTGCGGCCTGGTGTATCTGCTGGTGGGATTCGGATCGCAGTCGGTACTGCGCACGCGCCCACAGGCCGCGAAGGTGGTGGGGCGCATCTCCGGCGCGGCGATGATCGTCATCGCCCTCGGGCTGCTGGCCGAGCAGGCGCTGAAATAGCGCCTGGTCAGCGAAAACACCTATCGTCGGTAGATGTCCGGCCGGGCGATCTGCCAGACAAAGTCGGGGCGGTTGATGGCGCTATAGCCCACTTTTTCATAGAGCCAGGGGGCGGTGCTGGTGACCAGCATGACTCGCCGCAGCGTCGCCATCAGCGGATGGGCCTGGCAGCATTCCGCCAGCCACAGACCCAGCCCGCTTTTTTGGTACGTTTCCAGCACGTACACGTCGCACAGATAGCCGAAAGTGGCGTAATCGGTAACCAGCCGGGCGAAACCGATTTGTCTGGTGCCGTGATACAAACCGAAGCACAGGCTGTGGGCGAGGGACTGGCGGACGGTCTCTTTATCAATGCCTTCCGCCCATGACGAACGGGTCAGAAATGCATGGATGGCATCGAGATCCAGCAGAGCGGGATCGGTGCTGACGAGATAGTCCGCACGCTGCCACTCCCGTGGGGCAGGGGTTGTCATGAGGGGGCTTCTCCTGTTGTCTGCTCGCTCGTTGTTAAGTGCCTGTACGCAGGGTGAGGCCGTTTATCGACGGTGTAAGGCGAGATAACCATGCACGGCACCGGGATTGATAGCTGGCGTATTGGTTTTGATAATACGAGATGTCGCCATGACTTTTAGAGAAGGAAGGAAAATAATTACGCTTGATTGCGTAAATAATAATGAGTATGTTTCTCATTCTCTTTGTTGTTCGCGGGCGCACGAAGGAGTTATTAGCCTGCATTGGCGTGATAGTTGATTCACAGGGAAACACTGAGACGCGCGGTGGCGCTCATTTCTCGTGATGAGAAAGCTCAAAACTAAACTGCAGAGCCCGCCGTAAACACCGTTTTGAATGGTCAAGGATTTCCCCGATGAAAATGAAAACCTCTGTGCTCGCCCTGTTGACGGGGATGGCGCTCAGCGGCTGCGCGCCGCACCAAACCTCTTCCCCTGCCGCGCAGCCTCTGGCGCAAGCGGCGCAATCCGACAGCATCGTCAAACGCCAACTGGCTTATGGCTTGTATGAAATGGCGCTGACGCCAGGGGGAGATGCGTTGTACGTCGCCAGCGCCGAAAGTTTTAAAGATGTGCAGGGTGGCGTGGTCTATAAACTGGACGCCAAGACCCTGAAAACCCTTGGCACGACGCATACCGATTTGAAAAATTTCGCCATGCAGGCCTCTGCGGATGGGAAAACCCTTTATGTCAGCAATTCGCTGGACGGCGGCATCAGCACAATCGGCGCCGCCGACGGTAAGGTGAAAGGGCGTTTGCTGTTCAGCGAGCGCAATGAGAAAGGGTTGCCGTATGGTGCGCGCCAAATTCTGGCTCACGACAACACGCTGTATGTGGGGGCGGTGGCCGACCCGGCGCAAATTTGGGTGGTTGACGCTGAATCGCTCAAGCTGAAAACGCGCATTAAAAATACCGGCAAATGGATGACCGGCCTACATTACTCCGAACAGACCCAACGCGTATATGCCGCCAATGGCAGCGGCGAGATCCTGGTGATCAACCCGCGTTCCAACCGCATCGAAAAACGCTGGAAACCGTTGGGAGACCAACCCGCACTGCTGCTCAATATGGCGGAGGACGAGGCTACCGGTCGTTTGTTCGTCACCGACAACTCCAAGGCGAAGACCACGCTGGTCTTGGATATTCACACCGGAAAGTTATTGAAGCTGCTTGATGTGGGCGACTCTTTGGCTGTCGTTTTCAATCCACGGCGCAACGAAATTTACATCTCGCAGCGTGAATCCGGCAATGTGCTGAGCCTGGATGCGACGACCTATGCGGTGAAACAGCGCTGGCCGCTGCCGCCGAATCCAAACAGCTTGCTGCTGTCGGCAGACGGCCAGACATTGTTCGTTACGGTCAAACAGCCGTTTAACAAAGATCATTCCACTCAGGGGCCGGACAGCGTGGTTCGCATCGCGTTGAATAAATAAGCCCCATCGGCCCGGCGACGGGCCATTTAACTTTTATCCTCATTCATGAGTGAATTATGCACAACACCAGTACAACGAATTTCCCTTTACGTAAAACGCTGCTGGCGCTGACTATTGGCGCGCTGAGCCAGGGGGCGCTGGCCGCAGACGGCGGCGCCAAGAAAAACCAGGAGGACACCCTGGTTGTCCGGGCCGAAAAACACGGCGATTTCAACTCCGGCGGCAATGATTTGGTTCCCGCCTATCTGGATGGACAGGTCGCCCACGGCGGCCGCCTGGGAATGTTGGGCGAACAGAAAGCGATGGACGTTCCGTTCAACGTCATAGGTTATACCGCGAAGCTGGTACAGGATCAGCAGGCGAAGACCATCGCCGACGTGGTCAGCAACGACGCGGGTGTACAGGCGGTGCAGGGGTACGGTAACTTCGCCGAAACCTATCGTATTCGCGGTTTCCAACTGGACGGCGACGACATGACGATGGGCGGGCTGCCGGGCGTGGTGCCGCGCCAGGTGATGGATACCCAGATGCTGGAGCGGGTGGAGATCTTCAAAGGGGCGAACGCCCTATTGAACGGCCTGGCTTCCAGCGGCGTTGGCGGCATGATCAATCTTGAACCGAAGCGGGCGGAAGAAACGCCGACCACCCAGCTCGGCCTCGACTACACCTCCGATTCTCAGGTGGGCGGCACGCTGGATCTGGGCCGCCGTTTTGGTGACGACAACCAGTTTGGCGCTCGCGTCAACCTGGTGCACCGTGAGGGTGAAACGGCGGTTGAGGATGATAAGCGGCGCACGACGCTGGCATCGGTTGGGCTGGACTATCGCGGCGATCGTTTCCGTTCATCGTTGGACTTCGGTTATCAGAAAAAGACCTTCCATGGGGGAACGATGGGGGTCAACATCAGCGGTATCGATGTGATACCCGCGGTGCCTGACACCCGTAAAAATTACAGTCAGCAGTGGGGCTACAGCGATATCGAGAACGAATTCGGCATGGCGAAAGCGGAATATGATTTAACCCGCGACTGGAAGGCCTATGCCGGCTTGGGCGCGCAGCATGGCCATGAAACCGGTGTTTACAGCGCACCGAAGCTCATCAACGCCAACGGCGACGCCACGGTTGGGCGCCTGGATACCAACCGCATTATCGACGCTTTCAGCGGCATGGCGGGGCTTGAGGGCAAGTTCACGACCTGGGCGGTTTCGCATCGGGTCAACGTCGGCTATTCCGCGCAGATTAAACGCGACAAAACCGCGTGGCGCATGTCCGCCAACAATCCGACGACCAATATCTACGATAACCATGATGTCGCAATACCGGACAACGCCTATTTCGGCGGCAACTACAGCGATCCGCTGACCACGGCGCGTAACCGGACGCAGGGCTGGTTGTTCAGCGATACGTTGGGCTTTTTCGGCGACCGGGTGTTGTTAACGGCGGCGGCGCGCCATCAGAAAGTGGTGGTGCGTAATTACAGCAACGCCACCGGCCTGGAGGATACCGCCTCCCGTTATACGCAAAGCCGCTGGATGCCGACGTTCGGGCTGGTCTACAAGCCGTGGGAAACGGTGTCGCTTTATGCCAACCATACCGAGGCGTTGCAGCCTGGCGGCATTGCGCCGAAAGAGGCGGCTAACTTCGGGCAGAGTACCGGTATCGCCCGTTCCAAGCAAAATGAAGTGGGCGTGAAAGTTGATTTCGAACGCGTGGGCGGCTCGTTGGCGCTGTTTGAAATCAAAAAGCCAGCCACCATGATCGACAGCAACAACTACTACACGTTGAACGGCGAGCAACGTAACCGCGGCGTGGAGTTGAATGTATTTGGCGAACCGGCCTTCGGCCTGCGCCTTAACGGCAGCGCTACCTGGCTTTCGCCCGAGCTGACCAAAACCCAGGGCGGCCGTAACGATGGCAAAGACGCTATCGGCGTAGCGCACTTCTACGCGGTGCTGGGGGCGGAATACGATATCAGGCCGGTCGATGGCCTGACGGCGACGGCGAAAGTGCGGCATACCGGTTCGCAATATGCCGACTCCGCCAATACCAAAAAGCTCGATAGTTTCACGACCCTGGATCTCGGCCTTCGCTATCGCATGCGTTTGAATGAGGATCAAAATACGCTGGTATGGCGTGTGGGGTTGGACAACGTCACGAACGAGAAGTATTGGTCCGGCGTAGAAAGCAATGGCACTTACGTCTTCCAGGGACAGGCGAGAACGCTGAAAGCGTCGGTAACTTACGACTTCTAAGCGATACAGAAACGACGGCGGCCCACATGTGATGGGCCGTCGGTTTCTTCGTCACCGGGGGATCGTTTTTCACTATGACCGATGGGTGAGCACGCTGATCAGATCCAGCGCGTCGTCCGCCGCCGCGATTTCGCTTTCGCTGAGCGCCTGCCGTTCGATGAAGCTCTCGATGGCTTCCAGCAGGGAGAAGACGCTGATTTCATCCCCTATCTTCACGACTTCGCAAACGCCACGCCCGATCGCCAGACAGATGGCTTCATCAAATTCACACGGTTTGCTGTTCATCTTTTTTCCCCTACGGCGTTTGGGATGATATCGGCCATGCTACCGGTTTTTGCCCGGCGGCTGTCTGACGAAAATCTCATTTTTTCGTTGATGCTGGCGGGCGCACGATCGCGTGCAGTGGCGAAATTCTGATTTCCTCACCGTGGCCAAATTTCCCTTGTGACCGCCGTGCCGGCGCGGTATTGTCGCCAAATGACGACAATACCGCCTCATTGTCCGCATAAAAAATTCATGACGTTATCATCCCTTCATCCCGCTGCCGTGCGGGATTTTTTTATGAGGTTTATCTCAAAGTGCGGATAACCTCGACGCGATCGCTTGCCATGCTCTGGGAATAATCCTAGCTTGAAATAGTCATTTAGGGTTAGCAATCCCTCATGACCTCCTTGTAACACTTGATGCACCAGAACGTTTTCTCCCCCGCTGCGGCGGGGGTTTTTAATGACGTGCATCAGAAAAGGCCGCAATGCAAGAACCGACAGAGTTCGTGACGATAATCAGTTTAAGCATCAGGGGATGGGAAAATGAAAAATGATCTGGCGGCGGCGATCGCGATTGGCTGTGTGCTGTTGTTCGCATTGGCGGTCGGTTCGCCCCTTTCTATCAGTACCTCGCTGTAATCTTCCGCGGCCCCGTTCGGGGCCGCTCACCGCGCCTGTCGCCGCGTCTGCGGATTTTTGCGCCGATCGCCTGCCCACGCGATAAAATCAGCCAAATTGCGGTTGATGTATGGCGAACTTTGAGTACTCTGAGTGCTTTGCACACCTCGCGTGCGCCCGTTCTATCTATGCTTTAATCACGCCCATCACAGGAATCGCCATGCCCGCCCGTCAAACCTCGAGGAGCCCGCTCTGATGCTGGAGATGTTATTACAGTGGTACCGCCGCCGCTTCACCGATCCGCAGGCTATCGCGCTGCTGGTGATCCTGGTTGCCGGCTTCCTCATTCTCTATTTTCTGCACGGCATTCTGACCCCGTTGCTGGTCGCCATCGTGCTGGCCTATCTGCTGGAGTGGCCGACCGCGCGCCTGCAGCGCATCGGCTGTTCGCGCACCTGGGCGGCGAGCATCATGCTGCTGGTGTTCGCGGGCGTCGCCATGCTGCTGGTGTTCGTCGTCGCGCCAACCGCCTGGCAACAGGGCATCAATCTGATGAGCGATCTGCCGGGCATGCTCAACCAGTTCTATAACTTCGCCGCGACGCTGCCGAAGCGTTACCCGGCGCTGGTGGATGCCGGCATCATCGACATGATGGCGGAAAACCTGCGCAGCCGGCTGTCCGGCATGGGCGAGTCGGTGGTGAAATTCTCGCTGGCGTCGCTGGTCGGCCTGCTGACGTTGGCTATCTACCTGATCCTGGTGCCGATGATGATGTTCTTCCTGCTGAAAGACAAAGAGCAGCTGCTGAACGCGGTGCGCCGCGTGCTGCCGCGCAATCGCGGCCTGGCGGGGCAGGTCTGGAACGAGATGAATCAGCAGATCACCAACTACATTCGTGGCAAGGTGCTGGAGATGGTGATTGTCGGCGTGGCGACCTACCTGGTGTTCGCCGTGCTGGACATGCGCTATTCGCTGCTGCTGGCGGTGCTGGTGGGCTTCTCGGTGCTGATCCCCTACATCGGCGCGGTGCTGGTCACCATACCGGTGGTGGTGGTGGCGCTGTTCCAGTGGGGCGTCGGCGCCGATTTCTGGACGCTGATCGTCGCCTATCTGGTGGTGCAGGGGCTGGACGGCAACCTGCTGGTGCCGATCCTGTTCTCCGAAGCGGTCAACCTGCATCCGCTGGTGATTATCCTTTCTGTGATCGTGTTCGGCGGGATGTGGGGCTTTTGGGGGGTGTTTTTCGCCATTCCGCTGGCGACGCTGGTGAAGGCGGTGATTCACGCCTGGCCGGATGAACTGCGGGTCGAGGTGGAAGACGAGGCCGGCTGAGAGGGAATAACGAAGCGCAGCAGGCCGCTGCGCTTCGTGAGATTTACTGCTGCAGGTAGTTCAAAACGATGTCGTGGTGATTGGTGGTTTTGAAATCATCAAACACTTTTTCAATCTTGCCTTTGCCATCGATCAGGAAACTGATGCGGTGAATACCGTCGTAGGTCTTGCCCATGAAGGTTTTCTCGCCCCACACGCCAAACTGTTGCGACACCTGATGATCTTCATCAGACAACAGCGTGAAGTTGAGCAGCTCCTTTTCGGCGAAGCGCGACAGTTTTTCCGGTTTGTCGGTGCTGATGCCCAGCACTTCGACGCCGGCCTTTTTTAATTCGTCCATGTTGTCCCGCAGGCCGCAGGCTTGCACGGTGCAGCCCGGCGTCATCGCCTTCGGATAGAAGTAAACCAAAACTCGCTGTCCCTGGAAGTCGGCCAAATTAATTTCCTCACCGTCCTGGTCAGGCAAACTAAATTTCGGCGCTGTGTCACCGGCTTTCAATGGGCTCATCACTACTCTCCATCTTTCTCGTCATGCTGTGGATAGTTCACCACGCTAATACTGCCTTGCGCGTTCAATTCTGTACATAGGCGATGGAAGGCTTGCTCAATATTTGAGGCGTCCCGATCGCCGGAACTGTGGGCGGTGATTTGGATATACAGCTGCGGCGGCAGGTCGCCCTCCGCCGGCTGCGTGCGCGAGACCAGTTCGGCGATATTCATCTGGCTGGAGTCGAACAGATCGGTAAAGCGTTCGATGATGTGCGGCGAGTCCTTCACTTCCACCTGCACCCACACCGTGGCCGGCATCGGCGGCCTTTCGTGCGAGTTTGTGCGTTTCATCACGATCAGCAGATCCAGCTCCGCGCCTTTTTGCGGCAGGGTGGATTCGATCAGGGTGATGGCGTTCCAACTGCCGGACAGCAGCATGATGAACGTGAACTCCTCTCCCAGCATGGCCAGACGGCTATCTTCGATATTGCATCCGCAACTGCTGACGTGGCGGGTGATGGTATTGACGATTCCGGGGCGGTCGGCGCCGAGCGCGGTAATCACGAGATAGTGTTCGTCTGACTGAGGCAAAATAGCGCTTCCTGTCGTGCTTAATGGGGTTACCATGGTAAACATAAAAAAAACCGCCTGCCAAGCGCTTACAACGCGGTTGTGCGCTTGCTTTTGGATAGGCAGCAAAAGTACCATGAGTGACTTGTTTGTGGAGGGGACGGCCAATGTTTACGGGAAGTATTGTTGCACTGGTTACGCCGATGGACGACAAAGGTGCTGTCGATCGCGCGAGCCTGAAAAAATTGATCGATTATCATGTAGCCAGTGGCACCGCGGCGATCGTTTCCGTAGGGACCACCGGCGAGTCCGCAACGCTTGCCCATGACGAGCACGTTGACGTGGTGCTGCAGACGCTGGAGCTGGCCGACGGCCGCATTCCGGTGATCGCCGGCACCGGCGCCAACGCCACCGCCGAAGCCATCGCGCTCACCACCCGCTTCGCCAACACCGGCGTGGTGGGCTGCCTGACGGTGACGCCGTACTACAATAAGCCGACGCAGGAAGGGCTGTATCAGCACTTCAAGGCGATCGCCGAGAGCACCGAGCTGCCGCAGATCCTGTATAACGTGCCTTCGCGCACAGGCTGCGACATGCTGCCGCCGACCATCGCTCGGCTGGCGAAAATCAAGAATATTGTTGCTGTAAAAGAAGCGACGGGGAACTTAAGTCGCGTTAGTCAGATCCAAGTGCTGGTTGACGATGAAGACTTCATTTTGCTGAGCGGCGACGACGCCAGCGGGCTGGACTTCATGCAACTGGGCGGCAAAGGGGTGATTTCCGTGACGGCCAACGTGGCCGCGCGCGAGATGGCGGAACTTTGCGCGCTGGCGGCGCAGGGCAAGTTTGCGCAGGCGCGCCGCTTAAATCAGCGCTTGATGCCGTTGCATCAGGATCTATTTGTAGAAGCAAACCCAATTCCGGTGAAGTGGGCCTGTAAGGCGTTGGGATTGATGGCAACCGATACGCTGCGTCTGCCGATGACGCCGTTGAGCGAAGCCGCCCGCCCGGTGGTGGAGCGCGCGCTGAAAAGCGTCGGTTTGCTGTAACTCTAAGGGAAATTTGATGGCTTATTCATTGCAAAAGTCGACGGTAGCAAAAGTAGTGGGCATCTCTTTGGTGATGATGCTGGCGGCCTGCAGCAGCGATCAGCGCTACAAGCGCCAGGTCAGCGGCGACGAGGCCTACCTCGACGCGGCTCCGCTCAAGGCGCTGAACGCGCCGTCCGGCATGATCCTGCCGGTGCAGAGCGGCAACTATGACGTTCCCGCCACGACGCTGCAAGGCAACGTCGGCAAGCAGTTGGACATTCGTCCGCCGGTGCAGCCGTTGGCGCTGCTGAGCGGTTCTCGCGCGCAATACGCCGGCGACAGCGGCACGCTGCTGCTGGAAAACAGCCCGCAGAACCAGAACCTGTGGTCGCGCGTGGTCAGCCTGCTGCAGGCGAAGAACATCGCGATCGCTTCGCGCCAGGACGCCGGTCAGACCCTGACCACCGACTGGGTGAAGTGGAACCGTCTGGACGAAGACAACCAGTACGAAGGCCGTTATCAGATCAGCGTGCAGCAACAGGGCTACCAGCAGGCGCTGGTAGTGAAAAGCGTTGGCCTGCAGCAGCAGGGCAAGACCGAACAGGTGACCGATCAGTCTGAGATCCAGCGCTACAACGGCATGATGATCAACACCCTGATCGAAGGCCTGGACAAGCAGGACAACCTGGCGAGCAGCCAGACCGCCAGCCGTTTCGGCGCGCTGGACGTGCAGAGCGGCGCCGATGACACCGGCCTGCCGATGCTGGTGGTGCGCGGCCCGTACACCGTGGTGTGGGATCGCCTGCCGCCGGCGCTCGAAAAACTGGGGATGAAAGTGGGTGACCGCAGCCGTCCGCAGGGCACCGTCGCCGTGACCTACAAGTCCCTGAGCAGCAGCGATTGGGATGCGTTGGGCGTCAAGGATCCTGAACTGGCGGAAGGGGATTACAAGCTGCAGGTCGGCGATCTCAACAACCGCACCAGCCTGCAATTCATCGATCCGAAAGGCAAACCGCTGACCCAGTCGAAAAACGACGCACTGGTGGCGGCATTCCAGTCTGCCTTCAGTAAAACCAGCGTTAACTAATCGAAAAGGGGCTGCGGCCCCTTTTTGTTTTGTCTATACGGTATCGTTTGCGTCGCAGGTTTGGCACAATAGTGCCCGGCACGCCAAAGAATTCATTAGGTCAATTCTATACCCCCTAATTTCGGGCCGCGCTCGGGAGACATCGGGGATACATCACTGGAGTAAGTAAGATGCAAAAGCTAGCTGAGCTGTATCGCGGAAAGGCAAAAACCGTTTACACCACCGAGAATCCCGATCTGTTGGTGTTGGAGTTCCGCAACGATACGTCAGCACTGGATGGTCAGCGCATTGAGCAGTTCGATCGCAAAGGCATGGTGAACAACAAGTTCAACCATTTCATCATGAGCAAACTGGAAGAAGCCGGCATCCCGACCCAGATGGAGCGTCTGCTGTCCGACAACGAAGTGCTGGTGAAAAAGCTGGACATGGTGCCGGTGGAATGCGTGATCCGCAACCGCGCCGCCGGTTCGCTGGTGAAGCGTCTGGGCATCGAAGAAGGCCTGGTGCTGAACCCGCCGCTGTTCGATCTGTTCCTGAAAAACGATGCCATGCACGATCCGATGGTCAACGAATCCTACTGCGAAACCTTCGGCTGGGTGAGCAAAGCGCATCTGGCGCGCATGCGTGAGCTGAGCTACCGCGCCAACGACGTGTTGACCCAGCTGTTCGACGACGCTGGCCTGATCCTGGTCGACTTCAAGCTGGAGTTCGGCCTGTTCAACGGCGAAGTGGTGCTGGGCGATGAGTTCTCGCCGGACGGCAGCCGCCTGTGGGACAAAAACACCCTGGACAAGATGGACAAAGACCGTTTCCGTCAAAGCCTGGGCGGCCTGATCGAAGCCTATGAAGAAGTGGCGCGCCGCATCGGCGTGAAGCTCGACTAAGCGTCGGCACCGCCATTCGGGGCGATCCGGCCGGATCGTCCCGCTATTCTGCGTTTTTCCAGAAAATTTCTACATTTCCTCTGCGGCAGACCATTTATAATAATGGATGCGAGATGACTAAAACCTATCCCACTCAGGCTTGAAGCTGCCTTTGTGCTTACCATCGCGGCGCAACTTCAACGAGCAGGGGAAATATCTGGAGTATATTTATGCGTTGGCAAGGGCGTCGGGAAAGTGACAATGTTGAGGATCGTCGCGGGCAATCTTCAGGTTTGGGCGGCGGCGGCTTCCGCGTGCCGGTGCGCGGCAAGGGCGGCATCGTCATTCTGGTGGTGGTGCTGGTGGCCGGCTATTACGGCATCGATCTGTCGCCGCTATTGAACGGCGGTAACGTTGCGCCGCAGGGGCAACAACAGAGCGCCAACATCAGTCCGAAAGATGATGAGCTGGCCAAATTCACCTCGGTGGTGCTGGCCTCGACCGAGGACAACTGGAAAGAGATTTTCCAGCGCATGGGCAAAACCTACCAACCGCCGAAGCTGGTGATGTATCGCGGCGTGACGCGCACCAGCTGCGGCACCGGTCAGGCGGCAATGGGGCCGTTCTACTGCCCGGGTGACAGAACGGTGTATATCGATCTGTCTTTCTATCAGGACATGAAAACCAAGCTGGGCGCCGGCGGTGATTTCGCTCAGGCCTATGTGGTGGCGCACGAAGTCGGCCACCACGTGCAGAACCTGTTGGGCATCGAGCCCAAGGTGCGCCAGATGCAGCAGGGCGCCAGCCAGGCGGAAGTGAACCGTCTGTCGGTGAAAATGGAGCTGCAGGCGGACTGTTTCGCCGGGGTGTGGGGCAAATACGCCGAGAAGCAGCAGATGCTGGAAGAGGGCGATCTGCAGGCGGCGCTGAATGCCGCGCAGGCGATTGGCGACGATCGGTTGCAGCAGCAGAGTCAGGGTCGCGTTGTGCCGGACAGCTTCACTCACGGCACCTCGCAGCAGCGCTACACCTGGTTTAAGCAGGGCTTCGACAGCGGCGATCCCAATACCTGCAACACCTTTGCATCCCGTTAACGCCTCAAGTGCCGGAGCCTGACTCCGGCATTTTTTTCGGATTGAGATACAGCCTTATGTTACAGGCAGCGCAACAACTCATGCGACGGCAGGGCATCCGGCGCCTGCTGGTGCTCAGCGGTGAACCCGGCTGGTGCCGCGAACAGGCACAGCGGCTGGCGGCGACGCTGCCGGGCGACTGGCCGTGGGTGGGGGAAAACTCGCCGCCCGGCCTGACGGCGTTGGCGAGCGGCGCGGTGCGCCAACTGCTGGGGCAGGAACGGCTGCACGCGGTGTTCGACGCCGGCCAATCGCTGGACGTGGAGGCATTGGCGGCGCTGTGCGGCGCACTGCGCGCCGGCAGCTGGCTGCTGCTGCTGACGCCGCCCTGGCGGCAATGGCCTCAGCTGCCGGACGGCGACAGCCTGCGCTGGAGCGATTGCCCACAGCCGATCACCACCCCGCATTTCATTCACCATCTGCAGCAGCACCTGGCCGACGACCGAGAAGTGACGATCTGGCGGCAGGATGAGCCTCTGACGCTGGCCGCGCTGCCGGCGCGTGAGGGTTGGCTGCCGCCGGATGGCCGACCGACCGGGGAGCAACAGGCGATCTTGACGGCGCTGCTGCAGGCCGAATCCGGCGTGTGGGTGCTGACCGCCGCCCGCGGCCGCGGCAAATCGACGCTGGCCGGCATGCTGGTGGCGCAGTCGCCGCTGACCTGTTGGATCACCGGGCCGAGCCGCGCCGCCACGGAGGTAGCCGGGGAATGGGCGCAGGGGCGCGCGCAGTTTTGGGCGCCTGATGCCTTGCTGGCGCAGTGTCGGGAGGGGGACGTCGGCGCCGTGGGCTGGCTGCTGGTGGATGAAGCGGCGGCGATCCCCGCGCCGCTGTTGCAGCAGCTGATCGGTTATTTCCCGCGCGTGCTGCTGACCACCACGGTGCAGGGGTATGAGGGCACCGGCCGCGGTTTTCTGCTGAAGTTTTGCGCTGGGCTGCCGTCTTATCAGGCGTTGAGCCTGCAACAGCCGATGCGCTGGGCACAGGGCGATGCGCTGGAACGGGTCACGGACAATGCGCTGTTGTTCAATGAGCTGCCCGCCTGGCCGGCGGATGGCCAGGCGATCGATTACAGCCAGGCAGAGCAGCGTGAGCTGTGCGCCGATCCGCAGCGGCTGGCGCGTTTCTACGCCCTGCTGAGCAGCGCGCATTACCGCACCTCGCCGCTGGACTTGCGCAGGCTGATGGATGCGCCCGGCATGCATTACGGGCTGGCGCAGGCCGGGCCAGAGGTGGTCGGCGCCGTGTGGCTGGTGGACGAAGGCGGCTTGAGCGCCGAGTTGGCGCACGATGTGTGGGCCGGCCGCCGTCGGCCGCGCGGCAACCTGGTGGCGCAGTCGCTGGCGGCGCACGGCGGCCAATGGTGGGCGCCGACGCTGCGTTCAAGGCGCATTACCCGCATCGCGACGCTGCCGGCGCTGCGGCGGCAGGGTATCGCGCGTCAGCTGATCGAACGGCAACGCCGCCAGGCGCAGGGGCTGGATTTCCTGTCGGTCAGCTTCGGCTATACCGAGCCGCTGTGGCGCTTTTGGCAATCCTGCGGTTTCGAGCTGGTGCGCATCGGCAGCAAGCCGGAGGCCAGCAGCGGCTGCTATACCGCGATGGCTATTTTACCCTTGAGCGAGCAAGGGGAGGCACTGCGGCACGCGGCGCACAAGCATCTGGCGCGCGACTGGCCCTGGTTGCGGCAGCGCATCGAGCTCGCGCTGGCGATCCCGGGCGACGACGGCGATACGTCGCTCGGCGAAGAGGACTGGCGCGAGCTGGCCGGGTTCGCTTTCGCCCATCGGCCGCTGGAGGCCAGCCTGGGGGCATTGCAGCGTTTGCTGTTGGCCAGCAATTTGCCGCTGCCCGCGCTGCGCGGCCATCTGCAGCGGCGGCAATCCCCTGCGGCCTGCGCGGAGCAGGCGGGCGTCAGCGGCCAGAAAGCCTTGCTGCGCCACTGGCGGCACGAAACGGCGCAGGCGCTGGAACAGCTGAATGCGCAGCACTGCCGCTACTGGCGCGACTGGGCGCAGTCGTTGCAATAAATTGAACAACTCGCTCAATAAAACCCGATTTTCCCGCTTTCTCAACGGCGTATAGTCACTGTCAGCGGTGCGGCGGCGACTGTCCTCGCACCAGGTTTGGTTACTATTAAGGAGTCATCGATGAAACATGAGCATTTCGTTGTCCAAAGCCCGGCGACCCCGGCGGCGCAGCTGATCTTGCTGTTTCACGGTGTCGGCGACAACCCGGTGGCGATGGGGGAGATCGGCAGCTACTTCGCCAAAGAGTTTCCTCAGGCGCAGGTGGTGAGCATCGGTGGCCCCGAAGCGTTTGGCAACGGCGTCGGGCGCCAGTGGTTTTCGGTGCAGGACGTGACCGAAGAGAACCGCGCGGCCCGTATTGCAGACGTGATGCCGCAGTTTGTGGCGGTGGTGCGCCATTGGCAGCAACTGAGCGGCGTGGGCTATGCCGGCACGGCGCTGGTGGGGTTCTCGCAAGGGGCCATTATGGCGCTGGAAGCGTTGAAAGCGGAAACCCGGCTGGCCGGGCGCGTGGTGGCGTTCAGCGGGCGTTTCGCCCAGCTGCCTGAACAGGCTTTCGGCGACAGCGTGGTGCATTTGATCCACGGTGCAGAGGACGCGGTGATCGCGGTGCAACACGCTCACGCGGCGGCGGAAGCGCTTCGGGCCGGCGGCGCCGATTTCACGCTGGACGTAGAGGAAAACGTCGGGCACGCGATCAACCAGGGCATGATGAACGCCGCGCTGGAAAGGCTGCATTATTATGTGCCGCAGCGCTACTGGGACGAGGCATTGTCCGGCAAGCGCGGCGAGCTGATCGCCTTTCGCTAAAAACTCAGGGCGCCGATAAGCGCCCTGGTGTCATTTCTTTTTCGGCCAGTCGTCTTCGTCATCCCACTGGGCATTATTGTCGCGGTGCGGCGGTATCTCCGGCTTGTTGGCCAGATAGCTTTTCACGTCGACGCGGCGCAGTTCCTTGATGCCGCTGACGACCATTCCCACCAGAACCAGCAGGATAATCCACCAGTAATCAGCTAACCATTGCATAGCTACTCCTTTACTTCACTGCGTATAAAACGCGAAAAAATCGAGGGCAGATGGCGTTCGAGCCATTCGGCACCGGCGACCTCCTTGTCTTGCCAGGCCGCCAGCAACAGCGCCGGGGTCAGCAAGCGTTCGGCCTCTTGCGCCAGCGGCCGGTAGCTCAGATGCCACGGCTCCACCGCCACGCCGCCGCTGTCTTCGGTAAAGGGGCGGTAGAAACCGAACTCGGCCATATGCGCCGTCAGCCACTGGTTGAGCGGCGCAAAGTAACCGCCTTCTTCATATTCCCACGGCTCCAGCTGCAGCTTTTTCCCTTCCGGCAGCAGCGACGGATCGTACACATCCAGATCGCTGCCCCAGTGATGGCGGCTGGCGCCCGGCAGAGCCGACCAGCGCAGGATCGCCTCACAGCGCTCAGCGGCGGGCAGCGGCGCGACGTCGATCGGGCGGCTGTCCTTATCTAATACTGGCCGCTGGCCGCAGAATTTGCCATTCCAGATCGCCAACTGCCGGTCGAAATCGCGGAAGGTGCTGGCGGGTTGGAGATCGAATCCCGCCTCACGCGCGGCCTGCTGCATCGCCAGGAAGGCGTTGACCGCCTGCGGCTGCAGCCGATGGTTCCCGCTCAGCGGCGCCAGGTGTTCGGTTGAGCGGCCGGTGAGCATCTCTGCGTTGATCATGCGACCAATTGCTCCATGATGCGTTGATACATGCGGCTCAGCAGCTGCAGATCTGCGGCGTTGACGCATTCGTTGACCTTGTGGATGGTGGCGTTGACCGGCCCCAGCTCCACCACCTGCGCGCCCATCTGCGCGATGAAGCGGCCGTCGGAGGTGCCGCCGGTGGTCAGCAACTGCGGCGTCAGTTCAGAATAGTGCTCGACGGCGTTGACCACCGCATCCACCAGCGCGCCGCGCGAGGTGAGGAACGGTTGGCCGGACAGCCGCCACTCGATGCTGTAGTTCAGCTGGTGGCGTTCAAGCAGCTCTTCCACGCGCTGCTTGATCATCGCATCGGTCAGCTCGGTGCTGAAACGGAAGTTGAACTGCACATAAAGATCGCCCGGGATCACGTTGTTGCTGCCGGTGCCGGCCTGCACGTTGGCGATCTGCATGCTGGTCGGCGGGAAGAACTCGTTGCCGCGATCCCATTCGATCGCCACCAGTTCATTCAGCGCCGGCATGGCGCGGTGCACCGGGTTGTCCGCCAGGTGCGGATAGGCGACGTGCCCCTGTACGCCGTGGATATGCAGGTTGGCGGTGATGGAGCCGCGTCGGCCGTTTTTCACCACGTCGCCGACGCGCTCGGTGCTGGACGGCTCGCCGACCAGGCAGTAATCCAGCCGCTCGTTGCGCGCCATCAGCGCTTCGACCACCTTAACCGTGCCGTGGGTGGCGCTGGCCTCTTCATCCGAGGTGATCAGGAATGCCAGGCGGCCCCGGTGATCCGGGTTGGCGGCGACAAATCGCTCGGCGGCCACCACCATTGCGGCCAATGAACCTTTCATGTCCGCCGCGCCGCGGCCATACAGCATGCCGTCGCGGATCGCCGGTTCAAACGGCGGGTTGTCCCAACGCTTTTCATCGCCGGTTGGCACCACGTCGGTGTGCCCGGCAAACGCCAGGGTTTGCCCTTCGCCGCGCCAGGCCCAGAAATTCTGGGTGTCTTCGAAGTCCATCGCTTCGACGGTGAAGCCGATTGCCTGCAGACGATCGATCATCAGCTGCTGGCAGCCTTCGTCATTCGGGCTGAGGGAAGGGCGCTTGATCAGCTGCTGGGCCAGTTCGATAACCGGGCAAGTCATACGGCGACCTCGGCGATAAATTGCTGGTAAGCGTCGGCGTTAAAACCGAGCAGGGCGCGGCCGTTGCCGTCGTCCAGCAGCGGGCGTTTAATGATTGCCGGCTGCGCCAGCATCAGCGCGATGGCGGCGTCGGCGTTATCGCAGGCGTTGCGCTGCGCTTCATCCAGCTTGCGCCAGGTGGTGCCGCGGGTATTGAGCAGCGGCTCCCAACCCAGTTGCGCGACGAAACCGCGCAGCTGCTGTTCGGTCAGGCCGTCGGCGCGGTAGTCGTGAAAATGATAGGCCACGCCCTGATCTTCCAGCCAGCGGCGGGCTTTCTTGATGGTGTCGCAGTTTTTGATGCCGTACATCGTCAGCGTTGTCTGTTGCGGTTTGTTTGCCATGGCGTAAAGCTACCTGTCTCGTCGAGTCGATACTGGGCGGCGGGCGCGGTCTTAGGCCTTCTCGCCGCCCGGCGATAGCAGAGATAATGCCAGTAAAGCGGCGGCGAGATCCAGACAACGATGCGCGCGAGATGCGATTGAGCACCAGGGAGAGAGGTTGGCAATGTGGTTGAACGGCAGACTTCGCCGACGGTGCTTGTAAAAGACGTCGGCGAACGCGTTCAGCCGCCAATGCGGATCTGGGCTCAGAGGAACTATTCTTTATTAATTTTTATATTTAAACGATCGGTTAAACACCGTACGCGGGTAATATGCAACAGCGGTTTTATTCTGCTGGCGCCAAGCTTTTTCATGATTCTCGATTTGTAATGATTGGCGGTTTTGTTTCTTATATTCATAGCGTTGCTGATATCGGTCAGCGATTTTCCCGTCGACCACTCCGACAGGAAAAGGGACTCGCGCCGGGAGAGCTGCGGCGGCTCGGTATAGTGACTGTAGCGCGTATATAAATCGCCGATCAGGTGGCTGAAACGGCTTAAAGATATAAGGTTTGATAATATAATGGTCTTATTGTCGACAATCACCATCTCATGCGGGCAGTCGGTAATAATGACTATTTTGTAGGTTTTGGGGTTGGCATATTCATCGCGGTAACGCGCTTCAAAATTGGCGAGGGTGACATCGATAAAGCAGACCCTTCTGCGGTTAAAGTCGGCTGGCGTGTTTTTTTCTGACCATGTTTGATTTATCAGTTGTCTGATACCGATAATGGTATAGGTACATTCGCTGAAAATATCGATCTTCATATTATTATAATCCTTTATTTTTTATTCCCGGTGGCGACGATTATCTTAAAGTATAAAAATAGAAATAATCGAAATAATTAAATGTTGAATTATTTCCGGTAATGAATCTCAACATTTACCTATACCGCTGGTTTAGTCAGTTTGTTTTTTATTTGATTGATAATCAAGAGATAAATAGGAGTAATAAAAAGTGCCGCAAGAGGGGTAGAGGCTTTTAAATAGATGCCAGCTATCAATCAAGGATAATTAAAAGGAAATATCATAGATTATTCCTATCGTAAATTAATATTCGATCGTTTTTACCGATCTTTTGGTTCGTGATATCTTTGTAAGAGGTCTAATGACTAAGAAATATCTCTGACAGGAAGTTCAAACGTTTTCTCATTCATGGTTGCAGAGGTGAATAATAGTGAAAATAAAAAGTTAAAAGAGAGTGTGTGTTTTTTCTGGGGCGTTTTGGCTAAGCGTTTTATCTGTCTCAAGCATATCGTCAGCTGTATTCTGCTGAGAAAAGTATTTTGATCAAGATGATCAGCGGATATAACCGCCGTTTTGCAACCGTTGCAGTGAGGCGCCGTCCGCATACACCATGCCGGTGGTCAAATCGTGAAAGCCGTACTTTTTATAGAAGGCCAGTTTTTCCGGCACGGAATAGATGAAAATCTTGCCGAGCGGCGCCAAATCTTGCATCACCCGATCCATCAACCTGCGCCCCAGCCCTTGCCCCTGAAAGCGCGGATCGATCGCCACGTCGGCCAGGTAGGCGACCGAGGTCAGGTCGCTGATGGCGTGCGCGGTGGCGATCAGCTCGTCGCCGATAAACCCCCAATAGCAAAACTGGCTGTGTTGGTAAACGCGCCGCAGGGTGTGCGGATCGCGCTTACCCAGCCCGGCGGCCTCCAGCAATTCGCACAGCCGCTGCCAGTCGATGGCGCGGCGGTTTGGGTCGGTGATAATTTCCATCGTTTTCCTCTAACCAATAAGACTGAGGTCGGCGGCATAGTGCCGAATGGCGCGCTGATACCCGCGGATGTCGGCGCTCCATTGTCGTATTTTTATACCTTTTACACGCTACCGCGGAGAAATTGATATCACAAGGGAATAGCAGCACTAAACATTGATCAGATAAATACGAAAATGTGCGCTAAGCCCGGTTTCCGGGCCCGGCATCGTTCCCGTTTCCCTTCACATGGTCAAAAAACAGGCGTAGAATCCGCTTCGTCAAATAATTGAGGTTGTAAAGTATTATGGTTGATCGTGAATTAGGAAACTGGAAAGATTTCATTGATGAGATGTTGGGCAACTGACACAGCGTTGAAGCAGATGGCAAGGTTGAGTCATTGGAAAGTCACTGAAACACCTTGGGAACGAGATTATCGTTCGAAATAAAGCAGCATCGGTAACCCGACGCTGCTTTTTTTATGCCCAGGCTATCACTCCCCGGCGGCCGTCGTATTGCCTGCCGGATGCGCTTTGCCCGGGAAGCGGCGGCGCACCAGCACGAAGAACAGCGGCACGAAGAAAATCGCCAGCAGGGTGGCGGAGATCATGCCGCCCATCACCCCGGTGCCGACCGCATGCTGGCTGCCGGAACCGGCGCCGCTACTGGTGGCCATCGGCAGCACGCCGAAGATGAACGCCAGCGAAGTCATCAGGATCGGCCGCAGACGCATGCGTGATGCGTCGAGCGTCGCGGACATCAGATCCTGCCCTTTGTGGTTCAGCTCGTTAGCGAATTCGACGATCAGAATGGCGTTTTTCGCCGACAGCCCAATGATGGTCAACAGGCCGACCTGGAAATAAACGTCGTTCTCCAGGCCGCGCAGCCAGGTGGCGGCGACCGCGCCGATCACCCCCAGCGGCACCACCAGCATCACCGAGAACGGTATCGACCAGCTTTCATACAGCGCCGCCAGGCACAGGAACACCACCAGCAGCGAGATGGCGTACAGCGCCGGCGCCTGCGAGCCGGACAAGCGTTCCTGGTAGGAGAGCGCCGTCCATTCCAGCCCGAAGCCGGTCGGTAACTGGCTGACCAGTTTTTCCATTTCCGCCATGGCGGTGCCGGTGCTGACGCCGTTGGCCGCCTCGCCGACGATTTCCAGCGCCGAGTTGCCGTTATAGCGTTCCAGCCGCGGCGAGCCGTATTCCCAGTGTGAACTGGCGAAGGCCGAGAACGGCACCATGCCGCCCGCGCTGTTGCGCACATACCATTTGTTGATGTCTTCCGGCAGCATGCGGAACGGCGCGGCGGCCTGCACGTAAACTCTCTTCACCCGGCCGCGATCGACGAAGTCGTTGACGTAGGTCGAACCCCAGGCGGTGGAGAGGGTATTGTTGATGTCGTCGATAGACACGCCCAGCGCCTGCGCCTTGCGCTGATCGATATCGATCTGCAGCTGCGGGCTGTCGTCCAGGCCGTTGTGGCGCACGCGCGACAGCAGCGGATTTTGCGCCGCCAGCTGTAACAGTTGGTCGCGAGCCGCCATCAGTTTAGCGTGCCCCAACCCGGCGTGATCTTCCAGTTCCATGTCGAAGCCGGAGGAGTTGCCGAGGCCGGTGATCGCCGGCGGGCTGCTGGCGATCACCCGCGCTTCGTTAATCTTGTTGAATGCCAGTGTGGCGCGATCGATGATGTCGAACGAGCTGTTGGCGCCCGAGGTGCGCAGATCCCAGTCTTTCAGCCGAACGAACAGACGCGCCACGTTTTGGCCGTTGCCCCCCGGCCCGGAGCCGATGATGGCGAACACCGACAACACGTCCTGTTTCTCTTCGGTGAGGAAATACTGCTCGACCTTTTCCACCACTTTAGAGGTTTGCTGCAGGGTCGAGCCCGCCGGCAGCTGTACCTGTACGGTGAAGATGCCGCGGTCTTCCTGCGGCAGGAACGAGGTCGGCAGCTTGATGAACAGCAGCGCCATGCCGCCGAGCAACAGCAGATAAATCACCATGTAGCGGCCGCTGGCGTGCAGAATGCGCCCCACGCCGCGCTCATAGCGTTCGGCGTTGCGGTTGAACATGCGGTTGAACCAGCCGAAGAAGCCGCGCTTGCCGTGATGGTGCCCCTTGGCGATCGGTTTGAGCAGCGTGGCGCACAGGGCCGGGGTCAGGATCATCGCCACCAGCACCGACAACACCATGGCGGAAACGATGGTGATGGAGAACTGGCGATAGATGGCGCCGGTGGTGCCGCCGAAGAACGCCATTGGCACGAACACCGCCGACAGCACCAGGGCGATGCCGACCAGCGCGCTCTGGATTTGCCCCATGGATTTGCGCGTGGCTTCACGCGGCGGCAGGCCTTCTTCGCTCATCACGCGTTCGACGTTTTCCACCACCACGATGGCGTCGTCCACCAGCAGGCCTATCGCCAGCACCATGGCGAACATGGTAAGGGTATTGATGCTGAAGCCGCAGGCGGAAAGGATGGCGAAGGTGCCCAGCAGCACCACCGGCACGGCGATGGTGGGGATCAGTGTGGCGCGGAAGTTCTGCAGGAACAGATACATCACCAGGAACACCAGCAGGATGGCTTCCAGCAGCGTTTTCACCACGTCCTTGATCGAGGCTTTGACGAAGGGGGTGGTTTCATAGGCCACTTTGGCCTCCAGCCCGTGTGGGAAGTACTGCGACAGCTCGGCGATCTTGTCCTTCACCAGCTGGTCGGTCTGCAGTTCGTTGGCGCCGGAGGCCAGCTTGATGTTCATGCCAGCGGCCTGCATGCCGTTGTAGCGGCTGAGGTAGTTGTAATTCTCGCCGCCCAGTTCGACGGTGGCGACGTTGCCCAGCGTCACCAGCGAGCCGTCCTGATTGACCCGCAGCGTGATCTGGCGGAACTGTTCCGGCGTCTGGAGCTGCGACTGGGCGTTGATGGTGGCGTTCAGCGCCTGCTTGTCGACCGACGGCGTGCCGCCCAGCTGGCCGACCGCCACCTGGGCGTTCTGCGACTGAATGGCCTTGACCACGTCCTGGGTCGTGAGCTGGTAGCTGTTGAGCTTGTTGGGATCGAGCCAGATGCGCATGGCGTATTGCGAGCCGTACACGTCCATGCTGCCGACGCCGTTGATGCGGCTGAGCGGATCCTGCAGGTTGGAGACGATGTAATCGGCAATGTCCTGCTTGTCCATGCTGTTGTCGGTGGAGACGAACGCCACCATCATCAGCGTGGTGTCGCCGGATTTCGACACCGTGACCCCCTGATTCTGCACCGCCTGCGGCAGACGTTTGATCGCCGCCTGCAGCTGGTTTTGCACCTGCTGCATCGCCTCGTTGGGATCGGTGCCGGCTTCGAACGTCAGCGTGACGGTGGCCTGGCCGGTATTGGTGCTCTGCGACGACATATACATCATGTTGTCGAGGCCGGTCATATTCTGCTCAATGATTTGGGTAACGGTGTTTTCCAGCGTTTGCGCCGAAGCACCTGGGTAAGTTGCGCTGATGCGCACGTTCGGCGGCGCCAAATTCGGGTATTGTTCTACCGGTAGGGAAGAAATCGCCAACGCCCCGGTCAGGCAAAGAATAATTGCCAGCACCCAGGCAAAAATCGGGCGATCAATAAAAAAATTGGCCATGCAGCGCGAACCTCGTTATGACTTGTTCTATCTTTAAAACGCATCAGAATTATGCATTTCAGCGGCAGGGAAGGATTCCGGCGCTATTGCACTTTACTCGGGATAGCCGAGGAAAGCGTGGAGAAAAAAAGGAGATAGTGTAAATAACGGTAGCGGAAAACGGCGTGGGTGTACTGGCGTCGGTAATTGTACGCTATTAAGACATTTTTATTACTATCAAAGGCCTTGCGCATCTCTTCGCCGCAGGGAACCGGAAAGTAAAAACTGGACTTACCTTACAGCAGGAGCTTGGCATGGGAATTAACCCGGTATTTGCCCGTCGGCTTTATTTGTGCTGGCTGATCAGCCACAGTGAGCGGCCCAATGTGCCGCGGTTGATGGCGCTGACCGGCTGGCCGCGCCGCACGTTGCAGGATGTGCTGAAGGCGCTGCCCGGCATGGGCGTCGAGCTGCAGTTCGTGCAGCAGGGCGTGCGCAACAACGACGGTTTTTATCAGTTGGAAAGCTGGGGGCCGTTCAACAAGAGCTGGGTGCACCAGCATCATCAGGCGCTGCTCAGCGCCATCGAGTAAGCTGCCCCGGCGCATTGGCCGGGGCGGGGCGATCATTGACTTTTGTGCTCCAGGTACATCACCGTCGCCGCCACGCGAGAACGCACGTCCAGCTTGCGCAGTATGTTGCGGATGTGCACCTTCACGGTTTCTTCAGAGATATGCAACTGCGCCGCCACCTGCTTGTTGGACAGGCCGCGCGCCACCTCTTGCAAGACGTCCAGCTCGCGTTCGGTCAAGGCGGCGAAGGGATCGCGTTGCTCGCCGCGCGCCAGCAAATAGTCGGCCATGGCGTCGCTGATCACGTTCTGCCCTTCGGCGGCGGCGCTGATGTGTTCCAGCAGCTGTTCCGGCTCGCTGTCCTTCAGCAGGTAGCCGTCTGCGCCGGCGTCGATCAGCGCATACAGATCGCTGCGCGCGTCGGAAACCGTCAGCACGATGATGCGCGCATCCACGCCTTCGTCGCGCAGGGCCCGCAGCGTGTCCAGCCCGGACATGCCTTTCATGTTCAGATCCAACAAGATCACGTCCGGCGTGTGCTGCAGTGCCAGCGCAACCGCCTCACTGCCGTTGCCGGCCTCTGCCACCACGCTAAATCGCGCATCCAGTCCCAGCAGTTGTTTGATGCCGCGCCGCATCAACGGATGATCGTCAACGATCATGACTCGGTATTGCTTCATCACCATGAAATATGCTCCCTGTAGCAAGTAAAGCCACTCAAACGCGCCCTGGGGCGTGCTTCACAGTGGGACTGTCTCTTCAAAAATAGCGGCAATCTTCGCCGCAAACCTCCCCGGGCGGCCTTCTGCCCGGCGGCAGCCGTAACGCAAAGTGAACAGCGGCGAGGTCAGGGCGGGAATGTCAGGCAGACCGCCGTGCCGCCGCCGTTTCTGCGCCGAATGTGCAGCGTTCCTCCCAATCGCGCCGCGCGTTCGCTCATGATGGTCAAGCCGTAGTGCCCTTCCGGTTCCTCCAGACTGGCGATGCCGCAACCGTCGTCGATAATGCTGAATACGTTGTCGCCTGCGGCGTTGACTTCGCAACACAGGGTGATTTCATTCGCCCCGGCGTGCTTGACGGCATTGAGCACCGCCTCGCGCACGATCTGCAGCGCGTGCACCTGCTGCTGGGCATTGAGCGCCTGCGAAGGTAGCCGACAGTGTAACTGAATCCGCGCGGGGGTTAGAGCCTTTAATGGCTGCAACAGCTGCTCCAGCGCGGCGTTCAGGTCCGCCTCCTGAATATTGAGACGGAAGGTGGCCAGTAATTCTCTCAGTTGGCGATAGGCATCGGCCAGCGTGCGATCGAAATCGTCGATAATCACCTGCGCCGCCGGCGCATCGGTGGCGCGCCTGAGCAGCGTAAGCTGAATGCGCAGGAACGACAGCGTCTGCGCCAGCGAATCGTGCAGCTCGCGGGCGATGGTCGCGCGCTCTTCCATCAACAGCAAATATTGGTGCTGCTTTTGCGCCCGGTTGAAGTAGACGCCGCGGCCCAGCATGTTGGCCAGGCTCTGCATCAGATGAGGATGCGGCGGGTGCGCCTCGGGCTGCCAACGCAGCTCGCCCAGCGGTTTGTCGCTCTGGGTGATCGGCAGCGTGTTCCAGGCTTGCGTCGGCGCCGGTTCCCCTTCATTCAGTTGCCACTGGCCGTGGTCGTCCGCCACGTTCAGCCGGATGCAGCGCAGCCGTTCGCTTTGGCGCACGATGCGCAGCACATTCTCGAACGCCTGCTGATCGATCTGGCGCACGCTCAGCGCCTGCGAACAGCGATACAGTACCTCCAGCGTTTCGTTGGCCTGCTGCAGGCGCCGGGTCTTTTCCTGCACTTTCAGCTCCAGCGACTGATAGAGCCGGGCCAGCTCGTCCGACATGGCGCTGAAGGTTTGCGACAGCACGCCGAGCTCGTTCGGCAGCGCCACGTCCAGCTGCGGGTGGCTGAAGTCGCGCTGCTGCACGCGCTGGCTGGCGTCGACCAGATGCTGCAGCGGCGTGACCACCTGGCGGCGCATAAAGCGAATGCAGAACAGCACCAGGCCAATGATGGCGGTGTAACCGATCACGCTGACGGCGGCCACCAGGGTGAGTTTCAGCTCGGAATAGCGCTGCAGGGCAGAAACGAAATGATCGACGCGGTTGACGTAGCCGGCGACCTCCGCCCGGTAGGCAGCCGCCTGCCCGCCGCGGATCTGGCGCTCCATCGTTTGCCATGCCCGTTGCAGCGCCAGATAGTGATTCCGCACCTCGGCCGGTACGTAAAACCGCGCCAGCTTTTGCAGCGCCGGCGCCTGTAAAGATTGCCGGTACTGCTGCAGGTGCAGCTCCAGCTCCGGGCTCTGCTGGTCGAGATCGAAGGCCAGCCGGTAGCTTTGCATGCGCAGCGAACCGGCGATATTGATCGCTTCGGCGTCGCTCTGGCTGCCGGCGACGGTGGTCAACGCCAACCCGGTGGCGAGCACCGACAGTATCACGATGCCGAACAGCGCTCTGGCCAGGCTGCCGGTCACGGAACGTTTAACAAGCAATCACGGATCCTTCTCTCAGGTGAGGCGCTTCGCCAGTTTCATTCGAAAGCAAAACTATAACTTTTGCAACTAAAATGCACCGCGATTTGTATCAAGTTGTCAACAAAACGGGAACAATTGTCGTCGTATAATCAAATGAATAGCGAAATGCCCGCCGATGTTCAGCGGCGGGCCGGTTTTCTCTGAAGATTTGCCTTTAGCGCGGATGAAATCAGGCAGAAGGCCCCCTGTTTCTGGGGGCGCTTTATTGCCGAGCTTCAGGGCGTCGGCAGATTCATCGCGGCCACCTGCTTCGCTGCGTAGTCGCTGAAGCGCAGCCCCCAGCGGGTGAAGTACTCGCGCAGATCCTGCCCCGCCTCCCGGCTGTAGACGACCACGCTGAAGTCGATGACCTTCTGCGGCGTGCCGAAAACGTATTTATATTTATCCTGCATGGTGTTACCCGGCGCCGCGAAAGTCTGCTTCAGCCGTTCCTGATTAATCCGCGGGAAAAAGGATTCATCATAAGCGTGCAACAGATGGGTAAAAAAACCCAGCGCGACATCATGCTGCTTCTTCGGGAATTCGTCATAGCGCACTTCTGATGCGAGGAACTTACGCACCGCATCCCGATCCCACTCCTTGTCGGCGCCCAGTTTGCAGGTTGAGCCATAGTCGAAATCGTTGCGTTCCGACAACAGGCGGCAAGCCAGTACCGAATAACGGTTGACCTGCACTTCGGGGAATACGTTGTATTCCCACTGCGGTTCGTTCTCATGCCCCAGTTCGTGCCAGAGTCCCCAGTGGGCGGCGTTGGCGCGGGTGGTCTTGTCGGCGAAGAAACCGACGTTGACCGCGCCCTCGCGGTATTCGGCGCTGCAGCATTTGCTGTAGTTGAGGAACAGGGAACCCTGTGATGCCGTGAACATCTCGTGGGTGCCGTCCATGCCGTTCACCGCTTCATACAGCGCGGCGATGCTGAGGCTTTCCCCCAGCGATTTATTGATGATCTCCTGCGTTTTGTCGGTGATTTTCTTCGGTACGAAGTGATTGGATTTACCGTCATACAACACGGCGCCGCCCAGGATGCCGGCGCCGGCCTTCTGTTGCTCCCAGTCGCCTTGCGTATTCTGACCGAGAATGTGCAGGTTGCTGTCGCCACCGCCGCTCACCTCTAACCGGACAAATTCGCCGTTTTGCTGTTTTTGCGGATGGCTGCAGCCTAAGGCCAGGACGCCGGTTTGCGCGAAGGTATAAGTGGTCTCCTTGTTGGCATCAAGCTTTCGTTTGTTCGAGTAGATGTTGTCAACGTTATCGAAACGGGCGCTGGTCGCCGCAAAACATGAGCTGCCTGCCGGAATAGTTCCGGCCTTTATCGTGACGCTGTCGCCCTGATTCCCAAGCGTGCGGGTGTAGAAGAAAATTCCGCGCGCCATGCTGCCATACAAGGAGTTGTACCAACTGGCGGCGTGAATGATCGGCAGCCGGTAGACATTTGGCGTGTCTGACGGGTACATCTGCATGGTGCGTTTGAGCCAATACAGCGGCGTGCGGGCATCTTGCGAGTCCGCCAGCGCCTGTTCGGCGTCCTGATTCAGCGCATCCAGGCTGGTGCCGATGTAACGCAACGCATCGTTGAATCCCTCCTGCTCGGCATAGGCTTGCCACCAGGGAGTCTCCTGGGCGGCACACTGGCCGAGGTTTTGCCAGGGTTCGCCGACCCAACCGGCTACGCCGGGGATATGGTGTTTTTCTGCCCACCATTTATTGGCGAACAGCGTATTGTCCTTTATGACCTGGGTGCCTTTGATGGCGTAGGTTTTAGCCGCCCATTCCGGCACGTTGGCGCAGTCCGCCGCCTGAGCGCCGGCGCTGGCCATCAATAAAAGGCTTAATGGTAACAAGCAGCGATGAGTCAGTTTCACGTTGGTTTTCCCTAAAGAGGCGTTGAAAAATAAAATAGGCGCGTGTTATTAGGATGATGTGGCGCTATCCCTTATGGTTTTTTTTCAGGGTTTCCGCTACTTAGATGTGCTTACTTTAAGATGATTTCAGGTCGGGCCGCCGCCGGGGCCGATGATGTTTTGTTGCAAATCGTCTGCCGCGGCGCGGCGTAATCGCGGTATGATCTTCAGGTTGCAACTCAAGGAAAAAGGGTCATGTCGTCGAAAATTGAGAATGTGAAGAAAGAGCTGCTGTCGGACAACTGGTATGTGCTGCATAAGTATACGTTCGATCTGAAACGCAAAAACGGCGGTTCGGTGCAACAGATGCGCGAGGTCTACGATCGCGGCAACGGCGCCACCATTTTGCTGTACAACCGCGCCAAGGGCACGGTGGTGCTGACCAACCAGTTCCGCATGCCGACCTATGTCAACGGCAACGAGAGCGGCATGCTGCTCGAGGCCTGCGCCGGCCTGCTGGACGCCGATTCTCCGGAGCAGTGCGCGCGCCGCGAAGCGGTGGAAGAGACCGGTTTTCAGGTGGGCGAGGTCAAGAAAATCTTCGAAGCCTATATGTCGCCGGGCGGCGTGACCGAGATCGTGCACTTCTTTATCGCCGAATACCATGACGATGAGCGGCGTGCGGCCGGCGGCGGCATTGAAGATGAAGATATTGAAGTGATCGAACTGCCGTTCAGCGAAGCGGTGGCGATGATCGCCGACGGCCGCATTAAAGACGGCAAGACCATCATGCTGCTGCAGTATTTGCAGATCCATCGGGTGATGGCATAAAAAAAGCCGGTCACGATGACCGGCTTTCTTATTGGCTGGCGCCAGGCCGCTTACTTCAGCAGCGCCTGCGCCTTGGCCACCACGTTGTCCACGGTGAAGCCGAACTCGGCGAACAGCTGCTCCGCCGGCGCCGACTCACCGAAGGTGGTCATGCCCACGATGGCGCCGTTCAGCCCCACGTACTTGTACCAGTAGTCCGCGATACCCGCTTCCACCGCCACGCGCGCCGTCACCGCCGCCGGCAGCACCGACTCGCGGTACGCCGCATCCTGCTTGTCGAACGCGTCCGTCGACGGCATCGACACCACGCGCACCTTGCGGCCCGTCGCAGTCAGCTTGTCCGCCGCTTCCACCGTGATGCCCACTTCGGAGCCGGTGGCAATCAGGATAACGTCCGGCGTGCCCGCGCAGTCTTTCAGCACGTAGCCGCCGCGGTACACGTTCGCCAGCTGCTCTGCGGTGCGTGGCTGCTGGGTCAGGTTCTGGCGCGAGAACACCAGCGTGGTCGGGCCGTCGTTGCGCTCGATGCCGTACTGCCACGCCACCGCCGATTCCACCTGGTCGCACGGGCGCCAGGTGCTCATGTTCGGGGTCACGCGCAGGCTTGCCAGCTGCTCCACCGGCTGGTGGGTCGGGCCGTCTTCGCCCAGACCGATGGAGTCGTGGGTGTAGACGAACACGTTGCGCAGCTTCATCAGCGCCGCCATGCGCACCGCGTTGCGGGCGTATTCCACGAACATCAGGAAAGTCGCCGAGTACGGCAGGAAGCCGCCGTGCAGCGCGATGCCGTTGGTGATGGCGGTCATGCCGAACTCGCGCACGCCGTAATGAATGTAGTTGCCCGCCGGGTCAACGTTCAGCGCTTTCGAGCCGGACCACATGGTCAGGTTGCTCGGCGCCAGGTCGGCAGAGCCGCCCAGGAACTCCGGCAGCACCTTGCCGAACGCTTCCAGCGCGTTCTGCGACGCCTTGCGGCTGGCGATGTTGGCCGGGTTGGCCTGCAGTTTTTCCACGAACGCCTTGGCGTCGGCTTTCCAGTCGGCCGGCAGCTCGCCGTTCATGCGGCGCTTGAACTCGGCGGCCAGCTCCGGGAAGGCCCTGGCGTAGGCGGCGAATTTGTCGTTCCAGGCCGCTTCTTTGGCCTGACCGGCTTCCTTGGCGTCCCACTGGGCGTAGATGTCCTGCGGGATTTCAAAGGCGGCGTATTTCCAGCCCAGCGCTTCGCGGGTGGCGGCCACTTCGGCGGCGCCCAGCGCGGCGCCGTG
>NZ_JBJNLI010000006.1:0-264741 GCF_052169135.1 Serratia sp. CY32780
TGAATTTTACTTCAGTTAGTCACTCTTCAAGACTTGATATTTTTTTGCATCCGAAGATGCTGGATATCGTCTTGTGGAGTGCCCACACAGATTGTCTGATAAATTGTTAAAGAGCAGTGAGTTAGGCGCTTTCGCTTGCTAACTCGAGGTGGCGTATATTACGCTTTCCTCTTTCAGAGTCAACCCTAATTTTCAGGATTTTTTCTCTTTCTTCCCGGCCGCTGTGTGAAGTGAATCACTTGCGCCGTGTCGATGGAGGCGCATTATAGGGATCCGAGTTTTTTGCACAACCCCTTTTTTGATCTTTTCTTTCTGTTTGCACACTTTTCAGCCCTTCCGTGTGGATCTTGTGCGATCAGGGCCATTTTCAGCAGGATCCGGCGCTGCCGTTGGTTGTAATTCCATCGCCAGGGTCTAGTATTGCCGGTAAATATGATCCCGACGTGAGGCAGCACTATGTCCGATGCAGTACGTTCTTATCTTCAATACACCCCCAAACTCGGTCAGCGTGTCTTGATCGATCCTTCCAGCGTCGTGATCGGCGACGTCGAACTGGCGGATGACGTCAGTATCTGGCCGCTGGTCGCTATCCGCGGTGACGTCAATGCGGTAAAGATCGGCGCGCGCAGCAATATTCAGGACGGCAGCGTACTGCATGTGACTCACCGTTCCGAACATAACCCCGACGGTTATCCCCTGCTGATTGGGGAAGACGTGACCGTGGGTCATAAAGCCATGCTGCACGGCTGCGCCATCGGCAACCGGGTGCTGGTCGGTATGGGCTCGATCCTGTTGGACGGTGTAGTAGTAGAAGACGACGTAATGATTGGTGCCGGCAGTTTGGTGGCGCCGGGCAAACGGCTGGCCAGTGGCTATCTCTATATGGGGAGCCCGGCACGCCAGGTTCGGCCGTTGACCGCCGCCGAGTTGGAAGGATTACTTTATTCTTCTAACAACTATGTGCGTTGGAAAGATGAATATCTGTCGGAAGACATCTGACGGCCACCCCGTTCCCTATATAGAGAACGGGGTGGAAATTATGCCGCCAGTTCGCTGCGCAGCTGGCGCAATACCGGCTCGATCTCTGGCATCACTCCATGCCAAAGCAGGAAAGCATGCGCCGCCTGCCCCACCAGCATGCCCAGCCCATCGGCATATTCCGTTGCCCCTTGCTGCTGCGCCCAGGCCAGGAACGGCGTGACGCCCTGCTGATAGAACATGTCATAGCAACGGGTTTGCGCGTTCACCACGCCTGAGGGCAACGCCGGGATCTCCCCGCTGATACCGGACGCCGTCGCGTTGATCACCAGATCGAACGCTTGCTGATTCAGTTGATCCATCGGCGCCGCCGAGATCTCTCCCAGATGCCGGAAAGCGTCGGCCAACTCCTCGGCGCGGCTGAAGGTGCGGTTGGTGATCGTGAGCCGGCAGCCGAAAGACAGCAGCGGCAGGATCACGCCGCGCGCCGCGCCGCCGGCCCCCACCAGCAAGATGCGATCCTGCGGCCGAATCAATTGCTGACGCTGCAGATCGGTCAGCAAACCGATGCCGTCGGTGTTGTCCCCCAATAGACCGCCATTCGGCAATACCTTCAGGGTATTGACCGCGCCGGCCATCGCTGCGCGCTCGCTCAGCTCGGAAGCGGCCTCATAAGCGCGCTCTTTGAAAGGCACCGTGACATTCGCCCCCAGCCCTCCGGCGTGGATAAACGCCTGCAGGCTGGTTTCAAAACCGTCCAACGGCGCCAACACCGCTCCATAGGGATGCTCAATGCCAGTCTGGGCAGCGAACAGCGCATGAATTCGCGGCGACTTGCTGTGACCGATAGGGTTGCCAAATACCGCAAACTTCTCCATGCCCATTACCTCTAGCCCTGACGGATCTGTTCGCCGGTCAGAGCATCTCTGATTTCGGAAGGGTTAAGACGGCCACCCACCTCGCCGGCCAATACCGGGAAAGCCTCGCCGAATTGCCGCGCGACTTCATCCGCACTGCGGCACGGCTCCAGACCACTGAGATTGGCGCTGGTCGATACCAGTGGCTTGCCGTACTCCCGGCACAGTTGCTGCACCAACGGATGATCGCTGACGCGCACCGCCAGCGAGCTGAAACGCCCGGTCAGCAAACGCGGCGTCTCCGGCCGGGCAGGCAACACCCAGGTTACCGGCCCAGGCCAGCTGGCGAACATCGTCGCGCGCTGCTGTTCGCTGAGCGCGCTGTCGTCGATATAGGGCTTAAGCTGCGTATAGTCGGCGGCGATCAGAATCAGCCCCTTTTCCCACGGCCGCTGTTTCAACGCCAGCAGCGCATTGACCGCCTGTTCGCTGTCGGGATCGCACCCCAGGCCGAATACCGCTTCGGTGGGATAGGCAATCACCTGCTGTTGATGCAAAGCATCGATGATAGATAAAAGGTTCGGGCTTAATTCTGAGTTCATGATGTGATTATTCTGTAGTCGCCACGGGTTTTCCGCACAGCTTGCTGGCACAGCACAGGACGGGGCCTTTTGCCGTACGTTTTTCCATCAGTAGCGGGTAATGGCAATAGGCGCATTCACCGGCGACGGGTTTAACATTGAGGGCGAATTGGCATTCCGGATAACGATCGCAGGAATGAAAAACCTTGCCGTAGCGCGATTTACGCTGCAACAGCTTGCCCTGACCGCACTGCGGACAGGTAATGGCGGTTTCATCAGGCTTATCGATCACTTCAGTGTGATCGCACTGCGGATAATCGCTGCAACCGATAAACATGCCATAGCGCCCCTGGCGCAGCACCAACGTCGCCTGACACTTCGGGCACTGCTGCCCATCCAGCACCTTGACGACATGCCCGTCGGCCTGCGCTTTCAGCGGCCGAATATATTGGCATTCAGGGTACTGGGAACAGCCGAGGAAGGGGCCATGGCGACCGCTACGGATCACCAGCTCGGCCCCGCATTCCGGACAGGGTTCATTTTGCCTGGCGGCAAAAATCGCGTTTTTTGTCATAACGTCTTCTATGCGCGTTATCGGCTCAATGCAGATAACCTTCGTTCACTTCAAACAACAGTTCTTCCATTTGCTGATAGGCGCTTTCATATCCGGGAATATTAAACAGCACCATCAACACGACCCATTTCAGATCTTCGAGATCGAATTCCGCATTATCCAAAGCCATAACGCGGTCGATAACCATTTCACGGGTTTCGAGGTTCAATACCTGAATCTGTTCCAGGAACAGGAGAAAACCACGGCAGCCGGCGTCCAAACGCGCGCTTTCCTCTTCGGTGTAGATCCGCATTGCCAGCGGATCGGCATCCATAAAGTAAGGCGCATTTTGACCTTCTTGCAGGTCAGCCAGCTTCTCAAGCCAATTCAACGCGTTGTAGATATCATCCCGATGAAACCCCGCCTGGGCGAGATCATCGGTCAGTTGATCCTGATCGACGCGCATCTCTGGTTCATTGTGGATATAAGTTTCAAACAAGTACATGAGTACGTCGAACATGGCTTGCCCTCCTTATTCGGACATAGCCGCCGGGTACAGCTGCGATCCACCCTGCTAACTCCAGTTCGAGTAACTTGATTACCACCACTGGCACAGGTTGGCCGGCACGTTCAGCGACGACGTCAACAGGTGTCACCTCATCTCCTACGTTAGCCAACACATCGGCAAATGGCAATTCAACTTCAGCCTGCGACGCACAAATAGTTGTATTTTCGTTCAGTGGCAGCCATTGAAGGCTGCTTCCCAGCAATTCTGCGATATCTTTCGGCCCGGTAACCAGATGCGCGCCCTGCTGAATTAGCCAGTGCGTGCCTTCGCTCATCGGGTTCCCTAACGGCCCCGGCAAGGCGAATACCTCACGCCCCTGCTCCAGCGCATAGCGGGCCGTCACCAGGGTGCCGCTGCGCAACGAGGCTTCTATGACCAGAACGCCCTGGCTCAGCCCGCTGATAATGCGGTTGCGACGCGGAAAATGGTCGGCCAGAGGCAAATCAGTGACCAAATGATCCGAAATCACCGCGCCGCCCTGCTCGACAATCTGCTCCGCGAGCCTGCGGTGCCGGCGTGGATAAACATTGGCCAACCCGCTGCCCAATACCGCTACCGTGCAACCGCCGGCCGCCAGCGCTGCGCGATGGCAAATGCCGTCGATGCCGATCGCCAAACCGCTGGTGATGGTGAAACCGCAACGCGCCAATTCCGCGGCGAAATGATTGGCCCAACGCTCGCCGTAGTGGCTGAACTGCCGGCTGCCAACCATGGCGAGCTGCGGGCGCAGCAACGCTTGAGGATCGCCCTCGATCAGCAAAAACAGCGGCGCATCGTCGATCTGGGCCAGGCGTTCCGGATAGCCGGCCGCCCCATAGTTCAGCATACGGTGCGCCGGCAGTTCCAGCCAACGCAGGCTGGCCGCCAGATAAGCGGGATCCGCTTGGTTGAACTGCGCCCGCTGCCGCTCGTTCAACCCCAGTTCACGCAACGCGCTGCGAGGCTCGCGCCCCATTTGCGATAGCTGCCGCACGAACCGGCTGGCCACGACTGTCTGCAGCCCCGTTACCCCTCGCATCCGTAAAGCGATCTCTTCCGGCCGCATCGTCTGTTCCCTCAGCAAAAACGGTGGTATTACCAATCTGAGCAATTGGTGCGCAATGCTGTCAATCAGGCCGGGAAATGTCTAGAATAGAGGTTAAACCTCGTTCATTACTCGGATACAGATCTAAAGATATATGTCAGTCTTGCAGGTATTACATTTCCCAGACGAGCGTCTGCGCAAAATCGCAGCGCCGGTAAAAGAAGTCAATGCAGATATCCAGCGCATCGTGGATGATATGTTTGAAACCATGTACGCAGAGGAAGGCATTGGCCTGGCTGCGACTCAGGTGGATATCCATCAGCGCATTATCGTGATCGACGTCTCCGAGAATCGCGATCAGCGTCTGGTGCTGATCAACCCGGAGCTGCTGGAAAAGAGCGGCGAAACCGGCATCGAGGAAGGCTGTCTTTCCATTCCCGAGCAGCGTGCGTTGGTACCACGTGCCGCGCAGGTGAAGATCCGCGCGCTGGATCGCGAAGGCAAACCTTTCGAACTGGAAGCGGACGATCTGCTGGCGATCTGCATCCAGCACGAGATGGATCACCTGATGGGTAAACTGTTCGTCGATTACCTGTCGCCGCTCAAGCGTCAGCGCATTCGTCAGAAACTGGAAAAAATGGCCAAGCTTCAAGCCCGCGCCTAACCGATCAGGAAATCAACGTGTCTGACTCTTTACGGATTATTTTCGCCGGAACACCAGACTTCGCAGCGCGTCATCTTGACGCGCTGTTGTCATCTGAGCACCAGATTGTCGGCGTTTTTACCCAGCCCGACCGCCCGGCAGGCCGCGGCAACAAGCTGACGCCAAGCCCGGTAAAAGTGCTGGCTGAGCAACACCAACTGCCGGTATTTCAGCCCAAATCGCTGCGCCCCGAAGAGAACCAGCGCCTGGTGGCCGATCTTAACGCCGACGTGATGGTGGTGGTTGCCTACGGGCTGATCCTGCCGCAGGCGGTGCTGGATATGCCGCGTCTCGGTTGCATCAACGTACATGGCTCGCTGCTGCCTCGCTGGCGCGGTGCGGCGCCGATCCAGCGCTCGCTCTGGGCCGGCGACAGCGAAACCGGCGTGACCATCATGCAGATGGACGTCGGTCTCGATACCGGCGACATGATGCACAAGATTGCCTGCCCGATTGAGAGCAGCGATACCAGCGCCAGTCTCTACGACAAGCTGGCGCAGCTCGGCCCGCAGGGCATGCTGACGACGCTGCGCCAAATGGCCGACGGCAGCGCCACCCGCGAAGTGCAAGACGACGCGCTGGTCACCTACGCCGAGAAGCTGAGCAAAGAAGAAGCTCGCCTGGACTGGACGCTGTCCGCCGAACAACTGGAGCGCTGCATCCGCGCCTTCAACCCTTGGCCGATCAGCTACTTCACCATCGACGATCAACCGGTGAAAGTCTGGCAAGCCAGCGTACTGGCGCAAAGCGCCAATGCGGAGCCGGGCACCGTTGTCCATGCCGACAAGCACGGCATTCAGGTGGCGACCGCCGACGGCATCCTCAATCTGATCCAACTGCAGCCCGCCGGCAAGAAACCGATGTCGGCGCAGGACCTGTTAAATTCACGCCGTGAATGGTTTACCCCGGGTAACCGGCTGTAAGTCACCCCACTGCCCGGCCGTTCATCGCCGGGCCGTTATTTTCTTAATGCCGATCGTTATCAGCTTCAGCCTATGAAAAATAATTACAATCTCCGCAGCATCGCTGCCAAAGCCATCGGCCAGGTGCTGGATCAAGGGCAGTCGCTCAGCACTGTCCTGCCGGCGCTGCAAACCGCCATCAGCGATAAGGACCGCGGGTTGCTGCAGGAACTGTGCTTCGGCACATTGCGCGTGCTGCCGCAGCTCGAATGGTGCATTCAACAATTGATGGCCAAGCCGCTGACCGGCAAACAGCGTACGCTGCACTATCTGCTGATGGTCGGCCTGTATCAGCTGCTGTATACCCGTATCCCGCCGCACGCCGTATTGGCCGAAACCGTGGAAGGCGCGGTGGCGCTGAAACGCCCACAGTTGAAAGGCCTGATTAACGGCGTCTTGCGGCAATTCCAACGCCAGCAGGAAGAGCTGCTGCAGCGCGCCGCCAACAATGACAGCCGCTATCTGCACCCGAGCTGGTTGCTGAAACGCATTCAACAAGCCTATCCCGCCAACTGGGAACAGATCGTCGACGCCAATAACCAGAAGCCACCAATGTGGCTGCGCGTCAACCGCCTGCATCACACCCGCGAAGCTTATCTGCAGTTGCTGACCGACGCAGGCATCGCCGCGGAGCCTCATTCAGACTATGCCGACGCGGTGCGTTTGCTGGCGCCTTGCGCCGTGACCGATCTGCCTGGGTTCGCCGACGGCTGGGTCACCGTGCAAGATGCCTCAGCCCAGGGCTGTGTCGATCTATTGGATCCGCAAGACGGTGAACAGATCCTCGATTTGTGCGCCGCGCCTGGCGGCAAAACCACGCATATTCTGGAAGCGGCGCCGAAAGCGCACGTCATGGCGGTCGATATCGACGAACAGCGCCTGGCGCGAGTGAAGGAAAACCTGCAGCGCCTGCGTTTGCACGCAGAGGTTAAGCTGGGCGATGGCCGCACCCCGCAGCAATGGTGCGCTGACAAGCTGTTCGACCGGATCCTGCTGGACGCGCCTTGTTCCGCCACCGGCGTGATCCGCCGTCACCCCGACATCAAATGGCTGCGTCGCGATCACGACATCGCCGAACTCGCCGCGCTGCAGGCCGACATCCTGGAAGCCGTCTGGCCCCATCTGAAATCGGGCGGCGTGATGGTTTACGCTACCTGCTCTATCCTGCCAGATGAAAACAGCAGCCAGATCGCCGCGTTCTTGCAGCGCCACGCCGATGCCAAGCTGGTTGAAACCGGCGATGCGCAGCGGCCGGGGCGGCAGAATATCCCGCATCCCGAGGACGGCGATGGCTTCTTTTACGCTAAGCTGATTAAAATGTAATGCTTCGGGGCGTGCGTGCGCGCCCTAAGTCTTTCAGTGTGAAGCAGAGAACACGATGAAAATAATTATTCTTGGTGCCGGTCAGGTTGGCGGGACGCTGGCGGAAAACCTGGTGGGTGAAAACAACGATATCACCGTCGTCGATACCGATTCCGGCCGGCTGCGTCAGCTGCAGGATAAATTCGATCTGCGGGTGGTTCAGGGGCACGGCTCTCATCCTCGGGTGCTGCGCGAAGCCGGCGCAGAAGACGCCGACATGCTGGTCGCCGTCACCAACTCCGACGAAACCAACATGGTTGCCTGCCAGATCGCCTATTCTCTGTTCAATACCCCCAACCGCATCGCCCGTATCCGCGCGCCGGAATATATCCGCGAGTCGGAGAAACTGTTCCTGCCGGAAGCGGTGCCGATCGACCATCTGATTTCACCGGAGCAGCTGGTCATCGACTATATCTACAAGCTGATTGAATACCCCGGCGCGCTGCAGGTGGTCAACTTCGCCGAAGGCAAGGTCAGCATCGCTGCGGTTAAAGCCTATTACGGCGGCCCGCTGGTCGGCAATGCGCTCTCTTCGATGCGCGAACACATGCCGCATATCGACACCCGCGTCGCCGCTATTTTCCGCCAGGACAGACCAATACGTCCGCAAGGCTCGACCATTATCGAAGCCGGTGATGAAGTCTTCTTCGTCGCCGCATCACAGCACATCCGCGCGGTGATGAGCGAACTGCAGCGGCTGGAAAAACCCTATAAGCGCATCATGATCGTCGGCGGCGGCAACGTCGGTGCCGGCCTGGCCGCCAAGCTGGAAAAAGACTACAACGTCAAACTGATCGAGCGGAACCAGCAACGCGCCGCCGAACTGGCCGAGCAGCTGCACGATACCATCGTGTTCTACGGCGATGCCTCCGACCAGGAGCTGCTGGCCGAAGAGCACGTCGAACAGGTGGATGTCTTCATCGCCATCACCAACGACGATGAGGCCAACATCATGTCCGCCATGCTGGCCAAGCGCATGGGCGCCAAGAAGGTGATGGTCTTGATCCAGCGCCGCGCCTATGTCGATCTGGTGCAGGGCAGCGTGATCGATATCGCCATTTCGCCGCAGCAGGCGACCATCTCCGCCCTGTTGGGGCACGTGCGCAAAGCGGATATCGTCAGCGTCTCGTCGCTGCGCCGCGGCGTGGCGGAAGCGATCGAAGCGATTGCCCACGGCGATGAAAGCACGTCCAAAGTGGTCGGCCGCATCGTCGAAGACATCAAGCTGCCACCGGGCACCACCATCGGCGCGATCGTACGTGGTGACGACGTGATCATCGCCAACGGCAACAGCAAAATCGAGCAGGGCGATCACGTCATCATGTTTATTACCGACAAGAAATTCGTGCCGGACGTTGAACGCCTGTTCCAACCGAGCCCGTTCTTCTTGTAGAACAAATTTATTAGGCGGTGGTCTATAATCGCGTAGTTGTTCTCTGCCTTGGGAGGAGATAAAACTTCTCTCCTTTTGTGGCAAAGGGAAATTGCTTTGTTAAACTTGAGTTATTAATTCTGCAAGGGGTGCGTTCTATGAGTATGTTGAAAGAGTTTCGCGAATTTGCCATGCGTGGCAACGTGGTCGATCTGGCCGTCGGTGTGATTATCGGTGCCGCATTCGGCAAGATTGTTTCGTCCTTCGTGGCCGATATCATCATGCCACCACTGGGGTTACTGATCGGCGGCGTCGACTTTAAACAATTCCATCTGGTATTACGTGAAGCTCAGGGCGCCGTACCGGCGGTGGTAATGAACTACGGTTCATTCATTCAAACCGTATTCGACTTCGTGATTGTCGCCTTCGCCATCTTCCTGGCAATTAAATTGATGAACAAAATGCGCCGCAAGCAGGAAGAAGCGCCGGCAGCGCCGCCAGCACCTACCGCAGAAGAGAAACTGCTGACGGAAATCCGTGACCTACTGAGCCAGCAACAGCAGCCAAAACTGTAAAACAGCGTTTGGTTATGCCAATAAAAAGCCACCTGACGAAGGTGGCTTTTTTAATGCCTTAAAACCAGAAGGCCAGTGGTAAATTATCGCTTGATAGTTTACCACTGGCCTCCCAGTCACCGCCTTTGCTGTGTTTTTCTTTACGCCGATAGCTGCCTTTGCCTTTCACATTCTTTTCTACTCGTTGACGGAATAGCGGATCATGCAGCAGCGCCTCAATGGCGTTATCTTGAATCTGACCTTTAGTGTGACGATATTTCGTCATGATAATGCTCCTGTAAAAGGTGTGGTGATAAAACGGGGCGATAATACTGCCGGCGGTATAAAAATTAAAGTGCCGTCAGCAACCTTTTTTGCCTTTTTCATCGCTGGCGCCCTGTTCCAAGGCTTCCAGAATAGAACAATAATTGCTGGTATGGGCAGTACCGCAGCAGGCATCACTCAGCCGCTTCAGCGATTCGCGCATGCGAGTCAACTCCGCCAACTTGCTTTCCACTTCGCTCAGGCGCGCATCGACGATCGACTTCGACTCCTGGCAGGTATGATGTTCAGGATCGACGCGGATCGACAGCAGCTCAGCGATCGTTTCCAGAGTAAATCCCAGCTGCTTGGCATAGCGAATGAAGCGCAGCCGCTGCAGATCCTGCTCGGTGTAGAGCCGATAACCACCTTCGGTGCGGACATTGTGATCCATCATGCCCTGCTTTTCATAGTAACGCACGGTATCCGGCGTCACTTCGGCAAGCTTGGCCAACTGACCTATCTTGAACATTACTTCTCCTCCCGGGTGAATTTGCCGTCCAATGCACGCTGATATTCACCATGCAAGAAATCCGTACTCATCCCAGCCTGACGCAACCGATGCTCCAGCAGCGCCATGCGTTTGCTGAGTTCGACATAGTCCTGATGCTCACTGTTAATCTCTTGCAGCAAACGAGCAACGGTCAACGCCTCTTTGCGATCTTCCAGCTCCGGCGGCAGGTAACCGGCATTTTTCAGCAAACGGTAACCGGCGCGCAGTTCAGCTGGCACCGAGCTGTCATCTTCCAGCGCCAACGGTTGGCCCTGGCCGGGCAGATTGTCGAACTCGCCTTTATCCTGGGCATCAAGGATATGGCGTTCCGCCCATTGATCGAGCAGCCCCATGAAAGACAGCCTCGGTTAGCCTAATGATTAAGCCTTAGCATAGCGGACAGGGGCGGGGATCTTAAGCGCAGCGGGGGAATTACGCACATTTGGCTGGGTTTGGACGTAAAAAAACCGGGCAAGCCCGGTTTTTTTACGCGTCTACAGATTACTCTGCAGTTGCTACTTCTGCTTGAGACTCAGCACGATCAACCAGCTCGATGTATGCCATCGGCGCGTTGTCGCCTGCGCGGAAGCCACACTTCAGAATGCGAGTGTAACCACCGGCACGGCTCGCGAAACGCGGGCCCAGCTCGTTAAACAGTTTTGCCACGATCTCGTTATCACGAGTACGGGCGAATGCCAGACGACGATTAGCTACGCTGTCGGTCTTGGCAAGAGTAATCAGCGGCTCAACAACGCGACGCAGCTCTTTTGCTTTTGGCAGGGTCGTCTTGATGATCTCATGACGAACCAAAGAGCCGGCCATGTTACGGAACATAGCCTGGCGATGGCTGCTGTTACGGTTCAGTTGACGACCACTCTTACGATGGCGCATGACCTTATCCTTCTCAGTAAAACCTTAACCTGTGATCCGGTTACTCGTCAGCAATGCTTGCCGGCGGCCAGTTTTCCAGGCGCATGCCCAGAGACAGACCACGTGAGGCCAGCACGTCTTTAATCTCGGTAAGAGATTTTTTACCCAGGTTTGGCGTTTTCAGCAACTCAACCTCGGTACGCTGTACCAGATCACCGATGTAGTGGATAGCTTCTGCCTTGAGGCAGTTAGCAGAGCGGACAGTCAATTCCAGATCGTCAACAGGGCGCAGCAAGATCGGATCGAATTCCGGTTTCTCTTCTTTAACTTCCGGCTGACGTACATCACGCAGGTCAACGAAAGCTTCAAGTTGTTCAGCCAGAATGGTGGCCGCACGGCGGATCGCCTCTTCAGGATCGATCGTGCCATTGGTCTCCATCTCGATGACCAGCTTATCCAAGTCAGTACGCTGTTCTACACGCGCAGCTTCAACATTGTAGGCGATACGCTCTACAGGGCTGTAGCAGGCGTCAACCAACAGACGACCGATTGGGCGCTCATCTTCTTCCGAATGAATTCGGGCAGAAGCCGGCACATAACCGCGACCGCGCTGAACTTTGATACGCATGCTGATAGCCGCGTTCTCATCAGTCAGGTGGCAGATCACGTGCTGAGGCTTGACGATTTCGACATCACCATCATGGGTGATGTCGGCAGCGGTCACAGGGCCAATGCCAGATTTATTCAGGGTAAGAATAACTTCGTCTTTGCCTTGAACTCTCACCGCCAGCCCTTTCAGGTTGAGCAGGATCTCCAGGATATCTTCCTGTACGCCTTCTTTGGTGCTGTACTCATGCAGTACACCATCAATCTCAACCTCGGTCACCGCGCAACCCGGCATAGATGAAAGCAGAATACGGCGCAGTGCGTTGCCAAGAGTATGGCCAAAGCCACGCTCTAAAGGCTCAAGGGTCACCTTGGCGTGCGTCGAACTGACTTGCTCGATATCTACCAGGCGCGGTTTTAGAAACTCTGTCACAGAACCCTGCATTGTGTCCTCTCTTTGGTACTAAGCTTTACTTGGAGTAAAGCTCGACGATCAGGTGTTCGTTAATGTCCGCAGACAGATCGGTACGTTCAGGCATACGCTTGAACACGCCTTCCATCTTAGCAGCATCAACTTCCAGCCAAGTCGGCTTTTCACGCTGCTCAGCCAGCTCCAGAGAAGCTTTAACACGAGACTGCTTTTTAGCTTTCTCGCGGATGCTGACTACGTCATTCGGAGATACCTGATAAGAAGCGATGTTAACAACGCGACCGTTTACCATAACTGCTTTGTGGCTAACCAGCTGACGTGACTCTGCACGAGTAGCGCCGAAGCCCATACGGTAAACAACGTTGTCCAGACGACCTTCCAGCAGCTGCAACAGGTTTTCACCGGTGTTGCCCTTCAGGCGGGTTGCTTCTTTGTAATAGTTACGGAATTGACGCTCCAGAATGCCGTACATACGGCGAACTTTCTGCTTCTCACGCAACTGAACACCGTAATCAGACAGACGCGGTTTACGCGCACCGTGCTGACCAGGTGCTTGTTCAATTTTACACTTGGAATCGATCGCGCGAACGCCAGACTTAAGGAACAGGTCTGTGCCCTCACGACGGCTCAGCTTGAGCTTAGGACCCAAATATCTTGCCATTTTCTTTCTCCAACAATCCTAAAAGCTGCGTTACACGCGGCGCTTTTTCGGCGGACGACAACCGTTATGAGGGATCGGAGTCACATCAGTAATGTTAGTGATGCGGAAACCAGCCGCGTTCAGAGCGCGGATAGTAGACTCACGACCAGGACCAGGTCCTTTAACCATAACTTCCAGGTTCTTGATACCGTATTCTTTTACTGCGTCAGCACAACGTTCTGCTGCAACCTGTGCTGCGAACGGAGTGGACTTACGAGAACCACGGAAACCGGAACCACCGGCTGTTGCCCAACCCAAAGCATTACCCTGACGATCAGTGATGGTAACGATGGTGTTGTTGAAAGAAGCATGGATATGAGCCACGCCGTCAGAGACTTGCTTTCTTACACGCTTACGTGTACGAACAGGTGCCTTTGCCATTATTCAATAACCCCGATTATTTCTTGATCGGCTTGCGCGGACCCTTACGGGTACGAGCGTTGGTCTTGGTGCGCTGACCGCGTACCGGCAGACCACGACGATGACGCAAACCACGATAGCAACCAAGGTCCATAAGACGCTTGATGCTCAGGGTAATTTCACGACGCAAATCACCCTCAACGGTGTATTTGGCAACTGCATCACGAAGCTTTTCGATTTGCTCTTCAGACAGCTCACTGATCTTAACATTTTCAGCAATACCCGTGGATGCACAGATAGCCTGTGAACGGGTTTTACCGATACCGAAGATCGACGTTAAGGCGATAACGGTATGTTTATGATCAGGAATGTTAATGCCTGCTATACGGGCCACTATGCACTCCTACTATTTTATACAGCAACACCATTCTGAAAAGCCCGTTTTCAGGATACTCAAATAGTGTTGCAGTGCGACATACAAAAGATTGGCTGGCTAATCTAGCCAGCTCAACCCAACTTTGCAAGAAAAATATGCGAGATAATCAGCCTTGACGCTGTTTATGCTTCGGCTCGGCGCTGCAAATCACACGAACGACACCGTTACGCTTAACGATTTTGCAGTTACGACATAATTTCTTGACGGAAGCACGAACTTTCATTTTTACTCTCCGTAACTTCTCAAACGAATCTGACTAGCGGTTATAGCCTTTCAGATTTGCTTTCTTCAATGCAGACTCGTACTGACTTGACATCATCAGAGTTTGCACTTGAGCCATAAAGTCCATGATGACGACAACCACGATCAGTAGCGAGGTACCACCAAAGTAGAATGGTACTTTCATTGCATCACGCATGAACTCCGGGATCAGGCAGATGAAAGTAATGTACATCGCGCCCACCAGGGTTAAACGCGTCATTACTTTATCGATATACTTCGCCGTTTGCTCTCCCGGACGAATTCCTGGTACGAAGGCACCGGACTTCTTCAGGTTATCTGCTGTCTCACGCGGGTTGAAGACCAACGCCGTGTAGAAGAAACAGAAGAAGATGATTGCAGACGCATAGAGTAACACATAAAGCGGTTGCCCTGGCTGCAAATACAGCGAAATCGTAGTCAGCCAGTTCCAACCGGTACCGCCCCCAAACCATGATGCAATCGTGGCCGGGAACAGAATAATGCTGGAAGCGAAAATCGCCGGGATAACACCCGCCATGTTCACTTTCAACGGTAAATGTGTGCTCTGTGCTGCATAAACACGACGACCTTGTTGACGCTTCGCATAGTTAACGACGATACGACGTTGACCACGCTCGATGAAAACAACGAAGAAGGTTACTGCAAACACCAATACTGCAACCAACAGCAGCAGGAGGAAGTGCAGGTCGCCTTGCCGCGCTTGCTCGATAGTATGAGCCACTGCCGGCGGGAGCCCCGCTACAATACCCGCGAAGATAATGATCGAGATACCGTTGCCGATACCGCGTTCAGTAATCTGCTCACCCAGCCACATCAGGAACATTGTCCCGGTTACCAGGCTCACAACCGCAGTAAAGTAGAATGCAAAGCCTGGATTTAACACCAGGCCCTGCATACCAGGCATATTCGGCAGACCGGTAGCAATACCGATCGACTGGAATATGGCCAATACCAGCGTACCGTAACGGGTGTACTGGCTAATCTTGCGACGGCCAGCCTCCCCTTCTTTCTTGATTTCCGCCAACGCTGGATGAACCACCGTCAGCAGCTGGATAATGATCGACGCCGAGATATACGGCATGATCCCCAGAGCAAAGATAGAAGCACGGCTGAGGGCACCACCAGAGAACATGTTAAACATTTCAATGATAGTGCCTCTCTGCTGCTCAAGCAATTTGGCAAGCACAGTGGCATCGATACCAGGAATCGGAATGAAAGAGCCGATGCGGAAGACAATCAGCGCGCCGATGACAAACAAAAGTCTGCGCTTCAGCTCGCCGAGCCCGCCTTTAGCACTTTGAAAATCTAATCCTGGTTGCTTAGCCATCTGCTACTTATTCCTCAATTTTACCGCCAGCAGCCTCGATAGCAGCACGAGCGCCTTTGGTGACACGCAGACCACGCAGGGTTACCGGACGAGCGACTTCGCCAGAAAGTACAACTTTCGCGAATTCGATCTGGACACCAACTACGTTAGCGGCTTTCAGCGCGTTCAGGTCGATAACATCGCCTTCAACCAGAGCCAGTTCAGACAGACGAACTTCTGCCGTGATCATCGCTTTGCGTGAAGTGAAGCCGAATTTCGGCAGACGACGGTACAGAGGCATCTGACCACCTTCGAAACCACGACGTACGCCACCGCCAGAACGAGACTTCTGACCTTTGTGACCACGGCCGCCGGTTTTACCCAGGCCAGAACCAATACCACGACCTACACGCTTAGGCGCATGCTTGGCACCTTCAGCCGGAGACAGAGTATTTAAACGCATCTGTTACTCCTCAACTTTAACCATGTAGGAAACCAGGTTGACCATACCGCGAACAGCAGGAGTATCCTCGCGCTCTACGGTGTGACCAATACGACGCAGACCCAGACCGAGCAGAGTAGCTTTATGCTTCGGCAGACGGCCAATTGAGCTGCGAGTTTGTGTAACTTTAATAGTCTTAGCCATGGTCAATTACCCCAGAATGTCGGCAACGGATTTACCACGCTTAGCAGCGACCATTTCAGGAGACTTCATATTCGCCAGAGCGTCGATAGTTGCACGAACCACGTTGATCGGGTTGGTGGAACCATAAGCTTTAGCCAATACGTTGTGCACCCCAGCAACTTCGAGAACGGCGCGCATTGCACCGCCCGCGATGATACCGGTACCTTCATGAGCAGGCTGCATGAACACGCGAGAACCCGTGTGAGCGCCCTTAACAGGGTGCTGCAGGGTGCCGCTGTTCAGCGCGACGTTCATCATGTTGCGACGGGCTTTTTCCATCGCTTTCTGGATCGCTGCTGGAACTTCGCGTGCTTTGCCGTAGCCAAAACCAACGCGACCGTTACCATCACCAACTACAGTCAGTGCGGTAAAGCTGAAAATACGGCCACCTTTTACGGTTTTAGATACGCGGTTTACCGCGATCAGCTTTTCCTGCAGTTCGCCAGCTTGTTTTTCGATGTGAGCCATCTTAAACCTCTTCCTTAGAACTGAAGGCCAGCTTCACGGGCAGCATCTGCCAGTGCCTGGACTCGACCATGATATTGGAAACCGGAACGGTCAAAGGATACTTTCGCAATCCCTTTTTCCAACGCGCGCTCAGCCAGAGCTTTACCTACGGCTGCTGCTGCGTCTTTGTTACCGGAATACTTCAGTTGCTCCGCGATAGCTTTTTCTAAAGTAGAAGCGGCTACCAGTACTTCAGAACCGTTTGGAGCAATCACCTGTGCGTAAATGTGACGCGGGGTACGATGTACCACCAGGCGGGTTGCACCCAGCTCTTGGAGCTTGCGGCGTGCGCGGGTCGCACGACGGATACGAGCAGATTTCTTATCCATAGTGTTACCTTACTTCTTCTTAGCCTCTTTGGTACGCACGACTTCGTCGGCGTAACGAACACCTTTGCCTTTGTAAGGCTCAGGACGACGGTAAGCACGCAGATCTGCTGCTACCTGGCCAATTACCTGCTTATCAGCGCCTTTCAGCACGATTTCAGTTTGGCTTGGGCATTCAGCAGTGATACCTGCCGGCAGCTGGTGATCGATAGGGTGAGAGAAGCCCAGGGCCAAATTCACCACGTTGCCTTTAACGGCAGCACGATAACCAACACCTACCAGTTGAAGCTTTTTGGTGAAGCCTTCGGTAACACCAACAACCATTGCGTTCAGCAGAGCGCGCGTGGTACCCGCTTGAGCCCATGCGTTAGCAAAACCTTCGCGCGGAGCGAAAGTCAGTGCGTTAGCTTCTTGCTTCACTTCAACGGCGTCGTGGATAGTACGAGTCAACTCGCCGTTTTTACCCTTAATCGAAATAACCTGACCGTTGAGTTTTACCTCTACGCCGGCAGGAATGACGACGGGTGCTTTTGCAACACGAGACATTCTTTCCTCCCGAATTAAGCTACGTAGCAGATAATCTCGCCACCAAGACCAGCCTGGCGAGCTGCACGATCGGTCATAACACCTTTAGAGGTAGAAACAACAGCGATACCCAAACCGGCCATAACTTTTGGCAGCTCATCTTTTTTCTTGTAGATGCGCAGACCTGGACGGCTGATACGTTGAATGCTTTCTACCACAGCTTTGCCCTGGAAGTACTTCAGTACCAGTTCCAGAACAGGCTTGGCGTCGCCTTCGATTTTGAAATCTTCAATAAAACCTTCTTCCTTCAGCACGTTGGCAATTGCCACTTTCAGCTTGGAGGAAGGCATGGTGACCGCAACTTTGTTCGCGGCTTGACCGTTACGGATACGGGTCAGCATATCCGCGATCGGATCTTGCATGCTCATCTGTCTTTACTCCCGTGATTCAATTGGTAATTACCAGCTAGCCTTTTTCAAGCCTGGTACTTCACCGCGCATAGCGGCTTCACGAAGCTTAATACGGCTCAACCCGAATTTGCCCACATAACCATGTGGACGGCCAGTTTGGCGGCAGCGTTTACGCTGACGAGACGGGCTGGAATCACGCGGCAGAGTTTGCAGCTTGAGAACGGCATTCCAACGATCTTCATCGGATGCGTTCACATCAGAGATAATAGCTTTCAGTTCAGCGCGTTTTGCAAAGAACTTGTCAGCTAATTTCACGCGCTTGACTTCGCGTGCTTTCATTGATTGCTTAGCCATCAGTAACCCTGCCTTACTTGCGGAACGGGAAGTTAAAAGCAGCCAGCAGCGCGCGGCCTTCATCATCAGATTTCGCAGTAGTGGTAATGGTAATATCCAAACCACGAACGCGATCGACTTTGTCGTAGTCGATTTCTGGGAAGATGATTTGCTCACGCACGCCCATGCTGTAGTTGCCACGGCCATCGAATGACTTGGCGGACAGGCCACGGAAGTCACGGATACGTGGAACAGCAATGGAGATCAGGCGCTCAAGGAACTCCCACATGCGTTCGCCACGCAGAGTTACTTTACAGCCGATCGGATAGCCCTGACGGATTTTGAAGCCTGCAACAGATTTGCGGGCTTTGGTGATCAACGGTTTTTGACCGGAGATAGCTGTCAGGTCCGCTGCGGCGTTATCCAGCAGTTTCTTGTCAGCAATCGCTTCACCAACACCCATGTTCAGGGTGATCTTCTCGACCCGAGGGACTTGCATGACAGAGTTGTAATCAAACTGAGACATCAGTTGTTTGACTACCTCGTCTTTGTAGTAATCATGCAGTTTCGCCATCGTATTACTCCAAATTACTTGATAGTTTCGCTGTTAGATTTGAAGAAACGGACTTTTTTGCCGTCTTCGAATCTAAAGCCTACACGGTCAGCCTTGCCGGTAGCCGCGTTGAAGATAGCAATGTTAGAAACCTGAATTGCAGCTTCTTTTTCAACAATGCCGCCTGGTTGGTTCAGAGCCGGAACCGGCTTCTGGTGTTTCTTAACCAGGTTGATGCCTTCAACAATGACCTTGCCAGCAGACAGGACATTTTTTACTTTACCGCGCTTACCTTTGTCTTTCCCGGTAATCACGATAACTTCGTCATCACGACGGATCTTCGCTGCCATGTTCGCTCCTTAGAGTACTTCTGGTGCCAGAGAGATAATTTTCATGAACTTCTCATTACGCAGTTCACGAGTTACCGGCCCAAAAATACGCGTACCGATTGGCTGCTCGCTGTTATTGTTCAAAATAACGCATGCATTGCCATCGAAGCGAATGACAGAACCGTCCGGGCGACGTACACCCTTCTTGGTGCGCACCACTACCGCCTTCAGAACATCGCCTTTCTTCACCTTACCGCGAGGAATTGCTTCCTTGATGGTAATTTTGATGATGTCGCCGACGCCTGCGTAGCGACGGTGCGAGCCACCTAGAACCTTGATACACATTACGCGACGTGCACCGGAGTTGTCGGCGACGTTCAGCATAGTCTGTTCTTGGATCATTTTAGTGCTCCGCTAATGTCAACTACTACTTTAAAGACCCAAGTAAAAATTAGGCCGTTGAAAAGCCCCATAACCGAGGGCGCAGCATTATAACACCGCTTACTTGGTATGGGTAGAAAAAATAAACGGCTCATTTTCTGAGCCGTTTATTAAGTGAGAGCCAGCTACTCTATTACAGAATCGCTTTCTCTACAACGCGAACCAGCGTCCAGGACTTGGTCTTGGACAGTGGGCGGCATTCGCGGATTTCCACCACGTCGCCGGTACCACATTCGTTGTTCTCGTCATGTACGTGCAGCTTGGTCGTACGTTTGATGAATTTCCCGTAGATCGGGTGCTTCACAGTACGTTCGATAGCAACAACGATGGATTTCTCCATTTTATCGCTAACAACACGACCCTGCAGGGTACGGATAACTTCAGTCATTTACACACCCGCCTTTTGAGTCAGTAAAGTCTTAACGCGTGCGACGTCACGACGCACTTGTTTCAACAGGTGAGTTTGTTGCAGCTGGCCACTGGCCGCCTGCATGCGCAAGTTGAATTGCTCACGCAGCAGGTTGAGCAGCTCGGCATTCAGCTCTTCAACGCTTTTTTCACGCAGCTCTTGTGCTTTCATTACATCACCGTCTTAGTTACAAAGGTGGTTTTGATCGGCAGTTTCGCTGCTGCCAGTTTGAATGCCTCGCGGGCAACCTCTTCTGGCACGCCGTCCATTTCGTACAGGACCTTACCAGGCTGGATCAGGGCAACCCAATACTCCACGTTACCCTTACCTTTACCCATACGCACTTCCAGCGGCTTCTCGGTGATCGGTTTGTCCGGGAATACACGGATCCAGATCTTGCCTTGACGCTTAACTGCACGAGTCATTGCACGACGAGCTGCTTCGATTTGACGAGCAGTCAGACGGCCACGGCCAACAGCTTTCAGACCGAAAGTGCCGAAGCTAACATCCGTACCTTGCGCCAGACCACGGTTGCGGCCCTTGTGCACCTTACGGAATTTTGTACGCTTTGGTTGTAACATCAGCGACTCTCCTTACTTGCGGCCTTTACGCTGCTGCTTTTTAGGTTGAGCAGCCGGTTCCGGTTGTTCAACTGCAGCCATACCACCCAGGATCTCACCTTTGAAGATCCATACCTTAACGCCGATTACACCATAAGTGGTGTGCGCTTCAGATGTGTTGTAGTCGATGTCCGCACGCAGAGTGTGCAATGGAACACGACCTTCGCGGTACCATTCGGTACGTGCGATTTCAGCGCCGCCAAGACGGCCGCTTACTTCAACTTTGATACCTTTAGCGCCAAGACGCATTGCGTTCTGTACTGCACGCTTCATAGCACGACGGAACATCACGCGACGTTCCAGCTGAGAAGTGATGCTGTCAGCAACCAATTTAGCGTCGAGTTCCGGTTTACGGACTTCGGCGATGTTGATCTGTGCAGGAACGCCAGCGATGTCCGCTACGACCTTGCGCAGTTTTTCGACGTCTTCACCTTTCTTGCCGATAACGATGCCTGGGCGAGCAGTGTGAATGGTCACACGGATGCTCTTCGCAGGACGCTCGATAACGATGCGAGAAACGGAAGCTTTCGACAGTTCCTTAGTCAGGAATTGACGAACTTTAAAGTCGCTGTCCAGGTTGTCAGCGAATTCTTTGGTATTCGCATACCAAGTAGAGTTCCAAGGTTTGACAATACCCAGGCGAATACCATTAGGATGTACTTTCTGACCCATTGCTAGTCTCCAGAGTCTCAGCGATCGGACACAACCACAGTAATGTGGCTGGTGCGCTTCAGGATGCGATCTGCACGACCTTTTGCACGCGGCATAATGCGCTTCATGCTTGGGCCTTCGTCTACGAAGATTTTCGTAACTTTCAGATCATCGATGTCAGCGCCATCGTTGTGTTCTGCGTTAGCAATGGCAGACTCCAGCACTTTCTTAACCAGACCAGCAGCTTTCTTGTTGGTGTAGGTCAGAGTTTCCAGAGCTTGCGACACTTTCTTACCGCGAATCAGGTCAGCAACAAGGCGAACCTTCTGAGCAGAAGAACGAGCGTGGCGATGTTTAGCGATAGTTTCCATCTCTTCCTCCTACCTTAGCGCTTTTTAGCTTTTTTATCAGCCGCATGGCCGCGATAAGTACGAGTCGGCGCGAATTCACCCAGTTTGTGACCGACCATTTCATCGGAAACGAACACTGGTACGTGCTGACGACCATTATGGACAGCGATGGTCAAACCGATCATGTTAGGAAAGATCGTTGAACGACGGGACCAAGTGCGCAAAGGCTTCTTGTCACCGCTTTCCACCGCTTTCTCTACCTTCTTCAGCAAGTGCAGGTCAATAAAAGGACCTTTCTTGAGAGAACGTGGCATGGCTTATCCTCTAATTATTTTTTGCTACGGCGACGTACGATGAACTTATCAGTACGCTTGTTGCTACGGGTCTTCTTACCTTTGGTCTGAACGCCCCACGGAGTTACCGGGTGCTTACCAAAGTTACGACCTTCACCACCACCGTGCGGGTGATCTACCGGGTTCATCGCCGTACCGCGAACGGTAGGACGAACACCACGCCAACGTGCAGCACCTGCTTTACCCAGAACGCGAAGCATGTGTTCAGCGTTACCGACTTCACCCAGGGTGGCGCGGCAATCAGCTGGAACTTTACGCATTTCGCCGGAGCGCAGACGCAGAGTTACGTAGGAACCATCACGAGCAACGATCTGAACGTAGGCACCAGCGGAGCGAGCCATCTGACCGCCTTTACCTGGTTTCATTTCTACGTTGTGAACCGTTGAACCAACTGGAATGTTGCGCATCGGCAGGGTGTTACCCGCTTTGATTGCAGCATCAACGCCAGATTGAATCTGGTCACCAGCTTTCAGGCCTTTCGGCGCCAGGATGTAACGGCGTTCGCCGTCTTTGTACAGAACCAGCGCGATGTTCGCGGAACGGTTCGGATCGTACTCCAGACGCTCAACCACAGCAGGGATACCGTCTTTGTTGCGCTTGAAGTCAACCAGACGATAATGTTGCTTGTGGCCACCACCGATATGACGGGTGGTGATACGGCCATTGTTGTTACGACCACCGCTTTTGCTCAGTTTTTCCAGCAGCGGGGCATAAGGTTTACCCTTGTGCAGCTCAGGGTTAACCACTTTAACAACGTGGCGACGACCCGGAGATGTAGGTTTACATTTAACAATTGCCATTGTTCTTACTCCTCCGACTTACTCTGCGCCGCCGATGAAGTCCAGATTCTGGCCTTCTTTCAGGGTGACGTAAGCTTTTTTCCAGTCGCTACGACGACCAACACGCTGACCGTGACGCTTCACTTTCCCTTTAACTACCAGGGTGTTCACGTCTTCGACTTCGACTTCAAACAGTTTCTGCACTGCAGCTTTAATTTCTGCTTTGGTCGCGTCTTTGGCAACTTTGAGAACGATGGTGTTGCTTTTTTCCATCGCAGCGGATGCTTTTTCAGATACGTGCGGTGCACGCAGCACTTTCAGCAAACGTTCTTCACGGATCATGCCAGCATCTCCTCAACTTGCTTCACAGCATCAGCAGTCATAACCACTTTGTCGAAGGCGATCAGGCTAACCGGATCGATACCTGCTACATCGCGCACGTCAACCTTGTACAGGTTGCGAGCTGCCAGGAACAGATTCTCATCCAGTTCACCGGTCACGATCAGCACGTCTTCCAGAGCCATATCTTTCAGTTTCTGTGCCAGCAGCTTAGTTTTAGGCGCTTCTACAGAGAACTTCTCGACAACGATCAGACGATCTTGACGTACCAGTTCGGACAGGATGCTTTTCAGCGCGCCGCGGTACATCTTTTTGTTTACTTTCTGACTGTGGTCCTGTGGCTTAGCAGCAAAGGTCACGCCGCCTGAACGCCAGATCGGGCTCTTTACAGAACCTGAACGCGCACGGCCGGTGCCTTTCTGACGCCATGGCTTTTTGCCGGAACCAGTTACTTCAGCACGGGTCTTCTGAGCACGGGTACCTTGACGGGCACCTGCTGCATAAGCAACAACAACCTGGTGTACCAGCGCTTCGTTGAAATCACGACCGAAGGTAGTTTCGGAAACAGTCAGCGCGCTTTGCGCGTCTTTCAATACTAATTCCATTGCTATCCCCTTACGCCTTCACAGCTGGTTTAACGATCAGGTTGCCACCGGTTGCGCCCGGTACAGCACCCTTAACCAGCAGCAGGTTGCGCTCAGCGTCAACACGTACTACGTCCAGGCTCTGAACGGTTACGCGCTCATCACCCAGGTGGCCAGCCATTTTCTTGCCTTTGAACACTTTGCCCGGAGTCTGGTTCTGACCGATAGAACCCGGAACGCGGTGAGACAAGGAGTTACCGTGGGTAGCGTCTTGGGTACGGAAGTTCCAGCGCTTAACAGTGCCAGCAAAACCTTTACCTTTAGAAGTACCGGTAACATCGACTTTTTTAACGTCAGCGAAGATTTCTACGCTAATTTCCTGACCTGCAGCGAATTCTTGACCTTCTTCCAGGCGGAATTCCCACAGACCACGGCCAGCTTCAACGCCAGCTTTAGCGAAATGGCCCGCTTCCGGCTTGGTTACACGGTTAGCTTTTTTGCTACCGGTGGTAACCTGAACGGCACGGTAACCGTCGGTGTCCAGGCTTTTAACCTGAGTCACACGGTTCGCTTCAATTTCAATTACGGTTACTGGGATAGAAACGCCATCTTCAGTGAAGATACGGGTCATACCCACTTTTTTACCGACTAAACCAATCATTGTTTCAACCTCTCAATCGCTCAATGACCTGATTAACCCAGGCTGATCTGCACGTCTACACCGGCAGCCAGATCCAGACGCATCAGAGCATCAACGGTTTTCTCGGTTGGCTCAACGATGTCAACCAGACGCTTGTGAGTGCGAATCTCGTACTGATCGCGCGCGTCTTTGTTGACGTGCGGAGAAATCAGAACGGTAAAGCGCTCTTTGCGAGTTGGCAGCGGGATCGGACCACGGACTTGCGCACCAGTGCGCTTTGCAGTCTCGACGATTTCCGCGGTTGATTGATCGATCAGACGATGATCAAACGCTTTCAGGCGGATACGGATTCTTTGGTTCTGCATGAGACCAGAGCTCCAATTATTTATAAACGTAAATAATTACTCCTCACACCCATTTCGATTGATGGGGGAGTGTAATCGTCAACATATAACCCCCATATCGGGAGTATTGTTCGAGAGGCAAAAAAGGCCTGCCAATCGACTGATTCGCTAAAATCAGGCTTACCAAGATTAGGTAAGCCCGCGCATTATACGCAAAATGGCCGAGGAAGCAAGCCACAGTTGGAAATATGCTCAGGAAATCGTCATTTTTGCGCGTTCAGATGCAGTCGCGAGATGAAGGCGGCAAACAGGGTATGAATTATGCTTGGCAGGGACGCTCCCCTGCCCCACCGTAAAAACGGTTGCCGGCAGGAGAAACGATGACGAACAGAAGGCAGGTTTACTCTTTGCGCTCTAGAACCTGGGCCTGGGCATAGTTTTGAATACCGAGGCGAGCGATCAGATCCAGCTCGGTTTCCAGCCAGTCGATATGCTCTTCTTCATCGGCCAGGATGTCGATCATCAAATCGCGGCTGACGTAATCGTGGATCGAGTCGGCATAGGCGATACCTTCGCGCAGGTTTTTGGCACCCGCCAGCTCCAGCGCCAAATCGGAACGCAGCATCTCTTCAATGTCTTCGCCGATGTTCAGCTTGCCGAGATCTTGCAGGTTCGGGATCCCTTCCAGGAACAGGATACGCTCGATGTAGCGATCGGCATGTTTCATTTCGTCGATCGACTCGTGGTACTCCTTGTCGTTGAGGCGCATTAACCCCCAATTCTTGAACATGCGGGCGTGCAGGAAATATTGATTGATGGCAACCAGCTCGTTACCGAGCAGCTTGTTGAGGTGAGCAATGATCTTTTTATCGCCTTTCATAGGTAACTCCTCCTGGCCAGTTCTAAAAGTGTAGAACCTGTAAGCCAAGAGTCAAAAATAACCTTACCCTTTGTTAGGCAACTTCATGCATTGGGATGATAGTTCCGCGTTCCTCCACCATAATCTGTCTTGCCTGACGAATGCACTTTCCACAATCAGTACCAATCGGCACAAGTTCACGCAGCTGCTTCATGGTATGGGGATTGTGCTGACGCACCGCGTTACGGATGGCTTTGTCAGTCACCGCATTACACAGACATACATACATAGAGAGACTCACTTCTTAACCAATGCACTGAGTCTAAATGGGAATGGTTTTTATTTCAATTAAGATTTAAACAAATTGCATAAAAAAAGGGCACCGAAGTGCCCTTTTTTGTGTCGAAAAATTATTCGCGATTAAGCGATAACTTTAGCAACAACGCCCGCGCCAACGGTACGGCCGCCTTCACGGATTGCGAAACGCAGACCGTCGTCCATCGCGATTGGGTGAATCAGGGTTACAACCATGTTCACGTTGTCGCCTGGCATTACCATCTCTACGCCTTCTGGCAGTTCGATGGTACCGGTCACGTCAGTTGTACGGAAGTAGAACTGTGGACGGTAGCCTTTGAAGAATGGAGTGTGACGACCACCTTCATCTTTGCTCAGGATGTACACTTCAGATTCGAACTGGGTGTGTGGCTTGATAGAGCCTGGCTTCGCCAGTACCTGACCACGTTCGATTTCTTCACGCTTGATACCACGCAGCAGAACACCTACGTTCTCACCAGCACGGCCTTCGTCCAGCAGTTTGCGGAACATTTCAACGCCAGTACAGGTAGACTTAACGGTGTCTTTGATACCAACGATTTCAACTTCTTCGCCAACTTTGATGATACCGCGCTCAACACGACCGGTAACAACGGTACCACGACCGGAGATGGAGAATACGTCTTCGATTGGCAGCAGGAACGGCTTGTCGATAGCACGCTCTGGCTCTGGGATGTAGCTGTCCAGCGCTTCGGCCAGTTCGATGATTTTCGCTTCCCACTCAGCTTCGCCTTCCAGCGCTTTCAGCGCGGAACCGCGGATTACTGGCAGGTCGTCGCCTGGGAAGTCGTAAGCGGACAGCAGTTCGCGAACTTCCATTTCTACCAGTTCCAGCAGCTCTTCATCATCAACCATGTCGCATTTGTTCATGAATACGATGATGAAAGGAACGCCAACCTGACGACCCAGCAGGATGTGCTCACGGGTCTGAGGCATTGGGCCGTCAGTCGCAGCAACTACCAGGATCGCGCCGTCCATCTGAGCAGCACCGGTGATCATGTTTTTCACGTAGTCGGCGTGCCCTGGGCAGTCAACGTGCGCGTAGTGACGAGTCGGGGTGTCATACTCAACGTGAGAGGTGTTGATGGTGATACCACGAGCTTTTTCTTCTGGCGCGTTATCGATCTGGTCGAAAGCACGTGCAGAACCGCCGTAGGTTTTAGCCAGAACGGTGGTGATCGCTGCAGTCAGGGTAGTTTTACCGTGGTCAACGTGGCCGATAGTACCAACGTTAACGTGCGGTTTTGTACGTTCAAATTTTTCTTTAGACACGGCTATATTCCTTACTATAGCGCTCTCCCCTTCTGGAGAGAGCACGGGACTTTGGTTTTAACCCTGCGGCTTATTTGCCACGGGCTTCGATTACGGCCTGAGCGACGTTGTTCGGTGCATCATCATACTTCAGGAATTCCATGGTGTATGATGCGCGACCTTTAGTCAGAGAACGCAGCTGAGTTGCGTAGCCGAACATTTCGGACAACGGTACTTCAGCGTGGATCTTAACGCCAGTCACTTCAGATTCCTGACCGCGCAGCATGCCGCGACGACGGCTCAAGTCACCGATAACGTCACCGGTGTTCTCTTCTGGAGTCTCAACTTCAACCTTCATGATAGGCTCAAGCAGAACGGGTTTCGCTTTCTTAAAGCCTTCTTTAAAGGCGATAGACGCGGCCAGTTTAAACGCCAGTTCAGAGGAGTCAACGTCGTGGTAAGAACCGAAGTGCAGACGAATACCCATGTCTACTACCGGGTAACCAGCCAACGGACCAGACTTCAGCTGCTCCTGGATGCCTTTATCAACGGCAGGGATGTATTCGCCAGGAATTACGCCGCCTTTGATGTCGTTGATGAACTCGTAACCTTTCGGGTTAGAGCCCGGCTCCAGTGGGTACATGTCGATCACAACGTGACCGTACTGACCGCGACCACCAGACTGCTTGGCGTGCTTACCTTCAACATCGGTAATCTTCGCGCGAATCGCTTCGCGGTAAGCTACCTGAGGTTTGCCCACGTTAGCTTCAACGTTGAATTCACGCTTCATGCGGTCAACGATGATGTCGAGGTGCAGTTCACCCATACCGGCGATGATGGTCTGGTTAGACTCTTCGTCAGTCCATACGCGGAATGACGGGTCTTCTTTAGCCAGACGGCCCAGAGCCAGACCCATTTTTTCCTGGTCAGCTTTGGTTTTCGGTTCAACGGCGATAGAGATTACCGGCTCAGGGAATTCCATACGCTCCAGGATGATTGGAGAGTCTGGATCACACAGGGTGTCCCCGGTGGTCACGTCTTTCAGACCGATCGCAGCGGCGATGTCGCCTGCGCGAACTTCTTTGATCTCTTCACGCTTGTTAGCGTGCATCTGAACGATACGGCCGAAACGCTCGCGCGCAGACTTAACGGAGTTCAGCACGGTGTCGCCGGAGTTAACAACGCCGGAGTACACGCGGAAGAAGGTCAAGTTACCGACGAACGGGTCGGTAGCGATTTTGAACGCCAGAGCAGAGAACGGCTCGTCATCACTTGCGTGACGCTCAGCCGGAGTGTCTTTACCGTCGTCCAGGATACCGTTGATCGCAGGAACGTCAGTTGGTGCCGGCAGGTATTCGATTACCGCATCCAGCATCGCCTGCACGCCTTTGTTCTTGAACGCAGAACCGCAGGTAACCAGGATGATTTCGTTGTTCAGTACGCGCTGACGCAGAGCAGTTTTGATTTCTTCCTCGGTCAGCTCTTCGCCGCCCAAGTATTTTTCCATCAGCTCTTCGGAAGCTTCCGCAGCGGACTCGATCAGGTTCTGGCGCCATTCTTCAGCCAGATCCATCATGTCAGCCGGGACGTCTTCGTATTCGAAGGTTACGCCTGCGTCTTCTTCGTTCCAGTTGATCGCCTTCATTTTCACCAGGTCGATAACGCCGGTGAATTTGTCTTCTGCGCCGATAGCCAGCTGCAGAGGAACAGGGTTGGCGCCCAGACGAGATTTGATCTGGCCTACAACTTTCAGGAAGTTAGCGCCCATACGGTCCATTTTGTTAACGAACGCGATACGTGGCACTTTGTATTTGTTAGCCTGACGCCATACGGTTTCAGACTGTGGCTGAACACCACCAACAGCACAGTAAACCATTACCGCGCCATCCAGCACACGCATGGAACGTTCTACTTCGATGGTGAAGTCAACGTGCCCTGGGGTGTCGATGATGTTTACGCGATGCGGTTCGAACTGCTTGGCCATACCAGACCAGAAAGCAGTAGTCGCTGCAGAAGTGATGGTAATACCACGCTCCTGCTCCTGTTCCATCCAGTCCATGGTGGCAGCGCCGTCATGAACTTCACCGATTTTGTGGTTTACACCGGTGTAGAACAGAATACGTTCGGTAGTGGTGGTTTTACCGGCGTCGATGTGAGCACTGATACCGATGTTGCGGTAGCGTGCAATGGGTGTTGTACGAGCCATTTGATTCCTCTATTCCTAGGGCGTTCAAGTTCAGTTAACCCAAGCGGGCCGATTTGACGCGCCCGCTTGGTTAGCATGACTACAGCCGGGTGATTACCAGCGGTAGTGGGCGAACGCCTTGTTGGCTTCGGCCATACGGTGAACGTCTTCACGCTTCTTAACAGCAGAACCTTTGTTCTCTGCTGCGTCAGACAGCTCGTTCGCCAGGCGCAGAGCCATGGATTTATCACCGCGTTTACGTGCAGCATCAACGATCCAACGCATTGCCAGAGCATTACGACGAACCGGGCGGACTTCAACTGGTACCTGATAAGTAGAACCGCCAACGCGACGCGACTTAACTTCTACAGTCGGGCGAACGTTGTCGAGAGCGACTTCGAAAGCTTCCAGGTGATCTTTACCAGAACGCTGAGCCAGGGTCTCCAGCGCGGTATAGACGATTGCTTCTGCAGTAGATTTTTTACCGTCTACCATCAGGATATTTACAAATTTGGCCAGCAGCTCAGATCCGAACTTAGGATCTGGCAGGATTTTACGTTGGCCGATTACGCGACGACGTGGCATGGAAATACTCCGTTGTTAATTCAGGATTGTCCAAAACTCTACGAGTTTATTTTGACATTAAAGTTAAAACGTTTGGCCTTACTTAACGGAGAACCATTAAGCCTTTGGCTTCTTCACGCCGTACTTGGAACGAGCTTGCTTACGGTCTTTAACACCGGAGCAGTCAAGTGCACCACGGACGGTGTGGTAACGCACACCTGGCAGGTCTTTTACACGACCGCCACGGATCAGGATTACGGAGTGTTCCTGCAGGTTGTGGCCTTCGCCACCGATGTAGGAAGTCACTTCGAAACCGTTGGTCAAACGCACACGGCAAACTTTACGCAGTGCGGAGTTTGGTTTTTTCGGGGTAGTGGTGTATACGCGGGTGCATACGCCACGTTTCTGCGGGCAGGCTTCCAGCGCTGGAACGTTGCTTTTAGCAGCCTTCACAGAGCGTGGTTTGCGAACCAGCTGGTTAATTGTTGCCATTAAAAAAGCTCCTGGTTTTTGCTTCGTACTAGCTTCGTAAACATGTGATAAATCCCCTCGTATGCACTATTGGCAAAGTACGAGGACGCAGAATTTTAGGGCTGACCAGTATGGGTGTCAAGAAATATACAACATCACTCTCATTACCAGGCCATTTGGCTGCGGTGTTGTTCGGTTAATTCAACGAAGTGATTATAGCCGACGACAGTGATTTTGTGCGAAAAATGACCGACCAATCCCCGGGCTTCCAGGTCGTCCTGCAGCGCATAAAGGGATATGGGGGCGGCGAGCAGCGATTCAAGATGGGCGCTGCCGGCAAGGCCTGCAAGCACGCCGTCCTGCAGCAGCAGCAGCGCGTCACCCTCCGCCGTCAGGCGCAGCAGCGCAGGCAAGTCACATTGGTTTGGCGAGTGGCTCAGGGTATACAGCATCAGAGGATCCTAAAACGTCATCACGGCGTCGTAGCCGGCCAGTTCGCGGCGCAGTTCGTCCGGCGCCAGCACCTCGGCATCCAGCACCCAATCGGTCACCTGGCTCAGCCCACGCTCCTGCAGCGAAGCCTGGCACAGATAGCAGCGCTCCACGTCATACAGCGGCAGCACGCCGAAGGTGGCGATGTAATTGCGCGCCAAAATCTTTTCCGGTTGCTGGCCCGGCAACAGCTGCAATACGCCGTCGCCGACAAAAAACACCCCCAAATCTTCACTGAGCGCCGACGTGGCGAGCAGCGCATCCAGCCCTTCCCTGCCGCCGGCGCCGCCGTGCGGCCCGTGGGTGAAAACAAAAGCGACTCGTTTCATCATATCCTCAGAACTGCACCAGACGGTCGCAACTCAGCGACGCTTCGGCCAGGGAACCCAGCCCGCTCAGGGTAAAGCCAGGCTGCAGGTTGGCGCTTGCCAGCCCCTGTTGCACCGCCTCCTGCTCGTCGGTGACCCCACGGCGCAACGCGGCGGCTACGCAGACGTTGAGCGCTACGCCGTGTTGCTGCGCCAGTTGCGTCCAACCGCGCACCAGGTCGAACTCGTCGCTGGCGGGCGCGGTCAGCTGGTTGGCGTTCAGCACGCCCTCACGGTAGAAAAAGACGCTGGAAAGCCGGTGCCCTTTCGCCAACAAAGCCTGAGCGAACTGATAGGCGCTGCTGGCCTGCTGCGTGCCGTAAGCCGGGCCGGTGACCAACAGGCAATAATCGAGCATCAACGGTCGCTTCCCAACAGATCGCCGCTCTTGAACTGGCGGATGTACAGATACACGGTGTGTTTGGAGATGTTCAGGCGATCCGCCACCTGGTTGATCGCATCCTTGATGTCGAAGATGCCTTTCTCATAGAGGTTGAGCACCACCTGGCGGTTCTTGGCGTTATTGGACACCGAGCGGTCGGCGTTCACCTCTTCGATGGTGAACTCCAGCGTCTGCGCCACCAGATCGTCGACGGAAGACGCAAAATTCACCGACGACGGCACGTCCTGCGTGGCTGGCGGCATAAAGGTCTGCATGATCTGCGAAAACGGTACGTCGAGGTTCATGTTGATGCACAGCAAGCCGATCACCCGCTGCTCGCGATTGCGAATGGCGATGGTCACCGACTTCATCAACACGCCGCTCTTGGCGCGGGTAAAGTAGGCTTTCGACACGCTGCTGTCGTCGCCGGCCATGTCGTGCAGCATGCGCAGCGCCAGATCGGTGATCGGCGAGCCGATTTTACGCCCGGTATGTTCACCGTTGGCGATGCGTACCGCTGAGCTGTTCAGGTCTTCCAGCGCGTGCAGTACGATCTCGCAGTGGCCGCCGATCAACATCGCCAGCCCGTCGACCACCGCTTCATAGGATTTCAGGATTTCATGATCCGTTTGAGTAAACGGACGTTCATTCAGCAAATCAAGTTCGCTGGCTTCGCTGGATAAAAGCGAATTCGACATCGAAGATACCACCCTCATAGATCGCCTGTGCCAGGGGGCGCAGCTAAAACCGCTCGAACCGGATCGCTGCCGTCGTCGGCACGCCGCAGCGCGGCCGGCTGAGAGCGCCATCAAACGGCACGATGACATCCGCGGGCGAGGCGGCCGGGAACAATTTTAGGTACACGCCCTAAGGGGCAGACGCATGACTGATAAGTCAGAATTATTAGTCTAGCAAAGCGGCCGGAGCAAAGTCCTTGCGTTTGCGCGTGGTATTGACGTTAAGCCCGATGCCCGGCAGGCGTCAAGCGTTCAATGGAGAGAGAGGCGGCGGCTGCCGAAATGAAAACCGCCGCGGAGGGCATCCGCGGCGGTGGCAAACAAAGCGGCGATGTTATTTCGCTTTGGCGTCTGCTTTCGCGTCCGCCGGTTTTTCGGCTTTAGCGTCGGCTTTCGGCGCCGCTTTCACGTCCAGCAGCTCAACGTCGAAGACCAGCGTGGAGTTAGCCGGGATGCCCGGAACGCCGGTTTTGCCGTAGGCCAGCGCCGGTGGGATCACCAGCTTGATTTTGCCGCCTTTCTTGATGTGCTTCAGGCCTTCGGTCCAGCCTGGGATCACGCCGTCCAGACGGAACGACAGCGGCTCGCCGCGGGTGTAGGAGTTATCGAACTCGGTACCGTCGGTCAGGGTGCCTTTGTAGTTCACCACCACGGTGTCGCTGTCTTTCGGCGCTTCACCCGCGCCCGGCTTCTCTACCTGGTACAGCAGGCCGGATTCGGTTTTCTTCACGCCTTTTTCTTTAGCGAAGCTATCGCGGTACTTGGCGCCTTTGGTTTCGTTGTCCTTGGCGTCCTGCTCCATCTTCGCCTGAGCGGAAGCCTTCACGCGCGCTTCGAAGCCCTGCAGGGTCTTCTCGATGTCGGCGTCGTTCAGTTTGCTCTTGTTGGCGAACGCGTCCTGAACGCCGGCAATCAGCTGATCTTTGTCCAGCTTGATGCCCAGCTTCTCTTGCTCTTTCAGAGAGTTGTCCATGTAACGGCCGAGAGAGGCGCCCAATGCGTAGGCCGCTTGCTCGTCGTCGTTTTTAAACTTGCCGGTGCTCGGTGCTGCTGCCGCGTCCGCTGGTTTAGCGGCTTCTGCCGGCTTGGCGGCATCGGCTGCCATGACCTGGGTCGCATTCAGAGCAAAAGCCATGGTGGTTGCCAGAAGCGTGACTTTAAACAAAGATTTCATCCATTTCTCCAGTGTCTGAAGCAATGCCCCAAACAATCATTAGGTAAGATAACCGGGCTACTATAGCTGCCTGAAACAAAACAAAACAGTCGCACAGGTAACCAATCGAGTCAAAGTGTGACTCCCGCTTTGCCAAGAAGTTTCCCTCTGGGTGCTACTCCCATGATAAATCAGATTTTTCTTGCGGAATATTCGGCCAGGCTCGCAAAAAACGGCAGATCGAGCGTGCAACTTTTCAGCACTTTACACTGTCGATCGCAACGTTGCGCGCCGTCTGGAGAAATAGCGCGAGCAAACCCGGCGCCAGCTGTTACCATAGCGCCGAATCAGGATTTTATCGCGTCAGAGGTAGCCTCATGCACAACGCCGACACTCAACGCCTGCTACAGCGGCTTGAAGAACTGGAGAGCCGTCAGGCCTTCCAAGAGCTCACCATCGAAGAGCTCAACCAGACCGTCATCCAGCATCAAATGGAAATGCTGAAGATGCGCGAACATCTGCGCATGTTGACCGACAAGCTGCGCTCGACCCAAACCTCAATGATCGCCTCGCAATCGGAAGAAACCCCTCCGCCGCACTATTGAGGGCTCGCCATGCGGTTATTTCAGGCGTGCCAACCCTTCGACGGCACGCTCGAGATACCGGCGCGGGCACCCCAGGTTTATGCGGATAAAACCGCGCCCCTGCGGGCCGAAACCGCTGCCCATCGACGGCGCCAGCTTCGCCACCGCCACCAGCGCCTGCTGCAAGTCAGCATCGTTCAAACCCAGCGAGCGGCAATCCAGCCAGGCGAGATAGGTCCCTTCAGCCTGGGTCATCGTGCACCAGGGCGCGGCGTCAGCCAGCGCCTGCTTAAACCAACGCCGGTTCTCCGCCAGGTAGTCGAGCAGCTCATCAAGCCAGGCAGCGCCCCGTTGATAGGCCGCGGTCGCCGCCGTCATCGACAGCGCGTTGAATACATCCAGCCCGTGGGCGTTCAGCCGATCGACAAACGCCTGCCGAAGCCGGGCGTTGGGGATCAGGAAATTCGAAATGCGCAGCGAGGAGAGGCCGAACGTTTTGCTGGCGGACGTCGCCACAATTACCCGATCGCGATATTCCTCGCCCAGATGCAACACCGACGTAAACGTCTCGCCGGGCAGCAGCAGGTCGGCCCAAATTTCATCGGAGATCACCGTGACGTCATGGGCGTGGCAGAGCGCCATGAGCCGCTCCAGTTCATCGCGGCGCCAGCAACGGCCGGTTGGATTGTGCGGGTTGCACAGCAACAACAGCGGCGGTTTACGCTGCGCCAGGCAGGCGGCCAGCTGGTCGAAATCGATCCGGTATCCCTGCGGGGTTTCCCGCAGCGGGTTTTCAATCACCTCTCTGCCGTTCATGGTGACTATCTTGGCGAACGAGCCATAATACGGCCCCTGCACCACCACCCCGTCCCCCGGCTTGCTGAGCAGTTGGATCAGCATCGCCAGCCCCGGCACCACCCCTTCAATCGACGTGAACCACTCGCGCCGCAGCGGCAAGCCGTGCCGCTTGGCAAACCAGTCGATTGCCGCTTGGTAGTAGGCGTCGTCGCGTTCGCTGTAGCCAAAGACGCCGTGGTCCACCCGCTGATGCAGCGCCTGCTGCACCTCTGGCGGGCACGGAAAGTCGAAATCGGACACCCACATCGGCAACAGTTCGCTGCCGTCCAGTTGCAGATAGCGGTCGATGAAGTCCCACTTCACGGAGCCGGTGTTGTGGCGATCGATGATGGCGTTGAAATGACTCGTCATGTCAGGCTTCCTTACGCTGCAAGTCGTTCTGAGGTTGGAGTTTGGCGATACCGAAGCCGGTGAACCCATAAATCAGGGCGAACACCACCGCGGCATAACATTGGATCGCCCACGGCAGCAGATCGAGGGTGCTGACCCCCAGCGTGGTGGCCATGTAAATGCCGGCGGCCGTCCACGGGATCAGCGGTTCGATGACGGTGCCCGCATCTTCGACGGTGCGCGACAGATTTTTGTTGTCCAGCCCCATGCGCCGATAGGCCCCTTTGAACAGCTCCGCCGGGATCAGCAGCGCCAGCTTGCCGTCGCTGGTCGCGCCGGTCACCAGGATAGTGGTGGCAACGGTGGCGGCGATCAGCTGGCCGGTGGTGTGCACCACGTTCAGCAGCCGGCTGATGATCACCGTCAGCGCGCCGGTCAGCGTCAGAGCGCCGGCGAAGGAAAAGGCGCAGAACACCAGCAGGATCGTACTCATCATCGAGAACATGCCGCCGCGGTTCAGCAGGCGCGGCACATCGGCGACGATACCCTCAACGTTGTGGCCCTGAGCGGCAAACATCGACAGATTGAAACCGTCCATCAACGCATTCAGCCCCTGCTGCAGGCTAAAGCCCTGCAGCGCGACGCCGATGGCGATCGCCAGCGCGCAGGCGGCCAGCATGACGGGGATCACCGGCCGTTTGGTCACCGCGCCCCACAGCACCAGCACCGGCGGCAGGATCAGCAGCAGATTGAAGTGGTACAGCCCCTCGAGCGCGCCGACGATTTCGGTCACTTTTTCCGGCGTTGCCACGCTGCCCACCGCACCGGTGTGGCCGGCGATCAGGTACACCACGGCGGCCAGGATGAAGCTCGGCAGCGTCGTGTACATCAGATGCTGGATATGGCTGTAGAGATCGGTATCCGCGACGATGGCCGCGAAGTTGGTCGAATCGGACAACGGCGAAATTTTGTCGCCGAAGTAAGCGCCGGACACCACCGCCCCGGCCGCGGCGGCCAGCGGCACGTCCAGACCGGCGGCCACGCCCATCAGCGCCACGCCCACGGTGCCGGCCGCTCCCCAGGAAGTACCGGTGCACACCGAGATCACGCTGGTGATGAAGAATGCGGCGATCAGAATGTATTGCGGGCTGATCAGCTTCAGCCCCCAGTACACCATGTAAGGGATTGTGCCGCTGATCATCCAGGTGCCGATCAGGCCGCCCACGCAGATCAGGATCAGGATAACCGGCATCGCCTTCGCCAGTTTGGCCACGATGGCCTCGATGATGTCGTCCCAGCGGTAGCCTTGCCACCAGGCCAACGCGGCGGCGATGGCGGCGGAAACCAGCAGCAGCGGTTCAATGCGCAGGCCAAACTGGCCATAGCCGATGATGAGCAGCAACAGCATGGCCACAATCGGCAGCGTCGCCAACCCAAGGTTGAGCGTTTTCTTATTATCCATATACGGCTCCTGTTGAAGATGGGGTACTGCAACAGCGTAATGGCTTCGATAATCGGAGGATGTGAGCGCAGGCAATCGGCCATGTAATCGGTTTCATGAGGTAGCGTTGTGTGAGCCGTCTCTCATTCGCCGCGCTTGCTTTGCGCATGCGCCTCACCGTCGGTTACGGAGTCTCGCAGGATAAGTTCGGCCGAAAAGCGGTTGTTCTGCGGCGCGACGTCGCTGCCGCTGTGGATCTGCAGCGCCAGGCGCGCGGCGCGTCGGGCCATTTTCTCGATCGGGTAATGCACGGTGGTCAACGAAGGATGGAGATATTTCGCCAGGGCAATGTCGTCAAAGCCGACGATCGACAGCGCCTCGGGCAGCTGAACTTGCCGTTGATGGCAGGTGCGCATCATGCCGGCGGCCATCACGTCGTTGAACGTCACTGCGGCGGTGAAGCGTTGGTCGCTGGCCAGAACGCGCTCGGCCGCCAGTTCGCCCCCTCGCTCGTTGAAGGGCACGCTGATGATCCAGCTGCCGGGCACCTCAATGCCGGCGGCGGCCATGGCCTGGCGGTAACCCGCTAGCCGCTGCGCGCGATCGTCGATCGGCAGATCCGCCGTCACGCAGGCAATTCTTCGATGCCCCTGGCGTATGAGCAGCTCGGTCGCCGTCTGCGCCGCATTGGCGTTGTCGAGCCAGATGCAACGGTTGGCGATGGCGGGCAGATAACGATTGATCAGCACCAGCGCGGGCGTATGGGCGGCGTAGCGCAGCAGCGCCTCCTCCTCCATGCGCGTGACGTGCGCCACGATGGCTTCACATCCCTGATTGATGAGAAAATCGAGGCCGCTTTTTTCCAGCTCGGCCTGATGCCCGCCGCTGCACAACATCAACCGCACGCCGGCCTGCCGCGTGATGTCTTCCACGCCCCGCGCGAGGCGTGAAAAAAACGGATCGTCGAGATTGCCGGTCAGCAATCCCAGCATATTGCCGCTTCTTTTCGCCAGCGCCAGCGCGGCGGCGTTGCGGTGGTAGTTAAACTCGCGCATCGCTTTCTCGACGCGTTCGCGGGTCACCGGTTCAACGTAGGCGGTATTATTGATCACCCGGCTGACGGTGGCCGTGGAAACGCCGGCGCGCCGCGCCACGTCTTTCATGGTGGCCATGGCATGTCCTGTTGTGCCGTTCGGCGCCCGGTGCGCCGCGCATAAAAAAGGGCAGCCGATGGCCGCCCTCTTGTCTCGTCACTGCGATCTGCTTAGTGGCAGCCGCAGCCGCCGTTACCGCAACCGCCTTTACCGTGGTCGTGACCATGGTCGTGATCGTGGCTGTGGCCGTGACCGCCGCAGCAGCCTTCACCGTGTTCGTGGTGATGGTCGTGCTCGCCGTGTACGTGACCGTGCGCCAGTTCTTCTGCGGTCGCTTCGCGGATCGCGACAACTTCCACATTGAAGTTCAGGTTTTGGCCGGCCAGCATGTGGTTGCCGTCAACCACCACGTGGTCGCCGTCAACTTCGGTGATTTCAACCGGTACCGGGCCCTGATCGGTGTCAGCCAGGAAACGCATGCCGACCTGCAGTTCGTCAACGCCCATGAAGACGTCTTTCGGTACGCGTTGCACCAGGTTTTCGTCGTAGTTGCCGTACGCGTCGTTCGCGCTGACGTGAACGTCAAAACGATCGCCAACGTCGTGGCCTTCGAGTGCTTTTTCCAGACCTGCGATCAGAGAACCATGCCCGTGCAGATAGTCCAGCGGTGCGCTCACCGGAGACTCATCAACCAAAACACCGTCTTCTGTACGTACTTGGTAAGCCAGGCTGACCACCAAGTCTTTTGCTACTTTCATGATATCTCCTACCGTTGGCTACTAGGACGCGCACCGTTATCGGGATGCGCGCCTTTTCCGGACAGATTGTAACGGAAATCTGCCTCGCTGTACCCTCCGGGATAAAAAAACGCTACTTCGGCTGGAAAATGCCGATCACCTGCTCTTGCGGGCGAACGTGTTTTTCCACCTGTTGTTCGGTCTGGCGCTGATGGTGGCCGCACTTGACGCACTCCACCACCTCCACCTGATCCTCCCGCCATACCGCCAGCGTATCCATGGCGCTGCAGCTCGGGCACACCGCCCCGGCGATAAATCTCTTACGTGTTGCAGACATCGTTATGCTCCCGCTTATTCGTATTCGTCCCAGCCGTCGAACTGGCGACTTTCTTTTTGCATTTCGCGATGGAACAGCTCTTCCAGCTCGCGCCGCGCCTCTTTCACGCGGGAAATTTGCGCCACGTCGCCCTGATGCGGCGGCATCAGTTCACGCAGCATGCGCATATCCAGGCGGCGGAAATGCTGCTGGGCGCGGAAGGCCTGGTGCGGGTGCATGCCCAACTCCATCAGCGCTTTGCGCCCCAGTTCCAGCGCGCTGGAGAAGGTCTCGCGGCTGAACTGCTTCACGCCCGCCTGCAGCAACTCATGCGCCTCCACGCGGCCGCGCGCCCGCGCCAGAATGCTCAGGTTCGGGAAGTGCTGCTGGCACAGCCGCACGATCTCCATGGTGTCTTCCGGCTCATTGCAGGTGATCACGATCGACTTGGCCTTCTCGGCGCCCGCCGCGCGCAGCAGCTCCAGCTCGGTGGCGTCGCCGTAATAAACCTGGTAACCGTAACGCCGCAGCACGCCGACGGCGCTGACGTCGCGCTCCAGTACGGTAATGCGCATTTTGTTGGCCATCAACAGGCGGCCGATCACCTGGCCGAAACGCCCGAAGCCGACGATGATCACCTGCGGATCGTCGTCCTCTACGTACGGCGTTTCCTCTTCTTCGCCCTTGGCGTTATAGCGACGCGCCAAAATGCGGTCGATGGCCTGCATCAGCAGCGGCGTGGTCATCATCGACAGCGTCACCACCACCAGCAGCAAGGAGAGTTGATCCGGCTGCAGCACCTTTTGCGCGCCCGCCGCAGAAAACAGCACGAAGGCGAACTCGCCGCCCTGGCTGAGCACCCCGGCGAACTGCAGGCGCACCGAACTGCGCAGGCCGAACAGACGCGACACCCCGTAGAGCACGCCGGATTTGATCGCCACCAGCGCCAGCACGCCGATCAACACCTCGGCCAGATGGGTGTAGAGCACGCCGATATTCAACACCATGCCCACCGAGATAAAGAACAGCCCCAGCAGCAGCCCTTTAAACGGCTCGATGGAAATCTCCAGTTCGTGGCGGTATTCGCTCTCCGCCAGCAGCACCCCGGCGATGAAGGTGCCGAGCGCCATCGACAGGCCAAGCGTCTCCATAAACAGCGCCGAGCCGAGCACCAGCAACAGCGCCGCGGCGGTGAAGATCTCGCGCACGCCGGAAGCGGCGATATAGCGGAACAGCGGCCGCAGCAGGAAGCGGCCGCCGATCAGCATGCCGCCGAACGCCGCCACCTTGAGCGCGATCTTCGCCCAGTCGTCGCTGGTTCCGCCGGCGCCGGCCAGAATGGGGATCAACGCCAACGCCGGGATCACCGCCATATCCTGGAACAGCAGCACCGAGAAGCCGAGCTGCCCCCCTTCGTTGCGGTTCATGCCCTTCTCGCGCATCAGCTGCAGCGCCATGGCGGTGGAAGACATCGCCAGGCCGATACCGCCGATCACCGCCGCCTGCCAGGCGAAGTGCGTCAGATACAGCAACGCGCCCAGCACCGCAGCGGTGATCAACACCTGGCCGGCGCCGGCGCCGAAGATCGAGCGCCGCAGCTCCCACAGCTTGCTGGGGTTCAGCTCCAGGCCGATGATGAACATCAGGAACACCACGCCCAGCTCGGAGAAATGCAGGATCTCGTCGACGTCGCGAATGAAGCCCAATCCCCAGGGGCCGATGGCGATGCCGGCGATCAGATAGCCCAGCACCGCGCCGATCCCCAGGCGACGGGCGATCGGCACCGTCACCACCGCGGCGAACAGGAACAGCAAAATGGCGGTCAGTAAGGTCGATCCTTCCATCGTCACCGCCCTCCGTGCGGCAGCGGGTGGCTCAGCCACTCGCCGTAGGCGTCCGCATGGCTGCGCAGCACCTCCGGCTTCTGCCGCCGCGCCCAATAGACCACGAACGGCGTCAGCCAATGCATATGGCACATCCCGGCGGTCAACTCGAACGGCCGCAGGATATCTTCCATCGGATAGTGGTTATAACCGCCGGTGCGGTAGGCACCTTCCGGCTCACCGGTGGTGATCACCGATCGCCAGTATTTACCCGCTAGCGCATTGCCGCCCACCCCGCTGGCGAAGCCGCGCGACAGCACGCGATCCAGCCACTCCTTCAGCAGCGCCGGGCAGCTGTAGGTATACAGCGGGTGCTGAAACACGATGACCTGATGCTCACGCAGCAGCTGTTGTTCGTGATGGATATCGATAAAAAAATCAGGGTAGTGCGCGTAGAGATCGTGCACGGTGACATGTTCCAACTGCTGCGCCGGTCGAAGCAAAACCCGGTTCGCCACCGAGTCATGAGATTCCGGATGGGCATACAGCAGCAAGACCTTGGGCGGCTGCGACATCATTCCCCTCCAAAGCGTCGTCAGGGTAGCGGTTTTCCGTTACCATGCATCGCAAAGACAAAAACAGCGCGCGGTGCGCGTTCTGTTACCTTAATGATAATTTAACATACTCTGAACATACGGCGCTTTATGATTGTATTCTCCTCGCTACAAATCCGACGCGGCATCCGCGTCCTGCTGGACAACGCCACGGCGACGGTTAATCCAGGTCAGAAGGTCGGCCTGGTGGGCAAAAACGGCTGCGGCAAATCCACGCTGCTGTCGCTGCTGAAGGGCGAGATCGCGGCGGATGGCGGCAGCTTTACCTTCCCCGGCAACTGGGCGCTGGCCTGGGTCAACCAGGAGACGCCAGCGCTGGACGTGCCGGCCATTGAGTATGTTATCGACGGCGACCGCGAGTTTCGCCAGCTCGAAGCCGAATTGCAGGCGGCCAACGACCGCAACGACGGCCACGCCATCGCTACCCTGCACGGCAAGCTGGACGCCATCGACGCCTGGACCATCCGTTCCCGCGCCGCCAGCCTGCTGCACGGCCTCGGCTTCTCCAACGAACAGCTGCAAAGCCCGGTGCGCGACTTCTCCGGCGGCTGGCGCATGCGCCTCAACCTGGCGCAGGCGCTGGTGTGCCGTTCCGATCTGCTGCTGCTCGACGAACCGACCAACCACCTGGATCTCGATGCGGTGATCTGGCTGGAGCGCTGGCTGAAAAGCTATCCCGGCACGCTGGTACTGATCTCGCACGACCGCGACTTCCTCGATCCGATCGTCGACAAGATCCTGCATATCGAACAGCAGACGATCAATGAGTACACCGGCAACTATTCGTCGTTCGAACGCCAGCGCGCCACCAAGCTGGCGCAGCAACAGTCGCTGTATCAGCATCAGCAAGAGAAAGTGGCGCACCTGCAAAGCTATATCGACCGTTTCCGCGCGCAGGCCACCAAGGCCAAGCAGGCGCAGAGCCGCATCAAGATGCTGGAGCGCATGGAGCTGATCGCCCCGGCGCACGTCGACAACCCGTTCACCTTCAGCTTCCGTCCGCCGGAAAGCCTGCCGAACCCGCTGCTGCGCATGGACAAAGTCAGCGCCGGGTATGGCGATAAAGTGATCCTGAAGTCAATCAAGCTGAACCTGGTGCCCGGCTCGCGCATTGGCCTGCTCGGCCGCAACGGCGCCGGTAAATCCACGCTGATCAAACTGCTGGCCGGCACCCTGGAGCCGCTGAGCGGCGAGATTGGCCTGGCGAAAGGCATCAAGCTGGGTTACTTCGCCCAGCACCAGCTGGAATTCCTGCGCGCCGACGAATCGCCGCTGCAGCACCTGAGCCGCATCGCACCACGGGTGCTGGAACAGCAGCTGCGCGACTATCTGGGCGGCTTCGGTTTCCAGGGCGACAAGGTCAGCGAAGTGACCGAACGCTTCTCCGGCGGCGAGAAGGCGCGGCTGGTGCTGGCGCTGATCGTCTGGCAGCGCCCTAACCTGCTGCTGCTCGATGAACCGACCAACCACCTGGATCTCGACATGCGTCAGGCGCTGACCGAGGCGCTGATCGATTTCGAAGGCGCGTTGGTGGTGGTCTCGCACGACCGTCACCTGCTGCGCTCCACCACCGACGATCTGTACCTGGTGCACGACGGCCAGGTCGAGCCTTTCGAGGGCGATCTCGACGACTACCAGCAGTGGCTTGTCGACCTGCAGCGCCAGGAAAGCCAGCAGGACGCGCCGGAAAAAGAGAGCGGCGGCAACAGCGCGCAGGCGCGCAAGGAACAAAAACGCCGCGAGGCGGAGTTCCGTACGCAGACCCAACCGCTGCGCAAGCAGATCGCCAAGCTGGAACAGCAGATGGAAAAACTGGGCGCCGAACTGGCGGCGGTGGAGGAACAGCTGGCGGATCCCGCGCTGTACGACATCAGCCGCAAGGCCGAGTTGACCGACTGCCTGCAAAAGCAAAGCCAGGCCAAATCCGCGCTGGAAGAGACGGAAATGACCTGGCTGGATGCGCAGGAACAGCTGGAACAGTTAACGCAGGCGTTCGAAGCCTAAGCCTCAGGCCTTGTAAAAAGGCCTATCCCCCAGAATTGTCGCGCGGTGCATGATGCGCCGCTGCGGCAGATAATCCGCGTTGGCGTAGTGCTGCGTCACGCGGTTATCCCAGATCGCCACGTCATTTTCCTGCCAACGCCAGCGCACCTGAAATTCCGGTTTGGTGATGTGAGCAAACAGGAAGTTCAGCAAAGCGTCGCTCTCTTTCGGCGCCAGATCGACGATCCGCGTGGTAAACCCTTCATTGACGAACAGCGCCTGCCGGCCGCTGACCGGGTGGGTGCGTACCACCGGATGCAGCAGCGGCGGGTTTTTCTGCACCGCCTGTTGCCAGCGCTGATGCTCCTCTACACTGCCGCGATGTTTGTGTTCCGGGAACGACTTGGTGAAGTCATGCTCCGCACGCAGCCCCGCCAACAGCGTTCTGAACGGCGCCGACAGCGCCTCGTAGGCCGCGATGCCACTGGCCCACAGCGTATCGCCGCCGGTGGAAGGCAAGGTCTTGGCCGCCAGGATCGCCCCCAGCGGCGGGTTCTCGATAAAGGTCACGTCGGTGTGCCAGTTATCGTTGTCCGGCGGGTTGTCGTCGTGGGTATCAAGCACGATGATCTCTTCCACGTCGGTGGCGTGCGGATAGACCGGATGGATATGCAGATCGCCGAAGCGGCCGGCCAGATCGCGCTGCTGCAGCGGGGTGATCGGCTGATTGCGGAAGAACAGCACCTGATGCTTCAGCAAGGCGTGATAAAGCTGCTCAAACTGGCCGTCGCCCAGCGGCCGGGCCAACTCGACGTTTTCCACCAGCGCCCCGATGTAAGGCCCCAGCGGGGTGATATTCAGACGTTCGTTCATTGCTGTACTCCATGCCACGGGGTCAATCGGCGCTGCAGGGCACGCAGCCCCAGCTCCAGCCCAAATGCAATCACCGCAATCACGCCGATGCCGGCCAACACCACGTCGGTCGCCAGAAACTCACCGGCGGATTGCACCATAAATCCCAGGCCGCGCGTGGCGGCGATCAGTTCGGCGGCCACCAGCGTCGACCAGCCGACGCCCAGCCCGATGCGGATGCCGGTCAGGATCTCCGGCAGCGCGCTCGGCAGCACCACGAAACGCAGCACCTGCCAACGCGTGGCGCCCAACGCCCGGGCGGCACGCACCCTCACCTGCGCCACGCTGCGCACGCCGGCCACGGCAGACAGCGTCACCGGCGCGAAGATCGCCAGATAAATCAGTAAGATCTTTGAGGTTTCGCCGATGCCGAACCAAATCACCATCAGCGGCAGATAGGCCAGCGGCGGCACCGGGCGATAGATTTCAATCAGCGGATCGAGAATGCCGCGCACCGTGTCGTTCAGCCCCATGGCGATGCCCACCGGGATGCCGACGATTACCGCCGCCAACAGCGCTACCAGAATGCGCCCCAGGCTGGCCGCCAGGTGTTGCCACAGCGTGGCGTCCATAAAGCCTTGCGGGCTGGCGATGGTGATCAGCTGGTGCAGCACCTGCTGCGGCGCCGGCAAAAACAGCGGGCTGATCAGCTGCAGCGCCGTCACGCCCCACCAGACGATCAACACCGTCAACAGCGTGGCGCCGCTCAGCCAAACGTTGCGCGGCACGCTGAAACGGCGCGCCGCTTTGCCCTGCGGCTGCGCCGCGGCCTTCAGAGTGGAATGCAGGCTCATAGCAAGGCCTCGCGCTGTTGGAAAACTTTGCCCAGCACGTATTCGCGCTGCGCGATAAATTCAGGATCGGACTTGATGGCGCGGCAGGCTTCGCCGTCGGCATAGCGTTGGCCGAAGTTCAGCGACAGCCGCTCCACCACCTGCCCCGGCCCCGGCGACAGCAGCAACAGCTCGCTGGCGAGGAACACCGCCTCTTCGATATCGTGGGTGATCAGCAGCACCTGTTTGCCGGTATCGCGCCAAATGGTCAGCAACAGCTCCTGCATCTGCTCGCGGGTGAACGCGTCCAGGGCGCCGAACGGTTCGTCCAGCAACAACAGCCGCGGATCGGCGGCCAGAGCGCGGGCGATGCCGACGCGTTGGCGCATGCCGCCGGAAAGCTGCCAGATAAAGTGCTGTTCATAGCCCGCCAGCCCCACGCGCTGCAGCATCTGCTCCGCCACCTGGCGGCGCTGCGCCTTGCCGACGCCGGCCAGCTGCAGGCCGAACTCGACGTTGTCCACCACGTTGCGCCACGGCAGTAAGCCCTCATGCTGGAACACCACGCCCCGTTCGGCGCCCGGGCCGTGAACGGGCGTTCCATCCAGCGTGATGCTGCCAGCTGAAGGCTCGATAAACCCGGCGATCAAATTCAGCAGCGTGGTCTTGCCGCAGCCCGACGGGCCGAGCACCACCACCAGTTGCCCGGCGGCAATCTGGAACGACACGTCACGCAGCGCGGGCCGCCCCTGATACTCTGCTGAAAGATGATTGACGTTTAGCATCCTGCTTCCTTACGACTGCGGCGCAGCCTGCACCTGTTTCACAAAACGGTCGGTCACGTAAGCGCTGTAGTCGCTGTCGACCTGCGGGATCTTGCCCTGCTGCTTGAGGAATTCGGCGGTATCGCGGATCGCCTTGTCCACCGGCTGGCCGAGCTGGGCAACCTGATCCGCCACCGGCAGATAACGGTTTCCCTTCACCAGCTCCGGCACCTGCGCTTCCGGCACGCCGCTCAGGCGCGCCAGCGTGCTGAGGTGGCTCGGATCTTTCAGCCACTGCTCCGGCGCCGCCAGGTAGGCCTTTTGCGCCTGTAGGGCGCTGGCGGCAAAGGCGGTCACCACGTCGGGATGTTTCTCGGCAAAGTCTTTGCGCACCACCCACACGTCCAGCGTCGGCGAGCCCCATTCGCCCACCTGCGCGGAGTCGGTCAACACCTTGCCCTGTTTGGCCAGTTCGTTGACCACCGGCGCCCAGACGTAAGCGCCGTCGATGTCGCCGCGCTGCCAGGCGGCGGCGATGGCCGGCGGCTGCAGATTGAGGATCTTCACCTGCTCAGGCTTGATGCCCCAATGCTTGAGCGAGGCCAGCAGGCTGTAATGGGTGGTGGAGATAAACGGCACCGCAATGCGCTTGCCGATCAGATCCTGCGGGCTTTTGATGTCATTTTTCACCACCAGCGCTTCGGAGCTGCCGAGCTGCGAGGCGATGAGGAACACTTCGATGGGGAGTTTCTGGCTGGCGGCCACCGCCAGTGGGCTGGAGCCGATATTGCCGATCTGCACGTCGCCGGAGGCCAGCGCACGCAGCACGCTGGAGCCGCTGTCGAACTTACGCCAGTCGACGGTCGCGCCGGACCGTTTGGCGAAGCTGTTTTCCGCCTGCGCCACCTTGGCCGGCTCCGCCGACGTCTGGTACGCCACGGTCACGTCCACCGCGTAGGCGCTGGCTGCGCTGAGCGCCAGCGCCAACAGCGCCGCGTTGCGTAAGGAAAAGAGTTTGCCCGCCATGTTCCGCTCCGTTGATAAAAATCTGTTCAGTTGCTGACAGTTTTATCTGAGCGGTGACGGGCGATAAAAGAATAAAAAAGTCTTCTTTATTACCCTGCGTAATATAAACACGGATTACAGCGCGATCGTCCCGTGCAGGAACACGTGAGCATAGCCGCCGAGCAGCGTACGTTCCCCTTGCAGTTCGCAGAACAGTTCGCCGCCGCGCGCCGAGACCTGCTGTGCCTGCAGCCGATGGCGGCCGAGACGCGCCGTCCAGTAAGGCATCAGCGTGCAGTGCGCGGAGCCGGTAACCGGATCTTCACCGCCGTCGAGCGTGAAATAGCGCGACACGAAGTCCACGGTGTCACCCGGCGCAGTGACGATCACCGCACACCCGGCCAGCGCGATCAGCGCCGGGATGTCCGGCCGCAGCGCACGCACCTGCGCCTCGTTTTCCAGCACCACCAGCAGCGCTTTCGCCTGCCACACCTCCTGCGGCTGCACGCCCAGCAGCGCCGCGAGGCCCGCCGGCTCAGCCACCTTCTGCGGCGGCCGAGCGGGGAAGTCGAGCACCAGCCGTTCCCCGTCCTGCGCATCGCGCTTGACGAACAGCTCGCCGCCGGCCGAGCGGAAGCGAATATCCTGCAGCGCCGGGTTAACCACGCTGAACATCACATGCGCCGCCGCCAGGGTGCCGTGGCCGCAGAGATCGACCTCGCGCTGCGGGGTAAACCAGCGGATGGCGGTCATGTCGCCGTCATCCCAGACAAAGCTGGTTTCCGGCAGGCCGATCTCGTTGGCGATCGCCTGCAGCCGCGCCGCCGGCAGCGGCTGTGTCAGCAGGCACACCCCGGCCGGGTTGCCGCGCAGCCCTTCGCCGGTAAAGGCAACCACGTGATAATAATTTTCCGCCATCGTTCGCTCCTTAATGCCAGATCAGTAACACACAGGCTGCGGTCAACAACCCCATGGAAACGTTGAAGATAACCCAGGCCTTTTTGCTGCGTAGCAGGCGGCCGATCAGGGTGCCGAACGCCAGCCAGATAATGCCGGCGACGATGTTGACCGCCAAAATGCCCAGCGCGATCGCCGCAATGGAACCGTTGTACTTATCGCCCGCCAGGCTGAAGCTGGCCACCGCCCCCAGCGCCATCAGCCAGGCTTTCGGGTTGAGGAACTGCAGCAGCCAACCCTGATACAGCCGCACCGGCTGCGGCGGCGCCACGTCGGTTTCCAGTTTTTCATAGGCGGCGGTGGCGACTTTCCATGCCAGCCACAGCAGGTACAGGCTGCCGAGGATTTTCAGGATCAGGTGCAGCGACGGATAAACCAGGATCAGGCTGCCGACGCCGAAGGCCACCAGCAGCAAAATGCTTTGCATGCCGAGCATAATGCCGATCATCAGCCACAGCGAACGCATAAAGCCGAAGTTGGCGCCGGAAGTGGTCAGCAGCAGGTTATTGGGGCCGGGCGTGATGGCGGCGACCCACAGGAAGCCCAGCATCGAAAGGAATAAACTCGGTTCCATGGCACGGGTGCTCCTCACCCAAGGCGCTTTTTTGCAGTATCATTGTTAATTCTTGGTATTGAAGCTAACAGTGCGCTAGGGATCTCACAATAGCCGCCCACAACATTTTACTCAGCCTATGCCTAACACCTTTCGCCCTCTGACCGGGGCCAGTAACCCGCACCTGCAAACGCTGTTGCCGCGGCTGGTGCGCCGCCGCGTATTATTGAAACCGCATTGGCAGCGGCTGGAATTGCCCGACGGCGATTTCGTCGATCTCGCCTGGAGCGAGGATCCGGCGCAGGCGCGCGACAAACCGCGTGCGGTGCTGTTCCACGGCCTGGAAGGCAGCTTCTACAGCCCTTACGCGCATGGCCTGCTCAACGCCTGGCGCGAGCGCGGCTGGCTCGGCGTGGTGATGCACTTTCGCGGCTGCAGCGGCGTGCCCAATCGCAAGCAGCGCATCTACCACTCCGGTGAAACCGAAGACGCGCGCTTCTTCCTGCGCTGGCTGCGCGACCGCTACGGCGAGGTGCCGACCGCGGCGGTCGGCGTTTCGCTCGGCGGCAACATGCTGGCCTGCTACCTGGCGCAGCAAGGCGCCGACAGCCTGCTGCAGGCGGCGGTGGTGGTCTCGGCGCCGCTGATGCTGGAGCCCTGCGCCTACCGCATGGAGCAAGGCTTTTCCCGCGTTTATCAGCGCTACCTGCTGGGGCAGCTGAAACAAAACGCCACCCGCAAGCTGTTGCACTACCCGGACACCCTGCCGCTCAAGCTGTCCCAACTGAACGGTCTGCGGCGCATCCGCGAATTCGACGACGCCATCACCTCGCGCATTCACGGCTTCAGTGACGCCACCGACTATTATCGCCGCTGCAGCGCCCTGCCGCTGTTGCCGGCTGTCCAAACGCCGCTGCTGATCATCCATGCGAAGGACGATCCCTTCATGACCCCTGAGGTGATCCCCGACGTCGCCGGCCTGCCGCGCAATATCGAATATCAGCTGACCGAGTTCGGCGGCCACGTCGGCTTCGTCGGCGGCACGCTGAAAAAACCATACATGTGGCTGGAGCATCGCATTCCGGCCTGGCTTTCCCCTTATCTGGACATCCCGACGTGATCATTCCCTGGCAAGAACTGGCAACCGACACCCTCAACAGCCTGATCGAATCTTTTGTACTGCGCGAAGGCACCGATTACGGCGAGCACGAACGCTCGCTGGAACAGAAGGTGGAGGACGTGCGCCGCCAGCTGAAAAACGGCGAAGTGGTGCTGGTGTGGTCGGAACTGCACGAGAGCGTCAACATCATGCCGCGCGGCCAGCTCCGCGCCGGGCAGGAAGAAATTTAGTGGCGATCGGTTCTATGACTGACGGAAAAAATCAGGTAACAATGGGGCATTGCAAACCAGCGCGCGCCATTTTTTCCCGAGATAGAGAGCGTCAACAAGAGCCACAATAATCCCCTGACGCCGGCGCATTCAACACGGAGTGACAACCACCATGTCTGCCAAACATCCCGTTATCGCGGTGACCGGTTCCAGCGGCGCCGGCACCACCACCACCAGCGTGGCGTTCCGCAAAATATTCCAACAACTCAACATCCGCGCCGCCGAGCTGGAGGGCGACAGCTTCCACCGCTACACCCGGCCGGAAATGGACGCGGCGATCCGCAAGGCGCGCGATCTGGGCAGACACATCAGCTATTTCGGCCCCGAGGCCAACGACTTCGGCCTGCTGCAGCAGAGCTTCATCGACTACGGCAAGAACGGCACCGGGCGCTCGCGCAAGTATCTGCACACCTACGACGAAGCGGTGCCCTACAATCAGGTGCCGGGCACCTTCACCCCGTGGGAACCGCTGCCGGCGCCGACCGACGTGCTGTTTTACGAGGGGCTGCACGGCGGCGTGGTCACCGAGCACCATGACGTGGCCAAGCACGTCGACCTGCTGGTCGGCGTGGTGCCGATCGTCAACCTGGAGTGGATCCAGAAACTGATCCGCGATACCGGCGAGCGCGGCCACTCCCGCGAAGCGGTAATGGATTCGGTGGTGCGTTCGATGGAAGACTACATCAACTACATCACGCCGCAGTTCTCGCGCACCCACATCAACTTCCAGCGCGTGCCGACGGTGGACACCTCCAACCCGTTCGCCGCCAAGGCGATTCCCTCACTGGACGAAAGCTTCGTGGTGATCCACTTCCGCGGGCTGGATCAAATTGACTTCCCCTATTTGCTGGCGATGCTGCAAGGCTCGTTTATCTCGCACATCAATACGTTAGTGGTGCCGGGCGGCAAGATGGGGCTGGCGATGGAACTGATCATGGCGCCGCTGGTGCAGCGGTTGCTGGAAGGCAAGAAGATCGAATAAACGCGTTGAGCGCGGCGCCGGGCCGCGCTCCGCCTCGATTACGCCGCTTGGCGGATCTCGAAGCTGTGGGTCACCGTGGCGGCCTTGTTGAGCATCAGCGCCACCGAGCAATATTTCTCCGCCGACAGGTTCACCGCACGCTCGACGATCTTGTCGGTCAGATCCTGGCCGGTAACGATGAAATGCAGGTTGATATGGGTGAACAACCGCGGAGCTTCTTCGCGGCGCTCGGAGGTCAGCTTCACCTCGCAGTCGCGCACGTCGTTGCGCCCTTTTTGCAGGATGGACACCACGTCGATCGCGCTGCAGCCGCCCACCGACATCAGCACCATCTCCATCGGGCTGGGTGCTTTATCGCCGGCGTTGCCGTCCATCAGCACCTGGTGGCCGGAGGCCGATTCACCCAAAAACGTTAACCCTTCCACCCATTTAACTCTTGCCTGCATTCTGATCACTCCGGTTGATTTCTTAAAATCAGAGTACGCTTTCGCATAGAAACAGGCAACGTAACCTGATGCTAATCATGCTGAAGCGAGACAACACGAGACACCCGCCTTACTCTGTGCTACAAACAGAGCCGCAATAAATCTTTCCGGGACACTGAATTTCAGGGAAACGCCCAGAGAAAGGCTCCTTTACCGGTATGTTAACAGAATGTAGCTTGCAGCGCTTACGGCAAGTTAATATGCTAGAGCGACAGCGTATTTTTATGACACGCCTCAAAACTTGCCGGTAGCCCTCGCTCATGACTGCGGCTACAGGCGGGTTTTACAGGGAACTCTGACCCCTGTGACACAAGGCAGCGATAACAACAGAGGATAACAGCGAATGGTTCTCGGCAAACCGCAAACAGACCCTACTCTCGAATGGTTCCTGTCTCATTGCCATATCCACAAATATCCATCGAAGAGTACGCTGATTCACCAAGGTGAAAAGGCCGAAACGCTTTACTACATCGTGAAAGGCTCCGTCGCGGTGCTGATCAAGGATGAAGAAGGTAAAGAGATGATCCTGTCCTACCTCAACCAGGGGGATTTCATCGGCGAGCTCGGATTGTTCGAAGAAGGCCAGGAGCGCAGCGCCTGGGTTCGCGCGAAAACCGCCTGTGAAGTGGCCGAAATTTCCTACAAGAAATTCCGCCAGCTGATCCAGGTGAACCCAGACATCCTGATGCGTCTGTCCGCCCAAATGGCGAGCCGCCTGCAGGTCACCTCCGAAAAAGTGGGCAACCTCGCCTTCCTGGACGTTACCGGCCGCATCGCGCAAACCCTGCTGAATCTGGCGAAGCAACCCGACGCCATGACTCACCCGGACGGCATGCAGATCAAGATCACCCGCCAGGAGATCGGCCAGATCGTCGGCTGCTCGCGCGAAACCGTTGGCCGTATTCTGAAAATGCTGGAAGATCAAAACCTGATTTCCGCCCACGGCAAAACCATTGTCGTCTACGGCACCCGTTAATCCCTGAAGAAACGGCGCAATCTGCGCCGTTTTTTTTATCTGCTCTCTGCCATGTGGCGCCGCCTGATCTACCACCCGGAAATCAACTACGCACTGCGACAAACGCTGGTGTTGTGCCTGCCGGTGCTGTTCGGCCTGCTGATAGGCCAGCTGCAGCTCGGCCTGATGTTCTCTCTGGTGCCCGCCTGCTGCAATATCGCCGGTCTGGACACGCCGCATAAGCGCTTCTTTAAACGGCTGGTGGTTGGCGGCTCGCTGTTCGCCTTCAGCAGCGTGCTGCTGCAACAGGCACTGCTGTGGCACGTGCCGCTGCCGGCGCTGATGCTGGGCCTGGCGCTGCTGCTCGGCGTCACCGGTGAAATCAGCCCGCTGCACGCCCGGCTGTTGCCGGCGGCGCTGGTGGCCGCCATCTTCGCCCTCAGCACGGCCGGCACAGTACCCATCTGGCAGGCGCCGCTGCTATACGCCATCGGCACCGTCTGGTACGGCTTATTCACCTGGTTCTGGTTTAAGCTGTGGAAAGAGCAGCCGATGCGCGAGACCCTGAGCCAGCTCTACCTGGAACTGGCGGACTATTTCGAAGCCAAATACTCGCTGCTGACCCAGCACACCGATCCGCAAACCGCGCTGCCGCCGCTGCTGGTGCGCCAGCAAAAGGTGATGGATCTGATCAGCCTGTTGTACCAACAGCTTAATTTCCTGCCGCACGCCAACAACCTCGAGCAAAAGCGCCTGCAGCGCGCCTTTCAGGTGGCGATGGATCTGCAGGAGCACATCACCGTCAGCCTGCATCTGCCGGAGGAGGTGCAAAAACTGGTGGAGCAGAGCCAGGCCGAAGCGATCATTCGCCGCAACGCTCAGGTGATCGCCGGCCGGCTGCGCGTAGTGGCGCACGATATTCTCTATCATCAACATTCGAAGCGCTTCTCCATGGCCCACGAGCTGGCGGCGCTGGAAAAAATGGCGGCGCAGCATCCCGATAACCCGGTCGGCCAGTTTTGTTATTACCACTTCAGCCGCATCGCCCGCCTGCTGCGCACCCAGCATCCGCTATACCGCCGCGACCTGATGCCCGGCCAGCACCGCCTGCCGTTTTGGCCGGCGCTGGCCAGCTATCTGTCGTTCAAGTCCACCGCCCTGCGCAACGCCGCGCGGCTGGGCGTGACGCTGGCAGTCGGCAGCAGCCTGGGTGCGGTGTTCAATCTGCCGAAGCCTTACTGGATCCTGCTCACCATCATGCTGGTGAGCCAAAACGGGTATAACGCCACCCGGGTGCGTATTCAGCACCGTGCGCTGGGCACGATTGCCGGGCTTTTGCTGGCGGCCGGGCTGCTGCAGCTGCAGTTGCCGGAAGGCGAAACGCTGAGCATCATGTTGGTGATCACGCTGCTGGCCTACCTGGTTTCGCGCAAGAACTACGGGCTGTCGGTGATTGGCTTTACGGTCACGGCGGTTTACACCCTGCAGCTGCTGGCGCTGAACGGCTCGCATTTTCTGGTGCCGCGCCTGATCGATACGCTGATCGGCTGCGTGTTGGCGTTCGGCGGCACCATTTGGCTGTGGCCGCAGTGGCAAAGCGGGCTGCTGCGCAAGAATGCCCATCAGGCGCTGGAGCAAGATCAAACCGCGCTGCGGTTGATGCTGGAACAGCCGGAACCGGACGCCACCGCGTTGGCCTATACCCGCATGCAGGTCAACCAGGCGCACAATGCGCTATTCACCTCGCTCAATCAGGCGATGCAGGAGCCGGGGTTCGCGTCGGACTATCTGGCGGACATGCGGCTGTGGGTCACGCATAGCCAGTTCATCGTCGAGCACCTGAACGCCATGACCATTCTGGCGCGCGAACACTACATGCTGACGCCAAAACTGGCGGAAGCGTATCTGCAGGCCTGTGAAATCGCGCTGCAAAGCTGCCAACAGCGGTTGGAATACGACGGCCCGAGCAGCGGCAACAGCGGCATCATGCAGCCGCCGGATCTGCATCCGGAGATGCCCGTTACCGAGATGGAGCGCCATCTGCGGCGCATTCTGTCGCACCTGAGCGTGATGCACACCATTTCGTCGCTGGCCTGGCGCCAGCGCCCGCACCACGGCATTTGGCTCAAGCGCAAACTGCGCGATCAATAAGGGCGCGGCATGCCGCGCCCCGTTATATACCGCGCGGGCGTCAGGCGTTGATCACATCCTGCACCGCCAGCTCGAACAGCGCCATGCCGGCCTCGATATCCTGCAGCTCCACCACCAGCGACGGCGCGAAACGGATCACGTTCGGCCCGGCGTTGAGGATCATCAACCCGCGCGCGGCGGCGGCGGTGAGGAAGTCGCGCGCTCTGCCGTGATAATGCGGCGTCAGCTCGGCGCCAATCAGCAACCCCATGCCGCGAATCGCGGTGAAAATACCGTATTTATCGCCGATATGCTGCAAAGCCTGCACATACAGCGCATGACGCTGCTCGATGCCGCTCAGCACCTCCGGCGTATTGATCACGTCCAGCGCTGCCTCCGCCACCGCGCAGGCCAGCGGGTTGCCGCCATAGGTGGTGCCGTGGCTGCCCACCTGCATCACCGACGCGATCTCTTCGGTAGTCAGCATGGCGCTGACCGGGAAACCGCCGCCCAGCGCCTTGGCGGTGGTGAGAATGTCCGGCGTCACGCCATAATGCATATAGGCGAACAGTTTGCCGCTGCGCCCCATGCCGCTTTGCACTTCGTCGAACACCAGCAGCGCCTGATGTTGGTCGCACAGCTCGCGCACGCCTTTGAGGAAGCCGGCATCGACCGGCGTAATGCCGCCCTCGCCCTGAATCGGCTCCATCACCACCGCGCAGGTGTGGTCGTCCATCACCGCCTTCACCGCCGCCAAATCGTTGAACGGCACGTGCACGATGTCGGCCGGCTTCGGCCCGAACCCGTCGGAATATTTGGCCTGCCCGCCCACCGACACGGTGAACAGCGTGCGGCCGTGAAACGCGTTATAGAAGGCGATGATTTTGGTTTTGTAGGGGCTGTGGCGGGTGATGGCGTAATGACGCGCCAGTTTGAACGCCGCCTCGTTGGCCTCTGCGCCGGAGTTGGCGAAGAACACCCGATCGGCGAAGGTGGCGTCGATCAGCTTGCTCGCCAGGCGCAGCGCAGGTTCATTGGTGAAGACGTTGCTGGTATGCCACAGGGTTTCGCCCTGGCGTTTGAGCGCCTCGACCAGCGCCGGATGGCAGTGCCCCAGCGCCGTCACCGCGATGCCGCCGGAAAAATCGATGTACTCTTTTCCCTGTTGATCCCAGACCCGGCTGCCTTGGCCGCGCACCGGCACAAACTGGGCAGGTGCATAAACAGGCAGGATCACTTGGTCAAAGGTGCTGCGGCTCACTGCGGATTTTTCAGTCATTTTCGGCTCCACCCTGAAGGTTTTTCAGCGCTATCGTAATGTCAGATTGAAAACATAATCACGAAATATGCATAAAAAACCAATCAAGCGCAAACGCAAAACGCCTGGCGGGCGAAAAAAACGCATCGGGATTAACGCTGGAGGAAATTATCCAGCAGCTGGTGGCCCTGCTCGCTGAGCACGCTTTCCGGATGGAACTGCACGCCTTCCAGCGCCAAAGTGCGGTGGCGGATGCCCATGATCTCGTCGCGCACGCCGTCGCGTTCGCTCCAGGCGGTCACTTCAAAACAGTCCGGCAGCGTATCGGCTTTCAGCACCAGCGAGTGATAGCGGGTCACGGTCAGCGGATCGCTCAGGCCGCGAAACACGCCGACGCCCAGATGACGAATCGCCGAGGTTTTGCCGTGCATCACCGCGCGGGCGCGCACCACCTCGGCGCCGAACGCCTGCCCCAGCGCCTGGTGCCCCAGGCACACGCCGAGGATCGGCAGCTTGCCGGCGAAATGACGAATGGCGGCCAGCGAGATACCCGCTTCGTTCGGGGTGCAGGGGCCAGGGGAAATCACCAGATGCTGCGGCGCCAGCCGCTCGATATCGGCCAGCTGCAGCTCATCGTTGCGCTTCACCAGCACCTCGGCGCCCAATTCGCAGAGGTACTGGTAAAGGTTATAGGTAAAGGAGTCGTAGTTATCGATCAGCAGCAGCATGTTAGGTCCGGCAGAGAAAAATGCCGCCACAGTGTACTGATTTAACCCGCCGCTGCCGACGATAATTTCCGCTTACTTTTTACGGCCGCCGGTGATCGAGCCCAACACGCCGCGCAAGATCTGGCGGCCGAGATCGCGCGCCATGCTCTTGGCAGCGGTCTGGACGATGCCGTCGCGCTTGCCGCCGCGCGGGCCGGTGGAACCGAACAGCAGCTCGTTCAGGCCGTCCATCAGGCCGCCGCCCGCCTGCTGTTGTTGCTGTTGCGCCTGCGGTTGCTGCCCCTGCTGCGGGGTGCCGACGGTGGCAAAACCGCCCGACGACAGCTTCTCGTAGGCGGACTCGCGGTCAATCATATCCTCATAGCGGCCATACAGCGGCGACTTGTTGATCGCACTGTTCAGCCCTTCCGCGCCGAGCATGCCCATTTTGGATTCCGGCGCGATCACCATCGCCCGCTCCACCACATTCGGCCGGCCCTTCTCGTCGAGGAATGACACCAGCGCTTCACCCACGCCCAGCTCGGTGATCGCCGTTTCGGCATCGAAGGCCGGATTGGCGCGCAGGGTTTGCGCCGCCGTCTTCACCGCCTTCTGATCGCGCGGCGTGAAGGCGCGCAGCGCATGCTGCACGCGGTTACCCAGCTGGCCCAGCACGCTGTCCGGGATGTCCAGCGGGTTCTGGGTGACAAAGTAAATGCCGACGCCTTTGGAGCGGATCAGGCGCACCACCTGTTCGATCTTGGTCAGCAGCGCCGCCGGCGCGTCGTTGAACAGCAGGTGCGCCTCATCGAAGAAGAACACCAGCTTCGGCTGTTCAGGGTCGCCCACTTCCGGCAGGTGCTCGAACAGCTCAGCCAGCAGCCACAGCAGGAACACCGAATACAGCTTCGGCTGATTGATCAGCTTGTCCGCCGCCAGCAGGTTGATCACGCCGTGGCCGTTGGCGTCGGTTTTCATCAGATCGTTGATGTCGAGCATCGGCTCGCCGAAGAACTGGTCAGCGCCCTGCTCTTCCAGCGTCAGCAACCCGCGCTGAATAGCGCCGATCGACGCGGCAGAGATATTGCCGTACTGAGTCTGGAATTGTTTGGCGTTGTCGCCGACGAACTGCAGCATGGTGCGCAAATCCTTCATGTCCAGCAACAGCAGCGCGTTGTCATCGGCGATCTTGAACACCAGCTGCAGCACGCCGCTTTGCACCTCGTTCAGATCCAACAGGCGCCCCAGCAGCAGCGGCCCGAGATCGGAAATCGTGGCGCGGATCGGGTGCCCCTTTTCACCGTAAATATCCCACGGGATAATGGTGCAGGCCTGCGGCTGCCAGTCGCTGACGCCGATCGCCGCCAGGCGCGCCTGCAGTTTCTCGGAAGGCACGCCCTCGGCGCCGATGCCGGACAGATCGCCCTTCACGTCCGCCAGGAACACCGGCACGCCGATGCGCGAGAACTGTTCGGCCATTTTCTGCAGCGTCACCGTCTTGCCGGTGCCGGTTGCCCCGGTGATCAGCCCGTGGCGGTTGGCCAACGCCGGCAAAATCACCAGATCCTGCTCCGGTTTTCCGTCTTTCATCGCTTTGGCGATAATCCGTGGTTCACTCATTTTCTGTTCCTTTGACGCTGACGCGGCGCGAAACGCGCCTGTGGATGCAATAAAGCTATAAGCGCCGCGTAACCCCGTCAAGGACAAACAAAAAGGGCGCCGTCGGGGCCTGATGAATTCAGATTGCGCTTAGCGTCAAAGCGCCTTTGCTTGAACAATAAAGCACCAGTGCTATAGTGAGCATTACGCTGTATATACGAGGTAAATACCATGTCTGAATCTACCGTGGTAATCCGCGTGGATGAAGAGTTAAAAACCGCTTTCGCCAGCGCGGCAAAGGCCGCCGATCGCACGGCTTCGCAACTGCTGCGTGATTTCATGCGCGAGTTTGTCCGCCGCCAGGCGCAACAGGAAGAGTACAACCAGTGGTTAAAGGAAAAGGTCGAGGTAAGCCGCAAGGCGTTGCGTGAAGGCAAATTCGCCGACGATGAAGAGGTGGCCGCTTATTTCGCCGAACGCAGAGCCAAATCAACGCGATAAAACACAAAAGGACTTTTGTGAAACTGACATGGACGGAACCCGCCATCGCCGATCGTCTGGCGATTTATGAATGGTTGGAACTTAAAAATCCGGCCGCCGCCGCAGAAAATGATGCAAAAATCGCTGACGCGGCGGCACGCCTCGTGCATCATCCCGCCAGCGGGAAAACGGGGCGGATAGCGGTACGCGCGAGCTGGTCATCTCCCCGTCCTATTTGCTGGTCTATGAATGGGCGGCTCAACGCGTCATCGTATTGGCCATCGTGCATACTCGCCGTCGGTGGCCGCCGGCATAGTCACCCCCGCAGCCCCAACTGCTCCTTCAGCGCTTTCAAATAGCGCCGGCTGACCGGCACCGGATCGCCTGCCGACATGATCATCTCCGCCGCGCCGCCCTCTTCGAAGCGGATCTCGCGCACCTGCTCCAGATTGACCAGATACTGCCGATGGCAGCGCACCAGCGGCGTACGGCTTTCCAGCGTGCGCAGCGTCAGCTCGGTGAAACACTCCATGCCGTCGCTGCGCACCACGAAGACCCCGCTCAGTTTGGAGCGGATCGCCAGCACTTCGTCGAAGCGCAGCAGATAGATGCGGCTGTGGCCGGTGCAGGGAATGTATTTCAGGTAACCGGCGCTCTCTTCCAGCGCCGCCATGTCCTGCGGCGCACTGCGCTGCCGCAGACGTTGCAGCGTCTTGCTCAGCCGCTTCGGCTCCGCCGGCTTCAGCAGATAGTCGAAGGCGTGCTCCTCGAATGCCTGCACCGCGTATTCGTCGTAGGCGGTCAGAAACACGATGTGCGGCATGCGGTTGGGATCCAGCATGCCGACCATTTCCAGCCCGCTGATGCGCGGCATCTGGATATCGAGAAACACCACGTCCGGCTGCAGCCGGTGGATCTGGCTGATGGCTTCAATGGCGTTGGCGCACTCGCCGATAATCGCGATCCCCGCTTCAGCTTCCAGCAGGTGGCGCAGGTTGTCGCGCGCGGAAGGTTCATCGTCAACAATCAGTGCGTTTAACATCAGGCGGCCCTCTCCATGGGAACATTGAGCGTAATGCGGGTGTAGGCGTCCGGCTGGCAATCCACCTGCACGCCATAGCCTTCGCCGTAGCGCACGCGAATGCGTTTATCCACCAGGTTCATCCCCAGCCCGCTGCAGTTCGGCTTCGGCTGGAACAGCCCGGCGTTGTCCGTCACCTGCAGCAGCAGATGCTCCCCTTCGCAGCAGGCGCCGATTTCGATGCGGCCCACGCCCAGCAGATGCGAGGTGCCATGCTTGATGGCGTTCTCGACGATCGGCTGCAGCGAGAACGCCGGCAGCCGCACCGCCAACAGCGCCTCCGGCAGCGATACCGCGATCTCCAGCCGATCGGCGAAGCGCGCTTTCTCGATCTGCAGGTAGGCGTTCACGTGTTCAATCTCGTCCGCCAGGCTGACTTCGTCATCCGAGCGTTTGAGGTTTTTACGAAAGAAGGTCGAGAGAGACTGCACCAGATCGCAGGCGCGTTCGCCATCGCGGCGGATCACCGCCACCAGAGTATTCAAGGCATTGAACAGGAAATGCGGATTGACCTGCGCATGCAGCAGCTTGATCTCCGACTGCGCCAGCAGCTGCTTGTGGCGCTCGTACTGTCCGGCTATGATCTGCGCCGACAGCAGGCTGGCGATGCCTTCGCCCAGCGTACGGTTGATGGTGCTGAACAGCTGGCTTTTCGGCTCATACAGCTTGATGGTGCCGATCACCCGCTGATTTTCGCCGCGCAGCGGGATCACCAGCGTCGATCCCAGCTTGCAGGCCGGATTGATCGAGCAGCAGTAAGAGAGCTGATTGCCGTCGGCGTACACCACCTCGTTGTTGTCGATGGCGCGATGCGAATGCACCGAGGCGATCGGCGTGCCCGGCAGGTGGTGATCGTCGCCGATGCCGATAAAGGCCAGCAGCTTGTCGCGATCGGTGATCGCCACCGCGCCGATGCCCAGCTCCTGATAGATCACCCGGGCGACCTTCATGCTGTTCTCCTGATCGAAGCCCTGCCGCAGGATGCCCTCGGTGCGCTCGGCGATCTTCAGCGCCTTGGAAGAGAAGGCGCTGGTGTATTTTTCGAACATCGCGCGCCTATCCAGCAGGATTTGCATGAACATCGCCGCGCCGACGGTATTGGCGATCATCATCGGCAGCGCGATGTGCTCCACCAGCTGCAACGCTTCGTCGTAGGGGCGCGCCACCGCCAGGATGATCGCCATCTGCAGCACTTCCGCCACCAGCGCCACGCCGCCGACAAACAGCGGATTGAACAGCAGCTCGATGCGCCCGCGGCGCATGGCGATGCTGTGTACGATGCCGCCGACCAGGCCTTCCGACACCGTGGAGATCGCGCAGGCCACATCGGTCATGCCGCCGAGCGTATACCGGTGCAGGCCGCCGGTCAGCCCGACCAGAAAGCCCACCGACGGCCCGCCCAGCAGACCGCCCAGGACCGCGCCTATCGCGCGGGTGTTGGCGATCGAATCCTGAATGTGCAGCCCGAAATAGGTGCCCATGATGCAGAACACCGAGAAGATCACGTAGCACAGCAGCTTGTGCGGCAGGCGGATGGTCACCTGCATCAGCGGGATGAACAGCGGGGTTTTGCTCAGCAGATAGGCGATAACGAGATAGACGCACATCTGCTGCAACAGCAACAGCACCTGGTTAAATTCATACATGGCAGCAACTCATCCAGAGACAACAAAGGGCGAACGCCGGATTTCCGGTCTGATTATTGTCTGCCGATTAGAGCATGAGGCGCGGGAGAAAACAGTGATGAAGGCAAGGCTTCGAGAGGAAGGAGCGGCCGACCCCAACGGGATCGGCCAAAAAACTTACGGCAGCACCTTGGCCGACAGAATCACCACCGGTTTGGTTGGTACATTCTGGTAAGGGCCGACGTTGCCGGTTGGCACCTGGGCAATTTTGTCCACCACGTCCATGCCTTTCACCACTTTGCCGAACACCGCGTAGCCGAAGTCACGCTGGCCGTGATCCAGGAAGGCGTTATCCGCCACGTTCAGGAAGAACTGGCTGGTGGCGCTGTCCTTGTCGGCGGTGCGCGCCATCGAGATGGTGCCGCGCAGGTTGCGCAAGCCGTTGTCGGCTTCGTTCTTGATCGGCGCCTTGGTGGATTTTTGCTGCATGTCAGCGGTGAAACCGCCGCCCTGGATCATAAAGCCAGGGATCACGCGATGGAAAATGGTGTTGTTGTAGTACCCGCTGTTCACGTAATCGACGAAGTTCTGGGTGGAAACCGGTGCCTTCTGGCTGTCGAGCGCCAACTCGATATTCCCCGCCGAGGTCGTCAGCATGACGTGGGTCTCACCGGCGGCGAGTGCGGCTGGCGCCATCGCTGTGAGGGAACACAGCGCGACGAAGGTCACTAAAGTACGTTTGAACATTAACGGGTCCTTTCTCTGAGAGACAAACAACGGAAAAGCGCTTTGATTCTAAAGAGCTGTATCGGCAAGTACCAGCCATTTACCTATATTTACCCAATTACGGGACATATCCTAGGCGGCCCTGAATTTTGCTGCGGAAAGTATGGGCGCAGAAGGCTTTTTTGCCAACCGCATCACGCATTTTTTGCCCCGCGCCGCCCTGGGTTGATTTTTGCGATCTGCCTCCCAGTTTGCACACGCATTGCCGTTACTCTATATAAATGAGAGCGCTCTCATTATAAAAAGAGCGGATACTGAAGCATCCCACGGCGGCGTCGCCGCGCAACCCCTGGAGAAATGACGTGAGTGAACTGATGACTGAAGTCAGCCCCGAGTTTGAAAGCACCATCATGGAACTGCTGGTGTTCTCCGGCAGCGCGCGCAGCAATGCGTTGACGGCGCTGCGGCAAGCGCGCGCCGGCGATTTCGCCGCCGCGGCCAAGCACATGGCCGAGTCCAAAGAGTGGGTGAAGAAAGCACACCTGATCCAGACCGAGCTGATCGGCCTGGACGAAGGCTGCGGCAAACTGGCGATCAACCTGATCACCGTGCATGCGCAGGATCATCTGATGAACGCCATGGTGATCCAGGATCTGGCCGACGACATGATCGAGCTCTATCGCCGTCAGTCGCAGACGGAGGGCCGCCCATGAGCACGCTTAAAATCGCCGTGATCGGCGGCGGCAGCAGCTACACTCCCGAGCTGGTGGACGGGCTGATCCAGCGCATCGAGGAGCTGCCGGTCACCGAACTGGCGCTGGTGGACGTCGAACCGGGCCGGCAAAAAGTGGAAACCATCGCCGCCCTGACCCGCCGCATGCTGGCGCACCACGGGCTGGAGCAGGTGAAGGTCAGCGTGCACTTCGCGCTGGATGACGCCATTCGCGGCGCCGCCTTCGTGCTGACCCAGTTCCGCGTCGGGCAACTGCCGGCGCGCGCCGCCGACGAACGGCTGGGCCTGAAATACCAGCTGCTCGGCCAGGAAACCACCGGCGTCGGCGGCTTCGCCAAGGCGCTGCGCACCATCCCGGTGATGCTGGACATCGCTCGCCGGGTGGAAACGCTGGCGCCGGACGCCTGGATCATCAATTTCACCAACCCGGCCGGTATCGTCACCGAGGCGGTGTCCCGCTTTACCAAAGCGAAGATCATCGGCCTGTGCAACGTGCCGATCAGCATGCATCACATGATCGCCAACATGCTGCAGGCGCCTTACGCCGACGTGCAGCTGCGCTTCGCCGGCCTGAACCACATGGTCTGGGTGCATCAGGTCACGCAGCAGGGGCGCGACGTCACCGCCAAGGTGATCGACATGCTGTGCGACGGCGCGGCGCTGACCATGAACAACATCAAGGAAGAGCCCTGGCAGCCGGACTTCCTGCGCGCGCTCGGCGCCATCCCCTGCCCCTACCACCGCTATTTTTACCAGACCCGCGAGATGCTGGCGGAAGAGATGGCCGCCGCCGGCGAGCGCGGCACCCGCGCCGAGCAGGTGATGCAGGTGGAGAAAGAGCTGTTCGAGCTGTATGCCGATCCGCAGCTGAACACGAAACCGGAGCAGCTCAGCTTCCGCGGTGGTTCTTTCTATTCCGAAGTTGCGCTGGAGCTGATTCGTGCTATCCATAATAATCTCGGCACGCAATTAGTGGTCAACACCGCAAACCGCGGCGCTATCCATGGCCTGCCGGACGATGCTGTGATAGAAATCAACTGTATCGTTGATGCTCAGGGCGCGCACCCGCTGACCTTCGGCCCGCTGCCAGAGCCGATGCAGGCCCTGACGCAGCAGGTGAAAGCCTACGAACGCCTGACCATCGAGGCGGCGGTGCACGGCGATCGCCGCAGCGGGTTGCTGGCGCTGATCGCCAACCCGTTGGTGGGCAACGCCAACCTGGCGCAGCCGCTGCTGGAAGAGGTGTTGACGATAAACGCGCCGTATTTGCCGCAGTTCAGGTAAGCGGCTATACGCAGCCAGACAGGGGTTCGGCGCGCCGAACCCATTTTTTTAGCCGTAATTCAGGAGTGGGACGATGGTGACACTGGAAGATGTCGCAGCGCTGGCGGGCGTTTCGCGCGCCACCGTATCGCGCGTGGTGAATGGCGACAGCAACGTCAAGGCGCCGACCCGCGAGAAGGTTGAACGCGCCGTTGCCCAGCTCGGTTACACCCCCAACCCGGCGGCCCGCGCGCTCGCCTCCAGCCACAGCAATACCCTTGGGCTGGTCACCACCTCGTACCGCGGCGGCTTTTTCGGCGCGCTGATGGACTTCGTGCAGACCGAGGCCGAATCCCACGGCAAACAGCTGCTGGTGACCCAGGGCCGCAACAGCGCCGAAAACGAATGGCAGGCGGTGCAGCGGCTATTTAGCCTGCGCTGCGACGGCGTGATCCTGCACGTGCGTTTTCTCAGCGACGATCGGCTGCGCCAATTGGCGGCGGAGCAACGTGATTTCGTATTGCTCGATCGTCTGGTACCGGGGCTGGAAGACCGCTGCGTCACCTTCGATCACCCGCTCGCCAGCCGCATGGCGACGCAGCAGTTGCTCGATGCCGGGCACCGGCGCATCGCCTGTATCAGCGGCCCGCGTGAACGCCCGTCGAGCCGCCTGCGGCTGCAGGGGTTTGAAGAGGCGATGCAGGCGGCGAATATCGAGCCGGTGGCCTGCCTGGAGGGCGTCTACGATCTGGAAAGCGGTTACCGCTGCGCCGATCGGCTGCTGCGGCAAGCCGCGCGGCCCAGCGCCATCTACTGCTGCAACGAAGAGATGGCGATCGGCGCGCTGCTGGCGATCAACGAACACCGCCTGCGGGTGCCGCAGGATATCTCCTTGATCTGCTACGACAGCGGCGAACGCGCGCCTTTCGTGCGCCCGGCGTTGAGCAGCGTACATTTTCCCATCAGCGAGATGGCCCAATACGCGGCGCGCAGGTTGATCGACCCCGCCACCCCGGCGCACCGGTTTGAGCCGACGATCGTCAACCGTGATTCCGTTGTGACGGTACGCAAATAGATCACAATAATGCACACCAGCCCTTCATGGGTTACATCAAAAAATCGACAGCCATCACAAAAAATCCCGTTGTCTGTGCTAGGATCCGCCCCCTGGTGGCCTGATCGGGACTTTTTTCTGCGTTTGCCAGGAAAAGCCAGCGGCCTTATGCCAGCGTTAAAACCTCTAACAGACATATTCAGGCCTATACAATGAATGACAGTAACCGCATACGGCTTACCTGGATCAGCTTCTTTTCGTACGCGCTGACCGGTGCTTTAGTGATCGTCACAGGGATGGTGATGGGAAACATTGCAGAGTACTTTAACCTGCCGGTTTCCAGCATGAGCAACACCTTTACTTTCCTCAACGCCGGTATTTTGATTTCGATCTTCCTCAATGCCTGGCTGATGGAAATCATCCCGCTGAAGCGTCAGCTGATCTTCGGCTTTGTCCTGATGGTGCTGGCGGTCGCCGGGCTGATGCTCGGCAAGAGCCTGACCATGTTCTCGCTGTGCATGTTTATCCTCGGCGTGGTTAGCGGTATCACCATGTCGATCGGCACCTTCCTGATCACCCACATGTATGCCGGCCGCCAGCGCGGTTCGCGCCTGTTGTTCACCGACTCCTTCTTCAGCATGGCCGGGATGATCTTCCCGATCGTCGCCGCGATGCTGCTGGCCCGCCACATCGGCTGGTACTGGGTTTATGCCTGCATCGGCCTGCTGTACGTGGGGATCTTCGTGCTGACCCTGTGCTCCGAATTCCCGGTGCTGGGCAAGAAAGGCGCCGACGCCGGCCAGCCGGTCGAGAAAGAAAAATGGGGCATCGGCGTGCTGTTCCTGTCGATCGCCGCGCTGTGCTACATCCTCGGCCAGCTGGGATTCATTCAGTGGGTGCCTGAGTACGCCACCAAGTCGTTCAACATGGACATCGGCCAGGCCGGTAAGCTGGTGAGCGACTTCTGGACCTCTTACATGGTCGGCATGTGGGTGTTCAGCTTCATCCTGCGCTTCTTCGATCTGCAGCGCATCGTGACCGTGCTGGCCGCACTGGCTACCGGCGCGATGTACCTGTTCGTCAGCACCGACAACCCGGAGCACCTGGGCTACTACATCATGGCTCTGGGCTTCGTTTCCAGCGCCATCTACACCACGCTGATCACCCTCGGCTCGCTGCAGACCAAGGTCTCCTCGCCGAAGCTGGTCAACTTTATCCTGACCTGCGGCACCATCGGCACCATGTTGACCTTCGTGGTTACCGGCCCGATCGTGGCGAAAGGCGGCGCGCACGCGGCGCTGACCACCGCCAACGGCCTGTATTTGGCGGTGTTCGTGATGTGCCTGCTGCTGGGCTTCGTGACCAAGCACCGCAGCCACGGCCACGTGACGCACTGATTTCTTCGCATCAAAGACATCAGGGGCGCCCGCAAGGCGCCCTTTTTTTGCGCCTTAACGCCGAAAATCCACCGTTTCATCCTGCTGCAGATGCAGCGTGGTTTCCGCCGGCCGCGTTTCGGCGATCACCGCCCCCTGGCGAATCGAGTAGCGCACCGGCGTCTGGCGGCGCACCGCGTCGAAGCCGCTTTCCGCCGGCAGGATCACCAGGTTGGCGCTGTTGCCGGCCGCCAGGCCGTAGTCGCTCAGGTTAAGGGTGCGCGCGCTGTGGCTGGTGATCAGCTTCAGCCCGTCGTCGATCTGGCCATAGCCCATCAGCTGGCACACGTGCAGCCCCATATGCAGCACCTGCAGCATGTTGGCGGTGCCGAGCGGATACCAGGGATCGAACACGTCGTCGTGGCCGAAGCAGACGTTGATCTGCGCCTCCAGCATCTCCTTCACCCGCGTTACGCCGCGCCGTTTCGGGTAGCTGTCGAAACGGCCCTGCAGGTGAATGTTCACCAGCGGATTGGCGACGAAGTTGATGCCGGACATTTTCAGCAGGCGGAACAGCCGCGAGGCGTAAGCGCCGTTGTAAGAGTGCATCGCCGTGGTGTGGCTGGCGGTGACTTTCGCCCCCATCTCCAGCTTCAGCGCCAGCGCCGCCACGGTCTCGACGAAGCGCGATTGTTCGTCGTCGATCTCATCGCAGTGCACATCCACCAGCCGATCGTATTTTTGCGCCAGCGCAAACGCCTTATGCAGCGATTCCACGCCGTACTCGCGGGTGAATTCGAAATGCGGAATGGCGCCCACCACGTCGGCCCCCAGCCGCAGCGCCTCTTCAAGCAGCGCTTCGCCGTTGGGGTAGGAAAGGATCCCCTCCTGCGGGAAGGCGACGATCTGCAGCGTCACCCAGGGCGCCACCTCCTGTTTCACCTCCAGCATGGCGCGCAGCGCGGTCAGCGTGGGATCGGAAACGTCGACGTGGGTGCGCACATACTGCACGCCGTTGGCGATCTGCCACTTGAGCGTTTGCCAGGCGCGCTGTTTGACATCTTCATGGGTCAGCAACGCTTTGCGTTCGGCCCAGCGCTCAATGCCCTCGAACAGCGTGCCGGACTGGTTCCAAGCCGGCTGACCGGCGGTTTGCGTGGTATCCAGGTGAATATGCGGTTCGACGAACGCCGGCAGCGCCAGCCCGCCCTGCGCATCCAACACGTCGCTGCGCCACTCCTGCCCTTCCGGCTGCGGCACCAGATGCGCGATGCGCCCCTGCTCAATCGCCAGTTGCCACAATCCTTCATGCCCGCTTAAACGCAGGTTATCGATAAACTTCAATGGACGTTTCGCCACCCTTCACCTCTGCCGTTGCGCTGGTTTTCTTCATCATACTGGCAGCGGATCGCGCTGACAAAGTCACCGTTGCCTGCCTACCCCCTGTGTTTACTCCCTGCGGGGTAGTTTGCATGCAAACTGACTCGCTTCAGCTAAAGGTGAATAAAATCCGCAACTTATCAAAAAACGTGAAAAATCATCCATATACCACGTTAGAGGTATATGAGGGTGTGATTGATTTGCATCAATAAATTGCCCATTGGGAGAGATAAGGTAAGCCTAGGAAACCAGAATTTTGAGGCAATAATGAGCAGAGTCAAACTTGCCGTCGTCGGCAATGGCATGGTCGGCCACCGGTTCATCGAAGATCTGTTGGATAAAGCAGACAAAGACCAGTTCGAAATCACCGTATTTTGCGAAGAGCCGCGCATCGCTTACGATCGCGTGCACCTCTCTTCCTACTTCTCGCACCACACCGCCGAAGAGCTGTCGCTGGTGCGCGAAGGCTTTTACGAAAAACACGGCGTGAAGGTGCTGGTCGGCGAGCGCGCCATCACCATCAATCGCGACGAGAAGGTCATCCACTCCAACACCGGCCGCACCGTCTATTACGACAAGCTGATCATGGCCACCGGTTCCTATCCGTGGATCCCGCCGATTAAAGGTTCGGATAGCCAGGACTGCTTCGTTTACCGCACCATCGAAGACCTGAACGCCATCGAAGCCTGCGCGCGCCGCAGCAAACGCGGTGCGGTGGTCGGCGGCGGGCTGTTGGGGCTGGAAGCCGCCGGCGCGCTGAAAAGCCTGGGGGTGGAAACGCACGTGATCGAGTTCGCCCCGATGCTGATGGCCGAACAGCTCGACCCGATGGGCGGTGACCAGCTGCGCCGCAAGATCGAGCGCATGGGCGTCAAGGTACACACCGGCAAAAATACCCAGGAGATCGTCAACGGCGGCGGCACCGCGCGCAAAACCATGCATTTCGCCGACGGCAGCCTGCTGGAAGTGGATTTCATCGTGTTCTCCACCGGCATTCGCGCCCAGGACAAGCTGGCGCGCCAATGCGGGCTGGAGATTGGCCGCCGCGGCGGCATCGCCATCAACGACAGCTGCCAGACGTCGGATCCGGACGTCTACGCCATCGGTGAGTGCGCCGCCTGGCGCGATCGCACCTTCGGCCTGGTGGCCCCGGGTTACAAAATGGCGCAGGTGGCCGTCGATCACCTGCTGGGCCGCGAAAACGGCTTCCAGGGCGCCGACATGAGCGCCAAGCTGAAGCTGCTGGGCGTGGACGTCGGCGGCATCGGCGATGCTCACGGCCGCACCGAGGGCGCCCGCAGCTACGTTTATCTGGATGAAAGCAAAGAAGTCTACAAACGCATCGTGGTCAGCGCCGACAACAAAACCCTGCTCGGCGCGGTGCTGGTGGGCGACACCAGCGATTACGGCAATCTGCTGCAGCTGGCGTTGAACGGCATCGAGCTGCCGGAAAACCCGGACGGCCTGATCCTGCCGGCTCATGCGGGCAGCAAACCGGCCATCGGCGTGGATTCGCTGCCGGAAAGCGCGCAGATCTGCTCCTGCTTCGACGTCAGCAAAGGCGACATCATCCAGGCGGTCAACAAAGGCTGCCACACCGTGGCGGCGCTGAAGGCCGAAACCAAGGCCGGCACCGGCTGCGGCGGCTGCATCCCGCTGCTCACCCAGGTGTTGAACGCCGAGCTGAGCAAGCAAGGCATCGAGGTCAACCATCACCTGTGCGAACACTTCGCCTATTCGCGCCAGGAGCTGTTCCACCTGATCCGCGTCGAAGGCATCAAGTCGTTCGAGGCGCTGCTGGCCAAATACGGCAAAGGCTACGGCTGCGAAGTCTGTAAGCCGACCGTCGGCTCGCTGCTGGCTTCTTGCTGGAACGAATACATCCTCAAGCCGCAGCATACGCCGCTGCAGGATACCAACGACAACTTCCTCGGCAATATCCAGAAAGACGGCACCTACTCGGTGATCCCGCGCTCCGCCGGCGGCGAAATCACCCCGGACGGCCTGCTGGCCATCGGCCAGATCGCCAAGGAGTACAACCTCTACACCAAAATGACCGGTTCGCAGCGCATCGGCATGTTCGGCGCGCAGAAAGACGATCTGCCGGCCATCTGGCGCAAGCTGCTCGCCGCCGGCTTTGAAACCGGCCACGCGTATGCCAAGGCGCTGCGCATGGCGAAAACCTGCGTCGGCAGCACCTGGTGCCGCTACGGCGTCGGCGACAGCGTCGGCTTCGGCGTCACGCTGGAGCATCGCTACAAAGGTATCCGCACCCCGCACAAAATGAAGTTCGGCGTCTCGGGCTGTACCCGTGAATGCGCCGAAGCGCAGGGCAAGGACGTTGGCATCATCGCCACCGAGAACGGCTGGAACCTATATGTCTGCGGCAACGGCGGCATGAAACCGCGCCACGCCGATCTGCTGGCCGCCGACCTCGATCGCGAGACCCTGGTGCGCTACCTCGACCGCTTCATGATGTTCTATATCCGCACCGCCGATAAGCTGCAACGCACCTCGGTGTGGCTGGAGAGCCTGGAAGGCGGCATCGATTACCTGCGCAAGGTGATCATCGACGACAAGCTCGGCATCAACGACCAGCTGGAAGCGGAGATCGCCCGCCTGCGCGATGCGGTGATCTGCGAGTGGAAAGAGACCGTCGAGCACCCGGAAACGCAGCTGCGCTTCGCCCACTTCGTCAACAGCCCGCTGCGCGATCCGAACGTGCAGGTGGTGGCCGAACGCGACCAGCACCGCCCGGCGCGCCCTGACGAGCGCATTCCCGTCACCCTGATCGATACCGAGGAGAGCCACGCATGAGCCAGTGGATTACCGTTTGTCCCGTCGCCGACATTCTGCCCGGCACCGGCGTGTGCGCCCTGATCGGCGATCGGCAGGTGGCGGTGTTCCGCCCCTATGCCGACGAGCAGGTGTTCGCCATCAGCAATATCGACCCGTTCGCCCAGGCCAGCGTGCTGTCGCGCGGCCTGATCGCCGAGCATCAGGGCGAACTGTGGGTCGCCAGCCCGCTGAAGAAACAGCATTTCCGCCTGTACGACGGCCACTGTCTGGAAGACGACAGCCGTTCCGTCGCCAGCTTCGCCAGCCGGGTGGTCGACGGCATCGTGCAAGTCGCGGCATAACCTTTCGGGAGGCAACATGTTTACCGACACGATCAACAAATGCGCCGCCAACGCGGCGCGCATCGTCCGCCTGGCGAAGGAGAGCCCGCTCGGCTTTTGGATCAGCTCGGCGATGGCGGGCGCCTACGTCGGCCTCGGCATCATCCTGATCTTCACCCTCGGCAACCTGGTCGACCCAAGCGTGCGGCCGCTGGTGATGGGCGCCACCTTCGGCATCGCGCTGACGCTGGTGATCATCGCCGGTTCCGAGCTGTTCACCGGCCATACGATGTTCCTGACGCTCGGCGTCAAGGCCGGCACCATCCGCCAAAGCCAAATGTGGGCGGTGCTGCCGCAAACCTGGCTCGGCAACCTGCTCGGCTCGGTGCTGGTGGCGCTGATGTATTACTACGGCGGCGGCAGCCTGCTGCCGGTGGATACCAGCCTGGTGCACAGCGCCGCGCTGGCGAAAACCACCGCGCCGGCCGAAGTGCTGTTCTTCAAGGGCGTATTGTGCAACTGGCTGGTCTGCCTGGCGATTTGGATGGCGATCCGCGTCGAAGGCGCCGCCAAATTCATCGCCATCTGGTGGTGCCTGCTGGCCTTTATCGCCTCGGGTTACGAACACTCCGTCGCCAACATGACGCTGTTCGCCCTCTCCTGGTTCGGCAACCACAGCGAGGCCTACACCCTCGCCGGCATTGGCCACAACCTGCTGTGGGTGACGCTGGGCAACATCCTGTCCGGCTCGGTGCTGATGGGCCTGGGGTATTGGTACGCTACGCCGCGCGCCGAACGCCCGCAGGCGGCGAAAGTCGCCGCACGTCAGACCGCCTGAGTTTTCGGGGGCGCATTTCGCCCCCACACTGATTCTCCCGAGGAGTGCCGATGGACTACCTGCCGATTTTCTGCCAACTGCAACACAAAGCCTGCCTGCTGGTGGGCGGCGGCGAGATCGCCGAACGCAAGGCGCGCCTGCTGCTGGACGCCGGCGCGGCGCTGACCGTCAACGCCCTGGCATTCAGCCCACAGTTCCACCACTGGGCTGAAAAAGGCCTGCTGACGCTGGCCGAGGGCGAATTCAGCCCGGCCCTGCTGGCGGAAAAATGGCTGGTGATCGCCGCTACCGACCGGCTGGAAGTCAACGCACTGGTGTATCAGTGCGCCAACCAGCAGCGGGTGTTCTGCAACGTGGTGGACGATCCAAAACGCGCCAGCTTTATCATGCCGTCGATCATCGACCGTTCGCCGATCATGGTGGCGGTGTCCTCCGGCGGCAAAGCGCCGGTGCTGGCGCGGCTGCTGCGCGAGAAGCTGGAAGCGATGCTGCCGCAGCACCTCGGCAAGCTGGCCCAGCTGGGCGGCTCGCTGCGGCAGCGGGTAAAACAACGCTTCAGCAGCCTCGGCGCGCGCCGTCGCTTCTGGGAACGGTTATTCGCCCACGATCGGCTGGCGCAGTCGCTGGCCAACGACGACGCCGCGCTGGCCGAACGCCAGCTCGAGCAGCTGTTCAGCGAACGGCCGGAAGATCGCGGTGAAGTGGTGCTGGTGGGCGCCGGGCCGGGCGATGCCGGCTTGCTGACGCTGAAAGGGCTGCAGCAGATCCAGCAGGCTGACGTGGTGGTTTACGACCGGCTGGTCTCCGAAGAGATCATGACGCTGGTGCGCCGCGACGCCGAACGCATCTTCGTCGGCAAACGCGCCGGCCACCACTGCGTGCCGCAAGAGCAAATCAACCAAATCCTGCTGCAGCAGGCGCTGCAAGGCAAACGCGTGGTGCGCCTGAAGGGCGGCGATCCCTTTATCTTCGGCCGCGGCGGCGAAGAGCTGGAGACGCTGGCGGACGCCAACGTGCCGTTCTCGGTGGTGCCGGGCATTACCGCCGCCTCCGGCTGTTCCGCCTACAGCGGCATCCCGCTCACCCACCGCGACCATGCGCAGAGCGTGCGCCTGGTGACCGGCCACGCCAAGGCCGACGGCGGATTGGACTGGGCGACGCTGGCCGCCGGGCAGCAGACGCTGGTGTTCTATATGGGGCTAACGCAGGCAGCGGAGATCCAGCGCCAGCTGATCGCACACGGCTTGCCGGCCGCCACACCGGTAGCGCTGGTGGAAAACGGCACGTCCTGCCGCCAGCGGGTGATCGAAGGCGAGCTCGGCCAACTGGGCGCCTTGTCCCTGCAGGCCGCCAGCCCCAGCCTGATCATCGTCGGCAGCGTGGTCAGCCTGCGCAGCAAGCTCAATTGGTTCGCCAGCGAGGAACCGCCCGCCGGCCTGGCGCAAATGGCGTGATACCGACGTAAAAAAAGCGGCCTTTGGCCGCTTTTTCTATTCGCGCCGGCGTTACGCCTGCGGCGGTACGAAACCGACGGCCTGATAGACCTTCGCCAGGGTTTCCTGCGCGCGCGCGCGGGCCTTGGCGGCGCCGTCGCGCATCACCTGCTGCAGATAGGCTTCGTCGTTGCGGAAGCGATGGTAGCGCTCCTGCAGCTCACCCAGCATGCCGGAGACGGCTTCCGCCACCGCGCCTTTCAGGTGGCCGTACATCTGGCCCTCGAACTCGGCTTCCAGCTGCGCGATGCTCTTGCCGGTCACGCCGGCGAGGATATCCAGCAGGTTGGAGACGCCCGCCTTGTTGACCACGTCGTAACGCACGACAGGCGGCTCTTCCGAGTCGGTCATTGCGCGTTTGATCTTCTTGGTCACCGCTTTCGGATCTTCCAGCAGGCCGATCACGTTGTTGCGGTTGTCGTCCGACTTGGACATCTTCTTGGTCGGCTCCTGCAGCGACATGACGCGCGCGCCGGATTTAGGAATGAACGGCTCCGGCACTTTGAACACGTCGCCGTACAGCGCGTTAAAACGCTGGCCTACGTCGCGGCTCAGTTCCAGGTGCTGTTTCTGGTCTTCGCCCACCGGCACCTGATTGGTTTGATACAGCAGGATATCGGCCGCCATCAGCACCGGATAGCTGAACAGCCCGGCGTTGATGTTCTCCGCGTAGCGCGCGGATTTGTCCTTGAACTGCGTCATGCGGCTCAGTTCGCCGAAATAGGTGTAACAGTTCAGCACCCAGCTCAGCTGCGTGTGCTCAGGCACGTGCGACTGCACGAAGATGGTGCTTTTTTCCGGATCGATACCGCAGGCCAGGTACAGCGCCAGCGTATCCAGCGTGGCCTTGCGCAGCTTCTCGGCGTCCTGGCGCACGGTGATGGCATGCAGATCGACGATGCAGTAGATGCAGTCGTAGTCGTCCTGCATCTGCACCCACTGACGCAGCGCACCCATGTAGTTGCCGATGGTCAGTTCGCCGGACGGCTGCGCGCCGCTAAATACGATGGGCTTACTCATGTTTAAATTTCCTGATTCTCTAAAGATGACAGCCCAAGAGCGGGCAACAAATCGGCGAAGCGCTCCAACACCCGATCGGGGTGGCTCAGGGCGATCGATTCGCCGTAGTTATAACCGTAGGTAAAGCCGACGCTCGGGCAACCGGCACCCTGCGCGGCTTGAATATCGTTGCGCGAGTCGCCGACGAACAGCAGTTCATGCGCCCGCAGCCCAAGCTTGCCGAGCACCAGGTACAGCGGCGCCGGATGCGGTTTCTTTTCCGTCACGTCGTCGCCGCCGATCACCAGCGAGAAATAGTCGCCAATGCCCAGCGCCGCCAGCAGCGGTGCCACGAACGGCGTCGGCTTGTTGGTCACCAATGCCATCGGGTAACCGTGCGCGGCCAGCCGGGCCAGCGTCTCTTGCACCTGCGGGAACAGGCGGCTGCCGCTGTCGACGGTCTGCGCGTAGAAATGGTCGAAGCGTTCACGCAGCCGGCTGCACTGCTCCGGCGTGCCTTCCGCTTCCGCCCAGCGCAGCGCGCGCTGCACCAGCACGTCGGCGCCGTTGCCGATCCAGGTGCCGACCCGTTCTTCACCCGCTTGCGGCAGGCCCGTATCTTCCAGCGCCATATCGATGGCGGCTGCCAGACCCGGCGCGCTGTCGACCAGCGTGCCGTCCAGATCGAAGGCCAATGCGCGGATCGCGCCGAAATCAGCCATGGGTAACCTTCGCCAGCTCGCTGCGCATCTCGTCGATCACCTTGCGGTAGTCCGGCTGGCCAAAGATGGCGGAACCGGCGACGAACATATCGGCGCCCGCGGCGGCGATTTCGGCAATGTTGTCCACCTTCACCCCGCCGTCGACTTCCAGGCGGATATCGCGGCCGCTGTCGTCAATCAGCTTGCGCACCTGGCGCAGCTTGTCCAGAGTGCCGTGAATGAACGACTGGCCACCGAAGCCCGGGTTAACCGACATCAGCAGGATCACGTCGATTTTATCCATCACGTAATCGAGGTAGCTCAGCGGCGTGGCCGGGTTGAACACCAGGCCGGCTTTACAGCCGTGCTCTTTGATCAGCTGAATGGTGCGATCGACATGCTCGGAAGCTTCGGGGTGGAAAGAGATATAAGACGCGCCGGCCTTGGCGAAATCAGGCACGATGCGATCCACCGGCTTGACCATCAGGTGCACGTCAATCGGTGCGGTAATGCCGTAGTTGCGCAGCGCTTCGCACACCATCGGGCCGATGGTCAGATTGGGCACGTAGTGGTTGTCCATCACGTCGAAGTGCACCACGTCGCCGCCTGCGGCCAGCACGTTGGCGGTATCTTCACCTAACCGGGCAAAATCTGCCGACAGAATGGACGGGGCAATCAAAAACTTTTTCATCCGCTTCTCCAAACGTAGGGTCGAGTTGTTATGCGCCGGGATGCCCCCGGCTTAGCGATACAGCGCCAAAAGCTCGTTCACTTTGCTGCGGCCGAGAATGTTGCGGCTGATCGTGCGGCGCGCTTTCACCACATACAGCGCGGCATGCTGGTACCAGTCGCGCGTCAGCTCGGTATCGTGATTGGAGATCAATACCGGTACCTGGCTCTCTACCGAGAGCTGGTGCGCCAGATGCGCCAGGCTCTGCTGATCGGCGATGCTGAAGCTGTTGGTGTGGTAGGCGGTGAAATTCGCCGTCGCCGACAGCGGCGCATAAGGCGGATCGCAATACACCACGGCGCCGGCCACGGCCTTCGCCATGGTATCGCGGTAATGCTCGCAGACAAAAGTGGCATTGCGCGATTTTTCGGCAAACCAGTAGAGCTCTTCTTCCGGGAAGTACGGTTTCTTGTACCGGCCAAACGGCACGTTGAACTCGCCGCGCAGGTTATAGCGGCACAGGCCGTTATAGCAGTGGCGGTTCAGGTACAGGAACAGCAGCGCCCGGCGGTAAGGCTCGGTGCTAGTATTGAACTCTTCTCGCAGCAGGTAAAACTGATCCGAGTTATTGAATTCATCGGCGAAAAGCGTGCGGGCATCGCGCACGAAGTCATCCGTGCGCAGCTTAACGATGTTATACAGGTTGATAAGATCGCTATTGATGTCGGCGAGAATGTAGGCGTCGTAATCCGTATTCAGAAAGACGGATCCCGCACCCACGAAGGGCTCGATTAAGCAGTCTCCCGCCGGCAGATGGCGACGAATCTCATCTACCAGCGGGTATTTTCCACCAGCCCATTTTAAAAAAGCGCGGTTTTTCTTCATGCCGTCAATTAGCTACTTATACAATTCAGAGCGGCGGATTGTACTCTGTTTCAGACAGCACATCAGCGCACAAATTTAAATGATTTATTTTTTAAGATCTTGCTGCACTTGGTGTACAGGTCGGACCCACGGTTTTTTCGCCTGCACATCCGCCGGCAACGAAGCAATGGCGCGCTTCGCTTCTGCGGAAGACGCATAGTTGCCGCTTACCAGCACGTACCACGGTTTGCCGTCACGCTTGGTGGCGTACACCAGGTAGTTCTGCAGCTTCTGCTGTTTGGCGTAGGCGTTCAGCGTATCGGAACGCGAAGCGCTGCTCAGCTGCAAGGTATAGTGGCTGCCTGGCGCAGACTGCAGCGAACTGCCGCTGCTGGCAACCGCTCCCGCTTTCGCGGTAGAAGACGGCTTGGCAGGCGGCGTATACACCGTGGTCGGTGATTTATGCTGCGTCGCGCTCGGCTTGGCGGCGGTTTTCGCCGGCGTTTTATGCTGTTGCTGCGCGGTGCCCTGCACAGGGCGAGTCGTTTCGCGCGCCGCGGCGCCGCTCATCACCGTCGCCGGTGCGGTCGGCAGCGTCGAGGCTGCGCCGGTCATGCCCTGGGTCGCGGCATCCACCTGCCCTTGCTGCTGCGACAGCGCATCCGCCATGTTGCCAGGCAGATCGACGCGCTGCTGCGCACCGCCCTGCTGAGGCTGAGTTTGCGCTTCGGTCGGCGTGCCGGAGATCGGCGGAACGCTGACGTTCTGCGGTTGCTGCGGCTGAGTCGCGCTCACGCCGTTGTTGTCATGGGTATCCGTGGTGCCGCCCGGCACGCCGTTATTGGCGGTGGTCAGCGACGAAGAACCGGACAGGTTGATATCGCGGGCCGCGCCGTTTTGCGCGCCGCTATCCTGAGCCGCTTCATGCTTGGTCGGCGCCTTCAAGGCGGAACCGATGCCGATAATCAGCAGCAACAGCACCAAAATGCCGATGCCGATCATCAAATGCTGGCGCGAAACGGCGAAGCGCGGCGCGGCGGCCGGCTTGCGCGAACGCGTAGGACGACGATCGCTGCTATCAGGTCTGAGATCGTCTTCCGGTTTAAACTCGTCCATCTGAAACCCTCCAACTAGAGGCAAAAGCCCACCACCGTAGACCTACCGTGGCACGGGCAGATTAACCCGATGATGGCAAAGCGACACCCGTCGTGCTCTGCTCACTGTATTAATATAGATGCAAATGGCGGCTAAGCCACTGTTACTTAGTCCGATTTAATTACGCTGCTGCTCAGGCAGGCAGGCGGCGATCGACGCCAACACCAGCTCATGCCCTACGCCGCCGCGCACTTCCGCCGCACCTATCGCGGTCGGCAGCACCAGACGCAGTTCACCCGCCAGCACTTTCTTGTCGCGCAGCATGTGCGGCAGATAGGATTCCGGCGTCATTTCCTGCGGCCCGCAGACCGGCAAGCCGGCCCGCAGCAGCAGCGCTTTGATGCGTTCGATATCTTCAACCGAGAACTGGCCGAGACGGCGCGCGGTTTCCGCCGCCATCACCATGCCCGCAGCCACCGCTTCGCCGTGCAGCCATACGCCGTAGCCCATTTCGGCTTCGATGGCGTGGCCGTAAGTATGGCCCAGATTCAGCAAGGCGCGCAGGCCGCTTTCGCGTTCGTCGGCGGCCACGACCTCGGCCTTCAGCTCGCAGCAGCGGCGGATACAGTACGCCAACGCCTGCATATCCAGCGCCATCAGCGCATCGATGTTGTTTTCCAACCAGACGAAGAACTCGCGATCGAGGATGATCCCGTATTTGATGACTTCAGCCAGGCCGGAAGAGAGTTCACGCGTCGGCAACGTTTTCAGGCAATCCAGATCAACCACCACCGAAGCGGGTTGATAGAAAGCGCCGATCATATTTTTGCCGAGCGGGTGGTTGACGGCGGTTTTGCCGCCTACGGAGGAGTCCACCTGCGACAACAGCGTGGTGGGAACCTGAATAAAGCGCACGCCGCGTTGGTAGCACGCGGCGGCGAAGCCGGTCAGATCGCCGACCACGCCCCCGCCGAGGGCGATCAGCGTGGTATCGCGCCCGTGCGGTTTTTCAAGCAGCGCCGAAAACACCTGCTCCAACACCGCCAGAGATTTGTACTGTTCACCATCGGGAAGGATCACCTGATCCACCACGACGCCCCCCTGCTCCAGCACCTGCCGGACACGCTCCAGATAAAGCGGCGCCAGGGTCTGGTTGGTGACCAACATCGCTTGCTCACCCGCCTTCAACGGCATAAAAGAAGCCGGATCGTTAAACAATCCGGCGGCGATGGTAATCGGGTAGCTGCGCTCCCCAAGCGTTACAGTAATTCTCTCCATGTCGCGCTCAGTTCTCTGTATGGTGCGGCGGTGGTTGATCCCCGCAACAGCGGGGAACACAAATCAGTTTTCCGCATTGGCCGACGGCGAACGCGAAAATCGGCAATCAGTTGCTTTCCAGCATGTTGATGATCTGGTTGGCAACCACTTTAGCGCTCTGATCGTCGGTGCGGATGGTGACATCGGCAATCTCTTCATACAACGGATTGCGCTCTTTCGCCAAGGCTTCCAGCACTTCACGCGGCGGAGAATCAACCTGCAGCAGCGGGCGTTTTTTATCACGCTGGGTACGAGCCAGCTGCTTCTCGATCGTGGTTTCAAGATAGACCACCACGCCGCGCGCGGACAGACGGTTGCGCGTTTCGCGCGACTTCACCGAACCGCCGCCGGTCGCCAACACAATCCCTTGTTTTTCCGTCAGTTCATTAATGACTTTTTCTTCACGATCGCGGAAACCTTCTTCCCCTTCCACGTCGAATACCCAGCCCACGTCAGCTCCGGTACGTCGCTCAATTTCTTGATCGGAGTCGAAGAACTCCATATTGAGTTGCTGAGCTAACTGACGGCCAATAGTGCTTTTGCCGGCACCCATAGGCCCAACCAGAAAGATATTGCGTTTCTCTGCCATGTTTTTCGGTATTACTAAGACAATTCGTTAATGTTAACCCGCCCCGCCAATCAAATCAGCGGCGGGACCTAAACTGAAACCTCATGAGCGATAGTGCGAGATCAGACGAAAAATTATCTCAACACTCTTGGTAGTTTGGCAACCGAATAAATCGCAATCCACGCCGCGGGAGGGAAACCATATGTTTTTAACGGCGTCTTGACGCTAACAAAAAACCTCGGTGCTCAATTCGGTAACCCTTGTAAGCTAAATCGGCCGCAGCGTCAAACGCAGATCCCCCCAAGGGGATAAAAAAGTGTATCTGCACATCAACTTTAGGAGATTTGCCGCCCGGCCGACAGGCAGCCGCTTATCCCTTAATCAGGGTCGGCGTAATGAAGATCACCAGCTCGCGTTTTTTCTGTTGCGCGCCGCTTTGCCGGAACAAGCCCCCCAGCAGTGGTGCATCGCCCAATCCCGGCACCTTGTCCGCCGTCTTGCCGCTATGCCGTTGAAAAATACCACCGAGCACCAGGGTTTCGCCGTTTTTCACCGTGATCTGCGTCTTAATCTCCTGTTTATCGATGGTCAGCGCTTCCCCCGCGCCCCGGCTGATGGCGCGCCCCGGCATATTTTGGCTGATGTGCAGCGTCAGCGTGATGCGTCCGTCCGGCAACACCTTGGGCGTCACCTCCATGCCCAGCACCGCCTCTTTGAACTCGATCGCGGTCGCACCGCTGGCGCCGCTCGACACTTCGTAAGGGATCTCGGTTCCCTGTTTGATACTGGCGGTTTGCAGATGCGCCGTCAGCAGGCGCGGGCTGGCGATGATCTCCACCTGATTCTCCTGCTCCAGCGCCGTCAGCTCGAGGCTCAGCAAACGCCCGCTGATGCGCGCCAGGTGGAAACCGGCGTTCACCGCGCTGCGCTCCAGCGGCAGGTTGACGCCGAGATTGCCCGGCCGCAGCGGCCGCGTCGGCCTGTCGTCGGGCGCCAATCCCCAACGCACGCCGAGTTCACGCAGGCTTTCGCTGTTGATGGTCACGATATGCGCCGCCAGCTGCACCTGTGCCAGCGGCGCGTCCATTTCCGTCACCCGTTTTTTCAACTGCGCCAGGATTGGCGCGGTGTCGCGCAGCAGCAGCGTATTGGTGCGCTTATCCGCCAGCACGCTGCCACGCTCGCTGAGCAAGGTGCCGCGTTGGGCATTGAGGCTTTCGGCAATCTCCGCCGCATCGCCGTTTTGTAACGTCAGGGTCAGGCTGTGCAGCGGTTGCCGCTGCGCCAGCGCTTCTCGCTGCTGTCTTTTTTCCTGCGCGTCCGGCTCCGGGGCGATCAGCATTACGCTCCCCTCCCGCGTCATCGTCAGCTTGCCCATACGCAGGGTCAGCGCCAGCGCCTGAGGCCAGGGCACATTCTCCAGCCGCAGCGTCAGGTTGCCGCTCACGCCGGGCGCGGCGATCAGGTTCATCTGCCGATAATCCGCCAGCGCCTGCAGGATGACCGTCACCGGCGCATCCTGAAACTCCAGGGAAACCTGCTGTTTATCCTGCGCCTGCGCGGCGCCGAGCGCCAGGCACCACAGCGCCACGCCCAATCCAGCGCGTCCTTTCATGGTTTGCCATCCTTGTTGTTGTCCATCATGAGCGAGATGTCGCCCTGGCTCGCCGGGCAATCCGGTTCGGCCGCCAGCGCCGTTAGCGTCAGGCTGCGCGCCTGCACCTGCGTCACCTGCCAGCGCTCGGCCAGTACCCGCTGCTGCGGCCGCAGGCGTAGCCATTGCCCCGCCGGCGTCACCACCCAGCCATAGCGCAGCGCCGGATGCCCGATGACGCCTTTCAGTCGCCAGCCCGCGGGCGATGCCTCCGTTTGGGCACAAGCAGGCAGCGGAGGCGGCGCAAACGGATCGCGCGGCTCAGCGCATAAGGCCCACGGCCATAGCAGCCACCACCAACGGCCAGGTCTTTTACTCATCGGCCTGCTCCTCGGCGGCATCCTGTAAAACCAACCGCGCCGTCATGCCCTGCGGCGGTGTCTCCACGCTCAGCTGCTGGAGGCGCAAATCGGCGGGCAGCGCCTCCAGCAGCACCAGCAAACCGGCGTAGTCAATGCGCAAGCTCAGCGTTTGCCGCGGCGGTTTTTCCTGCCGCTGCCAGCGCAACAAGGCGCCCCCCGCTCGTTGCAGCACGCTCGCCAGATCGCCGGTGGCGATCGGCGCAAGCGGCGCCGCCGGGATAGCGGTTTGCGGCACCTCGTCCAGTTGGCGTTGCACCATGGCGATCTGTTGCAACAGGCGCTGTTGCCGCTCCGCCGCGCTTTCCCGCTGACGCCATTCGTCTTGCAGCATCCAGCCGCCGCCCAACAGCGCCAACGCGCCAATGCCCAGCCCTTGCGCCACCAGCAATAGCCAACCCGGCAAGCTCAGCCAGAAGCGCAGCCCGGATGACAAACGGCTATCCATCACGCCCCCAGCGCGCCGCCAGGTGAAAGGAGTACAGGCCGTCTTCGCGTTGCGCCACCTCCGCCAAACGCAGCCGTGGCAACGCAGGCATCCCCGCCAGCCGTCGTTCGAACTGCGTGATGGCCGCAGGAGAACGGCTCAATCCACGCAGCCGCAGGCCGTTCGCCGCATCGCTGTCCAGCGCCGTGAGCCACAGCGGGGGAGGAACGCTGGAGGACAATTGCTGCAGCAGCTGCAAATAACGCCGGTTATGTTGGGCGTTGCTCGCCTGCCGTTCGGCGCGGACGCTGTGCAACGCTCGCTGCGCCCGCTCTTGCTGCTGCTGGCGGACGAGCAACGTCAATGCCGCCAGCTCTTCACCCAGCATCGCCAGCCGCGCCTGCCGCTGCGCCTGTTGATGCCGCAGCTGGCCGGCGATCAGGAACAGTGCCAGCAGCAGCGCCGCTACCTGCAACAGCAGCACGCCCAGCCAGAAATAGCCGCGCCGCCGCTCGCGGCGCTGGCGCCAGGGCAGAAAGTTGACCTGATACATCAGCGATCCTCCTCGCGCAGCGCCAGACCACCGGCCAACGCGAACGCCGAAGGATGCGCAGGCAACGGCGGACGCAGCTGCGTGAAGGCGCTGAGCGGCGACCAACCAAGGCAACCGGCGGGCAAGGCTCCCGCCAGCACGCCGCCGGCATAGACCGGCCGATCGTCGCCCACCGGCATCTGGGCTTGCAGCGCCCGCAGCGCCTGCGCGTCATCGTCGCCCGGCGCCAGACCAAAAGCGAACGCGCCGTCGGCCGGCGCCACCCACAGCCATTCTCGTTCGAGACGGTGCATCAGCCCCGCAGCGGGCGGCACGCCTGCCGCCGTCGCCATCATGCGCAGCGCACAGGGGGTGATATCGACCGCTTGCGGATGCAGGCCAGCCTGACGCAGACAATGCAGCCACTGCTGCAGCTCCTGCCGCCGCGCAGCGGTCAACAGCAGCGCCGCCTCATCCGCCGGCGCGGCGCGATAGTCGAGCACCAACGTCTGGCCGTCGAGCGGGAACTGCTTCAAACCGTGGCCACCGATATAGTCGCTGCGTTCCGGCTCGCGCAGCCGCGCGTCCGGCTGCGTCATGCGCTGCTGTAACACGCGCTGCGCCGGCAGAGCAATGCGTAAGGAAATATGTCGCGGCAGCTGGACGCGCCATTGCCGCAGCGCCCGGATCAGGAATTCGGAAGGTTGCAGGCAGCCATCGCGCAAAACCGCCTGCGGCAGCGCCTGCTGCCACCAGTGGCGCAACTGCCAGCCGTTGCGGCGGCGTTGAGCCGCCACCGCCCGCACGCAGTCGATTTGTATATCCAGCCCTACCTGCCATGCTTGAGGGAACATGTTTCGCAAGCCTCCATAACATCAGATGATAAAAGAACATATCCATGTCGCAGGCTTGCCTTTATACTACCGCGCGGTTGTTTATAAACTGCCCAAATGACTTAGAAATGGGAAATCTCAGGTGAAGTTCGTAAAGTATTTTCTAATCCTTGCAGTATGTTGCATCGTGCTGGGAGCAGCCTCGATTTTTGGCTTGTACAAATATGTCGAGCCACAGCTGCCCGACGTCGCAACGCTGAAAGATGTGCGGCTGCAGATACCGATGCAGGTCTACAGCGCCGATGGCGAACTGATCGCCCAATACGGCGAGAAGCGCCGCATTCCGCTGAAACTGGATCAAATTCCGCCGGTGATGGTGCACGCATTCATCGCCACCGAAGACAGCCGCTTCTATGATCACCACGGCGTCGATCCGGTCGGCATCTTCCGCGCCGCCTCCATCGCGCTGGTCTCCGGCCACGCTTCACAGGGGGCCAGTACCATTACCCAACAGCTGGCGCGTAACTTCTTCTTAAGCCCGGAACGCACCCTGATGCGTAAAATCAAGGAAGCTTTCCTGGCGGTGCGCATCGAGCAGATGCTCACCAAAGATGAAATCCTTGAGCTGTATCTGAACAAGATCTATCTGGGTTACCGCGCCTACGGCGTGGGCGCCGCCGCGCAGGTCTATTTCGGCAAAGACGTCAGCCAGCTGACCCTGAGCGAAATGGCGACCATCGCCGGCCTGCCGAAAGCGCCGTCCACCTTCAACCCGCTCTATTCGCACGATCGCGCCGTTGCCCGTCGCAACGTGGTGCTGTCGCGCATGCTGGACGAACACTACATCACGCAGGCGCAGTACGATCAGGCGCGTTCCGAAGATCTGGTCGCCAATTACCATGCGCCGGAAATCAGCTTCTCCGCGCCGTATCTCTCCGAGATGGTGCGTCAGGAGATGATCAAGCGCTACGGTGAAAACGCCTATACCGACGGTTACAAGGTTTACACCACCGTCACCAAACGGCTGCAGCTGGCGGCGCAGGAATCGGTGCGCAACAACGTGCTGGCCTATGACATGCGCCACGGCTATCGCGGGCCGTCCAACGTGTTGTGGAAAGTCGGCGAAGCGGCCTGGGATCGCAAACAGATTGTCGATTCGCTGAAAAACCTGCCGAACTACGGCCCGTTGGCGCCGGCGGTGATCACCGCCGCCAACCCGCAGGAAGCGACGGCGATGCTGGCCGACGGCAGCAGCATTGCCCTGCCGATGGCGACCATGCGCTGGGCGCGGCCATATCGCTCAGACACTCAGCAAGGCCCAACGCCGAAACGCGTCACCGACGTGGTGCAGGCCGGCCAGCAGGTATGGGTGCGCAAAGTGAACGACGCCTGGTGGCTGTCGCAGGTGCCTGACGTCAACTCGGCGCTGGTCTCGATCAACCCGAACGACGGCGCGGTGAAAGCGCTGGTCGGCGGCTTCGATTTCAACCAGAGCAAATTCAACCGCGTCACGCAGGCGCTGCGCCAGGTAGGTTCGAACATCAAACCGTTCCTGTACACCGCCGCGATGGATAAAGGCCTGACGCTGGCCACCATCCTGAACGACTTGCCGATCACCCGTTGGGATGCCGGCGCCGGCACCGACTGGCGGCCGAAGAACTCGCCGCCGACCTACGACGGCCCGATTCGTCTGCGGCAGGGGCTGGGGCAATCGAAGAACGTAGTGATGGTGCGCGCGATGCGCGCGATGGGCGTCGACTACGCGGCGGAATATCTGCAGCGCTTCGGCTTCCCGGCGCAGAATATCGTGCATACCGAATCGCTGGCGCTGGGTTCCGCCTCCTTCACCCCGATGCAGCTGGTGCGCGGCTACGCGGTGCTGGCGAACGGCGGTTACCTGGTCGATCCGTACTTCATCACCAAAATTGAAGACGACAACGGCAATACGGTGTTCGAAGCCAAACCGAAAGTGGTGTGCAGCAGCTGCAACCTGCCGGTGATCTACGGCGACACCCACCGCTCGGCGGTGCTGTCCGACGACAACATCGAAAACGTCGCCACCTCGCAGGAAGGCAACAACAGCACGGTGCCGATGCCGCAGCTGGAGCAGGTCACCCCGGCTCAGGTACAGCAGGACGGCGATCAACAGTATGCGCCGCACGTCATCAGCACACAGCTGGCCTTCTTGATCCACGACGCGCTGAACAGCAACATCTTCGGCGAACCGGGTTGGATGGGTACAGCCTGGCGTGCCGGGCGCGATCTGAAACGTCATGATATCGGCGGCAAAACCGGTACCACCAACAGTTCCAAGGACGCCTGGTTCTCCGGCTATGGCCCGGATACCGTGACCTCGGTGTGGATCGGTTTCGACGATCACCGCCGCGATCTGGGCCGGTCGACGGTATCCGGCGCCATCCCGGATCAAATTTCCGGCGGTGAAGGCGGTGCCAAGAGCGCCCAGCCAGCGTGGGACGACTTCATGAAGACCGCGCTGGAAGGCATCCCGGAGCAGAAAGTCACGCCGCCGCCGGGCATCATCAGCGTCACCATCGACAAGAGCAGCGGCAAGCTCTCTGGCGGTGGCGGCGGCAGCCGTTCCGAGTACTTCATCGAAGGAACTCAGCCGACGGACTACCCATCGCGCGATACCGGCACCACGTTGACCGATCCGGGCGGTGAAAGCCACGAGCTGTTCTGATCGAAAAGGGCCAGAGAAATCTGGCCCTTTTTTTGTTCGGTGCGAAGCGTATCAGCGCGATGCGCGCAAAAACGCCTCGGAGAGGAACAGCGCGCTGACGTTGCGCGCCTCACGGAAATCCGGTTCCGCCAGCAGCGCCATCATGTTGGCGATCGGCCAGCGCACCTGCGGCAGGGGCTCTGGTTCATCCCCTTCCAGGCTCTGCGGATAGAGATCGTGCGCCAGCACGATATTCATTTTGCTTGAAAAGTAGGATGGCGCCATCGTCAGCTTGCTGAGAAAATCAAAGCGCTTCGCGCCGAATCCCACCTCTTCCATCAGCTCGCGGTTGGCCGCCTCCAGCACGCCCTCACCGGGATCGATAAGCCCTTTCGGGAACCCCAGCTCATAGGATTCGGTGCCCACCGCATATTCGCGGATCAGCAGCAGATCATCGCCAATCACCGGCACGATCATCACCGCTTCGCGATCCGAAGGCCGCATGCGCTCATACACCCGCCGAACCCCGTTGCTGAATTCCAAATCGACCGACTCGACGTTGAACAAACGCGAACGCGCGACCGTTTCCACTTTCAGAATTTTAGGTTTTTGCAGGTGTTTATCCATGATTGCCTCAAAAAGGTTACCCAGACGTGGACGGGGCAACCGAAATAATGATTGGCGTAACGCACGGCTCGTAGGCGCTCAAACGCTGACCAAATTCGATCCTGATCACATTGTGCGTTAAGGGCAAGCTCCGCCGCAACGCGCATGAGCAGTAATTTACTTTCTTTTAACAAGCGTAGCCAGCGGCCGGCGATTTTCCGTACTGATTCAGCAAACAGCGTGCAAGAAAATAGGATAATGCCGATATCGACGGCAGAGGCCGGTTGCTAGTATCACGCAGGCAAGAATCAGTGATAAAATGGCCTTGCGTCATGAAGGAATGAGATCCAGAGCGAGAATCTGTTTGTTCCCTCATTAGTTCTGGGTGCCTCCTGGCGGTTTACTCCGTATAATATTCAGCTTTTCATCAGGTTGGCGAAATTCACGGTGTGAGATGGGGATTGCATGAGCACAATAGTGTTGATATTGGCCTTAGTGCTTGTCTGTCTGATTGCCGCCGGTCTGTACCTGTGGTTCAAGGCCCGCAACCCGTCGGCGCTGGCGCACGCGCTGCCGTTTATCAAACCAGCCCACCGCAAGCTGACCGACGAAGAGCGCGCCGCGGTCGAATTCTACCTCAATCAGCAAAACAAGCTGAGCAACAAACTGTTGCCCGGCGGCGGCGCTACGCTGCCCGCGGCCAAGCTGGCGCTCACCCCGCAAAGCGATAACGTTTATCCCGTCACGCACGCCATCACCCGCTACGGGCTGGCCAGCGACGATCCCAATAAATGGCGCTATTACCTCGACGCTGAAGAGGTGCATCTGCCGCCGTTCTGGGAGCCCTATATCACCGCCGACAACCATGTGGAAGTGATCAGAACCCAGACGCTGCCACTGGTGATTTCGCTCAACGGGCATTCGCTGAAAGATCATATTCACGACCGGCCGCAGCCGCCGGTGGTGACCGCCGCGCCGACCAAAAACGCGTCCATCCGCAAGGAGGAGAGTGAGCATGTCGAGCTGGTCAATATTCGCAAGGAAACGCCGGAAGAGCATGCGCTGAACCGGCCGAACGGCATCCGTGAAGCCGTTATCATCTCCGTTGCGCTGCTGCTGCTGTTCTTCAGCCTGATAAGCCCGGTGCTGGTGATCCCCTGGATGATTTTCGTGGCGGTGCTGATGATCGCCTGGGGATGCTGGAATCTGTTCCGTCGCCCGGCCTCACGCGAGCTGAAGGAGATCCACTGTCTGCGCGGTACGCCGAAGCGCTGGGGCCTGTTCGGCGAATCCGGCCAGGGGCAGATCAGCAACATTTCGCTCGGCATCATCGATCTTATCTACCCGCCGCATTGGCAACCTTACCTGACGCAGGACCTGGGCAAGACCACCGACGTGGACGTCTACCTCAATCGGCAGGTGGTGCGCCAGGGGCGCTTCCTCTCGCTGCATGACGAAGTGAAGAACTTCCCGCTGCAGCAGTGGGGCCGCAACGCGGTGCTGGTCGCCAGCTCGGCGCTGGTGCTGCTGTTGCTGCTGATCTATATCCCGCTCAACCTGCCGCTGACCCTCAGCATGGCCTGGCTGCAGGGCGCGCAAAAAGTGGAAGTGACCAGCGTACAGGCGCTGGAGGCCACGCCGCTGCGCATCGGCGACACGCTGAAAGTGCGCGGCAGCGGCATGTGCTATGTGCCGCCGCCGGCCAACGGTGGCGGCGCCGCCAATTTCGCGCCGTTCGACTGCTCCGGCATTTATTGGAACAACGCCGCCCCGCTGCCGCAGCCGGAATCGGAAGTCATAGACAAAGCGACGGCCCTGCTGGCTACGGTCAACAGCCAGCTGCATCCGAGCGGCGCCGATCAGAAGGTCAACCCGCAGTTGGCCAGCGCCATTGAGAAATCCGGCATGATCCTGTTGGATGACTTCTCTGATATCGTTCTGAAAACACAGGATTTGTGTCAGGCAGAAAACGACTGCGTGCGGTTGAAAAACGCCCTGGTCAACCTGGGTAACGCCAAAAACTGGAGCGGTTTGGTGAAACGCGCCAGATCCGGCGCGCTGCAAGGCGTCAACGTGCTGCTGCGCCCGGTGAGTGCCGAATCGCTGGACAGCCTGACCAAAGTGGCCACGTCGTCGTTCATCTTCAATGAAACGCGTCTGGCCGCCGCGGCGCTCAACAGCCCGCCGCCGGGCGGTTTCCTGATCCGCAGCGACGAAGGCCGCCAGCTGGTCAGCCACCCGCAATCTTCGGCGCCGCAGAGCGAATACAACGCCCTCGACCAGTGGAATGAGCTGCAGCGCCTTTCCACTCTGCTGCTGCATACCCCGTTCCAGGCGCAGGGGGTGATCACCAGCCTCAGCGTCGACGCCAACGGCACCCGCCACGTGGCGCTGCACAGCGAACCGGACATGATCACCCTGTGGCGCTACCTCGGTACCAGCCTGCTGTTGCTGGCGGTGGTCATCAGCCTGGGCTATAACGCCTGGCGGCTGGTGCAGCGTCGGCGCATCAATCAGCACCGCGTCGCCGATATCCAGCGTTACTACGACAGCTGCTTCAATCCGCAGCTCAATCCGATGTCGATGCGGCCGATGGCCTGAACCTGGCGTCGGGGCCTCCGCCCTGTCATCTGCTTATGCTACGCTAACGCTATTATTCTCATCTGCGGACCGCCCGTCGGTCCGCCCGTGGAGTTTTTATGGTTCCCGAGTTTGATTGGCCGCAGATCGATACCGTGCTGCTGGATATGGACGGCACCTTGCTGGATCTGGAGTTCGACAGCCACTTTTGGCTCAGCCTGGTGCCGCAGGCGCTGAGCGAAAGGCGCGCCATTCCGTTCGACGAAGCCCGCAATATCATTGAGCGGGAATATCAGGCGGTGCAGCACACCATGAACTGGTATTGCTTCGATTACTGGAGCGAGCGGTTGGATCTGGATATCTACCGCATGACCAGCGAAGTGGGCAGCCGCGCCCGGCTGCGCGAAGACACCGAGCCGTTTTTACAGGCGCTGCGCGACGCCGGCCTGCAAACCATTTTGCTGACCAATGCGCATCCGCACAGCCTGGCGGTGAAAATCGAGCATACCGGCCTCGATCGGCACCTTGATTTATTGTTTTCCACCCACACATTTGGTTATCCGAAAGAAGATCAGCGTCTGTGGCAGGCGGTGCAGCAGCACACCGGATTCAATCCGCAGCGCACGCTGTTCGTCGACGACGGCGAGCCGATCCTCGACGCGGCGCGCGCTTTCGGCATTCGTTACTGCCTGGGCGTGCAAAACCCGGACTCCAGCACGGCGGAAAAAAGCTTCCAGCGCCATCCGTCGATGCGCGACTATCGCCTGCTGATACCGGCGCTGGCCAAGGGGGAAGCATGAAGGAAAAAGCGACGCGCGACGACGCGGTCCGGCTGGACAAGTGGCTGTGGGCCGCACGCTTCTACAAGACCCGCGCGCTGGCGCGCGAAATGATCGACGGCGGCAAGGTGCATTACAACGGCCAGCGCGGCAAGCCGAGCAAGATTGTCGAACTCAACGCCGAGCTCAAGCTGCGGCAGGGTAACGAAGAACGAACCGTGATCGTGCTGGCGCTGAGCAGCCAACGCCGCGGCGCCGGCGAGGCGCAGCAAATGTATCAGGAAACCGAAGCCAGCATCGCCAACCGCGAAAAAATGGCGCTGGCGCGCAAGATGAACGCGTTGACCATGCCGCATCCGGACCGCCGTCCGGACAAAAAGGAGCGGCGCGACCTGATGAAATTTAAATTTGGTGAGCCGGAATAACCCCTCACCGCAATGAGAGAAGATTATGTCCAACCATGACCAATTGCACCGTTACCTGTTTGAAAACTACGCGGTGCGCGGCGAGCTGGTTACCGTCAGCGAAACCTATCAGCAGATCCTGAATAATCACGACTACCCGGCGCCGGTGCAAAAGCTGCTGGGCGAGCTGCTGGTCGCCACCAGTCTGCTGACCGCGACCCTGAAGTTCGACGGCGACATCACCGTGCAGCTGCAGGGCGACGGCCCGCTGAAGCTGGCGGTGATCAACGGCAACAACCGCCAGGAGATGCGCGGCGTTGCGCGCACCCAGGCGCCTATCGCCGACGACAGCACCCTGCATCAGATGATCGGCAACGGCGTCATGGTCATCACCATTTCCCCGACGGAAGGCGAGCGCTATCAGGGCGTGGTCGGCCTGGAAGGTGAAACCCTGGCCGAGTGCCTGGAAGCCTACTTCCGCCAGTCCGAACAGCTGCCAACCCGCCTGTTCATCCGCACCGGCGAAGCGGAAGGCCACGCCGCGGCGGCCGGTATGCTGCTGCAGGTGCTGCCGGCGCAGGACGGCAACCTCGATGATTTCGATCATCTGGTGCAACTGACCAACACGGTAAAAAGCGAAGAGCTGTTCGGCCTGCCGGCCAACGAAGTGCTGTACCGCCTGTATCACCAGGAAGAAGTCACCCTGTACGAACCGCAGGACGTGCAGTTCCGTTGCACCTGTTCACGCCAGCGTTGCGCCGACGCACTGCTGACCCTGCCGACCGACGAAGTGGCGGACATGCTGGAGCAGGACGGCAATATCGACATGCACTGCGACTACTGTGGCAGCCACTATGTCTTTGACCCGGTTGATGTTGCCGCCTTGTATGCGGGTAATACCGGAGAAAGCGATAGGTTGCACTAAGTTATACCCCCTTCGGCGGGCGCGCCCGGCGCCCGCCAACGCCCGCCGTTTGCACGTTTGCTTTTTTCCGTGTGCTATCTCTCAGATCGTAACGAAATACCGCCTAAAACGTTAAATATTTGATACCCATCGCTGTTACGCACCGTTAGATCCCTACAATTGCCGCCAGAAATTCTGTGACCAAGGAGTAGTAACATGCGCGTTAAAGGTATAACCCCTCAGGATCTGGCCGCTTACGGCATTCACGACGTTAGCGAAATCGTTCACAACCCGAGCTATGAACTGCTGTTTAAGGAAGAAACAGACCCATCTCTGGAAGGTTTTGAGCGTGGGGTAGTCACCAAGCTGGGTGCCGTCTCCGTCGATACCGGCATCTTCACCGGCCGCTCGCCGAAAGACAAATACATCGTCCGCGACGACATCACCCGCGATACCGTGTGGTGGGCCGATCAGGGCAAAGGCAAAAACGACAACAAACCCCTCAGCCCGGAAGTGTGGGCCGATCTGAAACACCTGGTCACCGAACAGCTTTCCGGCAAGCGCCTGTTCGTGGTGGATACCTTCTGCGGCGCCAACGCCGACTCGCGCCTGAAAGTGCGCTTCATCACCGAGGTGGCCTGGCAGGCGCACTTCGTGAAAAACATGTTCATCCGCCCGAGCGACGAAGAGCTGGCTGACTTCGAGCCGGACTTCGTGGTGATGAACGGCGCCAAATGCACCAACCCGAACTGGCAGCAGCAAGGCTTGAACTCGGAGAACTTCGTCGCCTTCAACCTGACCGAGCGCATGCAGCTGATCGGCGGCACCTGGTACGGCGGCGAAATGAAGAAAGGCATGTTCTCGATGATGAACTACCTGCTGCCGCTGAAAGGCATCGCCTCGATGCACTGCTCGGCCAACGTGGGCGAGAAAGGCGACGTGGCTGTGTTCTTCGGCCTGTCCGGCACCGGCAAAACCACCCTCTCCACCGACCCTAAGCGTCAGCTGATCGGCGATGACGAGCACGGCTGGGACGACGACGGCGTGTTCAACTTCGAAGGCGGCTGCTACGCCAAGACCATCAAGCTGTCTGAAGAAGCCGAGCCGGACATCTACCACGCCATCAAACGCGACGCGCTGCTGGAAAACGTCACCGTGCTGGCCGACGGCAGCATCGACTTCAACGACGGTTCGAAAACCGAGAACACCCGCGTTTCTTACCCGATCTACCATATCCAGAACATCGTCAAGCCGGTGTCCAAGGCGGGTCACGCCACCAAGGTGATCTTCCTGACCGCCGACGCTTTCGGCGTGCTGCCGCCAGTATCGCGCCTGACCGCCAACCAGACTCAGTACCACTTCCTGTCCGGCTTCACCGCCAAACTGGCCGGCACCGAGCGCGGCGTCACCGAACCGACGCCAACCTTCTCCGCCTGCTTCGGCGCCGCGTTCCTGTCGCTGCACCCGACGCAGTACGCCGAAGTGCTGGTGAAACGCATGCAGGCCGCCGGCGCCCAGGCTTATCTGGTCAACACCGGCTGGAACGGTACCGGCAAGCGCATCTCGATCAAAGATACGCGCGGCATCATCGACGCCATCCTGAGCGGTGAAATCGACAAGGCGGAAACCGTCACCCTGCCGATCTTCGATCTGGCGATGCCGACCGCGCTGCCGGGCGTGAACCCGGAAATCCTCGATCCGCGCAATACCTACGCCAGCCTCGAGCAGTGGCAGGAAAAAGCGCAGGATCTGGCCGAGCGCTTCATCACCAACTTCGACAAATACACCGACACACCTGCGGGCGCCGCGCTGGTCAGCGCCGGCCCTAAGCTGTAATTCGGTAGCGTTACCTCTTCAGCTAAGGCGCGGATCCCGCGCCTTTTTTTATTTTCAGCGATTGCTTTTTAACCAGCAAGGCGAGAAAATAAGTCAATGCAATCATTGATAGCAAAGGAGGTTTCAATGGCTACTATCACCGTCAGAAATCTGGACGACGAAATCAAAGAGCTGCTGCGTATTTCAGCGGCGAAAAACGGCCATTCCATGGAAGAGGAAGCGCGCATGATCCTGAAACAGGCGCTGGTGAAAAAGCCGCCGCGCTATGGATTGGGTACCTGGATGCATCAGCACTTCGCCGAATTCGGCGGCGTTGAACTGGAGATCCCACCGCGTGACGCCGTGCCACCACGCATCGTCACCTTTGATGATGAAGATGACAACGCATGATCATTCTCGACACCAACGTCATTTCAGAAACGCTGCGCCCCAGCCCGTACTACAACGTCATTAACTGGCTAAATGAAAAGGACAATGACGATCTCTATCTAAGCGCCATTGTCCTGGCCGAACTGTTCAGCGGCGTCGCCTGCATGCCTGACGGCAAGCGCCAGCGGGATCTCAAGCTCAAATTGGCGGACGCTCTTGAATTGAAGTTCGAGGGGCAGATATTGCCGTTTGATGGGCTGTGCGCGATGCAATACGCGGAATTGACGGCAAGGAATCGGCTGCTGGGTAAAGCGATGAGCGTGCCGGATGCCCAAATCGCCGCCACCTGCCTGCATTACGGCGCCGCCCTGGCTACCCGCAATACCAAAGACTTCCTCCACTGCGGCATCGAGTTAATCGATCCGTGGCAGGCGCCGACCGGCCGTCGGTTGCATGAGGATGCGGCGGAATACTACGTGATGAGCAGGAAGTCCTGACGGGGCCGCAACGACGCGGCCCGCGCCAAGCGCGTCAGGCGTTTTCCCTGGCGGTTTGATGGCCGTTGGCCGACTCTTTTTTCTCCATCGGCAACGGAATATACGCGCGGATCAAGAGCCCGCCGCGTTCGCTGGTGCCGATTTCCAACTCACCGTCGTGCGCATCGATAATACGCTGCACGATCGCCAGCCCCAGACCGGTGCCGCTGGTGCTGCGCGCGCTGTCACCGCGGACGAACGGCTGCAGCAGGTGCTTCAACTCTTCCGGCTTGATGCCCGGGCCGTCGTCTTCCACCTGGAACCAGCCGCGCTGCAGCTCGCGGCCGCTGCTGACCTTGATCCAGCCGTTGCCGTAACGCGCCGCGTTCACCACCATGTTCACCGCCGCCCTCTTAATCGACAGCGGGTGCACGTTCATCATCAGCTCACCCGGCGACAGCGCGGTTTCAATCACCCGCTCATAGCCGCTTTCCGCCGCGACCACCTCGCCCAAAATGGCGTTCAGATCGCTGCTTTCGGTCGGCATCTCCTGCCCGGTGCGCAGATAATCGATGAACTGCTCGATGATGGCGTTGCACTCTTCGATGTCTTTATTGATCGACTCGGCCAGATAGCCGTCTTCGGCGCTCATCATCTCCGTCGCCAGCCGGATACGCGTCAACGGCGTGCGCAGATCGTGGCTGACCCCGGCCATCAGCAAGGTGCGGTCATCCGCCAGCTGCTTGACGCCCGACGCCATCTGATTGAATGCGCGAGTCACCGACCGCACTTCGGAAGCGCCATACTCGCGCAGCGGCGGCGGAATAATCCCCTTGCCCACCTGCAGCGCCGCATGTTCCAGCTCCACCAGCGGGCGGTTTTGAATGCGGATAAACAGCCAGGCGCCGCCGATCGCCAGCAGCATGATCGCCAGCGTATAGCGGAACAGCGGAGAGAAGTCGCCCTGGTGGATTTCCGTCAGCGGCACGCGCACCCAGATATCGGGCTGCAGCCAGGTTTTCAGCCACACCACCGGGGAGTTCTTGTTCACCTCCACCCGCACATCGGTCGGCCCGCCGAGCTGCTGCGCCATCTGCTGGCTGAGGAACTGGTAGTGCTGCGCCCAGCGCAGGCCGCTCTCCTCCGCCGCCGAGTTGGTGTAGAGAGAGATGCCCAGTTCGCGGTAAATCTCGCGGCGGAACGCCGGCGGCACTTCCAGCAGCGTGCCGTCCTCCAGCTGCAGCCGATCGGTCATCAGCATACGCACTTCGTAGGCCAATACCTTGTTGAACTGCTGCAGGCTGGGTAGGATGGCGAAGTTCAGCACCACCAGATAGGTCGTCACCAGGCTGACGAACAGCAGGGTGACGATCAACAACAGGGTTCGGGCAAACGAGCTACGCGGTGAAAAGCGCAATCGCCTCATGCCTTGCTGCCGTCCGGGACGAACACGTAGCCGAGACCCCAAACGGTCTGGATATAACGCGGATGCGCCGGATCTTCTTCCACCATGCGGCGCAGGCGAGAGATCTGCACGTCGATGGAGCGCTCCATGGCGCTGTATTCGCGGCCACGCGCCAGGTTCATCAGCTTATCGCGCGACAGCGGTTCACGCGGGTGGCTGACCAGCGCCTTCAGTACCGCGAACTCGCCGCTGGTCAACGGCATCGGTTCGTCTTCGCGGAACATCTCGCGGGTGCCGAGGTTCAGTTTGAATTTGCCGAACGCGATCACCGCTTCTTCCTGCGAAGGCGCGCCCGGCAGCTCGTTAGCCTGGCGGCGCAGCACTGCACGAATGCGAGCCAACAGCTCACGCGGGTTAAACGGTTTAGGAATGTAGTCGTCGGCGCCGATTTCCAGCCCGACGATGCGATCGACCTCTTCACCTTTGGCGGTGACCATAATGATCGGCATCGGGTTGCTCTGGCTGCGCAGGCGGCGGCAGATGGACAGGCCGTCTTCGCCCGGCAACATCAGATCGAGCACCATCAAATGGAAGGATTCACGGGTCAGCAAGCGATCCATTTGCTCAGCGTTGGCAACGCTGCGAACCTGGAAGCCCTGCTCGGTTAAATAACGTTCCAAAAGTGCGCGCAGGCGCATGTCATCATCGACAACCAGGATCTTATGATTCTCTTGCATGGTATTACTCCCAAAGGCTTTATTGCCTGACTCGAATATTGTTAGAAAACCTTGCCATTTGAGACAGCGTTTAATGGTATGTATTCTAGACGAAATTGTTACAAAGCTTATTCTTTTCCCCATTTATCAACAATTTTCAGTGAATGTCGACGGGGGTTCGTCAAAATATCGCCCTTTATCAGCGCAATGTGGGGCCGCGGCCCAATTTTACGCAATTTCGCCACCGGCAAACCGCACGGTGGCGTTTTGACGGCGAGTCAGGAAGTCTGCAGGAAACGCGCCAGCTGCCGGCGCAGCTGCCGGTTCTCTTGCTGCAGCGCCTCAACCCGATCGAGCAACGTCAGCGCCATGGCGATCCCCGGCCAATCCAGATCCAGCTCGGCCCGCAGCCTGCGCGCACGCTGCAGATGGCTCAGCGCCGGGTAGTCGAACTCCCAGCTCGGCTGCGCCGGCTCCAGCGGCACGATCACGCCCAGGCCAACGATCTCGACCAGCTCATCCTCTGAAATCTCCACCCGTTGGCACAGTTCCACCACGGTGAAAGTGATCTCTTTCTTCATCATGTGCTTTACTCCCATTCCGCGCGCGGGTTGAACGCCGCCTGTTCAGCCAGTTCTCGCCACAGGGCGCTGGCCTTCTCGTTCGGCTTCGGCGGCATCACCACCTTGAGAATGACATACAGGTCACCGGGCTCTTTCTTGCCCGCCAGCCCCTTGCCCTTGACCCGCAGCCGTTTGCCGCTCTGGCTGCCGGCCGGCACGGTCAACGCGATTTTGCCGGTCAGCGTTGGCACCTCAATGCTGGCGCCGAGCGCCGCCTCCCAAGGGGCGAGAGGTGCCACGATGCTCAGGTTGTGGCCGTCAATCTCGAACAGCGGGTGCGGCGCGAGGCGGATGACCAGATACAGATCGCCGTTCTGGCCGCCGCCCACGCCGGCCACGCCCTGCCCCTTGAGGCGAATGCGCTCGCCGTCGCCCACCCCGGCCGGGATTTTCACGTTCAGCGTTTTGCTGGCTTCGCTCACCTGCCGCCCCAGCTCGTCGTACACCGGCAGCTTGTAGGAGATCTCGCGGCTTTGGCCATGCAGCGTTTCCTCGAGGAACAGCGGCACCTCCATCTCCAGATCCTGGCCGCGGAAGCCATGCCCGCCGTGCGAGTGCGAAGCGGAGCGATGCCCGCCCGCCGCACGCCCGCCGAACATGCTTTCGAAGAAATCGGAGAAGTCTTGCGCGTCGGCACCGCCGCCGTGCCATGAAGCGCTCTGCTGATAGCCGCCGCGATCGCCGCGCGCCTGGCGGCCAAAGTTCGGATCGTTGCGGTGCAGCCGGATCTGATCGTACTCGGCGCGGCGCTCTTCGTCCTTCAGCACCTCATAGGCTTCGGCCAGCTCCTTGAATTTGCTCTCGGCGTCTTCTTCGGTGCTCACGTCAGGGTGATATTTACGCGCCAGCCGGCGGTAGGCCGTTTTGATGGTTTTCAGATCGGCGTTGGGCTCAACGCCCATCGTTGCGTAGTAATCTTTAAATTCCATGCGGTAATACCTTCAATGTGTTGGGTTGTGCGCCAAAATTCCTTGTCTCTCTCGCCAGATATCCTCCTTTCGTCACATTCCTTTTCCGCTATCGCTAAGCATACTCCCGATTGTTAAAAGCTGCGCAAACTGAATAACAACCGTGCGGCAACGCGCAGGCCCGCGCGCCATTTCTAAAGCCCCCCGCATTCACGTACACTGTGGCGGTGGCCCCATAAAGATAAATCACCATGAGAACTCAACTGATAACCCGTGAAGGGTATGACAAGCTCAAGCAAGAGCTGGATTACCTCTGGCGCGAAGAACGCCCCGAGGTGACCAAGAAAGTGACCTGGGCCGCCAGCCTGGGCGACAGAAGCGAAAACGCCGACTACCAGTACAACAAGAAGCGGCTGCGCGAGATCGACCGCCGCGTCCGCTATCTGACCAAATGCCTGGAGCAATTGAAGATCGTCGATTACTCCCCGCAGCAGGAAGGCAAGGTGTTCTTCGGCGCCTGGGTGGAGGTGGAGAACGACGACGGCGAGACCAAACGCTTTCGCATCGTCGGTTACGACGAGATCTTCGGCCGCAAGGATTACATCTCCATCGACGCGCCGATGGCGCGCGCCCTGCTGAAAAAAGAGGTCGGCGACGTCGCCACCGTCAATACGCCGCTGGGCGAGGCGCAGTGGTACGTTAACGAGATAGACTACCCGAAGTAAGCTTTCAGCTTTTTCCGAACCGCCGCCAACGCCGCCGCCTGCGCAGTTCTCCACGTGGCGGCCGCGCGGCGGCGGCCCGCTCCACTGGCATTTTCCCCGATCAATCCGTATAACTGTCCCCTGTTTATTCACCGTTCTCAATACAGATACCAGACCTATGAATGACCCACTGAGCCGCATTATTGCAACAGAACTGCAGGCCCGGCCGGAGCAAGTCGACTCCGCCATCCGTCTGCTGGATGAAGGTAATACCGTGCCCTTTATTGCACGCTATCGTAAGGAAGTCACCGGGGGCCTGGACGACACCCAACTGCGCCAGCTGGAAACCCGCCTGGGTTATCTGCGTGAACTGGAAGATCGTCGTCAGACCATCCTGAAGTCGATCGATGAACAGGGCAAACTGACCGAACAACTGGCGGGGGCGATCAACGCCACGCTGAGCAAGACCGAACTCGAAGACCTCTACCTGCCGTACAAACCGAAGCGCCGCACCCGCGGCCAGATCGCCATCGAGGCCGGTCTGGAACCGCTGGCGGACGCGCTGTGGCAGGATCCGCAACAGCAGCCGGAACTGCTGGCTGAACGCTACGTCGACGCCGACAAGGGCGTGGCGGACGTCAAAGCCGCCCTCGACGGCGCGCGCTATATCCTGATGGAGCGCTTCGCCGAAGATGCCACGCTGCTGGCCAAGGTGCGCGACTACCTGTGGAAAAACGCCCATCTGGTGTCCAAAGTGGTCGAGGGCAAGGAAGAAGAAGGCGCCAAGTTCCGCGACTATTTCGATCACCACGAACCGATTTCTCAGGTGCCTTCGCACCGCGCGCTGGCGATGTTCCGCGGCCGCAACGAAGGCGTGCTGCAGCTGGCGCTGAACGCCGATCCGCAGTTTGAGGAAGCGCCGCGCGAAAGCCAGGCGGAGCTGATCATCATCAATCACCTCAACCTGCGCCTGAACAACGCCCCGGCCGACGCCTGGCGCAAGGCGGTGGTCAACTGGACCTGGCGCATCAAGGTGTTGCTGCACCTGGAAACCGAGCTGATGGGCACGGTGCGCGAGCGCGCGGAAGATGAAGCGATCAACGTTTTCGCCCGCAACATGCATGATCTGCTGATGGCCGCGCCGGCCGGCATGCGCGCCACCATGGGCCTCGATCCGGGCCTGCGCACCGGGGTGAAAGTCGCCGTGGTCGACGCGACCGGCAAGCTGGTCGCCACCGACACCGTCTACCCGCACACCGGGCAAGCGGCCAAAGCCGCCGCCATCGTCGCGGCGCTGTGCATCAAACACAACGTGGAGCTGGTGGCCATCGGCAACGGCACCGCTTCGCGTGAAACCGAGCGTTTCTATCTCGACCTGCAAAAGCAGTTCGGCGAGGTCCGGGCGCAGAAAGTGATCGTCAGCGAAGCGGGCGCGTCGGTGTATTCCGCGTCCGAACTGGCGGCGCAGGAGTTCCCGGATCTCGACGTGTCGCTGCGCGGCGCGGTGTCCATCGCCCGTCGTCTGCAGGATCCGCTGGCGGAGCTGGTGAAAATCGACCCGAAATCCATCGGCGTCGGCCAGTATCAGCACGACGTCAGCCAGAGCCAGCTGGCGAAGAAGCTGGACTCGGTGGTGGAAGACTGCGTGAACGCCGTCGGCGTCGATCTGAACACCGCGTCGGTGCCGTTGCTGACCCGCGTGGCCGGCCTGACGCGCATGATGGCGCAGAACATCGTCAACTGGCGCGACGAGAACGGCCGCTTCAGCAACCGTGAGCAACTGCTGAAAGTCAGCCGCCTGGGGCCGAAGGCCTTCGAACAGTGCGCCGGCTTCCTGCGCATCAACCACGGCGACAACCCGCTGGATGCTTCCACCGTTCACCCGGAAGCCTACCCGGTGGTGCAGCGCATCCTGGCCGCCACCGAGCAGGCGCTGCAGGACCTGATGGGCAACGCCTCGGCGGTGCGCAGCCTGAAAGCGGTCGATTTCACCGACGACAAGTTCGGCGTGCCGACGGTCACCGACATCCTGAAAGAGCTGGAGAAGCCGGGCCGCGATCCACGTCCGGAGTTCAAAACCGCCACCTTCGCCGAAGGCGTGGAAACCCTCAACGATCTGCAGGTGGGCATGATCCTGGAAGGGTCGGTCACCAACGTCACCAACTTCGGCGCCTTCGTGGATATCGGCGTGCATCAGGATGGCCTGGTGCACATCTCCTCGCTGGCGGACAAGTTCGTTGAAGATCCGCACACCGTGGTGAAGGCCGGCGACATCGTCAAAGTGAAGGTGATGGAAGTCGATCTGCAGCGTAAACGCATCGCGCTGAGCATGCGCCTGGATGAGCAGCCGGGCGAAGGTTCACCGCGCCGCGGCGGCAACGCGCCTGCACAGACGCGCGACCACGCCAACCGTTCGGCGGGCGGCAACAAGGCCAAACCGCGCAACGCGGCGCCGGCTGGCAACAGCGCCATGGGCGACGCGCTGGCGGCGGCATTCGGCAAGAAACGCTAAGTCAGATCCAACAGGGGGCGGAGCCTGCTCCGCCCCTTTCTGATGAATAAAACTTGCGGCATTTCTTGACCCGCCTCAATAAACCGTCATCTTTTTATTTCCCGCGCCTGCGTGACCACCCTCCCATTATTCAGGCAACAACAATCCCTTCTGCAGCCATTTATTAACAACTTCGTTAACACGCATTTTTCATCTCGCGAATTGTGAGAGAAACACAAATGGTTACCGCTCGCATTACGGCGGAATAATGTTATCGAATTGCCTTTCGGTGGAAATAAATAAAGGGAAAAAACCATCTATATTTGCAAACAAGAAAACTCGGCTACAAATACGTAACTGATTTAACTCGCCATTCTCATTTGTTCCCCAGCGCAACCGGTGGTAAAACGTCGTTAATCAAGACAACGCCATCAAAAACTGTCGACGCCATAATAATTGGTTACAATACCCTTACTTTTTGTATTGAACGCGATAATGATAATTACTATTATTTGCGCTCACTTTATTGCATGACCTTATGGATGAATACCGCCGACGGCGTGGCATTTTCGCCGGCAACGTCCAATTATCATCAGCCCGATGCTCATCGGCACCCGGAAGGTTAATCACATGCAGCTCCAACCTAAACGCACGTATAAGATTGTCGGCTTTTCCGGTGAAATTGCGCCGGCCTACCGCCAGAAACTGTTATCGCTCGGCATGCTGCCCGGCTCTTCGTTCGACGTAGTGCGCGTCGCACCGCTGGGCGATCCGATAGAAATTAAAACTCGCCGCGTCAGCCTGGTGCTGCGCAGGAAGGATCTGGCGCTGCTGCAGCTCGACGGCCAGCCCTGAGCCGCCGCGCTCTCCGTTTGCCGACGCGCCTTTGCGCCGGCGCTGTTCTCCTTGAAGACGACACGCTGAACTATGAAAAAACTCACCATCGGCTTAATCGGTAACCCGAACTCCGGCAAAACCACGCTGTTCAACCAGCTGACCGGCGCACGCCAACGGGTCGGCAACTGGGCGGGCGTGACGGTCGAACGCAAAGAAGGCCATTTCACCACCCCGCAGTCCGACGTACGGCTGGTCGATTTGCCCGGCACCTACTCCCTGACCACCATTTCAGAGCAAACCTCGCTCGACGAGCAGATCGCCTGCCACTACATTTTGAGCGGCGACGCCGATCTGCTGATCAACGTGGTCGACGCCTCCAACCTGGAGCGCAACCTCTACCTGACGCTGCAGCTGCTGGAGCTGGGCATTCCCTGCATCGTGGCGCTGAACATGCTCGACATCGCCAAAAGTCAGCATATCGATATCGACGTCGCCGCGCTGTCGGCGCGCCTCGGCTGCCCGGTAGTGCCGATGATCTCCACCCGCGCCGACGGCATCGGCGTGCTGAAACAGATGATCGACAATCATCACATCAACGAACAGCAGGCGCTGGTGAACTACCCACCGCTGTTGCTGAAAGCGGTCGCCACGCTGAGCGACGCCATGCCGCAAACGCTGCCGGCGGTGCAGCGCCGCTGGCTGGCATTGCAAATGCTGGAAGGCGACATCTACAGTCACCGGCTGGCCGGCCCCGCCGTCGCGCTGTTGCCTGCGGCTGCCCAGGCGTTGCAACAGCAGCAGCAGGAAGACCCGGCGCTGGTGATCGCCGACGCGCGCTACCAGTCCATCGCCGCCCTGTGCGATGAGGTCAGCAACTCGCAGCAGGCGATGCCCAACCGTCTGACCGAGCTGCTGGATAAGGTGATCCTCAACCGCTGGCTGGGCGTGCCGATCTTCCTGCTGGTGATGTACCTGATGTTCCTGCTGGCGATCAACATCGGCGGCGCGCTGCAGCCGATCTTCGATATCGGCTCGGCAGCGATCTTCATTCAGGGCATTCAGTGGCTCGGCTACACCCTGCACTTCCCCGACTGGCTGACCGTTTTCCTGGCGCAGGGCGTCGGCGGCGGCATCAATACCGTGCTGCCGCTGGTGCCGCAGATCGGCATGATGTACCTGTTTCTGTCGTTCCTGGAGGATTCCGGCTACATGGCGCGCGCGGCGTTCGTGATGGATCGCCTGATGCAGGCGCTCGGGCTGCCGGGCAAATCCTTCGTGCCGCTGATCGTCGGCTTCGGCTGCAATGTGCCGTCCATCATGGGCGCCCGGACGCTGGACGCCCAGCGCGAGCGCCTGATCACCATCATGATGGCGCCGTTCATGTCCTGCGGCGCCCGTCTGGCGATCTTCGCGGTGTTCGCCGCCGCCTTCTTCGGCCAGGACGGCGCCGGGGTGGTGTTCTCGCTGTACATGCTCGGCATTGCGGTGGCGATCCTTACCGGCCTGGTGCTCAAATACACCCTCATGCGCGGCGAAGCCTCGCCGTTCGTGATGGAGCTGCCGGTCTACCATGTGCCGCACCTGAAAAGCCTGCTGCTGCAAACCTGGCAGCGGCTGAAAGGCTTCGTGCTGCGCGCCGGCAAGGTGATCGTGGTGGCCAGCATATTCATCGGCGGCCTGAACAGCTTCTCGTTCAGCGGCAAGACGGTCGACAACATCAACGACTCCGCGCTGGCCTCGGTCTCCAGGGTGCTGACGCCGCTGCTGCAGCCGATGGGCGTCCACAGCGATAACTGGCAGGCCACCGTCGGGCTGGTGACCGGTGCGATGGCGAAGGAAGTGGTGGTCGGCACGCTGAATACGCTGTACACCGCCGAGCGCATCAACAAAGAGGCGTTCGATGCCGCCAACTTCAACCTGCTCGATGAACTGGGCGGCGCACTGAACGAAACCTGGGACGGCCTGAAAAACACCTTCAGCCTGAGCGTGCTCTCCAACCCGATCGAAGCCAGCAAGGGCGACGGCGAGATGGGCGTCGGCTCAATGGGCGTGATGAGCAGCAAATTCGGCTCCGGCATCTCCGCCTACAGTTATCTGATCTTCGTGCTGCTGTATGTGCCTTGCGTCTCGGTGATGGGCGCCATCGCCCGTGAATCGAGCCGCGGCTGGATGACCTTCTCTATTCTGTGGGGGCTGAACGTGGCCTACTCGCTGGCGACGCTGTTCTATCAGGTGGCCACCTTCAACCAACACCCGCAGTACAGCCTGACGGCGATCCTGGCGGTGGTGCTGGTGAATCTGCTGGTGCTGTTCGGCCTGCGCCGGGCGCGCAGCCGCGTCACGGTGCGCCTGGGCAACGCCACGCCGGCGGCCTGTTGCCAGAGCGCCAAAGGGAGCTGTCACTGATGGCCGGGCTGCTGCAGGTGCGCGATGCGCTGGCGCTGCGCGGCAGCGCCCAGGCGCAGCAGCTCAGCCACTCGCTGGCGACGCCGCTGCCGCTGGTGCAAGCGATGCTGGACCGTTTGACGGCGATGGGGAAAGTGGAACGCATCGAACAGGATGACGGCGCCTGTCTGAGCGGCAGTTGCAAACGCTGCCCGCAGGGCCAGGGGTGCAGCACGGTGTTCTACCGGCTGAAGGCCTGACGATCAGGGGCGCCATGACGGGCGCCCCTTTGCCGTTCAAGGCTTATTGCTTGTCTTTGTAAACTTCGGCGATGGCGCTGAATTTACCGTGTTCACGGCCTGCCAGGATCACGTAGTATTGACCGCCCTTTTCGTCAGCCAGTTTGGACAGCTCTTCCTTGGCATCCATCGGTGACGTGGTTTCCGCCGTCGTGGTGACGGTGCCGATCTTCTCGTATTTACCCGGGTTCTTATCCAGATCTTCCTTGGTCAGCAGGGTTGCCGCCATGGAGCCGAAAGACACCGAACCCAGCACTGCCGCTGCAATAATCATCTTCAATGATTTCATGACACTAACCTCTCAATGGATAATTTATCTGTTATGAAAGCCGTCAAGGATCCATGCGTAGTACCGCAGGCTGCCGCGACATCCTCAGGCCTCGTTGCTTTCCCTGACGGGGCCTGTTTCCCAGAGACGAAACGCCAAAATGAAAAGCGCCGCACGCGGTCTTTTCATTTTGCAGCCAACGCATTGACTCACTAAGTATCGAACAGCTTTGTCTTTTATCCACCCGGCGGCGTTTTTTTTAGCGCTCTATCGTGCGTTTTCCCACCGGATTCAATGTGCTGCAATAAACGCTTCGATCATCGTCACAAATTCATCGGGATGAGAAATAAACGGCGCATGGGCGGCTTTGGCCACGATCTGCGACGCAGAATGCGGCCAGGCGGTATCGAGCAGCTCGGCGACCTTGCGCGGCACCAGCCCGTCCAGATAACCGTAGATCCGCAGCAGCGGCAGCTCCAGCGCGGCCAACGGCGCACGCAGATCGGTGGTGCGCAGGATCTCCAGCCCGCCGTTCAACACCTCGACGCTCGGCGTCGGCTGGTTGAGCACCACCGCTTTCAGCTGGCGCGCATCCTGACGCGCGCTCTCGGTGCCCAGCGTCTGCAACGCCAGAAAACGCTCGACGGTGCGCTGGAAATCCAGGCTCAACTGATGCTGGAAACCGCTCAGCACGTCCGGGCGGATCCCCGGCCACTCATCGCGGGCGGCAAAGCACGGCGAGGAGGCCACGGTGATCAGCCCCTTGAGTCGCTCGGGCTGCATCAGCGCCGCCTGGCTGGCCACCAGCCCGCCGAGCGACCAACCTAGCCACCAGGCCTGCGGCGGGGCGGCCGCCAGCACGATTTCCGTCATCTGTTCCAGCGACAGGGCACCGAACCCCTGGCTGCGGCCATAACCCGGCAGATCGACCAGGTGCAGGCGAAAATGCGGCGCCAGTCGCGCCTGAATGCAACTCCACACTTCGGCGTTCAATCCCCAGCCGTGCAGCAGCACAAGATCGCGTTCGCCTTCACCTATTGTTTGCCAGTACAGCGCTGTCATTGGTTATTGTCCTTTCATGCTTATCCGTCTCGGAGGCTCTATGCTATCAATCCGCAGCCGCTGTTGGCTATGCCGACAGCCGTTGAGCCTGATGCGCCATGGCATCTGCAGCTGCTGCCTGCGCCATCTGCCGGCCCACCCGCCGTGTTGCCCACGCTGCGGATTGCCCGCCGGGGAAACGCAAATGCCCTGCGGCCGCTGCCTGCAACGGCCGCCGCCCTGGCAGCGGCTGGTGTTCGTCGGCGACTACGTTGCGCCCCTCAGCCAACTGGTAAAGAGGTTCAAGTTTCACCGCGCGCCCGAGCTGGCGCCGACGCTGGCGCGCCTGATGCTGTTGCGGTGGCAGCAGGCGCGCAGAGAGCAGAATCTGAACAGACCCGACCTGATTTTAGCGGTACCCTTGCATGCAACGCGCTGTTGGCACCGTGGTTATAACCAGAGCGATCTGCTGGCCCGGCCGCTGGCGCGCTGGCTGGGCTGTGCCTATCGGCCCGCCGCTTTGCGCCGGGTGCGCAAAACCGCCCTGCAACAGCGGCTGAGCGCCGGGGCACGCAGGCGCAATTTGCAGCGCGCTTTCACCTGCACGGTGCCGGTCGCCGGCCGGCATATCGCCCTGGTGGATGACGTGGTGACCACCGGCAGCACCGTCGCGGAGATCGCGGCGCTGTTGCGGCGGCAAGGCGCCGCCTCGGTGCAGATATGGTGCGTTTGCCGCACGTTGTAGTGCCACGGCAATGGGCGTATTATAACCGACTATAGAAGTCAACTATTGAGCTAATGCTATGATCCGTATAACAGATGCTGCACAGGAACACTTTGCCAAACTGCTGGCAAATCAAGAAGAAGGCACCCAAATCCGCGTATTCGTGATCAACCCGGGCACGCCGACGGCCGAATGCGGTGTCTCTTATTGCCCGCCGGACGCGGTAGAAGCGACGGATACCGAACTGAAGTTCGACAAGCTGTCCGCCTATGTCGATGAGCTGAGCGCGCCGTATCTGGAAGACGCCGAAATCGACTTCGTGACCGACCAGCTGGGCTCTCAGCTGACGCTGAAGGCGCCGAACGCCAAGATGCGCAAGGTCGATGACGACGCGCCGCTGATGGAGCGCGTGGAATACGTGCTGCAGTCGCAGATCAACCCACAGCTGGCGGGCCACGGCGGCCGCGTGACGCTGATGGAGATCACCGACGACAACATGGCGATCCTGCAGTTCGGCGGCGGCTGTAACGGCTGTTCGATGGTCGACGTTACGCTGAAAGAAGGCATCGAGAAAGAGCTGCTGCAGAAATTCCCGGAGCTGAAAGGCGTGCGCGATTTGACCGAGCACCAGCGCGGCGAGCACTCCTATTACTGATCCCCGGCGCTCGCGCCGCGGTGGATAACACAATGCCGGAAGGGGGGAACCCGTTCCGGCATTGTCGTTTTCAGCCCACCGACACCTTGCGCCGCCGTTTGTCCAAATCCTTCAGCAACCGGTTTATCCGCGGATCGGCGAACATCTCCTCCAGCGTTTCGGTCAGCTTGCGCCGCCAGTTAGGGTACTGGTCACTGGTGCCGGGAATATTGACCGGATCGGCCATGTCCAGCCAGTCTTCCGGCTGCAGGCCGAGCAGGGCGCTGGCGCTGTCGGCGACATAGCGCTGCAGGCCGCGGTTGAGCAGCGGGCTCATGCCGAGCAGCGCCGCCTTCTTGCCCACCTTCTGCGGCACGCAGCCATAGCGATGCAACCCGTCCAGCAGCCCCTGCTTGGCGCGTTCCCGATCGGCGAACAGCGCCCGCAGGATCTCCGCATCCGGGTAAAGGCCCAGCCGGTTGCCGAGCGTCAGATCGTCGCTTTGCCAGTAGCCGCGCAGCGTCGGCAGATCGTGGGTGGTGATGGTCGCCATCGCCTGCACCGGATAGGCCTGCGGCGCGCGGAAATGGTGTTCACCGTCGCTTTCGAAATACAGCACTTTGTAGGAATAGACGCCGCTGTCGCGCAGCTTGCCGACGATCTCCACCGGCACCGTGCCGAGATCCTCGCCGATCACCATGCAGCGGTGGCGCTGGCTTTCCAGCGCCAGCACCGCCAGCAGATCGTCCACCGGGTATTTGACGTAGGCGCCGCGATCGGCGGTTTCGCCATAAGGGATCCACCACAGCCGCAGCAGCGCCATGACGTGATCGATGCGCAGCGCGCCGCAGCTGGTCATGTTGGCGCGCAAAAGATCGATGAACGGCTGATAACCGCGCGCCGCCATCACGTGCGGATCCATCGGCGGCAAGCCCCAGTTTTGCCCCAGCGGCCCCAGGATGTCCGGCGGCGCGCCGACCGACGCTTTCAGGCAGTACAGTTCGCGATCACACCAGGTTTCCGCCCCGCCTTCCGCCACCCCGACCGCCAGATCGCGATACAGGCCAATCGGCATCTGCTGCTGCCGGCTCTGTTCGAAACACTGCGCGAACTGCGTGGCCGCCAGCCACTGCAGCCACAGGTAAAAGCGGACCGCGTCCTGATGCTCATCGCAGAACTGCCGCACCGCTTCGCTCTGCCCACGCCGATAGCGCTCGGGCCAGGCCGGCCAGCCCCACTGGCTGGCGTCTTTGGCCGCTAGGTGGGCATGCAGCGCATCGAACGCCGCCTGCTGATACAGGCTTTCGCCGCCCTCAGTCACGAACCGTTCGAACGCCTGACGCTGCGCGTCGTTCGGCTTGCGCGCCTGAAACAGCGGGAACGCCAGCTTCAGCCCCGCCAGCTTCAGCTGCATCACGGCGGTGTAATCCACCCACTCCGCGGCGCGCGCCTTGGCCAGCTGCTTCTGCGTCGCCGGCTTCTGCCACCAGCGCTGCGCCGCGTCGCTGCGCTGGAAATCCTCCACCGCGTTGACGTCGATATACGCCAGATTCAGCCAGCGGCGCGACGAGGGGCTGTAGGGGCTGGCGCTCTCCGGGTTGGCCGGATACAGCGCATGGATCGGATTGAGGCCGACGAAAGCGCCGCCGCGTTCCCCCACCTGCTCCACCATCAGGCGCAGATCGCCGAAATCGCCGATGCCCCAGTTGCGATCGGAACGCAGCGTATACAGCTGAACGCAGGCGCCCCACAGCTTCTTGCCGGTCAGCAAGGCGTTCGGCTCGAAGCAGCGCCTCGGCGCGACGATCACTCGGCATGACCACTGCCGCATGCCCTGGCTCAGCGTCAATTGGTGATAGCCCGCTGGCAGATCGCCCGGCAGCGTCAGGGTCTTGCGCGCGCCGACGCGCCCCTGCAGGCATTCGCCGTCTTCACGCTGCAGCGCCCACAGGTACTCGCCTTCGCCCGCCGGGGTCAACGCCAACGGCGCGCCCTGATAGAACACCTTGACCGCCGGTAACGGCGACGCAGCCCCTTCCTGCGCGGCTTCGGCCCGACTCATGGCCGCCAGCAGCTTGCGCTTGGTCTCCGGTTCAATCGCCTGCCGCTTGCCGTGGGCATTGATGAAATCGGCGGCGATACCCGCCTGTGCCGCCGCCTGATCGATACGCTTGCGATCCATTCGTTCTCCTTAACGTTTGGCTTGCCAGATGCGCTGCTGGTAATCGCGGATCGAACGATCCGAGCTGAACATGCCGACGCGCGCGGTGTTAAGGATAGTCCGCCGCGTCCATTCGTCCCGATCGCGGTACAGTTCATCGACCCGGCTTTGCGCCTGGCAATACGAGGCGAAGTCCGCCAACACCAGATAAGGATCGCCGCCCTCCAGCAGGCTGTGCAGCATCATGTCGAACGCGTGCTTGTCGCCGTGGCTGAACGCGCCGCTCGCCAGCTCATCCAAAATCGCCTTCAGGTGCTTGTCTTTCTTTCGGTAGCTGAGCGGATCATAGCCCTTCGCCAGTATCGCCTTCACCTGCTCCACGGTATTGCCGAAGATAAAGATATTGTCTTCGCCCACCTGCTCGGCGATTTCGACGTTGGCGCCGTCCAGCGTGCCGACCGTCAGCGCGCCGTTCAGCGCCAGCTTCATATTGCCGGTGCCGGAGGCCTCTTTGCCAGCGGTGGAGATCTGCTCGGAGATATCCGCCGCCGGGATCATCAGTTCGGCCACCGACACGCGGTAGTCGGGAATGAACGCCACTTTCAGGCGGTCTTTCACCAGCGGATCGTTATTGATCTTCTCGGCCGCCTGGTTGATCGCGTAAATGATGTTCTTCGCCAGGTAGTAGCCCGGCGCCGCCTTGGCGCCGAACAGGAAGACGCGCGGCACGATGTCCAGATTCGGGTTGTCGCGCAGCTGGCGATACAGCGACAGGATGTGCAGCAGGTTCAGGTGCTGGCGTTTGTACTCGTGCAGGCGCTTGATCTGCACGTCGAAAATCGCATCCGGGTCGAGCGTCAACCCCATCACACCGTGCACGTAATGGGCCAGCGCCACCTTGTTGTCGCGTTTGATCTGCTGATAACGCTGGCGGAACGCCGCGTCGTCGGCGAATTTTTCCAGCCCGCGCAACGCGTCGAGATCGTTCGCCCATTCCACCTTCAGCGTCTCGTCGATCAGGCCCGACAGCGCCGGGTTGCACTGTTTCAGCCAGCGGCGCGGCGTGATGCCGTTGGTGACGTTATGGAATTTGTTCGGCCACAGCTGGTGATATTCCGGGAACAGATCCTTCACCACCAAATCCGAGTGCAGCTGCGCCACGCCGTTGACCGCAAAGCCGCTGACCACGCACAGGTTGGCCATGCGCACCTGCTTGTTGTGGTGCACCGCCAGTTTGGCCCACACCGCCTCGTCGCCCGGCCAGTGCTTATCCACCAGCTTTTTGAACCTGGCGTTGATCTGTTTGATGATGGAGAAATGGCGCGGCAGCAGGCTGCGCACCAGTTTTTCATCCCAGCACTCCAGCGCTTCCGGCATCAGGGTGTGGTTGGTATAGGCGAAAGTGTTGCTGGTGATCGCCCAGGCCGCCTCCCACTCCAGCTGGTGTTCGTCCAGCAGAATGCGCAGCATTTCCGGAATGGCGATGGTCGGGTGGGTGTCGTTCAGCTGGATCACTTCGTACTTCGGCAGCTCTTCAATCTTGCGGCCGGCCTGATGGTGCTTGCGCAAAATGTCCGCCACCGAGCAGGCGCACTGGAAATACTGCTGCATCAGGCGCAGGCGCTTGCCGGCCTGATGGTTGTCGTTCGGGTAGAGCACCTTGGTCAGCTTGTCGGCTTCTACGCCCTGCTTCTCCGCCTGCAGGAATTTGCCGTCGTTGAAATCGCTCAGGTTGAACGGATGCTGATGGGTCGCCTGCCACAGGCGCAGCGGCTGCGCCACGCCGTTGCGATACCCCAGCACCGGCAGATCCCAGGCTTCGCCGCGCAGGGTGAAGGCCGGGCGCCACAGTTCGCGGCCGTCGGCCTGCTTTTCCAGCTTGCCGCCGATGCCCACGTCCACCGCCAGCGCGGCGTTGTGGCGGAACCACGGGTAGCTCTCGCGCTGCCAGTTATCCGGCGCCTCTTGCTGCTGCCCACCCTGGAACGACTGACGGAACAGCCCGTACTGGTAGTTCAGCCCATACCCGGTGGCCGGTTGCTCCACCGTCGCCATCGAGTCAAGGAAACAGGCCGCCAGCCGCCCCAGCCCGCCGTTGCCCAGCGCCGGATCGGTTTCCTGCTCCAGCAGATCCGCCAGCTTGACGTTCTGCTCCGCCAGCGCCTGCTCGACGGTGTCGTACCAGCCCAGGTTGATCAGGTTGTTCGCCGTCAGCCGGCCGATCAGAAACTCCATCGAGATGTAGTTCACGTGGCGCAGCGGTTTGGCGCTTTTGCGCGGCGCCGGCTGTGCGGCCAGCTGCTCGGCCAGCGCCGCACTGACGGCTTCCCACCATTGATGTTGCGTCATCTGCTGTGCGGAACTGAGGCCGAACCGTTGCCACTGACGGGCAAGCGCCGCCAGAAAAGCATCCTTCTTGAGCGTAGGCTGTGACATAAGGAAAACTCTCTATCCAGTAAGTGGGTCAAATTGCCGCTATCGTGCCGGTGAGAAAGCCTGACGGCATCATCCCGCCTGGGGATTAGCTGGGGAGGAGGATTGGGGCGTAGCTGGAATTGTGATCTCAGGCACTGTTTGACTCCCTTGCAACGATGCAAAAAAGCCCGCCAACGCGTGCGGCGAGCACTGAGAACGTTAGCCATGACGTTAGCACAAGTATTCGCACTGCTGAAGTTTTGTGCATGGCCGGAAATGCGATCTGCAACCGCAACGCCGCGCGCCGACGCCAAACGTAAAAAAGTGTGATCGATAGCAACTTAACTCCAAGCCGATGCGGAAGCTTGTTGCAATACGTTTAGGGTTGGCAGAAGTTAGGGGGAGCTATTAATTACGAACCATAAAATAATTAGCGCCACTCCAATCCCGGCGGGAACCGCGATTTATACCCTGGAATACTATGCTGATCCCATCAAAACTGAGCCGCCCGGTACGGCTGCAAAATACCGTGATCCGCGATCGCCTGCTGGCCAAACTGGCCAGCGCGGGCAACTATCGCCTGACACTGGTCAATTGCCCGGCGGGATACGGAAAAACCACGCTGATCGCCCAATGGGCGGCCGGCAAGGCCGATCTGGGCTGGTATTCGCTGGACGAGAGCGACAACCAACCGGAGCGCTTCGCCAGCTACCTGATCGCCGCGCTGCAGCAGGCCAGCGGCGGCCGCTGCGTCAAGAGCGAGGCGCTGAGCCAGAAACACCAGTACGCCAGCCTGTCGGCGCTGTTCGCCCAGCTGTTTATCGAGCTGGCCGACTGGCACCAGCCGCTGTACCTGGTGATCGACGACTACCATCTGATCACCAACGACGCCATTCACGAAGCCATGCGCTTCTTCCTGCGCCATCAGCCGGAAAACCTGACGCTGATCCTGCTCTCGCGCACCCTGCCGCCGCTCGGCATCGCCAATCTGCGGGTGCGCGATCAGCTGCTGGAAATGGGCACGCAGCAGCTAGCGTTTACCCATCAGGAAGCCAAACAATTCTTCGACTGCCGCCTGGCGGCGCCGATGGAACAGCAGGACAGCAGCCGCCTGTGCGACGAAGTCGAAGGCTGGGCCACCGCGCTGCAGCTGATCGCGCTGTCGGCCCGCCAGTCTGCCTCGTCGGCTCAGCTGTCGGCCAAGCGGCTGGCGGGGCTGAACGCCAGCCACCTGTCCGACTATCTGGTGGACGAAGTGCTGGATCACGTCGATGCCGAGGCGCGCGCCTTCCTGCTGCGCTGTTCGGTGCTGCGCTCGATGAACGACGCGCTGATCGTGCGGCTGACCGGCGAAGACAACGGCCAGCAGCGGCTGGAGGAGCTGGAGCGCCAGGGGCTGTTTATCCATCGCATGGACGACACCGGCGAATGGTTCAACTTCCATCCGCTGTTCGCTTCTTTCCTGCGCCAGCGTTGCCAGTGGGAGCTGGCGCTGGAGCTGCCGGGGTTGCACCGCGCCGCCGCCGAGGGCTGGCTGGCGCTGGGGTATCCGGCGGAGGCCATTCACCATGCGCTGGCGGCCAGCGACGTCAGCATGCTGCGCGATATCCTGCTGCAACACGCCTGGTCGCTGTTCCACCACAGCGAACTGGCCTTGCTGGAGGAGTGCCTCAACGCGCTGCCTTATGAGCGCCTGATCCAAAATCCCAAGCTGGCGCTGCTGCAGGCCTGGCTGGCGCAGAGCCAGCACCGCTACGGCGAGGTCAACACCCTGCTGGAGCGCGCCGAGCGCACCATGCGCGAGCAGAAAATCGAGATAGACCAAACGCTGCACGCCGAGTTCGACGCCTTGCGCGCCCAGGTGGCAATCAACGCCGGTAAACCGGAAGAGGCCGAGCGGCTGGCGACCGAAGCGTTGAAATTCCTGCCGCTGTCCAGCTATTACAGCCGCATCGTCGCCACCTCGGTGACCGGCGAAGTGCACCACTGCAAGGGCGAACTGGCGCGCGCGCTGCCGATGATGCAGCAAACCGAGCAGATGGCGCGTCGTCATCAGGCCAACCATTACGCGCTCTGGGCGCTGCTGCAGCAGAGCGAAATCCTCATCGCCCAGGGCTTCCTGCAGGCCGCTTACGAAACCCAGGACAAGGCGTTCGAACTGATCCGCGAGCAACACCTGGAACAGCTGCCGATGCACGAGTTCCTGCTGCGTATTCGCGCGCAGATCCTGTGGTCGTGGTCGCGGCTGGACGAGGCGGAAGACGCGGCGCGCACCGGGCTGAAAATCCTGGCGAACTACCAGCCGCAACAGCAGCTGCAGTGCATCGCCATGCTGGCCAAATGCTCGCTGGCGCGCGGCGATCTGGACAACGCCAATACCCATCTGCAGCGCTGCGAAACCCTGCTGCACGGCGCCCACTACCATCGCGACTGGCTGACCAACACCGACAAGTCGCGGGTGATCCACTGGCAGATGACCGGCGACACCGCCGCCGCCGCCCAATGGCTGCGCCACACCGAAAAGCCCGGCATGGCGGACAACCACTTCACGCAGGGCCAGTGGCGCAACATCGCGCGGGTGCAGATCCTGCTCGGCCAGTATGAAGAGGCCGGCGTGGTGCTGGATGAGCTGAACGAAAACGCCCGCCGCCTGCGGCTGGTGAGCGATCTCAACCGCAACCTGCTGCTCAGCAACCAGCTCTACTGGCTGCAAGAGCGCAAGGGCGAAGCGCAGCAGGCGCTGATCGAAGCGCTGTCGCTGGCCAACCGCACCGGCTTTATCAGCCACTTCGTCATCGAGGGCGAAGCGATGGCGCAGCAGCTGCGCCAGCTGATCCAGCTCAACACGCTGCCGGAGCTGGAACAGCATCGCGCCCAGCGCATCCTGCGCGACATCAACCAGCATCATCGGCACAAGTTCGCGCATTTTGACGAGAACTTCGTCGATAAGCTGCTGACCCATCCGCAGGTGCCGGAGCTGATCCGCACCAGCCCGCTCACCCAGCGCGAATGGCAGGTGCTGGGGCTGATCTATTCCGGCTACAGCAACGACCAGATCGCCGGCGAGTTGGACGTGGCGGCCACCACCATCAAGACGCACATCCGCAACCTGTATCAGAAACTGGGCGTGGCCCATCGCCAGGAAGCGGTGCAGCAAGCGCAGCAGCTGTTGAAGATGATGGGGTACGGCGCCTGAGAGTCAGCGCTGGCCGTAATAGGCGCCGGCGCCATGTTTGCGGCTGAAATGCTTTTCCAGCAGATAGTCATCGATCCGTTTCAGGCCGGGGTTAATATCCCGGCTGATCCACGCCATTTTCGCCACCTCCTCCAACACCACGGCGTTATGCACCGCCTCATCCGGCGTCCTTCCCCAACTGAACGGGCCATGCTGATACGCCAGGATGCCGGGAATGTGCAGCGGTTCACGCCCTTTCAGGGTTTCGATAATCACCCGACCGGTGTTCAGCTCATATTCCCGCGCCACCTCTTCCGCCGTCAGCCCACGGGTACAAGGAATGTCGCCGGAAAAATAGTCGGCGTGGGTGGTGCCGAGCGCCGGTATCGCTTCACCCGCCTGCGCCCAGGCGGTGGCATGGGTAGAGTGCGTATGCACCACACCGCCGAGTTGGGGGAACGCCCGATACAGCGCCAAATGTGTCGGCGTATCGGACGAAGGCCGCAGTTGCCCCTCGACAACCTCACCTCGCGCATTCACCACCACCATATCCTCAGCCCGCATCGTTTCATAAGGTACGCCGCTGGGTTTGATCACCACCAGCCCACTGGCCCGATCGATGCCGCTGACATTGCCCCAGGTATAGGTCACCAGCCCGTGCTCAGGCAACGCCATATTGGCTCGGTACACCTGACTTTTCAGTTGATCCAGCATGCTCCCCCCTTATTTCCAACCCGGCCTCGACCATGCGTTCAACCACCCAGGCTCGCGCCTCCCGCACCGCCCGCAGCGGATCGTCCGCTTTCTCGCTCCACATCTCGAGCAGATAGGGGCCGCGATAGCCGCTCTGCAACAGCGTTTCGAAACAGCGCACGAAATCGACCACGCCCTCGCCGAACGGCACATTCTTAAACTCCCCCGGCCGCGTATCCTTAACGTGTACCGCCACGATATGTCCGCGCCCGGCCATGAGCTCCATCGGCACATCGTTGTCCCAGGCAGACAAGTTGCCGATGTCCGGGTACAGCTGAAACCACGGGTTATTCAGGTAGTGGGCATAGCCCAGCGCCTTGCTGATCGAGTTCATCAGCGGATAGTCCATGATTTCCATCGCCAGCATGACCTGCGCACGGCTGGCCATCTCCACCGCCTGCGCCAATCCGGCACGGAACCGGGCGCGGGTCTGTGCAGTTGACTGCTGGTAATAAACGTCATACCCGGCCAGTTGGATCACCCGGATACCGGTATCCTGCGCCAGCCGAATAGCTTTTCGCACGATCTCCAGTCCCCGGTCGCGCGTGGTGTCGTCTGCACTGCCCAACGGAAAACGCCGGTGGGCGCTGAGGCATAAAGAAGGGACGCGCACACCGCTCGCCGCAACGGCGCTAACCAAGGCGAGCCGCTGTTCAGTGCTCCAGTCCAATCGCGCCAGGCGGCCGTCACTTTCATCGATCGACATTTCAACGAAATCGAATCCCAACTCACCCGCCAGTTGCAGGCGCGTCAGCCAGTCCTCGCCCGGCGGCAACGCTTTCTCATAGATGCCCAACGGCACGGATTTGTGCAACATAACCGCTCCTCAGCCCCACAGCTGGGCAATGACGGATTTAAATTCCCGCGCCGCCGCGACCGGATCGGCGGCATCGCGAATGCTGCGTCCGGCGATAAAGACATGGATGGGAATGCCCTGGAACAGAGGCAAATCCTCCAGCGCCAGTCCGCCGGTGACCGTCACCTTAAAACCCATCTCGCTCAGGCGACGCACCGCGCGGATATCGTCTTCGCTCCATGCGACCCCTGCGGCCTGCGCATCGCGGCTGCGGTGGTACACCACCTGACCCATTCCCGCTTCACGCCACGCCTGCGCCTGTTCCCAGGTCCAGAACCCCGTCAGTTCGATCTGCACGTCGCCACCGAACTCATGCGCTACCTGCAGGGCGCCCTTGACCGTATTGATGTCGGCACAGCAGATCACCGTGATCCAATCGGCATGCGCCTCGAAGCACATTCGCGCCAAAATCTGACCCGCATCGGCGATTTTTGCGTCCGCCAACACGATGCGATCCGGATACAGCGCTTTCAGATCGCGTACGGCGCGCACGCCTTCCGCCACGCACAAAATAGTGCCGACTTCGATGATGTCGACTTCGGCCGCGATCAGGCGAGTCGTATCGTAAGCCGCGGCCATGGACAGGTTATCCAGCGCCACCTGCAACATCGGTAACTGCGTGTTCATTGTTTGTCTCCTTCAATCAATTCGCCGCCGTAGACGTTTTGTCGATCAACGCCAATACCTCGCTCGCGTGGCGACAGGCCCGCAAGCGATCGAAGTTCGCCTCATCTTCAAACAGATTCACCACTTGCATGATCCCCACCTCCTGATGCGTTTTGGCGTCCACCGCCGCCAGGGTGATCAAGATGTCTATCGGATCGTTGTCCTCATCGCCGAAACACACCGGCGTTTTCAAGGTGACCAAGGCGAAGCCGGTTTTCAGCACCCCTTCCTCCGGCCGGCCGTGCGGCATCGCCAGGCCCGGCGCCAGCACGAAGTAAGGGCCGTGCCGGTCGACGCCGGCCAAAATGGCGTCGAAATAGCGCGGTTCCACCACCCCGGCAGCCACCAGCAAATCGACGCCCAACCGCACCGCCTGCCGCCAGTCAGCAGCCTCCGCCTGCAGTTGGATGGCGTTGTTTTGCGCCAACGAATCGCTCAGCTTCATCACTCGCTCCTTACTGCTTCAAATCTTGCGGAAAATGCGTGCCGATAACTTCCATCAGCTTCGGGCCGAAGTCCGCCGCCGAGAGCATATTGCGCACCCCAACCACATATTTGTTGCCGCTCACGACGATTTCGTCGGCGACATGGGTGGAAGCAATGATGATGTCGGCCCCGTTCAACTCGGATTTGTATTCCCCCACCGCACAGCTGTTGACCGAATGATTCACACCTTGCTGCGTTAAAAATTGGTCGACTTTCATTTTCATGATCATGGAACTGCCTTGCCCGCAACCGCATACCGCCAGGATTCGTACCGTCATAATCTGCACTCCTATTAACGTGACGCTGGTTCAACCGATTTTTTTTCAGCATCTTCTTCCGCACGCAGGGTGCGTCCGGCGAAGAACATGTACAGCAGGGCGACAACGATCACCACCCCCATAAACCACAGGCCCAGACTCAGCCCCTGCATCAGCGGCGGCGCCAGAATCGACCAGTCCGCCATGCCCATCCAGGCGCTTAGCCCGGTCAGTTTGATGGCCCACACGCAGCCGAAGATCTCTATCATTCCCATCACCAGACAGATCTTCATCGCCGCGCGCCAGCCGCCGAAGTGGTTAGCGAATACGCCGATGGTGGCGTTAGAAAAGAACATGGGAATGAAACCGGGAATGATCATGATGGAAGAGCCGAGCGCCAACAGTATGCCGACGGCGATCAGTTGGCCGATGGTGCCCCACATAAAACCCCACACCACGGCGTTGGGCGCGAAGCTATAAATGGCGGCGCAGTCGATGGCCAGTACCGCGCCGGGGATCAGACGTTGGGATATGCCGTTAAAGGCCTCGGTCAATTCGGCGACGAACATGCGCACGCCCTGCACGATGATGAAAATCGCCACCGCGAACATCAGCCCGGTTTGCAGGATATAAATGCTCCAGTGGGTTTTACCGGCCATCGCCTGCAGAGTGTCCAAGCCGAACGAGCACAGAATGATGCCGAAAAACAGCGTCATCACGATGGCGGTGGACACGATGTTGTCATGGAAAATGTTCAGCCACCCGGGCAGCTTCAGATCTTCCACGCTGTCCTCTTTTTTACCGAGATACGGTGCGGCCTTGTAGGCCAGCCACGAAGCGAACTGCTGTTGATGCCCGATCGAGAAGCCGCTGTTTTCCGTTACCGCCTGCGTCGGCTTGAACATCATGTTGGAGGTGATGCCCCAGTACAGTGAAGCCAATAGCGCGCTGCACAATACCGTCGTCCACATGCCGTAACCCAGAATGTAGAAAAATACCGCGATCAGCCCGACCTGCTGAAACATGATGTGGCCGGTGAGCATGATGGTACGAATCCCGGTAATACGCCGCAGCAGTACGTAGAGAATGTTCAGCGCCAATGCCAGCAATACCGCGTAGCCGACCCAGCTGTAGGCGTCCCCCATACGTTCGATGGTGGCCATCATCGAAGCATAGGTGTCCGAAATCGCCCCGTTGATGCCGTATACCTCGGACAACTTCGCCACAACGGGTTTGAACGTGCCGGTCAGGATGCCGGAGCCGGCCTGCAATAACATGAAACCGATAATGGTCTTGATGGTGCCTTTGATGATGACCGCCGCGCTTTTGCGCAGCAACGTGTAACCCAGCAGTGTAACCAGCCCCAGCAGCAGCGGTGCATTGGTCATCACCTGGTTAAAAAAGACGATGAAGATGGTGTAAAGAGTTTCCATACGGCTCTCCCGAAAAGGTTGGCATGCAGGTAACGCCTTCACCATACCAATCACAATAAATCACAAAAAGATCATAAATGATTATTTGTGAACAACCTCGCAAGTTAAAAATCAATTCCACTAACATTCAATGAATTAGACGACTTACACTTTATTACCCATTGAATTTAATAGCAGTTAATCAAACGAAAAGGGGAGAAAACGCCGGCACAGCGCGTAAATTCGGCGGCGTTTACGTGTATTTCGATCGTTGTCAGTTGAAAAAAACGGTGCTAGATTCGATCAAAACAAATCACATAAAATCCTTAAATGATTATTTGTGATTTTACTATCACCACCAACGAGGAAAGACCCATGAGTAAAGTCAACGACATCACCCGCGAGTCCTGGATATTGAACACCTTTCCCGAATGGGGCACCTGGCTGAACGAAGAGATAGAGCAGGAGAACGTCGCGCCCGGTACTTTCGCCATGTGGTGGCTGGGCTGCACCGGCATCTGGCTCAAGTCTGAAGAAGGCGCCAACCTGTGCGTCGATTTCTGGTGCGGCACCGGCAAGCAGAGTCACGGCAACCCGCTGATGAAAACCGGCCACCAAATGCAGCGCATGGCCGGGGTGCGTAAACTGCAACCGAACCTGCGCACCACCCCATTCGTGCTCGATCCGTTCGCCATTACGCAGCTCGACGCCGTCTTGGCCACTCACGATCACAATGACCATATCGATGTGAACGTCGCGGCGGCAGTGCTGCAGAACTGCGCCCCCACCGTCCCGTTTATCGGGCCGCAAAGCTGCGTAGATATCTGGATCGGCTGGGGCGTGCCGCCGGAGCGCTGCATCACCGTCAAACCTGGCGACGTGATAAAAATCAAAGACGTCGAAATTCATGCGTTGGATGCTTTCGATCGCACGGCGCTGATCACATTACCGGTGGAACAAAAGGCCGCGGGCGTACTGCCGGACGGCATGGATCTGCGTGCGGTCAACTACCTGTTCAAAACGCCGGGCGGCAACCTTTATCACAGCGGCGATTCTCACTACTCCAACTATTACGCCAAGCACGGCAACGATCACCACATTGATGTCGCCCTCGGCTCCTACGGCGAGAACCCACGCGGCATTACCGACAAGATGACCAGCGCCGACATCTTGCGCATGGCGGAATCGTTGAACGCCAAGGTCGTGATCCCCTTCCACCACGATATTTGGTCGAATTTCCAGGCAGACCCGCAGGAGATCCGCGTGTTGTGGGACATGAAAAAGGATCGGCTCAAGTACGGTTTCAAACCCTTTATCTGGCAGGTTGGCGGCAAGTTCATCTGGCCGCAGGACAAAGACAATCTGGAATATCACTATCCGCGCGGGTTCGATGATTGTTTCACCCAGGAACCCGACCTGCCCTTCAAGTCTTTCTTGTAATCAACCGGTGTTGCATACTGATGCGCGCTTTTGAACGGCAATGATTCAAATCGTCAAACGGCGCGCATATAATCGAAAGCAACGACGTTCTTCTCACCCTGATGGAGCCCGCATGATAGAGTCCCAACGCCACAATGCCATTCTCGATCTCTTGCATCGCAAGGGGCAAATCTCCGTGGCGGACGTGATCGCGGCGTTTGACATCTCTCCGGCCACCGCGCGCCGGGACATCAACAAACTGAATGAAATTGGCAAATTGCGCAAAGTGCGCAACGGCGCCGAAGCCACGCAAACCCCGCGCCCGGCCTGGACGCCGCTCAACATCCACCAAACCCAGCATCTCGACGAAAAAATGCGCATCGCGGCAGCAGCGGCGCAACTCTGTCAGCCGGGCGAAAGCGTGGTGATCAACTGCGGTTCCACCGCATTTCTGCTGGGGCGTGAAATTTGCGGCAAGCCGGTTCAGGTGATTACCAACTACCTGCCGCTGGCCAACTACCTGATCGAACAGGACCATGACAGCGTGGTAATCATGGGTGGCCAGTACAACAAGACTCAGTCGATTACCCTGGCGCCTCAGGACGGCGACGCGACGCTGTACGCCGGGCACTGGATGTTCACCAGCGGTATCGGCCTTACCGCCGAGGGTTTGTATAAAACGGATATGCTGACCGCCATGGCGGAGCAAAAGATGCTCAACTACGTCGGTAAACTGGTGGTGCTGGTCGACAGCAGCAAAGTCGGCCAACGCGCCGGCATGCTGTTCAGCCGCACCGAGCAAATCGCCATGGTGATCACCGGCCGCGCCGCCAATCCGGCGATCGTTGAACAACTGCGTCAACAGGGCGTTGAAGTGCTGCTGGTGTGACAAAACCACACCCTTGCTCTGGTCTTAAACGCCGCAGAGTTGGTTACAATAGCGGCGTCCCCCAATTACGAGGCAGTCAGCAGTATGGAACAGTTCGAAGCGATCAACGTTGAGCAAGCGTACGCCCGCTGGAAAGAGGGCAGCGCCGCCCTGGTCGACATCCGCGATCCGCAAAGTTTTGAAGCCGGGCATACGCCGGGCGCCTTTCACCTCACCAACGCCACCCTGTCGGCCTTTATGCAGCAAAACGACTTCGAGCGGCCGGTAATGGTGATGTGCTACCACGGCAACAGCAGCCGCAGCGCGGCGCAGTATCTGCTGCACCAGGGGTTCGACGCGGTCTACAGCATCGACGGCGGCTTCGAGGCCTGGGCCCGCCAGTATCCGCAAGACGTGGAAACCTCTGCCTGATCCCCGCCGCCCGCCGTGCGTCGGCGGGCTTCCCCTTCGATTTTGTGCGCGTTTTCGCGGGTTTTTCGCAGATCCGTTTGCCAGCGCTCAGGATTTCGACGTTATAATCGGCCGTCAGGGTCGCCGGCGGGCAAGCCGCGGCCAAAATCATTCACTTACGACGGAAGAGCAATGGTTAGAGTAATCGCCGTATCCAACCCGCGCCTGGCGCTGGCCTTTGTCGACTATATGGCGACCCAGGGCATCCGGCTTGAGCTGCGCAACAGCGGCGAGGCGGCGGAAATCTGGCTGGCCGACGACGTTCACCTCGAGCAGGTGCAACACGAGCTGCAGCAGTTTCTGACCGATCCGCTCAACCGCCGTTATCAGGCCGCCAGTTGGCAGACCGGCCATACCGACGCCGGCCTGCACTATCAGAGCGAATCCTATCTGCACACCCTGCGCAGCAAGGCCGGGCCGCTGACGCTCGGCGTGATGGTGCTGTGCATCGCGGTCTATATTCTGATGCAGGCGCTGGGCGACAACACCGTGATGTACTGGCTCTCCTGGCCGCAAAACAGCAGCCAATACACGCAGCTGTGGCGCTGGGTCAGCCATGCGTTCCTGCACTTCTCCCTGCTGCATATTCTGTTTAACCTGATGTGGTGGTGGTATCTCGGCGGCCAGATGGAAAAACGCCTCGGCGCCGGCAAGCTTTTCGTGCTGGCGGTGGTGTCGGCCTTCTTCAGCGGCTGGGCGCAATCGCTGTTCAGCGGCGCGCTGTTCGGCGGGCTGTCGGGCGTGGTTTATGCGCTGATGGGCTATGTGTGGCTAACGGGTGAACGGGCGCCGGAGCGCGGCCTGATGCTGCCGCGCGGCCTGATGGCGTTCTCGGTGCTGTGGCTGGTGGCCGGATATTTCGATATTTTAGGAATGTCGATCGCCAACGCGGCACACGTAGCCGGTTTAGTGTTAGGGTTATTGATGGCATTTTGGGATACGCGCCATCGCGCACACAACGAACAATAACAGCCGGGAGCTGTGCCCAGCGGGCATAGCGGGCGTTTTAGGGGATTATCGTGAAGCAAACACAGCGTCATGACGCAATTATCGAGCTGGTGCGCCTGCAGGGTTACGTCAGCACGGAAGAGCTGGTGGAACATTTTGACGTCAGCCCGCAAACGATTCGCCGCGATTTGAATGACCTGGCCGACCAGAACAAGATCCAGCGTCACCACGGCGGCGCGGCGCTGCCTTCCAGCTCGGTCAACGCTGCCTATAACGATCGCAAGGTGATGTGGTCGGAAGAGAAGGCCCGCATCGCGCAGCGCGTCGCCAGCCAGATCCCGGACGGCGCCACGCTGTTCATCGATATCGGCACCACGCCGGAAGCGGTGGCCCATGCGCTGATGAACCACAAGAACCTGCGCGTGGTCACCAACAACCTCAACGTCGCCACCCTGCTGACCGCCAAGGAAGACTTCCGTCTGATCCTGGCCGGCGGCGAAGTGCGCACCCGCGACGGCGGCATCATGGGCGAAGCCACCCTGGACTTTATCTCCCAATTCCGCCTCGATTACGGCATTCTCGGCATCAGCGGCATCGATATGGACGGTTCGCTGCTCGAATTCGACTATCACGAAGTGCGCACCAAACGCGCGATTATCGAAAATTCCCGCTGCGTAATGCTGGTCACCGACCACTCCAAATTCGGCCGCAACGCCATGGTCAACCTGGGCAACATGAATCTGATCGACTACCTGTTTACCGACCAGCTGCCGCCGCCGAGCGTGATGAAAATCATCGAGCAGTACGACGTGCAGCTGGAGCTGTGCTGATCCGCCGTTAACCCGCGGGGCGCGCCGCCGCCCCATTTCCCCCCCGACGCCCCCTTTTCGACAGCCGTTTGCCCGCCCGATCCATATCCTTATCATTTATGCGCCTATCATCACCAAACTGTTACCTTTATCACGCCTAAATGTTTTTGTTTGGTTAAGTCTTGGCTTGCTTGTTGGTTTTTGATTACAATCATGAGCGAAAACGAACATGAAAGAGCTATTTCGAACATCTGGAGGAAGATGACGTGGAAACCAAAGACTTGATCGTTATCGGTGGCGGCATCAACGGTGCCGGCATCGCGGCGGATGCTGCCGGGCGCGGGCTGTCGGTACTGCTACTGGAAGCGCAAGACTTGGCCTGTGCTACGTCTTCCGCCAGTTCCAAACTGATCCACGGTGGCCTGCGCTACCTGGAACACTACGAATTCCGTTTGGTGAGCGAAGCGCTGGCCGAACGTGAAGTGCTGCTGAAGCTGGCGCCGCACATCGCGTTCCCAATGCGTTTCCGCCTGCCGCACCAGCCGCACCTGCGCCCGGCCTGGATGATCCGTATCGGCCTGTTCCTGTACGATCACCTGGGCAAACGCACCAGCCTGCCGGGCAGCAAGGGCTTGCGCTTTGGACCAGAGTCGGTGCTGAAGCCTGAATTGAAGCGCGGTTTCGAATATTCCGACTGCTGGGTCGACGATGCTCGCCTGGTGGTGCTGAACGCGCAGGAAGTGGAAAAACGCGGCGGCGAAGTGCGCACCCGCACCAAAGTGACCCGCGCATGGCGTGAAAACGGCATGTGGATGGTGGAAGCGGTCGATATCGACAGCGGCAAAACCTTCACCTGGCGCGCCAAAGGCCTGGTGAACGCCACCGGCCCGTGGGTGAAAAACTTCTTCGACGACGGCCTGAAGCTGAAATCGCCTTACGGCATCCGCCTGATCAAAGGCAGCCACATCGTGGTGCCGCGCGTACACGATCAGCCGCAGTCTTACATTCTGCAGAACGAAGACCACCGCATCGTGTTCGTGATCCCGTGGAATGACGAGTTCTCCATCATCGGCACCACCGACGTGGAGTACAAAGGCGATCCGAAGGACGTGAAGATCGACGAGAACGAAATCGCTTATCTGCTGAAGGTGTACAACGATCACTTCAAGAAACAGCTGGGCCGCGACGACATCGTTTGGACTTACTCCGGCGTGCGTCCGCTGTGCGACGACGAATCCGATTCGCCGCAGGCGATCACCCGCGATTACACGCTGGACGTGCACGACGAACAAGGCAAGGCGCCGCTGCTGTCGGTCTTCGGCGGCAAGCTGACCACCTACCGCAAGCTGGCCGAGCACGCGATGGAAAAATTGGCCCACTACTACCCAGGCTGCGGCCCGGCGTGGACCAAGAACGCCACGCTGCCGGGCGGTGACATCGGCGGCGATCGCGACGGCTACGCGGCCAAACTGCGCCGCGCCCACGGCTGGTTGCCGGAAGCGCTGGCGCGCCGCTATGCCCGCACCTACGGTAGCCAGAGCGAGCTGATCCTGGTCGGCGCCAACGGCCTCGCCGATCTGGGCGAAGATTTCGGCCACGGTCTGTATGAAGCCGAACTGCGCTACCTGACCGAGAAAGAGTGGGTCGTAGAGCTGGCCGACGCCATCTGGCGCCGCACCAAGCTGGGCATGTGGCTGGACGAAGCGCAGCAGGCGCGAGTGAAAGCCTGGCTGGCGGAACACGCGAAAACGAAAACGCTGTCTCTGGCTTCCTGAGCCGCAGCGTAACGAAGAAAGGGCCGGTTATCCGGCCCTTTTCTTTGCTCTTCCTCGCACGCTTTACAGCTTCACCGGCTGAATGTGCCAGATTTCATCCGCATATTCCTGAATGGTGCGATCGGAGGAGAAGTAGCCCATGTTGGCGATATTCAGCACCGCGCGCCGCGTCCACTCGTCCTGATTGAGATACACCTCGTCCACCTTGTCCTGCGTGTCCACATAGCTGCGGTAATCCGCCAGCAGCTGGTAGTGATCGCCGAGGTTGACCAGCGAGTCGAACAAATTGCCATAGCGTTTCGGCTCTTCCGGGCTGAACACGCCGGTGGCGATCTGCGTCAGCGCCTGATGCAGCTCCGGGTCTTGCTCATAGTACTGGCGCGGGTTGTAACCGTTGCGGCGCAGTTCCTCCACCTGTTCGGCGGTATTGCCGAAGATAAAGATATTCTCCTCCCCCACGTGCTCGCGCATCTCGACGTTGGCGCCGTCCAGCGTACCGATGGTCAGCGCGCCGTTCAGCGCGAACTTCATGTTGCTGGTGCCCGAGGCCTCGGTGCCCGCCAGCGAGATCTGTTCCGACAGATCCGCCGCCGGGATAATGATCTGCGCCAGGCTGACGCCGTAGTTCGGAATGAACACCACCTTCAGCTGGGTATGCACGCGCGGATCGTTGTTGATCACTTTGGCCACGTCGTTGATCAAGCGGATGATCTGTTTGGCGGCATAGTAGGCCGAGGCCGCCTTGCCGGCGAAGATCACCACCCGCGGCACGCGCTCGATCTCCGGATCGTCCAGCAGACGGTTATACAGCGTGATGACGTGCAACACGTTGAGCAACTGCCGTTTGTACTCGTGGATGCGCTTGATCTGCACGTCGAACAGCGCATCCGGGTTGACCACCACGTTGAGCGTTTTGGCGATGTACAGCGCCAGCCGCTCCTTGTTCTGCCGCTTGGCGCGCTGCACCGCCTGCAGGAAACTCGGGTAATCGACGTTGGCTTTGATCTCGCTCAGCTGGCTGAGATCGGTGCGCCAGGTTTGGCCGATGCAGTCGTCCAACACCGCCGCCAGCGGCGGGTTGGCCAGCGCCAGCCAACGGCGCGGCGTCACCCCGTTGGTTTTGTTGCAGAAACGATTAGGGAACAGCCGGGCGAAGTCGGCGAACAGCGACTGCACCATCAGCTCGGAATGCAGGGCGGAAACGCCGTTGACCTTGTGGCTGGCCACCACCGCCAGCCACGCCATGCGCACCCGGCGGCCGTTGGTTTCGTCGATGATCGAGACCCGCGCCAGCAGGTCGTTGTCGCCCGGCGCCACTTCCTGCACCATCTTGAGGAAGTGATCGTTGATTTCGAAAATCAGCTGCAGGTGGCGCGGCAAGATGCGGCCAATCATGTCCAGCGGCCAGGTTTCCAGCGCCTCGCTCATCAGCGTGTGGTTGGTGTAAGAAAATACCTGCTCCACCACTTCCCAGGCGTCGAGCCACTTGAATTTGTGCTCGTCGATCAGCCGGTGCATCAGCTCGGGAATCGACAAGACCGGGTGAGTGTCGTTGAGGTGAATGGCGATCTTGTCCGCCAGGTTGTCGAAGGTTTTGTGCATCAGCCAATGGCGATTGAGGATGTCCTGCACCGTCGCCGACACCAGGAAATACTCCTGCCGCAGCCGCAGCTCGCGCCCGGAGGAGGTCGAGTCGTCCGGATACAGCACGCGCGACACGTTCTCCGAATGGTTTTTATCTTCCACCGCGGCGAAATAATCGCCCTGGTTGAACTTGCCGAGGTTGATCTCGTTACTGGCCTGCGCGCCCCACAGCCGCAGGGTGTTGGTGGCATCGGTGTCGAAACCGGGGATCACCTGATCGTAGGCGATGGCCACGACCTCTTCGGTCTCCAGCCAGCGCGCCTTGGCGCCCTCCTGCTGCACGCGGCCGCCGAAGCGCACCTTGTAGCGGGTGTTGTGGCGCGGAAACTCCCACGGATTGCCGTACTCCAGCCAGTAGTCCGGCGACTCCATCTGTTGGCCGTTGACGATGTTCTGCTTGAACATGCCGTACTCGTAGCGAATGCCGTAGCCGCGCCCCGGCAGCGCCAGCGTCGCCAGCGAATCGAGGAAGCAGGCCGCCAGGCGGCCCAGACCGCCGTTGCCGAGGCCAGGGTCGTTCTCTTCTTCCAGCAGTTCACCCAGGCTCAACCCCATTTCGTTCAGCGCGTTGTCGATATCCTGATAGATGCCCATCGACAGCAGCGCGTTCGACAGGGTGCGGCCGATCAGAAACTCCATCGACAGGTAATAGACCTGCCGCACGTCTTGAGACAGCTGGGCGCGGTTGGAACGCAGCCAGCGTTCAACCATGCGATCGCGCACCGCGAACAGCACGGCGTTCAGCCAGTCGTGCCGGTTGGCGATGGCCGGATCCTTGCCGACGATAAACATCAGCTTATAGGCGATGGAGTGTTTCAGCGCTTCCACACTGACCGTAGGTGAGGTGTAACTAAACGGTGAAGTCATGGCTTTTTAATCCCTTGTAGGGAGCCCAGCCATTCGCCGCGGAATAGCGAGCCCCGCTGAACATGGACGCGACACGCCGCGCCCCGACAATCAACCCAAACGGCTGCCCGCCGCGCGTCAACCCGAGACGCGAAACGCGGGCTACAAACGTTGATAAAGCGATAAATACTCTTTCGCCGCCACCGGCCAGCCGAAGTCCACGCTCATGGCGTGGCGCTGAACGTGGCGCCAGTGTTTCGGCCGGCTCCACAGCACCATGGCGCGGCGGATGGCGTTGCCCAGCGCGACGGCGTCGCAATCGTCGAACACGAAGCCGCTGGCGGTGCCGTCGGCCAGGTTCTCCAGCGCGCAGTCCACCACCGTGTCCGCCAGCCCGCCGGTGCGGCGCACCAGCGGCAGCGTGCCGTATTTCAGGCCGTAGAGCTGCGTCAGGCCGCAGGGCTCGAAGCGGCTCGGCACCAGAATCACGTCGGCGCCGCCGATGATGCGGTGGGAGAAGGATTCGTGATAGCCGATCTGCACCCCTACCTGCTCGGGATAATCGGCAGCTGCGGCCAGAAACGCCTGTTGCAGCACCGCATCGCCGGCGCCCAGCAGCGCCAGCTGCCCGCCCTGCGCCAGCAGTTCAGGCAGTGCCTGCAGCACCAGATCCAGGCCTTTTTGGCTGGTCAATCGGCTCACCACCGCGAACACCGGCAGCGATTCATCCACCTTCAGCCCCATGGCCTTTTGCAGATGCAGCTTGTTTTTGACCTTGCTTTTCAGATCGTCGGCGTCGTAGCGGGCGCTCAGCCGCGGGTCGCGGGCCGGATCCCAAATGTTGTCGTCCACCCCGTTGAGGATGCCGCTCAGCCTGCCCTGCCGCTGCCGCTCCTGCAGCAGCCCCTCCATGCCGTAGCCGAACTCCGGCCGGGTGATCTCGCGCGCATAGGTCGGGCTGACGGCGGTCACGTGGTCGGCATAAAACAGCCCGGCCTTGAGGAACGACATCTGGCCGTAGAACTCCAGGCCATAAACATCGTAAAACGACGCCGGCAGCCACAGCTCGGTCACGTGATGGGCAGAGAACAGCCCTTGATAGGCCAGGTTGTGCACCGTAAACACCGAGCGCGCCGGGTGGCCGTTGGCGGCCAGATAGGCGCAGCTCAGGCCGGCGTGCCAGTCGTGGGCATGCACCAGCTGCGGCCGCCAGTAGCGATCCAGCCCCTTGGCCAGCTCGCAGGCCATCCAGCCCAGCAGCGCAAAGCGGCGGTGGTTGTCGGGATAGGCGTACATGGACTGATCGTGGTACGGGCTGCCCGGCCGGTCATACAGCCAGGGCGCATCGATGAGATAGATGCCCACGCCATGGTAGGTGCCGTAACGCAGGCCGACCCGGCCGGCGAACGAGTCGATTTCCGCCACCAGCGAGGTGTCGGGGATGCCGTTGCGTACGTCAGGGAAAGCGGGCAATAGCACCCGAACATCGGCGCCTTCGGCGATTTGCGCCGCCGGCAGCGCGCCAACCACGTCTGCGAGTCCACCCGTTTTCAGCAGGGGGAACATTTCAGAACATACGTGTAAGACCTGCATTATCACTCCTGAAAGTCGGCCGAAGGCCTCTGGATAAGAAATAAAGCAGGCTTGCCGCTGTTATGCGTGCCGCGTTGCGCAAGCCATCGAACCGTTCATCAGGCGGCAGGCTATCGTTCTGCCGCCCACGTTAACTCACAATTTTGACAACATTTCGCGCGTCACCAGCACGATGCCGCCTTCCGAGCGATAAAAACGCTTGCTGTCCTCATCGGCGTTTTCCCCGATCACCATGCCTTCCGGAATGTGGCAGGCGCGGTCGATGATGCAGCGCCGCAGGCGGCAGGAACGGCCGACGTTCACGTCCGGCAACAATACGGTAGAGTCGATGGTGCAGAACGAGTTCACTCGCACGCGCGGGAACAGCACCGAATGCACCACCACCGAGCCCGAGACGATACAGCCGCCGGACACCAGCGAGTTCATGGTCATGCCGTGGCTGCCGGAGCGATCCTGCACGAACTTGGCCGGCGGCAGCGGCTCCATGTGGGTGCGGATCGGCCAGGCGCGGTCGTACATGTCCAGCTCCGGCGTCACCGACGCCAGATCGAGGTTGGCGCGCCAGTAGGCGTCCAGCGTGCCCACATCGCGCCAGTACGGCGGCAGATCGGGGTTGGAGGTCACGCAGGACAAGGTAAACGGATGCGCCCACGCCGCCTGCTGCGCGGTGATTTTCGGGATCAGATCCTTGCCGAAATCGTGGCTGGAGCCGGGGGTCGACATATCCTCTTCCAGCAGCTGGAACAGGTAGGCGGCATTAAAAATATAGATGCCCATGCTGGCCAGCGACATATCCGGGTTGCCCGGCATCGCCGGCGGATCGGCGGGCTTTTCCAGAAACTCGATGATGCGGTCGCTTTCATCCACCTTCATTACGCCGAATTCGCTGGCTTCGCTGCGCGGCACCGGCAGGCAGGCCACGGTGCACTGGGCGCCCTTCTCGACGTGGTCTATCAGCATGCGCGAGTAATCCATCTTGTAGATATGGTCGCCCGCCAGGATCACCACGTATTCGGCCTCATAGCGGCGGATGATGTCCAGGTTCTGATACACCGCGTCGGCGGTGCCTTTGTACCAATGCTCGGTGCTGAGGCGCTGCTGGGCCGGCAGCAGATCGACGAACTCGTTCATTTCCTCGTTGAGAAACGACCAGCCGCGCTGAATGTGCTGCACCAGCGTGTGCGACTGGTATTGGGTGATCACGCCGATGCGGCGAATGCCGGAGTTCAGGCAGTTCGACAGGGCGAAATCGATGATGCGGAACTTGCCGCCAAAGTGGACGGCGGGCTTGGCGCGGGTGGAGGTCAAATCTTTCAGGCGCGAGCCGCGGCCGCCGGCCAGGATCAGCGCTACGGATTTAATCGGCAGCTGGCGCGCCAACATCAGGGGGTCTTTATTTTCAAACCTAACCATAGCGGACTCCTTTTATTATTTCCGTACCAGAACGCAAAGCGAGCGCGCGGCCTGGTGCCAGGCGGGTAACACCGCCCGTGAGTCTTCCTGAGTGAACGGGGCGACAACCTGCCAATCGCCTTCCGGCAACCTCATCTCCACCGTTTGCGGCGTGGCGTTGACCAGCAGCAGCCAGCGCTGCGACAGCAGGATCTGCATGAGCAGATCGCCTTGCTCCCACTGCTGCGCGTCGAGCGGCTGCCCTTGCGCGTTCAGCCACTGCACGCTGCCGTCGTCCTGCTGCCACCAGCGGTCCTGTTGCAACGCGGGGATCTGGCGGCGCAGCGCGATCAGCGCCGCGACGTAATCGGTCAACGCGTCATCCGCCGTGGCCCAATCGAGCCAGGTGATGGCGTTGTCCTGACAATAGGCGTTGTTGTTCCCCTGCTGGCTATGTCCCTGTTCATCGCCGGCCAGCAGCATCGGCGTTCCCTGGGACAGCAACAGCGTGGCGAGCATCGCCCGCTGGCTGGCCCTACGGCGTTGCACAATGGCGTCGTCGGCGACCAGGCCTTCCACGCCGTGGTTGTTGCTGAAATTGCGATCGCTGCCGTCACGGTTGCCTTCGCCGTTCGGCTGGTTGTGTTTCTCGTTGAAGCTGACCACGTCCTGCAGGGTAAAACCGTCATGGGCGGTCAGCATGTTGACGGTGGCGTAAGGCGCCCGCCCGCGCTGGTTGTACAGATCGCTGGAGGCGGCGAAACGCCGGGCGAACTGGCCGAGCGACACGCCGCTCTGCAGCCAGAAACGGCGCATGTCGTCGCGATAATGGTCGTTCCATTCGGCGAAGCGGCCGGGGAACGCCCCCACCTGATAGCCGCCGGGGCCAACGTCCCAGGGTTCGGCGATCAGCTTGCAGCGCGACAGCACATCGTCCGCCAGCATCGCCTGGAACAGCGGCGCATCGCGATCGAACCCCGGCGTGCGGCCGAGCACGCTGCCCAGATCGAAGCGGAAACCGTCGACGTGGCACTCCCGTACCCAAAAACGCAGGCAATCCATCACCCAAGCCACGCCCTGCGGCTGATCCAATCGCAGGGTGTTGCCGCAGCCGGTGTCGTTGACGTAGTCCCCTTCCGGCGTCAGCCAGTAGTAGCTCTGGTTATCGATGCCGCTCAGCGACAGCATCGGCCCGTCCCTGTCCAGCTCGGCGCTGTGGTTGAACACCACGTCGAGGATCACCTCAATGCCGGCTTGGTGCAGCGCCTTGACCGCATCGCGAAATTCGTTCAGCGGCGTGCCGTCGGTGCTCAGGCTGGCGTAGCGGTTGTCCGGCGCATAGGGCGCCAGCACGTTATAGCCCCAGTAGTTGATCAGCCCCAGCCGCTGCAGCCGCGGTTCGGAGGTATGTTGCTGCACCGGCAGCAGTTCCAGCGCGGTGATGCCGAGGCGTTTGAAGTGGGCGATCATCACCGGGTGCCCCAGCGCGGCGAAACTGCCGCGCAGCGCCGGCGGGATCTTCGGGTGCAGCAGCGTCAGGCCGCGCACGTGCGCTTCGTAAATCACCGTCTGCCCCCAGGGCGTGGCGGGCGGGCGATCGTCCTGCCAGTCGTACTGTTCGTCCACCACCACGCATTTCGGCATCAGCTCGGCGCTGTCGTGCGGATCAGGCTGTTCGTAACCGCCGTGCAGGTGCGGGTGATCCGCCACCGGCCCCTCCACCGCGCGCGCGGCCGGATCGAGCGCCAGCTTGTTGGGGTTGAAACGCTGCCCGTTCGCCGGGTCGAACGGGCCGTAGACCCGGTAACCGTAACGTTGCCCCGGTCTGCCGCCCGGCAAGTAGCCATGCCAGATATCGCCGCTGCGCGCCGGCAGCGGCAGGCGCACTTCGCGTTGCTGGCCGTCGAACAGGCACAGCTCCACCCGCTCGGCGTGCGCCGAGTACAGGGTAAAGTTGATGCCTTCGCCGTCGTAATGCGCGCCCAGCGGCGCGGCGAGGCCGGCCGTCAGCTCCGTCATGGCGCCTCCCGCAGCAGATAAATGGTCGCCAGCGGCGGCAGCGTCACGCAGATGGAAAAGTCGCGGCCGTGGCTGCCGACCGCTTCGGAAGAGACCCGCCCCTGATTGCCGGCGTTGCTGCCGTGATAGTGGTGCGAATCGGTATTGAGGATCTCGCGATAGTCGCCGGCGCGTGAGAGGCCGATGCGGTAGCGGTAGCGCGGCACCGGGGTAAAGTTGCTGATGGCGATCAGCTCATTGCCCTGCGAATCGTAGCGCGCGAACGCGAACACCGAGTTGTCGTGATCGTCGACCACCAGCCACTCGAAGCCGTCCGGGCGGTAGTCGCGCTCATACAGCGGCGCCTGCTGCCGGTAGCAGTGGTTCAGATCGCGTACCAGCCGCTGCACGCCGTTGTGCCAGTTATCCAGCCCCTCCAGCAAATGCCAATCGAGGCTGGTATCGAAATTCCACTCGCGCCCCTGCGCGAACTCGCAGCCCATAAACAGCAGCTTTTTGCCCGGATGCGCCCACATAAACCCATAGTAGGCGCGCAGGTTGGCGAACTTTTGCCAGGCGTCGCCCGGCATGCGGTCGAGGATCGATTTTTTGCCGTGCACCACTTCATCGTGCGAGATAGGCAACACGAAGTTCTCGGTATAGGCATACAGCATCCCGAAGGTCATCTGGTTGTGGTGATACTTGCGGTGCACCGGATCGCACTTCATGTAATTGAGCGTGTCGTGCATCCAGCCGAGGTTCCACTTGTAGTGGAATCCCAGGCCGTTGGCGTCCGGCGGCAGGGTGACGCCGGGATAGTCGGTGGACTCCTCCGCCAATGTCACCGCGCCCGGCTGCGCCTGGCCGATAGTCTGGTTGGTATAACGCAGGAAGGCGATCGCCTCCAGGTTCTCGTTGCCGCCGTAGTAATTCGGCACCCACTCGCCGTCGGCGCGGCTGTAGTCGCGATAGATCATCGACGCCACCGCATCGACCCGCAGCGCATCGATACCGAAACGCTCCAGCCAATACAGCGCGTTGCCCGCCAGGTAGTTGCGCACCTCGTGGCGGCCGTAGTTGTAGATCAGCGTATTCCAGTCCTGGTGGTAGCCTTCGCGCGGATCGGCGTATTCATACAGCGCGGTGCCGTCAAAATTCGCCAGGCCGTAGGCGTCGCTCGGGAAATGCCCCGGCACCCAGTCGAGGATCACGTTGATGCCCGCCTCATGCGCCGCCGCCACGAACGCCCGGAAATCGGCCGGCGTGCCGAAGCGCCGGGTCGGCGCATACAGCCCCAGCGGCTGGTAGCCCCAGCTGCCGTCGAACGGGTGCTCGTTGATCGGCAGCAGCTCGATATGGGTGAATCCCATGTCCTTCACATAGTCGATAAGCTGCACCGCCAGCTCGCCGTAGCTGAGCCAGAAATGGTTGTCGGTGTGGCGGCGCCATGAGCCGAGATGCACCTCGTAGATGGCGATCGGCTGATCAAAATCGTTGGCGCGGCGGCGCGCCTGCGTCGACGGCACCACCTCCGGCAGCGGCGCCACCAGCGAGGCGGTGTCCGGGCGCATCTGCGCCTCGAAGGCGTAAGGATCGGCTTTCAACTGGGTATTGCCGTAGCAATCGACGATTTCATATTTGTACAGCTGGCCGGCCCGCACGCCGGGCAGGAACAGCTCCCAGATGCCGTTTTCACGCCGCAGACGCATCGGATGGCGGCGGCCGTCCCAGAAGTTGAACTCCCCCACCACCGAGACGCGCTGGGCGTTGGGCGCCCAAACGGCAAAGCTGACGCCGTCGACGTCATCCAACGTGGCGAGGTGAGATCCCAGGCGTTCATAGGGGCGCAGGTGCGTGCCCTCGGCCAATAGCCAGCTGTCGATGTCCTGCAGCAGCGGGCCGAACCGATAGGGATCGTCGACGGTCTGTTGGTGATCGCGCCAGCTGACCTGCAGCTGATAGCGGAAAGGATTTTTGCGCCGCGGCACCACGGCACTGAAGAAGCCGCGCGGATCGTCGCAGTTCAACTGCACCAGCCGCCGGCCGGTTTGCTGTTCCACCAGCCAGACTGCGCCAGCGTCCGGCAGCAGCGCGCGCACCTGCAGACCGTTATCGGTCGCATGCATGCCAAGCAGAGCAAAGGGGTCGGCGTAATGGCCGGAGATGATCTGATCAATCACGTCACGATCGGGAAGTACAGGCATAGTCTTCTTCCTTAGATTAACAGCATGATCTAAGCACGGCTTGTTGGTTATTCCTTGGCCGTTTTGGTCATCATGCAATGCATTCGGTATCCAAAGCGTGATTGCGGTCGGTTATTGACCAATCTTTACTCTGCCGACCTGAATTTCGCTCTTTATGCTTATTTTTTGAAATATTTCAGTCATGGTGAAAAATTGTTCGCCCATGCGTTAAGCATAGCCAATGTCTGTTAAAAACTGCTCAGCATTGCTCAGGAAAATTCTTCATTAAGAAAACTGCCAGCCTGGCGGCGCCGGCATGCGGCGGCCGACGAGGAGATATGCGGGGTACAGCTCATTGAAGCAGGGCTTGCGATGACGTTGCCCGACGCGGACGCGGCGAACAAAAAAGTGGAAAATAAGGCTTTAGGGGGCTGAAAGTAGCCAGCCCCCAGGAAGTGCGGGTTTACAGCAGAATACGCAGCATGCGGCGCAGCGGCTCGGCCGCGCCCCACAGCAGCTGGTCGCCCACGGTGAACGCCGACAGGTACTCCGGCCCCATATTCAGCTTGCGCAGACGGCCGACCGGCGTATTCAGCGTGCCGGTCACCGCCGCCGGCGTCAGTTCGCGCATGGTCAGCTCACGGTCGTTCGGGATCACGCGCACCCAGTCGTTGTGCGTCGCCAGCATCTGCTCGATTTCCGGCAGCGACACGTCTTTTTTCAGCTTCAGGGTGAACGCCTGGCTGTGGCAGCGCAGCGCGCCGACGCGCACGCACAGGCCATCAACCGGGATCACGCTGCCGGTGTTCAGAATCTTGTTGGTTTCCGCCTGGCCTTTCCACTCTTCGCGGCTCTGGCCGTTGTCGAGCTGCTTGTCGATCCACGGGATCAGGCTGCCGGCCAGCGGCACGCCGAAGTTATCGGTCGGCAGTTTGCCGCTGCGGGTGGCCTCGGTCACCTTGCGCTCGATATCCAGAATGGCGGAAGCCGGATCCTGCAGCTCTTTCGCCACGTCGGCATGCAGCATGCCCATCTGGGTCAACAGTTCGCGCATGTGGCGCGCGCCGCCGCCGGAGGCCGCCTGATAAGTGGCGACCGACGCCCACTCCACCAGATCGTTGGCGAACAGGCCGCCGAGCGACATCAGCATCAGGCTGACGGTGCAGTTGCCGCCGACGAAGGTTTTGATGCCGTTGTCCAGGCCCTGCTGAATCACCGCGTGGTTGACCGGATCCAGGATGATGATGGCGTCGTCCTGCATGCGCAGCGAAGAGGCCGCGTCGATCCAGTACCCCTGCCAACCGCTGGCGCGCAGCTTAGGATAAACTTCGTTGGTATAATCGCCGCCCTGACAGGTAATAATGATATCGAGCGCGCTCAGCGCGTCGATGTCATACGCATCCTGCAGCGTGCCCTGCTGGCCGCCGAAGGCCGGCGCGGCGGAACCGTGCTGCGAGGTGGAGAAAAAGACCGGGCGAATGGCATCGAAATCGCGCTCTTCCGTCATGCGTTGCATGAGAACCGAGCCGACCATTCCGCGCCAACCGATGAAACCAACGTTTTTCATAATATCTGTGTCCCGCCCGGATAAGGGCTTATGTAGGTGATAACGAGTTGTGTGCAATATCTCCTCACCTTACAAAATGTCGGCGCGGGCGCAAAGTGAATTTATTCGATGGCTGGGGATTTCTCAGCAATCCTTCTTATAGGAAAGGACGCGGCCGGAAAGGCCGAGGCGTTTTCCCGATCACGAGGTCACCATGACAGAGATGATTTCCGCTACGGTATTGCTGTTTTTAATTATGGATCCGCTGGGCAACCTGCCGATTTTCATGTCGGTGCTCAAGCATCTGGAACCGCGCCGCCGCCGGGTAGTGCTGATCCGCGAGCTGCTGATCGCCCTGCTGCTGATGCTGATCTTCCTGTTCGCCGGCGAGAAAATTCTGGCGTTCCTCAACCTGCGCACCGAAACCGTCTCCATTTCCGGCGGCATCATTCTGTTTCTGATCGCCATCAAGATGATTTTTCCCACGCAGGAGGGGAACAGCTCCGGGCTGTCCGCCGGCGAAGAACCCTTCCTGGTGCCGCTGGCGATCCCGCTGGTGGCCGGGCCGTCGATTCTGGCGGCGCTGATGCTGCTGTCGCACCAGTATCCGCACCAGCTGCCCCATCTGGTGGCGGCGCTGTTGATCGCCTGGGGCCTCTCTGCGGCCATTTTGCTGATGTCGAACCTGTTCCTGCGCCTGCTGGGCAGCAAAGGCGTCAGCGCGCTGGAACGGTTGATGGGGCTGATTCTGGTGATGCTGTCGACCCAGATGTTCCTGGACGGCGTGAGGGCTTACATGAAGCTGTAGGCGCCTGGCGGCGCCGACGACGGCCCGCGCTCAGCGGGCGGTGATGCGGTTGATGCAGGCGAGCGTGTCGGCGACCACGCCGTCCAGCGGCTGGTTGATGTCGATCGCCTGCACATCCGGCTCCTGCTCGCCCGGCTCTTCCAGCGTGGCGAACTGCGAAACCAGCATCTGCGGTTTGAAGAAGTGGCCCTTGCGCTGTTTCAGGCGCTCCTCAATCACCGTCTTGTCCCCTTTCAGGTAGAGGAAATGCAGGTTGCGATTGCCTTCGCGCAGGCGGTCGCGATAGCTTTTTTTCAGCGCCGAACACACCAGCAGCGACACCGGATTGGTGCGTTGCATGGCGAAGATGGCGTCGTTCAAGGCCGCCAGCCACGGGGCGCGATCGTTGTCGTCCAGCGCGTGCCCGGCGGCCATTTTGTTGATGTTGGCGCGCGGGTGCAGGTAATCGCCGTCCAGCATGGCGGCATCGGCCTCGCGGGCGACGGCGCTGGCCACGGCGGATTTGCCGCTGCCGGATACGCCCATCAGGATAAATACGTGATTCTGTGGATTACTCATTGTGTCATGCCCTTATGGGAACTGGCGCGAGCGCGCCAAATGCGTCCCGACTGATAAAAATACTCTGGAACGCCGACGCCCCGCAGGGCGCCGGATAAAGATTATACGACCGTCGCCAGCAGCAAGCAGCCCACCAGGCCGCACACCGAGATGATGGTTTCCAGCACCGACCAGGATTTGATGGTTTCCATGATGCTCAGGTTGAAGTACTCCTTGAACAGCCAGAAGCCCGGATCGTTAACGTGCGAGAAGATAACGCTGCCGGAACCGACCGCAATCACCATCAGCTCAGGGCTGACGCCGGTGGTGGCGATCAGCGGGGCGACGATGCCGCCGGCGGTGATCGCCGCTACGGTGGCGGAACCCAGCGCCAGACGCAGCGCGGCGGCGATCGACCAGGCCATCAGAATCGGCGAAACGTTGCTGCCTTCCATCAGGCCGGCGATGTACTGCTCGACGCCGCTGTCCACCAGCACCTGCTTGAAGGCGCCGCCGCCGCCGATGATCAACAGCATCATGGCGATGATTTTAATCGAATCGGTGATGGTGCCCATCACTTCATCCATGGTGCGGCCGCGGTTCAGGCCGAAGGTGAAGATGGCGATCAGCACGGCGATCAGGGTCGCCATCACCGGGTCGCCGAAGAACTCGGCGAAGCGCAGCAGGCTGTGGCCCTTCGGCAACACCATTTCAGCGACCGCGCGCAGCGCCATCAGGATCACCGGCACCAGCGACGTGGCGACGCTGACGCCAAAGCTCGGCATCTCCGCTTCGGTAAAGGTTTTCGGGTTGTACAGGCCTTCCGGTACCGGCTTGTCGATGCCTTTCAGGAAGCGGGCATAAACCGGGCCGGCCAGGATCACCGTCGGGATCGCCAGCAGCGTGCCGTACAGCAGGGTTTTCCCCATATCGGCATGGAAGATGGTGGCGATGGCGGTCGGGCCAGGGTGCGGCGGCAGGAAGCCGTGGGTCACCGACAGCGCGGCGGCCATCGGCACGCCGACGTACAGCAGCGGGATGCGCGCGGAAGCGGCGATGGTGAACACCAGCGGCAGCAGCAGCACGAAGCCCACTTCGTAGAACAGCGCGAAGCCGACGGTGAAGCCGGTCAGCACCACCGCCCATTGAATGTGTTTTCTGCCGAACTTGTCGATCAGCGTGGTGGCGATGCGCTGCGCGCCGCCGCAGTCCGCCAGCAGCTTGCCGAGCATGGCGCCGAAGCCCATGATCAGCGCCAGGCTGCCCAACGTGCCGCCCACGCCGGCCTTGATGGAGCCGATGACTTTATCGACCGGCATGCCCTGTGCGATCCCGACCGCCAGGGCAACCAGCACCAGAGAGATAAAGCCGTTCAGCTTGAAGCGAATCATCAGCAGCAGCAGCAGCGCTACGCCGCCTGCAACAATCACTAATGGCATAATTTTTCTCCAACCTTTTATCGCGACTCTCTTTACGATAGGCGTAAAGCGTGCGGTTGTTTTATTTTTAGGCTCTTTCCCGGTGTTTAAGAAGAGCTGTAGGTGTTGTTGAGTCAGAGGTTCAGTCTTGCAGCAAGATGACCGCACACTCGTTGTTACCGGTATCATGATACCGGTAACAACATGAGCGCCGGAACCGGGTAAGCGGCTAAAATTCGCGTTCTGGGACAGAGATCAAACTTATACCGGCAACGAGCGGCGGGCTTACAGGCGGGATAACCCGCGCGCCTCAGGGCGCGCTGCAAAAAGAAAGGGTGTTAAAACAGAACGTTAAAAGGGCTCAGATACTGCCGCCGGGGATCACGGTGAAACCGACGTCCACCATGCGCGGGCACACCGTTTCGCCGCGCAGCCGGGCCAGCAAGCGCTCGGCGCCGATCTGCCCCATGCGTTCGCGCGGCGTCAGCACGCTGGCCAACTTCGGCACCATCACCTGGCCGATATCATGGCCGTGGAAACCGGCGATCGCCATGTCCTGCGGGATCGACAGCCCCTGACGCTGGCACTCGAAGGCCGCGCCGATCGCCAGGTCATCGTTGGTGCAGAAGATACTGTCGATCTGCGGGTAGTCGCGCTGCGCCTGGCGCAGCAGCTCACCGCCGGCGGAATAGGAGGAAGAGCGTGCGGTCATGATGCTGTACGGCTCCAGGCCGGATTCGCGCATCGCCTGCTCATACCCCTGCTGTTTGATGATGGTACGTTCATCCTGTCGGGCGCCGAAATAGACCACGTGACGGTGGCCGTGCGCGATGATCTGCTGGGTCATCTGGCGCGCCGCCTCGAAGTTGTTGAAGCCCACCGCCAGATCGATGCACGGCGAGACGCAGTCCATCAGCTCCACCACCGGAATGCCCGCCACCTCGATCATTTTCAGGGTGCGTGGCGTGTGATGGCGCTCAGACAGGATCAGGCCGTCGATATTGTAAGAAAGCAGCGAGGTCAGACGCTCTTCTTCACGCTCCGGCAGGTAGCCATAGTGCGCCAGCATGGTCTGGTAGTTGTGCGCGTCGGTGACGCTTTCGATGCCGCGCAGCACTTCGGCGAACACCTGGTTGGTCAGCGACGGCAACAGCACGCCAATCGCCCGGCTGGTGGCGTTGGAGAGGATGTCCGGCGCGCGGTTGGGGATGTAACCCAGCTCATCCAGCGCGACGGCGATTTTTTGCTGCAGGGCGGCAGAAACCTGGTCGGGATTGCGCAGATAACGGCTCACCGTCATCTTGGTCACGCCCACCTTGTCCGCCACATCCTGGAGTACCGGCCGTTTTTTCTTCATTATCAATGAACTGACTAACCGTGAATGGGCAGTCATTTTAGCAAAAAAAACGGCGGGCCGATATTGTCGGTTATGCGACGGCCAACGCAAAAAGGGCTCACAGCGTGAGCCCTTCATACGGTGACAAAGGGGAAAAAGCGTGGTTTTTCCCCTTTGTGATTGTCAGCCGAAAATCAATAAATTGATTTTCCTTGTTTTTATATGCTGCCGGCTTTCAGTCGGGCAACGTCATCAGGCTTGTCGTTAACCTCAAGGGCTCACATCGTGAGCCCTTGAAATTTACCGCCTAATCACACCGGCGGCAGATCGAACAGCAGGATTTCGCTCTCTTCGTCGGCCTGAATCGTCAGACCCGATTCATCCCACACCGCAAACGCGTCGCTGATGCCGGCGGCCTGGCCGTTGACCGAGACCTTGCCGCGCACCACCTGGATCCAAATGCGACGGCCGGCGGCGATTGGGTACTCACCCTGCTCGCCTTTATTCAGCGCCCAACGCGACAACGTCATATCCTGGAACACCTTCAGCGAACCGTCGCGCGCATCCGGCGACAGCACCAGCTGACGGCCCTGCGGCGCGTCGAACATACGCTGCTCGTAGCGCGGCTCCAGCCCGACCTGATCCGGAATGATCCAAATCTGGTACAGGTGCAGCGGACGATCCTGATTGGCGTTGTACTCGGAGTGACGTACCCCGGTGCCCGCGCTCATGATCTGGAATTCGCCGGCCTGGATCTGCTCCTTGTTGCCCATGCTGTCCTGATGCTCCACCGTGCCGCTCAGCACATAGGTCAGGATTTCCATGTCCTTATGCGGGTGGGTGCCGAAACCCTGCCCGGCGTCGATCACATCTTCGTTGATCACACGCAGCGCCGAGAACCCCATAAAGTTCGGATCGTAGTAGTCGGCAAATGAGAAGGTGTGCCAGCTATCCAGCCAGCCATGATTGGCGTGGCCGCGATCTTCCGCTTTGCGTACATAAATCATATTCAACTCTCCTCAATGTTTTTTTACAGTCTAGTCCTGCGGGCAGAATAAGAAAGCGTAAAAAACTCATGCCTCTGTTCAAAAATTTCGATGGAATGAAACGGCGGATTGGCAACGGATTTGTTGAAGGCGGAAGCGGTTGAAAAAGGGCAAAAAAAAAGCCAGCACCCGAGCTGGCTAAGTAAACACTGGAAGCAATGTGAGCAATGTCGTGCCTTCGCAGCGAGAGTATCAAGGGTTGATGCCCTCCCCGGAACGCATCGCAATAATAATCATTATCATTCGCACCTGTAAAGCGTTTTTTTTGACCCGTTGAAATAATATTGACTCAAGGCAGTAAACGGATAAATTCAGAGGTTATTCAACCGGTAAGCAACAGGAGCAGCGAGATGAGCGAGATCGTGATACGCCACGTGGAAACAACGGATGCGCAGGCTCTGCATCATCTTTATTCTCTGGCGCCCGTCTACCGCGATACGCTGCAGCTACCGCTACCGTCCGTTGAGTCTTGGCAGAAGCGCCTCGCCAATCCCGAACCGGGCACGTATAACCTGGCGGCCGTTATCGACGGGCAGCTTGCCGGCCAGTTGGTTGTGATGCTGAATCAGCGGGTGCGCCGCCGCCACGTGGCTACCTTCGGCATCGGCGTCGATCCGCACTACCACGGTAAAGGCGTCGGCAGCCGCCTGATGCAGGCGATGATCGACCTGTGCGACAACTGGGCGGCCATCGAGCGCATCGAACTGGAGGTATTCACCGACAACCCGGCAGCCATCGCGCTATACCGCAAATTCGGTTTCGAGATAGAAGGCACCAGTCGCGCCTATGCCATGCGCGACGGCGTACTGGTCGATGCCTACCATATGGCGCGTTTTCGCTCCGGGCAGCCGCGCGGCGATGCGTAATCTTCCCCACCCGCAGGGGCCGCTGCGCCGGCCCCTGAACATCAACCGCCGAACCTTTTTACAAGCGCTGGCCAGCCTGACCGCCGCCGTCGGCATATTCTCTCCTCTCACCCCATTAGGTGCCGCTATGCCAACTTCCGCCGCCGGGCGCCCAGGCGCCCGCAACCTGATTACCGATGTGCCGGGCCTGAAGGTCGGCGTGGCGCAGGACAGCCGGGTGCGCACCGGCGCGACGGTTATCCTGCCGGACAGCCCGGCGATCGCCGCCGTGGACGTGCGCGGCGGCGGCCCCGCCACCCGGGAAACCGACGCGCTGGGCGAAGACAATTTGGTGCAGACCGTCGATGCGCTGACGTTCAGCGGCGGCTCGGTTTACGGTCTGGCGGCAGCGGACGGCGTCGCTGCCTGGCTGGGGCAACAGGGTAAAGGCTACGCGCTGCGCCCGGCGCCCGGCGTGCCGGTCTCCCCGATCGTGCCCACCGCCTGCCTGTACGATCTGGCCAACGGCGGCGACAAAAACTGGCAGCTCACGCCGCCGTATCGCCAGTTGGGCATCGATGCGGTCGGCAAGGCCGGGCTGAATTTTCCGCTCGGCACCGTCGGCGCCGGCTATGGCGCCATGACCGGCATGGGCAAGCTGAAAGGCGGCCTCGGCTCGGCATCTATCATTGCCGCCAACGGCGCTACCGTCGGCGCGCTGGTGGCGGTCAACAGTTTGGGTGCGGTGGTAGCGCCCGGCACCCGCGCCTTCTGGGCGACGCCCTATGAAATTGACGGTGAATTCGGCAACGGCGGCGCGGCGGCGCTGGCGCAACTGCGCGCCCAGGGCGAAGATTGGATGGAACAAGAGCCGCAGGGCGGCAGAAAGAACACCACCCTGGCCTGCATCGCCACCGATCTGGCGCTGACGCGAGTGGAGTTGAAACGGGTGGCCATCATGGCGCAAGACGGCATGGCGCGCGCTATTCGCCCGCTGCACAGCCCGTTTGACGGCGACGTGGTGTTCGCCCTGTCCACCGGGCAGCGCGAGGTTCAGGGCAGCCGCGAACTGGCGGTGCTGCAAATCGGCGCGCTGGCGGCGGACACCCTGGCCCGGGCGATCGCCCGTGGCGTGCATGCCGCCACGCCGTGGCCAGGCAGCCAGGTTGCAACCTGGCAAACGCTCGGCGGTTAACACGCCGCCATCAAAAAAGGGGCGCCGGCGGCTCCCCTCGAGCTTTATTGACCCTCGCCGCTTAAATGCCGGCGGTTTCCCGAATATAACGGCGCGCTTTCACCGCATACTCGAACGGGTTGGCCAGCGCCGGATCCTGCTCGGCCTCCACCACCATCCACCCTTTGTAACCGCGCTCGTCCAGCAGCTTGAACACCGGCCTGAAGTCGATCACGCCATCACCCGGCACGGTGAAAGTGCCCTTCTTCACGCCATCGAGGAAGCTCAGCTTGTTGGCCTTCACTTCCGCCACCACCTCATCGCGCACGTCCTTCAGATGGACGTGGTTGATGCGCGGCAGATACTTCTCCAGGATCGCCATCATCGCCTGCTGGCTGCCTTCCGAATAGTAGGCGTGGCCGGTATCGAACAGCAGGTAGACGTCGTCGTTGACCATGCTCATGTAGCGATCGATTTCGGCCGTGGTTTGAATGCCGGTGCCCATGTGGTGGTGCAGACACACCTGCATGCCTTTACCGGCGGCGATCTTCGCCAGCTCGTTGTAACCGTCGGCCACCCGCTGCCACTCTTCATCGCTGAAGTACGGTTTCTCTTCGAACACGCCTTTGGTGGTGCCCTGAATGCTCTTGCTCTGCTCGGAGCAGCCGATCACCCTGGCGCCCATGGCATGCAGGAAATTCATGTGGTTGATAAATTCATCGATGGTTTTGTCTTTCTGGCCGTCGGCGAAAAAGGTGCTGAACCAGGCGTTGCAGATCTGGATACCGCGAATGTCCAGCATCGGTTTCAGCACCGCCGGATCGCGCGGGTATTTGCTGCCCACTTCGCTGCCGGTGAAGCCGGCCAGCGCCATTTCGCTGACGCACTGCTGGAAGGTATTTTCCTTGCCCAGATCGGGCATGTCGTCGTTGGTCCAGCCGATCGGCGCAATGGCCAATTTCACGTTGTCTTTATTCATGGTCGCCTCGGTACTTGGAGGGCCGCCGGCGCAAACGCCGCCGGCGAGCCGAATAAGATTATTTACCCAACAGCTCTCTTTCGATGCGCTCTCTGGTCGCCACCGCCTGGCTCGGCATCTTTTCCGGGTAGCCGAACAGCGAAGTGCAGATGATCGATTCGCCGCCGACCTTGAAGCTGCGGTTGGCAAACTCCATGTCGCGCAGCGTCTGGAACAGGGCGTCGAAATTCACCTCGCCTTCGCCGATGCCGACGTGCTGGTGCACCGCGGCGTCAACGCCCGGCGGGTTGACGATATAACGGCAATGCTTGGTGTGGTTCATGGTGTCGGCGATCAGCACGTGGGAAAGATCGTCCCCGGCGTACTGCAGCATGCCGGCCACGTCGCCCTGCCCCTTGTCGTAGTAGAAGGTGTGCGGCACGCTGTAGAGGTATTTGACGTGATCGCTGCGCAGCGATTTCACCAGATCGGCGGTTTCGTTGCTCAGTTCGCAGAAGTCCCACGGGTGCGACTGGATCTCCATACGGATACCCTCGCGCTCGACGATCGGCAGCAACTCCTCCATCGAGCGATACCACAGCTCCTCGCAGATCTCCGGTTCGTTGGGGTTGCCCGCCAGTTCGGTGTTGATCACCTGCACGCCCATTTCCACCGCGATTTCGATCATCCGCCGCCAGTTTTTGACCGCCGCCTGGCGGCGATCCTCCCCCGGCCCGGACCAGCGATACACCACGATAAATGAGGAGATCTCCACGCCGGTCGCTTTCAGGGCGTTTTTATACTCCGCCATGATTTCGCGGCTGGCCTTCGGATGCTTGTAAAACGGGTTGATCTGCGGGTGCGGTGACTGCTCGATGTATTTGTAGCCCCAGTCCGCCACCTGTTGAACCATTTTGGTGACGCCCAAATCCCGGATAACGTCAACATCAAAAGCGATCTTCATGGTCACTCCTCTGCAATCGTGGGTAGGTGGTGCAAGCCGGTTATTTGTTGTAAAACGCCGGGCGCGCCGGCAGGGTCACCGGCACGATTTCGCCGCTGAGCTGGGCCGCCACGCAGGCGTCGGCGGTCACCGCGGCGGCGTAGCCGTCCCAGGCGGAAGGCCCGGTCAACTTGCCCGCGGCCACGTCGTTGATGAAGCCCTGTAGCTCAACGTCATAGGCGTCGATAAAACGATCCTTCCAGTCGGTCAGGATTTCGGTCGACAGGCGGGCGCCGCTGCGCATCTGCACCGAAGACGGCTCCGGCAGTTTGGCGATGCCGGTTTCCCCCACCACTTCACACTGAATATCGTAGCCGTACTGGCAGTTGACGAAGATTTCGACGTCAATGCGCGTGCCTTTGGCGGTTTCGAACAGCACAATCTGCGGATCTTTCAGGTGTGGGAACGCCTTCGGGCTCTTGCGCGGGAACACCACCTGCACCGACACATAGTCGTCGTCGAGCAGCCAGCGCAGCACGTCGATTTCGTGGATCAGGGTGTCGGTGATCGCCATATCGGTGGTGTAGGCTTCGCCGACCGTCGGGTTGCGGTGCGCGCAGTGCAGCATCAGCGGCTCGCCGATCTGGCCGCTGGTCAGCACCTGTTTCAGCGCGCGATAGCCCTGGTCATAGGGGCGCATAAAGCCGACCTGCACCAGCCGTTTGCCGTGCTTCGCTTCGGCATCGACGATGTTCTTGCAGCCCTGCGCGGTCACCGCCAGCGGCTTCTCGCAGAACACCGGTTTGCCGGCGGCGATGGCCGCCAGCACGAACTCTTCGTGGCTCGGCCCCCAGGAAGTCACCAGCACCGCCTGCACGTCGGCGGCCTTAATCAGATCGTGGCCGTTGTCATACACCCGCGCATCCAGCTGCAGATCGCTCACCACCTTGGCGGCGTTGTCGCGGTTGATGTCATTCACCGCCACCACCCGTGCGCCCTGCAACACTTTGCTGCAGCGACGGATATGATCGCGGCCGATGGCGCCGGTGCCGATAACCCCAATGTTCAATGTCATTTTCGCTACCCTCGAGATTTATGTATGAAAACGAATCAGTAATCGCGCGCCTTATCGATGTTTTCCTGCAGCTTGCGCGCCACTGCGACGATTTTCTCGCTGTCGGCCACCTGAGCGCCGCCCACGCGCCACCAGCTGAGATACTTGTGCACCATGGTCTTCGGCAGCACCTTGATATCCAGCAGCGTGGACACGGTCTGCCTGCGGGCGTCGGCCAGCGCATCGAGCAGCTGCTGCTCGGTGGTGACGCGATAGGTTTTGCAACCGTAAGCCGCCGCCAGCATGGCGAAATCGACCGGCACCAGTTTGCCGTCGAGCTTGCCGCCCTGTGGATTACGGAAGCGGAATTCGGTGGTGTAGCTGTCCATGCCGTGTTCCATCTGCAGGTTGTTGATGCAGCCGTTGGTCATGTTGTCGAACAGCATCACGTTGATCTTGCAGCCTTCCTGAATCGAAGTGACCAGTTCGGAATGCAGCATCATGAAGGCGCCGTCGCCCACCATCGCGTACACCTCGCGCTGCGGTTCGGCCAGCTTGACCCCCAAAGCGGCGTTCACCTCATACCCCATGCAGGAGTAACCGTACTCCACGTGATAACCGTGCTCGCCGCGGTTGTGCCACACCCGCTGCAGATCGCCCGGCAGGCTGCCGGCGGCGGCGACGATCACGCTGTCCGCCGGCAGCTCGCGGTTCAGCACCCCCAGCACCCGGCTCTGGGTCAGCGCGGAATCGGTCTGGGCGATAAATTCGGCGAACACCCGCTCGCGATCGAGGTGATCGTCTATCTCCGGCACAAAGCCTGCGCCGCCGTATTCCACCGCGTAAACGCGCTCGGTCTCTTCACGCTGGGCGCTGCGCGCCGCGGCGATGGCGTCGCCCCAGCCGGCGCGGTACTCGGCCTGCGCCAGCAGCGCGCCCAGTTCGCTCAGGGCCTCGCGGGCGTCCGCCAGCACCTGCACGCCGTCGAGCTTGCCGGCGTCAAAGGCGCTGACGTTGATATTGAGGAAGCTGACGTCCGGATTTTGGAACAGCCATTTGGACGAGGTGGTGAAATCGGTGTAACGGGTGCCGACGCCGATCACCAGATCGGCCTGACGAGCCAGCGTATTGGCCGCCAGGCAGCCGGTTTCGCCAATGCCGCCGAGGTTGAATTCATGGTCGCTCGGCACCGTGCCTTTGCCGGCCTGGGTTTCGGCGAACGGAATGCCGAAGCGCTCGGCGAATTCGCGCAGCGCCCGCCCGGCCTGCGAGTATTTCACGCCGCCGCCGCACACCAGCAGCGGTTTGCGTTTGGCCGCCAGCAGCGCCAACGCGTCCGCCAACATGCCGTCGGTCGCCGGGCGACGATCGAGCCGATGCACGCGTTTTTGGAAGAAATAGTCGGGATAGTCGTAGGCTTCACCCTGCACGTCCTGCGGCAGACACAGCGTCACCGCGCCGGTTTCCGCCGGATCGGTCAGCACGCGCATCGCGTTGATGCAGGCGCTCATCAGCTGTTCCGGCCGCACGATGCGATCCCAGTATTTGCTCACCGCGCGGAACGCGTCGTTGGTGCTGATGCTGAGATCGTAAGACTGCTCGATTTGCTGCAGCACCGGATCCGGCTGGCGGGATGCGTAAACGTCGCCCGGCAGCAGTAATAAAGGAATGCGGTTGGCGGTGGCGGTGGCCGCGGCGGTGATCATATTGGCGGCGCCGGGGCCGACCGATGAGGTGCAGGCGTAGATCTGCCGGCGCAGCTTCTGTTTGGCGAAGCCGATCGCCGCATGGGCCATCCCCTGCTCGTTGCGGCCCTGATGCACCCGCAGATCGCCGCTATCCTGCTCCAGCGCTTGCCCCAGCCCCAGCACGTTGCCGTGGCCGAAAATCGCAAAAATGCCCGCGACGAATTTGGTTTCCACGCCGTCGGCCAGCAGATACTGGTTATCGAGGAATCTGACGAGCGCCTGCGCCATGGTTAGCCTGATCTTGCCCATTTACTCACCCTTTAGATTGAGGGCCGCCCCGGAAAGGGCTCGCGCCGAGCCGACAATTCCGTGTTTGTGTTACGCGGCGGCAGCTATTATCTTGAGCAGGCGATGCCCGCTGCTCACGAAGTCGACAACCTGAAACGTGAAGCGATTATAAACAAATATATTTTTCATAAAATCACATTACAGAAGAAACATTTCATTTTGCGATAAAGATCGCATAATGCATGAAAAGCCCGTTTCATCTCGTGGGTCAGCCTTCACTGGCTTCGCGCCACGCACCGGCCAATAAAAGCCGTTGGCTCATGGGCTGACCGCCTTTTACCCTGTCATTTCCCCTCTTTTATGCGCGCCCCGGCCCCCTCCCGTAGCCGTTTCACCGCCTTTTCCCACGCCTCTGTCGATGTTTTAAACGCATCACATTTTTGGGGTGTAAATTTCATTCTATATTGAAATTGAAATTTTCATTCCCCATACTGTCCACATGCTTCCTGCAGGGCGCCACGCTCGGGCCGCCGCCGGAGTTTTGCTTAAACAGAAGGAAACGGGTATGGCTACACAAGAAAAACAGCTTGATGTCATTTGTCTCGGGCGCATCGCCGTCGATTTCTATGCTCAGCAGATCGGCGCGCGGCTGGAAGACGCCGGCACATTCGCCAAGTACCTCGGCGGTTCTTCCGGCAACGTGGCCTACGGCACCGCCATTCAGGGGTTAAAATCCGGCATGCTGGCGCGCGTCGGCGACGAACACATGGGCCGTTTTCTGCGCGAAGAGCTGCAGCGCGTCGGGGCCGATACCCGCTGTCTGATCACCGACAAACAGCGATTAACCGGCCTGGTGATCCTCGGCATCAAGGATCAGGAAACCTTCCCGCTGATCTTCTACCGCGAAAACTGCGCGGACATGGCGCTGACGCCGGACGATATCGACGAGGCCTACATCGCCTCCGCGCGCGCGCTGGCCATCACCGGCACGCACCTGTCGCACCCGAACACCCGCGCCGCGGTGCTGAAGGCGCTGGAATACGCGCGCCGCCACGGCCTGCGCACCGCGCTGGACATCGATTACCGCCCGGTGCTGTGGGGGCTGACGTCGCTGGGCGACGGCGAAACCCGCTTTGTGGAATCGGACCAGGTGACCCGCGAGCTGCAGGAGGTGCTGCACCATTTCGATCTGATCGTCGGCACCGAAGAAGAGTTTCATATCGCCGGCGGCAGCACCGACACGCTGACGGCGCTGAAAAACGTGCGCCGGGCCACGGCGGCCACGCTGGTGTGCAAGCGCGGCGCGCAGGGTTGCTCGGTGTTCGAGGGCGAAATCGCCGACGACTGGGAACAGGTGAAACTGCACGCTGGCGTGCGGGTTGAGGTGCTGAACGTGCTGGGGGCCGGCGACGCCTTTATGTCCGGCCTGCTGCGTGGCTACCTGAACGATGAGGGCTGGGATCAGGCCTGCCGCTACGCCAACGCCTGCGGCGCGTTGGTGGTCTCGCGCCACGGCTGCGCGCCGGCGATGCCGACCAAACGGGAGCTGGACGACTACCTGCTGCGTGAACGGCAGGTCACGCGCCCGGACCGCGATGCGCGCCTGAACCACCTGCACCGGGTCACCACCCGCAAGCAACAGTGGCCGGAACTGTGCGTCTTCGCCTTCGATCACCGCAAGCAGCTGGCGGACATGGCACGCGAAGCCGGCGTCGGCGAGGAGCGCATTCCGCGCCTGAAAACCCTGCTGCTGACCGCGGCGCAACAGGCCGCCGCGCAGGCCGGCCTGAACGGCAACAGCGGCATTCTGGCCGACACCACTTACGGGCAGGCGGCGCTGAACGAGATCACCGGCCAGGGATGGTGGATCGGCCGGCCGGTAGAGCTGCCCAGTTCGCGCCCGCTGCGCCTGGAGCATGGCAATATCGGCTCGCAATTGATCGACTGGCCGCAGGAGCACGTGGTGAAGTGCCTGGTGTTTTATCACCCGCACGACGCGGCGGAACTGCGTCGCGAGCAGGATGAGCTGATCGCCGACGTCTACCGCGGCTGCTGTAAGTCCGGCCACGAGCTGCTGCTGGAAGTGATCCTGCCGGACAACAACCCCGACAAAGACGAACGTTATTACCTGGAGATGATTGAGCACTTCTACCAGTCGGGCATTCAGCCGGACTGGTGGAAACTGCCGCCGCTGAGCGCGGAAAACTGGCGGCGGGTCGGTGCGCTGATCGATACCTACGATCCCTACTGCCGCGGCGTGCTGATCCTGGGGCTCGACTCCCCGGAAGCGGTGCTGAAGGCGGGCTTTGCCGCCGCCGCGGATGCGCGCTGGGTGAAGGGTTTCGCCGTCGGCCGCACTATCTTCGGCCAACCTTCGCGCCGCTGGCTGCAGGGGGAAATCGACGACGCCGCCCTGATCGAGCAGGTGAAACAAAAATACCTGACGCTGATCGGTTTCTGGCGCCAGTACCGCCCGCAGGCGGGCGGCGCGCACTGACAGCGAGAGCAGGTTCACGTCCCCTTAAGGCCATTTCGCCGCTTTAAGGGGATTTTTTTGCCTATTTTCTGTGAAGTCGCGCAATGTGCGATCGAATAAATCGCTTTTTGAGGAAATGAAATTTCCGCTCCGTCTGTTAAAATACCCTGTCAATATTTCAGGCGTCAGGCCAATGCGCCTTCACCCCACTGCGAGCCGAATGGATGAACAACCCAACTCAACTTTCGCTGTTACAGGACGAGATCCGCCACCGTTATGAAACGCTGAGCAAGCGTTTGAAGCAGGTGGCGCGCTATATTTTGGATAACAGTAACAGCATCGCTTTCGATACCGTTGCCTCCATCGCCGCACAGGCCAGCGTGCCGCCTTCCACCCTGATCCGTTTCGCCAACGCCTTCGGCTTCAGCGGCTTCAACGAAATGAAGCAGGTGTTCCGTCAGCATCTGATGGAAGAGACGGTGAACTATACCGAGCGCGCGCGCCTGTTCCGCCAAACCTCTACCGACGACAACGTCGCGCCGGAGAAACCGGCGGAAATTCTCAACGTATTCACCATGGTCAACGCGCAGGCGCTGCAGCAACTGGCGATGCAGATCGCCCCCGAGCAGCTGGATCGCGCCGTCGAACTGCTCAACAACGCCGAAAACATCTACGTGATCGGCCTGCGCCGTTCGTTCAGCGTCGCCTCCTATCTCACCTATGCGCTACGCCATCTGGAGCGCCGCGCGTTTCTTATCGACGGCCTGGGCGGCATGTTCACCGAACAGCTGAGCATGGTGAAACCGAAGGACGTGGTGATCGCCATCAGCTATTCGCCGTACGCCCGCGAGGCGGTGGAACTGGTGGAATTGGGCGCCAAGCGCGGCGCGCAGCAGATCGCCATCACCGACAGCCAGGTCAGCCCGCTGGCCGCCTTCAGCGACGTCTGTTTCGTGGTGCGCGAAGCGCAGGTGGACGGGTTCCGTTCGCAGGTGGCCTCGATGTGCCTGGCGCAGACGCTGGCGGTTTCGCTGGCGCTGAATAACGCCCGGGACGAGTAAGGCTGGGGGGAACGCGCCCGACAGGCTCGGGCGCGGCGGGGTTATTGCAGCAACAAATAGCGGTAGAGCGCGCTTTCCAGATCCTGCTTCATGCTGATGAAAAGCAGAATCTCCACCGTCTGGCCGCCGTAGTCATAGATGACGCGGTATTCGCTGTCGGGATCCAATCGCTCGTGCAACCGTCCCCCCATGCCCGCCAGCACGGCGTTGAAGCGGTAGCAGGCAGGATCGTCGGCAATTGCCGCGAGGGACGATAACAACAGATTGTCCACGAACACCCCGGCCGCGACTGCTCCTATCGTTCCGCTCTTATAAGACTCGATGTCTTTCAGGCTCCATTCCGCCGCCGGCGCGACGGTAAAACGTATTTCCTGGGGCATCCTGCACCTCGGGCCTATTTCCGCGCGTCACGCAGCCGCTGCAAGGTTTCTTCGGGCGACAGACCACGCTGATTTTTAATCTCTTGCTTCGCCAGCATAGTCAGTTTCAACAACGCGTTGGACTGGCGCTCCAGATTGCGTTCCCGAATTTCGGCCTCTCTCTCAGCCGCCGTTTGTACAAACAGCTCGGCAACACCATTTTTTGTGACGTAAACCCCGCCTTCAAACAGGTCGGGCGAACCTAATCCTTCGCGCGCCGCTTTTTGGGACATGGTAGTCGTCATGGTTCTTCCTCCTGTGTACCGGCAATTTCGTTGCATAACAGCGGTTCGTTAGATTCACTCAGCCAGGGAGCGATCGCGTGCGAACAGATTATCATTTGAGCAAGATGGAGGGAAAATTTAGGTCAAATTTATACCCTGATAAAGAATAAGCCCGGCAAGCCGGGCCTCAGGCGCTTATTGCGCGGCGGGATAGCCGTCGCCGTTAATCCAGGCGTGGTCTTTTTCCCAGGTGAATTTCCATTGCCGCACCGGCCCGGCCATCACGTTGAGATAATAGTTGTCGTAGCCCGCCAGGGTCGCCACCGGGTGATAACCGCGTGGCACTTTCACTACGTCCCGATTGTAGACCGGCATGCATTCGTCGAGCGTGCGATCGTCGGTATAGACGCGCTGCATGCAGAATCCCTGCTCCGGCTGAATGCGGTGATAATACGTCTCTTCCAGATAGGTTTCGTCCGGTGAGTCTTCCCGATCGTGCTTGTGGCTCGGGTAGGAACTGGTGTTGCCCTCGTCGGTGTAAACCTCCACCACCAGCAGACTGTCGGCCGGCTCGCTGTCCGGTAGAATGTTGTGCACCAACCGCTGGTTGCGCCCCTTGCCGCGCCGCTCCACGCCGATATCCGCCGGCGTAATCAGCCGTGAAGGCAGGTGGCCGCTGCCGGGCGCGCTGCACACCGCCAGCTCCAGATCGGTTTCTGCCCGCACGTCGATGCGATCGTGGTGCGGCACATACACCGCGTAAGGCGGCGTGCGCTCGAACGGGCTCATGCGTTTGCCGATATGCGGGTATTCGGCGCGCAGCGTGGCGACGGAGGCGATACCGGCCACCAGCACCAGGCACAGCTCCTTGTCACCGCACTCCAGCTGCAGCGACTGCCCGGCGGCCAGGCGATAAACGTCGAAACCGACATAGCGCCACCCGGCATTTTCCGGCGTCACGTGCTGAATACGCCCCTCGGCGTTCGGCGTCTGACATTTGGCAAGCAGTGAAGACATCTCGATTCTCCTGTTAACTCCCCGTGCAAAGGCCGTTGCCCCGAAGGAGCAACGGCCCGCTCATACTTTGCGATCGCTTAACCCAGCGTCGGCATGCTGAATTCGGACACCGTCTGCTGCCCGGCCGGCCAGCGCGCGGTGGCGGTCTTCATGCGCGTGTAGAAGCGCACGCCGTCGGTGCCGTGCACGTTAAGCGCGCCGAACACCGAGCGCTTCCAGCCGCCGAAGCTGTGGAACGCCATCGGCACCGGCACCGGCACGTTGACGCCGACCATCCCGGCCTGCACTTCCTGCACGAACTGGCGCGCGTAGTGGCCGCTGCCGGTAAAGATGGCGCTGCCGTTGCCAAACTCGTGGCCGTTCACCGTGTCGATGGCGCTGCGGTAATCCGGCACCCGCACGATGCCCAGCACCGGCCCGAAGATCTCTTCGCGGTAGATGCGCATGTTCGGCTTCACATGGTCGAACAGCGTGCCGCCGACGTAGTAGCCTTCAGGATAGCCCGGCACCTGATAATTGCGGCCGTCGGCCACCAGGGTGGCGCCTTCTTCCACGCCCAGATCGATGTAGCCCAGCACCTTTTTCTGGTGGGCGGACGACACCAGCGGCCCCATTTCATTCTCTTCACCGCCCTGCTGCAAGCCCGGCCCGACGCGCAGCTGCGCGATCAGCGGCTTCAGTTTGGCGATCAGTTTATCGGCGGTGTCGTCACCGACCACCACGGCGATCGGCAGCGCCATGCAGCGCTCGCCGGCGGAGCCGAACGCGCCGCCCATCAGCGCGTTGACCGTGGCGTCCAGATCGGCGTCCGGCATGACGATCGCCTGGTTCTTCGCCGCGCCGAAGGCCTGCACCCGCTTGCCGTGCGCGCTGGCGGTGGTGTAAATATGTTCCGCCACGGTGGAGGAGCCGACGAAGCTCACCGCCTGAATGCGCGGATCGGTGCACAGCTGCGCCGCGTCTTCATTGGCGCAGTGCACCACGTTGAACACGCCGTCCGGCAGGCCGGCTTCTTTCAGCAGTTCCGCCAGGCGCACCGAGGCGGAAGGCACCAGCGCCGGCGGCTTGAGGATGAAGGTGTTGCCGCAGGCCAGCGCGATAGGGAACATCCACATCGGCACCATCGCCGGGAAGTTGAACGGGGTAATGCCCGCCACCACGCCCAGCGGCTGCATCAGCGAGAAGCTGTCGACGCCACTGCCGACGTCCGGCGAATACTCGCCCTTGATCAGATGCGGGATGCCGCAGGCGAATTCGACCACTTCCATGCCGCGCGTCAGTTCGCCCAGCGCATCCGAGTACACCTTGCCGTGCTCGCTGACGATAAGCTCGGCCAGCTCGTCGCGGTGCTGTTCCAGCAGCGCCTTGAAATTGAACATGATGCGCGCGCGGCGCAGCGGCGTGGTGCGCGACCAATCGGCAAACGCCCGATGGGCCACGTCGATGGCCTGCTTGACTTCGGCGGCGGTGCTCTGCGTGACGCGCCGCTCAACCTGCCCGCTGGCCGGGTTGTGCACGTCGACGGTTTGATTGCTGCTGCTCAGGCACACCTGCCCGTCAATAAAGTTACCCACGGTTTTCATGTCACGCCCTCTTTTCAAGTCCGCTGTCGCCTGGCCACTCGCCGGCGGCGCGGCGTTAATCGTCCCGCTCGCCAAACCCCGTCGGCAAGCCGGCTACATCCTGACCGGATGCAGCAAACTCTATTTCATTGAAAAAAAAGTTTCAAATAAATTGTTTTGAAAAATTTGTTTTTAGTGCGTGAGGTCGCAATTTTGCGGTGTCGATCGGGTTGGCGCTTTCATTACCGCGCCAGGGAAAGCGTAACGGCGCAGGAGAAACCAGGGGCAATACACACTGACTTTGCTACAGAAAACCCGCACCGCGCCTGCCCTGTCGCCGTTACCGCCCGCCCCAGAACGCCCAAGGCGCCCGGATCGCTCGCGACGGTTTTTTTTGAACTGGATCTAAAAATCAATATTCCATTATTCACTAATTATGAAATAAATGTTCTTGTTTGTTCCAGCATTTATCGACGACATCGCCTTGATGACAGGCACGGTTCACACCCTTCCGCTCGCCCTCTTCCCGATAACCCAACCGTGCGGACGGAAGCCAGGATAAAAATCGGAGCAACACATGTCATATCAGCGTAAGCACAATACCGGCTACATATTGCGAATTTGCGGCATCGCCGCCCTGGGCGGCATTCTGTTCGGCTACGATACCGCCGTGATCTCCGGCGCGATCGAAGCGCTGAAAACCTATTTCAATCTCAGCCCGGCCGAAACCGGTTGGGCAGTCTCCAACGTGGTGATCGGCTGCGTGGTCGGCGCCTTCGCCGCCGGGCCGCTAGCGGCGCGCTGGGGCCGTAAAAAGGCGCTGATGCTGGCGGCGCTGCTGTTCACCGTTTCCGCCGTCGGCGCAGCCTTGGCCCCGACCTTCACCTGGTTCGTCATCTACCGCATCATCGGCGGGCTGGCGGTCGGCATCGCCGCCACCGTGTCGCCGATGTACATGTCGGAAGTGTCGCCAAAGGACATGCGCGGGCGCGCGCTCAGTATGCAGCAGTTCGCCATCGTGTTCGGTCAGATCGTGATTTTCTACGTCAACTTCAAAATCGCCAGCCTCGCCAGCGAAGCCTGGCTGGTGGAAATGGGCTGGCGCTGGATGTTCGCCTCGGGCGTCATCCCCTGCATTCTGTTCTGCATCCTGGTGTTCGTCATTCCTGAGTCGCCGCGCTGGAACGTGATGATGGGCCGCGACGATCAGGCGCTGGCGATGTTGACCAAGGTTTCCAACGCCGCCCACGCGCAGAATCTGCTGAAAGAAATCAAAGACTCGCTGCAGCAGGATCAACAGCAGCGGCATCGGAAGCTGAACTACGGCGATGTGCGGGTGCGTTTCATCCTGTTCGTCGGCTGCATGATCGCCATGCTGCAGCAGGTGACCGGCGTCAACGTAATGATGTATTACGCGCCGGTGGTGCTGAAAACCGTCACCGAAAACGCGCAGGAAGCGCTGTTTCAGACCATCTGGATCGGCGTGCTGCAGCTGGTCGGTTCGGTCATCGGCGCCATGCTGATGGATCGCATGGGCCGCATTCCGCTGATGCGTTACGGCACGCTGGGCGCCATCGCCGGCCTGCTGCTCACCTCGTACGCGCTCTACACTCAGGCCACCGGCTATTTCGCGCTGTTCGGCATGCTGTTCTTCATGGTGTTTTATGCGCTGTCCTGGGGCGTCGGCGCCTGGGTGCTGGTGTCGGAAATCTTCCCGAACCGCATGCGCGCGCAGGGGATGAGCATCGCCGTCGGCTGCATGTGGGTCGCTAACTTCGCGGTGTCGCAGTCGTTCCCGATGATCAACGACCACCCTTACCTGTTCTCGCATTTCCACGGCGCCTTCCCGATGTGGATCTTCGCCGCCTGCTGCCTGTTCAGCTACTGGTTCATCGGCCGCTATATTCCGGAAACCAAAGGCGTCTCGCTGGAAAAAATGGAGCAGGTAGTGCTGGCCAAACGCCACCGCCACCCCCTGCCCGACGGCAAGCCGCTGCCGCTGGAAAACGGCAAATCCTGATCTCTCAACCCTGACCGCTGGAGTAATGCCTCATGACCATTGCACTGGACCGCTTCTGCATTAACCGCAAGATCGCGCCGAATCTCGATCTGGACAGTTTTTTCCGCCTGGTGAAACGCTGCGGGCTCAGTAAGGTTGAGCTGCGCAACGATATGCCCAGCGGCAAGGTGACCGACGATCTGAGCGACGCGCAGCTCAATGCGCTCGCTGCGCAATACGGCATCGAGATCGTCACGATCAACGCCCTCGGCATGTTCAATCTGATGGACAACCCGGCGGCGCTGCAGCAGCGCGCCGAAGCGTTGCTGGCGCAGGCGCAGGCCATCCACAGCCGGGCGCTGGTGCTATGCCCGCACTGCAGCGCCGATGACACGCGCAGCGAGCAGCAAAAACGCGACGACACCCTCGCCGCGCTGCGGCTGCTGGCGCCGCTGTTTGCCCGCTATGGCGTGCAGGGGTACGTCGAGCCGCTGGGCTTCGGCATCAGCTCGCTGCGATCGTCGCTGCTGACCCAGGCGCTCATCCGCGATTCGGGCGCGCCGTACCGCATCGTGCTCGATACTTTCCACCACTATTTAAGCGGTGTGGCGCAGGCCGACTTCGACGCGCAGATCCAGGTGGCGCAGATCGGCCTGGTGCATCTGTCCGGCGTGGAGGATGGGCGGGATAAAGGCGCGCTGAGCGACGAAGAGCGCATCATGTTGAGCGAGGGCGATCGGCTGGAGAGCCGCCGCCAGGTGCAAAACCTGGAACGCCTGGGCTACACCGGCGTCTATGCCTTCGAGCCCTTCTCTTCGCAGCTGGGCAGCTGGAGCGAGGCGGATATCGAACGGGAAATCCGCCAGAGCATCGCCCTGCTGCAAGGGTAAAAAAAACGGCCTCCGCGGAGGCCGTTTTTCATGGCGTTACTTCAGGTTGCCGACCACCAGCTGGTGGCGCGCGTTGTAAAACTTACGGTAGGCCAGATAGCAGGCGATGATGGTCGACAGGCTGGCGGTGGAAAGCAGCATGAAGGTCACCATAATCTGGTATTTGATCGCTTTCACCGGATCGATGCCGGCGAAGATCAGCCCGGACATCATGCCCGGCAGGCTGACCAGCCCAACGGTTTTCGCCGAGTCCACGGTCGGGATCAGCGAAGCGCGGATGCTGTCGCGGATCAGCGCCGCCGAAGCGAACTTGGGCGTCGCCCCCAGGCTGAGCATCTCCTGAATCTTCTGCTGCTCGCTTTTGAAACGCTGGCCGAGGTTGGTGTAGCACAATCCCACCGCCACCATGGCGTTACCGGCGATCATCCCGGAGATGGGGATTACCTGCATCGGCGTAAATTCGATGGAGCCAGTCAAGACCAGCACCGCCAGCGTCAGCACCGCGCCGGTGGTGATGGCGATAAACGACGTCACGAACGCGTGTTCGACGTACTTGCTGCGTTTCTTGGCGTTGTAGGCCGCGTTAAAGCAGATGAACAGCACCATCAACACGGTGAGCACCGCGTTATCCAGATCGAAAATGTACTTCAGCACGTAGCCGACGATGATCAGCTGCACCACCGCGCGGCAGATGCTCCAGATAATGTCCTTTTCCAGCGCCAGCTTTTCCCGGTGGCTGATCAGAATGGCGACCACCACCAGCACCATCGACAAGCCTAAGGATTCGTTGGTGATGTTATGCTGATTCATGCTGTTGCTCCTGTTGCTCGGCGCCGTGCGCGCGCAGGGTGATCACCTCGTCCGCATGCGCTATCTCTTCGGTATCGTGCGTCACCCACAGCACCGCCAGCCGGTGCTCCGCCACCAGCTGATGCACTATCTCATTGACGTTGCGCTTATTTTCCTCGTCCAGCGCGCTGGTGATCTCATCGAGCAACAGCACCCGGGGCATAAACTGCAGGTTGCGGATCAGGGACACGCGCTGCTTCTCCCCGCCGGACAGCTCATTGATGCTTTTGGTCAGCATCGCCTCCGGCAGCCCGAAACGCGCCAGATCGGCCTGCATTTTTCGTTCATCCGGCGACTGTTGACGGATCTGGTAGGGCAGCGCCAGATTGTCGTAAACCGTATTGCCGAACAGCGCCGGCGTCTGGAAGCAGTAAGAAACCTGTTTGCGATACGCCTCCGGCGACATCTCGGCGATCGCTCGTCCGTCGAAATAGAGGTTTCCGCTGGTCGGATCCATTAAGGAAGAGATGATTTTCAGCAGGGTGCTTTTCCCGCAGCCGGAAGGCCCGGTGATCAGTTTGAACTCGCCTTCACCCAGCGTGAAAGAGACGGAGTCCAGGATCACCTGGTTGTCTATTTGATAATGAATATCATCCAATCTCAGTATGTCTTTCTTTTCCTTCATTACGATGCCGGCTCCCTACACCTGTTCCCGTCTGAGCGATAAGTATATGGCCGCAAAAAACATATTAGCAATGCCTGTGCGGATGGCAGCGAGCGGAGAGGAGGATTGACGGAGCAAAACGCCCCGTCAAATAATAAATTTTACTAATGATTAGCTGTAGGAATAGTCAAAAGCGACCGCCAGGGTCGAATCACTCTTTTTTTATCGCCGCCTGTTCGTCGCAGCTGTACCAGCGTAGAGAATTGTTGATGCTGCGGTGGGTGCAGCGAACCTTGCCCTCCTTTTCCAGCGCCAGCAGCAGGGTGCGGGTGGTATAAATGTTTTCGCCGCATTTATCCGCCAGCTCGCGCGTCTTCGGCCACTGCTCCGGCGGGGGATGCAGGCCCCCGGCCCCTTCCACAAGATCCCGGCACAATCCCCGCAACACATCCAGCATCAGCGATTTTCTACTTTCAAACGTTTTCGGCACCTTGGCCATAGCATTCCTCCTGAGTGGTTACTGCTGAGCCCCCGTTCATGACTGCACGTCAGTGATGCGCAGGGGCATAAATCACGGCGGCGTCCGCGCAAACGACGTTGTTCCGATAAAATAGACCTGGCGCTGTCTATCACCGCGCGAATGAATATTTATTAATGAATCCAACCTTTGCCGATAAAATGTCATGCATTGTTCCTCGGATTTTTCACTAGGATTTTTCTGTGCAATTTTTTTCATGGTTATCATGATATGAAGATGTTTAAACAATCCCATAACGAACTGTGAATACATAATTACCAACATTGTCAACGCATGCGCCTTACATCTGTTAAATGCATTAATCGCAGTAATCATTCCATCGTTCATCCTTTGATTATCACTTAGGTCATTATTATGTAATGCCTACTGCATCACCTGCCCTTTTCTGGTTAATCACAATGGGTTAAATAACATAAGCGCGTCCAAAAAATAGCATCTGATAAGAATAATCTTCCCCCTGCCTTGTTGTTATTTTTTTGTTAACGACTCTTCGACAAACCATCGACAACCCAGGAATAGGCGGTGGAACACCATAGGGACAACTAACCACACAAAATCATACAAAACAAATGCTTATGTTTTTCATTTTGTTTCATAAAGAAAATTCTTCAATGTTCGTCAAAGCGTAATATTAGCAAAGCGATATTGCGCATTGTAGGGCAACCGCTATTACAGTCGATCTAATATCTCGCATAACCCTATTTATTCAGTCATTTATTCTGGATAATATTTACATACGATCTATTGGTTTTTGATCTTATATTTAACTTTTTCCTTTTGGTTTTATATTCTGAATTTGAGTTATTTCAACAAAATCTATTTCCAAGCAATGCTATTGTTTGCAAGAATATTCCCAGCAAAACGCCATACTGATATTCGGGTTTTAAAATCAAATAAAACCGACCAAACATCACATAACCATTTCGTTATTAAAAGCAAATAACGAAAAGTGTGCGTATTGCCCAAAGCAAAAGGATCTGGCTCCCATCGCAGTGCGGCTAACAGGGCGTTGCTGCTCTGCGGGGATTTAGGTGTGCTTTTCTTTTTATTTAAATACTCTCTACAGGAACCTGAGAAATGAAACTGAATAAATTAATGCTGGCGACCGCCATTGCTTTTTCTACCGCCTCCGTTGCACATGCGGCGCCGACCCCGAACCAGGGCAGCGGCACCGTGACCTTTAGCGGTGAAATTATCGATGCGCCTTGCAGCATCACGCCGGACTCCGTCGATCAAACCGTCCCGATGGGCCAGATCAGCAGCCGCATCCTGGCCAAAGAAGGCAAATCCAGCGCCGAACCCTTCAGCATTGAGCTGAAAGACTGCGCGCTCAACACCATGAAAAACGTCAAGGTGACCTTCACCGGCACGCCGGATGCCGTCAACAGCAAATTGCTGGCGCTGAGCGGTTCCGCCAGCGGCGCGGGCATCGTGATTTACGACCAGCTGCACGCCAAGGAAGTTGAGCTGGGCACCGCAACGGACGGCCAGGGCCTGAACGAAGGCAACAACGCCCTGAAATTCGCCGCATACCTGCAAGGCAACAGCGCTTCCGGCGCCGTCGTGCCGGGCCAGTTCACCAGCGTGGCGAACTTTACCCTGGCTTATCAGTAAGCCTCGTTGGGGATGCCGGCGCGGGCATCCCCATGCTTAACGACGCCGGCTCCGGCAAAGGAACCGATCTCGACAGGGAGAAGCCAGCATGACCATCCATTGGCGAGGCGCATTGCTGATCGCGCTCAGCATCGGCAGCGCTAGCGCCACGGCGAAAACTCAGGGCCACGGCAAAGTCAGCCTGGGCGGCGAAATCGTCGAAACGCCGTGCAACATCGCCGGCGACAGTTTGGATCAAACCGTTGATTTCGGGCTGGTTTCAATGAGCGACGCCGGGCGAGATGCCCAGCCGAGCCTCATCGGCAGCCGCCGCCACTTCGCCATCAGGTTGGTGAACTGCGAACTGGCCAGCCAGATAAAGCCCGATTTTATTTATCGCGCGGCCAACCTCACCTTCAGCGGCATCGCGGATAGCCAAGATCCGCAATGGCTCGCCGTCCATGGCGAGGCGCGCGGCATGGCTATCGAGTTGCTGACCGACGCCGGCACCCCGATCCCGCTCGGCAGCACGACGGCGGATTATCTGATCGTTGCCGGCGATAACACGCTGCGCTTTGGCGCCCAGCTGCGCATTCACCCCGACAGGGCACGGGCGGGCGGTTTCAGCTCATTGGCCAAATTCACCCTGTCTTATCTGTAGCCGGTTTTCGTTAGGAACGCTGTACAGCATTACGTATTCAGGTCTTACGGGATGACCTGCTATTAGGCGCGGATTTGCCATGAGTGATCATTCTATGACGTCTTTACTGACAATAAAAAAAACGCCCATCATCGTCATTCTCTCTGTTCTCTGGGCAAAAACGGTCTTTTCCGCCACGGAATTCAATACCGACGTGTTGGATATTGGCGAACGCAGCAAAGTGGACTTATCCCGCTTTTCCGACGCCGATTACGTCATGCCGGGCACCTATCTGCTGGATATCAAAATCAACCAGAAAACGCTGCCCCAGCGCAGCATTCAGTATTTCCCGTCGCCGGATAACAAGAGCGGCAGCCAGGTGTGCCTGCCGCCTGACCTGGTGGAAAAAATGGCGCTGAAAGAAGAAGCGGCCAAAAAAGTCACCCTGTGGCGCGACAACCAGTGTGCCGACATTCGCGGCATCAAAGGCGCAGCGGTTTCCGATCGCATCAGCGGCGGCGTGCTGGCGATCACCATTCCGCAGGCCTGGATGAAATACTCCGATCCCGACTGGACGCCGCCCGAGCAGTGGGACGATGGCATCCCCGGCGTGCTGCTGGATTACAATCTCAGCGGCCAAATCGGTAAACAGCACCACGACAACGGCACCGCCGAAAGCCTCAGCAGCTACGGTACATTGGGCGCCAACCTGGGCGCCTGGCGCCTGCGCGCCGATTATCAGACCGATTTCAACCAACAATACGGCCGGCGCGACAGCAATTTCGACTGGAATCAGATCTACGCATACCGCGCGCTGCCGATGCAGGCCGCCAGGCTGACGCTGGGTGAAACCTACCTGAATTCGCCGGTGTTCGACGCCTACCGTTTTACCGGCCTCAACCTCGCCAGCGACGAGCGCATGCTGCCGCCCAACCTGCAGGGTTACGCGCCAGAAGTACGCGGCATCGCCAAAAGCAACGCGCGGATCACCGTCTCTCAGGAAGGCCGCACGCTGTATCAAACCACGGTGCCCGCCGGGCCGTTCGCCATTCAGGATCTCAGCAGCTCGGTACGCGGCAAACTGGATGTGAAAGTGGAAGAACAAGACGGCAGTGTTTCCACTTTTCAGGTAGATACCGCCAGCATTCCTTATCTGACCCGCCCCGGCTACGTGCGCTATAACGTGGCGCTGGGCAAGCCGTCTGCCTACGATCACCGCACGCAAGGGCCGGTGTTCTCCGCCGGCGATTTCTCCTGGGGCTTGAGCAACGCCTGGTCGCTGTATGGCGGCGCGCTGCTCGGCGGCGATTACAACGCCTGGGCTCTCGGCCTGGGGCGCGACCTGAACCTGTTCGGCGCCCTGTCGGTGGACGCCACGCAGTCGATCGCGCGCCTGCCCGATGAACCCAGCGCCAAAGGCATGTCATTCAAGGTCAACTACGCCAAGCGTTTCGACGAGCTCAACGGCCAAATCACCTTTGCCGGCTACCGCTTTTCGCAGCGCAAATTTATGACCATGTCGCAGTACCTGCAGGCGCGCTACGGCGACATTGACGATCGCTACAGCGGCCGACAAAAAGAGTTGTATACCGTCACCGCCAGCAAAACCTTTATGGCGGAGGACAGCGCTCAGGCGATCACCGCTTATCTGACCTACTCACACCAGACTTACTGGGACGCAGGCGCGCAAAACCGCTACGGCATGTCGACCAGCAAGCTGTTCGACTTCGGCGGGATCAGCAACATCACCGCCTCGTTGGCGGCCTATCGCACTCACTATCGGGGCCGCACCGACGATAGCGCGATGCTCAATTTCACCGTGCCTATCGGCGAGCACAACCGTCTGGGCTACGCGCTGCAGGTCAATAACCGCGACGTGACCCAAACGGCGACCTACACCGACAACAGCGACATCAACAATACCTGGCAGGTCGGCAGCGGCGTCACCCAGTCCGGCAAACCGACGGCGAGCGGTTACTACACCCATAACGCGTCGTTCGGCACGCTCAACGCCAACGCGTCTTATCAGCAGGGCAGTTACTCCTCGATAGGCGGAACTTTCCGCGGCGGCCTGACCGCTACCCGGCACGGCGTCGCCGCGCACCAGAACGCCGGCAACGGCGGCAGCCGCATGATGCTGGATACCAACGGCGTCGCCGGCGTGCCGATCAACAACGGCCGCGCTTACAGCAACCGCTTCGGATTGGCGGTGATCTCGGACATCACCAGCTACTACAACACCGATACGCGCATCGACGTCAACAAGCTGGCAGACGACGTTGAAGCCACGCGCGCGGTGGTGCAAGGCACGCTGACGGAAGGCGCCATCGGTTATCGCCACTTCGAGGTGGTGAAAGGCAGCAAGCTGTTAGCCACCATCAAACTGGCGGACGGCAGCGAACCGCCGTTCGGCGCCACGGTGCTGAGTGCAACCGGACGGGAGATCGCGGTGGTGAACGACGGCGGCTCGGTGTATCTGACCGGCGTCCAACCGGAAGAGCGGTTGGACGTCGCCTGGGAAGGCCGCCGTCAGTGCCGCATCGCCATCCCAGGCGCCGCCAAACCGCTGGACCGGCTGCTGTTGCCGTGCACCAAACCGTAATCCGCAACACATTGAGAGTAGACGCATAACATGAACAAACATTCGATAGCAGTAACCGTGGGCAGCCTGGCGTTGATGACGCTGGCTTCGACGGCCGACGCGGCGATCGCGTTGGATCGCACGCGCGCCATCTATGTGAGCGACGCCAAATCGATCAGCCTTAACATAACCAATGAGAACAAAGAGTTGCCTTTCCTTGCGCAGGCCTGGATCGAGAATGCGCAACATCAAAAGATCGTTTCGCCGCTGGTGGTATTGCCGCCATTGCAACGGGTGGAAGCCGGAGAACGCAGCGTCGTGCGCATTACCAAAACGCCGGAAGCCGAGCTATTGCCGCAAGATCGCGAATCGGTGTTTTATTTCAATTTGCGTGAAATTCCGCCCAAAAGCAGCAAAGCCAACGTGATGCAGCTGGCGCTGCAAACGCAGATCAAACTGTTCTTCCGCCCGAAGGCCATCGTCGCGCCGCAGGGTGAGATATGGCAAGAACAGCTGGTGTTCCACAAAACCGCCGACGGTTTCACCATCGAAAATCCGACGCCGTTCCACATCACGCTGACCGGCATCGCCCGTCAGACGCAGAAACAAGGCGGTGGCGCGATCGGCGATTTTCAGCCGGTGATGCTGTCCCCCAAATCCAGCGAAAAAGTGCGTTTGCGCGACCATGGGTTCGACGCCTTCGTCATCACCTATATCAATGATTTCGGCGGCCACCCCGAGTTGCGCTTCACCTGCAGCGCTAGCCTCTGCACCGCCGCACCCGGAAAAAAATAAGGAGATACGGCATGGCTGACTTCACCGGCCGCCTGCGGCCTCTGCTGATCGGCGCCTTGCTGCTCGGCAACGGCGCCGCAATGGCCTCTCCGCCGGGAGAGGTTCAGGGCACCAGCGGCACAGTCGGTTTTCAGGGCGCTCTGCTGAGCTCCCCCTGCAGCCTGGCGCCGGACAGCCGCGATCAGTCGGTCGATCTCGGTGAGATCGGTACGATCGCCTTCCGGCATGTCGGCGATCAAAGCGCGCCGGTACGTTTTCGTCTCGCCTTTACCCATTGCCTGCTGGGCGCCAAGGCGCTGGCAGACAATCCGGCCGGCATGCGCAACGGCGACGCCGGCCTGCTCTATCTGCGGGGGGAGCAGGCCGCCACGCTGGTGTTCCTCGGTGAAAGCGACCCCGACAATCCGCAGTTGCTGAGGCTGCACGGCGGCGTACAAGGCGTTGGCCTGCGGCTGAAAGATCAACGGGGCCGCGCATTGTCCCTCAACCAACCCGACGCCCCCTATGTCTTGCAGCCCGGCGGCAATACGTTGTGGTTCAGCGCTCAATTGGAATCAACCCGTCCGTTCATCGAAGCAAACCAATTCAAAGGAGTGGTGCATGTCCAGCTGGTCTATTTATAAACGCCTGGCGTTGCTGAGTTGCCTGGCGACGCCGTTCGGCGCTCAGGCGCTGGAATGCCACCTGAATACCGAGAACGGCATTACCGAAGAGAGCGAGGATATCGGCCGGTTGACCATACCGGCCACCTTACCGGTCGGCAGCCGGCTTTGGACCTCTAAACCGATGAGCCGCGACGTTATGTGCTGGGCGCACGCCAGCAAACCCAAGGGGGAATGGGTTTACTTCTATCCCAATCCGGACAACCGGCAGTTCGCCGCCGGCATCGCCATGGGGGTGATTTATAACGGCCGGGATCTCGGCTTGATCAACTCCCGAGTACAAACCGATATGTTTCGTACCCCCAAGCAACGGGAGCTCGGTCACGTCAACTATCAGGTTTATTTGCAAAAAACCGGAGAAATCACCGAAGGGGGCGCCAGTCAGATCGCCGTTTTTCAGCTCGATGGCGTAGGCGGCATCAACGTCCACCCGGGAAAAAATTACCGTTTCACCCTAACCGGGCTGGATAAAATCAAGGTGATCCAGTGCGCCGCTTCGGTGGAGCTTTCAACCCCGGAAGGCGTTGACTTCGGTGAGATCCCGACCTGGAAACCCAATGCGGGCACCGTAGCGAGCAAGGATTTCAGCATCTTGATCCGCAAAAACGGCTGCAGCGACAGCTTCGCGCTGGAGGCCAATTTCATGGTGAAAAACGGCACGCTGACCGACGCTACCGGCTTGAATATGGACAATGGTTCAACCTTGCGCATCCACGATAATTCCAACCCCAAATGGATTAAATACAATCAGTTCGACAGCTTTGCCGACATGAGTGGCCGCGATCAGGTGCAAAAATCCTACAGCGCCTCATTGCAGGCCAGCGGGGAAGGACAGGAAGGCAATTTCCGCAAGACCGTAATCTTGCTGATTAATTATATTTAATGGTGGTGATGATGAAGAGCTATCGGACAATCACCGCTCTGTGCGGCATCGGTTTTCTATTTTCCTCCGCAGTCGCGGCGGAAAATAAGGAAATAGACTTTTTCGGCTCCGTGGTAAGCAGACCCTGCAATATCGACCCGCAGTCTCTTCACCAGACCGTCGAGATGGATACGGTGTTGATCAAAACCTTGTACCGCTACGGCCACACCAACCCCGTGTCATTTTCCATTCGCTTAACCGACTGTAAAACCGCCGTTTTCAAATCGGTCACCGCCACCTTTACCGGCACCGAAGATGCCGAACTGCCGGGCAAGCTGGCGATCAACAATGGCGCCAACGGCGCCGCTATCGCGCTGTTTGACGGTGCTGGCAAAGCGATTGATCTGGGCACGCCGACCGATGCGGTGACATTGCAAGACGGCCCCAACGCCCTGAGGTTCAGCGCCTATGTCCAGGCCCGGCCGAGCGCGATGAAAGATAAAAGCCTTACCGAAGGCGAATTCAGTTCCGTCGCCAATTTTGTGCTGGCGTACCAATAAGCCCCGCACCGCCCCAGGGAAATCAGTAAAACGACCGGCGCGCGAACGCCGGCGATTGGCCGTCACCGTTCGCTCCGGCGCGGCGCCGCGGCCTTTTAAGGAGCCACCCATGCCAGATATTCGCTTCACGCTGTTCGACAGCGATAACTTCTACCAGCAGGGGCTACGCCTGCTGCTGCAGGACTATCTGCACTCCCTGAACGAATGCCAACGCCTGTACCCGCAGTTCTCGCCGTTGGCGCTGCAGGCGTTGGATAACATCGAAATCGTGTTCCGCACGCCGGAAGAGCGCTGGGGCTGCGCCTGCTGCTACCGGAGCCCCTACGGCATCCCGCGCCAGCGGCAGCTGACCTTGCTGATCCTCGACGACACGGCCCAGCAACAGATGAAAAACCTGTCTCCGCTGTTCAGCATCCACCGGCGCGACTCGGTTTACGCCATTCGCCTCAAGCTGCAGATGGCGCTGGAAAAATTCATTCAGCAGCCGTGGATGGCGCTGCACGCCGCCGACATATGGAAATGCCAGGCCTGCCGCCTCGCCGCGCTGAGCCACTGTGAGAAAAAGGTGCTGGGCCTGATGAGCAGCGGCATGTCCGCCTGCAGCATCGCCGGCCTGCTGCAGCGCAGCCAGAAAACCATCAGCGCCCACAAACGTTCGGCGATGCGCAAGCTGAACGTGCGCAAAAACAGCGAGTTGAATCGGGTGCTGCTGAATCAGCGGGAGTTGAATTAAGCGGTATGCGCGATAAGCGAATGAGAATCATCGGGCTGCGCCTAAACGCAGCCCATAACAGATTAACCAGCCATTCTCTTTTCAATGAAAGAGCCTAAACGTCAGCCATAAATCAAAGATTCGTGCATTGGCCTGTAATATCACTGCGCCAGGATTTACCTTTGTCCTTAACCTTGCAGTTATGGGCATCCCGGTGGCTAAGCACCTTCCCGGAACAGTTCTTTGCGCTATAACATGTGCCTGCGGCCGCAGACGCAGTCAGAGGTAGCAGTAAGCATGAAGCGAGAGTAATAACAATCGATAGACTTTTCATAACATATATCCTTATTCGTTCATATTTAAGTTTCATCGTTGTACATATCGCAGAATAAATCTGCTTACGTCTTTCTATCCTCAACCTATTTTGTTTAATACGCCTCCTTACCTCTCTATCAAAACTTCAACAATGAACGACGCCGTTCTATCGAACAACGCCCCAGGTAAATGCATTGATAATCACGCTCGTCCAGCGGCGATAAACACGCGGCGCCTTTTTACCGATATAAGAACTACCAGCCAATGAATGAACAGGCTATGGTGATGACTATTATAACTTTGCCGTCATTCCGGCACAGACCGCGTTGCGACATCCCTTGTCGAGGCGGATTTCCATATTTCCCGGCGCTATCCCCGCGTATCTACCGTAACAGAGGCCGAAAGGCCGCTGTCTATTTGTTGCGGAGAGTCAAAAACAATTTTTACTGGGACGCGCTGGACAATTTTGGTGAAGTTCCCTGTCGCATTGTCTGGTGGTAATAAAGCAAAAGTTGCTCCTGTAGCCGGTGAGATACTATCCACCCTGGCATGAAATATTTTCCCTGGATACGCATCAACTTTCACCTCCACAGGCAATCCTTTACGCATACGTGCTTTCTGCGTTTCCTTAAAATTGGCGCTTATCCATGGGGCCGCTCCGGAGACGATACTGGCAATGGACTGCCCAGCCTGAACCATCATACCCACTTGCAAACTACGGTTGCTGATTACCCCATCAATAGGCGCAATAATCCGCGTGTAACTCAATGTCAATTTCGCCTGTTCCAGGTTTGCCTGAGCCTGTTCAACATTAGCCTGGCTTTGCTCAATTTCGCTTTGCAAGACTTGGAGTTTATCGCTTTGCGTTTTCAAGCTCGCTTGCGTTTGGTGGTATTTTGCCTCTGCGACGCGATAACTGGATGTGGCGTTATCCATGTCTCCCTTGGAAACATAATTCTTTTTCTGCAAAATTTGAAAACGGAGATACTGCTGATGCGCATACTGCAGAGTGGCTGCAGCAGAATTCACATCGCTGCGAAACTCGTCAATAGCACTTTTTTGCATTTGATAACTTGCCTGGGCATTCGTTAACGCCGCCCGACTTTGCGCCAGAGTCGCCTCTGCTTTCTGCAACGCGACAACAAACTCCCTGTCGTCCAACTGAGCCAATAAGTCGCCCTTATTCACCCGATGATTGTCCCGAATCATAGAGTTAACCACCACCGCGCTGATGCGGGCGCTGACGTTTGTAATGTCTGCTTGCACGTAAGCATTGTCGGTGGTTTGAAAGTAGCGCCAATAAAGCAACCAATAAAGAAACCCTGACAAAACCAGTAACACGAGCAGAAGGAAACCTATTTTTTTAGAATGTTTCATGATGAATTCCAACAACCTGAATGATGTACGCTTAATACCCACCATCCAGGTTGAAAATATTTTCATATTATGCGCAACAGTAGAGCCTATCGTTAGCACATCCGTATCAATTGTTTGCCGAAATGTTTTCCATTAAGTGAATCAATAAAAGCCTGAGGCGCATTTTCCAGCCCATCGACTATTGTTTCTCGGTATTTCAACACACCGTTCTCTGCCGCATTTAACAAGAATGCATCTGATTCGGCGTAGTCTTTGAACCATTCGGTTACCAAAAAGAAACGATTTAAAGGCGCATCCGGCAGGGCAGAGAAAAAGTCCGCCGGGCCGGATGCATCAACATCAGTGCCTTTATTGTAATTGGCCGCATTACCGCAGATAGGCACCCTTGCCCCCTCATTCAGCAACTTGGCGACAAACAGTGATACGCGGCCGCCCACGTTCTCAAAATAGATATCGATACCCTGGGGGCACGCGGCGCGCAAATCCCGGTTAAGGTCGGCAGTCTTGTAGTTAAGGCAACTGTCAAAACCCAGCTCCTCCACGACATACCGGCATTTATCCTCGCTGCCGGCCAATCCCACAACGCGGCATCCCGCCAGTTTACCCAATTGTCCAACGACGGAGCCAACCGAGCCCGAGGCGGCAGAAACGACCAATGTTTCACCCGGTTTTGGCTTCGCGATTTTGTTTAAACCGAAATAGGCCGATCGGCCCGGCGTCCCAACCGCACCGAGAAAAATAGAAGGTGGTAATGTTGTCTCCGGCAAACGATGAACAGTGAAGTTTTGAGCATCACCGATATAATACTTTTGCCAACCGGAGAAGGTGAATACGCGATCGCCAACGTTAAACAAAGGATTACGCGAAGCCACGATTTCCCCAATAGCCTCTCCCTGAATCACTTCCCCCAGCTTTATCGGGCTCACGTATTTGGTGCTTTTATTGAGCCGTGGCCGGAGATAGAGATCGATCGATAACCATTTGTTCTCAACCAGAAACTCTCCTGGATCCAATGGCCTCAACGAGCTGGTCTCCAATCTGAAGTTTTCCAGCGTAGCGGCGCCATCAGGGTGGCTGTTCAATACGATCGATGCATTCTCAAATTGACTCATGTTCTTCCCCCTCTTAACTACGTAGATACATGTTTACGGCATCAGCAACCGCCAGCCCTGTGGGCCAGGATTTAACGGCCTTTTTTACGCAAATGTGACGTCCAACGATATTTCGGCCAATAAAAACTGAACAACACCATCAACAAAGTCAGTGGCCAACCACAGATAAAAATAATCGTGTCAACGGGCAGATCCTCGCGCATTGACAGGCCATATACACCGACGGCTTTCAGAAGGAAAACCAAGATCCACGCCAATGATACTTCGTGCCACACTTTTGCGTATTGAGCGGTACCGTAAACGGGAATATCTTTCAACCTTGGCATCGCCTGTTCTGCCAGCGTACGTATCATTGGCTTGCCTACCAGAGAATAGAAGCCGAATACCACCACCACTGAAGATGCTCCGCTGACCGCGAGAAACACATTTTCTTTCTTGATTGCGAACGGAGCATAGCCGCGTAAATACAAATAGTGACTAACGCCTGAAACCAGAATCAATGCGATCACCGACAATGAACCGCTACGCTTGTTAAATATTTCCACTGCGCCTGAATAAATAGCCGTCAGCAGTAATGCGAAACCCGCGCCTCCCCACCAAAAGGCGATGTTATAAAGCACGATCGGGGTAATGATAGTAATGCAAGCATCGCGCGACATCAGGTAGTGCCATATCGTCATAGAGCGCTGACTCATTCCTTACCCTCTTTTTTGACATGCAAACGAAAATCGCGAGAAGAGAACATCACAAGCAACGCGGTTGCCAACATCATTCCGCCCATAATCAGAAACAGATCGTTAAATGCCATGATTTCCGACTGACGGGCGATTCTTTTGCCAAGTATCGCGAAAGCCGTACTTTTTATACTCATGACGTCAACGGCCAAACCGCGCGCGATCATCAGACTTTTAACGTCATTGAGATACCCGGCAAAGGCATTGCTGCCGGAGACCAACGACGTCTTAACGACGTCGACATGGGTATAAATGCGCGTGATGAAAAAGGTGCTTAAGATGGCAGTGCCGCAGGAGCCTCCCAGACTGCGGAATATATTGATCAACACCGCCGAAGAGGCACTGTCTTTTTGCTGAATATTGCGGGTAGCCAGCAAGGAAAGCGGCACCATGATAAAGGGCTGGCCTAATGCGCGGATCAACATGGACCAGGCCATCTGTGGGCCGGCAAAGTCGCCGTCCATCGCACAGTCCATAAAGGCACTGATGGCCAGACCAACAAACCCTATGCAAATTAGATACTTCTGGTTATATCGTTGAATAAGCAACGGGATAAAAGGCAGGATGATTAACTGAGGAAACCCCATCCAGATCACCACCGTACCGATATCAGAAGCATTGTAGTCATGTACCATCGTCAGGTAATACGGCACCAAGAATAACGTACCGTAGATAGCGACGCCCAACATGGCAAAAACCAAGATGGCGCACGAGAAATTGTAGTCCCGGAATAAGCGAATATTGATAAGCGGCTGGGCATGCGTCAATTGGGCATACATAAATATTAAGAAACTAACAGCGGAAATGACCGCCAACACGCATATCATATTCGATTCTAGCCAGTTTTCTTCACCGCCCTTTTCTAAAATCACCTCAAGCGCGCCCAAACACAGCATGACCGAAATGATGCCGACAAAGTCCCCGCGACGAATAATATTCCAGTCGATAACAGGGTGTTTTAAAGCATAGTGAATCAACCCCCAGGACAACAAAGCGGGTATCGCGTTGATATAAAATATGGCGTGCCAAGAGAAATTATCCGTCAACCAGCCTCCCAATGCCGGCCCTACCGCCGGCGCGAAAGTCCCTATAATGCTAAACAGCGACATGCCCAACGGCCGTTTTTTTAATGGCAGGATCTCAATAATCAAGCGAAATGAAATGGGAATTAGCGCCCCGCCACTGAACCCTTGAAGCGCCCTAAACACGATCATGGAACTCAGATTCCATGCGGCAGAACACAGCAGCGATGCCCCCAAAAAGCCGGCAATGCACCACAGCGCATAACGCCCGGTCCCCAGAGCCTGACAAAGCCAACCACAAAGCGGAATTGCCACTATCTCTGCGGTAAAATAAGACGTCATCAGCCAGGAACTGTCATTCAGCGTCGCAGAAAGCGCGCCTTGAATCACTTTCATGGATGAATTGGCGATTTGGATATCCAAAATCGCCATAAAACCGCCGATTAATCCTCCGAGAATAGCGCACCATTCACGCCTGGAGACCCTGGTGTCCTCGGCTGGCACCGCGGCCGTTGTCAAAACGGCGCTCATGACAATATCTTCCGCAGCTGGCTGGCCGTATGGCTTATCTGAGGCGGATTCATCATCGAGATGTGATTGCCAGGCGCGCTTATTATCGTCATCCCCCCGCGAGCCAGACGAGCCCAACCCAGTCCGGGTATCTCTTGTGCAATGCGGTCCGGCAGAATCTCCTCCGCCTCCGCAACCACGATCCTGCCGTCATATTCTTTGCCCTGATAGCTATCTGTCGCAGCGATATGCGCCTGTAGAATCGTCAGAAAATGCTGGAACTGCGTTGCGCTAATATTGTCAGGAACCAATTTTGCGCGCTTGAATTCCTGCAGGAACAACAATGAACGCTGCGCTTCGGACATCTCTGCCAGCGCAGGTGCGGCGATTGCAAATGACGCACCGGTAAAACGCTCCACCTTGCGGGCGAAATATGCAAGCCGTTCAAATTCATTCATCTGTGCGGCGCGATCAATCTGTATCTGAGGAGCAGGTTGATCGAGTATCAGCACCGTTGGCGTTCGCCCGTCGGCATGCTGCAGTTGGCGCGCCATTTCGAACGCGATTGTCGCCCCCAGGGACCATCCGCCCAGCACCAGATTTCGCCGTTGCGCAATATCCTGCGCCTGCTGCAGATAGCATGCGGCCAGCACCTCTATATCGTGGTTGTAGGCCTGATCTTCACCGAAGTTCGCCACCTGCAGGCCATAGATCGGATAGTCGGCCCCCAACTCACGCGCCAATGGGTAATAACACAAGATGTTTCCGCCTGCCGGATGAATCATCAAGAGCGTCGGTTTATCTTCCTCGACCCCGGTATTCAGCATCACCAACGGCGATAATACTTGCCGTTCAGCCTGCGTCAGAAAGGCCGACAACTCGCCGACACTGCCGTGCTCAAACAACTGCCCTAAAGACAGGGTTGTGCCAAAATGCTGATTTATTTCGATCACCAACTTCAATGCGGTAATCGAATTTCCCCCCAGCGCGAAAAAGTCATCCCGCGTATCCAATCGCTCGCGTTGCAGCACGCGGCAATAAATGGCATATAAGCGTTGTTCGACGTCCCCTTCCGGCTCTCGCACCGATTGAGGTATGGCATCGTTCATGCGCGGCAAAGCACCATAGTCCACCTTGCCACCGGCCGTTAACGGCAAGCTGTCCAGCCAAACCCACTGATCCGGCTGCATGTAATGAGGGACCTTGCTTTGCAAAAACGCACGCACTTCCGCGCTGCGAGCCTTTCCTTCGCCGCAACAATACGCCACCAGCCAGCTCTCGCCCGCACCGTTCAGCCACTGTTTTACCGCGGCTTGAGCGATCGCCGGTTGCTGCTGCAATACGTGCTCGATTTCCGCCAGTTCCACACGATAGCCCCGCACTTTCACCTGGCGATCCAAACGCCCTAAAAACTCGAGGTTTCCGTCCGGCAGCCAGCGCCCTTTGTCGCCAGTGCGATAAAGGCGTTCACCCGCCAAATAAGGATGCGGGATGAAATTCGCCCGATTCTGCTCCTCTAAGCCGATATAGCCTGCAGCCACATGCTCGCCGCCAAGATAAATCTCACCAGGAAGGCCGATAGAGACTAACTGTTGATAAGGATCCAATACCAACACGTGGCTGTCGGCCAAGGGCTTGCCGACCGGCAAATAGTCGCCCATCTCATCCGGCAAACCGTCCGGCAAGGTATAGGTCGCCACACCGACGGTACACTCCGTAGGGCCGTAGTGATTGACCACACGGCAGTCAGCCTGCAGTTGACGTATGCGTTTGACTAACGCCGTCGGGACTCTTTCTCCGCCCAAGACTAAAAGACGACGTGGCAATAGCGCACCCGCATGGGGTGACATGAGCAATGCGGTCAGGTGCGTTGGCGTGATCTTCATGCAGTCCAAGGGATGCCTCTCCAGATAGGAGAACAATGCCTGCGGATCATTAAGCTGCTGAGTGCTTATCACCTCCAGTTGTCCCTGGTAGATCAGCGCCGGGAACAGCATGGTATGCGCCAAGTCGGTAGTGAAGGCGGAAAACATGCCATATCGCGCCCCGGCAGGTTGATCCAGGACAGAGGCGATGACCTGGCAATATCGGCTTAGCTGAACATGATTGACCCTGACGCCTTTTGGCCTACCGGTGCTGCCTGAGGTATAAATGATGTAAGCGGGAGCGTCTGTCGGCATTGTCAGTAATTGGGGATTCGTGCTCAGCGCGGCGCCGTGGCACTGGTCAATCGAGATTGTCGGCTGTGAAACCGCCGGCGATCCGGCATCCACCACAACGAAGCGCGCCTGTGCGTCCCGCAGAATAAAGTCGACCTGTTCCATCGGCAAAGTGATATCGACAGGCACATAGCATCCCCCTGCTTTTAATATTGCCAGCAGAGCCACGACACAGCGTTCGCTTTTGGCCATAAACAGCGCCACTGACTGCCCCGGCAACAGGCCATGTTCCAGCAAACAGTGCGCGAGACGGTTAGCCTGCTCGTTCAGTTGTCGATAGCTCAAAAGACGGCCATCGCAACGTACAGCCACCGAATCGGCACCCAAAGCATCGGCCTGACGCTCAAACTGCCGATGAACCGCCATGGGAACGGCGTCAAGCAAGCGTCTACACCCGCTCAGCAAGTGGCGATGTTCCTCGCGAGTCACCAATGAAAGATCGCGCACGGTTATTTGAGGCCGTTCGATGAGCGTTTCCAACACCGTGCGCAGATCGCTCAACATACGCGTTATCGTACTGCGGTTAAACAAATCGGGATTGTAGTTTAAGGTAAACAGTAAACTACCGCGGCTTTCTTCAACCCACAGGTTTAGATCCAGTTTGGATACGCCATAATCGATTTTAAGCGGTTTATAGGTAAACAACGTGTTGTTATGAAAATGAGGAAATACCTGATACGTCAGCGCCGCCTGAAAAAGCGGATTAACCTGCGGATTTCGGATATGGCCAATTTCATCAAGAATATCATTGAGGGGAATAGCCTGGTGCAGCTGAGCTTGCTCACTCTCTGAGCGAACGTCGCCAATAATTTCTCGTAACGTCGCCTCTGGAACGATATCCAGTTTCAGGGGTAAGGTATTCATAAACAACCCCAGCATATTCTGAGTCTCGGGTTGGTTACGATTGGCAAAAGGACAACCGATAATGATTTGCTGCTGGTTGCTGTATTTGTGCAACAAGAGCATATAGGCCGAAAGAATCATGTGGAAAGGCGTCGCGCCCAGCTGTGCAGCCTGCATCTGCAAACGCTGGGTGAAATCCCGATCAAAAGTGTGGCTTGCCATACTGCCTTTGGTGCTCATTTTAGCTGGCCGTGGGCGATCGGTCGTTATCTCAAGCAGGCCTTGCGCGTCATCAAACTTTTTAGCCCAATACGCCAAACCCTTTTGATATTCTGCCGTGGCATACCACTGTTCTTCTGCCAATGCATAGTCGGAGAATTGCAGAAAATCGTTTGTACGCGGTGTCTCGCCATGGAGGATTTGGAAATACATCTCCATGAACTCTTTAAAGAACAAGCTGACCGTCCAGCCATCTGAGATAATATGGTGAAACGTCAGCAACAATACATATTCATGTCGATTGGTTTTAATCATGCGCCAATAGGAAAGTGGCCCACAAGTCAAATCGAAAGAACGCTGTCCTTCCTGACGCGCAACGTTTTCTACCCATTCGTCACGCTCGTACTCAGGAAGAGACAAAATATCGTCATAGTGGAAATTGAACAGGACTTCATCACTCACGCACTGGCAGAGTTCGCCCTCCACCACGTTGAATGTGGTGCGAAGAATGCCATGCTTTTTCGTCAGAAAGGTCAGCGCCTTTTTCACTACCTCCATGTCGATGTCATGCTCGACGCGGCAAGTGACGGCATAAGGATTGTTGTACGCCTTACCGTCGTCAAGGTACTGATCCAATACCCAAATACTGCGTTGTGAACCGGTCACAGGGAAGTGCCGCCTGGCCGAGTCAGCTTGTTTTCTGATGATTTTACCGGAAGCCAACACCACTTGCGTTTTCTTCTCCCTGGCAATTTTTTTCAACTCATCCAAACTCAACGATTTGAGCATGGCGCTACTGATTTTAGTCATCATCAAATCCCGCTTTTGCCTGATTGGCATGTTTGCCTACGTGGTTTCCCCCAGGCTCGCACCTGGGGGGAGCCGGGTTATTCGCCTTGCAGCAATACTTCCAACTCAGCAAGGATCAGTTTTGACAATCCTTTAACGGTCTGCTCCTGGTAAAACAGATCGACGCGAATATCAATTTCAAAAATACCTGATACCGTCGACACAACCTGAACCGCCAACAGTGAATTACCGCCGAGTTCAGTGAAATTATCGTTCACGCCAATCCCAGAAATACCGAGGATGGACTGCCAAACTTTGACGATTTCCTTCTCGATGTCGTTTTCGGGCGCCATATATTCCACAGACAACGCGGGCCGCACATGGCCATCAGCGGCTTTTTCCTCCTCATTCTCCAATAAGGTTTCATTTTGAGCCGGGATAGACTCATCGATCAGTTGCCCAAGGTCGCTGGTGACAATAACCAATTGTTCAAATTCCAAATGCGCCAGCTGGCGTTTCAGCGCATCGAGCCCTTCATTGAACAAAATATCCTTGTCCGCAAGATTGACTTTCACCGCCGCGGGCGCCGCCTTCTCGTCCGACTCCACCACCTGATTGACTTGGGTCATTTTAATCAGAGTGTAATTTTCCAACGTCAATAACGGCACGCCGGCATGTGACAGGAAGACAATATCCATCGTAATGGCATTGTCCGTATGCTGATACGGCCCCTTCAGTTTGAGGTGCGCATAGCAATCCGTTTCCAGCGGCGCGTGGTAGGTTATTTTGCCGTAACTGATCGGCAGGAAGTTTTCCTGGGTGATATAAGTCAGGCAGCGGATCGCCGTGGCGTCGATCATCGCCGGGTGGAATGGATAGCGCGCAAAATCGTCATGGAAATCGGAACCGATAACTTTATGCATCAACCATTCGTTTTCCCCTTGCAAAATGTCTTGGTGGTTGTCCCACCGCGGGCTCAGCGAAAGGAAGACATCGCCAGTATTGGCGTTGCCCAGCTCGCACTCCAGCGGCTCGTACGCCAATGCTTTCGTACAGCGCTGGCGAAGAGACTCAAGCGATGCCGGTTCATCCTCTGACTCAGCCACTTTTGAGCTGACTAAACCCAGCGCATGCTCCTGCCAGGCCAGATCCAACAGGCCTCTGCTTCGCAGGCTAAACTTGTAACCATGACTCTCTGCGGTGACCAGCAACTGCATGTTGCGCGGCCAGGCATGATGATAAATGACGGGTTGCGTCAACAGCAGATTCTTAACCTGCAATCTCTCTTGAGGTTTAAAATGGCTCATCCATTCGTACAGCATCGATAATATCGTCGCGCCGACCAATGACGGCTGATGCGTCAAGCGATGCTCATCAATGACCCAGTCTTTTTGCACCGCCAGGTTGACCCGATAACGCTCTTGCATTCCCTCACGGCCAATCAACGTCAACAAATCGCCCTCTACTTCTTCAAACTGTGCGGATTTACTATTTTTTTGCTCAATCAGATGATTGCTCCAACGCACCGCCATACCGATATCCCCCCACTTACCCCAGTTGAGAGAAACCGTATGCCCAGAACGTTGCTGGTTGCGGTAATGGGCGAAAGCGTCCATAAACGCATTGCCCGCGCAATAATCGATGCGCGCCTCATCGCCGACAATCGAAGTGATCGAAGAGAAAAGAATGAAGAAATCAGGCTGTTTATCTTTAAGCAGCTCGTCCAAAATCAAACTGCCGTTCACTTTGGGATTCAACACGCCAGCACAATCGGCGTCATTTTTCAGCGGAATAATTCCGCCGCCGGCAATCCCCGCGGTATGGAAAACGCCATCTATGCGGGTAAACCCGGCCAGCACATCGCGCATACCGGCATAATCGCAGACATCAACCTGCGCAAGATGCACGGTGTTTCCACGTTCTTCCAGCCGTAAAACCCCCGCGATTTTCTCACTCACCGAATCGTCCACCGAATGCTGCTGCAGCCACGCTTGCCATTGATCGCGCGGCGGCAGCTCAGTGCGATAAGTCAGGATCAAAGTCGCATTGCTGACCTCTGACACATGGCCCGCAACCAACATGCCCAGTCCGCCCAAACCACCGGTAATGAGGTAGACACCCTCATCCTTCAGCTCCGCAGCAATTCCCGTATCATCTTGCTTCAGATGAACGGCCTGATAATCTTCCTCCCACCGGTTGCGCCCGCGATAAGCCACCAGATTGCCATGCGTATCGATATGGCTTTCGTCAATCAATTGCTGTGCTAAATCATGGGGCGCCGTGTAGCCGAATAAATCCACATCCACAACGTGGCACCGCACTTCGGGATACTCGTGATAAAAGACGCGCGCAGGCCCAACGACCAACGCTTTTTGCGGTGAATACAGCCGTTCCTCCGTCACATTGAAAATATTGTTGGTCACAAACAAGAGGTGCAGGTTTTCCAGCAGGTTTTCACTGACCAATGCCTGCTGCAAATAAAGAGGGCTGTAAAATGCGTCGACCTGCAGCGCATAGCCATCACCATGGCACTGCGGTGCGCCGTTATCGGCAGAAAGGTTCCACATATTAATGATGCGAGTGGGACGCAGCGCCAGGTTCTTCACACTTTTCAGCAGGCGAACGTAGTCTTCGCGTTTGGAGGGATCGATAACGTAACACCCGTTCGCCGCATCCTCCTCATAGTGAGTGCCGCGCCAGACGGTCAATACGCGCTGTGCGCTTTCCGCCAGCTGCCTTTGAATATGTTCGGCGATAACCATGGCGTCCACGAACAGCAGCCAACATTCCGAGTCTGGATCGATGCGGCTACCTGCCATGAACCTGGCGGGAATGGTGCGTTTCCAGGCCGGCATGTGAAACCATTCGCCAATATCCGCTTTTTTGCGTTTGAGAGCGCTGACGGAACTGGCGCTCTGTCCTCCTTCGGCTCCTCGCTTCAGCGCCGGCAGCTTGAATTCCTTACGTTCGAAAGGATAGCCCGGCAATGGCAACCGGCGGCGATGTTCATCACCGTAAAATTGAGCCCAGGAGATTGTTACACCGCTGGCCCACAGGCATCCCAGCGAGGTAAGTAAATATTCTCCCGTCAATTCCACATCCTTCGCGGTAGGCAGCGAAGAGTAAATCAACGCGCTTTCATCCGCCTTGAAATGCTGCTTCGCGGCCGATTCAAGAGAACGGCCTGGCCCCACTTCCAGGAAGATATAATGCTGATGTTCTTCAGACATCAACGTTTTGAATGCGTGAGAGAACAGCACTGGATTGCGCACATGTCTCACCCAATAATCGCTGTCAGTAGCTAGCGCATCGGTTATCCAATCGCCACTCACCGTAGAGACGAATGGGATTTTTGGGGCGTGCAATTCAATGCCGTCGATGACCTCTTTAAAAGCTGGCAATGCCGGTTCCATCATGTATGAATGGAAGCCATGGGAGGTATCCAGATGCTTGCAAAACACATTGTTGTCTTCAAGCTGCCGTTGAAATACCTCAATCTCATCCAAATCGCCGGCGACCACGCAGAGCCCCGGGTAATTGACGGCGGCAATCTCCAATTTGTCGCCCTGTAACCGCTGACGCAGCGACTCTTCATCCATCAGCACGGCAAGCATTGCGCCAGCCGGCAGCGCTTGTACCAGTTTGCCGCGTAACGCCACCGCGCGCAGCGCATCTTCCAGGGAGAACACGCCGGCAATACACGCTGCGACATATTCGCCAACGCTGTGGCCTATCATGGCATCGGGTTTGATCCCCCACGACATCCATAATTGCGCCAGACTGTATTCGACAATAAATAGCGCAGGCTGCGTAAACTGGGTTTCATTAATACGGTTTTTTCTTAATCCTTCGTCGCCTTGGAAAATTATCGACAATAAATTTACGCCCAAGATCGGGTCCAAATAGCGACAGCAGCGATCCATCACTTCGCGGAATTTCGGGTAAGTGGCGTACAGCTCACGGGCCATATTGATGTATTGGTTGCCCTGGCCGGGGAACATAAACACCACGGCCTTATCGCCTTTCGTCAACGTTGAAATATTGGCGGACGGCTGGTTCAATTTCTCCAGTAACGTTTCACGATCCTGCCCTACGACGACCGTGCTGTGCGCAAACGGCTGGCGGCCCACCTGTAGCGTGTAGGCGACATCGCCAAGATTGACGTCCTTGTTTTCAACCAAGAAATCGTGCATACGTTGTTTCATCGCTTCCAACGCAGTTCGGCTCTTCGCCGAGAATGGCAGCATAACCAAGCCATCATGGCGAGTGCTTGGCTCCGTTCGCGGCGGAGCCTCAAGAATGACACAGGCGTTCGTCCCCCCTACGCCAAACGAATTCACCAATGCACGATGCGGTTCGTCAGAACTCGCCAGTTTGCTCAATTCGGTATTCATCACAAACGGGCTGGTTTCAAATGCAATATTGGGATTTGGCGAAATATAATGCAGTGAAGCAGGAAGGTCCCCTTTCTCCAATGCCAATGACGCCTTAATTAAGCTCGCCATGCCGGAAGCAGCATCCGTATGCCCGATATTCGTTTTTACCGAACCCAGCCGGCAATATTGTTTTCTGTCGGTAAATTCACTGAACGTCTGGCTGAGCGAAGTGAACTCGATAGGATCCCCCAACGCAGTCGCGGTGCCATGCGCCTCGACGAAACTGATGGTATCCGGATGAACCTGCGCGTTGTCGAACGCCTGTTTCGCCACCGAAATCTGGCCTTCGATACTTGGCGCGGTATAGCCCGCCTTCAGATTGCCGTCATTATTAATCGCCCCGCCTTTCAATACCGCATAGACATGGTCGCCATCACGCAATGCGTCACTCAAGCGCTTCAATATGACAACGCCGGCTCCGCGACTGAATACGGTGCCATTGGCACGAGAATCAAAAGCATAACAACGCCCATCCGCGGACTCCATTCCGCCTTGCATGTATTGGTAGCCACGGCGTTCAGGGGTATCGAGGGAAACGCCACCGGCGACTATCAGATCGCTTTCCCCATTCAACAGACTATTAATACCCATCACCACGGCGACCATCGCGGTAGAACACGCCGTTTGCACATTAACGCTGGGCCCTTTTAAATTCAGCTTGTACGACACCCTGGTGGTAACATAATCCTTATCGTTATTGGTCACCACTGAAGCACCGCTCACGTACTTTTGCACATCAGGATGCGTATTGACTTTATTCAAATGCCACGCAGTACCGGTTCCGCCAAAGACGCCGACTTTACCGGGATAGGTACTGGGTACATAACCCGCATCTTCAAATGCATGCCAGCTGCATTCCAAAAATACCCGATGTTGAGGATCCATAATTTCCGCATCACGAGGTGTGATATCGAAGAAATTGGCGTCAAAATATTGCGCATTACCCAAGATGCCTCTGCGACGAATATAGTTTGACGAGGCGATCATTTCCTCTTCAATGCCGCTGGCTCTAAGCTCCTCTTCAGTGAACGTACTGATCGTTTCTACACCATCTAGCAGATTTTTCCAGAACATTGCCTTATCTTCTGCACCCGGGAAGCGCGCAGACATTCCCACGATAGCGATATCCCTATCACGGCACGTTGTTTGATATTTCATCTTTACCTCACCATGTGTAGCACAATTAAAATTAATAAATTATTTGTTTTTTCCTAATAGCTCAGCATTTTTCTCTGCAATGCGTTGACTTAGCATCTGTACGGTTGGGTATTGGAATAAATCCATAATGGTAATGGGCGTGGAAAACTTATCTTTTATTTCCCTGTGTACTTTAGACATCAATAACGAATTACCTCCAGCGTCAAAGAAATTATCTTTCGTTGACAGCTCCTTGTTTTTTAAAATCGTTCTCCATACAGAAATGATTTGCGCTTCTATATCAGAACTCATCTTGCTTTTTATATCAACCATCTCTCTCTCTCCTTTATTTTCATGCGAACTAAGGTTAGATTTATCGACTTTGCCATTTGGATGAATCGGCATCTTATCCAATGAAATAAATCTGGAAGGCAGCATAAAGAAGGGCAGAGACTTCGCCAAAGCGCTCTTTACCTCCTGAACATTAATAGGCTGTTGATGACGAGAAACATAAAATGCAGATAGCGTTGGTATTTTATTATTTTGGTTGAACTCTACAATAACGGCGGCATGCGATATCTGGGGCAAAGCCTGCAAATGCATTTCGATTTCAGCCAGTTCAATCCGATGCCCACGAACTTTTACCTGATCATCAACCCTGCCGATAAATTCCAAGACATTGTCATCAAGGCATTTGACCAAGTCGCCGGTTCGGTACATTTTATGATTTTCGCCCGGGATAAAAGGATCTTTGACGAAACGCTCGAGGGTCAACGTTTCAGCATGCAGGTACCCCTTGGCCAGAATGTCGCCGCCCAAATAAAGCTCACCGCAGTTTCCGGGCTGAACAGGTTTAAGCGCGTTGTCCAACACATAGGCGCGCGCATGGGGAATCGGCCGTCCTATGGGAACCATGCCCTCTCCCTGCTCTGGCAAGCACGGCCAATGGCAGGCAAAAATAGTCGCTTCCGTCGGCCCATACAGATTGTGGATCTGCCCGGAGAACTGACGGCTCAAATCGTCGACCAAACTCTGCGGCAGCGCTTCGCCACCGGCGAAAATATGCGTTAAAGTTCGACAATCGCCCACCACATCGGCATCAACGATAATGCGTAACGCAGTGGGTACAAATTGGGCAACGGTAACCCGGTGGCGGCGAATGAAATTTGCCATTAGCAGGGGATCATATTTCATTTCCTCATCGATCAGCGCGCAGCTTGCGCCAGTCATCAAAGGCCAAAATATTTCCCAGACAGAAACATCGAAACTGAAGCTGGATTGGTTCAGTACCACATCATGCTGGCACAGATTGAACGCAGCCTGCATCCATTTCAAATACTGTACAACCGTGCGATGACTGACCATCACCCCCTTCGGCTTACCGGTTGATCCGGACGTATACATGACATAACAGAGATTGGACCCACTGACTTTCGGCAAAGCCGATGCCAAAGGTAAAGTGAGGTCCAGGCGCGTGATGTCCAACCATTCGCAACGCTGGGAGGCGTCTTTCAACGCCTGATCCAGAACACCGCTCGTAATGACCAGTCTCGTACCAGCATGGTCAATCATGTATGCCAGACGGTTAACAGGATAATATGGGTCCAATGGCAAATAGCAGGCGCCTGCCTTGAGTATTCCTAATAAACTGATAACCAGATCCATTCCCTTATTAAGGTAAACGCCGACGATATCCCCTGGTTTTATCCCATGACTAATTAATCGCTCCGCCAATGCATCCGTATATTGGTCCAGTTTTTGATAGGTCAGCGCGTTATTATCACATCGCAACGCCACCAAATCCGGCGTAGCATTACTCTGCCATTTAAATCTAGCATGAATAATATCTTCAGATACCATGATCTGAACCTCTAATTTATATTGTATTGTTTGAAAGTAGATTTCTTAAAAAACAGGATGCATCAAAGAGTCATTCTTTCAATTATCCCGATATATTCTTTTGACAGCCGTATCACTTCATCTTTTTTTAGCGCTGCCATATGATAGTTAAAGCAAACATTTAGACATTCTCCTTCATGAATAGACAATGTCATATCGACTTTTGCGAAGTCGCTTTCTACCGCTTTGACGTCAATATCAACTCCACCACAATTGACCGGTGATGGCATCGCACTTAAATAGTTAAAACAGACCGGCGCATACAAGAGATCCATCCAGCCATGCGCGCGAATGTCACTATTCAAAATATCATAAGGTATCGTTTGATTTTCCAATAACCCATACACTCTTTTTCGACAACGATCTAAAAGCGATCCGATATCATCTTCAGGACTGTACTTATCGTAATAAGTCACTCTATTTACGAAACAACCCAACAGCGAGGTTTCTTCATAAAGCATGCGATTGGAGACAGGGATGCCAATTGGCACATGGCGATAACGCGTAAAAGTATTTAGCAACACATTGAATGCCGTCAGCATACAAACAAAAACTGTGGTTTGGTGGCTTCTCGCAAAGGCCATGAGCGATTGCGTCAACGCTTTCGAGATCGTAAACCACACATTTTTTCCCTCCAACGTATCTCGGGGGGAGAACAGGGAAGCATCTGCGCCGGTATGTACGTAATGAGCAAAAGTTTCCAGCCAAAATTCTCTTTCCTGCGGGTAGCGCGTCGGCTGGATGCACTGCTGTTGCCAGCAACGATAGTGCTGATACCCCTTGCCTTGGCCTAGCTCAAAGCCACGATCGCCCGCGCGGTAGGCCTGAAAATAAGCAATGAATTGCTTGAAGAATAAACCGATAGAGTCATGGTCAAAAACGGTGTGGTGGACCTGTAGCAAGAGAATGTGCCAGCTCGCCGGTAGGGACATGAACCGGATATGAATGAGCGGCATGAGTTCAAGATCCATCTCGGGTACGCCGGCGGCGGCCAACAGCCCTTCGTCGCTCAGCTCATCGAAAGTGCAGATCTCCGCCGCGCACTCCTGGCGCACGATCTTCAAATCCGACGCGGGATAGTCTCCCTCACTGCAACTAACGTTGTTTAGATTAAAGCGACTGCGCAATACTGGATTATTCTTCAAGATCTGCTGAATACTCCACTCCATGGCGGAAATATCCAGCGGCCCACCGAAGGCCAACCTAAACGCAATCTGATAAGCGCCAGGCGCCGGGCTGATTTGATCTAAAGTTAAAAAATAGCGCTGTTCACTAGAGATAGACGGGAGCCTAAAATCATTTTCAAGCACAACCGGGTCAGTATCATTGACATAGTAAGGCACGATAAACGATAGCAGATGAGGCGTTGCATTATCGAAAAACAAGGTGTAATCAATATCGCTAAATAATCGGCGCTTAATTAATTGCCTTATCTGAATCACCTGCAACGAACCGCCACCCAGATCAAAGAAATTATCATCTGCGCCTAAGTCACAGAAACCTAATGCCTCCTGGAATATATCAATGAGTTCTTGTTCCAATTCGTTGGCGGCGGGACGAAAAGCATAACTCAGCGCAGGGCGTGATGGAACGGGTTGGGGCAATCGCTGGAGGTCCAGTTTTCCGTTAGGAAGTTTTGGCATGGTTTCGACAAAAATAAAGTGCGAAGGAATCATGGCTGCCGGTAACGTCAAACGCAAAAAATTCCTGATTTCGTTTGCCGAAATAGTCCCCTCAGATTCCGGAACCAGGTAAGCGATCAATCGTATGCCCCCCGTGCTTTCCTCTGTCTTCCGCACCAAGGCGTGTCTAATTCTGTGATCTTCACGTAAGGCGATTTCAATCTCTTCCGGATCGATTCGCACTCCATTTATCTTGATCTGGCGGTCGATGCGACCCAGATAGACAATCTCGCCATGCGAATTGAATTTTCCCAAATCACCGGTTCGATGGCCACGATAGCACGCATGATCGATTTCCTGCGTAAAGAAACGTTGGTGAGTTAATGTATCGCGATTGAGGTAACCGCGCGCCACGCCTTTCCCAACAATACAGATTTCCCCACACCGATCGCCGCTGACAGGTGAACAGTCATCATCAACAATCAGTATTTTACTGCCTCGCAATGCCTTACCCAGAGTGACCGCCTTCCCTTTTTCCAAACGAGCGAAAGAGCCGTTTGCCGTCGTTTCCGTAGGGCCGTATAGGTTATACACCGTTGCGTCTGGACATTGCGCAAAGGTTCGCTCTTTTAGATCAAAGGGAACCGGCTCACCGGAAAGAAATACGGTTGTTGGTAAACGCGACGCGCCGTCTGCTTGACGATCGTAGCGCAGCAACGCATCCCATACCGTCGGCACACAATAAAGCGCTCCTGAAGGATGTTGTTCGTACCAAGTCAGCAATTTTTCAGGCTCATGCAAAATATTGGCAGGTAAAATATGCAACGTATCGCCACGCAGCAAAGGGGCATAAAGTTGCGTAACCGCAGCAGCAAAACTCAAGGTTGAAGTCAGCGGTAATACTGCCTGAGTTTCAGGCCAAAGTGCTTGGTTGAACCAATCCAGGTAATAACTCAAATTCCCGTGCTCAATGACAACCCCTTTTGGTAACCCGGTAGAGCCTGAGGTATACAGCACATAAGCGATATCCGTTTTCTGTACCACGGGCAGGCTTATCGTAGCCGGCATATCTGCATAGGCGATATCCTCTAACGCCAGCGTAGAAGGGAAATTTTTTCCTATCCCCGTTTTACGCATGATGGAAACCGTGGTCAGCAACAAAAAGGCTGCAGCGTCATCGAGAATTTTTAATACTCTCTCGTTAGGCAAAAAATCTGATAAGGGAATATAGGTGTAGCCCGCTTTGAGAATTGCCAACAGCACCACAGGCATCATTAGACCTGGCTCCAGATAGACAGCAATTCTTCCTCGTGGATGCATCGGATATTTTGATAATAAATAGCGCGCTAGTAGATTGGACTGGTATTCAAGCTGGGCATAACTCAACGTTTGCTCGCCAAAAACGACTGCACGCTTAGCCGGTCGTTGGGTTGACCACGTCGAAATGGGTTCAAAAATAGGCTTTCTGTCATTCATAACAGCTCCTTCCATATTTTCCGCCTAAACTCAACAGTAAAATCCAAAGAAACTCAGGTTCAAACCTCGGTATGTTTTTTGATCAAAAAAATGCCCGAAGGTTGGCCATCAGATTCTTAATAAAGCTGGCGTTTTTTTTGCAATCAAAAGACAGTCATTACGACAACTGACATATGCAGAGGAAAGCATGATCGCGCAGTCTTGCCACGATTCATCTGAAATTTAAAATAACCTAGCCTATTTAATATCTCTAAATAGTTATAATTATGGATAATTCCTACTGAATGATTACGTCAAGTAATTAGTTAGGAATAATAATACCATGAGAATGATACTCAAAGACCAAAATGATTCAATTTGTAAAATATAAAAATTTTCGCATGCTTTATCTGATTAAAATTTAACCGATATAACCGCAATAAGTTGATTTTAAAAAAAATAAAAAAACAACTTAATCAGAAAGCATTTGTTACACATGATATTTACTTTTGATTTTTTTGGCATTTGACAGAAGATAAAGTTAAACAAACTTAAACAAATTGCGGTATGAAACTCACTTTTAGAATAGGGGTATAAATATAAAACCGTGATGCAATCGACATTTTATCAAATCGTCTAAACAATTATTTTTGTAATTATTAACATATCAATATCTGGGTATCGAGATAAAATCGTCGCATATATTCTCACTGTTAATGCATAACCATGTTACTGACGGGTGATAATTCAACGTTCCCTTTGTATTACCCCTTTCCTTGTCGCTACATGATCAATCCTGCTTCAATGCTCACTTCACAGGACGTGACAGCGTTTGCGCTCAAAACCACCCCACGGATGGCCATGCCCTTATGGCCGCTAATGCTTACTTATTCCCGCAGGAGATTCCCGTTATTTACTCCGTATATTACGAATAAATATCCAAAATCTGGCGGCAGGTTTTAAAACATTTTAGAACGTTTCATCACGCTCATTCAGGTGTAGCCAACGCTGAACTTAACAACAGCGAACAAATGATAAAAGATATCCGCTATTAACACCGAAAATGGTCTACTCTGAGCGTTAATTTTCCCTATAGATTGCGAGCCGGAATGCATGCCCAGAACAGCCAAAGCCGTTGACGTCCCCGCCCTCGGCGAGCTCGATCGTCAGGCGGGTCAACTTAGCCACCAGCTGGCGCAGGCCCTGCGCCAGGCCATCCACCGGGGCGATCTGAAAGCGGGCGATCTGCTGCCCTCGACGCGCCGGCTGTCGGCGGCGCTGAATCTGGCGCGCGGCACGGTATTGGAGGCGTTCGCTCAGCTAACGGCGGAAGGTTTTCTCGAACCGCAGCCCGGCTCCGGCACCCGGGTCGCCCACTATCAGGCGTCGCGTCGCACGCCACACGCCACGGTGCAGGCCGCTCCGTCCACAGCCGTGCCGCTTTCCGCACAGGCGCAGCATCTGGCGCGCTTTGCCGCCCAGGCGCGGGCGTTGCCGCCGGTGCCGTTCACCGTCTCGGTGCCGATCGGCGATACCGCGCCCGACGATATCTGGCGGCGGCTCGGCAACCGCATCCGGGCGCGCGGCCCCGGCGCCCCGTCAGGCTACGGCGATCCGCTGGGCGCGTTGCCGCTGCGCGAAGCCATCTGCGACTATGTGCGCCGTTCCCGCTCGGTAAACTGCACGCCGCAGCAAATCCTCATCACCTCCGGCACGCAACAAGGGCTCTATTTGGCCGCACAGATCCTGCTGGACGCCGGCGACAGCGCCTGGGTGGAAGACCCCGCCTACGCCGGCATCACCGCCATTTTCGACAGCCTGTTTCGCGATCGGCGCATGATTAGGGTGCCCGTCGCCGCCGACGGCATCGACGTCGCCGCCGGTATCCGCCTGGCCGCCGACGCCCGCGCCGCCTTTGTCACGCCGTCGCATCAATATCCGCTGGGCATGCCGATGAGCATGGCGAAAAGAAGCGCCCTGTTGGGCTGGGCCAAAGAGCGGCAGGCCTGGATCGTGGAAGACGACTACGACAGCGAGATGCGCTACGCCGGCCACCCGTTCCCTTCGCTGCAGGGGCTGGCGCCCGAGCGAACGCTCTATCTCGGCACCTTCAGCAAGGTGCTGTTCCCTTCGCTGCGGCTGGGTTACGCCATCGTGCCGCCACCGCTGGTCGACGCCTTTTGCGGCGCCAGGATCCTGATGGATCGCCATCCGCCCAGCGCGGATCAACACGTGCTGGCCGCCTTTATCGCCGAAGGGTATCTCGACCGGCATATCCGCAAAATGCGCGGCGTCTACGCCGAGAAACGCCGGGTGCTGATCGAGGCGATCAACACGCACATCCCCGCTGAGCTGGCGATAGTGCAGCCCTGCGATCAGGGCATGCACATGGTGCTGTGGCTGAGGAAAGATCTCGATGACGTGCGGGTCGCCCAATGCGCCAACGAAGCCGGATTGGCGCTGCGGGCGGTGTCGCCGATGTATGCGCCCGGCCACGGTGAGCCGGGTCTGGTGCTGGGATTGGGCGGTTACGCCGACCGCCAGGTGCAACAGGCGGTGGAACGGCTCGGCGAGGTGATCCTGGCCTGCGCCGGCAACGGCGCCTAGCGGGAAAAGCGCTTGGCGCCGAACACGCAAACCACCACGCCGGCCATCACGGCGATCATCATCGGCTGGACGGTTTCCTGCAGCAGCCAGCCCGCCAGCGCCAGGCCGAAGAACGGCTGCAGCAGCTGCAGCTGCCCGACGGCGGCGATGCCGCCCTGCGCCAGGCCGCGATACCAGAAAATAAACCCAATCCACATGCTGAACACCGAGACGTAAACCAGCGACAGCCAGGCGGCGCCGCTGACGGCAGGCCAACCGGCCGGCGCCGCCAGCCAAGTGGCCGCCAGCGTCAACGGCAACGCCGCCACCAGCGCCCAGGAGATCACCTGCCAGCCGCCGATCCGGCGCGACAGCACCGCCCCTTCGGCATAACCCAGGCCGCACAGCAGCACCGCACCGATCATCAGCGCATCCCCCTGCCAGCCGCCGCCGCTCCCCTGGCTTAGCGCGAAAGCGCCCACCAGCACGGCACCGACGCCTGAAAAAGCCCAAAAAGCGGGCTTGGGCCGTTCTCCGCCGCGCAAAACGCCAAAACCGGCGGTCGCCAGCGGCAGCAGGCCGATGTACACCAGCGAATGCGCCGAGGTGGTGTGCTGCAGCGCCAGCGCCGTCAGCAGCGGAAAACCGATGACCACGCCGAGCGCCACAAACAGCAGCGGCGGCAAATCGGCCCGCGTCGGCCGCGCCTGGCGGGTGATCAGCAGCGCACACAGCGCCAGCAAGGCGGCGATCGCCGCCCTGACCGCCGTCAGAAACAGCGGATCGAGCTCCAGCACCGCCACCCGCGTGGCGGGCAGCGAGCCGCTGAAAATAATCATGCCGAGGAAGCCGTTCATCCAGCCCTGGGGCGAATGCCCGGCGGCGGGATGCGCAGGGGGAACAACGAGAGTTTTTTCAGACTGACTGTCCGTCATGTGAACGCTCCGCACGCCTGAGGCATACCGAAATCGGCAACCCGCGAGGCGATGTCATAGTGAAAGAGAACATCGTTCCCCGGCGTCACTTGCCGGGGCCAGGTTCTATTTTTCAGATAAAGCGGTTCACGGACAGGTCCGGATAGCGAGATTTTCACTGTGCCGGTTCCGCTAACGCCAAAGAAGGGCGTTTTTCGGGCTGTCCTTGGCCGTTTGGCGGCTCTGCCTGCGGGGTATCATGGACTTTTATGCGTTTTTGCAGAACAGGACAAGGTGCGGTGCCGTGGTGAAACCCTTCTTACGCAGTGGCAGTTTGGATGATGTGCTGGCTTTAGGCGAAAACGGGCAACCGATCTACGCCTGCGCGCAGCAGCTGCGGGAAACCCTGCGTCTTCGCCGGCAGCAGCAGGCCGCCGACTGTCTGGCGATCCCCCAGCCGAACGAAAGCGGCACCCGCATCGACTGGTATGCGCCCTTCCCCGGCAAGGTCACCTCCTGGCTGGCGGCGAGCGATGCCCAGCGCGCGCAGGCGGTGCGCCACCTGGAACACTGCCTGACGATCTTCCGCAGCCTGACGGAACAGGCCCAGGCGACCGATCACCCCAGCCATCGCCTGTTCGGCGCGCTGCTGGCCAAAGCGATGCACATGCCCGACCCCAACCACGTTTACCTGGTGGACGATCGGCCGGTGCTGACCTTCTGGGGCTTTATCAAGCCGCAGGCGCAGAGCCCGGACGATCCGCTGGCCTGCCTGCGCCCGATCGAATCGGAAGTGGAAAAACCGGCACCGATCGCCGCCGCACCGCGCAAGACGGCCGTTGTCGAACCGGTAAAACCGGCCCCGGCCGCCGAGCCTGAACCGGCGCCCGCCCCGGCAGCGCCTATCGAATCCTCTGCCGCCGTTCGCCCGCGCCGGCGCTACGCTCTCTGGCTGTTGCCCGTACTGTTGCTGGGCAGTGCGGCGCTGGCCGCCTGGCTGCACCGCTCGCCGCCGCCGCAACCGGCGATGCCGGCGGAGGTCCAGCATCCGGCGCCGCCGGAAAAAACCGCCGCGCCGTTGCCCAAGCTGCGCTTACCGCTGGCGCACGCGACGCTGATGCCGCCGCCCCCGGCGCCGGTCATCCCGCCGCCGCTGGACAAACATGCGCTGGTGCTGCCGCCCGAGGCGGTGAAGGCCGGCTCCACCCGTTTCCTTAATGGCAAATGGCGCGCCACCGTGGCGCTGAAAGACCCGATTACCGGCAAGCGCCCCAGCCTGCAATATCGTCTGAACGGCGGCAAAGGCATCGCCGTCATCGCCTACGGCGACGGCGTCAGCTGCCGGGTGGCGGTCGAAGCCGGGCTGATGCAGTCCGGCAATCTGGTGATCAACAGCCGCACCAAGGCACGCTGCAGCGACGGCAGCCGCTACCAGATCCCGGAGATCGTCTGCCGCCAGGGCGACACCGGCGCGGCGGAGTGCACCGGCCGCTACGATGCGGACACCACCTATCCCATGACGTTCAAGCGCGAGAGTAAATGATGCTGGCACCCCTTACGGACTACAAACACGGCATTACGCTGATTCAGGACAGCGGCATTCAGTTTCTGGACTTTGCCCTGACGCCGCTGCTGGACGCCGAGTTTCCCGGCAAATTCGTGCGCAAGACCGCCAGCGGCCCGCTGCTGCGCCTGCAATGGGAGGCCGAGAGCGGCAAATACCAGCTGCCGGCCGTGGGCGACCAGGCCGCCGAAGTGGTGCGGCCGGAGTTCAGCTATCCGCTGCAGCAGTCGCTGCACCTGCTGGATAAGCTCTGGTTGCCGCTGCCCTGCTTGCGCCACACCCCGGCGGGCCTGTTCTTGTCGGGCCCGGACAACTGGGCGCGCCTGCAGGTGGTGCAGTTGGATGAACCGGATCAGGACGGCAACCTGCTGCGCGTGGTGCTGGCCTTCGACACCCGCGCCGCGGCGCCCGGCCAGGAGGCGCTGGCGCCGGGCGAAAGCGATCTCGGCACCGATCTCCGTTTCGCGCTGGCGCACCGCAACCACGAGCTGGGCGAGTTCCTCGATCTGACCTGGGTGGACGGCTGGCTGCGCGAGGCGTTCAGCCAGCGCGCCGCCGAGCGGGAGCAGCGTGCCGAAGTAGAGATCAACGCCGGGCTGAAAACCTTCGAGTATCAGGCGCACTACCTCAATTTGTTGCACATGCTTGGCCATCAGCTGGCGGTGCCGCAGATAAAGATGGTGGCGGCGACGCTGCAGCAACCGGCGATCGACGTCGATCTGGTGCTGGACGTCGGCAACTCGCACACCTGCGGCGTGCTGGTCGAGGATCATCCGGAGGAGAGCAACGGCCTGAAGCAAACCTACGAACTGCAGCTGCGTTCGCTGTCCGAGCCGCACCGCGTCTACAACGAACTGTTCGAGAGCCGGGTGGAGTTTTCTCGGGCCGGCTTCGGCAAGCCGCATCTGTCGTTCCAGAGCGGGCGCGACGACGCCTTCCAGTGGCCGTCCATCACCCGCGTCGGCCGCGAAGCCGCACAGCTGGCGCAGCGGCGAACGGGCCATGAAGGCACTACCGGCATTTCCAGCCCGCGCCGCTACCTGTGGGACGAGGAGCGCTATGCGCCCGGCTGGCGCTTCAACGAGCAGCACGAGCCGATGGCCGCCGCCGCGCCGTTGACCACCCTGATCAACGACGAAGGCGTGCCGCTGTCCGCCCTGCCGACGGCGCAACGGCTGCCGGTGTTCGCCGCCCATTACAGCCGCAGCGCGGTGATGACGCTGATGCTGAGCGAGCTGCTGGCGCAGGCGCTGATGCAGATCAACAGCATCGCCCAGCGCAGCCGCATGCCGAACGCCGCCGCGCCGCGCCGTTTGCGCGCCATCATTCTGACGCTGCCTTCGGCGATGCCGAAACCGGAGCGCGAGATCTTCCGCCGCCGCATGCAGGAGGCGATCGGGCTGGTGTGGAAGGCCCTCGACTGGCACCCGCAGGATGCGCCGTTCGACGGCGCGCACGCCCGCTTCCCGGCGCCGCAGGTGCAGATGGAGTGGGACGAGGCCACCTGCGGCCAGATGGTCTATCTGTACAATGAAACCCAGGTGAACTTCGCCGGCCGCACCGACGCCTTTTTCGCCGCCATGGCCCGGCCCGACCGGCCGCTGGCGCCGGATGAGCAGGCGGGCAAAACGCTGCGCATCGCCTCCATCGACATCGGCGGCGGCACCACCGATCTGGCGATCACGCACTATTCGCTCGACGACGGCGTGGGCAACAACATCAAAATCAACCCGCGCCTGCTGTTCCGCGAGGGCTTTAAAGTCGCCGGCGACGATATCCTGCTGGACGCCATCCAGCAGTTTATCCTGCCCGCCGTGCAGCAGGCGTTCGAAGCCGCCGGCGTAAGCGCCGCCCCGGCGTTGATGGACAGGCTGTTCGGCAACGAAGGGCGTATGGACGGGCTTTCCACCCTGCGCCAGCAGGCCGCGCTGCAGATTTTCATGCCCGCCGGGCGCGCGCTGCTCGGCGCCTATGAAGAATACGACCCGCTGGACAGCCGGGCGGAAATCGCCGCCAGCCTGGGCGATTTGCTGCCGCAGCCGCCGACGCCGCAGGTGCTGGCGTTTATCAACGGCGAGGTGCAGCGCGAAGCCGACAGCGACGCCTTCGAGATTCTGCACACCCCGCTGGTGATCCGCCTGGCCGATCTGCACGCCGCCTTCTTGTCCGATCGCATCGGCATCGGTCGCTGCCTACGCCTGCTGGCCGAGGTGGTGGCGCTGTATACCTGCGACGTGCTGCTGTTGACCGGCCGCCCGGCGCGTTTCCCCGGCGTGCAGGCGCTGCTGCGCCACCTGCAGCCGCTGCCTGCCAGCCGCATTCTGCCGCTCGAGGGCTACCACACCCGCAGCTGGTACCCGTTCAACAAACGCGGCCGCATCGACAACCCGAAATCCACCGCCGCGGTGGGCGCCATGTTGTGCCTGTTAGCGATCGACCTGCGGCTGGAGAGCTTTTACTTCAACGTCGGCGATTTCCAGCCTTACTCCACCATTCGCCACCTGGGCATGCTGGACGGCAACAACATGCTGGCGGACGATAACGTCTATTACCGCGACATCGATCTGGATCGCGCCGACTTCGCGCTCGACCCCGCCGGCAGCTTCCAGCTGCGCGGCCCGCTGCGCCTGGGCTTCCGCCAACTGGACAACGAACGCTGGCCGGCCTCGCCGCTCTATACGCTGACCATCAATGACGCCCAGCTGGCGCGCAAACTGGCCGGCGACGCGGTGATCACCCTGCGGCTGGCCATTACCGCCAGCGCCGAACAGGGCGCGGAAAGCGTCAGGATCGCGCAGGCGTTGCTGGCCGACGGCAGCCCCGTCCCGGCGCACCATCTGCAACTGAAACTCAATACCCTGGCTGCCAGCGCCTCCGGCGCGACCCACTACTGGATAGACAGCGGGAGCATTTACCCACGATGAAAGCTATCACTACCGCCCAATCGGCCCCGAACCACGCACTCAGCGCCGGCATTCTGCAGGCGATCGCCTGGGTGAGCGCCGCGCGCCGGCAGTCCGCCCGTTTGGAACGGGAAGCCGATCGCCTGACGCTGCGCCTGCGCCGTTGCCATAACCGCGCACTGCAATTGGCGAAGGCGCAACCTGAGCAGGTCGCTATCGGCCTGTACGGCCACAACGCCGCCGCCAAGGCCCACCTACTGGCGGCGCTGGCCCCCGGCGCAGAAAGGCTGCACGGCGACGCCGCGCTGGCGGTGCGTTACTGCGCCACCGCGCCGACGCCGTCCACCGAGTATCCTCTCGCCCTCACGCTGCTCGATGAAGCGCAGTGGCTGGCCATCACGCTCGATGCCGCCGCGATGGGCGGCTTCCGGCTGGACTGGGACGCCCGCGCGATCGCCGGCCATCTGCAAGCGTTGGCGCGTCACCGCCAAGCCGTCGCCCTCGACGGCCTCAGCGACAGCGATGTGCTGGCGCTGTGGGATAGCCAACGCCGCCACGGCGACAAGGGGCAACAGACGCTGGACAGGCATTTCTGGCCGCAGGCCGTGGCGCTGGCGCCGCAGCTGAGCATCGACGATCGCGCGCGCCTGTTTGCGCCGCTGTGGGGAGAGGAAACGACGCTGACAGCGCATTATCGCCAGCTGGCGCACACGCTGCATGCCCTCGGTGGCAGCCGACAGGTTCATGCTCCGCACCGCGCCTTACCGCTGCTGACCGCGAGCGCCGCAGCGGAAAACGCCGCGATCGTCGTGATGGCCGAACACGGCGGTGAACGGAAGATCGCGTTGAGCGATCTGACCTGGCTGACCGCCGAAGTCACCACCGTTCTGCCGCAGACGGCGCAGGCGGGCCTGCCCGCCGACGTGGCGCTGGTCGACCTGCCCGGCAGCCGCGCCTGCCCGCAGGCGGAACCGACGCAGCGGCTGCAACAGGCGAAACGCGCCCATTTGCTGACCCGCTGCGCAGACGGCCTGCACGCCAACCTGCTGCTGGTGGCCGATGCCGCCGCCACGCCGCAGGACGCCGCCCGCGTCGGCCAGGCGCTCGCCAACTGGGTCAACCAGACTCAGGGAGAAACCCCGGCGCTGCGCCAGCGCCGCAAACCCGGCCTGATCTGGGCGATCACGCCGTTCGATCAACGCGGGGAAGGCAAAGCGCGCCCCGACGACGCCGTACAGCGCCAGGTCGGCGAGCCCGGCGACAGCTGGGCCACGCTGCTGGCGCTGGATGAACAGGATTGCCGCCGCATGGTAAGTTACCTGGCCACCCAGGCGCGCCCGGCCCAGAAGCAAGCGCGCCTGCTCGAACAGCGCGAAGAGTTGCAGCGTGAGCTGACGGAAAGCCTGCTCGGCAACTGGCTCACCGCCGCCGCTCCGCACGCGGCGCAGCAACGCGGCCAACAGCTGCTGCGCGCGCTGCAGGCGCAGGCCGGCCGCCACGGCGAACTGCTGGAACGGCTGTTGCCGCAGCGCGATACGTTGCGCCAGCTTTATCAGCAACAGCAGCACGCCGCGCCGGCCCCGACGACGACGCCTGTACCGTTCGGGCTCGACATCGATCTGTTCGGCGCGCCGGAAACCCCGGCATCCGGCGAGCCCTCCGCGTCGCCCTTTGCCGCGCGGGTATTCGCGGATTGGATCAACCATCTGCGCAGCCTGCCGGACAGCCGCCGGTTGCTGGAGCTGCTCGGCGTCGAAAAGCCGCATCTGGAACTGCTGGTCGATGCGCTGATCGGCGCCGCCTGTCGCCTGCGGCTCGATGATGAGCTGGAACGCGCGCTGTGCGCCGGGGGCCTGCCGGAACAGAGTGAAGATCGGCAAATCAGCCAGGCGCTGGCGATACTGGGCGACTTCGTCGCCTGGCTCGGCTTCCAGCGGCGCGATGCGGCAACGCGCCCCGAGAGCCGCGTCAACCCCGGCCAGCCGATCTTTACCCCGCCGCCGCAGCCGGCGGTGGACTGGAGCAGCCAGCAGCGGTTAACCCGGCTGGCGCCGACGCCGACCAAAAACACCGCGTTTTATATCTATGACTGGCTGATCGGCCTGCAAACCCTGCTGGCGGAGAATGCGGCGACGGAAAGCGCGCTCGGCGAGGCGCAGCGCGCGGCGTTGGAAGAGATCGTGGCGACTCTGCGATAAGCGGCGGCTCTGGCAGCAATAGGGGGCGAAAACAGGATAAATCGGGCGTTGCCGATTATGCTGATGAGTAACGCAGCGATTCTGGGAGAAAATCATGCCCCCTTTCAGCCTGAAGACTATCGATCATGTGGTTCTGCGCGTGCGCGATGCGGAAAAAAGCCTGCGGTTCTATACCCAGACGCTGGGTTGCGACATCGCCAAACGGCGGCCCGATTTGGGGCTGGTGCACCTGCGCGCCGGAACGGCCATGATTGATCTGGTCGACGTGAACGGCCAGCTTGGAAAAAAAGGCGGCGACGCGCCCGATCCTCACCGGCAAAATGTCGATCACCTCTGCCTGCGCATCGATCCTTTCAACGAAGACGAACTGCTGGCCTATCTGCGATCGCAGGGGATCGCCGTCGAGCCCGCTGAATCGCGCTACGGCGCGGAAGGCGACGGGCCATCGGTTTACTTTAGCGATCCGGACGGCAATCGCATAGAGCTTAAGGGGCCGGCGGCCGATTAAATCACGGTGTGTTCCGGATGTCGGATAATCATAAAATAGCCTTCTAAATCGGCCTAGCCCCTTCACGCTGCTGAACGTTAACGCCCCTGCGCCGCCAACGCCTGGGCGCAGGCCCAGGCCGAGCTCCACGCCCACTGGAAGTTGTAGCCGCCCAACCACCCGGTCACGTCCACCACTTCGCCGATAAAATAGAGCCCCGGCGCCTTGTGGGCTTCCATCGTCTTGGAGGAAAGTTCGTTGGTGTCGACGCCGCCGAGCGTCACTTCCGCCGTGCGGTAGCCTTCGGTGCCGTTCGGCTGCACGCGCCAGTTCTGCAACAGCTCCACCAGCGCCGCCTGCTGCGGCGCATTCAGCTGCTTCAGCGTGGCCTCCGGCAGTTGTCCCAGGGTTTGCAAGCACTCCACCAACCGCTTCGGCAATTGCAGCGCCAGGGTGTTTTTCAGGCTTTGGTTCGGGTGCTGGCGGCGTTGATCATCCAGGAAGGCCGCCAAATCCAGCTCAGGAAGTAAGTTAACGCTCACATACTCACCCGGTTGCCAGTAGCTGGACAGCTGCAGCACCGCCGGGCCGGACAGGCCGCGATGGGTAAACAGGATGCTTTCACGGAAGCTGACGCCGTTCTCGGCGGTGATCACCGCCGGCACCGAGACGCCGGACAGCGTCTGCACATGCTCCAGCAGCGGCTTATGCAGGGTAAAAGGCACCAGCCCGGCGCGCGTCGGCAGCACCCTGAGGCCGAACTGCTCCGCCAGCTTGTAACCGAACGGCGAAGCGCCCAGCCCCGGCATGGACAAACCGCCGCTGGCCACCACAAGTGAGCGAGCACTCACTTTTTCACCATTCAGCGCCAGCACGTAACCATGTTCGGTTTTCTCCACGCCCAGCACTTCGCTGCGCAGGCGCACCGTCACCTGGCCCAGCTCGCACTCTTTGACCAGCAGATCCACCACCTGCTGCGCCGAGTCGTCGCAGAACAGCTGCCCCAGCGTTTTTTCATGGTAGGCGATGCCGTAGCGGTTGATCAGATCGATGAAGTCCCACTGGGTGTAGCGCGCCAGCGCCGACTTGCAAAAGTGCGGGTTGTTCGACAGGTAGGCCGCCGGTTCGGCGTACATGTTGGTAAAGTTGCAGCGCCCGCCGCCGGACATCAGGATCTTGCGGCCCGGTTTTTTGCCGTTGTCGAGCAGCAACACGCGGCAACCGAGTTGCCCCGCCTGCGCGGCGCAAAACATGCCGGCGGCGCCCGCCCCAATCACTACGACATCAAACTGTTCCACCTGAGCCTCTCTTATCAAAACCACAATCGCGACAAAAGGGCGCCATATTACGCTGTTTCGCCGCCGGTCACCGCCAAATTCACGGCTGCAGATTGTAAAGCCCCGGCGCCGCCAACGCCATAGTAAGAAAATATTACAGAGGTCAGAGGAGAATAACGCATTGATATTCCATATTTTTGTTATAGGCGCGTCATCGTTTCGTCATGTCCAAATCAAAAAAACGTCATATTTTCCTTTTCCCCGGCCCCGGTTGTCACTGATAATGCGCGGCGTTCATGTCCACAAACTGGCGTAACGCTTATGCTGCATTTGTTCGCTGGCCTGGATTTCCATACCGGCCTGATGTTAATTCTCGCATTGTTGTTCGTGTTGTTTTATGAAGCCATCAACGGTTTTCATGATACGGCCAATGCGGTCGCTACAGTTATTTATACCCGCGCCATGCGCTCGCAACTTGCGGTCGTGATGGCAGGTTTGTTCAACTTTCTTGGCGTAATGCTCGGCGGTTTGAGTGTTGCTTACGCCATCGTCCACTTGCTGCCTACCGATCTGTTGTTGAACGTCAGTTCAGCACACGGATTAGCCATGGTCTTCTCCATGCTGTTGGCGGCAATCATCTGGAACCTCGGCACCTGGTATTTCGGTCTGCCGGCCTCCAGTTCCCATACGCTGATAGGCGCAATCATCGGTGTCGGTTTAACCAACGCCCTGATGACCCACACTTCGGTGGTGGATGCGCTTAACGTCCCGAAAATGATTGGCATTTTCCTTTCTCTGCTGTTCTCGCCGCTGGTCGGCATGATGGTGGCGGGAGTGATGGTGTTCGCCTTGCGCCGCTATTGGAGTGGCACCAAGAAACGCCAGCGTATCCACATGACCCCTGCGGAACGTGAAAAGGTCGACGGCAAACGCAAGCCGCCGTTCTGGACCCGTATCGCGCTGATCCTGTCGGCGATTGGCGTCAGCTTCTCGCACGGCGCCAACGACGGGCAGAAAGGCATCGGCCTTATCATGCTGGTGCTGATCGGCGTTGCGCCGGCCGGCTTCGTGGTCAATATGAATGCAACCGGTTATGACATCACCCGTACGCGTGACGCCGTGACCCACCTGCAGCAATATTACCAGCAGCACGGCGACGCGCTATCGCATGCGGTGTCGTTGACGCCGCTGGTGCCAAGCCCGGATGACGAAGCTGCGCCGAACAAGCCGGCCGAGTTCCACTGCGACAGTTCGCGCGCCATGCCGGCGATCGAGCTGGCTCAGGGCATGCTGACCAACCTGCAAAGCTACGATCAGCTGACGGTTGAGCAGCGCAGCCACCTGCGCCGCCTGCTGATGTGCGTGACCGACACGGCGGATAAAGTCGCCAAGCTGCCGGAAACCTCATCCGCCGACCAGCGCTTCCTGAAGAACCTGCGTCAGGATCTGCTGCAGACCGTCGAGTACGCGCCGATGTGGATCATCGTCGCCGTCGCGCTGGCACTGTCGCTCGGCACCATGGTGGGCTGGAAACGCGTGGCCACCACCATCGGCGAGAAGATCGGCAAGAAAGGCATGACCTACGCCCAGGGCGTATCGGCCCAGATGACCGCGGCGCTGTCTATCGGCGTGGCGAGTTATACCGGCATGCCGGTCTCCACCACCCACGTCCTCTCTTCGGCGGTTGCCGGGACGATGATCGTGGACGGCGGCGGCGTGCAGAGCAAAACCGTGAAGAACATCCTGTTGGCCTGGGTACTGACCCTGCCAATCTCGATTCTGCTTTCCGGTGCGCTGTATTGGGTTGCGTTGAAGCTGATCTAAGCGATAAGCATCATGAGGAAGGCGGCCGCAGGGCCGCCTTTTTTTTGCCTGCATCAAGGGAAACAGGAAGGCATTAATACCAGATCATCAGCGCTATCAGGCTGATGACCACCAGGCCGCACAGGGCCGAGGTCAGCATGAACTGCCCGCGCACCCGTTCGCAGCGGCGAATAAACTCCGGATCGTGGTGCTCGACATAGCGTTGCGCAAAGATATAGCGCACCAGCCTCAGCTGCTTGCTGGGTTGCCCGTGGGCGGTGAAGAAACCGCCGCCATCGACGTATTGGTACAGCAGCGGATCGCAGCCGCGCAATACCACCAGCAATGCGCGCAGAGAAGAGTAATACCGCACCATGTTTACCACACACACCACACATAAGGCCCAAAACAGCGCGACGGTACTGATCATGATTACCCCCTCAAGGCGTTGTTATCCGCGGCCATCCGCCGGGTCCAACCGCCCTACCTCATTACCCGATACTCTGCTGGAGCTTACCGCTCTCATCCCCTTTTTGCCTGCACGGGCCATGCCCATAACCCACCGCCTCCAGAGACGTTACCGCACCGCACAGAGAGATTTGCACGGCGTGATTCCACTCAGAGGGGAAATGGTGAGGCCCATATTCATCATTGTAGGTTAATGAAACGCAAACTGGCCTGATCAGTGGATAAAATTTACCGCCACGCGCCGAAACGCCCCCGCCGGGGCGTTATAAGTGATAACCGTTCGTCTGCAATTAGTCGTTTTTCCTGGATAGTCTATCCCGCCCCACGCCGCTGATCTTTCCCCCCACGCTGGCTAGACTCAGGTTTCCGTTACGCTCATCCAAGGAAACTGTTATGGCAAACCATTCAATCAAGGGAAAAACCGTCCTGATCGCCGGCGGCGCCAAAAATCTCGGCGGGCTTATCGCGCGCGATTTGGCTGAACAAGGCGCCAAAGCGGTAGTGATCCACTACAACAGCGCCGCCTCCAAAGCCGAAGCGGATAAGACCGTCGCCGCCATCCAGGCCGCCGGGGCGCAAGGCGTCGCGCTGCAGGCCGATTTGACCACCGCGGGCGCGGTCGAGAAGCTGTTCGCCGATGCGGTCGCCGCCGTCGGCAAGCCGGATATCGCCATCAATACCGTCGGCAAAGTGCTGAAAAAGCCGATGATCGACATCAGCGAGGCCGAGTACGACGAGATGACCGCGGTCAACGCCAAAACCGCGTTCTTCTTCCTGAAAGAGGCGGGCAAACACCTCAACGACAACGGTAAAATCTGCACGCTGGTCACCTCGCTGCTCGGCGCCTTCACGCCGTTCTATGCCGCTTACGCCGGCACCAAGGCGCCGGTGGAGCACTTCACCCGCGCCGCCGCCAAGGAGTTCGGCGAGCGCGGCATCTCCGTGACGGCGGTCGGCCCCGGCCCGATGGACACCCCGTTCTTCTATCCGGCCGAAGGCGCCGATGCGGTGGCGTATCACCAAAGCGCGGCGGCGCTGTCGCCGTTCAGCAAAACCGGCCTCACCGATATCGAAGACGTGGTGCCGTTCATCCGCCACCTGGTCAGCGACGGCTGGTGGGTTACCGGCCAAACTATCCTGATCAACGGCGGCTATACTACCAAGTAACGCCGCATGGGGGGCGCGCGTCTGGCGTCCGCCCCCGCCAGGAGGCGCAGCGTAGAGGATATTGCAATGCACATGCTAATGGTCATTGGCGGAGGCGTGGTTCTCCTGGGATTGTTTGTGCTGTTCGGCTGGCTCTGGGGCGCCAGTGCGGCGGGCATGGCGCTGGCGGCAAAAATTTTCGTCCCGGCCTGGTTGCTGATCGCGGCGGTCAATATGTGGGTGGGCGTCGCCCACGCGGGCTACAGCCTGCGGGCGGAGTTGCCGATCCTGCTGCTGGTGTTCGCGATCCCCGCCGCCATCGCCGCGTTCGTATTCTGGCGCCTCGCCCATGTCTGAAAGCGCCGGCGACCTGCTCAACGTGGTGACGCTACTGGGCGCCGCCGTGGTGGCCGTGCCGCTGTTCAAGCGCTTGGGGCTGGGCTCGGTGCTGGGTTATCTGGCAGCCGGTTTGGCGATTGGGCCGTTCGGCTTTGGTTTGTTCAACGATGCGCAGACCATCCTGCACACCGCCGAGCTTGGGGTGGTGATGTTTCTCTTCATCATCGGCCTGGAGATGCGGCCTTCTCATCTGTGGAACATGCGGCGCGATATTTTCGGCCTGGGCAGCCTGCAGGTATTGAGCTGCGGGCTGCTGCTCACCGCCATCGGCATGGCCTTCGGCTTTTCATTGGCCATCTCCTTCATCTGCGGCATGGGATTCGTGCTGACGTCTACCGCCATCGTCATGCAACTGTTGGGCGAACGCGGCGACATCGCCAGCCCGCGCGGTCAGAAAATCGTCGCCGTATTGCTGTTTGAAGATCTGATGATTGTCCCGCTGCTGGCGCTGGTGGCGTTCATCGCGCCGGCCGGTTCATCGACGCCGGTATCCGGTTCCGCCTGGGGCGGCATCGCCATCGCCGCCGGTGCGCTGGCCGCGCTGGTGGCGGCCGGCATCTGGCTGCTGAACCCGCTGTTTCGCATTCTGGCGCACGCCAAAGCGCGCGAAGTGATGACCGCAGCCGCGCTGCTGGTGGTGCTCGGCGCCGCTTTGCTGATGCAGCTGGGTGGCCTCTCCATGGCCATGGGCGCCTTTTTGGCCGGCGTGCTGCTGTCGGAATCGACGTTCCGCCATCAGCTCGAAGCCGACATCGAGCCCTTTCGCGGTCTGCTTTTGGGGCTGTTCTTCCTCGGCGTCGGTATGTCTCTCGATCTGGCCGTGGTGGCGCGCAACTGGCCGCTGATCGTCAGCGGCGTGCTGGCGATGATGTTCATCAAAGGCCTGTGTATTTACTGCGTGGCCCGGTTGACGAAAAGCTCGCACGGTGATGCTCTCGACCGCGCCGTACTCATGGCGCAAGGGGGAGAATTTGCGTTTGTGCTGTTCGCCGCTGCGCTGGCCAATCAGGTGCTGCCTGCGGAAGCCAACGCCAACATGACCGCCGTCGTGGTGCTGTCGATGGCTTTGACACCGCTGGCGGTGTTGATCCACCAACGCCTGCGCGCCTCGTCCGACGCCTCGTTGGACGGCACGGAACAGCCCACCGGCTTGACCAACAGCGTGCTGATCGTCGGGTTCGGCCGTTTTGGTCAGATCGTCAGCCAGCACGTTTTGGCGATGGGCGCCGATATCACCATTATCGACCGCGAACCCCAGGTTGCCCGCGACGCGCAAGACTTCGGCTTCAAAGTTTACTATGGCGACGGTGCGCGCATGGATGTGCTGCATGCGGCGGGCGCCGGCCACGCCCGCGCCATCTTGGTCTGCATTGACGATCCGCAAGCCGCCACGCAGATTGTCGAACACGCCAAAACCCACTTCCCGCAGGCCCGCGTGCTGGCTCGCGCTCATGACCGCGAACATGCCATCGCGCTGATCAAGGCCAATGTGGATTACCAAATTCGCGTCACCTTAGAGTCCGCCATGTCTTTCGGGCATGAAGCTATGTTGGCGTTGGGCTCCGATCCGGAAACCGCGGCGGATTTGATGGCCGAGCTGCGGCGCAAGGATGCCGAACGGTTGGCGATGGAGGTGTCCGGCGGCATTTACGCCGGTACATCGATGATTTTGGGCAATGCGCCGACCAAGGCGAAGAAGGAATGACGGGCATGCCGACCCTTTTCCGCCGGCGCAGCGATGCGCTCGCGGCCGATAATCAAACGGCCGATGAGGTGGTGCGGTTTTGGCGAGACGCCGGCGCAGAGCAATGGTTCCGGCAGGATCCGCACTTCGACCAACGCTTTCGCGCGCGCTTTTTGGGCCTGCATCTGGCGGCGGCCCGGCGTGAACGCGACGACTGGCTTAAGACGCCGGAAAGCGCGCTGGCGCTGATGATCCTGCTCGACCAATTTCCGCGCAACGCTTTTCGCAACACCGCCCACATGTACGCCACCGATCCGCTGGCGCGCCGCTTCGCCCGCATCGCCATTGCGGCGAACTACATGCAGGCCGTCGAGCCTTCGCTGCGCCTGTTTTTTTGCCTGCCGTTCGCCCACTCGGAAAATCTCGCCGATCAGGATCTTTCCGTGGCGCTAAACGCTCAACTGGGGCCGGCTGAACGCGCGCACGCCGAGGGACACCGCGATATCATCCGCCGTTTCGGTCGTTTCCCACATCGCAATCAGCTGCTGTTGCGCGATACTACCACGCAGGAGCAAGCCTTCCTGGAGCAAGGAGGGTTTGCCGGATAACGCCGCAGAATGCTTTAAGCGGCAATAATCAATAATAAGGACAATAACGGGCGCATCGATGGACAGATTCAATCAATACCGCGTATTCGTGCAGGTGGCGGAGATGGGCAGCTTTATCCGCGCAGCCCATGTGCTGGAGGTGCCGCGCGCCTCGGTGTCCGCCGCCGTGCAACAGCTGGAAACGCAGCTGGGCGTGCGCCTGCTGCACCGCACCACGCGGCAGGTGCGGCTGACCGCCGACGGCGAACAGCTGCTCGAGCGGCTGCGCCCGCTGCTGGCCGAGGTGGAGGATATCGATCAGTCGTTTCAGGCCAGCCAGCGCCAGGCCTCCGGGCGGCTCAGCGTCGACGTGCCGAGCCGCATCGCCCGCCGGCTGATCGCGCCGGCGCTGCCCAGCCTGCTGCGGCGCCATCCCCACCTGCAGCTGGTGCTCGGCTCCGCCGATCGCGCCATCGATCTGGTGCAGGAAGGGGTCGACTGCGCGGTGCGCGTCGGCGATCTGCACGACAGCAGCCTGGTGATGCGCCCGCTCGGCCATATCGCGCTGATCAACTGCGCCAGCCCCGCCTACCTGAGCGAATACGGGCATCCCACTCACCCCGCAGATCTCGTCACCGGCCACTGGCACATCGGTTACGCCTCGCCCAAAACCGGCCGCGAATCCCCTTGGGAATACCTGACCGAAGGCGGCCACACCCAGCGGCTCGAACTGCCCAGCCGGGTGGTGGTCAACAACGCCGAGAGCTATATCGCCTGCTGCCGCGCCGGGCTGGGGCTGATGCAAATCCCGCGCTACGACGTGCAACACCTGCTCGACGCCGGTGAACTGGTGGAAGTCCTGCCCGCTTACCGCGCCGCCTCCATGCCGATCGCCCTGATCTATCCCCATCGTCGCCAGCGCTCACGCCGCCTGGCGGTGTTTCACGAGTGGTTTGAAAGCCTGCTGCAGCCGCATCTGGAGCGCTGATTGCGCATTTAGCGCTATACTTTGTTTAATAACGCTTATAATTCAAGCGGTCAGACCGGCAGCATCCGCATAATCAATAGGCTTTTACGCCGCGCGGGTGTACAACGAAAGGTATCGGGCGGAGAGATTTTCGATGCGGCGCAGTGTGATCGCCCCAACATATCATTGCGTTATCCGAATGATACTATGGAACCAAAAGCGCAAGGCGGGTAAACGGAACGCCTGCTAACCCTTTTAATCGGCATGTTTATGGAAGGAGTATTCTTATGGCTTACAAACACATACTGATCGCGGTGGACCTATCCCCGGAAAGCAAGATCCTGGTAGAAAAAGCCGTCTCGATGGCGCGGCCGTACAACGCTAAAGTTTCTCTGATCCACGTCGATGTCAACTATTCCGACCTCTATACCGGCCTGATCGACGTCAATCTCGGCGACATGCAAAAACGCATCTCCGAGGAAACCCATCAGGCGCTGACCGAGCTGTCGCAAAACGCCGGCTACCCGATCACCGAGACCCTGAGCGGCAGCGGCGATCTGGCGCAGGTATTGGTCGATGCCATCAAGAAATATGACATGGATCTGGTACTGTGCGGCCACCACCAGGATTTCTGGAGCAAGCTGATGTCTTCCGCTCGCCAGCTGATCAATACCGTGCACATCGATATGCTGATCGTGCCGCTGCGCGATGAAGAAGACGAATAAAGTAAGCACTTGCTAACTTAACTGCCCAACGCCCGCGCCCTGCGGGCGTTTTTCATGCCGCCACGCCGATTAATCGCTTGATAATCAACCGCCCTCCGATGATATAGTCGCTAAAGACACAACATCCTCCCCCGGGCATCGCCTATACCCATATCTATAAGAAATAGCGGGGGAAAACTTAATGCTAAAAGGAGTTATCCATGGAATATGCCGTATCGGTAGAGTCTTTCCTGTCCTCGTTACAGCGCCATAACCCCCACCAGCCGGAATATCTGCAGGCGGTGCGCGAAGTGTTCACCTCGCTGTGGCCGTTTATCGAACGCAACCCGCGCTATCGCGAACAGGCCCTGCTGGAGCGCCTGGTGGAGCCTGAGCGCGTTATCCAATTCCGCGTCAGCTGGGTGGACGATCGCGGCCAGGTGCAGGTCAACCGCGCCTTCCGCGTGCAGTTCAACTCGGCCATCGGCCCCTACAAGGGCGGCATGCGCTTCCATCCGTCGGTAAACCTGTCGATCCTGAAATTCCTCGGTTTTGAGCAGACCTTCAAGAACGCGTTGACCACCCTGCCGATGGGCGGCGGCAAAGGCGGCTCCGATTTCGATCCCAAGGGCAAAAGCCAGGGCGAGATCATGCGCTTCTGCCAGGCGCTGATGACCGAGCTGTATCGCCATCTGGGGCCGGACACCGACGTGCCGGCCGGCGACATCGGCGTCGGCGGCCGTGAAGTCGGCTTTATGGCCGGCATGATGAAGAAACTGTCCAACAACACCGCCTGCGTGTTTACCGGCAAGGGTCTCTCCTTCGGCGGCAGCCTGATCCGCCCCGAGGCGACCGGCTACGGCCTGGTGTACTTCACCGACGCCATGCTGCAGCGCCACGGCCTGGGCTTTGAAGGCATGCGGGTGGCGGTGTCCGGCTCCGGCAATGTGGCGCAGTACACCATCGAGAAAGCGCTGGAGCTGGATGCGCGCGTGATCACTGTGTCGGATTCCGGCGGCACCCTGGTGGACGAGGACGGCTTCACCACCGAGAAGCTGGCGCACCTGGCGGAGATCAAAAACCAACGCTACGGCCGGGTGGCGGACTATGCCCGCGAACGCGGCCTGACCTATCTGGCCGGCCAGCAGCCGTGGAACGTGCCGGTGGATATCGCCCTGCCGTGCGCCACCCAGAACGAACTGGATCTCGAGGCGGCGCAGACGCTGATCCGCAACGGGGTGAAGGCGGTAGCGGAAGGCGCCAACATGCCGACCACCATCCAGGCCACCGACGCCTTCCTCGACGCCGGCGTGCTGTTCGCGCCGGGCAAGGCGGCTAACGCCGGCGGCGTGGCCACCTCGGGGCTGGAGATGGCGCAAAACGCCGCGCGCATCGGCTGGCGGGCAGAGAAAGTGGATGTACGTTTACAACATATCATGGCCGATATTCACCACGCCTGCGTGGAATACGGCGGCGAAGGCAAGCAAACCCACTACGTACACGGCGCGAATATCGCCGGTTTCGTCAAGGTCGCGGACGCCATGCTGGCGCAGGGCGTGCTGTAATCCGCCTTAAAGGTGATCTTGTTCACACATCGATTAAATGCTTCAATGCCGGCCTCTGCGCCGGCATTTTTTTATGCTTTCTCACCATCCAAATGATGCCAATTGGTTAAATAAAAGTTAACAAGAAGTTATTTATCGCTTCTTAATCGGTAGTAAATTTACCACCACAAAATAATTAAACATTTATTTAACACTAAATACGCCATTATTTTACTTAACTGTGCGCAGATCACATTTCGTTAACTTCAGCTACGCCCCCTCTTCCATTCCTTTGTAATCTGCAGCGGTGGAAAAACCGCCACCCCTACAGATAAAAAAAGGTACAGCTAATGAAATTTAACCTCGCATTATTAAATGCATGTGTGGTTTCTGCGTGCATGTTATCGACAACACCTGTGTTCGCCGCTGATAAATATGAGATTGCCGTGGTCGCCAAAGTGACCGGCATTCCGTGGTTCAACCGCATGGAAGTGGGCGTCAACGAAGCGGCAAAAAAACTCGACGTCAACGCCTACCAGACCGGCCCTTCTACCCCGGATCCGGCCGCGCAGGTCAAGGTAATTGAGGATCTGATCGCCAAGAACGTCAACGCCATCATCGTGGTGCCGAACGACGCCAAGGTGCTGGAGCCGGTGCTGAAAAAAGCGCGCGACAAAGGCATCGTGGTGCTGACCCATGAATCCCCGGACCAGCAGATCGGCCAGTGGGACATCGAGACCATCGACAGCGAGAAATATGCGCAGGCCAACGTCGATGAGCTGGCGAAAGACATGGGCGGCAAAGGCGGCTATGCGATCTACGTCGGCTCGCTGACCGTGCCGCTGCACAACGCCTGGGCCGATTCCGCCATCAAATACCAGAAAGAAAAATACCCGGACATGTTTGAAGTCACCTCGCGCTTGCCGGTGGCGGAAAGCATCGACAAATCCTACGCCACCACGCTGGATCTGATGAAAACCTATCCGCAGATGAAGGGCATCATCGGCTTCGGCTCGCTCGGCCCGATCGGCGCCGGCCAGGCGGTGGCCAAGAAACGCGCCAAGGACAAAATCGCGGTGGTGGGCATCGCCATGCCGGCGCAGGCCGCCCCTTACCTGATGCGCGGCGACATCAAAAAAGCGCTGCTGTGGGATCCGAAAGACGCCGGCTATGCGCTGGTGACGGTGGCCGACCAGCTGCTGCAGGGCAAGGAAGTGAACAAGGATCTGGCGATCGAGGGCCTCGGCAAGGCCGACGTCGACATGGAACACAAAGTGATTCGGTTTAATAAGATTTTGGAAGTCACCAAAGACAACGCCCAATCGCTTGGATTCTGATTTTTCGCGTAATTTCGCCACACCGGGAAAGTAGTTAAACCCTCGTAGGGGCGCAGCTTGCTGCGCCCAGGGCTTCGGCCGCTACGCAAGCACAGGTTAACGTTATGACAGCCTCCCCCGCATTTATCACCCTGGAGAATATCAGCAAGCGATTCCCAGGCGTGCTGGCATTAGACCAGATCAACCTGACGCTCAATATTGGCGAAGTGCACTGCCTGGCCGGGCAAAACGGCTGCGGCAAAAGCACCATCATTAAAATCATCTCCGGCGTCTATCAGCCGGAAAAAGGCGCCAACATTTCGCTTGAAGGCAAACTCTTCCACGCCCTGACGCCGCAGCTGTCCGGTTATTACGGCATACAGGTTATCTACCAGGACCTGTCGCTGTTCCCCAACCTGACGGTGGCGGAGAACATCGCCATCCACCGTTACCTGCCCGGCGGCCATTTCTGGGTACGCAAGCGGGTGATGCGCCAGACGGCGCTCGACGCCATGGCGCGGGTCGGCGTACGCATCGATCCCGATAAAAAGGTGGAAAAACTGTCGATCGCCGATCGGCAGCTGGTGGCGATTTGCCGCGCCATCGCCGCCGAGGCGCGGTTGGTTATCATGGACGAACCGACCGCCTCGCTGACCCGCCAGGAGGTCGACGGCCTGCTGCGGGTGGTCAACGAGCTGAAGGCGGCCGGCATCTGCGTGGTATTCGTCAGCCACAGATTGGATGAAGTGATGGAAGTCGCCGATCGCATCAGCGTGATGCGCGACGGCAAGCTGGTGGGCACCTGGCCGGCCAGCGAACTGGACAGCCACGAACTGGCGTTCCTGATGACCGGCCAACGCTTCCACTACAGCCCGCTGCCGCCGCTGCCGCCGGCCGAACAGGCGCCGCTGCTCGAAGTGCGCAACCTCAGCCGCGGCGAGAAATACCGCAACGTCAATCTGGCGCTGCGCGGCGGCGAGATCGTCTCGATCGTCGGCCTGCTCGGCGCCGGCCGCACCGAACTGTGCCTCAGCCTGTTCGGCATGACGCGGCCGGACAGCGGCGAGATCCGCATCGAGGGCCAGGCGGTGCAGCTGCACAACAACCGCGAAGCGGTGCGCCACGGCATCGGCTATGTGTCGGAGGATCGTCTGACGCAGGGGTTGATCATGGAGCAATCGATCTACGACAACACCATCGTCACCGTCTTCGATCGGCTGCATACCTCGCTCGGGCTGCTGGATCACGCCAAAGCGACCGAGCTGGTCAACCGGCTGATCCGCGATCTGAACATCAAGGTGTCCGACAGCGCGCTGCCGGTGAAAACCCTGTCCGGCGGCAACGCCCAGCGCATCGCCATCGCCAAGTGGGTGGCGACCCAGCCGAAGATCCTGATCCTCGACTCGCCCACCGTCGGCGTGGACATCGCCAACAAAGAGGGGATCTACCAGATCGCCCGCGATCTGGCGCAGCTGGGCATGGCGGTGCTGATGATCTGCGACGAGATCCCGGAAGCCTATTACAACAGCCATCGGGTGATGGTGATGCGCAAGGGCGAGCTGATCGCCGAGTTTGCGCCGCACCAGAGTACCGAGCAACAGATCGCCGAGGTGGTGAATGGATAAGTCATTATTGGCCCGCCTGGCCGGGCGGCACGAGTTTTATCTCGGCCTGTTGGTGCTGCTGCTGGCGATCGGCCTGAGCGCCGGCACCGACGAGTTTCTGACGCTCGGCAACCTGACCGACGTCGCCACCAGCTACGCCATTCTCGGCATCCTGGCCTGCGGGCTGTTCGTGGTGCTGATCGCCGGCGGCATCGACATTTCGTTCCCGGCGGTCACCGCCATCGCCCAATACGTGATGGCCAGCTGGGTGATCCAGCACGGCGGCAGCTTCCCGCTGGCGTTCGCCCTGGCGATTGGCGTTGGCCTGCTGCTCGGGCTGGTGAACGGCTTTCTGGTGTACTGGCTGAAGGTGCCGGCAATCATCATCACCATCGCCACCCTCAACCTGTTCTACGGCCTGCTGGTGTACTCCACCAACGGTACCTGGCTGTACGGCTTCCCGGACTGGTTCATGAACGGCATCAACTGGTTCTCGTTCCAGGGCGCCGACGGCTACGACTACGGCCTGACGCTGCCGCTGCTGTGCCTGCTGGCGACCATCGTCGTCACCGGCGTGCTGATGAACCGCACCCGGCTGGGGCGCCAGATCTACGCCATGGGCGGCAACCGCGACGCGGCGTCGCGCCTGGGGTTGAACCTGCTGCGGCTGCATTTTTGCGTCTACGGCTACATGGGCATTCTGGCCGGCGTCGCGGCGGTGGTGCAGGCGCAGATCACCCAGTCGGTGGCCCCCAACTCGCTGCTCGGCTTCGAGCTGACGGTATTGGCGGCGGTGGTGCTGGGTGGCACCAGCATGAGCGGCGGCCGCGGCTCGTTGACCGGCACCCTGCTCGGCGTGGTGCTGCTGGCCTTCCTGCAAAACGGGCTGACGCTGCTCAGCGTCTCGGCCTATTGGCACCAGGTGTTCAGCGGCGCGATCATTTTGATCAGCATCAGCACCACCGCCTGGAACGAAAAACGCAAGCTGCTCAAGGAGATCTGACATGACGCAGTTAACTCGGTTGATCCCAAGCGATCGGATCATTCGCCTGCAGGGCGCGATCATCATCGCGGTGGCGCTGCTGTTCGCCGGGCTGCTCGGATCGCGCTTCTTCAGCCTCGGCAACTTCCAGTCGATCGCCTCGCAGCTGCCGATCCTCGGCCTGCTGGCGCTCGGCATGGGCATCACCATGCTGACCGGCGGCATCAACCTGTCGATTATCGCCGGCGCCAACGCCTGTTCGCTGGTGATGGCGGCAATCATCGTCAGCCACCCTGACCAGCCGCTGTTCCTGGCGCTGGCGCTGGTGGCCGGCCTGCTGGTGGCGGTGGCGATCGGCGCGCTCAACGGCGCGCTGGTGGCCTGGATCGGCGTCTCGCCCATCCTCGCCTCGCTCGGCACCATGACCCTGATCACCGGCCTGAATATTCTGCTGTCCAACGGCGCGGTGATCTCCGGCTTCCCGGCGGCGATTCAATTTCTCGGCAGCGGCGCCGTGCTCGGCGTGCCGGTGGCACTGATCCTGTTCCTGCTGGTGGCGGCCGGGCTGTGGCTGCTGCTGGAGCACACCACGCTGGGGCGCAGCCTGTACCTGATCGGCTCCAACGAGCAGGCCACCCGCTTCAGCGGCGTGAACACCGCGCGGGTGCAGGTAGCGGTGTATATCCTGTCGGCGCTGCTCGGCTGGGGCGCCGCCCTGCTGATGATGGCCAAGTTCAACTCGGCCAAGGCCGGCTACGGCGAATCTTATCTGCTGGTGACCATTCTGGCCTCGGTGCTGGGCGGCATTAACCCGGACGGTGGCTTCGGCCGTATTCTGGGGCTGGTGCTGGCGCTGATCGTGCTGCAAATGTTGGAAAGCGGCCTCAATTTGCTGGGGGTTAGCAGCTACCTGACCATGGCCCTGTGGGGCGGCGTGCTGATCCTGTTTATCGCGTTACAGAATCGAAAAGCCTGAGGAGAAAATAATGGCGAGCTATTTTATTGGCGTAGATGTGGGCACCGGAAGCGCGCGCGCGGGCGTATTTGATCTCAATGGCCGCATGGTCGGCCAGGCCAGCCGGGCCATCGATCTGTACCGGCCGAAGGCGGATTTCGTCGAGCAGTCGTCGGATAACATCTGGCAGGCGGTGTGCAATGCGGTGCGCGACGCGGTCAACCAGGCCGACATCAACCCGATCCAGGTCAAGGGGTTGGGCTTCGACGCCACCTGTTCGCTGGTGGTGCTGGATAAAGAGGGCAAGCCGCTGACCGTCAGCCCCTCCGGCCGCACCGAACAGAACATCATCGTGTGGATGGATCACCGGGCGATCGCCCAGGCCGAGCGCATCAACGCCACCAAACACCGGGTGCTGGACTTCGTCGGCGGCATTATCTCGCCGGAGATGCAGACGCCGAAACTGCTGTGGCTGAAACAGCACATGCCCACCACCTGGGCCAACGCCGGCTACCTGTTCGATCTGCCGGACTTCCTCACCTGGCGCGCCACCCAGGACGCCACCCGCTCGCTGTGTTCGACGGTATGCAAGTGGACCTATCTCGGCCACGAACAGCGCTGGGACAAGAGCTACTTCCAGCAGATCGGGCTGGAAGACGTGCTGGAACATGACGCGGCCAAGATCGGCAGCGACGTCAAAATGATGGGCGAGCCGCTGGGCCACGGCCTGACCCAGCGCGCCGCCAGCGAGATGGGGCTGATCGCCGGCACGGCGGTGAGCGTGTCGATCATCGACGCCCACGCCGGCACCCTCGGCACGCTGGGCGCCACCGGCGTCTCCGGCGAGGTGGCCGACTTCAACCGCCGCGTCGCGCTGATCGGCGGCACCTCCACCGGCCATATGGCGATGTCGCGCACCGCGCGCTTTATCGGCGGCGTCTGGGGGCCGTATTACTCGGCGATCCTGCCGGAATACTGGCTGAACGAGGGCGGCCAGTCCGCCACCGGCGCGCTGATCGACCACGTCATCCAGTCGCACCCGTGCTACCCGGAGCTGCTGGCGCAGGCGAAAACTCAGGGGCAGACCATCTATGAGGTGTTGAACGCCATTCTGCGCCGCATGGCCGGCGAGCCGGAGAATATCGCCTTCCTGACGCAGGACATTCACATGCTGCCGTACTTCCACGGCAACCGCTCGCCGCGCGCTAACCCGACGCTGACCGGCATCCTGACCGGGCTGAAGCTGTCGCGCACACCGGAGGACATGGCGCTGCACTACCTGGCCACCATTCAGGCCATCGCGCTCGGCACCCGCCACATCATCGAAACCATGAACCACAGCGGCTACAGCATCGACACCATTATGGCCAGCGGCGGCGGCACCAAGAACCCGATCTTCGTGCAGGAGCACGCCAACGCCACCGGCTGCGCCATGCTGCTGCCGGAGGAGAGCGAAGCGATGCTGCTCGGCGGCGCGATGATGGGCACCGTGGCGGCGGGCGTGTTCGACACCCTGCCGGAGGCGATGAGCGCCATGAGCCGCATCGGCAAGACGGTCACGCCGCAGACCAACCAGATAAAAAGCTACTACGACCGCAAATACCGGGTATTCCACGAGCTGTACAACGACCACATGAAATACCGCCGGTTGATGCAGGAGGAGGCGTGATGCAGCAGGAATGGCGGCAGGCGGTGCAAGGTTGGCAAACCTACAGTCAGGAGCTGGCGCAGCTGGGCGAGCGCCTCGACGCGCGCACCTGGCAGCGGCTGCTGACGCTGCTGGCCGACTGCCGCGGTAAAATCGCCGTCACCGGCGTCGGCACCTCGGGGATTGCGGCGCGCAAGATAGCCCACATGCTGGCCTGCGTGGAACGGCCGGCGGTCTACCTCGACGCCACCGGCGCGGCGCACGGCGATCTGGGTTTTCTGCGCGCCGACGATCTGCTGATCCTGATCTCGCGCGGCGGCAATTCCGACGAGCTGACCCGCCTGCTGCCGACGCTGCAGGCCAAGGGCGTGACGATGATCGCGGTGACGGAAAACCCGCATTCCGCCATCGCACAGGCGGCGCAGTTGACGATCGCCACCGGGGTGCAAAAGGAGATAGATCCGCTGAACATGCTGGCCACCACCTCAATTGTGCTGGTGCTGGCGATCTTCGACGCCGCCTGCGCCTGCCTGATGGCGCGCAGCGGTTACGACAAGGACGCCTTGCTGGCGGTGCATCCGGGCGGCGGCGTGGGGAAAAGCTTGCGGGAGGAAAACTGAGGGCCCGACACGGCGGGCCCGGCAGACATTACAGCGGCATGTAGATATCGAAACGGTGGCTTTTGGTCAGCGTGGCGGCGTGCGCCGGCACGTCGGCCAGCGGCGGCGCGTAGTCCGGGCGTTTCACCACCACGCGCTTGGTCGCCAAACGGCGCGCCGGCTCCAGCAGGCCGTCGGCGTCATCGTCGCTGCCCACCAGCGATTGAAACACCCGCATCTCTTTCTTCACCAGCGCGCTTTTCTGCTTGTGCGGGAACATCGGATCGAGATACACCACTTCGGGGCGCGGGCTGAGATCCGCCAGCGCCGTCAGGCTGGAGGCGTGCAGCAGCGTCAGGCGCTCGCGCAGCCACGGGCCGATTTCCGCATCCTGATAACCGCGCTGCAGGCCGTCGTCCAGCAACGCCGCCACCACCGGATTGCGCTCCAGCATCCGCACCCGACAGCCCAGCGCCGCCAGCACGAAGGCGTCGCGCCCCAGCCCGGCGGTAGCATCCACCACGTCCGGCAGATAGCTGCCCTTGATGCCGACCGCTTTGGCCACCGCCTCGCCGCGGCCGCCGCCGAAGCGGCGCCGGTGCGCCATGGTGCCAGAGACGAAATCGACGTAGATTCCGCCGAGCTTCGGCTCGTCGCGCTTGCGCAGCTCCAGCCGCTGCGGGGTCAGTACCAGCGCTATCGGCGCGTCGTCGTCGGACGTCAGCCGCCAGCGCTGCGCCAAAACAGACAAGGCGCCGGGATCGGCGCCTGCTTCACACAATAAACACACGCTCACGTGTCGGGTTATCCTTTAATGCCGTAATGGCGCAGCATAGCATCCAGCTGCGGCTCGCGGCCACGGAAGCGTTTGAACAGCGCCATCGGCTCTTCTGAACCGCCGCGCGACAGGATGTTGTCGAGGAAGGATTTGCCGGTTTCGGCGTTGAAGATCCCCTCTTCTTCGAAGCGCGAGTAGGCGTCGGCCGACAGCACTTCCGCCCACAGGTAGCTGTAGTAACCCGCCGCATAGCCGCCGGCGAAGATGTGGCTGAAGGCGTGCGGGAAGCGGCCCCAGCTTGGCGAAGGCACCACCGCCACCATTTTCTTCACTTCCGCCAGCGTCGGCAGGATCTGCGCCCCTTTTTCCGGGCTGTATTCGAAGTGCATGCGGAAATCGAACAGGCCGAACTCCAGCTGGCGCAGGATGAACAGCGCCGCCTGGTAATTCTTGGCCGCCAGCAGCTTGTCGAGCATGGCCTTCGGCAGCGGCTCGCCGCTCTGGTAATGGCCGGAGACAAACGCCAGCGCTTCCGGCTCCCAGCACCAGTTTTCCATAAACTGGCTCGGCAGCTCGACCGCATCCCACGGCACCCCGTTGATGCCGGAGACGCCGGCGGTATCGATCTGCGTCAGCATGTGGTGCAGACCGTGGCCGAACTCGTGGAACAGCGTGGTCACTTCGTTATGGGTGAACAGCGCCGGCTGGTCGCCCAGCGGGCGGTTGAAGTTGCAGGTCAGGTAAGCGACCGGCTTTTGCAGCGTGCCGTCGGCCTTGCGCAGGCTGCCGACGCAGTCGTCCATCCAGGCGCCGCCGCGTTTGTTTTCGCGGGCGTACAAATCGAGGTAGAAGCTGCCGCGCAGCTCGCCGTCGGCGGCGAACAGATCGAAGAAGCGCACGTCCGGATGCCAAGTCTCCACGTCTTTACGCTCTTTGGCGGTGATGCCGTAGATGCGTTTCACCACTTCGAACAGCCCTTCCACCACCCGCTGCTCCGGGAAGTACGGGCGCAGCTGCTCGTCGCTGATGGAGAACAGGTGCTGCTTCTGTTTTTCGCCGTAATAGGTGATGTCCCAGGCTTCGAGCTCGTCCACGTCATAGTGCTGTTTGGCGAAGGCGCGCAGCTGCGCCAGCTCTTGCTCGGCCTGCGGGCGGGCGCGCTTGGCCAGATCGCTCAGGAAGCCGATCACCTGCTCCGGGCTCTCCGCCATTTTGGTCGCCAGCGACTTGTCGGCGTAGGTGTCGAAGCCCAGCAGCTGAGCCAGCTCGTGGCGCAGCGCCAGCGTTTCCGCCATCACTTCGCTGTTGTCCCATTTGCCGGCGTTCGGCCCCTGATCGGAGGCGCGGGTGGCGAAGGCGCGGTACATCTCTTCGCGCAGCGCGCGGTTGTCGGCGTAGGTCAGCACCGGCAGGTAGCTCGGCATGTCCAGCGTCAGCAACCAACCGTCCTGCTCTTTGGCCTGCGCCATCGCCTGTGCCTGCGCCAGGGCGCTCTCCGGCAGGCCGCTCAGCTCGGCTTCGTCGGTAATCAGTTTGCTCCAGCCCATGGTGGCGTCGAGCACGTTGTTGCTGTAGGTGGAACCCAGTTCGGACAGGCGCGCGACGATCTCGCCGTAGCGCTGCTGTTTATCCGCCGACAGGCCGATGCCCGACAGTTCGAAATCGCGCAGCGCGTTGTCCACCGCCTTGCGCTGCGGCACGCTCAGCGCCTCAAACGCCGCGCCCTCTTTCAGGCTGCGGTAGGCCTGGTACAGCCCTTCGTGCTGGCCGACCCAGGTGCCGTACTCGGACAGCAGCGGCAGCGCCTGCTCATAGGCGGCGCGCAGCTCCGGGCTGTTTTTCACCGAGTTCAGGTGCCCGATCGGCGACCAGATGCGCGACAGCCGATCGTCCGACTCCGCCAGCGGCTGACACAGATTGTCCCAAGTGAACGGCCCCGGCTGCGCAACCACGCGCTCTACCGCGGCGCGGCAGTCCGCCAGCGCGGATTGCACCGCAGGCACGATATCTTCAGGGCGGATCGCCGAGAACGGCGGCAGGGAAAACGGGGTCAGCAACGGATTTGTCATAGGGCAGTCCTGATTAGCGTTGGGGCCCGCCGTGGGGCGAGCCTTAAAATGCGTATGAATCTCTAACATGGAGCCAGACAACAGGAAAATCAATGCCCGGCGTTGATCGTTGGTGCCTTAAACGGCGCTTTGGCGGATGCGGGCGGCCAGCGCCGCCAGCTGCTCGTCGTCGGCGCGCGCGGCGTCGTGGGAGGAGATATAGCCCTCGTAACGCGCGAAAAACTTCGGCGAGGTCGATTCGATCGGCCGCCACTGCTCCAGCGACGCGGTGCCGTGCAGCGGGATCAGTTTGGCGTGCACGTGGTCGACGCCGTAACCTTCGAACACCATGCCGCAGCGGCCGACGTCGTCGAACGCGCGATCCAGCTGCTTCGCCACCCGCTTGGTCGCCAGCATCAACGCGCTCAATACCTCGTCCGGCAGGTCAAAGGCGTAGCTCGGGTGGTGTGCCTTGGGGATCACCACGCTGAAACCGTCGGTGTTGGGAAAGATGGACAGGAACGCCAGATGGTCGTCGTCTTCCCAGATTTTATGGCACGGCGCCTTGCCCGCCACGATGTCGCAAAAAATGCAGCTCATCCTTTCTCCTTGTGATTCACAGCGTTTCAACCCGTTCGAATTCTTCGAATACCAGCCACATGTCCGGCGCAAAGCTCCCCTCGCGGGTAAAGAATGCCTGATGCCCCTCGAGCCAAAATGCCAGGCTTTTGTCGCCTTCGCCCTCTTTGGCCGCCATCTCGGCGGTCACCTGGTCGTAGCGCACCAGGCGCAGCGCCAGGGTCCTGATCACGCAGGCCGGTTCGCCGCGGCCATCAAGAACGATGCTGTAATCGCCGATCCTCGGGGTTTGTTCCCGACGATAGCTCGCATAGGAACTGCAGGTGGCGGTTTTATCCCCGCTCAGCACCAATCCCAGCAGTTCGTCGGCTAACGCGGGGCCGTCGCCGAACGCCCAGCGCGCCGCGTCGGGGTAATTCGCCAAAATCGCCTGTTTGCTCATCGTCCTGTCCCTTTCTGTTAACGTCTGCGGCAACGGAGTCCGGTTTTTCCCGGCCAGACAGTTTATACTGTGCAGATTATAAGCCTTATTGCATTGAATGCTCCGCCTGCGGAGCACAAGGAACCGCCACCCGTCATGTTAAGTTATCGTCACAGTTTCCACGCCGGCAACCACGCCGACGTGCTCAAGCACACCGTTCAGAGCCTGATCATCGAGTCGCTGAAGGAAAAAGAGAAGCCGTTCCTGTATCTGGATACCCACTCGGGCGCGGGCCGTTATCAGCTCAGCGGCGAACACGCCGAGCGCACCGGCGAATACCTGGAAGGCATCGGCCTGCTGTGGCAGCGCGACGATCTGCCGGAAGAGCTGGCGGCCTACATGAGCGTGGTGCACAACTTCAACCGTTCCGGCACGCTGCGCTACTACCCCGGTTCGCCGCTGATCGCCCGCCAGCTGCTGCGCCCGCAGGACAAAATTCACCTGACCGAGCTGCACCCGAGCGACTACCCGCTGCTGCGCAGCGAGTTCCAGAAAGACGAGCGCGCCAAAGTGCAGCGCGCCGACGGCTATCAGCAGCTGAAATCCCAGCTACCGCCCCTGTCGCGCCGCGGCCTGATCCTGATGGACCCGCCGTATGAAATGAAGACCGATTACCAGGACGTGGTCAAAGGCATTCAGGAAGGCTACAAGCGTTTCGCCACCGGCACCTACGCGCTGTGGTACCCGGTGGTGATGCGCCAGCAGATCAAACGCATGCTGCGCGATCTGGAAGCCACCGGCATTCGCCGCATTCTGCAGATCGAACTGGCGGTGAAACCCGACAGCGATCAGCGCGGCATGACCGCCTCCGGCATGATCGTCATCAACCCGCCGTGGAAACTGGAACAGCAGATGAAAAACGTGCTGCCGTGGCTGCACAAGGTGCTGGTGCCGTCGGGCATCGGCCACCATCTGGTGAACTGGGTGGTACCGGAGTAATCCCCGGCAGGGCGCGGTTCGCCGCGCCCTGCGTCCACCTATCGCAGCCATCGACGCAATCTTTGCGACAAACCCCGGTCAGGCGTTAAACTCTTACCCTCTTCAAATTCACAACTCATGGAAATCCCAGATGACGAAACATTACGATTATCTAGCAATTGGCGGCGGCAGCGGCGGTATCGCATCGATCAACCGGGCAGCCATGTACGGCCAAAAGTGTGCGCTGATTGAAGCCAAAGAGCTGGGCGGCACCTGTGTAAACGTGGGTTGTGTACCGAAAAAAGTCATGTGGCACGCGGCACAGATCGCCGAGGCCATCCATCAGTACGGCCCGGACTACGGCTTCGACACCACCGTCAACGCCTTCGACTGGAAGAAGCTGGTCGCCAACCGCACCGCCTATATCGACCGTATCCACAACTCCTACGACAACGTGCTGGGCAAGAACAAGGTCGACGTGATCAAAGGCTTCGCGCGCTTCGTGGATGCGCACACCGTGGAAGTGAACGGCGAGACCATCACCGCCGACCACATCCTGATCGCCACCGGCGGCCGCCCGAGCCACCCGGCGATTCCGGGTGCGGAATACGGCATCGACTCCGACGGCTTCTTTGAGCTGGACGCCATGCCGAAGCGCGTCGCCGTAGTCGGCGCCGGCTATATCGCCGTGGAGATCGCCGGCGTGCTGAACGCGCTGGGCGCGGAAACGCACCTGTTCGTGCGCAAGCACGCGCCGCTGCGCAGCTTCGATCCGATGATCGTCGAAACCCTGGTGGAAGTGATGAACACCGAAGGGCCGAGCCTGCATACCGAATCGGTGCCGAAAGCGATCGTCAAGAACGCCGACGGCAGCCTGACGCTGCAGCTGGAAAACGGCAAGGCATTCACCGTCGACTGCCTGATCTGGGCCATCGGCCGCGAACCGGCGACCGACAACCTAAACCTCGGCGTTACCGGGGTGAAGACCAACGAGCAAGGCTATATTGACGTCGATAAGTTCCAGAACACCAACGTCAAAGGCATCTACGCGGTGGGCGACAACACCGGCGCGGTAGAGCTGACCCCGGTCGCCGTGGCCGCCGGCCGCCGCCTGTCCGAGCGCCTGTTCAACAACAAGCCGGATGAGCACCTGGATTACAGCAACATCGCCACCGTGGTGTTCAGCCACCCGCCGATCGGCACCGTCGGCCTGACCGAACCGGAAGCTATCGAGAAGTTCGGCGCGGACAACGTGAAGGTGTACAAATCCTCCTTCACCGCCATGTACAGCGCCGTGACGCAGCACCGCCAGCCGTGCCGCATGAAGCTGGTGTGCGCGGGTAAAGAAGAGAAGATCGTCGGCCTGCACGGCATCGGCTTCGGCATGGATGAAATCCTGCAGGGCTTCGCGGTAGCGGTGAAGATGGGCGCCACCAAGAAGGACTTCGACAACACCGTGGCGATCCACCCGACCGCGGCGGAAGAGTTCGTTACCATGCGCTAACCGCTGCGGTTAGCCCATTCTCAGGCCGGTAAACACCGGCCTGTTCTTTTTGTGCGGTTTACTATTCCCTTCGCGCCCGCCTGCTTTTTCTGCCATTATTCTGCCTGATAAATTAGCGGGACTGATACAACCTCCCCGCGCCTCTGGAGAACACCGATGCTGTTCAAACTATGCAAAACCCTCGCGATGGCCTGCGTGGCCCTGATTATCGCCCAGAGCAGCGCGCTCAGCTTTACCCTGGAAGTGGCGGGCAAGATCGACAACGTGACCGACCCGGTCAACAAAAGCTATCTGTTCACCGATAAGCAGCTGTTGGCGATGCCGGTGCGCAGCATCACCACCTCCACTTCCTGGACGCCGCAGAGAAAATTCGAAGGGATTTCGGTGGCCGATATCCTGGAGCGCGTCGGCGCCAAGGGCGAGACGCTGACCTTCTATGCGCTGAACGACTATTACATCGACGTGCCGCTGTCCGACGTCAAAAAGTACAACATGATCCTGGCCTATAAGATGGACGGGGAGATGCTGAAACTCAGAAACTTCGGCCCGCTGTTCCTGGTTTACCCGCGCGACGCCGCCGGGCCTGAACTGAACTCGCCGTTGTACAACTCGCGCTTTATCTGGCAAGTGGACAGGATCGTGATCAAATGAAGCTGACGACCTTTAAGAACGGCAGCAGGCTGGCGATCCCGGCCATTTTCGCCGCGCTGTTTTTAGTGGCTTCGACCGTCACGCTCTATTACTACAGCGCCACCCTGTCGAAGAAAGGGCTGTATGCCATCGCCGGCACGCAGGAGAACTACTCCTGGTCAATCGCCAAGTTCTCCATCAAGCTGGCGGAGTTCGACACGCTGGTCGAGCAGCAAAGCCACGCCGCGCAGGTGGACAACGACAACCTGCGGCTGCGGTTCGAAATCCTCTATTCGCGTTTTTACGTGCTGGAAACCGTCTCCGAATCGACCCAGCCGCTGTACGCCGAGCCGGGCTACCCGGAAGTGGTCAAACAGATGCGCCTGCAGATGGATCGCATCGATAAGCTGCTGAGCAGTCGGAAAATCGACTTCGGCCAGGTTTCCGCGGCCATGAGGGCCATCAAGCCTTACGCTATCGAAATGGCCAACCTGACCGACCACGCCGAGGTGAAGCAGCGCACCGCCGCCTATGAGGATTACATCGAGAAACGGCACATTATTTTCTATGGGCTGGTGATCGTCATGTTCTCGGTGATCGCACTGATCGCCATCACCCTGATCGTGTTCCGTCAGCAGCGGCTGACCATTCGCCAGCAGGCCAAGGCCATCGAGGCGGAGAAAGCGACGCGCACCAAAAACGCCTTCCTCGGCGCCATCGGCCACGAGCTGCGCACCTCATTGCAGAGCGTGATGTCGGCCATCGACGTGCTGGTGAATACCCGGGTGTCGGCTGAGCATGCGGACACCTTCCAGCGGCTGGAGACCGCCGCGCAGCAAATCGAAAGCCAGATGAAAGATCTGACCGACTACGCGCACCTCGACAGCGGCATGATGGAATTGCGCATCGTGCCGTTCGACGCGCAGAAGCTGATCGCGGAGACCGCCAACGAAATCGCCACCCTGACCCGCAAAGAGCAGGTCAAACTGAGCTGTGAAGTGGAATGCAGCCACCTGCTGGTGCACTCCGATCCACTGCGCATCCGGCAGATTATCGTCAACCTGCTGACCAACGCCTACAAGTACACCGAAAGCGGCAGCATTACGCTGCACAGCTGCCTGCGCCGCCAGCCGGGCGGCAGTTCGTTGATTATCGAAGTGACCGACACCGGCATCGGTATCGAAAAAGACCAGCTCGATCAGATCTTCAAGCCCTTTACCCAGTTGGATCAGTCGCATACCAAGCAGTATGCCGGCGTCGGGATGGGGCTGGCGATCGTGCACGGCCTGGTGACATTGCTCGACGGCACCATCACGGTGTACAGCGAAATCAAGAAGGGCAGCACCTTTATCGTCAGCATTCCGGTGCAGATCAGTGAAGACGAACGCGCCGACGCGCCCGCCGCCGCCAATGCCTCTCTGCAGCAGAAGCCACAGCAGGTGCTGGTGGTGGATGACAACAAGTCGGTGGGTGACGCCTTTGCGGCGCTATTGGACAAGCTGGGCTACCAGCACGAACTGTGCGACTCGCCGGAGCGCGCGCTGCAGAAGCTGCTCAGACGCCCTTACGACGCGCTGTTGCTGGATCTGCAGATGCCGGGCATCGACGGCGCCGCCCTGGCCAGGCAGCTGCGCAACCGCCGCGGCCCCAACCGCCATGTGCCGATCATCGGCATCAGCGCCTACACGCCGGAGCAGCTGACGGCGGATCAGCGCGCCCTGTTCGATAACTACCTGATGAAGCCGGTTCGGCTGGATGCGCTGTCAAACGCACTGGCCGAGGTGTTCCCCGCTAAAGATTAAAACAGCGTTGCAGTGCGGCTTCGATCACATGGAGCCGCACCGGCTTTTCATAAGGGCCGAGCACGTCGTACTCGCGCATCGCCTGAGCGATTTCCGACTCGCGTCGGTCGGTGCCCAGTTCGCCGGTCAGCACCAGTACCGGCGCGTCCGGGTTATCGGAGGCGCGGATGGTGGCGATACAGCGATCCGCCGTTTCCTCACCGATCAGCCAGTCCACCACGTAGCCGTCGAACAGACTTTGCTGCAATGCCTGACAGAAACTGTCGACGTCGTAAAACGCCACCGCGTTGAAGCCGCAGCCGCCGAGATACTTGGCCAGCTCATCGGCCGCCTGATGCGAATCGTCCAATACCGCGATGCTCAGCCGCTCGTCGTCGCCGAAGCCGGGCCGGATTTCGATCAGATCGACGCCGTAACGCGGGCCTGCCGGTGCCTCATCGGCGCGATAGATACGCCACTGCCCTTCCACGCGCAGCGCCACAAATTCCGCCGGCCGCCCGGCAGGAAGCTCATCGCCAATGTGCCCGACGCAAGGCATCGCCACCCCCGCCACGAAAAAGATGGCATCGCGCGCCATGTTTGGCTCGGTGGTCTCGTGTTCGGCGCTCAAATCGGCGATCGCCGCCGGCGTTTCTCCCAACGCGGCCGCGACGCTGTTGATCTGTTCCAGCGTCCAGGGGCTTTGCCCTTTCAGTTTGCGGTGCGCATGTGAAAAACTCAGATCCAAGATGCGGCTGAGCTCGCGGGCATGCTGACGTTTTCCAATCCCGTAATGTAAAAACAGCTCCCTGACCCGATTGGCAATCGACTGTGAATCGAATTTTTGGTGATTGTTATCCATTTGTTCCTTCGATTTTTTTTACTGATTTATCAGTCGTTTTGATTATTTCCGCTGAAAAAGCCACATCTAAAACTGGCATCTCATGCAATTATGCGTTAAAAACGTTGCTTGACATACCATGTTGCATCGTCAAACATGGTATCAAAAGAGACATACAGCAATACACTATAAAAAATAACACCAGCACGTTTTTTAATAATAACCATAGTAACACCAGGGAAAATTTGTTCCGTTGCCGCTACTGAGACGATGAGCACATCGCTCGGACTGCGCAAATCAAACGGGGCTTGAGCCTTTAGCGCTAATCTGTTTTACCCACTTTTAAGCCGGGATCCGTCAGGGTCCCGGTTTTTTATTGCCCTGGCGCCGCGCCATCATACGGACTCACCCCGCAGCCGCAAATAAAAACGGAGCCGGCATGCCGGCTCCGTGGTCATTGCGATGATCGCTGAACGTCAGAAGCGCCAGGTAAAACCGGCGTTGACGCTGTTGTCCTGATGGTTCTGCGACAGCAGCCCGCCATAGCCCAGCGACAGCGTGGCGTTCTCGTTCACCGCCACTTCCGCCCCCGCCTTCAGCACCATCCCGTCGCGCGAGACCGGCACGCTGTCCACCACGAACGGCGCGTTGCCGCCGTTGAACCGCAGCCCGGTACCTCGTTCCAGCCCGCCGTACTGGTGTTGCCACCCCAGCTCGCTGCGCAGCGCCACCGTCGTGCCCGCGCTCACCTGCCATTCGGTGTCCGCACGCAGGCCCAGCGTCGATACCGTCGCGTCCGTGTGCTGCTTGTCGCCGCGCAATGCCGCCGCGCCGCCGCTTTCCGCGATGCCGTTGTTTTCGAAGTTCACGTACGCCAGGTTCACGAACGGCTCCAGGTTCAGCCACTCACCCCGCACGCTGTAGCCCGCTTCCGCGAACAGCTGCTCGGTGCGCGCGCTGTACTTCGCCGTGTCGCGGTCCGACTGCATCCCGTAGTTCACCGACCGCTTGGTGTCGATGCGGTGCCAGGTGTAGCCCGCCCCGCCGCGCAGCGCCAGCGCCCCGAACTGCTTGTCGCCGTACGCCGCCAGGTGGTAGTTGTCGCTGTCCGCCTTCGACCCGTACCCGCCGTGCAGCGAGGTGCGGGTGTAGCCGGTCGCTACCCCCAGCCGCCAGTCGTCCGCCGCCGCCGAGTCCAGCCCCACCAGCACCCCGTAGGTCGAGGCCTGATAGCCGGTAGCATTGGCGTCGCCCGACGCGTGGTCCCACGCCCCCAGCAGCTGCGCCCAGGCACCGCCCTCGTCCGCCTTGATGGCCGACGAGCTCGCCAGCCCTTCCGCCTGACGCAGGCGCCCGTTCAGCGCCTCACGCAGGTAGCGGCTGTCGTTCACCAGCGCCGAGGCGATGTCCGCATGGATTTGCCCCGACAGCTGACGGAACGCCTGCCGCGCTTCGCCCGCCGTGCCGCTGCCGAGCAGGCTCTCGTACACCGGGTTGCCCGCCGCCAGCGCATCCGCCGCCGCCGCCACCGCCCGCTCGTTCGCCGTCTGCGCCACGCTGGCGAAGCTCGTGCCGTTGCGCCCGACGCTCAGTGTCACCCCGGTCGGCTGGTAGCTCAGCCCGGTGCCGAGGAACAGGTAGTTCGGCGCCACCGCGTCAAACTGCCCGCTCACCCCCTGCTGCGCGCTCAGGATGGTGTACTGCTGGCCCAGCAGGCTGCGCACCTCGCTTTGCGTCAGCAGGTTGGGGCTGTTCTCCAGCGTCACCGCCACCTCGCCGCCGCCGATCGTCGCCGATCCGCTGCTCTGGATCCGATCGCTCTGGCCGTTCGGCCCCACTTCCACCGCGTAGCGCGAACCCGGCTCGAAGCTGACGTTGCCGGCCACGTTAAGGGTACCGATCGAGTTGCCCGGCGCCACGGTGCCGCCCTGACGGGCGGTCAGCGAACCGAGCGTGCCGCTGCCGCCGACGATGCCGCCGCTCTGCACGCTGACGGCCGAAGTGACCGAGCCGTTGACAGCCAACCGCCCCTGATTGACCAGCGTCGGGCCGGCATAGGTGTTGGCGCCGGTCATGACCAGCGTGCCCATCCCTTCTTTGGTCAGGCCGCCGTGGCCAGAGATGTTGTTGGAGTAGACTTCCAGTTCGCAGCTGATGTCATCACACTTTCTGGCGTGCAGCGTGCCGGCATCCACCTCGGCGCCCAGGCCCGGAATATTGGCGACAAACTGGGTCGGGCCGTAGGCCACGCCCGTCGGATCCGGGATGCGGAACTCCGCCGGAATATCCTCGACGGTATAGAACATGCCCGGGCCGTTAATGGCTTTGCCCAGGTTGATCATCCCCCAGCCGTAGAGCGCGTCGATGCCCGGCGCGCCCATGTCGGTGGCGGTAGTTTTCAGCACGTCGGCAATCTGCGCCGAACTCATGTACGGGAAACGCTGCAGCAACACCGCCACCGCGCCGGTGACGTGCGGCGTCGCCATCGAGGTGCCGTTTTTATTGCCGTAGTCCGACACCAGGTTGGCCGGATCGGAACCGTTGGCCACGGTGCTGTAGATTTTGCTGCCCGGCGACGAGATGCAGAAGCTGGCGGTATAGCCGCAGCGGGAAGAGAAGCTGCTGATGGTGTAAGGCACGCTGTTGGTCGATGCCGCATCCTGCGCCACGCTGGCGACCGACAGCCAGTTTGGCGCGATGTCCGGCACGAAGTAGGCCAGCCCGCTGATCACATCCGGCTGGTTGTAGTTGCCGTCGTTACCGGCGGCGAACAGCACCAGAATATTTTTGCGCGCGGCGTCGATGGCGCCCTGATAGCCTGCGCCGGCCAGGCTGCCGAGCAGCGGTTTGACCTGATCGAATTGTTCCTGCGCATCCTTCAGCTCAAAGTGCAGCGCGTTAGGATCGCGGCCGCCGTCGGACAGAAAGTCGGGAATACTGACGCCCCAGCTGTTGTTGATCACCCGCACGCCGTTGTTGATCATCGCCTGCCAGCCGGCATTGGTGACGGCGCCGTCCAGGCCGAGGAATTCACCATAGGCCGGGCCGTCGTTGTCGTTATCGACGCTGATCACCTGCGAATCGAAAGCCACGCCGTGCATGCCGACGCCGTCGCGGTTGGCGGCGCTGATGCCCGCAACGTGCACCCCATGATTGCTCAGCATGCCCTGTGAGCCGCTGTAGAAGTGGAAGGTGCCGTCGAAGTAAAAGCGGTCGCCGGCGTTAATGCCCGGCCGGTGCGGATCGGTGTAGGCGCGATAGCCTTCGGTGACGACGTTGATCAGTTTGCCGTCGCCGGCGAACTCGGGATGGCGGTTGACCGGGGTATCGAAAATGCCCACCTTCTGCCCTTTGCCGGTATAGCCGGCGGCGTAGGCCTCATCGGCGTGGATCGCCCCCAGCCCCCAGTTGGCGTTGAACTCGGCGTTGCGCCAGCTGGCCGGATCGCCGGCTTGGCCGTTCACCTCGTGCGGCGCCGCCTGTGCATACCCCGCCAGCGCCATGCAGCAGACTAGCGCGTTCAGCCGCCACGGCGAGCGGCGAGCATTTCCTTTGCTATCAAAACCCATTGTTGTTGTCATTTCCTTACCTTTTGCTTGTTATTGGCCGACGCCCCAAGTGCGCCGGGTTTTCATTAGCAGGATGTGAAAAAGGAACCGTCCGCAGACGGTTCCGGTACAAGGATTGAATCGATGGTGTTTGTGCTTAGAAGCGCCAGGTGAAACCGGCGTTGACGCTGTTGTCCTGGTGGTTCTGCGACAGCAGCCCGCCGTAGCCCAGCGACAGCGTGGCGTTCTCGTTCACCGCCACTTCCGCCCCCGCCTTCAGCACCATCCCGTCGCGCGAGACCGGCACGCTGTCCACCACGAACGGCGCGTTGCCGCCGTTGAACCGCAGCCCGGTGCCACGCTCCAGCCCGCCGTACTGGTGTTGCCACCCCAGCTCACTGCGCAGCGCCACCGTCGTGCCCGCGCTCACCTGCCATTCGGTGTCCGCGCGCAGACCCAGCGTCGACACCGTCGCGTCCGTGTGCTGCTTGTCGCCGCGCAATGCCGCCGCGCCGCCGCTTTCTGCGATGCCGTTGTTCTCGAAGTTCACGTACGCCAGGTTCACGAACGGCTCCAGGTTCAGCCACTCACCCTGCACGCTGTAGCCCGCTTCCGCGAACAGCTGCTCGGTGCGCGCGCTGTACTTCGCCGTGTCGCGGTCCGACTGCATCCCGTAGTTCACCGACCGCTTGGTGTCGATGCGGTGCCAGGTGTAGCCCGCCCCGCCGCGCAGCGCCAGCGCCCCGAACTGCTTGTCGCCGTACGCCGCCAGGTGGTAGTTGTCGCTGTCCGCCTTCGACCCGTACCCGCCGTGCAGCGAGGTGCGGGTGTAGCCGGTCGCCATCCCCAGCCGCCAGTCGTCCGCCGCCGCCGAGTCCAGCCCCACCAGCACCCCGTAGGTCGAGGCCTGATAGCCCGTGGCGTTGGCGTCGCCCGACGCGTGGTCCCACGCCCCCAGCAGCTGCGCCCAGGCACCGCCCTCATCCGCCTTGATGGCCGACGAGCTCGCCAGCCCTTCCGCCTGACGCAGACGCCCGTTCAGCGCCTCACGCAGGTAGCGGCTGTCGTTCACCAGCGCCGAGGCGATGTCCGCATGGATTTGCCCCGACAGCTGACGGAACGCCTGCCGCGCTTCGCCCGCCGTGCCGCTGCCGAGCAGGCTCTCGTACACCGGGTTGCCCGCCGCCAGCGCATCCGCCGCCGCCGCCACCGCCCGCTCGTTCGCCGTCTGCGCCACGCTGGCGAAGCTGGTGCCGTTGCGCCCGACGCTCAGCGTCACCCCGGTCGGCTGGTAGCTCAGCCCGGTACCGAGGAACAGGTAGTTCGGCGCCACCGCGTCAAACTGCCCGCTCACCCCCTGCTGCGCGCTCAGGATGGTGTACTGCTGGCCCAGCAAGCTGCGCACCTCGCTTTGCGTCAGCAGGTTGGGGCTGTTCTCCAGCGTCACCGCCACCTCGCCGCCGCCGATCGTCGCCGATCCGCTGCTCTGGATCCGATCGCTCTGGCCGTTCGGCCCCACTTCCACCGCGTAGCGCGAACCCGGCTCGAAGCTGACGTTACCCGCCACGTTAAGGGTACCGATCGAGTTGCCCGGCGCCACGGTGCCGCCCTGACGGGCGGTCAGCGAACCGACCGTACCGCTGCCGCCGACGATGCCGCCGCTCTGCACGCTGACGGCCGAAGTGACCGAGCCGTTGACTGCCAACCGCCCCTGATTGACCAGCGTCGGGCCGGAATAGGTGTTGTTACCCGTCAGCACCAGCGTGCCGATGCCCTGCTTGGTCAGGCCGCCGTGGCCGGAGATGTCGTTACTCCAGAAGTCCAGGCCGCACAGCACATCGCTGCAGACGCGCTCGGTCGGTTTGCCCTTGTCCAGCACCGCGCCGACGCCCGGCAGATCCACCACGAACTGGGTCGGGCCGTAGGCCACGCCCGTCGGATCCGGGATGCGGAATTCTTCGGGAATATCCTCGACGGTCGCCAACATGCCAGGGCCGTTGATGGCTTTGCCCAGGTTGATCATCCCCCAGCCGTAGAGCGCGTCGATGCCCGGCGCCCCCATGTCGGTGGCGGTGGTTTTCAGCACTTCCGCCACCTGCGCGCCATTCAGATACGGGAAACGCTCCATCAGCACCGCGACGCTGCCGGCCACGTGCGGCGCCGCCATCGAGGTGCCGCTGTATTTGGCGTAGCCGGTCGTCAGATTCTCCACGCTGGTGCCTTCAATCACCGAGCTGTATACCCGGGTGCCCGGCGCCGAAACGCAGAAGCTGGCGGTGTAGCCGCAGCGGGAAGAGAAGGTGCTGATGCTGTAGTCGCCGCTATTAGAGGGATCCTGCAAGCTGGCGACCGACAGCCAGTTCGGTGCAATCTCCGGCACGAAATAGGCCAGGCCGGCCATGGCATCGGGGTTATTCAGATTGCCGTCGTTACCGGCGGCGAAGATGGTGACCACGCCGCTGCGCGCCGCGTCGATCGCGCCCTGATAGGCGCCGCCGGGCTTGGTGCCGAGGATCTGTTTGATCTGATCGAACTGCTTTTGCGCATCGTTTACCGTGAAGTGTGGATAAGCCGGGTCATAACCCCCCTCCTCAAACTTTTCGGTAATGCCGATGCCCCAGCTGTTGTTGATGATGCGCGCGCCGCTGGCCACCAGCGCATCCCAGCCGGCCTGGTACACCGCGCCGTCGTTGCCGAGGATGATGCCGTCCTCCGGGCCGGGATCGCCGTTTTCGGCGCTGATGATCTGCGCGTTGAACGCCACGCCGTGCATGGCGCCGCCGTCGCGGCTGCCGGCGGCGATGCCGCCCACGTGGGTACCGTGCGAACCGAGCGTGCCATCGGAGTCCACGCTCGGCGTACCGTCATAGCGGAAAGTGTCGCCTTTTTTCACCGGGATATAGGGATCGGTGTATTCGCGGATGCCTTCGGTGACCAAATTGATCACCTTATTCTCACCGGCAAATTCGGGATGCTTGGCGTAGACCGGCTGATCGAAAATGCCAAGTTTGATGCCTTTTCCGGTATAACCAGCGGCGTAGGCCTGGTCGGCGTGGATCGCCCCCAGCCCCCATTCCGCGTTGAACTCACTGCTGCGCCAGCTGGCCGGATCGCCCGCTTTGCCGTTCTCTATATAGCTGGCAGCCTGCGCCCCGCCGATCGCCGTCAGGCAGATCAGCATCGCGCTCCATTGTGCGCGATGAACTCCGATTTCAGGCCAGCCGAAGGCCGCCCGAGCGGATTTGACTCCTCTAAGTTTCTTCTCCATCCCAGATACCGTCCGTTGTTGTTTGCAAATGTTTTATAAGATTTTTTGTGTAACAGTTTGGTAACACCAAATAAATAAAGCACAACAATCTCAAGTGCGCTTAATGTGTCATCCGGCAGTTCGGCGGGAGGAGAGAAAGTTTCAGGGGTGAATCAGGCCAGCGACGATAAGAAATGACAATGACGCTTGGCGGTATCGGAGCGGCGATAGCACGTGAGGGAATAAATATTAATTAACTGATAAATAAAAATATAATTCAGGGGTAAATGAAGGGTGTGGCCGCCTGAAAAGTGCTTAACAGGCGTCTTTTATCACTTTAAATTATAAATTTTGCCAATATTCACTCAGTGAATTATGCTGGTTTTTCAGTCAGGCATCGGCAAAAATTGGATTATCCTGCTGATGTTTTTTTGCGGTTCGTCGCGTCCTCTTCCGCCTGACGAAGGATGGCTTTGGCCATCCATTGCGTGACGTCCTGAATGCTCTCAAGCTCCAGCCCCCAGATATCTTTCAGCACCAGGAACACCTCCGAGCCGTAAATCAGCGAGAAAGCATGAATCACTCTCTGCAGAGAGTCCGGCGGCAGTTTGCCCTGCAGCGGTTCTACCGCCAGCGCCAACAGACGCTTGCGGTTGCCGCGCACGAATTTTTCGCCCGGCGTCGCGTGCGCCCACTGCTGCAAAGAGAGCTGCAACGCCGCGCGCAACGCCCCCTCGTGCCGTTCCATCTGAGGATAGGCGAAGGTCAGCAACTGCTGGATGCGCTTCAGGGCATCATCGTCTTGCGGGCGCCATTCCAGAATAGGCCCCAGGCTTTTCGCCACCACGGCGCTAATCAGCGCACTCTGGGTCGGAAAGTAGCGGTAGGCGGTCGCACGCGATACCTGCGCATACGCCGCCAGTTCGGTGATCGAAGGAAACGCGCCTTCGTCATACAGCGCCATCGCGCTGGCCAGCAACAAACGGTAGGTTTTTGCCCGGGTGGACGTCAGTGAAGGATCGAACGGGGTGGGAAAAGCATTTATCGGCACTTAAACCTCATACATCTGTACATGCTTGCGCGGCTGGAGATACGCCACTGCCGACAGGTTGACGACAAAGGCTCGGCCGCGCAAAAAGCTCAAAAATGAGACAGAAGTCCCATTTTGCACTGAGCTGCCCTTGCAAAAATGATACTGCCGTCTCATTATATAAATACATTAATCAATTTAATTTAAATGCCAACACCAGGGCACCTAAAAAAATATAATGCATTAATTTTTAAAATAAAAATTAGAAGCACCTCGGAAAACCCATGAAAGATACTTCAAATTTTGTCTATATTGCTACCACAGCAGATACGAAAGGACAAGAGTTGGAGTATGTGCGGCGGCTGATTGCCAGCCTGGATTTACCCACGCGAACCGTCGATCTCTCCACCCGTAGCTTGCCGTTTGACTCCCCGGCCGATATCGGCCCAGAAGAGGTCGCTCGCCACCATCCGGCGGGCGCCGGCGCGGTCTTCTGCGCCAGCCGCGGCCAGGCGATCGCCGCCATGGCGACCGCTTTCGAACGCTTTATCCTGACGCGCCGCGATATCGCCGCCCTGCTTGGCCTGGGCGGCTCCGGCGGCACCGCCATCATCACGCCGGCCATGCAGCAACTGCCGATCGGTCTGCCGAAAGTGATGGTCTCGAGCATGGCGGCGGGTGACGTTTCCGCCTATGTCGGCGCCAGCGATATCAGCATGCTGTATTCGGTCACCGATCTCGCCGGCCTGAATCGCATCTCGCGACGGGTGCTGGGCAACGCGGCGCGCCAGATAGCCGGCGCAGTCCGCTTCGCCGCCGTCGACTCTCACGACGACAAGCCGGCGATCGGCCTGACAATGTTTGGCGTCACCACGCCCTGCGTTCAGGCGTTGATTGCCGAGTTGGGATCGCTATGGGATTGTCTGACGTTTCATGCGACCGGCAGCGGCGGCAGAGCGTTGGAAAAACTGATCGATAGCCGCCAACTGCACGGCGCCATCGATTTGACCACCACCGAAGTGGCCGATCACCTGTTTGGCGGCGTGCTGCCCTGCAATACCGATCGTTTCGGTGCCATCGCGCGTACCGGCATCCCGTGCGTGCTCTCCTGCGGCGCGATCGACATGATCAACTTCGGCGCGCCGAACACGGTGCCGGCTCGCTATGCCAACCGTCTGCGCCACCCTCACAACCCGCAAGTGACGCTGGTGCGCACCAGCGCGCGGGAGAATGCGTTAATGGGGCGTTGGATGGGCGAAAAAATCAACGCCTGCGCGGGCGAAGTGCGTTTCGTTATCCCGGCGGGCGGCGTATCGGCTCTGGACGCGCCCGGGCAACCGTTCTGGGATCCGGCGGCGCTGGCCGCCTTTACGCAAGCGCTGGAAGAAACGGTGCGCGCCACCGACAAACGCCGGTTGATAAAAACGCCTTATCATATTAACGACCCGCGCTTTGCTCAGGCCGTTGCCGAGCAGTTCCGGCACATGGTCGGCGGAGAATGATTATCACTCACTGCATAGCCTGCCAGTGATAACGCCAAATAGGAAAAGGGCCAGACAAATAGTCTGGCCCTTTATTATTCACCGCGAGCGGATATTACTGATCGGAGGACATCTGCGCCTTCATTTTATTCATATGGTCCATCATCTTTTGCTCACGTTTCTGATAATTCTCATTGTATTGTTTTTTCTGCTCAGGGGTCAGCAGGTTATACATTTTATTTTCCGCTTTGGCGCGCTCCAGCATGCGTTCGGATTGCGCTTTACCGATCGCGTCAATTTGCGCCTTCGCCTTCGCTTCGTCAAAGCTGTCGGAAGCGACCAGATTGTGCAGCGCCTGGCGCTCCTCTTTCATGCCCGGCCCGCGCTTCTGGTGCGACTCTTTCATGATATCGCGCATCTGCTGGCGCTGCTGCTCGGTCAGGTTCAGCCCGGCGAACGGGCCGCCTTTGCCTTCACCCTTGTGATGCATCATTTTCATCGGCGCCGCATCCGCCGCCGGGGCAGTGGTGTCTGCAGCGAACGCCGCGGAAGCAGAACCCAGGGCCAGCGTGGAAGCAATAAATAAAGCCGTCAATTTACGCATAATCATTTCCTTAAAAGTTTTTCTTCATCAGGAGCGCTGTACGTTAACAGGCTCATTCGTCGTCGGAGATAATAATAGGCTGATAAATTTCAAGTAATGCGAGGGTGTGTAAACTTTTTAAAACCCGTCTCGGATTTATTCACCAATTATGAGAAAACTATGAAGATGGCGTTTATTTGATGGAAATTTTAATTTCCCGGCAACAATCCCCTCGGTGGAGTTATTTTTCCGCTTTCCCCTTACCGTTATAATTTACTCGCCTGCACGGCAACCTTGCATCAACCGTTTTCCGATAACGGGGGGAAGTCAGTACCAGCATCACAGGATCCGATGTTCTCCTACACTTTAAGACAACCGGCCGCCGGGCGACGTTTACACCGCAAAACTAATCATTGCTTATATAATAGTTCCCATCACCCGCTCCGCCTGTGAAAACCTGTTATATGATGCACAGATGCGTACGGCGATCGCTTTCGGGCCAACAGGCTGCCCGGAGCTGTGCTGACCGGCCGCCCGTGCTCTTTTGAGGAATCATCATGCCCGCAGACCAAGGCCCTGAGCTTCTTAACGCCCACTTCGGCACCCAAAGCCCCCACTGGCGGCTGGCGTTTGACAGCAATGCCCTGGAGCTGTCCGCCGTTAAAGGCAAAGCCCACGTCGCGGTGGCGCTCAGCGCCATGGAAGCGGCGAAAATCCGTCGCCTGACCGGCGTCACCGCCAGCCTGGAGCTGACCATTACGCTAGCCGGTGCACCGCTGCATCTGCATCTGGTCGGGCGCCGCGTCAACAACCTCGAATGGGCGGGCACCGCTTCCGCCTTCAGCGACACCCAATCTGTGGCGCGCGACCTGGTGCACGGCCTCTCCTTCGCCGAGCAGGTGGTGTCCGAAGCCAACTCGGTGATCGTGATCGTCGATCAACACGGCCGCATTCAGCGTTTCAACCGGCTGAGCGAGGAGTATACCGGGCTGCACGAACACGAGGTGATCGGCAAAAACGTTTTCCAGCTGTTTATGAGCCCGGAAGAAGCCGCCGCTTCGCGGCGCAACATCGCCGGCTTCTTCCGCAACGGTTCGTCCTATGAGGTGGAACGCTGGGTAAAGACGGTCAAGGGCGAACGGCTGTTCCTGTTCCGCAATAAGTTCGTGCACAGCGGCAGCGGCAAAAACGAAGTCTTTCTGATCTGCTCCGGTACCGACATCACCGAAGAACGCCGGGCGCAGGAGCGACTGCGGGTGCTGGCCAACACCGATCTCATCACCGGCCTGCCGAACCGTAACGCCATCCAGGACAAGATCAATCACGCCATCGCCACGCGCGGCGAAGAGAGTTTCGGCCTGGTGTACCTCGATCTCGACAACTTCAAAAAGGTCAACGACGCCTACGGCCATATGTTCGGCGATCGGCTGCTGGTCGAGGTCGCGCTGGCGATCCTCGGCTGCCTGGGCCCGGACCAGGTGCTCGCCCGCCTCGGCGGCGACGAATTCCTGGTGCTGGCACCGCAAACCGATCGCGAGCGCCTGCAAACGCTGGCGCAGCGCATCATCGACAGGCTGAAAACCCCTTTCCGCATCGGCCTGATTGAGGTGTATACCGGCTGTTCGATCGGCATCGCGCTGTGCCCGGAGCACGGCAACGATCTCGACAGCCTGATCCGCAGCGCCGATACCGCCATGTACGTCGCCAAGGAGCACGGCAAACGTACCTATACCGTCTTCTCGCCGGAGATGAATAAACGCGTCGCCGAATACATGTGGCTGGACACCAACCTGCGCAAAGGGCTGGAGCAAAATCAGCTGGTGCTGTATTACCAGCCGAAAATCGACGCGCGCAGCGGTGAAGTGCACAGCGTGGAAGCGCTGGTGCGCTGGGATTCGCCGGAGCGCGGCCTGATCCCGCCGCTGCAGTTCATTTCCTATGCCGAGGAGTCCGGCCTGATCGGCCCGCTCGGCCAATGGGTGCTGCAGACCGCCGCCGGGCAGGCGGCGCAGTGGCAAGAACAGGGCTTGAATCTGCGGGTGGCGGTCAATCTCTCTGCCCGTCAGCTGGCCGATGACAGCATCGTCAACGACCTGCTCGGGGTGCTGCGCCGTCACCGCATGGCCCCCTGTCTGCTGGACTTCGAGTTGACCGAAAGCAGCCTGATTGAAGACGAGAACCGCGCGCGCGCGTTGATCACCCGGCTGCGCGAACTGGGCGCGCAGGTGCATCTCGACGACTTCGGCACCGGCTATTCGTCGCTGGCGCAGCTGGCGCGCATTCCTCTGGACGCCATCAAGCTGGATAAAAGCTTCGTGCGCGGGGTGAATTTCAACCCGGTATCGCAATCGTTGGTGCGCGCGATCGTTGCGGCGGCGGAGGCGTTGGCGTTCCGGGTGATCGCCGAAGGGGTGGAGACCGAGAGCGAAAACCACTTCCTCGACGAGGTCGGCGTGGACGAAAAACAGGGCTTTCTGTTTGCGCGGCCAATGCTCCCGGAACAGCTGGAGCATTGGCTGCAGTCCTATCGCCCGCGCTCACCCTCCGCATGAGGCGGGCGCGTTAAGGTTAGCCGGCACGACGCAGGTTCAGGGTATGGCGATCCTGCAACATCACCAGCCGCTCGATGTAGGCGCGGTCTTTTTCCTCAATGGTAAAGGCCGAGTGCACCCAATCTTCGGTAATGTCCATCAGCTCGGAGCGCGTCAGCTGCAACACGCGCTGACGCGCCCGCAGCATGGCGCGCATGCCGTTGAGCTTCGGCCGAATGGTATCGATAAAGGTGCGCGTCGCCATGTAGGCGTCGCCGGGCTGGAACAGCTGATCCACCAGCCCGCGGCTCTCGAACCACTCTGCGGTGTGCGACTCGCCGCCCCAAATCAGCTCCTCGGCCAAGCGCATGCCCGCCTTGCGCGCCACCAGCGAGTAACCGCCCATACCGGGAAACAGATTGAACGCGATCTCCGGAAACCCCATGCGCGCATTGTTCTGCGCCAGCACGAAATGGTGCGCCAACGCCGCTTCAAAGCCGCCCCCCAGCGCGCTGCCTTCGACCATCGCAATGCTGACCGCGCCGGTGTCGAAACCGCGAGCCGCCGCATGCACGCAGTCGATGCAGGCGCGCGCGTAGGCCATCATCGCCTCGCGCTTGCGGTTTTTGATCGCGTCGGCGAAGAACTGCAGATCGCCGCCGACGTTGAACATGTTCGGCACCAGCGAGCCGGTGACCCAGAAATCGAACCGCAGCGAAGATTCCTTCGCCGCCTGCGCCAGCGTCATGATGTCTTCGATCAGCGCCTGGTTGAAGCAGGGGCGCGGCGCGGCGCGCAGCAGCATCCACATGATGTGCCGCCCCTCTTCATAGTAGGCGGACAGCTGCGACAGATTGCCCGCTTCGGTAAACGGGCGGCAGGTGGGGTGATTAAGCAATTTCATAAGACCTTCCAGTTTTTCTGTTGATGACGGATGAGACCGTTCCAGCCCCTACGGCTGCAGCGGAGCGGCGAGCGGCAAAGCGCAACGCCACATCATGAGTAAACGCTTTCTCGCCGACGAAACAGATAAAAATTGGAGGTAGGAAAGTGAAAAAAACCGAGGCGCCACGGGGTTTTCATAGGAATTTTACCTATCTGCCCCTCCCCGGCATTTCATGCCGGGCGCTAACGCGCTAAGCTCGGAAAATGACCGTTTACCGCCCCGGCGCTCAAAACGCCGCGGGGCTTTGGCTATAATCAATGCTGAAACATGCCGTTTAACGTTAAGGAAATCGTGAAGTAATGCCTACAGGACCAGACCAGGAACGCCGCCAGCCCGCACAAGACACGCCGCCGAAGCCGCTTATCGCCATCAAGACCGGCCATGAGACCCTCGACCGCCGCATCGGTGGTTTTTCACGTCTGATTGAACGCATCAAAGCCTGGCCGAGCGTGGCGCACCTGCTGCGCGCGGCCGAACGCTTTAACGATCGGCTGGGTAGCCAGTTCGGCGCCGCCATCACCTATTTTTCATTCCTCTCGCTGATCCCGATCCTGATGGTGTCGTTTGCCGCCGCCGGCTTCGTGCTGGCCTCCAATCCGGATCTGCTGGCCCGCTTGATCAACCGGATCGTCGGCAGCATCAGCGATCCGACGCTGGCCAGCACGCTGAAGAACACCGTCAATACCGCCATTCAGCAGCGCACCACCGTGGGGTTGACCGGCCTGGCGCTGGCGCTCTATTCCGGCATCAGCTGGATGGGCAATCTGCGCGAGGCGATCCGCGCGCAGTCGCGCGATGTCTGGGAGCGCAATCCGCAGGATCAGGAGAAAATCTACTTCAAATACACCCGCGACTTCATCTCGCTGACCGGCCTGGTGGTCGCGCTGATTATCACGCTGTCGCTGACCTCGGTCGCCGGGTCGGCGCAGGCGGCGATCGTCAACGCGCTGGGGCTGGACGGCATCGAATGGCTGCGGCCGGCGCTGACGACGATCGCGCTGTCGATCTCGATCTTCGCCAACTATCTGCTGTTCCTGTGGATTTTCTGGATGCTGCCGCGCCACAAACCGAAGAAAAAAGCGCTGCTGCGCGGCACCTTGCTCGCCGCCATCGGCTTTGAAGTGATCAAGTTCGTGATGACCATGACGCTGCCGCAGGTGGCGAAGTCGCCTTCCGGCGCGGCCTTCGGATCGGTGATCGGGCTGATGGCGTTCTTCTACTTCTTCGCTCGTTTGACGCTGTTTTGCGCCGCCTGGATCGCCACCGCCGACTACAAAGGCGACAAAGCGTTGCCGGAACGCGAGCCGCCAGCGCGCTGAAGCCATGCAATCGTGCCGGTGTTATCGCACACACCGGCACGTTAATCTGGTTAACAGCCAAAAAACCAGTCAATACATCTGAATCGCACGGTGCGCCATCCGGAAACCAGCATAACAAACTGCCCAGTCACTTTTCTTTGCCGTTTTTACAGCCATTCCCTCTGCGCGAACTCCATTTCTCAACGTTTAACGCTGCAGAAAAGAAGCCCGGTAAAACATTAGTCTTTTTAACCGGTTAGGAGCGGCGTTGCCCAAAGCTCCCGCGTTGAAAAGGCCGCATGCTGTCACTAAGATGGATTTTTACCCCCTCTAACGATAAGAAATATTATGCAAGCCACCATCGCACCCCCACTCGACGCCGACGAGGCGTCCACACCGGTGAACTCCCGCGGGAAAGTCATCGTCGCCTCGCTGGTCGGCACCGCCATCGAGTTCTTCGACTTCTACATCTACGCCACCGCCGCGGTGATCGTGTTCCCGCACATCTTCTTCCCGCAGGGCGACCCGACCACCGCGACGCTGCAGTCGCTGGCCACCTTCGCCGTCGCCTTTGTCGCGCGCCCTATCGGCTCTGCGCTGTTCGGCCACTTCGGCGATCGGGTAGGGCGCAAGGTCACGCTGGTCGCCTCGCTGCTGACCATGGGGATTTCCACCGTGCTGATCGGCCTGCTGCCAAGCTATGAAACCATCGGCATCTTCGCCCCTATCCTGCTGGCGCTGGCGCGCTTTGGGCAGGGTCTGGGGCTGGGCGGCGAATGGGGCGGCGCCGCCCTGCTGGCGACGGAGAACGCGCCGGCCAAAAAGCGCGCGCTGTACGGCTCCTTCCCGCAGTTGGGCGCGCCGATCGGCTTCTTCTTCGCCAACGGCACCTTCCTGCTGCTCTCCTGGCTGCTGAGCGACCAGCAGTTTATGGATTGGGGCTGGCGCGTGCCGTTCATCCTCTCCGCGGCGCTGGTGCTGATCGGCCTGTACGTTCGGGTATCGCTGCATGAAACGCCGGTGTTCGCCAAAGTGGCCAAGGCCGGCAAACAGGTGAAAGTGCCGCTCGGCACGCTGCTGAGCAAGCACCTGAAAGCCACCATCCTCGGCACCTTCATCATGCTGGCGACCTACACGCTGTTTTATCTGATGACGGTGTATTCGATGACCTACGGCACCGCGCCGCAGCCGCTGGGCCTCGGCTACTCCCGCAACAGCTTCCTGTGGATGCTGATGGTGGCGGTGATCGGCTTCGGCGTGATGGTGCCGATCGCCGGCCTGCTGGCGGATGCGTTCGGCCGCCGCAAGACCATGATCGCCATTACCCTGCTGATGATCGGCTTCGCGTTCCTGTTCCCGCCCCTGCTGGGTTCCGGCAATCAGGCGCTGGTGATGGGCTTCCTGCTGTGCGGCCTGAGCATCATGGGGCTGACCTTTGGCCCGATGGGCGCGCTGCTGCCGGAGCTGTTCCCTACCGAAGTGCGCTATACCGGCGCGTCGTTCTCCTACAACGTCGCGTCGATCCTCGGCGCGTCCGTGGCGCCTTATATCGCCACCTGGCTGGCTGCCCACTACGGGCTGTTCTACGTCGGCATGTACCTGGCGGCGATGGCCGGGTTGACGCTGCTGGCCCTGCTGTTGATGAAAGAAACCCGCCACCGGTCGCTGTGATCCCCTGCGGCCCCCTCACTGCGGGGGCCGCACGCGTTGTTCGTTTACTGTCATAAAACCGGGCTATGCTGGATGTTTCTCTCGGTAACAGGATCGGCCGATGTCTCTGCGTCGTGGGGTATTTGTCTGCGTTGCGCTGCTGGCGGCTCTCGCCATCGCGCTCTATTACGGGTTGAAGCCTGATCATCCCGATGCGCTGTGGCGCATCGTCAGCCAGCAATGTCTGCCCAATCAGCAAGCGCATGACAACCCGGCGCCCTGCGCGCAGGTAGATGTGCCGGCCGGCTTCGTGGTGTTTAAAGATCGCAACGGGCCGCTGCAATACCTGCTGATGCCCAGCGCCAAAATCACCGGGATAGAAAGCCCGGCAGTGCTGGACGCCACCACGCCGAATTTCTTCGCCCAGGCCTGGCGCGCGCGCCACGTGATGGCGGAACGCTATGGCAAGCCGATCGACGATGGCGATATTTCACTGGCGATCAACTCGGAATATGGCCGCACGCAAAACCAGCTGCACATTCATATCTCCTGCCTGCTGCCGGCGGTAAAACAGCGGCTGGCGCAGATCGGCCCCGATTTTATCGATCAATGGCAACCGCTGCCCGGCGGCCTGTTGGGGCATGACTATCTGGGGCGGCGGGTGACCCCCGCCGAACTGGAACAACAGGGCGCCTTCCGCCTGTTGGCTTCCGGCCTGCCGCGCGCCGAAGGGCGCATGGGCAGCTTCGGCCTGGCGATGACCGCGCTGCCGGACGGCGATTTCCTGCTGCTGGCGACCGAGCGCAGCCTGCTGCCGTTTACCCTGGCCTCGGCGGAAGAGATCCAGGATCACGACTGCCGGCTACTCACGCCGCCGCCGCACGCCTGACTATTTTTTGCCTTTCATCTCCCGCAGGATCTGCCCGCACTGGTTCTCCTCGCCGCCTTCACTGGGTGAAACCAGCGCCAGCAGCGCCGCCGCCGGCGTCAGCACCGCCCCCAACGCCACCGCCGCCGCACCGCGCGCGATCAGCGGCCCGGCTTTCACCCCGGCGTCGGGGTGCTTGAAGGTGCCTTTCACGTACAGCGGCGAGCGCAGGGTCAGCACGCGCATCCCCTTGCTTTCCGGATCGATGGACAAATCCAGCCGTTCGGTGGAGAGGTTGGTGTTGCCGGTGATGTTGATCACCGCGTTCTCGGTGTCGAACACGAACAGCCGCGGCGCGGCGACGCCGCTGCGGATGCCGACGTCCGCCGCGGCGCAATTGATGCCCACCACGTCGTCGCCGAACAGCTGCGCCACCAGATAGTTGCCGACGTTCAGGCCGAGGATCTCCATCAGGCTACGGCTGATCACCCCGTTATTGATCAACAGGCGCAGGTCGCCGTTGCTGGTCGCCAGCAGCTCGGCCACCGAATTGCCGCTGCCCGTCAGCCTGGCGTCGCCGTTCATCTGCCCGAGGCTGCGCTTCATCGCCGCCACGTTCGGCAACAGCTGTTTGAGCTGGAGTTTGCGCGCATGCATATCCACCTGGCCGCGCATCGGCTTTTTGCCGCCGTCGAGGCGCACCACGGCGTTCAGGCTGCCGCCCGCCATGCCGAAGCGCAGCGGATCCAGGCGCAGTTCGCCATTGTTCAGCTTCAGATGCGTGGCCAAATCGCTCAGCGGCAAATCGCTGCCGCGTTCGATACGCGCGGCGGCAAACTTCACGTCCGCATCCATCTTGCGCCAGCTTTGCGTATCGAACTGTTCGACCGGCAGCACCTTATCCGCCGGCTGGCGGCTCTTCTCGCCGCGCCCGGCTTTGGCGGCGTTGGAGTCCGCGCCGATCAGCGGCGCCAGATCCGCCAACCTCAGCTGCCGGGAGCTCACCGCGCCGCTCAGCGTCGGCCGCGGCTTACCGGCAACGTATTTCAAATCGCCGTGAATGTCGCTGTCACCGATTTTGCCGTCGAATTTCTGATATTCGAACACGGCGCCGCCCGGCTGATGCAGGCGGGCAATCAGATGGCCATCGGTCGCATACGGCGGCGTGTTCGGCAGCAGCACGCCGGTCAAGCCATAGAGATTACCCAGGCTTTCGCCGGAAAATTTCAGCTGCACGTCCAGCCCGCCGAGGTTCAGCGGATCGGTCAAGGTGCCCGCCACCGCCACACGGGTGCTGCCGGAGCGCACGTCGGCCTGCAGCGGGAACGGCAGATCGGCGCTCTGCAGCGACAGCATGCCGCCAATCTTGCCGCTGCCGCTCAGCGGCTCGCCGTTGTATTTGCCCTTGACCTGCCAACCGAAGACGTAGTCAGGAGTGGCGGCCTTGCCGCTGCTCTGTTTGCCGGTCACTTCACTGAACGGCAGCGGTTTGCCGAGCGGATCGATGACGGCGCGGAAGTCCGCCTTCAGCGTGGCGTCTTTAAAGGCGATCTGCCCCTTGTCGAACACGATGTCGTGAACGGTGAACGACCAGTCGGAAGGCGGTTGCTGCGGATCCTGGCCAGCGGCCAGGTCAAACGTCCAGTTGTTGTCGCCGTTGGCCAGGCGTTGCAACGACGCATTCGGCTGCTTGAGCCAAATGCGCGGGATCAGCAGTTCTTTCTTCAGCAACGCCAGCGGTGCGATGCTGGCGTCGACGCGCTGCAGCGTCACCATGCTGTCGCCGGGCATGTTTTTCGGGTTACCCAGCCACACGTCTTCGGCGTGAATATGCGGCCAGGGCACCCAGGCGCGCCAGCCGCCCTCATCCCGGTTACGCGACCAGTCGACGCCCAGATCGCCGCGGATGGCGAACGGCCGCCGCAGTTCGGCCGACACTTTGTCGTTGATGGTGGGCTTGAGTCGATTCCAGTCGAAGGTAGCGATGAAGATCGCCAGCGCGGCGATCGCCAGCAGCACAATGCCGCCCAGCCAGCTGAAAACCTTTCCTGTTCTTGTCATAGGGCTCCCTCAGCACATAAACCGGGCTGCCGAATGAAAGGAAAAGGAATGAGCAGCCCCGTTTAAGATTAGCTGAGGATAGGCCGGAGTTCACGCCGGCGCGCCGGGCGCGGCGAACAGCGTCGGTACGCTGTGTAAAGTTTCAAAGCATGCCGGGCGGGAAAGATAGTAACCCTGCGCGGCCAACGCGCCGGAACGCTGCACCAGCCGCCACTCCTGCTCGGTTTCCACGCCTTCGACGATCACCCCGTCGCTGTACTGGTTCATCATCTTGATCAGGGTGCCGAGCAGCTGCACGCCCTCTTCAGACTGTTTAAGCAAGGTGAACAATTCGCGCGCTACCTTGATGTATTGATAGCGCCAGGCGCCGACGGCGGAGAAGTTGGCCAGCCCGCTGCCGAAATCGTCCAGCCACAGCCGTTCGCCGCCGACCATCTGGTGCAACGGGCGGTTTGACGCCGTTTCGGCGTGCTCCACCAGTTCGAAGCGCAGATAGGGCATCTCGGCGATCTGCCGCTGCAGCTCGCTATGGCGCTGCAACGCTTGCAGCGCCATGCCGTCGATATTGACCGACACCATCAACGCGTGGCGAATGAACAATGCCTGCCAGCGCTGCAACAGCGCCAGCTGTTCCTGGATCACCCGCAAACGCTGGGCGACGCCGAGCGAGGAAAAATACTGTTCCGGGGATTGCCGTTTGTCCGGTTCATTCGGGTGATATACCGCCGTCAGCAGTTCCACCGCCAGCAGCGCGCCGCTGGTGCGATAAATCGGCTGGAAGGTATACAAGCGCCGGCATTGCCGCCAGTAGCGCCGCGATTTGGCGCAGGCATAGAGGGCAAAACAGGGCGCCAGCAGACCCGAGATCAGGTTGGTTATCATCGGTACTATCGCCGTGGCGGGGAAGTGAGAGCGCTGCCGCTGTTTCTTTACCCAGCTTATCGGCCGCGCCGCGCAAAACTTTAAGCACGAATTGCCGCACGGTTTCTTCTTCACCCTGTTTTGGCATGGGCCGATCGCGATCATAAAAAATCAAAACACCGTTTTAATTTATTGACTCCCTCACCGCCTTGCGTGGAGACTGGCGGTTGTTGCTTCTTCTTTAGCCAGGGCTTATTGACGATGACTATCCGAAATCTCGCCGTGATCGGCGAATGCATGATCGAACTGTCGCAGCAGGGCGCACAGCTGACGCGCGGCTTTGGCGGCGATACCCTCAACACCGCCGTCTACCTCGCCCGCCAAATGCCGGAACAGACGCTGCAGGTGCATTACGTCACCGCGCTCGGCACCGACAGCTTCAGCGACGAGATGCTGCAGGCCTGGCGGCAGGAGAAGATCGAGACCGGGCTGATTCAGCGGTTGGAAAACAAACTGCCGGGCCTGTACGTGATCGAAACCGACGCCGCCGGCGAACGCACCTTCTACTACTGGCGCAACGACGCCGCCGCCCGGTATTGGCTGGCGGGTCCCCAGGCCGACGCACTGTGCGCCCGGCTGGCGCAGTTCGATTACCTGTATCTCAGCGGCATTAGCCTGGCGATCCTCGCGCCTGCCGACCGCACGAAGCTGCTGGCGCTGTTGCGCCGCTGCCGCGCCAACGGCGGCCAGGTTATCTTCGACAATAACTATCGCCCGCGCCTGTGGCACAGCCGTGAGGAAACGCAGCAGGCCTACCGTGAGGTACTGGCCTGCACCGACATCGCCTTCCTGACGCTGGATGACGAAGAGCTGCTGTGGGGCACGCAGCCGGTTGAACAGGTGGTGGCGCGCACGCAGGCGCTCGGCGTCGGCGAGATCGTTATCAAACGCGGCGCGGATGCCTGTCTGGTGTTCAGCGTGGAGGGAGAGCGGCTTGAGGTGCCGGCCATCGCGCTGCCGCCGGAACGCGTGGTGGATACCACCGCGGCGGGCGACTCTTTCAGCGCCGGTTACCTGGCGGTACGCCTGAACGGCGGCAGCGCCCAACAGGCGGCGCAGCGCGGCCACCAGCTCGCCGCAACGGTGATCCAACACCGCGGCGCCATCATTCCCGCAGCGGCGATGCCCGCATAGCCAATAAGGCGGCGGCGAGGTAGCCTCGCCGCCCGCACAATAGATCCCAGAAGCATTGATGAGAGGATGATTGAAAGAATTTCCCTGGCGTTGGCTTATTTCCGCCCAGAGCTGCTAAGCTCGGGTCTTGGCATTGCTGCCTTTTTGAATTTATTAGCCGAGTATAAATTTCAATCCGCCGCACTGACTAGCTGGACTTTGGTGCAGGTCGGGCTGAGCCGCGAACGACAGGGAGGTTACCAATGACCGTCACATTCGCCAACGCCGTCGCCGCAAGACTGCATCTTGACGGCCGACTGCACGCCTTCAGCCAATTCAAATACGCTTATTTGACCTTCAACAAACACCTTCCCGATCGCCATCTGCTGGTCTCGAGCTACCCGCAAGAATGGCTGGACATCTACAGCGCCAATCGCTATCAGCGCATCGATCCCGTCGTGCGCGCCGCCCATAGTCGCTGCGCGCCCTTTATGTGGCACGACACCCCCGTCACCACCGCGGATCGGCATTACCGGAAGATCTTCAGCCAGGCGCGGGAGTACGACATCGTGCACGGCTGCAGCTTTGTTTTGCACGATCACGACAACAACCTGGCGATCTTGTCGATCAGCGCCACGGCAGCCGATGACGCCGAACTGCGGCAGCTGATGGAAGACGAGAGGGCCAGCCTGCAGATGGTATTGGTCGATACCCACCAGCACGCTCTGGCCTTGGCCAACGCCGAGGCGAGCCGGACAGACCGGCTCTCGCCGCGCGAAGGGGAAATCCTCTACTGGGCCAGCCAGGGCAAAACCTACCATGAGATCGCGCTGATCCTGGGGATAAAAACCGGCACGGTGAAGTTTCACATCGGCAATGCGGTGCGTAAGCTGGGGGTCGCCAACGCCAAACACGCGATCCGGCGCTGCCTCGAACGGCAATTGATCACACCACCGTAGGCATAAAAAAGCCGGCATCGCTGCCGGCTCTGTGTGCTTTGCCTTGCGGGAAATCAGCCCGCAACGGCGATGCGTTTCATGTCGGTCATGTAGCCACGCAGTTTGCGGCCGACGGTTTCGATCGGGTGGCTGCGCACCGCTTCGTTCACGTCACGCAGCTGCGCGTTGTCCACCGCCGTACCCGCCGCGGCTTTGCCCAAATCGCCCGCCTGCAGGGTGGTCATGAAGTCCTTCAGCAGCGGCACCGCCGCGTTGGCGAACAGGTAGTTGCCGTACTCTGCGGTATCGGAGATAACCACGTTCATTTCATACAGACGTTTGCGCGCAATGGTGTTGGCGATCAGCGGCAGCTCGTGCAGCGACTCATAGTAAGCCGACTCTTCGATGATGCCGGCATCGACCATAGTTTCGAACGCCAGCTCAACGCCCGCTTTCACCATTGCCACCATCAGCACGCCGTGATCGAAGTACTCTTGCTCGCTGATTTTGCCTTCAAACTGCGGCGCATTCTCGAACGCGGTTTTGCCGGTCTCTTCGCGCCAGGTCAGCAATTTCACGTCGTCTTCCGCCCAGTCGGCCATCATGCCGCTGGAGAACGCGCCGGAGATGATGTCGTCCATGTGCTTCTGGAACAGCGGCGCCATGATGGTTTTCAGCTGTTCGGACAGCGCATAGGCACGCAGCTTGGCCGGGTTGGACAGGCGATCCATCATCAGGGTGATGCCGCCCTGCTTCAGCGCTTCGGTGATGGTTTCCCAGCCGAACTGAATCAGTTTCTCGGCGTAAGCCGGATCGGTGCCCTCAGCAACCAACTTATCGAAGCACAGCAGCGAACCCGCCTGCAGCATGCCGCACAGAATGGTCTGCTCGCCCATCAGGTCGGATTTCACTTCGGCGACGAATGAGGACTCCAGCACGCCGGCGCGGTGGCCGCCGGTGGCCGCCGCCCAGGCCTTGGCAATCGCCATGCCTTCGCCTTTCGGATCGTTTTCCGGGTGAACCGCAATCAGGGTCGGCACGCCGAAGCCGCGCTTGTACTCTTCACGCACTTCGGTGCCCGGGCATTTCGGCGCGACCATCACCACGGTGATATCTTTACGCACCTGCTCACCCACTTCAACGATGTTGAAGCCGTGGGAGTAACCCAGCGCCGCGCCGTCTTTCATCAGCGGCTGCACCGCGCGCACCACGGAAGAGTGCTGCTTGTCCGGCGTCAGGTTGACCACCAGATCCGCCTGCGGGATCAGGTCTTCGTAGGTGCCGACCTTGAAGCCGTTTTCGGTCGCCTTGCGCCAGGAAGCGCGCTTCTCGTCGATCGCTTCTTTGCGCAGGGCATAGGCGACGTCCAGGCCGGAGTCGCGCATGTTCAGCCCCTGGTTCAGGCCCTGGGCGCCACAGCCGACAATCACCACTTTTTTACCTTTCAGGTAGCCGGCTTCGTCAGCAAATTCGTCGCGCGCCATAAAGCGGCATTTACCCAATTGCGCCAACTGCTGACGCAGGTTCAATGTGTTGAAATAGTTAGCCATGGTGGTACTCCGGTTTGATGTTGTCTTGCATTGTTATTTTCATTCCCCGCCCTGTCTGTGCGGAGATTCGTTAAACTCAATGTATAACAGGAAATGCGTTGCTTAAATTGATATATTAAGAACGTGACATTGCAATTTATGCAACACACTCACTGCGAGCGTATCGATATGGATTTACGTGATTTAAAGCTGTTCCTGCATCTGGCCGAAAGCCATCACTTCGGGCGCACCGCCAAGGCGATGCACGTCAGCCCGTCGACGCTCTCCCGCCAGATCCAGCGGCTGGAAGAGATCCTCGGGCAGCCGCTGTTCCTGCGCGATAACCGCACCGTGCAGCTGACCGACGCCGGCGAACAGCTGAAAGAATTCGCCCAGCAAACGCTGCTGCAATATCAGCAGCTGAAGCACTCGCTCGGCCAGCACGGCCCTTCGCTGAGCGGCGAACTGCGGCTGTTCTGCTCGGTGACCGCGGCGTACAGCCACCTGCCGCCGATCCTCGATCGCTTCCGCGCGCAGCACCCGCTGGTGGAGATTAAGCTGACCACCGGCGACGCCGCCGACGCGGTCGACAAAGTGCAATCCAACGAGGCCGATCTCGGCATCGCCGGCCGGCCGGAAACGCTGCCCGCCAGCGTGGCGTTCACCAAAATCGGCGAAATCCCGCTGGTACTGATCGCGCCGGCGCTGCCCTGCGCGGTGCGCAGCCAGGCGTTCGCCGACAGGCCCGACTGGGCCGAGATCCCGTTCATCCTGCCGGAGCACGGCCCTTCGCGAAAACGCATCGAGCTGTGGTTCCGCCGCCACCGCATCAGCAATCCGCTGATTTACGCCACCGTCGGCGGCCACGAAGCCATCGTGTCGATGGTCGCTCTGGGCTGCGGCATCGCACTGATCCCGAGCGTAGTGGTGGACAACAGCCCGGAGCCGGTACGCAACCGCATCTCGCAGCTGGATAACATCTCGATGGTCGAACCGTTCGAGCTGGGGGTCTGCGTTCAGAAAAAGCGCCTCAGCGATCCGCTGATCGACGCCTTTTGGCGCTTGCTGCATCCCCGCTGACGCGGGGTTTACAGATCCGCTGGATCGACCTGCTTCATCGTCTCTACCTGCATCAGCCAGTGGTAGAGCGGCTCAAGCTGCAAAAATGCCCCGGCCAGCAGCGGCGCCAGATCGGCGCTGAACAGCTTTTCCACTTCGCTGTCGGTCACCATCACCGCGAACGACTTGCGGTTGTACCAGGTGGCGATCTCCGCCGCCTGCTCCTTAACCAGCGGGCGCTTGTAGCTTTCGCCCACCAGCTCGAATGGCGGCCGGCAGCAGGCGGCCACCTCAAGGAAAGGCTGCGGCCGCTGCCTCAGCGTATGGCGGAACAGATCCATGGTCGGCTTGTTGGCGCTGTAGTAGCCGAGCCCATAGCGCAGCATGTCCGGCCCCAGTTCGAAAAAGTAGACCGGCGCGTCTTTCCAGTCTTTGCTCGGGCGCTTGAACGTCAGCCACATGCGGCTGCGGTAGCGCGATTTGTCATGTGAAAAGCGCGTATCGCGATGAATGCGCGACAGCGTTTTGCCGATCGCCGGGCGAGTCTCGAACTGCGGGTCGATCGCCAGCATGCCGGGAGCCAACTGCTCCACCAGCGCGCGAAACGGCGCCAGCAGCTCGCGATCGTAGATGTCGCGGTTGCCGTCGAACCACGCCTTATCGTTCTCGATCCGCACCTGCTGCAGGAAATTCAGACCCTGCTGGCTAAAGCCGGAGAAGGGTTGCGTCATAAGTTTTTCCGTTCTGACGGTTTATCGGGTGTTGCGCAGATCTTCTCTCTGCCAACGGCGTTTGATAAATACGCGCCGACGCGTGCGAAAATAAGCGACATAGAGATAGAACGCCGCCCGGTTGCTGAATAGCGCCCCGCCAACCACGCCCCCCAGCAGCATGGCGACAGTGGCGATGCCGGTCATCCCCGCCGCCCACGCCGCCGCGGCGCCAAGGCAAAACAGGCCGAGCATGCCAAGGTAATATTGCAGCAATACCACCCCGCTGTTTTTACCCTGCACCAGTTGGAACAGGATCAACGTCATCCACACCGCCACGATCGCGCCGCTGCCCATGAGAACGGCGGCGGAAGTCTTGCCGCTCCAGGCGGCCGCCACGTCCGTGGCCAGGCCCATCACGCCCGCCAGCCCCAGCGCCAGGCAAACCATCAGCAACATGACATTGCCGACGCCCGGCGGCGACAGCCGCTGGCCCGGCGTCAGGAAATGCTGCTCGAGCTGCGCATCCACACCGGCGAAAAGCGCGCCATCGCGCGCCGCGATTTGGCGTTCCATCTCCCGGCCCTGCGCGATCAGACGTTTAATCATCCAGTCCGCCATTACCTCACCATCTGCGGCAATTTCTGCATAATGCCCACAAAATACTGCCCGGTGGTTTTCACATTCACCGGCGCAGACAGGGTGCCGCTGATGCCGCTGCCCACGAACGTCAATGAGTTATTGAGCGCCGAATGCAATTGCTGGCGCAGCCCGTTTTGGATCGCTTCCGTCGGGTAGCGCTTCGGGTATAAGCCGTTCTTCACCATCTCTTTCAAGACGTTATTGGAAATTCCCGGATTTTCCGCCCGAATGATGTTTTCGGTCAGCCGCTTCCTTTCGCTACGGGGCATGCTTTTCAGCCATTCCGTCGCCTTGCGCGCCGAAATGCGGCGCATGGCGCGGTAGGTCATCGTCGCTTCCTTCAGGGCAGCCCCGGCACTGGCCAGCGAGATCACATCGAGCACGGTACTGGTAGCGATATACCACTGTTCTGAGTCGAGCTGAGCCAGTTCATCGCCTTTCCCGTCATAAAGCTTGTTGACGCGGTACAGCCCATTGCCGCACTGCAACGCGCTGGCGGCCATGCCGGCATAACCCAGATAAGCCACCGCCGAGCTGGTGCCGCCGGTAAACGGCACGGCGACGCTGCCCGACGCCAGTAAAAATACCGATACCAGCAGCGTTCCGCACGACAGCGCGGCCGAGGCCAACTCTTTGCTGACGCTGGGTTTGCTCAACGCTTCCGACAGCGTATTGGTCGCGGCAACGCGTGAAGTATGAGCCACCGTTTTGCTGATGACCACGTGGGTAACCTGCGAAGCGTTTGAGTAACCGGTGTGCTGCGTCGGGCGGACTAAAAATGAGTTCTGCCCGTCGGAAAAAATAATGCCCACGCCATGAAAGGCGAGGCTGCAGTCCAGCGAGTCCTGCAAGGCTTGCAGATTAATATCGCGATAGAATTCTTGTACACCGGTATTGCCCAACAAGCGGGCAAACTCGGCGTTGGTCAAATCGTCTTCGGGGGAACCGAACGGCGTAGAAAAAGCGGTTTTCATTGTCGTGCATCCCTATACGTCAGAAGTCTTGGCAGTATAAAAATGCACGACAAAATCACAACCATGCAACCCATAAACTGACTAACGCGTCACGGTTGCTTATCAATCCGACTCACCCCTGCAAAAAGAAGCGGAACGCCGGGTTGTCGGTTTCGTCGTGGCAATCGTAGCCCAGCGCCTGCAGGTGCCGCTCGAATTCCGGCTCGCTTTGCGCCAGCTCGAAGGCCGCCAGCACCCGGCCGAAGTCGGTGCCGTGGCTGCGATAGTGGAACAGCGAAATGTTCCAGTGCGTGCCCAGCGTCTGCAAGAACTTCAGCAGCGCGCCCGGCGACTCCGGAAACTCAAAGCTGTACAGCCGTTCGCGCAGCGGCTTCGACGGACGCCCGCCCACCATGTAGCGCACGTGCAGCTTGGCCATCTCGTCGTCCGACAGATCCACCACCTGATAACCGTCGGCGTTGAGTTCGTCGATGATCTCCCGCCGTTCGGCGTGGCCGCGCGTCAGACGCACGCCGACGAAAATGCAGGCATTGTCGGCATCGGCGTAGCGGTAGTTGAATTCGGTCACCGAGCGGCCGCCCAGCAGTTGGCAGAACTTGAGGAAGCTGCCCTGCTGTTCCGGAATGGTTACCGCCAACAGCGCTTCGCGTTGTTCGCCCAGTTCGCAACGTTCGGAAACGTAGCGCAGCCCGTGGAAGTTGAGGTTGGCGCCGGACAGCACGTGCGCCAGACGCTCGCCCTGAATGTTGTGCTGCTGCACGTACTTTTTCAGCCCCGCCAGCGCCAGCGCGCCGGAAGGTTCGGCAATGGCGCGCACGTCCTCGAACAGATCTTTGACCGCCGCGCAGATGGCGTCGCTGTCCACGGTGATCACGTCGTCCAGATACTCACGGCACAGGCGGAAGGTTTCGTCGCCGATGCGCTTCACCGCCACGCCTTCAGCGAACAGCCCGACGCGCGCCAGATCCACCGGATGGCCGGCATCCAGCGCCGCGCGCAGGCAGGCGGAGTCTTCCGCTTCGACGCCAATCACTTTGATCTGCGGCATCAGCTGCTTGATCAGCACCGCCACCCCGGCGGCCAGGCCGCCGCCGCCGACCGGCACGAAGACCCGATCCAGATGCGCGTCTTGCTGCAGCAGCTCCATCGCCAGCGTGCCCTGCCCGGCGATCACCGTCGGATGATCGAACGGCGGCACGAAGGTCATTCCTTGCTGTTGGGAAAGCTCGATCGCCTTCGCCTTGGCCTCGTCGAAATTGGCGCCATGCAGCAGCACTTCGCCGCCGAAACCGCGCACCGCATCCACCTTGATGTCCGCGGTGGACACCGGCATCACGATCAGCGTTTTGATCCCCAGCCGTTTACCGGAGAAGGCGACGCCCTGCGCGTGGTTGCCGGCCGAAGCCGTTACGACGCCGCGCGCCTTCTGCTCTTCGTCCAGCCCGGCGATCATCGCATAGGCCCCGCGCAGCTTGAAGCTGTGCACCGGCTGGCGATCTTCGCGCTTCACCAAAATGGTGTTGCCGAGGCGCGAAGAGATTTTGCTCATGGCCTGCAACGGGGTGACCTGCGCCACCTCGTAGACCGGCGAGCGCAGTACCGCTCGCAGATATTCCGCGCCGCAGGGGGCGCTGGGTAGGGGTTGAGAGACCGCCATACTGCTTATCCCCCCAGTTTGCTCTTGTCGCGCACCGCGCCTTTGTCGGCGCTGGTGGCCAACGAGGCGTAAGCGCGCAGCGCGAAGGACACCTGACGTTCACGGTTTTTCGGCGTCCAGGCCGCATCGCCGCGCGCCAGTTCCGCCTCATGCCGCGCCGCCAGCTCCTGCTCGCTGACGTCCAGCTGGATGCCGCGATGCGGAATGTCGATCGCGATCATGTCGCCGTCCTGCACCAGGGCGATCAGGCCGCCGTTGGCCGCCTCCGGCGAGGCGTGGCCGATGGACAGCCCGGAGGTGCCGCCGGAGAAACGCCCGTCGGTGATCAGCGCACACGCCTTGCCCAGCCCCATCGATTTCAGATACGTGGTTGGGTAAAGCATTTCCTGCATGCCCGGCCCGCCTTTCGGCCCTTCGTAACGGATAACGACCACGTCGCCCGCCACCACTTTGCCGCCGAGGATAGCTTCTACCGCATCATCCTGGCTTTCATAGACTTTGGCCGGTCCGCGGAAGGTGAGGATTTCCTTGTCTACGCCAGCGGTTTTGACGATACAGCCATTTTCCGCCAGGTTGCCGTACAGCACCGCCAGCCCGCCGTCCTGACTGTAGGCGTGCTCACGGGTGCGGATGCAGCCCTCCTTGCGGTCGGTGTCCAGCGAATCCCAGCGGCAGTCCTGAGAGAATGCCTGCGTGGTGCGGATACCGGCCGGCCCGGCGGAGTACATTTTCTTGACGCTTTCGTCGCGGGTCAGCATCACGTCGTAGGCTTCCAGCGTCTGCGGCAGGGTCAGCCCCAGCACATTGTTCACCTCGCGGTTCAGCAAGCCGGCGCGATCCAGCTCGCCGAGGATGCCGATTACGCCGCCGGCGCGGTGCACGTCTTCCATGTGGTATTTCTGCGTGCTCGGCGCCACCTTGCACAGGTGCGGCACTTTGCGCGACAGGCGATCGATGTCTTCCATGGTGAAGTCCACCTCGCCTTCCTGCGCCGAAGCCAGCAGGTGCAGCACAGTGTTGGTCGAGCCGCCCATGGCGATGTCCAGCGTCATGGCGTTCTCAAACGCCGCCTTGTTGGCGATATTGCGCGGCAGCGCGCTCTCGTCGTCCTGCTCGTAATAGCGTTTGGTCAGCTCGACGATGCGCTTGCCGGCGTTGAGGAACAGCGCTTTGCGATCGGCGTGAGTGGCCAGCAACGAGCCGTTGCCCGGCTGCGACAGGCCCAGCGCTTCGGTCAGGCAGTTCATCGAGTTGGCGGTAAACATGCCGGAGCAGGAACCGCAGGTCGGGCAGGCGGAACGCTCGATCTGCTCGCTGTCGGCGTCGCTGACGTTCGGGTTCGCGCCCTGGATCATCGCATCCACCAGATCCAGCTTGATGATCTGATTGGAGAGTTTGGTCTTGCCGGCTTCCATCGGGCCGCCGGAGACGAAGATCACCGGGATATTCAGGCGCAACGCCGCCATCAGCATGCCCGGGGTGATCTTGTCGCAGTTGGAGATGCACACCATCGCGTCGGCGCAGTGGGCGTTCACCATATATTCGACCGAGTCGGCGATCAGCTCGCGCGACGGCAGGGAATAGAGCATGCCGCCATGGCCCATGGCGATGCCGTCATCCACCGCGATGGTGTTGAACTCTTTGGCCACGCCGCCGGAGGCTTCGATCTGTTCGGCGACCAGTTTGCCCAGATCGCGCAGATGCACGTGGCCCGGCACGAACTGGGTAAAGGAGTTGACCACGGCGATGATCGGCTTGCCGAAATCGGCGTCGGTCATCCCGGTCGCGCGCCACAATGCGCGGGCACCCGCCATATTGCGGCCGTGGGTGGTGGTGGCGGAACGGTACTTAGGCATGCTCTTTTCACTCCAAATGTATTTATGACAGGCGGCGAACGAACCGCCTGGATATTCTTATCTGTCTGTCTTGTCGTTACGGATTGACCGGATCCAGCCAGCCGTATTTGTCTTCTGTCTTGCCGCTGAACAGGCCGAAGAACGCCTGCTGGATCTGTTTGGTCACCGGGCCGCATTTGCCGATGCCGACCTGAATGCCGTCCACGCTGCGCACCGGCGTGATTTCCGCCGCGGTGCCGGACATGAACACTTCGTCGGCCAGGTACAGCGATTCGCGCGACAGCACCTGCTCACGCACTTCGAAGCCCATGTCTTTCGCCAGCTTGATGATCGCGTCGCGGGTGATGCCCGGCAGCGCCGAAGAGGTGAACGGCGGGGTGTAAATCACGCCGTCTTTCACTTCAAACAGGTTCTCGCCCGCCCCTTCAGAAATGTAGCCGTGCACGTCTAGCGCAATGCCTTCCTGATAGCCGTGGCGACGCGCTTCGCTGCCCACCAGCAGAGAGGAAAGATAGTTGCCGCCGGCCTTGGCCGCGGTGGGGATGGTGTTTGGTGCGACGCGGTGCCAGGAGGAGACCATCGCGTCGATGCCTTGATCCAGCGCTTCTTCACCCAGATAAGCGCCCCAAGGAAACGCCGCGATAATCACGTCCGTTTTGTAACCGGCCGGCGGGTTGACGCCCATGCCGACATCGCCGACGAACACCAGCGGGCGGATGTACGCGCTGACCAGGTTGTTCTTGCGCAACGTGACGCGGCAGGCTTCCATCAGTTCGTCAACGCTTTGCGAAACCGGCATGCGGTAGATTTTCGCCGAATCGTGCAGGCGCTGCATATGCTCGCGATGACGGAACACTACCGGCCCCAAGTGCGAGTCGTAGCAGCGCACCCCCTCAAATACCGACGTGCCGTAATGCAGCGCGTGCGACATCACGTGCACTTTGGCCTCGGCCCAGGGAACCATCTCACCATTGAACCAAATGTAATCGGCTTTCTTTGTCATTGTTATTTATCCTTCTCGGCGCCTCAGGCGCGTATTTGTTGTGATGTTGGCTGCTGGATCTCGACGCAGGAGACGTCCATCAGTTTGCTTAATTGAGATGACAACAGGGCAACCGGACGCGGGCTGGCAACGGTCAATTCGATATTGATGCTGTCGGCGTTGGCCGGGGAAACCATATTCATAGCACAAACCTGAAAGCCGCGATGACGCACGACCCGCAATACGCGCTCTAACATTTCGGGGCGAAAACGCGCCTGGATCGAGAGTTGATGCTGCATCATGATATTTCCTCCAACATGGTTTCGTTGCCGGCGCCCGGCGGTACCAGCGGCCAGACATTTTCGAGTTCGTCGATAGAGACCTGCAGCAGATAAGGGCCTTCGGTGTTGAACAGCGCCTCGAGCGCGCCCTCCACCTGATCCTTGCGGCTGATGCGCTGGCCGGGAATGCCGAAGGCGGCGGCCAGCATCAGGAAGTCGGGGTTATCGGACAGGTTGGTTTCACTGTAGCGGCCGTCGAAGAACAGCTGCTGCCATTGACGCACCATTCCGAGGCGCTGGTTGTCCAGCAGCACGATCTTCAGCGGCAGCTGTTTGCGCTTGATGGTGCCCAGTTCCTGCACGTTCATCATGAAAGAGCCGTCGCCCGAGACGCAGATCACCGTATCTTGCGGGCGCGCGATCTGGGCCCCTACTGCCGCCGGCACGCCGAACCCCATGGTGCCGAGGCCGCTGGAGGTGATGAAATTCTCCGGGCGTTCGAACGTCATGTGCTGCGCGCTCCACATCTGGTGCTGGCCCACGTCGGTGGTCACTACGCTGTTGGCCGGCTTGCGGGCGGACAGCTGGCGCAAGAACAGCGGCGCGTAGATCGGCTGGCCGGGGTGATCGTAGCGGCAGGCGTGGTCGGCTTTCAGCGCCGTCACCTGCTGCTGCCAGGGGGCGATGTTCAGCGGGCGCTGCAACGCCGGCAGCAACGCTTTCAGATCGCCCTGCAGGGCCACATGCGCCTGGCGCAGCTTGCTCATTTCCGCCGGGTCGATATCCATGTGGATCACTTTGGCGTGCGGCGCGAAGGCGTTCAGTTTGCCGGTTACGCGGTCATCGAAACGCGCGCCGACGGCAATCAGCAGATCGCACTCCTGCACCGCCAGGTTGGCGGCCCTGGTGCCGTGCATGCCCAGCATGCCGAGGTACAGCGGATCTTGCGCATCCGGCGCGCCCAGCCCCTTCAGGGTGGCGACGTTCGGCATGCGGGTCACGGCGATGAACTCGCGCAGCGCCGGCACCGCCTGCGCCATGCCCACGCCGCCGCCGACGTACAGCATCGGTTTGTGCGCCTGCGCCAGCAGCTCGGCCGCCTCCGCCAACGCCGCCGCCGGGAATGCCGGCGCTTCATCGACCGGTATCAGATGCGGGTGCAAGTCGCCCTGCGCCAGCTGGATGTCTTTCGGGATATCGATCAGCACCGGGCCAGGACGGCCGCCGGCGGCGATGGCGAAGGCTTCCGCCATAATGCCCGGCAGCGCGTCCAGCGATTCCACCAGGAAGCTGTGTTTGGTGCAGGCCAAGGACAGGCCGAGAACATCGATCTCCTGAAAGGCATCGGTGCCGATCAGCGCGGAACCCACCTGACCGGTGATGGCGACAACGGGAACGGAATCGAGCAGCGCATCAGCCAGGCCGGTGATCAGGTTGGTGGCGCCGGGGCCGGAAGTGGCGATGCAAACGCCGACTTTGCCGGTGGCGCGGGCGTAGCCGATGGCGGCCATCGCGGCGCCCTGTTCATGGCGGCACAGCAGGTGTTCCACACCGCCGTCGTACAACGCATCGTACACCGGCATGATTGCCCCGCCCGGATAGCCGAATACGGTATCCACACCCTGCGCACGCAACGCTTGAACTACCCACTGAGCGCCATTCATAGTTATTTCCCCGCCTTACTTCGACAACCGCAGGATTTTGTTCTGTTTTTCATGCTCTGCCCCTTGCTCCACTTTTCTCTTGCCAATAAAAAACCCCCGGACCTGACGGTGCGGGGGTTCTCTTGCGATTCCGGCTTGTTTGCTAAGCCTTTCTTCGTCCAAGTGCAGCCCCGCACGGTGGGATAATAATCACCACCACGCTAATCACGACTAGGCTAATCACTTGGGCAAAGGCTTTCATAATGGGTTTGTTCACTGTGCTCATTCAGAACTAATGCTTACAGAGGTACCATAGTCGCGCGCGGCATGACAACACTTTTTTTGCGTTATTATTCGGCGCAATCTGGTCATACCTCACGCGAATAGCCCGGATTTCACACGTTGGCGCGCACGCCCGGATTTTTCACCGCGTCTGTTATCGCCTTACCGCGCGTATCCTTGCCGAAGAACACCAACAGGGCGATCGCCAGCGCCACCGTACCGGCGACGATCGCCATCGCCAGGCCGTAATTATGCCCATGATGTTCGGCGATGGTCGCCTGCAGCGTGGCGTTGACCGAAGCGATCAGGTTACCCAACTGGTACACGAACCCCGGCAGCACCGCGCGGGTGTTGGCCGGCACCAGCTCAGTCAGGTAGGTCGGCACCACGCCCCAGGCGCCCTGCACCATGAACTGCATCAGGAAAGCGCCGATCCCCAACATCAGCGAACCGCTGGAAAATGCCCACAGCGGGATCACCGGCAGCGCCAGCAACGCGGCGATGATGATCGCTTTTTTGCGGCCGATCTTTTCCGACAACGAACCGAAGAAAACGCCGCCGATAATTGACGCGATATTGTAGCTAATGGCGATGATACTGACGGTTTTTGGATCGAAACCATGCTGAACTTTCAGAAACACCGGATACAGATCCTGCGTGCCGTGGGAGAAGAAATTGAACGCCGCCATCAGTAGCACCAGATAGCAGCACAGCTTCCAGTGGCTCTTCAACACCGGCAGCAAGGCAGAGCTTTCCTTGCGTTCACGCGCCGCCAGCCACACCGGCGACTCCTGCACGCAATAATAAATAAACGGCAGCAGCAGGATCGGCGCCGCGCCGATGACAAACATGCCGCGCCAGCCGACCGTTTCGAACAGCAGGCCGTACACCACCGCCGCCAGCAGATAACCGAACGGATAGCCGGCCTGGAAAATGCCCGACATCAGGCCGCGCGAGCGGTCCGGTATGGTTTCCATCGCCAACGACGACGCCACGCCCCAGATGCCGCCCATCGCAACGCCGTACAACACCCGCAACAGCAAGAAGACCGTCAGCGAGGGCGCGGCGGCGGAGAGCAGCTCAAACACCGAGAAGAAGACGATATTCAGCATCAGGATCGGCTTGCGGCCATATTTTTCCGCCGCACGCCCGAAGATCAGCGCGCCAATCGGGCGCACCGCCAGCGTGAGCAAAATCGCCAACGTCACCTGTTCCAGACCGACGTGAAAGGATTGCGCGATGTCACTGAGTAAGAATACCAGCACGAAAAAATCGAAAGCGTCGAGCGTCCAGCTTGAAAAGCTGGCGATTGCCGCGTTGCGTTGCAGCGGGGTCCAACCAAACATAGTGTTATCCCTACCGTAGAGTACGAAGTCAGGAGGTTTAGCGGCTGCCGGGCAGAATGCGGCGGCGGTCGGGGTTTGTTAAATAAGTGATTTTTCTTTTAATCAATTGTTAAATACACCCGTTAACCCTATGGTTGCAATGCGTATGGGCCGCTAATATGTTGCAGCCTTCAGCGAATTGTTAATGGGTATTGCCGCAGGTTGCGAGGCGGCTCGCACAACCTCATTTATTTCGATGAAAATCAGCGATTACTCTGCTAAATGCATCGAAAAACCACCAATAACGCCGCGCAATGCCCAGATGAATCACGCATCATGTCGCCCTCAGCAAGGAGAGCGATATGTCACTGGCGGTAATCTATAGCCGCGCCATCATCGGCGTTCAGGCCCCTTCCGTGACGGTGGAGGTGCATATCAGCAATGGCCTGCCCGGCCTGACGCTGGTCGGCCTGCCGGAAACCACGGTAAAAGAGGCGCGCGATCGGGTGCGCAGCGCCCTGATCAATAACGGTTTCACCTTTCCCGCCCGGCGCATCACCGTCAATTTGGCGCCCGCCGATCTGCCGAAAGAAGGCGGGCGTTACGATCTGCCGATAGCGCTGGCGATCCTCGCCGCCTCCGAGCAATTGCCCCTCGCACCGTTGGCGCGCTACGAGTTTCTTGGCGAGCTCGCGCTGTCCGGCTCACTGCGCGCGGTCAGGGGCGCGATCCCGGCGGCGCTGGCGGCGACTGATGCCGGGCGGCAACTGATCCTCTCAACGGACAACGCCGCCGAAGTCGGCCTGATCGCGCAGTCGCACTCCCATACCGCCCGGCACCTGTTGGAAGTCTGCGCCTTTCTGCTCGGCCAGGGCGAACTGCCGGTGGCGGCCACGCCTCCCGCTGCGGACACCGCCTGCGACAGCGCCGATCTGCGCGATATCATCGGCCAGGAGCAGGCCAAGCGGGCACTGGAGATCGCCGCCGCCGGCGGGCATAACCTATTGCTGATTGGGCCGCCGGGCACCGGTAAAACCATGCTGGCCAGCCGCCTCACGGGCCTACTGCCACCGCTCACGGAGCCTGAGGCGCTGGAAAGTCTAGCGGTCGCCAGCTTGCAGCATCACATTCCCACTGCCCTACCATGGCGCCAGAGGCCGTTTCGCGCACCGCACCACAGCGCCTCGATGGCGGCATTGGTCGGCGGCGGCTCACTGCCGCGACCGGGCGAGATCTCGATGGCGCATAACGGCGTGCTGTTTCTGGATGAACTGCCGGAATTCGAGCGTAAGGTACTGGATGCGCTGCGTGAGCCGTTGGAATCCGGCGAGATCGTGATTTCACGCGCCAACGCCAAGGTCTGTTTCCCCGCCAGAGTGCAGCTGATCGCGGCAATGAACCCCAGCCCGACGGGGCACTATCAGGGGTTGCACAATCGCGCCTCACCGCAGAAGGTGTTGCGCTATCTGGCCCGGCTGTCAGGGCCTTTTCTCGACCGTTTCGATCTGTCTATCGAAGTGCCGCTGTTGCCGCCGGGAACACTCAGTCATCGGAAAACACGCGGAGAAAGCAGCGAACAAGTGCGGAAAAGAGTGCTGCTGGCACGCGCCCGGCAACTTGAACGCGCCGGTAAAGTCAACGCGCTGCTGAGCAACCGCGAAGTGGAACGGGATTGCGTTCTGCAGGCGGCAGACGCCGAGTTTTTGGAAGCGACATTAAACGCGCTGGGGTTATCGGTTCGCGCCTGGCAGCGCATCTTGAAAGTGGCGCGCACGCTGGCGGATTTGGCGGGAGATGCTGAGCTCGACAGGCGCCACCTCAGCGAAGCGCTGGGCTATCGCAGCATGGACCGCCTGCTGTTACAACTGCATCGTAGTCTGGAATGAAAATGGGGCCCGCAGGCCCCATCGTCTTTAGTCTTCGCTGTCGCTGTAATCTTCTACTGCGTCAGCCTGCGGTTTACCGCCGGACAGAGTATGGAATTTCTTCGGGCGACGTGTGCGCGCCAGATATTTAGCCCATACTTTTTCCTGCTCGGTAGCCGCTTCGCGCTCACCGCGGCACACTGCGACGAACAGTTGTTCTTCTTCAGTGGCCGGCTGGCGTTTGCCCGAGTCCAGCTCGTTAAACGCGTAGCCGAAGCGCTCTAGCAATTGCGCCTCTTTAATGGTGAAATCGCCGTGACGGGAGAACCCGCGAGGGTAATGTTTATTATCAAAAAAACGATTGGTCGTGGTGAAGCTATCCGCCATCTGACACGCTCCTAATTCTCTTATGGCCGTGCTGTTTATGGCGCGGAGTATTAGATAGGCTTGACAGCGTGTAAAACAAAACATTTAAATCTTAACGACAAATTTTTTTGGAGATAGGTGTGGATACCGAATTACTGAAAACCTTTTTGGAGGTCAGTAGAACGCGTCACTTTGGCAGAGCCGCAGAATCTTTGTACTTAACGCAGTCCGCGGTCAGTTTCCGCATCCGTCAGTTAGAAAACCAGCTGGGCGCCAATTTATTTACCCGTCATCGCAATAATATCCGCCTGACGCCTGCCGGCGAGCGGCTTCTGCCCTATGCCGAGAGCCTGATGAACACCTGGCAGCTGGCGAAAAAGGAGGTCGTGCGTTCGCTGCAACACACCGAGTTGTCGATCGGCGCTACCGCTTCGCTGTGGGAAGCCTATCTGACCCCTTGGCTACAGGCGCTCTATCAACAACGCGAAGCGCTGCAGCTAGAAGCCAGGGTGGCATTAAGGCACTCTTTGGTAAAACAACTGCATGAAAGGCAGCTCGATTTACTGATCACCACTGAACCGCCTAAGATGGATGAATTGGCCAGCCAGCAACTGAGCAATTTCTCATTACGCCTGTTCTCATCCGCGCATCGTGACAAACAGGCCCCCATGCCCTACATCAAGCTGGAATGGGGAGCCGACTTCCACCAACAGGAAAGCCGCATACTGGAAGGTGATAACGTGCCGGTGCTTACTACCACCTCCGCTCACCTGACGCGTCAGCTGTTGGAAACCACGGGTGGATGTGCTTTCCTGCCCAGCCAGTGGGAAAAAGAGTATCCACAGTTGGTGGCCGCCACCGAGATCCCGCCGATTATCCGCCCACTGTATGCCGTCTGGTTGCAAAACAGCGATCAACAGCCTTTGATTCGGCAATTACTTAAAATACCTTTAAATACCGCAGCCTAAAGCGTTATGGCGGCCTTAAACGCCGTCATCGTGGTCATGCCTGTCTATCACACCAAAACGCGCTCATCGCCTTCTGAGAGAAGATAATGCAAAACGAGATAAGAATCAGGAGGCCGGCAGGATAGAGTTCGGAGGAACATGAAGCAACCAGGATCGGGCAAACATCGGCATATAGCGTCAAAAGCGCTCTATTCCAAAGCGGTAAGGAAGAAAAATGATAGGCAAAAAAAAACCCTTTGCTTTCGCAAAGGGTTCTTAATATGGCAGGGGCGGAGAGACTCGAACTCGCGACACCCGGTTTTGGAGACCGGTGCTCTACCAACTGAGCTACGCCCCTAAATCTCGCTTAACATTATGCCTGCTAATAAAGCAGGCATAATTAAATAAGTGGCGGAACGGACGGGGCTCGAACCCGCGACCCCCTGCGTGACAGGCAGGTATTCTAACCAACTGAACTACCGCTCCACCGATTCTTTTACGTTGCATCTTTCGATGCTGGCAATATCGCGCTCTGCGATTTGCGCATTACCAGTCGTCACGCTGATAACGTTTATTTGATGCCTGGCAGTGTCCTACTCTCGCATGGGGAGACCCCACACTACCATCGGCGCTACGG
>NZ_JBJNLI010000007.1:0-245471 GCF_052169135.1 Serratia sp. CY32780
GTATATTACGCTTTCCTCTTTCAGAGTCAACCCTAATTTTCAGGATTTTTTCTCTTTCTTCCCGGCCGCTGTGTGAAGTGAATCACTTGCGCCGTGTCGATGGAGGCGCATTATAGGGAGCCGGTTCAGAATGACAAGCGATAATATGCATTTTTTATCTGACCGCTCACTATTCATTCGTAACGCCTATTAAACCCGCTTTTTGATGGCTTCAGGCAGGGCCGCCAGGCTATTTAGCACCCAATCGGCCAGCTTTTCGCCCTGCTCCGTCACCGGCTTGCCGGTACGCACCAGCACCTTGGTGCCGACGCCGGCCGCGATCGCCGCCTGCATATCTTCCGGTTTATCTCCCACCATATAAGAAGCGGCCATATCGATGTTCAATTCCTGCTGCGCTTGCAGCAGCATGCCCGGCTGCGGTTTACGGCAGTCACACACCTGACGATACTCTTCTACTACCGCCTCCGGATGGTGCGGGCAGAAATAGATGCCGTCGAAGTCAACGTCGCGATCGGCCAGCGACCAGTCCATCCACTCGGTCAGGTACATGAATTGGTCTTCGCTGAACTTGCCGCGCGCAATGCCGGACTGGTTGGTCACCATTACCAGCGCGAAGCCCATCTTTTTGAGTTCGCGACAGGCGTCAATCACGCCGTCAATAAAGTGGAAGTTGTCGATTTCATGGACATAGCCATGGTCAACGTTAATCGTACCGTCACGATCGAGAAAAATTGCTGGAACGCTTTGTGTCACCGCTTTGCTCCTGAGGGCCTGTATACGCTGACAGTATCGCATGTTTTACCCCACGCTGAGAACGCCGGAGAACGTCGCAGGCCGTTGACTTGGACGTCTAGACGCCTTAACATCTGATCCATACCTTGGTTCCACGCCGAGGTTTACTTTTATCTAGCCACGGGCAACCACGCTAAAATAAGAAGAATATGATTAAACTTTCTAACATCACTAAAGTGTTCCAGCAGGGTTCGCGCACCATTACCGCGCTCTCTGACGTGACCCTTCACGTCCCTGCCGGGCAAATCTATGGCGTCATCGGTTCCTCCGGCGCCGGTAAAAGCACGCTGATTCGCTGCGCCAACATGCTGGAGCGCCCAACGTCCGGCCAGGTGCTGGTCGATGGTCAGGATCTGACCTCGCTGTCGGAAAGTGAACTGACGCGCGCCCGTCGCCAAATCGGCATGATCTTCCAGCACTTCAACCTGCTCTCTTCCCGCACGGTGTTCGGCAACGTGGCGCTGCCGCTGGAGCTGGACAATACGCCGCGCGCCGAGATCAAAAAGCGCGTGACCGAACTGCTGGAGCTGGTCGGCCTGGCGGACAAGCACGACGCCTACCCGGCCAATCTGTCCGGCGGCCAGAAACAGCGCGTGGCGATCGCCCGCGCGCTGGCCAGCAATCCTAAAGTGCTGCTGTGCGATGAAGCCACCAGCGCGTTGGATCCGGCCACCACCCGTTCCATCCTGGAACTGCTGAAAGACATCAACCGCCGGCTGGGCCTGACCATTCTGCTGATCACCCATGAAATGGACGTGGTGAAACGCATCTGCGACCAGGTCGCGGTCATCAGCCAGGGGCAACTGATCGAAAAAGACAGCGTCAGCGAAGTGTTCTCGCACCCGAAAACCCCGCTGGCCCAGCAGTTCATTCAGTCCACATTGCATCTGGATATCCCGGACGACTACGCCGCGCGCCTGTCGCCGGAGCGTCAGGGCGACCGCCAACCGCTGCTGCGCCTGGAGTTCACCGGCCAGTCGGTCGATGCGCCGCTGCTGTCTGAAGCCGCTCGCCGCTTCAACGTGAACAACAACATTATCAGCGCCCAGATGGATTATGCCGGCGGCGTGAAATTCGGCGTGATGCTGGCGGAGCTGCACGGCAGCGACGAAGACGCGCTGGCGACGATTAAGTTCCTGCAGGAAAATCAGGTAAAAGTAGAGGTTCTGGGTTATGTCTGAGGCAATGATGTGGTTGATGGCGCGTGGCGTGTGGGAAACCGTCATGATGACCTTTGTCTCCGGCTTCTTCGGTTTCGTGCTCGGCCTGCCGGTAGGTGTGCTGTTGTATGTCACCCGCCCGGGGCAGATCATCGCCAACAACTCGCTGTATAAAATCCTGTCCGGGCTGGTGAACATCTTCCGTTCTATCCCGTTCATTATCCTGCTGGTTTGGATGATTCCGTTTACCCGCATGATCGTCGGCACCTCTATCGGTCTGCAGGCGGCCATCGTGCCGTTGACCGTGGGCGCCGCGCCGTTCATCGCGCGCATGGTGGAAAACGCCCTGCTGGAGATCCCGTCCGGTCTGGTGGAAGCGGCGCGCGCCATGGGCGCCACGCCGATGCAGATCATCAAGAAAGTGTTGCTGCCGGAAGCCCTGCCGGGCCTGGTCAACGCCGCGACCATCACGCTGATCACCCTGGTGGGCTACTCCGCCATGGGCGGCGCAGTCGGCGCCGGCGGTCTGGGCCAAATCGGTTACCAATACGGTTATATCGGTTATAACGCCACAGTGATGAATACCGTATTAGTATTACTGGTAGTTTTGGTTTATCTGATCCAATTCTGCGGCGATCGCATCGTCAAAGCCGTTACCCATAAATAGTTTCACAGCATGTTAATGCGAGTCTAATGAGGAAGGGATATGTCGTTAAAATTTAAATCCATCGCGGCAATTGGCGCACTGATCGGCTCTCTGGCTCTGGTGGGCTGCGGCCAGGATGAAAAGAATCCGAACCACATCAAGGTCGGCGTGATCGTCGGCGCTGAGCAGCAAGTGGCCGAAGTGGCTCAGAAAGTGGCGAAAGAGAAATACGGTCTGGACGTTGAGCTGGTCACTTTCAACGACTACGTGCTGCCTAACGAAGCGTTGAGCAAAGGCGATATCGACCTGAACGCCTTCCAGCACAAGCCATATCTGGATCAGCAGATCAAAGATCGCGGCTACAAGCTGGTGCCGGTCGGCAACACCTTTGTTTACCCGATCGCCGGTTACTCCAAGAAAATCAAATCGCTGGACGAGCTGAAAGAGGGTTCTCAGATCGCACTGCCTAACGATCCGACCAACCTGGGCCGTTCGCTGCTGCTGCTGCAGAAAGTCGGCCTGATCAAACTGAAAGACGGCGTTGGCCTGCTGCCGACCGTGCTGGACGTGACCGAGAACCCGAAAAACCTGAAGCTGGTTGAGCTGGAAGCGCCTCAGCTGCCGCGTTCTCTGGACGATCAGCAGATCGCGCTGGCGGTGATCAACACCACCTACGCCAGCCAGATCGGTCTGACGCCGGCGAAAGACGGCCTGTTCGTGGAAGATAAAGACTCGCCTTACGTCAACCTGCTGGTTGCGCGCGAAGATAACAAAGATGCGGAAAACGTGAAGAAATTCGTGCAGGCCTATCAGTCTGACGAAGTGGACGCCGCCGCCAACAAAATCTTCAACGGCGGTGCGGTGAAAGGCTGGTAAGCGCTTATTCGCCAATTTTATTCCTATAATTGCAAGACGGGCCAAGGCCCGTCTTGTTATTTCCGCCATAGATTGCTTCAATAGCGCCACTTTCATTAAGGCAGAGGAATCTCAATGCGTGTTTTACCTCTCTGTTTGTTAGCGCTCGCGCTGGCCGGATGTTCATCGCAACGTATCGCGCCGTCCTCAACAAACAGCACCAGCAAGCCGACCACCACCGCCCCGGCCAAGACCACGCCGGCCGCCCGCCCCGCTCCGGTAAAACTGTACAAAAGTGCAGAAGAGCTCGTGGGCAAGCCATTCCGCGATCTGGGTGAAGTGTCCGGCGAATCGTGCCAAACCACCGTACAAGACTCCCCACCGAATCTGGCTACCGCCCGTAAACGCATGCAGATCCGCGCGTCTTACATGAAGGCCAACGCCGTGCTGCTGCACGACTGCCAGATTGTCAGCGGCGTCGCCGGTTGTTACCAGCAGGCCGTCTGCCAGGGCTCAGCGCTTAACGTCTCGTCCAAATGACCGAATTCGTTTTCGAGCAGATCGGCGTGATCCGCTCGCCATATAAAGAAAAATTCGCCGTTCCCCGCCAGCCGGGGCTGGTCGAAGACGGTGGCGGCGAACTGCTGCTGCTGCCACCTTACAACCAGGCGGAGGCGGTACGCGGCCTCAGCGATTTCAGCCATCTGTGGGTGATGTTCATTTTCCATCAAACCCTGGAAGGCGGCTGGCGGCCGACGGTGCGCCCGCCGCGTTTAGGCGGCAATGCCCGCATGGGCGTATTCGCCACCCGCTCCACCTTCCGCCCCAACCCGCTCGGCATGTCCCTGATCGAACTGAAAGGCGTGCGGGTGAAAAACGGCGAAGTGGTGCTGGAGCTGGGCAGCCTCGATCTGGTCGACGGCACCCCGGTGGTAGACATCAAGCCTTATCTGCCGTTCGCCGAGAGCCAACCGCAGGCCCGCGCCGGTTTTGCCCAGGCCGCGCCCGCCGGCGATATGCCGGTGCATTTCGCGCCTCAGGCCGAGCAGCAGCTGCAGCAACATCAGGCGCGTTATCCGCAATTAAGGCGTTTTATCAGCCAGGTGCTGGCGCAAGATCCCCGTCCCGCCTATCGTAAAGGAGAGGACGTCGAACGGGATTACGCCGTCTGGCTGCTGGATTTCAACGTGCGCTGGCGCGTCGTGGACGGTCATACCGAAGTGTTGGCGCTCGACCCGCGTTAAAATTCCGCCGCCTCTCTTTTGGCGACCCGCTCGCGCTGGTAAACTAAACCACTTTTGTCACTTTTGGCCGCCACTCTGGCAGCCCGATGCAATTTGCAGTTCTAACGGAACCAAAACACCATGCGTACTAGCCAATATCTGCTCTCCACATTGAAGGAGACACCTGCCGACGCCGAAGTGATCAGCCACCAGCTGATGCTGCGCGCCGGGATGATCCGCAAGCTGGCCTCCGGTCTTTACACCTGGCTGCCGACCGGCCTGCGCGTTCTGAAAAAGGTTGAAAACATCGTTCGCGAAGAAATGAACAATGCTAACGCGATCGAAGTGTCCATGCCGGTGGTTCAGCCTGCCGATCTGTGGCAGGAAAGCGGCCGTTGGGAGCAATACGGCCCCGAGCTGCTGCGCTTCGTCGACCGCGGCGATCGTCCGTTCGTGCTGGGCCCGACGCATGAAGAAGTGATCACCGATCTGATCCGCAACGAGATCAGCTCGTACAAACAGCTGCCGCTGAACTTCTTCCAGATCCAGACCAAGTTCCGTGATGAAGTGCGCCCGCGTTTCGGCGTAATGCGTTCCCGTGAATTCCTGATGAAGGATGCCTACTCCTTCCATACCTCGCAGGAGTCTCTGCAAGAGACTTACGACGCGATGTACGAAGCGTACAGCAAAATCTTCAGCCGCATGGGTCTGGATTTCCGCCCGGTGCAGGCCGATACCGGCTCGATCGGCGGCAGCGCCTCGCACGAATTCCAGGTGCTGGCAGACAGCGGTGAAGACGATATCGTGTTCTCCACCGGTTCCGACTTCGCCGCCAACATCGAGCTGGCGGAAGCGGTCGCGCCGGCGGCGCCTCGCGCGGCGGCCGGCGAAGAATTGCGTCTGGTGGATACGCCGAACGCCAAAACCATCGTTGAGCTGGTCGATCAGTTCCAGCTGCCGGTGGAAAAAACCGTGAAGACGCTGATGGTGCGCGCCACCGAAGAGAGCGGCCACAAGCTGGTTGCCCTGCTGGTGCGCGGCGATCACGAGCTGAACGAAGTCAAGGCCGAGAAGCTGGCGCAGGTTGCCACGCCGCTGACCTTCGCCACTGAAGAAGAAATTCGCGCCATCGTCGGCGCCGGCCCGGGTTCACTCGGCCCGGTCAACCTGCCGATGCCGGTGGTTGCCGACCGCAGCGTGGCGGCGATGAGCGACTTTGGCGCCGGCGCCAACGTCGACGGCAAACACTACTTCGGCATCAACTGGGAGCGCGATCTGCCGCTGCCACAGGTGGCCGATATCCGTAACGTGGTGGACGGCGACGCTAGCCCGGACGGTCAGGGCACGCTGCTGATCAAACGCGGCATCGAAGTGGGCCATATCTTCCAGCTCGGCACCAAGTACTCGGAAGCGATGAAAGCGACCGTGCAGGGCGAAGACGGCCGCAACCAGGTGCTGACCATGGGTTGCTACGGCATCGGGGTCACGCGCGTCGTGGCCGCCGCCATCGAGCAGAATCACGACGAACGCGGCATCATCTGGCCGGACGCCATCGCGCCGTTCCAGGTCGCTATCCTGCCGATGAACATGCACAAATCGTTCCGCGTGCAGGCGCTGGCCGAAGAGCTGTACAACACCCTGCGCTCCCACGGCATCGACGTGATCCTCGATGACCGCAAAGAGCGCCCGGGCGTGATGTTCGCGGATATGGAGCTGATCGGCGTGCCGCACTCTATCGTTATCGGCGACCGCAATCTCGACAACGAAGAGATCGAGTACAAGAACCGCCGCGTCGGCGAGAAGCAAATGATCAAAACCGGCGAAATCGTTGATTTCCTGCTGGGCCAGATCAAACGCTAAGCGACGAACGTCAGAAAATAAAAAACCCGCTCTCGCGGGTTTTTTTATATCCGAAATCGCTTATTTGCTGCTGCAGTTCTTGCTGCGGTCAAACACGATTTTGCCGTCCGGCACCAGCGCCTTCTCGGTCAGACCTTCCTCCATCGACGGCTGCACGCTGAAGTGCGCGCTGAACGTCAGGAATACCGGCTCGCCGGCGGTCTTATATGCTTTGGCGTAACCTTGCTCCAGCGCGATGTTGTTGTCCACCGGGAAGGTTTTGCCGGTAGCGCAGTCCTTGAAGACCGCCGCGTCCGCCATATAGGTGTAGCTGCCTTTCAGCGTCATCGGCGTTTTAGGCAACGGCTTCTCAACCGGATCCAGACGGTAATTCAGCTTGGACTCGATCGGCACGCCGCTGCGATCCAGCATTTCCAGGCTCTTGCCCACCGGGCGGAAATAGCGTTTTTCGCCGTTGCTGTCGGTCAGCACCAGCTTATCCGCGGTGCGCGCCCATTTGCCGTAGTCGGCAAAGGTCTGATCGCCGTCTTTGGTGCCGCGATAGGTTTCCTGCAGCACGAAGGTGCCGTCCTCATCCAGGAACAGCGCCGTATCCAGACCGCCGCAATCGGCGCAAGGCAACACCCCTTGATAGCTCTGCGGCATCGGCTGCAGCGGTTGTTCCTTCGGTTGATAATGATTGTTGCATCCCAACAACGAGAGTGCGCCTGCCGCGAGGAACAGGGCTACCGTAATTTTTTTCACAGTTATTCTCCTACTGTGTTCATGTATTCCTAAGTGCGAACCTTGCCACGCAGCGCCTTGGTGGCGCCTTTACGCGCCTTGCCTTCCAGGCGACGCAGTTTGGCCCCTTTCGTGGGCTTGGTCGCCTTGCGCGTTTTTTCCACCACCATCGCCTGCCGAATCAGCGCGGCCAGCCTGGCCAACGCCGCTTCGCGATTCAATTCCTGGCTGCGATACTCTTGCGCCTTGATAATCACCACGCCATCAGCGGTAATAAGATGATGATTCAGCGCCAGCAGCCGTTCCTTATAATACTCTGGCAGGCTGGATGCCCGGATGTCAAAGCGCAAATGGATCGCCGTTGAGGTTTTGTTCACGTGCTGGCCGCCCGCGCCCTGCGCGCGGATCGCCGTCAATTCCAGCTCATTATCCGGTATGGCTACGTTTCTTGACAGTTCAAGCACCGGTCACACCTGTGCCTGCTGCCACTCGGCAAACTGGATTTCCAGACTATTCTGAGCATCGGACAGCCAAATAGTTCCCTCTTGCAACGTCGCCTGCAGCGTCATGGTGCGGCTGGCCAATGCCGTCAGGCGCGCCAGCTGTTCGTCGTCGAGGAAACGCACGCTCAGGTTCTTGTGGCCGGCCACCTTGCCCTGCATTCCCTGCCACCATACGTGCGCGGCGCGCTCGCCGTAAGCGTACAGCACCACGCGCGGCGACTGGTTGCAGGCCTTGCGAATGCGCTTCTCGTCGGGCAATCCCATCTCGATCCACATTTCCAGCCCATTGTGGTCGTTGCGCTGCCAGATCTCCGGCTCGTCGTCGGCGCTCAGCCCTTTGGTGAACACCAGCCGTTCGTCCGCATGGCAGATCCAGGCCAGCAAGCGCAGCATCATGCGCTGCTCGTTTTCGGACGGGTGTTGCGCCAGCGTCAGCGTGGCGTCGTGGTAGAAGTGACGATCCATATCAGCAATATTGACCGCGGCTTTATAAATGGTTGCTTTCAGCGCCATGGGTGACCTCGTTATTATCCGGCGACAGTGTACTTGATCAGGGCCAAACCCCGCCAGCGCGGCCAGGCCGCGGCAGTGCGAAAGGCGTGCCAGGGTGCTGATAACTCCATAACAGCTGTGCTATAGTCGTCTAGGATAGGATAAAACTCCGAGAGCCTGCGCCTCATCGCGAGAGCGGTCTTGATGATGCAGAGGTTCTTAAGGGAGGAAACTGTGCAACAATACTGTGAGTTAGTACGCCGTACTTACGCCGAGATTGGCAGTGGAGATCTTGGCTACGTGCCTGATGCGCTGGCTTGTGCGTTAAAGGCATTGGACGATGTCGCAGCGAACGACGCGCTACCGTCCTCCGTTAGGGAACAGGCGGCCTTTGCCGCCGCTAACTTATTGGTGAGCGACTATGTTGATGAATGATGAGTACCAACCCATCAATTGCGATGACTACGACAACCTGGAACTCGCCTGTCAGCATAAACTTATTCTGAAGCTGGAGTTACGCGACGGAGAAGTGATCGAGGCCAAGGCGATCGACCTGCTGCAAAAGAAACGCGTTGAGTATCTGACCATCGAACAGAACGGCCAACAGCGCGACCTGCGCCTTGACCATATCAGCAGTTTCAGTCATCCGGAAATCGGTACCGTGGTCGTCAGTCTGTCGGACTGAGCAGCGGTAACCCCATCCCAACAGGGCAGCCCAACGGCTGCCCTCGTCATTTAAGGCTTCAGGCTGGCGTAAAAGGCCGCCAGATCGGCGATATCGTCATCCGACAGCCCCGACACATAGGCCTTCATCACCTCAGCCTGGCCGCCGTTGCGCTCCCCTTTCTTATACGCCTGCAGCGCGTGCTGCAGGTACATGGCGTTCTGCCCGGCCAGATTCGGGTACATCGGCACCGTCACCTTGCCCTGCGCGCCGTGGCACGCCGCGCAGGCGGCGGCTTTCGCCTGGCCGGCCGCCGCATCCCCCGCCGCCAACGCCGGCAGGCTGAACAGGCCGGCGGCCAACAGCGTGATCCCCACAAACTTCATTATTGCTCCTCGCGATTATGATTTTTTTCCCAGCGCAGCCGCCACGGACGTTCGCCTTCCGGCACCTGCCCCGCCTCACAGACGAATACGCCCAGCGCGGCGATCAGCTGCTCATCATAATAAATCAACGGGATGCGTTCACGCTGCCAGGGCGGGATCCCCAGCTCCTGCCACAATTTTTTTATCGGCCGCGAATGGGCGCGCCCCACGATGCGCACCGCGCCCTGCACGCCGCCGAAACGAATGCTGATCCGCTGCGACGGCTGCGGCGCGCGCAGCGCCAGCTCACCCTCACCCGCGACAAGCCGCCCCAGCCCGTCCGGCAGCGCCAGCGGCTCGTCAGGCAGCCAGGGCAGATGCACATCGCGCAGCGCCGCCAGCGGCGGCAACAGGTGCAACCGGCCGCGGAAACGGCGAATCTGATAGGCACCGAGCTGCAGCTGCGGTTCGGCATCCTCCCGGCTGAGCGCCACCTCCTCCCACAGGCGCTGAAGCTGCTCACGCGCCGGCATGGTGACGTTAAACAACGCGATCCAGCGCCGCAGCAAGGCGAAGCGCCGCACCGGCGAACAGTCCGTCAGGCCGTCGATCGCCAATGAGCGATCCGCCGCCAACAGGCTTTGCAGCGGTTCCGCCAGCAGTTCGTCCAGCAGCTGCTCCTGCTCGGCGCACAGGCCGGCGCTGCGCGCCACCGCCGAGGCGAAGTGCGGCCAGCGCTGGTTGAGCTGCGGCAACACCTGCAAGCGCAGGAAATTGCGATCGAAGCGCGTGTCCTGATTGCTGTCGTCATCTATCCAGGTTAGGGCGTGGCGTTGCGCGTAGTTTTCCAACGTCTGGCGTGAGCAACCCAACAGCGGCCGCAACAGCAGGTGCTCGCCCAACGCGGTGCGCGCCGCCATCGCCGACAGCCCCGCCGGCCCGCTGCCGCGCTTGAGCGCCAGCAGGAAGGTTTCGCTTTGATCGTCGAGGTGTTGGGCGGTAAGCAGCGCTTCGCCCTCCGTTAGCGCGGCGCTGAAGGCGGCATAGCGCGCCGCGCGCGCCGCCGCTTCGATGCCGCCCTGGCGGGCGTCCACCTGCACGTGCGTCACCGTCAGCGGGATCTGCCAGTCGGCGCAGCGGCTGCGGCAATGCTCAACCCAGCGGTCGGCGAAGGCGCTCAGGCCGTGATGCACATGCAGCGCGCGCAGTTGCATTCCCGGACGCCGGCGGCGCAACGCCGCCAGCACATGCAGCAGTACGCTGGAATCCAGGCCGCCGCTGAACGCCACCAGCAGCCGCTGCTGCGCGCCCAACTGGTCTGCCACCCGCGTCGTTAATTGATCAGTATTCATCGGTCGGCTTTGTCACTTCTACATAGCTGCACGTTAACCCCGCCTACCGTCATCAATCAAGCATTAACCGTCCGTGCCTGGCGCCGCGTCAGCAGCCACCAACCGCCCAGCACCGCGATCACCGCCAGCGCGCATCCGGCCGCTCCCCAGCCAATCTGGGCGAAAATGCGGCCATACGCCTGCATCGCCGCCCCCTCGACGTGATCCTCGGCGGTCTGGTTGGCGATGATGCCCGCCAGATAGTTGGCGATCGAGCCGGTCGCCAGCATATAGATGCCGGTCAGCACGCCGGTGGCGCCGGGGATATTCAGCCGGGTGATCTGCGCCATCGCCACCGGATCGATAAACAGTTCGGCGAAGCCCATCACCGCCAGGCCGGCGATCATCAGCCCCATCGATCCCGGCCCGTGCAGCCGCGTATTGAGTGCCATCAGCGTAAAGCCGACGCCGATCAACAGCAGACCGAAGGCGAACTTGCACCAGATGCGCAGCGTGCGATCGCCCGTACCGTCGCCGTTCGCCAGCCATGCCAGCGCCACGCCGCCCAGCATCACCGCGCAGGCGTTAACCGACTGGAACAGCGCGGTCGGCACCGTCCAGCCGAACCAGCGCCGATCGACGAAGTGATCGATAAACAGGCTGATGGAGCTGCCGCCCTGCTGGGCGAAAGCCCAGAACAGCGTGCCCAGCAGCATCAGCACAACAATCTGCCATAGCCCCCGGCGCTGGCCGGCGTCCGCACGCAGCATAATGCGTGCCACCAGCGCCACCGCCGCCACGCACACCAGCCCGAGCAAATAGCCGGCCCAGTCGTGCACAAACAGCAGCGTGAAGAACAGCGGCGATGCCAGCAGCGCCGCCAGCAGCCAACCCCAGTGCGGCAAACCCAGGCTTTTGGCGCGCATCAGCGGTGCATTCACGCCGCGGGTATGGCGGAAGTGGCGCCCGCCGAGCAGGAAGATCGCCAGGCCGGCGAACATGCCGATCCCGGCCAACGCAAAGCCGACGTGCCAGCCATAGCGCTCGGCCGCCAACCCACAGGCGATCGGCGCCAAAATGGAACCGACGTTGCCGGCGGCGTACAGCAGCGAGAAGCCCCCTTCGCGGCGCGAGTCGTGCGCCGGATACAGTTCGCCCAGCAGGCAGCTGATATTGGATTTGAACAGGCCGTAGCCGCAGATGATGATGGCCAGCGCCAGATAGAGCGACTGGGCGGAGACCGCGCTCAGGCCGAGTACGATATGCCCCAGCGTCATCAGCGCCGCGCCGGCGATCACCGCGACGCGATTGCCCAGCAGGCGGTCGGCGAGCCAGCCGCCCAAAATAGGAGTGACGTAAACTAACGAAGCGTAAGCGCTGTAGAGATCGATGGCGTGGCTGTCGGTATAGCCGAGTTGGTGGGTCAGATAGAGAATCAGTAACGCACGCATGCCGTAAAAGCTGAAATATTCCCAAATTTGTATGGCTACGACATAGTAGATTGCGCGCGGCTGTGAGGGTGTTTTCATGGAGGTCTCCCATCAGTCGGTGAACGGCAAAGGGGAAGCGCGAGCGCCTCCCCTGTTATTGGCTGCGGTTATTTCGCCTTCAGCACTTTCACCCGATAACGTCCGTCCGCCTGACGATAGGCGCCGTGAATATCGGTTTCAAAGCCCGGATAATGCGCGCCGATTTCGCACAGCATCTGCAGGAACTCCAGCACCGGCCGGCTCTCCTCGGTCAGCATTTCGCCCGGCATCACCAGCGGCACGCCCGGTGGGTATGGGAGGATCATATTGGCGTTGACCTTGCCGACCATCTCTTCCAGATAAACCTCTTCCACTTCGCCGTGCAGCTCTTTCTGGAACGCCTGGTATGGGTTCATCACCATGGTTGGCAGCACTTCGAACGCGCGGTACATCAGGTCCGGCAGGTTGTGCTGCTCCACCAGGCGGTGAATGTTCTGCGCCAGATCCTGAATGCGCATGTTTTCATAGAAATCAGGCGCTTCGTGATACAGCGAAGGCAGCATGTTTTTCACCCGCAGGTTCAGATCGAACGAGCGTTTGAAGTCGGTCATCGCGCGCAGCAGGCTGAGCGCCTTGGTTTTGTCGATGCCGATGCTGAACAGGAACAGCAGGTTGTACGGCCCGGTTTTCTCGACGATGATGCCGCGTTCGTCGAGGTATTTCGCCACGATGCTGGCCGGGATGCCGAACGGCTGCATCTCGCCTTCCTTGCTCATCCCCGGCGTCAGAATGGTGACCTTGATCGGATCGAGGTACATGTGTTCATTGTCGATGTTCTTGAAACCGTGCCAGGCGCTGTCGGAGCGCAGCGGCCAGCATTCCGGCTCATCGATATGCTCCGGCTGCCAGACGTCGAAGAACCAGCCGTCGGACTCGACTTTCAGGCGTTTGATCTCTTTGCGGAACTTGATCGCGCGTTCGATGGAGCCGTTGATCAGGCGCTTGCCGGCGTTGCCTTTCATCATCGCCGCGGCGGTTTCGGTCGACGCCACGATGCCGTAGTGCGGCGAGGTGGTGGTGTGCATCATGTAGGCTTCGTTGAAGGTTTCTTCGTTGATGTCGCCCTTCACGTGAATCATCGAAGCCTGCGAGAAGGCCGCCAGCAGCTTGTGGGTGGACTGGGTTTCATAGATCACCTTGCCCTCCACGCGGCCGCCGCTCATGCCGCACTTGCCTTTATAGATCGGGTGGAAGTTGGTGTAAGGCACCCAGGCGGAATCGAAGTGGATAGACTTTACGTCCAGGGTGTTCTTGATAAAGTCGGTGTTGTACAGCAGGCCGTCATAGGTGGAGTTGGTGATCACCGCATGCACCGGCCAGGTGGCGTTCGGGGTCTCCTTCACGCGTTTGGCGATGGTGGCGCGCTGGAACTCGCTCTGCGGAATGCCGCCGAGGATGCCGTAGGCGTTGCGGGTCGGGCGGAAGTAGATCGGCGTGATGTCGCTCATCATCATCAGGTGAGTCAGTGACTTGTGGCAGTTACGGTCAATCAGCACCGTGCTGCCCGCCGGCGCCGAATACATGCCGACGATCTTGTTGGCGGTGGAGGTGCCGTTGGTGACCATGTAGCTGCGTTCGGCGTTGAACACGCGGGAAATGTACTCTTCCGCCTCTTTGTGCGGGCCGGAGTGATCCAGCAGCGATCCCAGTTCGGACACCGAAATCGAGATATCCGACTTCATGGTGTTCGGGCCGAAGAAATCGTAGAACAGGCTGCCCACCGGGCTTTTCTGGAATGCGGTGCCGCCCATGTGGCCCGGCGTACAGAAGGTGTATTTGCCTTCGCGCACGTATTTGAACAGCGCCTTGGTCAACGGCGGCAGGATGGTGTCGATATACTCGTCGGTATTCTGTTTGATCTTGGCGGCGATGTCGGTTGCCGCGCCGAGCGCATATTCGAAGAAGCGCACCTGCATGCGCAGATCGTTCAGGCTGACGTCCAGCGTCGAATAGGTGTTGGCGAACGCGTACAGCGGCATGTACTCGTTCAGCTGGCTGATCTCTTCGCACAGCTCCAGGTTGTATTTGTCCCAGTCGAAGATCACCCCGCACAAGCGGGCGTTGTTCTCGATCAGTTTCAGCAGGTCTTCGCGATCGTTAGGGTAAACGATGCGGAAATCCAGACTTTCCAGCGCCTGATGCAGTTCACGGATAGGCTCTTCTTTGAAGTAGACACCCATGTGATTCATGATGGCGATAACGTTCATATGCATTTCTCCTGGCAAAGCAAGCCCCTTCCCGTCGCGGCTGACAGGTCGGAAAGAAAGGGGCTGGGTAAATTCAGTCGGTCAGCGGACGCGAATCAGTGCGCTTTGGCCGTGGTGTTTTCATCGACCGCCGCGGCGTTGGCAGCCTGGCGGGTATTCATTTTCCGGGCGTAGAACATCAGGATAATCAGGCTGATGATAAAGGTGCCGGACAGTTCGAATGAGTTGGCGCCCATCAGCGCGATGAAGCAGAAGCCGCAGCCGCACACCGAAGCGATCAGGCTCAGCAGGTTGCGCACGTTGACCCCTTCGAAGCGGATCAGGTCTACGCAGGAGTAGAAGTAAGGCAGCATGGTCAGCAGCACCGCGATGCCGGTCAGCTCGCCGAACAGGTCGGACGCTTTGCCGCCGGCGGAGCTCATCAGGGTGATCAGCACCATCAGCGCGGTCATTTTGCAGCCGGCCAGCAGCAGGCCTTTCTTCGGAATGCCATTTTTATCCAGCTCGCCGTACACTTTCGGGAAGTTGCCGTCGTTGGCGGCGCGTACCCCGGCCTGGCCGACCAGCATCATCCACGAACCGAGCGACGTCAGGCAGGCGAAGGCAGTGAAGGCGGAAACCATCGGTGCGGCCCAGTTACCCATAATCGCCGAGGCGCTGATGGCGAACGGCGCGCCGCTGGCGGCCATTTCAGACGCCGGGAACATACCGCTGATCACCTGAGTGGCGGCGATGTAGATAATGCCCGCCAGGCCGGTGCCAAGCATGGTCGCCAGCGGCACGGTGCGTTTCGGGTTTTTCACCATGCCGGTGCTGACCGCTGCGGATTCCACACCGATAAACGCCCACAGGCACAGCAGGATACTTTTGATCACCGCATGGCTGTCGGTGGTGCCAGAGGTATTCCAGTTAGCCTGGTAGGTGGCGGCGTCAAACCAGTGCCAGCCGAGGGTGGCAGTCACGATCACCGGGATCAGCACCAGCACCAGGCCCAGGGTGGTCAAACGGCTGACCCAGGTTCCGCCCAGCATGTTGACGAAGGTGAAGATCCACACGATGGCGATACAGGCGATGCCGGCAGGTACCGGGTTATTCAGCGCCGGGAAGAAGGTGGAGAGATAAGAAACGGCGGTAATGCCGATGGCCAGGTTACCGATCCAGTTGGCATGGTAATAAAGCACGCCGGTCTGGAAACCGAAGGCCGGGGAAATTTCACCCGCGTAGGCGATAGGGCCGCCCTGCTGCGGGTTTTTGGTGGCAAGGCGGGCATACACATAGGCCAGCGACATCGCCCCGATAATCGAGATCACCCATCCCCAAATGGCGATAGATCCGAGACTCGCCAGGTTGGCGGGCAATAAGGCAATCCCGCTCCCCATCATATTACCGGCGACGACGCCGGTGCAGGCAATAAGCCCTATTTTCTTGGGTGAAGCCATGGTCAGTTTCTCCTGATTTACGTTTCTTATAAGCCACACCCATAAATAAATGATTTTAATGAGCCGGCTTGATAGTCAGGATGCTAACCATCGGGGGGAATAAAGTCCTAAAGATAAAGTGAGATTACGCTCATGATCATACAAATGATAACCTGAGGTTTTTCATTAACACATCAAGATAAAAAGGTAAGCTAAAGAAAAGATAAACATCATTTAAAAACAGCAAAATAGCGAGGTTAATCACGCATAACAAACGGCAAAAAAAGAGCAATATTGCGCAGAAAAATAATACATTCATGCAACATGGCTTTACCAATAAATAACGCCGCCATGATCCCCGGAGAATAATGGCAGCGTGATAGCGGTTAATTATTGGCGCTGATAGTTATTTAAATAAGGCACCACGTTGGTCAATGACGTCTGGAATACGCCATTGGTGATCCAATGCAAAGTGTCCTCGCCGGGGCGAAGATTGAATGCGGTAATATAAGAATCCGCCGCCAAATGATTCTGCCCCTGCATTTCATACACTTTCCCCAGCAGCACATAATTCAGCCACGACATTTGCAATTCAATCCCCAGATCGATCGCCCGGTGCGCCTCGTCAATGCGCCCCTGCGTCAATGCATCTACCGCCAGAACTTGCTGCATGATTGGCGTGTTTTTCAGTTCGGGGATGGTCGCCAAATGACTGATATCGGCGCGCAGTTGCGCCAAGGCCTGGCTGTCGAACGGTTGATAAGAATTGCGCAGCAGGTCCACCAGCGCTTTTTCCGCCAGCAGGTAGTGGAAGTCCGGCGCGCTTTTAATCAACTCGCTCAGCTGGGCGCTGGCGCGGGTCAACGAATCGGCGTCGCCGTGGATCAGCAACTGATGCGCCTGGTAGAAGCGCTGCAGCAGCGGCCCGTTGTCGGGCAGCAGCTGCGCCAGACGCTGCTCCAGCTGTGGCGGCCAGGGCTGCTTCAGCGCTGCGGACAGGCTGGAGAGGAAGTCGGTCTGGATCTTCAGCTGGTTATCGGCGGTAATGAAGTAACGCTTGTCCAGCATGACTGAGCTGTCGGCGTTATCCACCAGCCGCACGGACAGGAAACACTGCTGGGCGCGGTAGTGGCGCTGATTGACGAACTCGATATACAGCGACTTGCCCGAGTTACTGGGGCCGGAATAGTTGTAGTTGGTCTGGTCGTGCACCAGGAAGGTCGAGTAGGTGTTCAGCGAATCGGTGATCAGCTCGCTGACGCCCACCACATAAGAGAGCTGCGGCATCCAGTTGCTGCAGCTCTCGCCGCCCTGGATGCGAATATCAATATCGCGCGGGTTGAGCAGCACCGGCATGGTCGATACCGGCACGCGCTGCGACAGCGTGGCGATGCCGACAAACGCCACGCAGACGCTGAGCGCCGCCAGAAACGCCAGCCACACCCAGAAGGTCGAGCGGCGATAAAAGCGCGGCTTCTTTTCGCCGGGCGCGGCAACCGGCGCGCTTGCCCGGCGCGGCGGCACATACGGCGTCTCGTCTTCCTCGCTGCCGTCTTCCGGTTCATGCATGATCACCGCAATCTGCGGCGCCGGTGCGGGAGCGGGTTGCGTCTCCCCCTCTTCACACCAGATCACCGACGTCGCCAGCTTATACCCGCGCTTGGGCACGGTGATAATGTATTCCGGGCTGTCGCTGTCGCCGTCTTTCAGGTATTTGCGCAGCTCCGAAATACATTGGGTCACCACGTGGTTGGTGACGATATTGCGCTTCCAGACGTTGTCGATCAGCTCGTCGCGGCTCAGCACCACGTCCGGATGGCGGGCGAAATAGCACAGCATGTCGATCAGGCGCGGTTCCAGCGTTTTTTGGCGTCCGTCGCGGCTGATGGTGTTGTCGGCAGGGGTAACCAGCCACTCCCCGACGCGAAAAGCAGGCTCTTGCATGGCGGAAATAACTCTGTAGGCATGTAGGGCAAGGGCGCGATCATAGCATAACCGCCCCCGGCTGTGGCCGCCGGGAGGCGATTAAGCCGTTAACTCTCGTATAATTCTAACGGTAAACCATCGGGATCGCTGAAAAAGGTAAAGCGGGATTGGGTGTAAGGATCGACGCGTACCGGTTCGCAGGCGACGCCGGCCGCCTGCAGATGGGCGATGGCCTGGTCAATGTCGTCAACGCTGAACGCCAAATGGCGCAGGCCGCAGGCCTCCGGGCGGCTGACGCGAGCCGGCGGCGAAGGGAAAGAAAACAGCTCGATGGCGTATTGCCCGTTGAGCGCCAGATCCGCTTTCCAGGAGTCGCGCTTCTCGCGGTAGACCTCGCTCAGCAGGGTGAATCCGAGAATGTCGCAGTAAAAATGCTTACTGGCGGCGTAATCCGCGCCAATGATCGCGATATGGTGTACCTGACGTAACGCCAGCATGGCGGCCTCTCCTGTTCGGTCTGATGAGGCAAGGTATCCGGCGGCGGTGATGCCGTCAACGGTCAATCTTATCTGCTGTTCTCCCCCATTTGCGCTCTCATACAATTCCGCCGTAACATTCAAATTATTTTTGATAATTACAAAACGAAATTATATTAGTATTGAATTTATTTGCCGCCTATTCACGCCATGACGGCAACAAAACTCACCTGAATAAAGGAACAGGTATGAAAATGCGTCCCGGCGTCATCGGTTCGTTAATGTGTATTTCCACTTCGGTTTGGGCAACGACGGCGCCAGTTTGCGTAAAAACAGACCGGCTCCAAATCGAGGGGTTGTTCGAGCGGTGGAATACCGCTTTACAGAGTGGAGAAGCGCGAAAAGTCGCGAATACTTATCTGGACGATGCGGTGTTGCTCCCCACGCTTTCCAACAAGATGCGGCTGACGAATGCCGAACGGGTGGATTACTTCAGACATTTTCTGGCGAAAAGACCGGTGGGCAACATTAAAAGCCGCACCATACGCCTTGGCTGCAACACCGCGATAGATACCGGCATCTATGCCTTTACGTTCGCAGACAAATCGACGGTATCGGCGCGTTATACCTTTACCTATGCCTGGGACGGTGACGAGTGGAAAATCTCCACTCATCACTCCTCCGTCATGCCGGAAAGCTGACCGCCGGAAACCGCGCTACGCCCGATATCAGGAAGGCTTCAACACCTTCACCAGATAGCGCCCGTCCTCCGTCAGTCTGGCGCCGTGGATGTCGGTTTCAAAACCGGGGTAACGTTCGCCGATCGAGCACAACATCAGCAGAAAATCGAGTACCGCCCGGCTCTCTTCGGTGATCATTTCCCCCGGCATCACCAGCGGCACGCCCGGCGGATACGGCAGGATCATATTGGCCGCCACCTTGCCCACCAGCTGATCCAGCTCACAGGTTTCCACGTTGCCCCGCACCTGCTCCTGGAACATCTGGTGCGGCGTCAGCTTCATTTCCGGCAGCACGTCGAACGCCCGCTGCATCAGGCGCGGCAGATCGTGCTGGCAGATCAGGCGATGAATGCCGGCGGCCAGATCCTGAATGCGCATGTTGCGATAGAAATCCGGATCCTCGGCGTACAGATCCGGCAGCATGTTCTTCACCCGCAGATTGAGATCGTAGGCGCGCTTGAAGTCGGTCAGGCCGCGCAGCAGGCTCATCGCCTTGGTTTTGTCGATGCCGATGCTGAACAGGAACAGCAGGTTGTACGGCCCGGTCTTCTCCACCACGATGCCGCGCTCGTCGAGGTACTTCGCCACCAGCGCCGCCGGGATCCCCTCCTCCTCCAGCGCACCCAGCTCGTTCATGCCCGGCGTCAGGATCGTCACCTTGATCGGATCGAGGTACATGTGATCGCGATCGGTCTGGCCGAAACCGTGCCAGTTGTCGTCCGGATCCAGTGGCCAGCATTGCGCTTCATCGATCTCTTCCGGCTGCCAAATGTCGAAGAACCAACTGTCGCTCTCCTCGCGCAGCCGCTGCACTTCACGGCGAAAATGCAGCGCGCGCTCCACCGAGCGGTTGATCAAGCGGCGCCCCGGGTTGCCGCGCAGCATGGCGGCCGCGGTCTCCATCGACGCCACGATGCCGTAGTGCGGCGAGGTGGTGGTGTGCATCATGTAGGCTTCGTTGAAGGTGCTCTCGTCGTAGTCGCCCTTGATATGAATCATCGAGGCCTGCGAGAAGGCCGCCAGCAGCTTGTGCGTAGACTGGGTTTCGTAGAAAACCTTACCGGGCACCCGCTCGCCGCTCATGCCGCTCTTGCCGTCGTAAATCGGATGGAAGTTGGTGTAAGGCACCCAGGCGGAGTCAAAGTGGATCGATGGCACCTCCAGCGTCTGCTTGATGTAGTCGGTGTTGTACAGCAGGCCGTCATAGGTGGAATTGGTGATCACCGCATGCACCGGCCAGGTGGCGTTCTCGGTCTCCTGCACCCGGGCGGCGATGCTTTCGCGGGTGAACTCGCGCTGCGGAATGCCGCCGAGGATGCCGTAGGCGTTGCGCAGCGGGCGCAGATAGATCGGCACGATATCGCTCATCATCAGCAGGTGGCACAGCGATTTGTGGCAGTTGCGGTCGATCAGCACGGTGCTGCCGGCCGGCGCCGAATACATGCCGACGATCTTGTTGGCGGTGGAGGTGCCGTTGGTGACCAGATAGCTCTGCTCGGCGTTGAAGGTGCGCGCGATATACTCTTCGGCCTCCAGGTGCGGCCCGGTGTGATCCAGCAGCGAACCGAGCTCGGTAACCGAAATCGAGATGTCGGCCTTCAGGGTATTGGCGCCGAAAAAGTCATAGAACAGGCAGCCCACCGGGCTTTTTTGAAACGCGGTGCCGGCCATGTGGCCCGGCGTGCAGAAGGTGTACTTCCCTTCGCGCACATAGTTGAATAGCGCCTTGGTCAGCGGCGGCGTAATGGTATCGATGTATTCCGCGGTGTACTGCTGGATGCGCTGCGCGATATCGTCCGCCGCATTCAGGCCATACTCGAAGAAATAGAGCACCATGCGCATTTCATGCAGGCTGACGTCGAAGGTGGAATGGGTATTGATAAAGGCATACAGCGGCAGGTATTCGTTCAGCTCGTTGATCTCGCTGCACAGTTCCAGGCTGTAGTCGTCCCAGTCGAAGATCACCCCGCAAATGCGGGCATTGGCTTCGATCAGCTTCAGCAGGTCACCGCTGTTTTTGGGGTACACCAGCTGGAATCCCATGGCGGCCAGCGCCGCGTGGAGCTCGCGGATCGGCTCATCTTTGTAGTAGACGCCCGTCGGGCCCATGATGGCGATGATATTCATCGGCAGCTCCTGTCAGTTAACGGCCAAGTCTCTATAACACCACGAAAATCCGGTGGTGTGTAGCCAAAAAAAAACCGCCCGGAGGCGGTTTCTTGCAGCGAAGCACAGAACTCAGCAGTAGCCGTAATTCATCAGACGCTGATAGCGGCGGTTGAGCAACTCTTCGTCGTTCAGGCCGTCCAGATCTTTCAGATCGGCCAGCAGCTGCGCTTTCAGCGCGGCGGCCATTGCCGGCACGTCGCGGTGCGCGGAACCCAGCGGCTCCGGGATCACCGAGTCGATCAGCTTCAGCTCTTTCAGGCGCGGCGCGGTGATGCCCATCGCTTCTGCGGCCAGCGGCGCCTTATCGGCGCTCTTCCACAGGATGGAGGCACAGCCTTCCGGCGAAATCACCGAGTAGGTGCTGTACTGCAGCATGTTCACCTTATCGCCCACGCCGATCGCCAGCGCGCCGCCGGAGCCGCCTTCGCCGATGACGGTGCAGATGACCGGCACGTTCAGGCGCGACATCTCACGCAGGTTGCGCGCGATGGCTTCGGACTGGCCGCGCTCTTCCGCGCCCACGCCCGGATAAGCGCCCGGGGTATCGATAAAGGTGATGATCGGCATCTTGAAGCGCGCGGCCATTTCCATCAGGCGCAGCGCCTTGCGGTAGCCTTCCGGCGCCGGCATGCCGAAGTTGCGGCGGATCTTCTCTTTGGTTTCACGGCCTTTCTGGTGCCCGATGATCATCACCGGGCGGCCATCCAGGCGCGCAATACCGCCGACGATCGCTTTGTCGTCGGCGTAAGCGCGATCGCCCGCCAACTCTTCGAAGTCGGTAAAGATGTGTTTGATATAATCCAGGGTATAAGGACGGCGCGGGTGGCGTGCCAATTGGGCAATCTGCCAGGCCCCAAGATCGGCAAAAATCTTGCGCGTCAGCTCAACGCTCTTTTCACGCAGGCGCTGAACCTCTTCGTCCAGATTAATATCTAATTTTTCGTCTTGACGGCTGACTGCAGTCAGCGAGTCAATTTTCGCTTCCAGCTCTGCAATCGGCTGTTCAAAATCAAGAAAATTCAGACTCATAGCATTCCTATTTTAGTCAAATTCCAAGTCCACCTGCTCATTGCCTACCAACGTCCGCAAGTCGATCAACAAGCGGTCGGTGGGCGTCACGCGCCAGGTTGCGCCAAAACGCAGCTTGGCTCGCGCATCTTCCCGTTGATAGTAGAGATGCACTGGAATCGTCCCCGAGCGATGGGGTTCCAACGACTGACGGAGACGGTTCAAAAGCTGGTCATCAATTTGCCTGTCAGTCAGCGAGATAGCAAGCCCGCGAGCGTATTTTTCCCGGGCTTCACTGATGTCCATTACCTCGCGGGCCATCATTTTAAGCCCGCCGCTAAAGTCATCAAAGCTGACCTGTCCACTGGCGATAAGGATACGGTCTTTTTCCAACAAATGCTGGTATTTTTCTAACGCTTCGGTGAATAACATCACTTCCAGGCGGCCCGAACGGTCATCCAATGTACAGATGCCGATGCGGTTGCCGCGCTTGGTCACCATCACCCGCGCGGCGACCACCAGCCCGACGGCGGTGGTCATTTTGCCCCGATCCGTCGGGTGCATGTCTTTCAAACGCTGGCCACCGGCGTAACGTTCGATCTCCTTCAGGTACTGGGTGATCGGGTGGCCGGTCAGGTACAGCCCCAGCGTCTCCCGTTCACCGTCCAGCACCACCTGCTCCGGCCAGGGCGCGATATTGGCGTAGGATTGCTCCACCTGCTCCGGCGCTTCCGCCAGCACGCCAAACATATCCACCTGGCCGATCGCTTCGGCTTTCGCATGCTGATCCGCCGCTTTCAACGCGTCGCCGAGCGAATTCATCAGCGCGGCGCGGTGCGGCCCGAGGCGATCGAACGCGCCGGACATGATCAGTTTTTCCAGAATGCGGCGGTTCAGTTTCTTGATGTCTGAGCGCGCGCAGAGATCGAACAGGTCTTTGAAGTAACCCTGCTCGCCGCTGTTGCGCGCCTCGATGATGGCTTCGATCGGCCCTTCCCCCACGCCCTTGATGGCGCCGATGCCGTAAACGATCTCGCCGTCGTCGTTGACGTGGAAGTGATACAGGCCGCTGTTGATGTCCGGCGGCAGGATCTTCAGCCCCATGCGCCAGCATTCGTCCACCAGCCCCACCACCTTATCGGTGTTGTCCATATCGGCGGTCATCACCGCCGCCATAAACTCGGCCGGGTAGTGCGCTTTCAGCCACAGCGTCTGATACGACACCAGCGCATAGGCGGCGGAGTGCGATTTGTTGAAGCCGTATCCGGCGAATTTCTCCACCAGGTCGAAGATTTTCACCGACAGTTCGCCGTCGATGCCGCGCGCTTTGGCGCCATCTTCAAAGCCGCCGCGCTGCTTGGCCATCTCGACCGGGTTCTTTTTACCCATCGCACGGCGCAGCATGTCCGCGCCGCCCAGCGTATAGCCCGCCAGCACCTGGGCAATCTGCATCACCTGTTCCTGATACAGGATGATGCCATAGGTGGGTTCCAGCACCGGCTTGAGCGACTCGTGCTGCCACTGGATGTCCGGGTAGGAGATCTCTTCGCGGCCGTGCTTGCGGTCGATGAAGTTATCCACCATCCCCGACTGCAGCGGCCCCGGACGGAACAGCGCCACCAGTGCGATCATGTCTTCGAAGCAGTCGGGCTTCAGACGTTTGATCAGGTCTTTCATGCCGCGCGATTCAAGCTGGAACACCGCCGTGGTTTCCGAGCGCTGCAGCATGTCGAAGCTTTTCTTGTCGTCGAGCGGAATGGCGGCGATGTCGATCGGCTCCAGCCCGGTCTTGGCGCGCCGGGCGTTGATCATCTCCAGCGCCCAGTCGATGATGGTCAGGGTGCGCAGACCGAGGAAGTCGAACTTCACCAGCCCGGCGTATTCCACGTCGTTCTTATCGAACTGGGTCACCGGGTGCTGCCCTTCGGCGTCGCAGTACAGCGGCGCGAAGTCGGTGATTTTGGTCGGCGCTATCACCACGCCCCCGGCGTGTTTACCGGCGTTACGCGTCACCCCTTCCAGCTTGCGCGCCATGTCGATCAGCGCCTTGACCTCTTCGTCTGCCTCGTAAATTTCCGGCAGCTGCGGTTCGGCAGCGAAGGCTTTTTCCAGCGTCATGCCCGGATCCGGCGGCACCAGCTTGGAGATGCGATCGACGAAGCCGTACGGGTGCCCCAGCACGCGGCCCACGTCGCGGATAACCGCTTTCGCCGCCATGGTGCCGAAGGTGATGATCTGCGATACCGCTTCGCGGCCGTACATCTCCGCCACGTGCTCAATTACCTGGTCGCGCTTCTCCATGCAGAAGTCGACGTCGAAGTCGGGCATTGAGACACGTTCCGGGTTCAGGAAACGTTCGAACAGCAGGTCGAACTCCAGCGGATCGAGGTCGGTGATTTTCAACGCATAGGCCACCAGTGAACCGGCGCCAGAACCGCGCCCCGGGCCCACCGGCACGTTGTTGTCCTTCGACCACTGGATAAACTCCATCACGATCAGGAAGTAGCCGGGGAACCCCATCTGGTTGATCACCTTCAGCTCGACGTCCAGACGCTCGTCGTATTCCGGGCGGCGCTGCGCGCGCACTTCAGGATCGGGGAACAGGAACTCGAGACGCTCTTCCAGCCCCTCTTTCGATTTGAGTACCAGGAAGTCCTCGGTGCTCATGTCGCCGGTCGGGAACTGCGGCAGGAAGTATTCGCCGAGGCGAATGGTGACGTTGCAGCGCTTGGCGATTTCGACGCTGTTCAGCAGCGCTTCCGGAATGTCGGCGAACAGCTCGCACATCTCGTCTTCGCTGCGCATGTATTGCTGCGGGCTGTAGTTGCGCGGCCGCTTGGGATCGTCCAGCGTAAAGCCGTCGTGGATGGCGACGCGAATTTCATGGGCGTCGAAGTCATCTTCCACCAGGAAGCGCACGTCGTTGGTGGCCACCACCGGCAAACTGCGCTCGGTGGCCAGCGCCACCGCCGCATGCAGGTAGTTCTCTTCGTCCGGGCGGCCGGTGCGAATCAGTTCCAGGTAGTAACAGTCCGGGAAGTGCTGCTGGTAGAAGTCCAGACACTGATCCACCTGCGCCTGGTTGCCGCGCAGCAGAAACTTGCCGACGTCGCCCTGACGCGCGCCGGAGAGCAGAATCAGCCCTTCGCGATGTTCAATCAGCCAGTCGCGATCGATGATCGGGCCGGCGGCGCCGTAGCCGCGCTGATAGGCGCGGGAAATCAGCAGCGTCAGGTTCTGGTAGCCTTCGTTGTTGCTGGCCAGCACCGTCAGCTGAGCCAGCTCGTCGCCCAGCTCTTCGCTTTGCACATGGAAATCCGCGCCGATGATCGGTTTGATCCCGGCGCCGTGCGCGCTGCCGTAGAACTTCACCAATCCGCACAGGTTGGTGAAATCGGTGATTGCCAGAGCAGGCATGGCTAACGCGGCGGCTCTTTTCACCAGCGGCGCCGTCTTGGCCAATCCATCAATCATGGAATAGTCACTGTGGACGCGCAGGTGAATAAAACGAGGTTCGGCCATCTCCAGATACCTGATTGAAGGGGCTCAGCAGGCTGAACCCGGGTTAATGCTATCGTCGGGCCTGGTCAACCAGGCCCGCAGGCTACAGCGCCAGCGCCCTTTTCACCGGCGCGAAGCTGCGGCGGTGATGCTCGGTGGCGCCCAGCGCGGCCAGCCGCTCCAGGTGGAAGGCGGTCGGGTAACCCTTATGCTGCGCGAAACCGTAGTCCGGGAACTCGCTGTCCAGCGCGGCCATTTCACGATCGCGCGTGACCTTCGCCAGAATGGACGCCGCGCTGATCTCCGCCACGCGGCTGTCGCCCTTCACCACCGCCTGCGAACGCATCGGCAGGTTCGGGCAACGGTTACCGTCGATTAAAACCATGTCCGGCGCGATATGCAACCCGGCCACCGCCCGCTGCATCGCCAGCATGGTGGCGTGCAATATGTTCAGCTGGTCGATTTCCGCCGGCTCGGCGCGCCCCAGGCTCCAGGAGAGCGCCTTGGCGACGATTTCGTCATACAGCGCCAGGCGGCGTTTTTCACTGAGTTTCTTGGAATCCGCCAGCCCGACGATCGGCTGCGCCGGATCGAGGATCACGGCGGCGGTGACCACCGCGCCGACCAACGGCCCGCGGCCCACTTCGTCCACGCCGGCAATCAACGTGGCAGCGGGATAGATAAAGGGTTCAATCATGCTTTCGCCAGCTCCAACACAGCCTGAGCGGCCTGTTCGTCCGCACCGCAACGGATGCTTTGGTGCAAGGTAAGGAAAGTCTGTTTCAGCGCTTCGGTTTGCGGGCTCTCTTCCAGCAGCGGCATCACGGCGGCGGCCAGTTTGTCCGGCACGCAGTCATGCTGCAGCAGCTCGATAACGATCTCCCGCCCCGCCAGCAGATTCGGCAGCGAAACGTAAGGCGTTTTCACCAGCTTCTGCGCCAGCCAGAAAGTGAACGGCTTCATGCGATAGCCCACCACCATCGGGCACTTGGCCAGCATGCACTCCAGCGCCGCCGTGCCGGATGCCAGCAGCGCCGCGTCGCTGGCGATCATCGCCTCGCGCCCCTGACCGTTCAGCAGGTGTACGGTCAGATCCGGCGCCACTTCCGCCTTGATGCGCTCAAACTGCTCGCGCCGTTTGGCGTTGACCAGCGGCACCACCACTTCCAGCTCGGGATAACGGGTGCGCAGCAGCTGCGCGGTCTTGAGGAAGTCGGCGCTCAGCATCTCGACTTCGGCGCCGCGGCTGCCCGGCAGCAACGCCAGACAGCGCGCCTGCGGATCGATGCCAAGCTGAGCGCGCGCCGCCAGCCGATCGGGCTGCAACGGCATGGCGTCCGCCATGGTGTGGCCGATAAACCGGCAGGGCACGTTGAAACGATCGTAAAACGCTTTTTCGAAAGGGAGAAAGGCCAGCACCAGATCGGTGGCTTTGCCAATTTTGAAAACGCGCTTTTGCCGCCAGGCCCACACGGAAGGGCTGACGTAGTGAATAGTGCGGATACCGCGCTGCTTGAGGCGGCCTTCCAGCGTGATGTTGAAGTCCGGCGCGTCGATGCCGACAAACACGTCCGGCCGCAGCTCGCCGAAGCGGCGGGTAAGATCCTTGCGGATCTTCAACAGGCGTGGCAAACGCTCGAGCACTTCCACCACGCCCATGACCGCCAGCTCTTCCATTTCGTACCAGGCTTCACAGCCTTCGGCCTGCATCAGCGGGCCGGCGACGCCAACAAAACGCGCGTCGGGGATCTGCGCCTTGAGCGCGCGGATCAAACCGGCGCCGAGAATGTCACCGGAGGTTTCTCCGGCGACCAATCCGATAGTCAATGGACGATTCGACATAACTCAGCGAATGATACCGCGGGTGGAACGGGTAAAGAAATCGAGGTACTGCTGCACCACCGGCTGTTCTTTGGCCAGGGCTTCGATTTCCGCTTTCGCTTCATCCAGCGTTTTCTCGCTGCGATACAGGATCTTGTAGGCGTTGCGGATCGCCTGCATTTCATCCTTGTCAAAACCGCGACGCTTCAGGCCGACCGCGTTGACGCCGAACGGCGTCGCGTGGTTACCCTGAGCGATGACGAATGGAGGCACGTCCTGAGCGACGCCGGAACAACCGCCTACCATCACATGCGCGCCGATAATGCAGAACTGGTGGATCGCCGTCATGCCGCCGATGATGGCGTGATCGTCGATTTCCACATGCCCCGCCAGCGTGGCGTTGTTGGCCAGCACGCAAGCGTTGCCGACCACGCAGTCGTGGGCGACGTGCACGTTGACCATCAGCAGGTTGTCATTGCCCACTTTGGTCAGGCCGGTGCCCTGCGCGGTGCCGCGGTGAATGGTCACGCTTTCGCGGATGCGGTTGCGATCGCCCACTTCAACGCGCGTCGGTTCGCCCGCGTATTTCAGATCCTGGTTCACTTCACCGATGGAAGCGAACTGATAAATCTGGTTATCGCAGCCAATCTTGGTAATGCCGTTCACCACCACGTGGGATTTCAGCACCGTGCCGGCGCCGATTTCCACCTGGGAGCCGACGTAGCAGAAAGGGCCGATATGCACGTTGGCGCCGATCACGGCGCCTTCTTCGACTATCGCGCTAGGATGGATAAAGGCGGTTTGGTCAATCACGGATTAAGCCTCCCGGCTGCGGGCACACATCATGGTTGCTTCGCAGACAATTTTACCGTCAACGGTCGCCACGCCTTTGAAGCGAGTCAGGCCGCGGCGAGTTTTCTCGAAGGTGACTTCCATGACCATCTGATCGCCTGGCACCACAGGGCGTTTGAAGCGTGCTTCGTCGATACCGGCGAAGTAATACAGCTCGCCCGGCTCCAGTTTGCCGACGCTTTTAAACGCCAGGATACCGGTGGCCTGCGCCATGGCTTCCAGAATCAATACGCCTGGGAAAATCGGTTTGCCAGGGAAGTGGCCCTGGAAAAACGGTTCGTTCACCGATACGTTCTTCACCGCACGCAGATATTTGTGCTCTTCAAACTCGAGGACGCGGTCGACCAGCAAGAACGGGTAACGGTGAGGAAGCAGATCCAAAATTTCTGCAATATCCAGAGTATGAGTGTCAGTAGTCAAAATACTCTTCCTGTCTCTAAAAACTGATGGCATCAACAACACGGCCTGCGCTGACCCCAAAAGGAGATCATCATGCAGGCCGCAAATTAACATCTCTTTGCGCTTTTGGTCTCACGACCAACGCGTTTCGTTTTGTACCCGCGAAGGCGGGCGGCAATGATTAGTCTTTTCCGACTTTACGTTCGACAGCTTTCAAGCGTTTGCTGATCTCATCGATATTCATCACCAACGCAGCGGTTTTACGCCAAACCTTGTTAGGCTGCAACGGAATGCCCGAAGAGTATACCCCAGGTTCGGTGATTGGTCGCATAACCATTCCCATTCCGGTAACAACAACCTTGTCGGCAATTTCCATGTGACCGTTGATCACGCTGGCACCGCCGATCTGGCAGTAGCGGCCGATTTTCAGGCTGCCGGCCATGATCACACCGCCGGCGACGGCGGTATTGTCGCCAATCACGACGTTATGTGCAATCTGGCATTGGTTGTCGATGATAACACCATTCCCGATTTGGGTGTTATCCAAAGCGCCGCGGTCGATGGTGGTGCAGGCGCCGATTTCGACGCGATCGCCGATAATCACCGTGCCCAACTGAGGGATTTTGATCCACTCGCCGCGCTCGTTCGCATAGCCGAAACCGTCCGCGCCGATCACGGTGCCGGACTGGATCAGGCAGCACTGGCCGATTTCAACCGCATGATAAATCGTGACGTTCGCCCACAGACGCGTTCCCGCGCCGATGCGCGCGTGTTTGCCGATGAAGCAGCCCGGGCCGATAACCACGTTATCGCCAAGCACCGCACCCGACTCAATCACCGCGTTCGCCCCAATGGCGACGTTCTGCCCCAGTTGCGCTTCAGGCGAGACAACCGCGCTTGGCGCAATATCCTGCGCCGGCGCCGGCGTGGTGTCCATCAGCTGCGCCATGCGCGCGTAGGTCAAGTAAGGGTTTTTAACCACCAGCGCCGCAGTACGGCAGTGTGGTAAATCCGCTTCGGTAAGCACCACGGCGCTTGCCTGGCAGGAAGACAGCTGCTCTTGATAGCGGCTGTTTGACAAAAACGTGATTTGGCCAGGCTGTGCCGAATGCATAGAAGCAATGCCGGTGATGACGAGATCGCCATCACCGTGCAATTGTGCATCCAACTGCTGCGCTAAATCAGCCAGTCGAATTGAAAGCATGTGTTATTTAACCTGTTTCAGCACGTCAGCAGTGATATCTTTGGAAGAGTCTGCATAGGCAACGGCGTTGGCGTCGATCACCACGTCATAACCGCCTTTGCTGGCGACAGATTTCACCGCGTCCTGAATGCGGCTCAGGATCTTGTTACGCTCTTCCATCTGGCGACGACGGTTGTCCTGCTCGAAAGCCTGGGCTTTCTGAGAGAACTGCTCGCGCTGCGCCATCACGTCTTTTTCCAACTTGCTGCGATCGCTGGCTTTCATGGTAGCGCCGTCACGCTGCAGACGTTGCATTTTGGTCTGCAGGCTACGTTCCATGTTCTGGAGTTCGCTTGCACGGCCTTTAAACTCGTTTTCCAGCTGTTTAGCGACCGCTTCGCGGGCCGGCAGCTGTTGGAAAATGCTGGAGACGTTAACGACAGCGATCTTATCTGCTGCCTGAACGCCAGCTGAAGCAGCCATTGCTAAACCGAGGCCTGCGGCACACAACCACTTTTTCACTATAAACTCCTTACCATCACCCATTTGTGTCATATGACACTGAAGTACACAATTTGCCAGACTTATCCCACCAAACAATGAGAATCATCTCCCTCTGCCGGCGGGCGCCTGGCCATCGCGATTCTTAATAACTTTTATGCCCAGAGGCGAGACCCGTTACCAGGTCTTACCGATGTTAAACTGGAACTGTTCGGACTTGTCGCCTTCGTATTTCTTGATCGGGTTGGCGTAAGAGAACACCAATGGCCCCAGCGGCGACATCCACTGCAGCGCGATACCGGCGGAAGAACGAATATTGCTGGCCTTGCTGTAGTCCGGCACGCCGTACATCAGCGTTTCGTTGGTATTCTTCCACTTGGTATCCCACACGGTACCGGCATCGATGAACAGCGACGTCCGCACCGAGTTGGCGTATTTCTCGCTGATGAACGGCGTCGGGGTGATCAGCTCCAGGCTGGCGACCGCCATGGCGTTACCGCCCACCGCGTCATCCGAGCTACAGATGTTCTGACGCGTGGTCGTGCTGCCGGCGTTGAACTGACACTGGTACGAGTTGGAATTGTAGTACACCGCCTTCGGACCAATGGTGTTGGACTGGAAGCCACGCACGGTGCTCGAACCACCGGCGTAGAAGTTCTCGTAGAATGGCATTTCCTTGCCGCCCAAGCCATCCGCGTAACCCAGACGGCCACGGCCCAACAGCACCCAGGTGCGATCGTCGTTGATCGGCACGTACTGTACGCTGTCCAGCGTCACCTTGTAGTATTCGTTGTCCGAGCCCGGAATGGTGACCTTGCCGTTCAACGTGGTGCGGTTACCCGACGTCGGGAAGTAGCCGCGGTCCAGGTTGTTGTAGGTCCAACCCAGGTTCAGCGTAAAGTCGTCCGTCGAGTAGCTGGCGCGGTCGGTCTTGTTCGCATCCACGCCCATCGAGTCGAGGTAACGCCACATGGCGATCTGCGGCTGCATGTTCGACAGGCCGTTGTGGACGTAGCCCAGGCCGGTACGCAACGAGTTGTTTTCGTTGATCGGGAAGCCCAGCGTGCCGTCGATACCGTAACTCTTGTTGGTATAGTCCGACAGATCCGCGTCATCCGCCTTAAAGTCGTTGTAGAAGATGCGGCCGCCCAGGCTCACACCGTCAACGGTGAAGTACGGGTTGGTGACTGACAGTTCGGTATAGGTCTGGTAGTCGTTCTTGGTGCCGCTGATGCCGACCGAGTAGCCGGTACCCAACCAGTTATCCTGCTGCACGCCCGCCTGGAAGCTGACGCCGCTCTCGGTGCCGTAACCGACACCGAAGTTGAAGGTACCGGTGTTGCGCTCTTTCACCTTGTAGGTGACGTCGACCTGATCGGCGGTGCCCGGCACGCGCTGGGTTTCCACGTCAACCGTTTCGAAGTAGCCCAGACGGTTCAGACGCTCCTTGCCCTGCTCGACCTGCTCGTTGCCGAGCCAGGCGCCTTCCATCTGTCGCATTTCGCGACGCAGTACGGAATCCTTGCTGGTATCGTTGCCTTCGAACTTGATGCGACGCACGTAGAAGCGGTTGCCCGCGTCGACGTTGACGTGCAGTTTGACGGTTTTATCCGCGTCGTTGATCTCAGGCTGAGTGCCGACGCGCGGGTAGGCGTAACCATAACGGCCCAACATCGTTTTGATGTTGTCTTCCATTTTGGTCACCTTGCTGCCGTTGTACAGCTCGCCCGGTTCGATTTTGGTGATCTGAGCGACTTCCGCCGAGTGGCCGGCCAGGTTGCCGTTCACGACAACATCGGAAAGCTTGTACTGATCGCCTTCGGTGATGTTGATGGTGATGTAGATGCCTTTTTTATCCGGCGTCAGGCTCACCTGGGTAGAATCGATGTTGAAGCGGGCATAGCCGCGATCCAGATAGAAGCTGCGCAGGGTTTCGAGATCGCCCGCCAGTTTCTGCTTCTGGTATTTGCGATCGCCGACCAGGTTCCACCACGGCACTTCGTCACGCAGCTGGAAGCGCGAGATCAGTTCGTCGTTGGTGAAGGCATGGTTGCCGACGATGTTGATTTGTTGAATCTTGGCGGAGACCCCTTCCGTGAACACCAGTTTCAGGTCGACACGGTTGCGCGGCAGCGGCGTGACTACGGCTTTCACCGAGGCGCTGTATTTACCGACGCTGTAGTAGAAGTCTTCCAGCCCTTTTTCAATGCTGGAGATCGTGGTGCGGTCGAGCGCCTCGCCCACCCGGACGCCGGAGGCTTCCAGGTTCTGCTTGAGCATGTCATCCTTCACCGACTTGTTGCCGGAGAAAGTGATGCTGGCGATGGTAGGACGTTCCTTCACCTGCACGATCAAGGTATTACCATCGCGCAGTACGCGCACGTCCTCGAAGTTGCCGGTGGCAAACAAGGCACGGATGGTATTACTGATGTCATCGTCAGTGACGGTATCGCCGACGCGAACCGGCATGTTGAGTAACGCCGCACCGACGGCGACTCGCTGCAGGCCTTCGAAATGAATATCTTTCACTACGAACCCGTCTGCACCGTATACGGTGGCGCTGCCAAACAGCAGCGACGCTATGAGCAACTTTTTCATCGCCATCGTTGTTATGCGTTCTTCCTAACCTATCCCCGCCCCTAGAGGCGGGAAAAATCATTGAAAAGTGCAAGACCCATCAACAACACCAGCACGATCGAACCTATGCGGTAGCTGTAGTCCTGTACTCGCTCGGAAACCGGCCCACCCTTCAGCTTTTCTATCGCCAGGAAGAGGAGATGCCCACCATCTAACACCGGTAATGGGAACAGGTTGATGATACCCAGGTTGACGCTAATCAACGCCAGGAACATCAGATAATACACGAACCCGACTCCGGCTGACGCCCCTGCTCCCTGTGCAATCGAGATCGGGCCACTCAGGTTGTTCAGCTTTACATCACCGGTTATTAATTTGCCCAGCATGTTGACCGTCAGCCGCATCAGCTGCCAGGTCTTGTCGCCGGCCTGATACAGCGCCGGGAACGGTCCATACTGGCGAATCGTTTTATACTCGTCCGGCAGCGGCAGCACCTTTGGAATGATGCCTGCAAACCCCACCGATTTGTCTTTTCCCACCGGCTTTGTATCCGGTATCAGCGTCAAAGACAAGGGGGCGCCGTTTCTTTCAATCTCCAAAGCCAGCGGTTGCCCCGGGCCATCGTGGATACGCTTCACCAGCGTCTGCCAACGACCCAACGGCTGACCATCGACTTTAACGATCCTGTCCCCCGCTTGTAAACCCGCCTTTTGCGCCGCCGAGTTAGGCTGCACTTCCGCCAACACGGATTCTATCTGCGGGCCGCGCGGCATAATGCCCAACGCGACAACGGGATCCTGCTTGTCCGGTTCAAAGTTCCACTGGCGCAAATCCAGGGTTTTGGTCACCACCTGCGAAGAGCCGAACGGCGCGACGCCGACTTCGGTTTGCGCATCGCCAATCTTCGCCACCAGCGCCAGACGAACTGATTCCCAATCAGGCGTTTCGATGCCGTCAACCGACTTTAGTTCCATGCCAGACGAAATTTCAGCCTTGGCGGCGATGGATTGCGGCGCGATTTCGCCGATCACCGGACGGAAACTCGGCACGCCGATGATGAACACCAGCCAATAGGCAAGGATAGCAAACAGGAAGTTGGCGATGGGGCCGGCGCTGATGATGGCCGCGCGCTGCCAGACGGTTTTGTTGTTGAAGGCCTGATGGCGCATTTCCGGCGCCACCGACTCCACGCGCTCGTCCAGCATCTTCACGTAGCCGCCGAGCGGAATCAAGGCGATGACGTACTCGGTGCCCTGGCGATCGGTGCGGCGCCACAGCGCCCGGCCGAAGCCGATGGAGAAGCGTTCAACGCGCACGCCGCAACGGCGGGCAACCCAAAAGTGTCCGAACTCGTGCACGGTGATCAAAATACCGAGCGCAATCAGAAACGCCACCAGGTTCCAAAGCACGCTGACCATCATCCCTCACTTTCCGTCATCGACGGATTAAAACACCAACAGCATCAGGCAGGCAAACACCGGCACCGCCGCGGTCAGGCTGTCGATACGATCCAGTATGCCGCCGTGACCGGGGATCAAGTGACCGCTGTCCTTGATGCCCGCTTCGCGTTTGAACATGCTTTCGGTCAAATCGCCCAGCACCGAAGCCAGCGCGGCGATCACCGAACAGGCCAACAGCGTGGTCGGCACCACGTTCAGCGGCGCGTAGCGGCCGAACAGCCAGGAAATGACCGCCGACGTCAGCAGCCCGCCAATCAGCCCTTCCCAGGTTTTACCCGGAGAGACCTTCGGCGCCAGCTTATGCTTGCCGAACAGCTTGCCGAACATATAGGCGCCGGAATCCGCGCCCCACACCAGCAGCATCACGTACAGCAGCCACCAGGCGCCGGTAAACGGGTTTTGCTCGTAGCCGAACTGGCGCAGCGCCAGCATGCCCCAGAAGAACGGCACGATGGTCAGCAGGCCGAACAGCAGGCGCAGCGGGCGCGAGTTGCGCCAGATGGCGGCCGAGCCGGGGTAGAACAGCACCAGCAGCAGCGCCGCCAGCCACCAGGCCAGCGACAGCCACAGCGAGCCGCTTATCTGCGGCACGGATTGATGGTAAGCGGGAACGCTGAGCATCATCAGCGCCAGCAGAAAACCGCACAGTATCGCCAGCCAGATGCGCTGCGAACGGGAGGTAAAACCGGCCAGTTGGCCCCACTCCCAGGCTGCTAACATGCACACGACGAGCGTTACCAGAGCAAAGGCCAGCGGCGGCAACAGGAACAGCGCCGCGATAACGATCGGGATTAAAATCAGAGCAGTTATGAGGCGATACTTCAGCAAAAGTTCTCCCTAGGACGCATCGGCGCCGATAGGTGTTGTTCCCCCGAAGCGGCGCTCACGTTGTGCAAATGCATTCAGCGCACCTTCAAAGACAAGTTCATCGAAATCAGGCCAGAGCACATCAGTAAAGTAAAGTTCAGCATAGGCGATTTGCCACAGCAGGAAGTTACTGATGCGATGCTCGCCACCGGTGCGGATAACCAGATCCACCGGCGCCAGGTCGCTCATGCAAACCCGCTCGTTCAATAATTCCTCGCTGATCTGATCCGGGTGCAACTCCCCCACCCGTACCCGTTCGGCCAGTTCCTTTACTCCCTGAATGATATCCCAACGGCCACCGTAGTTGGCAGCGATATTGAGCGTCAGGCCATCGTTATTTTCCGTCAGTGCTTCAGAGCGGCGGATCCGCTCCTGCAAACGCGCGCTGAAGCGGCTGATATCGCCGATCACTCGCAGCCTGACGTTATGTTTATGCAGGCTTTTTACTTCACTATCCAGAGCACGGACAAAAAGCTCCATCAGGGCGGAGACTTCCTGCACCGGACGGTTCCAGTTTTCGCTGCTGAAGGCATAAAGCGTGAGCGCATCTAAATGGTGGCTGGCGGCAAAACTGACCGCGCGGCGAACCGATTTCACCCCTGCTTTATGACCGAAGACACGTAACTTGCCCTGACGTTTGGCCCAGCGTCCGTTACCGTCCATGATAATGGCGACATGGCGCGGCCCCGGGGAAGATGGATTAGCCTCTTGTTGGTTTGCGGACGACATAACTCGTACTTATTTCCTCAATAGAAATATAACTGCCTTTCCGGAACATCAGGCCCTTACGCGCAAAAAAAGCCGTGTGCCCGACACGGCTTTCAGCCAGCCCTCGCGATGCCCGGCGCAGCCGGGCCGCCATTGGCGCACAAGGCGCCAATCAGGCCATAATTCAACGGTATAACCGCTGACAGGTGGCGCAGACTATACCACCTCAGCGGGGCATGAACAAACGGCCCCGCTGCGGCACGCGTGAATTACGAGCAAAATCGGATAATCGCCGTCCTCAACCGCGCAACGCGCGAACGCGCTCCTCGGCGGCGGCGCGCGCCTGGCGGTCAATGTCTAAGACCGCTTCGATGCTGGTCGGTTCCTGCAGCGCGAGGCGCTCCACCACCTGGCGGTTGACCGCCGCAATGTCGGTGAAGCGAATCTGCTGCTGCAAAAATGCCGCCACGGCAATTTCGTTGGCCGCGTTCAGCGCAGTGGTCGCCGCCTGGCCGGCATCGAACGCTTCAATCGCCAAATACAGGCAAGGATAACGCTCGCGCTCCGGTTCGGCGAAGGTCAACGAACCGATGCGACAGAAGTCCAGCGCCTCCACGCCGGAGTTCACGCGCTGCGGATACGCCATCGCGTGGGCGATCGGCGTGCGCATATCCGGCGTACCCAGCTGCGCCAGCACGCTGCCGTCGGCATAGCGCACCATCGAGTGAATCACCGACTGCGGATGCAGGATCACTTCCATTTGCTCGGCCGAGGCGTTAAACAGCCAGCGGGCCTCAATGTATTCCAGACCTTTGTTCATCATGGTGGCGGAATCCACCGAGATCTTGCGCCCCATCGACCAGTTCGGGTGGGCGCAGGCTTGATCCGGTGTCATCGCGGCGAACTGCTCCAGCGGCGTGGTGCGGAACGGGCCGCCGGAGCCGGTAAGCACGATGCGCGAAACACCATGACTGTCCAGGGAAGAGTATCCCAACTGACGCTGAATGCTCTCAGGCAAACTCTGAAAAATCGCGTTGTGCTCGCTGTCGAGCGGCAGCAACTGCGCCTGGCTTTGGCGCACCGCATCCATAAACAGACGGCCGCAGGTGACCAGCGACTCTTTGTTGGCCAGCAGCACCTGCTTGCCTGCGCGGATCGCCGCCAGCGTCGGCAACAGCCCCGCGGCGCCGACGATGGCCGCCGTCACTTGATCGACGTCGTCCAACGCCGCCAGTTCGCAGGCCGCTTGCTCCCCGGCCAATACCTCGGTAGCGACGCCGTTTTCCGCCAGAATGGCGCGCAGCTCGCGCGCGGCGCTTTCATCCGCCATCGCGGCGAAGGCGGGCCCAAATTCCATGCATTGCTGCGCCATGACCGCGACGTTGCGGCCGGCCACCAGCGCTTTGATCGCAAAAAGGTCGGGATTTGCCCTGACCACGGCCAGGGTGCTGGTCCCTACCGAGCCGGTCGAGCCAAGAATGGTCAGTTGCTTCATGAGTTCACTCTGAATAACTGTCTGATGAGATCGGAGGTGTTCCAGTGTGGAACCTTGGACACCGCTTGTCCATGATCTTTCAGTACGATGAAACGGGATCTGCGCCACAAAAAACAAAGCGCCGCCCAGGCGACGCTTTTTTTCTGCGCGATACTGATTAGAAATCCATCAGCTCTTTTTCTTTCTCCGCCAGCGCGGCGTCGACCAGCTTGATGTAAGCGTCGGTCATTTTCTGAATCTCGTCTTGTGAACGACGTTCTTCGTCTTCGCTGATCTCTTTGTCTTTCAGCAGCGCCTTGACCTTGTCGTTGGCGTCGCGACGCACGTTACGCACCGCTACGCGGCCCTGCTCGGCTTCGCCACGCACGATCTTGATCAGATCCTTACGACGTTCTTCGGTCAGCGGAGGCAGCGGAACGCGAATGTCAGAACCGGCGGAAGACGGGTTGAGGCCCAGATCGGAGCTCATGATCGCTTTCTCAACGGCCTGGCTCAGGCTGCGGTCGAACACGTTGATTTTCAGCGTGCGGGAGTCTTCCACGGTCACGTTGGCCAGCTGGCGCAGCGGCGTAGCGGCGCCGTAGTATTCCACCATGATGCCGTCCAGAATGCTTGGAGAAGCGCGGCCGGTGCGGATCTTGCTGATTTGGTTTTTGAATGCTTCTACGCTTTTTTCCATGCGTGAATCAGCATCTTTTCTGATTTCATTAGTCACGTTGCAAACCCTTGGAAGCTGGTTACTTGGCAGGCGATACTCAAGTATAGCCCGTAATCGTACTCGGAGAGCGCGCGGCGCATGGCGTCACGCGCACCGAAAAAGGGGTGTGAACAGCCTTATTTGCTGATCAGCGTACCTTCGTTCTCACCCATCACCACGCGGCGCAGCGCGCCAGGCTTGTTCATGTTGAACACGCGGATCGGCAGACCGTGATCGCGGGCCAGCGTAAACGCAGCCAGATCCATCACTTTCAGCTCGCGCTCCAGCACGTCCTGATAGGTTAATTGTTCATACAGCGTCGCATCCGGGTTTTTCACCGGATCGGCGGAGTATACGCCATCCACTTTGGTGGCTTTCAGCACCACGTCCGCTTCGATCTCGATGCCGCGCAGGCAAGCGGCGGAATCGGTGGTGAAGAACGGGTTGCCGGTACCGGCGGAGAAGATCACCACGCGGTTGTTGCGCAGCAGGCTGATCGCCTCTGCCCAGCTGTAATTGTCACACACGCCGTTCAGCGGGATCGCCGACATCAGGCGGGCGTTCACATAGGCACGGTGCAGTGCATCACGCATAGCCAGGCCGTTCATCACGGTAGCCAGCATTCCCATGTGGTCGCCCACTACGCGGTTCATGCCGGCTTGCGCCAGGCCCGCGCCGCGGAACAGGTTCCCGCCGCCAATAACTACACCGACCTGAATTCCCAGTTCGACCAGCTCTTTCACTTCCTGAGCCATGCGATCCAAAACGCTGGCGTCGATACCAAAACCTTCTGCACCTTGCAGGGCTTCGCCACTCAGTTTAAGCAGAATACGCTGATATACGGGTTTTGCATTGGTTGCCATGGTGTTCTGTCCTAAGAAGCAGTATTAGTATTGGGGATTTCAGCCGATGAAACGCGCCTGAGGTGAACATCACGCTGCAGGGCCTGCCACCGGTGTAATTCTGGCTGGATAGTATGGAACCGCCAGACGGCGGTTCCATCGACAGTCATTAAGACTGTTTGCTCATCGCGGCAACTTCAGCAGCGAAGTCGGTCTCGACTTTCTCGATGCCTTCGCCCACTTCGAAGCGAATGAAGTTGGTCACGTCAGCGTTGTGCTCTTTCAGCACCTGAGCAACGGATTTGCTCGGATCCATAACGAAAGGCTGACCGGTCAGAGAAACTTCGCCGGTGAATTTCTTCATGCGGCCTTCAACCATTTTCTCTGCGATTTCTTTCGGCTTGCCGGACTGCATGGCGATGTCCAGCTGAACCTGGTACTCTTTTTCTACCACTTCAGCAGACACGTCTTCCGGCTTCACGAACTCTGGCTTGCTTGCCGCAATGTGCATTGCGATTTGCTTAACCAGCTCTTCGTCAGCGCCTTTAGCCGCAACCAGAACGCCGATACGCGCGCCGTGCAGGTAGCTGCCCAGCACTTCGCCTTCCAGGGAAGCAACGCGACGAATGTTGATGTTTTCGCCGATTTTTGCCACCAGCGCTACGCGCTCTTCTTCGAACTGTGCTTTCAGCACGTCAACGTCAGTGATTTTGCCGGCCATGGCCGCATCCAGCACTTTGTCGGCGAACGCCTGGAAGCCGGCGTCTTTCGCTACGAAGTCAGTCTGGCAGTTAACTTCCAGAATGATGCCGTAGTTGCCTTCGATCTTGGTTTTGATCACGCCGTCAGCAGCTACGTTGCCTGCTTTTTTAGCGGCTTTGATCGCACCGGACTTACGCATGTTTTCGATTGCCAGTTCGATGTCGCCGTTGGATTCAACCAGCGCCTTCTTGCAATCCATCATGCCAGCGCCGGTACGCTCGCGCAGTTCTTTTACCAGGGCAGCGGTAATATCAGCCATTTATTTTTCCTCGGTTATCTCGCGTGGAGACAGTTCTCATTCAGATAAGCAAAGGGGGCCTTAACAGGCCCCCCTAACCAACATATGTCAATACCTGGTTAATAAGGGCTCAGTGACGAGCTTGCCTTATTATTCAGCTTCTACGAAGCCTTCTTCCGCCTGAACGGCCAGATCTTGAGAACGACCTTCACGCACAGCGGCAGCAACGGCAGTCAGGTACAGGTTTACTGCACGGATTGCGTCGTCGTTACCAGGGATGATGAAGTCAACGCCGTCTGGGTTGGAGTTGGTATCAACGATAGAGAATACCGGGATACCCAGGTTGTTGGCTTCTTTGATCGCGATGTGCTCGTGATCGGCATCGATAACGAACAGTGCGTCTGGCAGACCGCCCATATCTTTGATACCGCCCAGGGAGTTTTCCAGCTTGGCCAGTTCACGAGTGCGCATCAGCGCTTCTTTCTTGGTCAGCTTGTCCAGGGTGCCGTCTTGAGACTGGATTTCCAGATCTTTCAAACGCTTGATGGACTGACGAACGGTTTTCCAGTTAGTCAGCATGCCGCCCAACCAGCGGTGGTTCACGAAGAACTGGTCACAGCTGTTAGCAGCGTCTTTTACCGCTTCGCTTGCTGCGCGCTTGGTACCTACGAACAGGATCTTGCCTTTACGGGAAGAGATCTTGCTCAGTTCAGCCAGAGCGGCGTTGAACATTGGTACGGTCTGCTCCAGGTTGATGATGTGAACCTTGTTACGAGCGCCGAAGATGAAAGGCTTCATTTTCGGGTTCCAGTAACGGGTCTGGTGACCGAAGTGAACACCAGCCTTGAGCATGTCGCGCATGGAAACAGTTGCCATGATTAAACCTCTATAGATTAATTGGGGTTATGCCTCCACGTATCCCATAACGCCGACCCTGGCGGCGACAAGTCACCTCAGGGCACCCCGGCGGATGTGCCGATACGTGTGTGTTATTTACACAAAATGAGTGCAGTTAAAGTATTTTCGGCCAATTCCTGCCAGGTCACAAGAACCAAGTCGCGGATCGCCGGCGCGCTTTATACCATAAACCCGCCGCCGACACCAACTTTTGTTGCTTTGCGCCGGGCATCGGGAAATGAAATTTGGCAGCCCCCGGCCGGGCTGATACCATAAGTCACTGCTTCTTATTGTCGACGATAACGACACCTGCGGACGAATTTCATGGCAATCTCAATTAAAACACCTGATGACATCCAAAAAATGCGCGTGGCCGGCCGCCTGGCCGCCGAAGTGCTGGAAATCATCGAGCCGCACGTCAAACCTGGCGTGACCACCGGCGAGCTGGACCGTATCTGTCACGAGTACATCACCAACGAGCAGCAGGCCATCTCCGCCTGCCTCGGCTACCACGGCTTCCCGAAATCCGTGTGCATCTCGGTGAACGAAGTGGTGTGCCACGGCATCCCGAGCGACGACAAAACGCTGAAAGACGGCGACATCGTCAATATCGACGTGACCGTGATTAAAGACGGCTTCCACGGCGACACCTCAAAGATGTTCATCGTCGGCAAACCGACCATTCTGGGCGAGCGCCTGTGCCGCGTCACTCAGGAAAGCCTGTATCTGGCGCTGAAGATGGTCAAGCCGGGCATCCGCCTGCGCACCCTGGGCAAGGCTATCCAGCAATTCGTCGAGGCCGAGAAATTCTCCGTGGTGCGCGAGTACTGCGGCCACGGCATCGGCGAAGTGTTCCACGAAGAGCCGCAGGTGCTGCACTATGATGCCGACGACGGCGGCGTGGTGCTGCAGGCGGGCATGGCCTTCACCATCGAACCGATGGTCAACGCCGGCGACTACCGCATCCGCACCATGAAAGACGGCTGGACGGTAAAAACCAAAGATCGCAGCTTGTCGGCGCAGTATGAGCATACTATTGTGGTCACTGATAACGGCTGCGAGATAATGACGTTGCGCAAGGATGACACCATCCCCAACATCATTACGCACGAGATGTAAGCACCGCGGCGCACGCCGCGTGCAGAATATCACCAGGCCGGCTTTTGCCGGCCTTTTTTATGGGCTGCGCACTATGTCTGACAATCTCCTTCAACAGGCGGCCCCGGCCGTGCCGATGCCGCCCGCCTCCCCCAGCACCTACGGCGACGAAGAGCTCACCTGCCCGATGCTGAAACAGCGGCTGGAGCAGTTCCAGCTGTGGCTGGCGGCGGCTTTCGACGCCGGCTCCAGCGCCGAAAGCCTGGTGGCGGCGCGCAGCGACTTTATCGATCGCCTGCTGCGCCGGCTGTGGACGTTCTACGGCTTCGAAGATATCCCGGAAACCGCGCTGGTGGCGGTCGGCGGCTACGGCCGCGGCGAACTGCACCCGCTGTCGGACATCGACGTGCTGGTGCTCAGCCAGCGCCGGCTGACGGAACAGCAGTCGCAGCGGGTCGGCGAATTCATCACCCTGCTGTGGGATCTCAAGCTGGAAGTGGGCCACAGCGTGCGCACTCTGGAAGAGTGCCTGCTGGAAGGGCTGGCGGATCTGACCGTGGCCACCAACCTGATCGAATCGCGCATGATCTGCGGCGACGTCGCGCTGTTCCTGCAGATGCAAAAACATATCTTCAGCGACGGCTTCTGGCCTTCGCCGCAGTTTTTCCACGCCAAGATCAACGAGCAGCAGGAGCGCCATCAGCGCTACCACGGCACCAGCTATAACCTGGAGCCGGATATCAAAAGCAGCCCCGGCGGCCTGCGCGATATTCACACGCTGCTGTGGGTGGCGCGGCGCCACTTCGGCGCCACTTCGCTGGACGAAATGGTCGGCTTCGGTTTCCTCACCCAGGCCGAGCGCAACGAGCTGAACGAGTGCCAGAGCTTCCTGTGGCGCATCCGCTTCGCGCTGCACCTGGTGCTGCCGCGTTACGACAACCGCCTGCTGTTCGATCGCCAGCTCAGCGTGGCGCAGCTGCTGCGCTATGAAGGCGAAGGCAACGAGCCGGTCGAGCGCATGATGAAAGACTTCTACCGCATGACGCGGCGCGTCAGCGAACTGAACCACATGCTGCTGCAGCTGTTCGACGAGGCCATTCTGGCGCTGGACGCCACCGAGAAGCCGCGCCCGCTGAACGACGATTTCCAGCTGCGCGGCGATCTGATCGACCTGCGCGACGAAACGCTGTTTATCCGCGAGCCGCAGGCCATCATGCGCATGTTCTACCTGATGGTGCGCAACCGCGAGATCAAGGGCATTTATTCCACCACCGTGCGCCAACTGCGTCACGCGCGCCGCCACCTGAAACAGCCGCTGTGCACCATTCCGGAAGCGCGCGATCTGTTTATGGCCATCCTGCGCCATCCCGGCGCGGTGTCGCGCGCGCTGGTGCCGATGCACCGTCACAGCGTGCTGTGGGCCTATATGCCGCAGTGGGGCAAGATCGTCGGGCAGATGCAGTTCGACCTGTTCCACGCCTATACCGTCGATGAACACACCATCCGCGTGCTGCAGAAGCTGGAGAGTTTCGCCGACGACCAGACCCGGCCGCGCCATCCGCTGTGCGTGGAGCTGTATCCGCGCCTGCCGCACCCGGAACTGCTGCTGCTGGCGGCGTTGTTCCACGATATCGCCAAAGGGCGCGGCGGCGACCACTCGATCCTCGGCGCGGAAGACGTGGTGGAGTTCGCCGAACTTCACGGCCTCAACTCGCGTGAAACCCAGCTGGTGGCCTGGCTGGTGCGCTGCCACCTGCTGATGTCGGTCACCGCGCAGCGCCGCGATATCCAGGATCCGACGGTGATCCAGCAGTTCAGCAGCGAAGTGCAGAGCGAAACCCGCCTGCGCTATCTGGTATGCCTGACGGTGGCCGACATCTGCGCCACCAACGAAACCCTGTGGAACAGCTGGAAACAGAGCCTGCTGCGCGAGCTGTATTTCGCCACCGAGAAACAGCTGCGCCGCGGCATGCAAAACAGCCCGGATCTGCGCGAACGCGTGCGCCATCACCGCCTGCAGGCGCTGGCGCTGCTACGCATGGACAACATCGACGAAGAGGCGCTGCACCGCATCTGGAGCCGCTGCCGAGCCGACTATTTCCTGCGCCACTCGCCGAATCAGCTGGCCTGGCACGCCCGCCACCTGCTGGCCCACGATTCCACCCAGCCGCTGGTGCTGGTCAGCCGCCAGGCGACGCGCGGCGGCACCGAGATCTTCATCTGGAGCCCGGACCGCCCTTATCTGTTCGCCGCCGTCGCCGGGGAGATGGATCGCCGCAATCTGAGCGTGCACGACGCCCAGATCTTCACCAACCGCGACGGCATGGCGATGGACACCTTTATCGTGCTGGAGCCGGACGGCAGCCCGCTGGCGCAGGATCGCCACGCGGCGATCCGCCAGGCGCTGCTGCAGGCCATCACCCAGCGGGAGTATCAGCCGCCGCGCGTGCGCCGGCCCTCTTCCAAGCTGCGTCACTTCAGCGTGCCGACCGAGGTCACTTTCCTGCCGACCCATACCGATCGCCGCAGCTACCTGGAGCTGACCGCACTCGACCAGCCCGGCCTGCTGGCGCGGGTGGGCGAAGTGTTCGCTGACCTGGGGCTGTCGCTGCACGGCGCGCGCATTTCCACCATCGGCGAGCGGGTCGAGGACTTGTTTATCCTGGCCGACGGCGAGCGGCGCGCGCTCGACCAGGAAACGCGCAGAAAGTTGGAGCAACGGTTGACAGAGGCCCTCACCCCAAACGATAAAATGTGATACAAGTAACTTTTTACCGACAACATCAGGAAAGAGAACAGCATGCAGCAATTACAGAACGTTATTGAAAGCGCCTTCGAGCGCCGTGCGGACATCACCCCGGCGAACGTAGACACCGTAACGCGCGAAGCGGTAAACCAGGTGATCGGCCTGCTGGACAGTGGCGCCCTGCGCGTCGCCGAGAAGATCGACGGTCAATGGGTCACCCATCAGTGGCTGAAGAAAGCCGTGCTGCTCTCTTTCCGCATCAACGACAACAAGGTGATGGACGGCGCGGAAACCCGCTACTACGACAAGGTGCCGATGAAGTTCGCCGACTACGATGAAGCGCGCTTCCAGAAGGAAGGTTTCCGCGTCGTGCCGCCGGCCACCGTGCGCCAGGGCGCGTTCATCGCGCGCAACACCGTGCTGATGCCGTCTTACGTTAACATCGGCGCCTACGTCGACGAAGGCACCATGGTCGACACCTGGGCCACCGTCGGTTCTTGCGCGCAGATCGGCAAAAACGTTCACCTGTCCGGCGGCGTCGGCATCGGCGGCGTGCTGGAGCCGCTGCAGGCCAACCCGACCATCATCGAAGACAACTGCTTCATCGGCGCGCGCTCCGAAGTGGTGGAAGGCGTGATCGTGGAAGAAGGCTCGGTGATTTCGATGGGCGTATACCTCGGCCAGAGCACCCGTATCTATGACCGCGAGACCGGCGAAATCCATTACGGCCGCGTGCCGGCGGGTTCGGTGGTGGTTTCCGGCAACCTGCCGTCGAAAGACGGTTCCTACAGCCTGTACTGCGCGGTGATCGTCAAGAAAGTCGACGCCAAAACGCGCGGTAAAGTCGGCATTAATGAGTTATTGCGCACTATCGACTAAATTGAAATAGCGGGTGATTCACCCGCTATTTTTTTGTCTGCGTTTCGCTGGCAGTCACAGTCGCAGACCTCGCTTTCCGCCATAATTGCAGTCGTGGAATATAACGATCACATCTAAAGAGGGCGCAGTATGTACGATAACTTGAAGAGTTTGGGCATCAATCAACCGGAAGACGTCGATCGCTATAGCCTGCGTCAAGAGGCCAACAACGACATCCTCAAGATCTATTTCCGCAAGGACAAGGGCGAGTTCTTCGCTAAAAGCGTGAAGTTCAAGTACCCGCGCCAGCGTAAAACCGTGGTGGCGGACAACGCCGGCCAGGGCTACAAGGAAATTCACGAGATCAACCCGAACCTGCGTTACGTGATCGACGAACTGGATCAGCTGTGCCAACGCGATCAGGTGGAAGTGGATCTGAAGCGTAAAATCCTCGACGACCTGCGCCATCTCGAAGGCGTGGTGTCGCACAAGATTGCCGAGATCGAAGCCGATCTGGAAAAACTCACCCGCGGCAAGTAATGCGGATCGGTTGATCCGCATCATCGCCAAGGCGCCCTTTCGCGGCGCCTTTTTACTTTACGATTGCAGCAGCGTGCCCCACTGCTCGACCCACGGGCAGGCGGCCACTTCCGGCTCCGGCTGTTCCATCGCATCGATCTCCAGCACTTCACCAACGCGGGTAGCGCCCTGCTCCTGCAGCAGCGCGTCGAACGCGCGCCCGGCGCCGCAGAAGTTGTCATAGCTGCTGTCGCCGAGGGCGATCAGCCCATAGCGCAGCTCCGGCTGGTAGCCGACCTGATCGCGAATGGCGTGGAACAGCGGCGCGATGCTGTCCGGCAGATCGCCCTGCCCGGTGGTGGAGGTAATCACCAGCGCGTAGTGCTGACGGTAATACTGCCAGGCCTCCAGCGTGCCCTCTTCGAACAGTTTGACCTCATGGCCCTGCTCGCTGAGGATGTTTTGCGCCTCTTCCGCCACCAGCAGCGAATTGCCGTAGACCGTTCCCACGAAGATACCAACCTGAGCCATGGCTCCTACTCCCTTCATTACCTTTAAAAATTGTCAGCTATCCTGACCGTTAGCCGCGCTAAACTCAACCCCGGCAAGTTCAGGGAATACTCCCGCCCAGCCGAACTGCGCCATCACCCCTTGCCAGTCTTCGTCCCAGCGCGCCGTCACCCGCAGCGCCTCACCGGTCACCGGGTGCGTCAGCTGCAGATGGCTGGCGTGCAGCATCAGGCGCGGGCAGCCGAAATGCTGCGCCATGCCACGGTTCTGCCGCAGATCGCCGTGCTTGCTGTCGCCGATGATCGGATGGCGAAGATGCGCCATGTGGCGCCGCAGCTGGTGCTTGCGGCCGGTTTCCGGCTGCAGCTCCACCAGGCTGTAGCGCGCGCTGTCGTAGCGGCCGACGGCCACCGGCATCTCTACCTGCGCCAGCGGCCGGTAGTGCGTCACCGCCGGCTGCGGCCCTTTATCGGCATCGGCATGTTTATCGGCGATTTTGTCCAGCTCCGCCGTCAGCGGGTAGTCGAGGGTCGCCCCCTCCTGCACGTAGCCGCGCACCACCGCATGGTAAGTTTTCTGCACCTGATGCTGCTCGAACTGCAGCGACAGCAGACGCGCCACCTCGCTGGAGAGCGCCATCAGCAGCACGCCGGACGTCGGGCGATCGAGACGGTGCACGGTAAAGACGTGCTGCCCGAGCTGATCGCGCACCGTCTGCATCATAAAGCGGGTCTCATGACGATCCAGCCAACTGCGGTGCACCAACCAACCCGACGGCTTGTTCACCGCCACCAGGTGTTCATCCTGATACAAAATCTCAATCACATCGCTTTCCCAGGTAAATAGCCGTTTCGGGCGCGAGTATAACAGGCGTGCGGCTCAGCGCTAGTTCACCCATTCGATGGTCACCAGCCGCGTATCGGCGCGGCCGCGATCGTCCACCGCCCGAATGCGGTAGCGCCCGTTGTCGATCGGCCGCCAATCGATCGGCTTTTTGCTGGCGCTGCTGCCGAGATAGATATCGTCGACGAACCAGTACACCGTCTTGCTGTCGGCGTCCGTCACCGCGTTGAAGGCGATTTTATCTCGCCCCTGCTGCGACTGGCGCAGAGTATAGGTGGTGTTTTTCAGCGGCGAAGTGATGCGCGGCGCGTTGCCGCCGACGGCGATGCCGTTGTCCTTGCAGCGGTTGACCGGCGGCGCCCGCTTCGGCAGCCCGGCCTGGGCGAACACGTTGGCCAGATCGGAAGGCCAGAACTCAAAGATTTCGGTGCGGGTCTGCGCCGCGTCATACGGCGGGCAAACGACCTCGCCGCTGTGAATATCCAGCACCACCGGCCGATAGACGCTGTCGACCTTGATCGGCGACTTGCCGGGAATGAACCAGGTCTTGCCCTTCTGCTGGCACCACGGCGTCGGCAGATCGCCGCTGGCGAGGCAAATATCCACCCGCCGCAGCCGTTGGGGGAACGGGTGCTTCGGTTCCCGCAGGCCGGGGTAGCTGGCATTGACGCTGTCGATGATGTTGAAGAACAGCGGCGCGGCCGCCTCGGCGCCGACCAACGCATTGTTGCCGCGCCCGTCGAAGTTGCCTTCCCATACCACCAGCACGTAAGGGCCGAAAATCCCGACGCTCCAGGCGTCGCGAAAGCCCCAGGAAGTGCCGGTCTTCCAGTACACCGGCAGCGAAGAAGAACGCTGCGCCAGCGTATCGCCCGGCCGCCGGTGCTGGCGCAGCATATCCAGCGTGATGAAACTGGCCTCCTCGCTCAGCAGCCGCACCGGCGTCGATTCGGCCTCGTTCAGTTGCATACGAAGCGGCCGCAGCTCGCCGCGGTTCGCCAGCAGCACATACAGCTTCGCCAATTCCTGCGCCGTCACCTCGCCGCCGCCCAGCACCAGCGACAGCCCGTAGTGGCTTTCGTTGGCCATATTGGCGACGCCGGTCAGGCGCAAAAACTGATAAAAGGTCGGCTGGCGCAGCTGCGAGGCGACATACACCGCCGGGATGTTGCGGCTGAAATTCAGCGCGTCGGTGGCGGTCACCGGGCCGAGAAAGCGCCGGTCGAAATTTTCCGGCGCATAGGCGCCGAACGACGAAGGCACGTCCTTCAGGATGGTCATCGGATGCAGCACGCCCTGTTCCATGCCCAGCGCGTAGATGAACGGTTTGAGCGTCGAACCCGGCGAGCGCTTGGCGTTGGTGCCGTTCACCTGCCCCTGGATCGGCCGATTGTAATAATCCGCCGATCCCACCAGCGCGCGCACCCCCATATCGCGGCTGTCCACCAGCAGCACCGCGGCGTTTTGGATGCCGCGGCTGCGGTTGCGGGCGATAAAGGCATTGACCTGCCGCTCAACCAGCCGCTGCAACCCGGCGTCCAGCGTGGTGTCGACGCGGGTATCGCGCTGCACCAGTTGCTGCATCTGCTGGCGCAACTGTTCGATAAAGTGCGGCGCGATATAGGGCACTTGTTCGGGCTGGCGCAGCGCCAGCGGCAGGCGGAACAGCGTTTGCTGGCTGGCGTCGGTGGGGTAAACCCGCTGCCAGCGCTGGAACAGACGGTTGCGCGCCTGGGTCAACGCGGTGCCGAGCACGCCGGTTTTCGGCTCCAGACGGTAGCTGGGCGACTGCGGCAGCACCGCCAGCGTCAGCGCCTCCGGCAGGGTCAAATCCTTCGGCGACTTGGCGAAATAGATCAGGCTGGCGGCGCCGATGCTTTCGATGTTGCGACCGTAAGGGGCGTAATTCAGGTAGGCTTCCAGGATATCGCGCTTGGAGTAGCTCAGTTCCAGCTGCACCGCACGCAGCACCTGCAGCAGCTTGCCGCCCGGCGTGCGGGTGTTGAGATGCCAGCGCATGCGCGCCAGCTGCATGCTGATGGTCGATCCGCCCTGCATTTTGCCGCCGGCGACATAGCTGCGCCAGAAGCCGCGCATCAGGCTGACGGGGTTAAAACCGGGGTTGTAGTAGAACCAGCGGTCTTCGTGCAGCAGCAGCCCGCGCACCGCCAACGGCGACACCTGCTCCAGCGGCGTCCACAGCCGGTAGCGGTCGTCGTTGGCCAGGGTGATGCGCAGCAGCGCACCGTGCCTGTCGTAATAGACGGAAGACTGCGGCAGCCCCTGCCACAGGGGCGGATGCGGCCACAGCCGAATCGCGGCCAGCAGCAGCGCCAGTAAAAACACCGCCATCAAGCCGTTTTGCAGCACGCGCCCGGTCAGGATCTTCATACGTTCTCACCCCCCCGGCGCCAGACGCTGGCCTGGCGCCGGAGCCGGCCTAGTCGTTGCCCGCCGGCACCACCACCAGCTTGCCGCCGCCGGCCGACATCGCCTGTACTTCACGATCGTACATGGCTTCGCCGTAGGCCGGTGGAACAATAAAGCTGCCGGTATTGGTGGCCTTGATCTGATAGACGAACTCCTGCACCTCGGTGCCGGCGCTGCCGTAGATAATCACCCGATCTTCACGGATATCGCTGTAATCCGGCGCCCAGGTGGAGCCGGTGGCGGCCAGCGGCGACTGCCAACCGCCGCGGTCTTCGCTCTCCTCGCCGCCATCGGCCGGTTCCGGCGGCGTTTGCTGCACCACTTCGAACCCGCCCGGCAGCAGATCGACGATCGCCAGGTTGCTCTGCCCCTCTTTCGAGTTGGCGCGCACCTTCAGATGGACGTTGATCTTCTGCCCCAGCGTCACCTGCGTCACCGGCTTGCCCTGTTCGTCGGTGTAATCGCGGACGATCTCAATGCCGCGCGACAGCGCTTTTTGCGGCGCATTCAGGTCGTAACCGGCCTGCGTCACCACATACCAGGCCGGCGCATTGCCGCCGTTGGTGAAGCGCACCGCGGTGGCATCGGCGTTGAACTGCCCCTGAACGAACAACCCCTGCAGCTCACTGATGCGCTGCGGCTCGCCGCCGCTTTTGCCTACCTGCACGATGCCCAATGCATCCGCATTGGCGGATTGCGCCGCCACCTGGGCCGAATAGCTTTCCAGCGCCAGAATGCTCATCGCGGAGGAGTAGGTGGTATAACGCTCTTCTTTCAGCGCCTTGACCATATTCTCCAGCACCTGCGGCGGGATCGACGCCACCTTCTCCGGGAAGTGACGGGTAATCAGATACAGCCGCGTCGCATCCTGCACCAGCGGATCGAAATAGTTCTGCGTCCACCAGGCGCTGTCATACGCCTTGCTCAGCTGCTGCCAGCTCGGTTGCAACAGCGCGGCGGCTTCGTCGTCCATCTTCAACAACCGATAGGAAGAAGCCAGATACAGCGCGCTCAGATCGGTTTTCCACCCTTCGCCATAGCGTTTTTGCAGCGTATCCTGCACCGCCGCCAGCGAGTTGGTGGTCACTTCACCCTGCAGCGTCAGCAGGTAAACCGCCCAGCTGCGCAGGCGCAGCAGATACAGATCGTCGAATCCGCTGGCCGCCAGCTCGCGCAATGCGCCGTTGGCCTCGTCCAGCATGCCTTCCGGCAGGGCGTAGCCCGCCGCTTTGGCTTCGAGCAAATACTGCACCACATAAGGCGTGACGAAAGGATCGGCATCCGGCGACGAACGCCAGGCGCCGATCGCTCCGCTGTCGTTCTGGCGCGCGCGCAGCACGCCAAGCAGGTTGCGCAGCTGCTTGCTGACTTCCGCCTGGCTCAGGCTGCTTTTCATCTCGGGGTGGCGGCTCTGCAGCATCAGCGGAATTGAGCGGCTGACGATCTGCTCGGAACAGTAATACGGGTAATCCGCCAGGTATTGCGCCAGCCCGCTGGTCAGCACCAGCGGCGAATTCGACACCGCCGCCCGGCGCTGCGCGAAAGCGTCAAACATCTGGCGCAGGCCATCGACGTTCTGACTGCCGCCGCTCATGCGCCCCATCACCGACTGGGTACGGTACGGCGCCGCCGGCCGCACCGAGGTGCTGACAGTGCGGCGGCTGGCCTGGTCGCCGTAACGGGCGTCGAACACCAGCGGCGCATCGCCCAGCACGGCTTTGGCGCGCAGGCGGAAAGCGATCACGCCTTCGCGTTTTTCCGCCAGCGTCAGGCTTTGCGTCGCGTTGCCCACCACCTCCAACTGCTGCGGCGGCGTCAGTAGGACATTGATAGCCACCGACTGACCGTTCAGCCCGTCGAGGTTGTTGCTGACGCCCACGCTGACGTCGAACTCGTCGCCCGGCGCCACCATCGCCGGCACGTTCGGCGTCATGATGAAATTGTCGCGCACCGTGGCGGCGGTTTGCGCCTTGCCGATTTTCTCCGGGGTCACCGAAATCGCCATCACGCGGATCTTGCCGTTGAAGTAGTCCGGCACCGGGTAAACGAACTGCTTCTCGCCGCTGACCTCGGTAATGCCGGACCAATAGGCCACCGGCTTGTCGCGCTTGCGCTTGAACGGGTTGAGGTTGAGATCCAGCCCCTCGCCCGCATCGCCGCCCGGCGCCGCGGTCAGCGCCATCAGCTTGCTGAACTCCGGCAGGATCAGATCGAGGATCTGCGAGCTGCTCACGTTCAGTTCGCGCTTGCTGAAGAAGAACTCCAGCGGATCCTTCAGGCGGTAGCGCGCCACCTGCAGAATGCCCTCATCGACGGCGAACAGCGCCACCTGCTGCGGCGCGTCGGTCTTGACGGTCATCGTCAGGTTTTCACCCGGCTTGATGACCTCCGGCGCCGTCACCTCGAGGCTGTTTTGCCGCGCCTTGGTGCTGATCTTGAACGGCATCACGCCATAGCTCAGCGGGCTCATGAAGATCTCGCTGGAGTTGATATCGCGCATGAACTGCACGTTGATGTAGCCGTTGCCCTCCATGCCGGCCGGCACGCGGATCTTCTGCACCGAGCTGGTGGTGTCGGTGTGGAACCACTGCCAGGCGTAAACCCTGTCCTTCTCGATGGTGATCAAGCCGCTGCCGGTATAAGGCGCGTTGATCGCCACCTCGATCTCTTCGCCCGGCTGGTATTCCGCCTGGTTCAGTTTCAGCTTCAGTTCGGCGTTGCGATCCAGCGAACGGCTCAGGTTGGCGTTGCCGGCCACGCTGTAGGCGACGCGGTTGAGCGTTTTGCCCTGCGCATCTTCAATCACCAGCACGAAGTCGCCCGGCTTATCGGTCGCCAGCCGCAGATCCGCGCCCTGCCCGCTCAGCGCCAGCGGCTGTTCCGACAGCTGCACTTCCTTCATCTTCGACTGGTATTTGTAAACGCCCGAATCCTGTTTGGTCAGCACCGAAATGTATTTCTGCTCGATCAATACCTGCTTCAGATTCGGCAGGGCGATCTGTTGCAGATTCGGATCGATGGCGATCACGTTCAGATGCCGCTCCGCGTCGCGGTTGATGTAGCCCAGATCGCCGTCCGCCTTCACCCCGATCAGGTAATCGTAAGGCGAAACCAGCGTGCGGGCGGTCGCCGCCACCGAGCGCCCGCCGCCGGCGACGAACGCCTCCGACAGCAGCTGCAGCTGATAAGTGGCGTCGGCGTAGGATTTCAGATCGAGCGGGATATCGGCCGCGCCGTGCTCATCGGTGGTGCGATCTTCCAGCTCGGTTTCGAACCCGTCGCTGTTTTGCCGATTTTCATAGAACGCATAATCCGGGAAGCGATCGAAGCTCGGATACATCGGCCGCAGCGTCAGCCTGGTGCTCACGCGGCGATCCTGCGCCGGAGTGCCGAACAGGTTCTGCACATTGATGCTGGCCTTCAGCTCGGACGGTTTGACCCAGCCTTGCTGACGGTTCGGCGTCAGCGCCAGCTTCACTTTCAGCTGATCCGGTTCGAACTCCTTCACATTGACCGCGGTATGGCCGAGCAGCGTGGAGGTATCGTTGTTTTTGCCGATCAGATACAGATAGACGTTCCACTCGCCGGTAGGCGAGTTTTCATCGGTGGTATAGCTCAGCTCATTGAAACCGCTGGCGCCCAGCGTCAGCGGCACGGTGGTCATCAGCTTGTCGCGCGGATCGCGGATTTCGGCGCGCACCGGCACGCCGGCCAGGCCAACGCCCCAGTCGGCGGCGCGGGTGATCAGGCCGATGTTAAAGGTATCCCCCGGCCGATAAACGCCGCGATCGGAGAACAGGTAACTGCTGAGCGTGCGCGGATCGGTCGGCGTTTGTTCACCGGCGACGTCGAAGCGCGAGAAGTCCAGCCCGCGATCGTTATAGCTGCCGGTCGGCAGGAAGGAGACATCCCCCTCCTTTTCCACCAGGAACATCACCGGCTGGCGCTCGTTGGTGTACACGTCGAGCGCCGGGAAACGCACGTGGCCGTCGGCCCCGGTGGTTTGGCTGAGCAGCGTCACGCCATTTTTGGCCACCACCGACACGTTGGCGCCGCTGACCGGCGCGCCGCTTTGAATCGACTGCACAAAGACGTCGCGCGTCTTATCCTGCGAGCTCTTGGCGACGATGCCCAGATCGGTCACCACCACAAAGCGCGAATCGCCGACGTCGGGCTGATCTTCCCCGGTGCTCTCGTCCGGTTCCTGTTCTGGCTCGGCGCCCGCCTCTTCCGCCGCCGGTTTCCGGTTCGGCTGCCATTCGGACAGCGTCAGCAGGAATACTCCGCGATGGGAACTGGCGTTGGTGGAGAGATAGCGGGAGAGATCGATGCCCTGATAGTTCACTTCCCCCGGCCGCTCGTTGTTGAGCGCCGTCTGGTATTTGAAATGCTCGGTGAAATACTCATCGTTGAGCCGGTTGAATTCCGTTGACGAGTATTCCCGGCTTTTGAAGGAGACGATGTGCTGCAGCTGACTCGGGATCACCCGCTTGATGTCCAGCCGCAGGCCCGCCACGTTGCGCGCCGCCACGCTGATCTGTTTGTCGCCGTTGACCGACAGCAGCGAGCCTGCGGACATGAACTGCAGCGATTTCGGGAACTCCGGCACTTCGACCACTCGATAAACCTTCTTCGGCATTTTGTAACCGCCGACGGAGACCAGCTGGTTGTCTATCTCGATCAGCACGAAGCGGTGCGCCGGAGCTTCAAAGCGGAAGCTGAACTGCGGCTGGTAGGCCTCTTCCGCCTCGTTAAGCGTCAATGGCAATGTCGTCGCCTGCGCCAGCACGTTTTTACCGACGCTGTCGACCGTCCATTGATAGAAATCTTCAGCATCGTTGGCGGTCTCGGCATCGCTCGGATCGTGCTGCGGCAGCAGCCAGGCTTTGGTGGCCCGCGCCAGCTCTTTATCCTTCACCGCATCGCTGAAGCCGACCACCAGCGCACGCTGCCCTTGGCCGCCGTCGGTATCCACCACCTGGGCGCTGGCGTCGCTCAGCGCCAGGCTGTACAGCGTCGGTACTTTGACCCAGTTGCTTTTCGCCTCTTCGACCGCATTGCCGGCCGCCGTCGATTTAACGCCTTTGCCGACGGTCAGATGCACAGCACCGCCCTGATCCAGCGCCTGCAGCGGCTCGGAATGCACCCAGGCGTTCAGTTTTTTCTCGTCATAGACCAGGGAGAAGTTCAGCTTTTTCTCGGAGGAAGCGCTGCCCTCCTTCAATCCCAGCGAAATCTGTTTTTCAAAGCTGGCGACGTCGACCGGCGCATTGAACTGCAAATTGAAAATCGCGCTGCGTTTCTGCGCATCTTGCGGATCGCGGTAATACTCGGCCTGCCCCAGGCGGTAATCGAACGCGGGCACGGTGAAGGCATAGCGGGTTTTGGCGAGCTTGACCTGCGGCGCCAGCAAGGTGGCGGGCTCGAGGGTTACGTCATATTTCGCGCCCATCGGCAGCGGTTTTTTCGGCGTGAACACCAGCGTCGACTCATTGCGCCACGCCCACTGCCCTTCTGCAGCCGGTTTGAGGATGATGCCGGCGCTCACGGTTTTACCCACCGCGCTTATTGCCGCGGCCGAGCCGCTGAAGGTCAGGCTCACCGTTTGCGGCGCCTGCCGGGCGGCGGCGTAGTCTATCGGCTCGGGGTTGGCCAACTCGGCGCTGATCTCCTGAACCGCCATTGGCGCCGGTTCGATGGGCTGGGGGCGGTTTTGCCACCAGTGCCAGCCGTAAAACGCGCCGCCTGTGGCGCCCGCCAGCAGCAGCAAGCCCAAACCGATCGCTTTCGGGTGTTTATCTACGCCGCTTTCGAGCCGCAAAAAACCGCGCGGCAGCGCAGCCCACCAGGCCGGCGCACGCCAGCTGAGGTTGCCGACCAGCGGTCTCAGCAACCGCCCCAACAGCGACAAAATCCCGCCCAGCAGGCGGCAAACGCCCTTAACCAGGGTAAAAGGCAAACGCAGGATAAACCTTAATAAATCCATTATTGCAGCACCTCATCATCCTAATGCAGCCCCCGGTCAACCGCCGCGGTTCAACCGAGCCGAAAGACGCCTTCGGCTCTCCTGCCCGGCATCCGCGCGAGTACTCTACACTGCCGGGCGGCAAAAATCTGCGCGCCGCCGGCGAATTACGGCGCTTTATTCAACATCAAATCCAGCTGTTGCAGCAGCACCAGCAGCGGCAGGCTGCTCGGTTCACGATCTTTCAACGCCTCTTCGAAATAAGGCGTAATGGCGAAACGCGTCGGCAGCGGCGCTTCGGCGTCCAGCAACGCATACATACGCGGCAAGAACACCCACTGCAGCCAGGCTTCGGCCGACATGCTGTCGATGCAGAACGGCTCGGTGCTGGAGAAGGCCTCATGATCAGGCGGCGCGGCCTGCCACAGCGCCAGATCGCGCATGGATTGTTCAATCGCCTGCAAACTGCGGCGCACCTGGTTATGTATACTCATCTGCATTCCCGATCTCTTTTCATCATGGTATTCAGCGCGCTGGCTGAAAGGCGGCAAAGCATAGCATTTTTATAGCCCAAATTCGGCGCGTCTGAGACAGCCCGCCGTTTTTATCTGGTGGCGTCCGCCGCCGCGCGGCACAATAGGCCCACCGAGTTCACCACACAGATAAAGATTCATGTCCGTAATAACAGAGAAAAAAAACCACGCGACGCCCGGTAAGGCCATGCTGGCTTCAGTCACCGGTTACGCCATGGACGGGTTTGACCTGCTGATCCTCGGCTTTATGCTGCCGGCCATCAGCAGCGAATTAGGATTAACCTCATCGGCCGCCGGTTCGCTGGTCACCTGGACGCTGATCGGCGCGGTGCTGGGCGGCGTGATCTTCGGCCACCTCAGCGATCGCTTCGGCCGAATCCGGGTGCTCACGATCACCATCCTGATGTTTTCCCTGTTCACCGGCCTGTGCGCCGTGGCGCAAGGATATTGGGATCTGCTGGCCTATCGCACCCTGGCGGGCATCGGGCTGGGCGGCGAGTTCGGTATCGGCATGGCGCTGATCGCCGAAGCCTGGCCGGCGGAGAAGCGCAACCGCGCTTCGGCTTACGTCGGCATGGGCTGGCAACTGGGCGTGCTGGCGGCCGCCTTCCTGACGCCGCTGCTGCTGGAACACATCGGCTGGCGCGGCATGTTTTTGGTCGGCCTGCTGCCGGCGCTGGCGTCATTCCTGATCCGCCGCACTCTGGGTGAACCGGAGGAATTCGTGCGGCAGAAAGACGCTGGGCAATCGCTCTCCTTCCTGCAGCGTTTGCGCCTGCTGTTTAAGGATCCCGCCACCAGCAAGGCCAGCATCGGCATCTTCATTCTCTGTTCGGTGCAGAACTTCGGTTACTACGGCCTGATGATCTGGATGCCGACTTACCTGGCGAAAAACTTCGGCTTCTCGCTCACCAAGTCCGGCCTGTGGACGGCGGTGACGGTGGTCGGCATGACGTTCGGCATCTGGCTGTTTGGCGTACTGGCCGACCGCTTTCCCCGCTGGAAGATCTTCGTGCTGTATCAGGTCGGCGCCGTGGTGATGGTGATCGGTTACGCCCAGTTGAGCGACCCGACGCTGATGCTGTTCGCCGGTGCCGTGATGGGCATGTTCGTCAACGGCATGATCGGCGGCTACGGCGCGTTAATTTCCGATACCTACCCGGTGCAGGCACGCGCCACCGCGCAGAACATCCTGTTCAATCTGGGGCGCGGCGTCGGCGGCCTGGGGCCATTGGTAATCGGTGCGCTGGTGACGCAGGTGTCGTTTACCGCGGCCATCAGCCTGCTGGCGGCAATTTACCTGCTGGATATCTACGCCACGCTGTTCCTGCTGCCGAAAAAACAGGGCGCAGGCGATACGCTGGGCGCGATTGGTTAACGCTGAAGAGGGATTAAGGCAGGGCCGCACGCGCGGCGGAATAGAACAAAAGTTGGGGGCACTGCGTTAACAGTGCCCCCGGTTCGTTTTATAGCTATCCCGCTACACAGCGTGCTCCCTGCTCAATCCTTGAAAACTTTTCCTGCGGCCATCCTGACCAAGCGATCCTTGCATCATCCTGCAGCATCGTCCTGACGCGGTTCCTCAGCCTTCCTGACCCGCCGACAGTCCTGTGCCGGCTCTCAATCTCCGTCCTGGAGGTGTCCCTGGTTTCTATCCTGAAACATCCTGGGCATCTCCTGACGCCATCCTTCGCTCTTGCCTGAGCGCATCCCTTTCTTCTTCCTGAAGCTGCATCATCCTGATGCTTTCCTGCTCCGCCGGTTCCGTTCCGGTAACGATAAGATCGCTTAAATTCCCCGGAATCACAAGGGTTTGGGAGGTGTCTCACACTAAATTAAGCCTAAGAGTTATCCTAAAGAAATTCTAACCAATTGATCTGGATAACAATAATCTCATCGCCTGGAGAAAGGCGGGAAAAATTAAGAGCGATCTCTCACAGCCCGTGTGAGAGATCTCGCACACGGGCGACGGCGAATCCGTCGCCATTCAGTCCAGCACCGGGCGCAGCGCATCGAGGAAATTCCCCAGCGTCGCCGCCAGCAGGGTACGCTTATCGCTGCCGAACTGTTCCAGCACCACGTTGCCGCTGACGTTGCACAACGACACCATCGTCATCTCGGATTCGGTGGTCGCCAGGAACAGCGTTGGCGGCAGCTTGAGGCGCTTTTGCGTCACCAGATGGCCGATCAGGTTCTCCTGCAGGCGGATAAAATCCTCTTCGCTCCAGACCTGCAGCAGGCTCAGACGATGCTCGCCGAACTGCGCGCTCATGTCGCCGGCGTATTGCTGCGTGTAGAAACGGTGCGCGTCCGACTGCAAACGCAGCTCCAGCGCGGCTTCTACCTTTTCCAACGTCGCCGCCGGTTCGAAAGGCTGTGGCAACCACAACACTTCGTCCTCGCGGTTCTCCACGATGCAGGGCGACGGCACGCCGTACAGCGCCTGGCTGGCCGGCGCGTGGCCGCGCTCTTGCTGCCACAACTCGACATAGCGTTGAGTGAATTCACGCAGAGCGTGCGATACATCATGGTCCATATTCTTTCCCGCATACGTTAAACTGACGGCCATTGTACCTATCTCTGACCAAGGTGACAGCAGATGTCCTCATATCAAGACCACCAGGCCCTGTCGGGGCTGACGCTGGGCAAACCCACCGCCTACCGCGATCGCTACGACGCCTCGCTGCTGCAGGCGGTGCCGCGCAGCATGAACCGCGAGCCGCTGGGGCTGTACCCCGATAACCTCCCCTTCCACGGCGCGGACATCTGGACGCTGTACGAGCTCTCCTGGCTGAACGCCAACGGGCTGCCGCAGGTGGCGGTCGGTGAAATCAGCCTCAACGCCGACAGCCTGAACCTGATCGAATCGAAAAGCTTCAAGCTGTATCTCAACAGCTTCAACCAAACCCCGTTCGCCGATTGGGAAACGGTGCGCAGCACGCTGCAGCGCGATCTGTCCGCCTGCGCCCAGGGCGAGGTGAGCGTCACCCTGTTCAGCGTCGAGCAGTTGGAAGGCACGCCGATCGCCCGCCTGGCCGGCGACTGCATCGATCAGCAGGATATCCGCATCGACAATTATGAGTTCAACGCCGACTACCTGCTGAACGCCGCCGGTGAAGAGGTGGTGGAAGAGCAATTGGTCAGCCACCTGCTGAAGTCCAACTGCCTGATCACCCATCAACCAGACTGGGGCTCGGTGCAGATAAGCTACCGCGGCGGCAAGATCGATCGCGAAGCGCTGCTGCGCTACCTGGTCTCCTTCCGCCACCACAACGAATTCCACGAGCAGTGCGTCGAGCGCATCTTTAACGATTTGATGCGCTACTGCCGGCCGCAAAGCCTGACGGTTTACGCCCGCTACACCCGCCGCGGCGGGCTGGATATCAACCCGTGGCGCAGCAACGTCGAATTCGCCCCCGAGCGCGGCCGCCTGGCGCGCCAATAAGTGCGAAACATTGCTCAACAACTGAGCTAACGAGCGGTTTATGTTGGTAAAAGCGCAGGGACGGCGGTAAGGTTAAAACGAGGCTGCGGCCGGGCGGAGCGCCCGCTGCGCCGCAGCACGCCAACCATAACGAGATGCTGTTTTGCTGCGTATGGATTACTACCGCCCCGCACCGGGTGCAAAGGAGTTACCTTGATTACACACATCAGCCCGCTTGGCTCTATGGATTTATTGTCGCAGCTGGAAGTAGACATGCTGAAGCGCACCGCCAGCAGCGACCTGTACCGCCTGTTCCGCAACTGTTCGCTGGCCGTGTTGAACTCCGGCAGTCAAACCGACAACAGCAAACAGCTGCTGTCACGCTATGAAACCTTCGACATCAACGTGCTGCGCCGCGAACGCGGGGTGAAGCTGGAGCTGGTCAACCCGCCGGAAGAGGCGTTCGTCGACGGCCGCATCATCCGCTCGCTGCAGGCCAACCTGTTCGCCGTACTACGCGACATCCTGTTCGTGCACGGCCAAATCGCCAGCGCCGGCCGTTTCCAGCACCTTAACCTGGAAAACTCGGCCCACATCACCAACCTGGTGTTCTCGATCCTGCGCAATGCACGCACGCTGCATCTGGATGAAGATCCCAATATGGTGGTGTGCTGGGGCGGCCACTCGATCAACGAGAACGAATACCTGTACGCGCGCAAGGTCGGCAGCCAGCTGGGCCTGCGCGAGCTGAACATCTGCACCGGCTGCGGGCCGGGCGCGATGGAAGCGCCGATGAAAGGCGCGGCGGTCGGTCACGCGCAGCAGCGTTACCGCAACAGCCGCTTCATCGGCATGACCGAGCCGTCGATCATCGCCGCCGAGCCGCCAAACCCGCTGGTGAACGAGCTGGTGATCATGCCGGACATCGAAAAGCGCCTGGAAGCCTTCGTGCGCATCGCGCACGGCATCATCATCTTCCCGGGCGGCGTCGGCACCGCCGAAGAGCTGCTGTACCTGCTGGGTATCCTGATGAACCCGGAGAACAGCGAACAGGTGCTGCCGCTGATCCTGACCGGGCCGAAAGAGAGCGCCGATTACTTCCGCGTGCTGGACGAGTTCATCATGAACACGCTGGGCGATGCCGCGCGCCGTCACTACACCATCATCATCGACGATCCGGCGGAAGTGGCGCGGCAGATGAAGAAAGCCATGCCGCTGGTGAAGGAAAACCGCCGCAACACCGGCGACGCCTACAGCTTCAACTGGTCGATCCGCATCGCGCCGGATCTGCAGCTGCCGTTCGAGCCGACCCATGAGAACATGGCGAACCTCAACCTGTATCCGAACCAGCCGCCGGAGCAATTGGCCGCCGCGCTGCGCCGCGCGTTCTCCGGCATCGTGGCCGGCAACGTGAAGGAAAACGGCATCCACGCCATCGAGCAGTTCGGCCCGTACAAGCTGCACGGCGAGCCGCAGATGATGAAACAGATGGACAGCCTGCTGCAGGGCTTTGTCGCCCAGCACCGCATGAAGCTGCCGGGCAGCGCCTATGTGCCCTGCTACGAAATCGTCGCCTGACCCTCAATCCCGGGCGGCGTAACGGCCGCCCCGTTTTTTGACCTTGCCGCCCATGATGATACACCTACTGATTGTCGACGCCCTGAACCTCATCCGCCGCATTCACGCCGTGCAGGGTTCCCCTTGTGTCAACGCCTGCCGCCACGCGCTGCAGCAGTTGATCCAGCACAGCCGCCCGACCCACGCGGTGGCGGTCTTCGACGAGGACGATCGCCGCGACAGCTGGCGTCACCAAATTCTGCCGGACTACAAGGCCGGGCGTTCGCCGATGCCGGAAAACCTGCAGCAGGAGATGCCGCAGCTGCGCGAGGCCTTCGCCGAACTGGGCGTCGCCAGCTGGCATTCTCCCGGCAACGAGGCGGACGATCTGGCGGCCACGCTGGCGGCGAAGGTCGCCGGCGGCGGCCACCAGGTGACCATCGTCTCCACCGACAAAGGCTACTGCCAGCTTTTGGCGCCGAACGTGCAGATCCGCGATTACTTCCAGAAACGCTGGCTGGATATGCCTTTCGTGCAACAGGAATTCGGCGTGCAGCCGCAGCAGCTGCCGGACTATTGGGGGCTGGCGGGGATCGGCAGCAGCAAGATCCCCGGCGTGGCCGGTATCGGGCCGAAAACCGCCGTGCTGCTGTTGCAGCAGTCGGGCAGCCTGGATGGGCTCTATCAGCAGCTGGAACAGGTGCCGGAGAAATGGCGCGGCAAGCTAGAGCGGCACCGCGAGCTGGCCTACGTCAGCAAACAAGTCGCCACGCTGCGCACCGATCTGTCGCTGGACGGCAACCTGCAGCAGCTGCGCCTGCCGATACCATAAGGGCGCTGCAAGCAGCGCCCTTCATCAGGCTTAACGCGATTAATCGCGCTCGTCGCGCCGACCCGGCACCGCCGACCACATGCGGCGCACGTGTACGGTGATCTCTTCGCGGTCGTGATACAGCTGCTTGGCATGCACTTCGACGCTGACGCCGGCAGCGCCCAGCGCTTCGCGGATGCTCATCAGGTTCTGCGACACTTCCTCGTAGCGCTTTTTCATCGGCAGCTTGAGGTTAAAAATCGCTTCGCGGCACCAGCCTTTCACCAACCACTGGATCATCAGGCTGGTTACCTTCGCCGGCTTCTCCACCATGTCGCACACCAGCCAGTAGATCTTGCTGCTGTTCGGCTCGAACTTGAAGCCGTCGGCGCGGTGGTGCGTCACCTGGCCGGTTTCCATCAGGCTCGGCGCCATCGGGCCGTTATCCACCGAATGCACCATCATGCTGCGTTTCACCAGCTGATAGGTCCAGCCGCCCGGGCAGGCCCCCAGATCGACCGCGTGCATGCCGCTGGCCAGGCGTTCGTCCCACTCGTCGGCGGGGATGAACACGTGGAACGCTTCTTCCAGCTTCAGCGTCGAACGGCTCGGCGCATCGGCCGGGAAGCGCAGACGCGGAATGCCCATGTAGAACGGCGAGTTGTTGTTGCTGTAGGAGTAACCGACGTAGCAACAACCCGGCGCGATGAAGAACACGTGCACCACCGGGCGAGTGGGGTTCTCGCGCGCCATCAGCACCTTCTGCTCGCGCATCGCGGCGCGCAGCGGCACCGTCAGCTTGCGGCAGAACTTCATCAGCTCTTTGCTTTCGTTGGTGTCCGGCACTTCCACCCGCAGCTCGCCGCCGCGGTCAACCACGCCGATCAGCATGCCGACGATCGGCGATACCCGATCTTCCGGCGGCAGATCGCGCAGCAGCTCACCCACCACGATCATCTGGCGGGCGAAAATCAGTTCGCGGAACGGAATTTCCCGCGCCAGGCGGTCGGCATCGTCCGGCTGATAGCATTCGAACAGCACGTAACCGCTGTGCTCTTTTACCCGCGCAAAACCGAAAATCTCCCGCTGGGCGGCTTTGTCGGTGATCTCCGCCGCACACTCTTTTTCAAAGCCAGGGCGGCAGTACAACGCAATCTTATTCATGGCGCTCGGCCTTTTTCCTCAGACGCAAAGCGCCAATCAACATCAATATCCAGCCGATCAGGAAGCACACGCCGCCAACCGGCGTGATGTATACCCAGACCTTCAGGTGCGACAGCGCCAGGCAATAGAGGCTGCCGCTGAACAACACGGTGCCGAACGCCAACAGCGCTCCGCTCCAGTAAAACCACAGGCTCACGCGGCGCTGCATCGCGACCGCCAGCGCCAGGATGGCCAGGGTGTGGAACCCCTGATACTCCAGCCCGGTGCGGATCCAGGCCATTTCGTTGGCGCCGAGCGTGCCGCTTAATACATGCGCGCCGAATGCGCCCAACGCGACAAACACAAAGCCGCTGATAGCGGCGAAAACCAGCATGGAACGGCTGCTCATCGTGATTTATCCCATTTAAAATCACCGGCCGCGGCAAGGCGGCGGCCGGTCTTATTGTTCGTAGCGGAAGCGGAACTTCTCTTGTTCGCTGGCGGCGCGCGCCAGGATCCACTGCCGGAAGGCGGCTATTTTACCCAGTTCTGCCTGGCTGTCATGACATACCAGATAAAAAGCGTTTTTACTGACCAGCACATCGTTGAACGGGCACACCAGGCGACCGGCTTCGATCTCGGTTTGCGCCATCACATTGTTCACCAGCGCCACGCCCTGGCCGTGCACCGCCGCCTGCACCACCATCGCGCTATGGCTGAAGATCGGCCCCTGCTGCACATTAATGTGCTGCAACCCCAGCTGGCGCGTATAGGCCAGCCAGTCGCGGCGTGAAACGTCATGCAGCAGCGTATGATAAGCCAGATCCTCTGCGGTTTTCAGCGGATGATCGCCGGTCAGCAGGCTCGGCGAACACACCGGCAGCAGATATTCCGCATACAGGCGCTCGGCGCGCAGCCCCGGCCAGTTGCCGCGGCCGTAGAAAATCGCCACGTCGACGTCGTCCGCCAGCTTGTCTTCTTCGCGATCCACCGCCTGGATGCGCACGTCGATCCCCGGATAAGCTGAGTTAAAGCCGGACAGGCGCGGCACCAGCCACTGAATGGCGAAGCTCGGCGGCAAACTGACGGTCAATGCCCCCTTGGCGCTACGCGCCTGCAGCTTGCGCGTCGCCTCGTTGATCGAAGAGAAGATCTCCTTGATATCGAGGTAGTAACTTTGCCCCTCTTCGGTCAGCAGCAGCGAGCGGTTACGCCGGCGAAACAGCTTCAGCCCGAGGAAGTCCTCCAGCGACTTGATCTGGTGGCTCACCGCGGCCTGGGTCACGAACAACTCTTCCGCCGCCTTGGTGAAACTCAGGTGGCGAGCGGCCGCATCGAACACGCGCAGCGCATTGAGGGGAGGTAAGCGTTTAGACATTAAATTAGCTACTTTTGTGTAACATTAATCCGAATGATTCGGCGCCGAAAATCGGGCGGCTTTGTGTGGCAAGCCATCGGTAAACGCTAACGGCGTATTGCCATTAGTTTTTTTAATCCGAGCCATTATAATTTGTCCGTTGAGGATGCGCCAGCAAATACCTATAGTGGCGGCACTTCCCGGGCCGGAACGAAAAGGGAGTGGGTGTCGAGGACGCCGATGAACTTTTGGCTTGTGGTTGTGATGTTGTGTTTGCAAATTGTCCGGCGATTCCGGACATGGTAGCTAGGCTACTGTTTTTTCACTTCCTGTACATTTACCCTGTCTGTCCATAGTGATTTTATGCAGCACCGCAAAACTTGCGGTGCTTTTTTTTGCCTGACGGTTACTGGTTGCTTTCAACCATCTCTTTCACATCGGCGCGGTTGATCTGCTGCTCGACGCCGTTGGCGTCTTTATAGCTGATCATGCCGGTATCGTTGTCCACTTTTGGCTTGCCGTCAGCGACAATGGTGCGTCCGTCATTGGTATGCATCACGTAATTGCTGGAACAGGCGGCCAGGGTGAACGTAAGCATCAGGGCAGAGAGAACTGCGGCTGTTTTCTTCATTGAGGACTCCTTTTTAGTTTTAAATGCTGATAAATACCTTTTATGTGTATAGATGCGATTAATAAGCGCACATTTAATAGCATAACAAACTTTCCCAATTTTGCCAGGCGATAAGTCCTAATAGGCAGGATCGCTTGTCTCCGGCGGCAAAATAGGACAGGATCCCCCATCGACTCAAGCCAGTGACAATCAGGGTATGACGCCTTTTAACCCCAGCCTTTTTCGCCAACAGTTTCCCGCGCTCGCGCAGGACGGCATCTATCTGGACAGCGCCGCCACCGCGTTAAAACCGCAGGCGGTGATCGACGCCACGCAGCAATTTTATCGCGATGACGCCGCCACCGTGCACCGCAGCCAGCATCGGGCGGCGCAGGATCTGACCGCCCGCTTCGAGCAGGCGCGCGGCCAGGTGGCGCAGCTGATCAATGCGCCGTCGGCCGACGACATCGTCTGGACGCGCGGCACCACCGAAGCGATCAACCTGGTGGCGCAGAGCTACCTGCGTCCGCGTCTGCAGCCGGGCGATGAAATCCTGGTGAGCGAAGCGGAACACCACGCCAACCTGATCCCCTGGCTGATGGTGGCGGAACAAACCGGCGCGCGGGTGGTGAAACTGCCGATCGGCGCCGATCGGTTGCCGGATTTGACGCAGCTGCCCACCCTGCTCAACGACAACACCCGCCTGTTGGCGCTGGGGCAAATGTCCAACGTCACCGGCGGCTGCCCGGATCTGGCGCCGGCGATCGCGATGGCGCATGCCGCCGGCGCACGCGTGATGATCGACGGCGCACAGGGCGTGGTTCACGGCCCGGCCGACGTACAGCTGCTCGACATCGATTTCTACGCCTTCTCCGGCCACAAGCTGTATGGGCCGACCGGCATCGGCGCGCTGTACGGCAAAGCCGAGCTGCTGGCGCAGATGGCGCCGTGGCAAGGCGGCGGCAAGATGCTGACCCAGGCATCGTTCGACGGCTTTGCCCCGCAAAAGCCGCCGCACCGCTTCGAAGCCGGCACGCCAAACATCGCCGGCGTGCTGGGGTTGGCCGCGGCGCTCACCTGGCTCAGCGAACAGGACATGGCGGCGGCGGAGCGCTACAGCCGCGAGCTGGCGGACCAGGCGGAACAGCGGCTGGCACAGCTGCCGGGCTTTCGCAGCTTCCGCAGCTCTGGCTCCAGCCTGCTGGCGTTCGATATCGCCGGCGTACACCACAGCGACATCGTCACCCTGCTGGCGGAGCAAGACATTGCGCTGCGCGCCGGCCAGCACTGCGCGCAGCCGCTGATGGCGGCGTTGGGCGTCAGCGGCACGCTGCGCGCGTCGTTCGCCCCCTACAATACACAACAGGACGTCGATACGCTGGTCAGCGCGTTGACTCACGCCCTCGATCTGCTGGCCGACTGACTTGATTCCCGGAGACGCTATGCTCGCCCCCCATCCTTTTGGCCGAGAGGTCACCGCCGAGGCGTTGATCGCCACCTTCAGCACGCTGAAACAGTGGGAAGATCGCTACCGCCAGCTGATTATGCTCGCGAAACGGCTGCCGCCGCTGCCGGAGGCCTTGCGCAGTGAAGAAATGGCGTTGAGCGGGTGTGAAAACCGCGTCTGGTTGGGGCACCAGTTGCTGGAAGACGGCACGCTGCACTTCTATGGCGACAGCGAAGGCCGCATCGTGCGCGGCCTGCTGGCGGTGTTGCTGACCGAAGTGGAAGGGAAAACGCCGCAGCAGATCGCCGCATTGGATCCGCTGGCGCTGTTCGACCGGTTAGCGCTGCGCGCCCAGCTGAGCGCCACCCGCGCCGGCGGCCTGGCGGCGTTGGCCGCCGCCGTCAAGGCGATCGCCGCCCGTTACGCCTGACGCGCCGCCTTCGCCACCATCTTTTTCAGCGCGTGCGACACGGCGACGAAGCCGAAAGTAGCGGTGACCATGGTCGCCGCGCCGAACCCCGCGCTGCAATCCATTCTTTTCGGCCCTTCCGCCGTGCTGCGTGAAGCGCACACCGAACCGTCCGGCTGCGGGTAAACCAACGGCTCGCTGGAGAAGACGCAGTCGATGCCCAGCTTGCCCTTGCCGTTTTTCACCACGTTGAAATCGTGCTTCAGCCGCTCGCGCAGCTTGGCGGCCAGCGGATCCTGGATGGTTTTCGCCAGATCGGCCACTTCGATCTTGGTCGGGTCAATCTGCCCGCCGGCGCCGCCGGTGGTCACCACCGGGATCTTGAAGCGGCGGCAGTATGACAGCAACGCCGCCTTCGGCCGCACGCTGTCGATCGCGTCGATGACGTAGCTGAAGTTATGGTCCAGCAGCTCGGCGACGTTGTCCGGGGTGATGAAATCGTCGATGCAGGTCACCCGGCATTCCGGGTTAATCGCCAGGATACGCTCCGCCATCACCTCGGTTTTCGATTGCCCGACGTGTTGGCGCAACGCGTGGATCTGGCGGTTGGTATTGGTGACGCAAACATCATCCATGTCGATCAGGGTGATGGCGCCGATGCCGGTGCGCGCCAGCGCCTCAGCCGCCCAGGAACCCACGCCGCCGATGCCGATCACGCAGACGTGCGCCTGCGCGAACACCGCCAGCGCCTGCTGGCCGTACAACCGCGCCGTGCCGCCGAAACGCTGCAGATAGGCTTCCGAATAAGCTGTACTCATAACGCTTTAATTACCTTCGTAATGCAAATGATAAGGGCCGGAAAATCCGGCCCTTGCGGGTCACTCTTTTCACGCCGTATGCGTTTAGCGGGTGGCCAGCAACGAACCGCCGCCGTTTGACTGATTGGCGCTGAACAGCTGACCGCCGCCGTTGTTCTTCAGCACCCAGACGCGGCCATAGTGGTTGTAGTACCCCGCCGAGTGGCCGGCTTCCGGCCCGATGCCCTGATACATGTCAAAATGCTGGCCCTTGATGGCGCCGCCCACGTCGAGCGCGACCATCAGACGCATCTCGTATTTTCCCGTGAATTTACCCTTGTTGTCCAGCAGCGGCACTTCGGCCAGCAGCGTGGTGCCCGCCGGGATCAGCGAACGATCGGAGGCCACCGAGGCTTTGGCGATCAGCGGCACCGCGCTGGCACCTCTCACCGGCGCAAAAGCTTCCGGGCGGAAGAACACGAACGATGGGTTTTGCTCCAGCAGCTCACGCACCTCTGCGGCGCTGTGGGTATCCGCCCACTGACGGATCGCCTGCATCGACATGTCCGCCTTGGCCACTTCACCGCGATCGATCAGCACCTTGCCGATGCTGCGATAGGCGTGGCCGTTCTTGCCGCCGTAGCCGAAGAACACCAGCGGCTGGCCGTTGCCGTAGTCGACATAGCCGCTGCCCTGGACTTCCATCATGAAGTTGTCCATCAGCGAGTTGGTGTAAGCGATGATATAGCGATCGTCGAGCGCGCCGGAATAGATGCCCGCGCGATCCGGCAAGCGGCCCCTGCCCTTCGGCGGCATGCGGTACAGCGGATAGCGGAACTCGCCCTGTTGGGTATAGCGCGCCTGCACCACCGGCGTGTAGTAGCCGGTAAACTGCACGTTGCCGTAATTGTCGACGCCTTCCATCTGGTAAGCGCTGAGGCCATACTGGCTCAACATGCGCGTGTCAGCGCCGGACGCCATCCAATTTTGTACCGCCTGATAGGTGCCGTTGTTGCGGTTGAACAGCGAAGGCGACGCGTACTTGATCTCCATCAGCTGATCCGAATAATCCTTGGCGTTGACCGGCGAACCTTTGGCGTTGGGCTGATTGACCAGCTCCAGCGACTGATCCAGACGGCCGTCTTTATATTGCTGACCCCGATCGGTCGGCTTGGACGAACAGCCCGCCAACACCGCCACCATCAACCCGCCCAGCAGGTATTTGCCCCAACGTCCTTTCATCGCGCACACTCTCAAACTGATATGATCTACCGGCTGAACGATAACAAACGCTCATTGATAAAGGAATCGCTGCAAATAAAAAAAGCCGCACGGAGGATAGTGATGAAAAAGAAGGCAAATTGCGGGCAAATTCAGCAGAAAAACGGGTTTAGGCCAATAAAATGCAAAAAGGGTTTGCAACAAAACGCATGGAGAGTATAGTGCGCATCCATCGGACGCGGGGTGGAGCAGCCTGGTAGCTCGTCGGGCTCATAACCCGAAGGTCGTCGGTTCAAATCCGGCCCCCGCAACCAACCGATGCCGCAGCGGCGGTATTTTGCGTTTGGCTTCGATAACAAAGTATTACACGGACGCGGGGTGGAGCAGCCTGGTAGCTCGTCGGGCTCATAACCCGAAGGTCGTCGGTTCAAATCCGGCCCCCGCAACCAACCGAATGTCGTACCAGCGGCATAACATGCACGGTGGTTCGTAGTAATACAGCACCAAGACGGACGCGGGGTGGAGCAGCCTGGTAGCTCGTCGGGCTCATAACCCGAAGGTCGTCGGTTCAAATCCGGCCCCCGCAACCAACTCTTGATGACAACAGACAAGCACCCTGACGGGTGTTTTTTTGTATCTGCAATCCGCGAAACTAGCCGGACTCGCGCCCGGCCCTGCTTCTATCGGCTCGCCAGCGCGCCGCCGTTGGCGAAATAAGCCTTGATGCCCGCCAGAATCGACTCCGCCACCTGCTGCTGGAAATGGCTGGTGCGCAGCTTGCGCTCCTCTTCGATATTGCTGATAAACGCCGTCTCCACCAGGATCGACGGGATATCCGGCGCCTTCAACACCGCAAAACCGGCCTGATCGACGCGATTCTTGTGCAACCGGTTGATTTTCCCCATCCGATTCAACACTTCCTTGCCGAACTTCAGGCTGTCGTTGATGGTCGCGGTCTGGATCAGATCGAACATGGTATGGTCTAGATAACGGTCGCCGCTCTTGCTGACGCCGCCGATTTGGTCCGACGCGTTTTGCGTCTGCGCCAGGAACTTGGCCGCCGAGCTGGTGGCGCCCTTGGTGGACAACGCGAACACCGATGAACCGCGCGCGGCACGGCTGGTGAAGGCGTCGGCGTGAATCGAAACGAACAAATCCGCGCGCTGCTTGCGCGCCTTGGCGACGCGCACCTTGAGCGGGATAAACACGTCTTCGTTGCGCGTCATGAATACTTTCATGTTCGGCTCGCGCTTAATCATGGCGCTCAGCTTGCGGGCAATCTGCAATACGATGTCTTTCTCGCGCGTCTTGTACTTGCCGATAGCGCCGGGATCTTCACCACCGTGGCCGGGATCCAGCATGATGACGATCGGCCGATCGCGCCCCGCTTTGCCGGCCTGCGGCGCTTCCGGCGGCAGCGTGCGCTCCAGATCGCCCTTGTTGTAATCTTCCAGTAACGCCAGCAGCGGATCATACTCCTCGCCGCTGCCGCCGCCCTTGGTCGGGTAGAGATCCATCACCAGACGGTTGCGATACTCCGGCACCGGCGCCAGCGTGAAAATATGCGGGCTGACGCTCTGCTTGAGCTCCAGCACCAGCCTCACGGTATTCTGATCGAACTGGCCGACGCGCGCCTGCTTGAGATACGGATCGTCGGCGCGCACCTGCCCGGCGATGCCTTTCAGCACGCTGTTGAGCTGGACGCCTTCGATATCCACCACCACACGATCGGGATTGGTCAGGGCAAACTGCTTGTATTTCAGCTCGACGTTGGATTCCAGCGTGACGCGGGTATAGGTGGAGGATGGCCAGACGCGCACGGCGATCACGTGCGATGACGCGGCGAAGCCCGTGCGACTCACACTCAGCAACCAGCTGGCGGCAACCCCCTGTAATAAACGACGGCGGCCCAGATTGTGATTAGAGTTTGGCATGCGGCTCCGGCAGTAATAGCTGTTTACAACAGATGAAAAAAACATCAATAAAATGGGGATGCCGAAAACTTTAACCAATCATTCCAGCCCTGTCATCAGAAAATCTTTTTATGGTTTTTCAATTTATTAACGATTTAGCGCCCTTAGCGCACTCTTCATGATGATTTCTCGCTTGCCATCGGCGCCATAAAAGAATAAAAATACAAAAATACCGTATAAATATGCAAAAGAGGTTTGTCGTGAAGGAACGTAGTACAGAGCTGGTGCAAGGATTCCGTCACTCAGTCCCCTATATCAACGCCCACCGCGGCAAAACGTTTGTCATCATGCTCGGCGGGGAAGCCATCGAACACGAGAATTTCTCCAACATCGTCAACGATATCGGGCTGTTGCATAGTCTGGGCATTCGCCTGGTGGTGGTTTACGGCGCGCGGCCGCAGATCGACGCTAACCTGGCGCAGCATAACTTTGAGCCGATCTACCACAAGCACACCCGCGTGACCGACGCCCATACGCTCGAACTGGTCAAGCAAGCTGCCGGTTTGTTGCAGCTCGACATCACCGCCCGGCTGTCGATGAGCCTCAACAATACGCCGCTGCAGGGCGCGCATATCAACGTGGTCAGCGGCAACTTCATCATCGCGCAACCACTGGGCATCGATGACGGTATCGACTACTGTCACAGCGGCCGCATTCGCCGCATCGATGAAGACGCGATCCACCGCCAGCTCGACAGCAACGCCATCGTGCTGATCGGCCCGGTCGCGGTTTCCGTTACCGGCGAGAGCTTCAACCTGACCTCGGAAGAAGTGGCCACCCAGCTGGCAATCAAGCTGAAAGCGGAAAAAATGATCGGCTTCTGCTCCTCGCAGGGCGTGACCGACGCGGAGGGTAACATTCTTTCCGAGCTGTTCCCCAACGACGCGCAAAAGCGCCTTGAAGAGCTCGAGGAAGGCGGCGATTACCATTCCGGCACCGTGCGCTTCCTGCGTGGCGCGGTGAAAGGCTGCCGCAGCGGCGTGCGCCGTAGCCACCTGATCAGCTATCAAGAGGACGGCGCGCTGGTGCAGGAGCTGTTCTCGCGCGACGGCATCGGCACCCAAATCGTGATGGAGAGTGCCGAACAGGTGCGCCGGGCGACGATCAACGACATCGGCGGCATTCTGGAGCTGATCCGGCCGCTCGAGCAGCAGGGTATTCTGGTGCGCCGTTCGCGCGAACAGCTGGAGATGGAGATCGACAAGTTCACCATTATCGAACGCGACAACCTGACCATCGCCTGCGCGGCGCTGTACCCGTTCTTAGAGGAAAAAATCGGTGAGATGGCCTGTGTCGCGGTACATCCCGATTACCGCAGCTCTTCGCGCGGCGAGATGCTGCTGCAGCGGGTGGAAAACCAGGCGCGGCAGATGGGGCTGAAGAAGCTGTTCGTGCTGACCACCCGCAGCATCCACTGGTTCCAGGAACGCGGATTCACCCCGGCGGAAGTCGACGTGCTGCCGATGCAAAAGCAGGCGCTGTATAACTATCAGCGCCGTTCCAAAATCCTGCTGGCCGATCTGTAATCCCCACGGCGCGGCCGTTGCCGCGCCCCTTCAACGCTTATTCCGTCGCCTGTAGCCGTTCAGCCAATCCGCTGCGACGCTGAGTCGGCATGCGAATGGCCCGTAGCAACACCGCCTCCGTGGCATACAGCGAGAGCTGCTTACGCGCGCGAGTGATCGCGGTATAGACCAGCTCACGCGTCAGCACCGGCAGGAAGTGATTCGGCAACACCAGGACCGTATGGTCAAACTCCGATCCCTGAGATTTGTGCACCGTCATGGCATAGGCGGTTTCATGCGCCGGCAAACGGCTTGGCTGTACCGACTTGATGCTGCCGTCGGGCAGTTGGAAATGCACGCGCAGATCGCCGTGCTCATCCGGCAGCGTAATGCCGATATCCCCATTGAACAGCCCCAGCGCGCTGTCATTGCGGCCGATCATCACCGGCCGCCCCCGGTACCAGCGGCCGAGCACGCCCAGCTTGCGGTCAATTAAACCGGCACGCTGCAGCCCGAGCTCAATGCGCTCGTTCAGGCCGGCAACGCCGAACGGCCCTTCACGCAGCGCGCATAGAACCTGGAAACGGCCAAAGGCCGCCAGCACCGTCGCCGCGTCCGCCCCTTCTGCGGTCAGCCGCAAATAGTCGCGGTAGCCCGCCACGCAGGCATCCAACAGCGCCTGATACTCTTCGCTCGTCGCCAGCGCATAGCCCGCAACATCACCGAAACTGCCGTTTAATGCCGCCAGCGCGCGATCCCCCGCTCCGGCGTTGACCGCCAACGCCAGCTGACCGATGCCGGAACGGGCGTCGAAGCGATAGCTCTTGCGCAGCAGGCACAGGCTGTCGCGCACCGCCGCTTCCGCGTCGGCCTGCTGCCCCGTGAGCGAACAACCGGTCAGGCGGCTCAGCTCAGCGGCGCGCGCATCGCTGTATCCCTGCTCGGCAAAACGGCAAATATCCCCCAGCACCGCGCCGGCCTCCACCGAAGCCAGCTGATCGCGGTCGCCGAGGAAAATCACCCGCGCCCGATCGGGCAGCGCGGCAATCAGGCGCGCCATCATCGGCAGATCGACCATCGAGGCCTCATCCACCACCAGCACATCCAAATGCAGCCGGTTGCCACGGTGATAGCGCATGCGCTGACTGTTCGGTTGCGCCCCCAACAGACGGTGCAACGTTGCCGCCTCCGTCGGGAACAGCGCCTGCTGCGCCGGGGTCAACGCCAGCTGGCGGCTGGCGCTGCCAAGCGACTCCGTCAGGCGCGCCGCCGCCTTGCCGGTCGGCGCCGCCAGCTGAATGCGCAAGCGCGCGCTTTCATCCAGCTGCACCAGCGCTGCCAACAGTTTGGCGACGGTGGTGGTTTTACCGGTGCCCGGCCCGCCGGAAATGACCGCAATGCGCCGCGTGGCGGCCACCGCGGCGGCGATTTTCTGCCAGTCGGGCTCGTCGCTCGCGGCGCCGAACAAGCGGTCGAGAATGGTGCGCAGCTCAGCCTCCGGCACCGCCAGCGACTCGCCTTCGCCGCCGATAAACGCCGCCACTTCGCCTTCGTTTTGCCACATGCGCTGCAGATACAGGCGCGGCCCGCGCAGCACCAGCGGCGTAGCGCCGCTGCCGTCCCCAACCGCCGCGCTGGCCGCCAAACGCTGCTGCCAACGCGCGCTATCCGGTCGCCCGGCCGCCTCCCACACCGCCAGCGCCAACGCCGGCTGGCGCCCTTCAAACAGCGTGTCCGCCTGCAGCTGTTCCAGCATCAGGCAGACGTGACCGGCTCCCGCCTCTGCGCTCAGGCAGGCGGCGGCCAGCAAAATATCGGGCTCGTCTTCGCTCGCCACCACGCGGGCGAACTGCACGTCAAGCGGGCGCAGCACGCCAAGCGCCACCGCCTGCTCCAGCAGTGCGATCATGATCCTTCCTCCGTCGCCGCAGCTTCGCCGCTGAACAAGCGATCCATCCCCTCCACCAGCTCAAGCTCGGGGAGACAGGTGAAAATGCCGTTGCCCGGGTGCGCCGCATCCACGCCACGCAGGAACAGATATATCACCCCGCCAAAATGGCGCCGGTAATCGTAATCCGGTAACCGATGACGCAGATAACGATGCAGCGCCAGCGTATACAGCTGGTATTGCAGATCGTAACGATGCTCCGCCATCGCCTGCTCCATCGCCGGCCGGGTATAGGCGCTACTGTCTTCCCCCAGCCAGTTGGACTTGTAGTCCAGCAGGTAGTATTTGCCCTGCCAGCAGAACACCAGGTCGATAAAGCCTTTCAGCATGCCCTGCACCTGATGAAAATCTAGCGCCGGGCAGCGGGCGGAAAGCGGATCGTAACGCTTCACCAGGGCATCGAGCGCCTTCGCCTGCAACAACCGGTTAATCGGCAAATAGAACTGCAGCTCGGCCTGCTTGTGCTGCGGCGTCAGCGCCGACAACGTCACGCCGCTGTCGTCGAGCGGCGTATTGAGCAACACCTGCATCCACGCCAGCAGAATCGGCTGCCAGTGCTCGGCAAATCCTTGCTGTTGCAGCTGTTCCTGCAGCCACTGTTCGTCCAGCGGCTGGGTGAAGTCCAGCGTTTCAAACAGGCTGTGCAGGAAGGTGCCGGGCGTTGCGCCGCGCGGGAAGGTATGCGGTGTGAGCGCTGGCTCACTCTCCTCACCCCGCTCGCCCGCGGCGTCGACATCCAGACGCGGCAGCAGATCCTGCATCAGGCTCGAACCGTGCTGTTGCAAACCGGTATAGCTGGTCACCCGCCAAAAATCCTGGATCCGTCGGGTAAAGCTTTTCGCCGCCAGCGTAGCGGCCAGCGATGCCTGGGGCTGCCAGGGCGCCTCGTCCGGCGGTTCCACCAGCGACAGCGCGATGCCGCCGCCCGCCAATTGCTGCAGGCGCTCCTGCAGATACGCGGCGTCGCCGGCCTGCCCGCCCTGCACCAGATAACCCAATGCGCTGCGGTGCAGATCGGTATCGCCCTGTTTCTTGCGCGTGCCCTGGAACAGCGGCGCGATGCCGATGCTGCAGTGGTACACCGAGCGAGTCAGCGCCACGTACAACAGGCGCAGGTCTTCCGCCAACCGCTCTTCCTCCGCCCAGGCCTGGCTCTCTTCATTGGCGTCGAGATCCAGCAACGCCTGGAAACTGTGGCGATCGTGATACAGCGCCTGCTGCTGCTGGCGGAAATTGCCGACGAACGGCAGCCACACCAGATCGAACTCCAGCCCCTTGGATTTATGAATCGTGATCACCTGCACCAGATGCCGGTCGCTCTCCAGCCGCAGTTGCTGATTATCGGACTGGCGATTAGGCTGGGCGATCTGCTGTGCCAGCCAGCGCACCAGCGCATGTTCGCTGTCGAGTTGCGCCGCCGCCTCTTGCAACAACTCCCCCAGATGCAGCACGTCGGTCAAACGACGCTCGCCACCGGCGCTGGCCAGCAGGTTCTCCGCCAGCTGGCGCGCTTTCATCACCTCGCTCAGCATCGGCAGCACGCCGCGGCGCAGCCAGAGCGTGCGGTAATCATCGAATTCGTTAACCAGCTCGTCCCAGGCACGCTCATCGCGGCTCAGGCCGTCCAGCGTCGGCGCGTCCAGCCCCATCAGCCCGGTGGCCATGGCGCTGCGCAGCGTGCGCTCCTGCTCCGGCGCCAACACCGCCTGCAGCAACCACAGCAGGTCTTTGGCCTCCGGGGTGTCGAACACGCTGTCGCGGTTAGACAGGTAGACCGACGGAATGGACAGCGCGCTCAGCGCATCGCGCACCAGCGCCGCCTCATTGCGGCTGCGCACCAGCACCGTGATATCGGAAGCTTGTACCGGCCTTGGCTCCTTGCCGCCCTGCAGCCACGCCTGGCCCTGCTGCCCGGCGCTGAGCCAGTCGCGAATTTGCGTGGCGCACAGGCGCGCCATCAACTGTTGGTAATCACTTACACCGGCGCCTTCCCCCTGCTGCAGCCAGAACTGCATCGCCGGTTGCGGCTTGCCGTGCAGGTCAAACGCCAACCCTTGGTTCTTTTCCGCCGCGCTGACCTCGATAAAGGGGATTTGGCCGAACAGGAAAGGCTTTTCTACCTGAGAAAACAGGTGATTGACGCTGGCGACCATCGACGGCGACGAGCGCCAGTTGGTCTCCAGCGTATAGTGGGCGCTCACCTCTGAGCGCGCCCGCATGTAGGTAAAGATGTCGGCACCGCGGAAGGCGTAAATCGCCTGCTTGGGATCGCCGATCAACAGCAGGCCGCAATCGGGCCGGCCGACGTAAAGTTTTTGGAAAATGCGGTATTGCTGCGGATCGGTATCCTGGAATTCATCGATCATCGCCACCGGGTAACGCTGGCGGATCGCCTGCGCCAGCTGTTCGCCGCCGCCGCTTTGCAGGGCGCCGTCCAGCCGGCTGAGCAGGTCGTCAAACCCCAGCTCGGCGCGCTGGCGCTTTTCTTGTTGAATGGAAGTGCGGATCTCGCTGAGCGCGCGCGCCATGATCAGGTCGCGCAGCGTCAAGGGTTCATCGAACAGCTCGTCGATCGCCGTGAACAGCGCATGCCGCGGCGGCTCGCCTTTCTTGGTCTTATCCAGCAGCACCGACTGGCGAAATTTATCCAGTTCCTTCGGCAACTGGTAGTCCTGGGTCTCCTGCCCGCTCCATTCGCCGACCTTGTTCAGCCAGTTCGGCAGGTGTTTGCTGCTGTAGCTGCGCTTATCGACGCCGGACTGGGCGATCAGCGCCTCCAGATCGCCCGCCGCCGCACGCCATTGCGCCTTGATGGCATCGATGCGCGCGACGATCTGCTCGTGGCGCATCAGGACGGTTTCTTCGTCCTTCGGCGGCCGGCGCAGCGCCGGCGCCTCACCGTGCAGGTAACCGGAAAGGTCGGCCAGCAACGCTTCCGGGCCGCTCCACTCCTGGCTGACCGCACGCGCCACGCCCAGCGGCAACGGATAGCAGTGGCGACGCCAGAAATCAGCACAGGCCTGCCGCCGCAGCGGCAACTCGTCCTGCACCAGCGTTTGTTCAAACAGCATGCCGGATTCGAAGGCGTTGTGCGTCAGCATTCGTTGGCAAAAGCCGTGAATGGTGTAGATCGCCGCTTCATCCATCTGCCGCTCCGCCGCCAGCAGCTGCGAGGCGGCGTCGGTCAAATCGTCAATTTCAGCCATCAGCGCCGAAAACAGCGGGTTGGCGCTGACGCCCCGCACGCAGGCGATGCGCAGCCCGTGGATATTGTCGCGGATACGCCCGCGCAGCTCCTCGGTGGCGGCCTCGGTAAAGGTCACCACCAGGATTTCTTCAACCGTCAGCGGGCGAGGAAACGCCGCTTCACCGCCCAGCCCCAGCAGCAAACGCAGGTACAGCGCGCCGATGGTAAAGGTTTTGCCGGTGCCCGCCGACGCCTCGATCAGGCGTTCGCCGAACAGCGGCAGCGTCAGCGGCTCCAGTCTCTGCGGGGCAGTTTCCGTCATGGCGTCGCCACTTTGCGCGGCAGGATCTGCTGCAATGCAGACGCGTTCGGATAGGTGACCCAGCCCTTAGGCGCCGCGTAATCCGCCTTGTCTTGCCCGCTGCCGCTCACCTGCGACAGCACAGCCAGCCCCTGTGGCTGGATCACCGCCTGGTGGAAATAATCCGCCAGTTTGGCCGGCGTCAGCTGTTGCACCTGCGCGATCAGCTTCTGACGAGTATCGAAGGCGAAATTGCCGCGATCGAAATCGTTGGCGAACCGGCTGGCCTCTTCGCTCAGGGTTTGCGGCCGCTGCTTCAGCTCATTGATGAGCGCCTGTTTGTACTGCTCAAAGTCCGCTTCGCTCATGTCGCGCAAGCGTTTCTCGGTTTTCGGGTAGAAATCCTGATAGCGCTGGTACAGGTATGCCGGCTGTTTGCTGTTGCTCTGCAACAGGAAGCCCACGCCCCATTGGCGCCCCACCGACATTGGGAAGGCGAAGACCGCATATCCCAATTGCTCCTGAGTGCGCAGCTGGCTATAGAACCACGGCTGAATAATCTGCCCCAGCAATGAGCTGTAGGCCATGCCGGCCACTTCGTCGTAACCGGTCGGCACATAGACCGCCGCCAGTGCCGAATCGGTGCTGCTGCCCACCTGTTGCAGATTGGCCAGATGATTTTTGTCCACTACCACGTCTTCGCCGTGCCACCATTCGATGCCGGTACAGCCCAGGCGATGTTTCAGCGTCGACGCCAGCGTGTCGACCTGCTGCTTGCTCATATTGCCCACCACCAGCAGCTCCGGCGTAGCCTCGGCCAGCAGGCTGTCGCGATAGGCCAGCACGTCTTTCAGCGTCAGCGTCTTCAGCACTTCGCGGCGTTCGCTGCGTTCGGAATACGGCACGCGGGAAACCATCTGCACCGGCTGAATGGCCAATTCAAACGCCTTGCCCTTCTCGGCGGCGTCCAACTGCTCCAGATACCAGGACTTGGCCTGCGCCAGCTGATCTTCCGTCGGCGTGAAGCTGGAATAGCCTTCGATCAGCGCCGTCAGCAACTGCGGCAGGCGCTGGGTAAAGCCGTTGGCGTTAAACATCAGGCCGTTGTTCGGCGAGGTCGAGAAGCTCAGCCCGCCAACCGATGCCTGATAGCTCAGCTGATCCAGCGCGAGGCCGGCCAGATAATCCGTCAGTGAGAACAGCACCTGGTTGCGCGCGGAATCCATGGTCTTGGCGTTGCGGAAAGCGACGGTGACGTCGGCCTTCGGCTCATCGGCGAAGTAACGGCTCGGCATGTACAGCACGCGCAGGCCGGGGTTATCCACCACCATTTCCGGCTTTTTGAACTCGTGCGACGGCTTGGTCAGGGTAAAGTCATCCGGGATGTACGGATTGAGCGTCGGTAACGACAGGGAAATCCCACTCCCTAACTGCTGCCACTGCGTAAAGCGCTGCGGCGTGATTTTGTCGACCTGGTAAGGCGCGTTGACGAAATAGGCCGTCTTGTTGTGCGGCTCATCCGGACTGACGAACCAGATGCGGGCGTTTTGCGGCGTCATGCCGTCCAGGCGTTCGGCGATCGCCTTAGGATCATAGCGATCGGCCAGGTAAGGCGCGTCCAGCGTATGTTCAACCGGCACGCGCAGCATGGTGTCCACCAGCCATTCGATGTAGTCCATGTCGCGCGTGATCGACGGATAACGGAAATCCAGATTCAGAACATGCGAGATTTCGTCGAAGTAACTTTGCTTGATGCCTTCGCTGCGCAGCATTTTCAGGTAGTTGAAAATGGCGGCGACGACCTCGTCGCGCTTGGCCAGGCCTTTGTCGGTCAGTGAAACGCTGATGGCGAAGACGCCGCCGTTGCGATCCACCATCGGATCGGCGCCGGCATTGATGGCGTCCGCCAGCCCCTGCTTCTGCAACCAGTCAGACAGGGTGTTCTTGCTGCGGTTGCCGATCAGGTAGCTGATGTAGGTATCGGTTTTGCTGCGAAACGCGGCGCTGTTGTTATCGATGCGAAACTCGACCTTCAACTGTTTGCGCGGCTGTGCTGGCACATAGTGAATGATGATGCCCTGCTGTTCCGGCGTCACGGCCGGCACGGTGATCGGCGGCACGGTGGCGTCGTGATTTGGCACGCGGCCAAAGGTTTTCGCCGCAATATCAGCCAGCTGCGGCAGCGGCTGATTGCCGTACAAAACGCCCATCATCAAATTGGCGGAATAGTAGCGCTTATAGAAGCCGGTCAGCTCATCGTGCAGCTTGCTGTCCGGCTTGTCTTTCAGCGTATCGAGATTGCCGCCGGAGAAGCGCGCGCTCGGGTGCGCCGGGTTAAGGGTTTCCGCGCCCACCTGCGCCATACGCATACCGTCGCGCGAACGCGCCATCGTCAACTCGGCGTTAACCGCGTTGCGCTCACGGTCGGCATTGCCCGGATCCAGCAGCGGCTCGGCAATGGCGTCGGCCATGCGATCGACCGCCGGCTCCAGCGCGTCATTTTCCACTTCCAGATAGAAGGCGGTGCGATAAGAAGCCGTGCTGGCGTTGTGGCTGCCGCCATGCTTTTTCAGGAATTCGGACAGGTTTTCCGGCTCTGGATAGCGCTTGGAGCCCATCAGCACCATATGTTCCAGATAGTGCGCCAAACCCAGTTGGCTGTTCGGATCTTCAAGCGAGCCGACCGGCAATGCCAGCGCCGCCAGCGATTTCGGCGCCTGGGCATCGGACACCAGCAACACCGTCATGCCGTTAGTCAATTTGATCGCCTCATACTGACGCGGATCGTGTTCGCTTTTGTTGATCTTCTCCGCCAGCGGTTGCCATCCTTGCGCGGCCCAACTCAACGGCGCCCAACACATAGCCAATAATACCAGCCCGGTGATACGGGCCAACTGTCTGCGCATATCCAAAATAAACCCCTATTCTGACGTCGCTGCGCCCACTCCCTGACGGTGGCGACGTTCATCAAAACCACATAACCAAATCTGTACTCACCGGGTTCTTCGCCAATATGGCGACCCGAACTCGGCGGGTATATGCCTGTACGTTATGTAAGACCGGGAATGACCCCAATGGTTGAATATAACCTTCGTTATTTTTACCACCTACCGCCGCACAGCACCACCGGGTGATTGTTACCCCAGGTTATGCCGCGCCACCGGCAGCAGATAACGCTCTGTTTCGGCCAGTATTTGCGCTAAGTATTCATTATCCAATTGGCGAAACACTCGCTGCACGTAGGGATCTTCCCCTTCTCCGGGAATGCGCTGATCGCCCTGCCAGGCCTGCAGCAATTTGGCGCGCGCCTTGATTTGCGCGTCTTCCTCCCAGTCGATTTGCTGCGTTTCCGGCAGATAGCACTGACTCAGCCACGCCCAGCCGCTCTTGTTCAGCAACAGCAGCGGCTGACTCAGACCGCGCTGATAGCCCGTCAGCAGTTCCGCCAGCTGCGCCTGTGCCTCTTCAGGCGCCAGCGCGGCAAAGCGCCAGGCGGAGTTCTTGCGGCCATACATGCGGCTCTCGCCGGTGCCGCCGGCGCAGCAGTACACCAGGTGCTCCAGCCACAGCAATATGCCATCCACCGCCGACAGCGTCGCGGGCCGCCAGCGCAACAGGCCGTCATCCTGCACCTGATGCAGCCAGCCGCTGAGGCGCACGCCGGCGATATCGATATCCAGCTCCAGGCTATGGCTCTCTGCGCGTTCCGCACGCACCTGCTCGGCCAGTTCGCTCATCTCTTCCTGCTGCTTTTGCCAATAAATTTCGCCGAAGGCGCCATAGGGCAAGCCGCCGGCGGCGCGCACCCGCTGGAACAGCCGTTCGGGATCGTCACCGTCGATCAGCGTATTCAACAGTTGGCTGTTGAACTGGTAGCGGCTGAGGTTATCCAGCGTGAAGGGTTCTTCGTCCGGCAGCTCGGTCTCTTCCAGGATAAAACTGACGCCCAGCCGCAGTTGGAAAAACGCGCGAATCGGATGGCGGTAAAACCGCAGCAGTTCATCCAGCGATATTTGCTGCAGCGCTTCGGCGGGCAGCGGCTGGTTGAACGCCGGATGCGCCGCACCGCGCCCATCGGCGGCAGGCAGCCACTCGGCGGCATAGCTTTGATCCTCCGAGCCAGGCAAGAAGTTCTCGGCGGCGAACGGCATGCGCGCGTGCCACTTCAGCAAGTGCTCACCAACCCGCCGGGCGCTGTCGTCTGCGCTAAGCTCTTCATCTCCCGGCAGGCAATAGCTTTGTTCCAGGTACTCCAGCAGCTCGGTGACCAGTACCGAAGGGTAACGCGGGCTGTTGTCCTGAATGGAACGGCCGATGAAACTGATATACAGCCGCTGCTGAGCGGACAAAATCGCTTCCAGGAACAGATAACGGTCGTCATCGCGTCGGCTGCGGTCGCCGCGTTTGACCTGCTGCGCCATCAGATCGAAACCCAGCGGCGGCAGCGTGCGCGGATACACGCCGTCGTTCATGCCCAACAGGCACACCACCTTGAACGGAATGGAACGCATCGGCATCAGCGTACAGAAGTTGATTTGCCCGGCGAGGAAGCGCTGGCTGATGCGCTCCTGATCGAGGCGCGCCGCCAGATCGTCCCGCAGAATGGTCAACGGCACCTCATCGGGATAGCGCGCCGCCAGGCCAAAATTGATGGCCTGCTGCCACTGCTGTTCGATCAGCGCCAGCACCACCTCGGTGTCGCTGTCCGCAGCGAAGAAGGCATCCAGCAGTTGCCGGCAGAGCGGCAGCCACGCTTCGAGCGGGCGCGCTTCGCTCAAGATTTGCCGCCAGTGGCTGAGCTGCGCCAGCAGGTCTGCCAGCTGCCCCGCCAGTTCGGCGACCAATCCGCTCGATTCGTCGTAAGGCAAAATGCCCTGCCAATCGCCGGCATTGCTGTCCATCGCGTAGCCAAGCAACATGCGCGTGATGCCAAAGCGCCAGGTATGTTGGCCGGTAGCGGGCAGATCCAGTTCGCGCACGTTATCGTCGTCCAGGCCCCAGCGCACGCCGGATTCACCGACCCAATGGCGCAGCAGGCGCAGCCCCTCTTCGCCAATGGCGAAACGGGCGGCCAGGGCCGGCACCTCAAGCAGCGCCAGCACCTGTTCCGAGGTAAAACGGCTTTGCGGCAGATCGAGCAGTGAAATGAACGCCTGCAGCGCGGGATGCGCCTGGCGCGCTTTACGGTCGGAAATGGCGAACGGCAGGTAGCGCTCGGCAGGGGCATTGCCGAACACCGCCTGAATGTAAGGCGTGTAGCTGTCGATATCCGCGACCATCACGATGATGTCGCGCGGCGTCAACGACGGATCCTGCGCCAGCATGGTCAGCAGTTGATCGTGCAGCACCTCCACTTCCCGCTGCGGGCTGTGGCAGGCATGCAGGCTGAGGGAACGGTCGTTCTCATCTAGCGGACGTTTGCTGAAGCTGCTTTCCAGCGTTTCCGCGGTAATACCGATCACCGCATGGTCTTCCAGCTCCAGCATGTCGCGCTGAACGGCGTGCAGCATGGTATCGGCCGGGATATCGACAAAGGCGTCAACCTCTTGCGCCCCTTCCATCTGCGACAGCAGATAGAGGTGATCGCGCCCCAGCTTGCCCCAAGAGGCCAGCAGTGGGTTGCTGAGCTGCTGCTGGCCTTCGGCGTCAAACAGGCGCGCCGCATCATCCGGCTGGCGGAACAGCCCCTGCTCGCGTGCCTGATGGTAGTGACGGCGCTTGCGGCTCTGCAAGCGGGCCAGGAAAGCGTAATCCTGAATATCGCCCCAATAGTAGCGACAGGGGTTGGTGAACATCAGGTGGATATCTATATGCCGCCCCAGCGCCTGCAGCGCCTCCAAATAGACCGGCGGCAACGCCGAGATGCCGCAGATAAACACCCGCGGCGGCAAACCGGGCGGGCAGGTTTTTGCCTGCTCCAGCGCGTGGATAAATCGGCTGTACAGATTGGCGCGGTGCCATTCCGGCTGCCCCAGCTCGCGCGTGTACTCCACCAGCCGCGCCCAGAGCGGCGCCTGCCATTGCTGAGCCTCCGCCAGGCCGTCGATGCGCTCCCCGCGCTGCCAGCTCTCCAGCCACTGCGGGCGATAAACCAAATATTGGTCGAACAGGTCGGCGACCCGGCCGGCCAACTGGTGAATCTTGCGCTTGTCATCGTCATCGGTCAGATAGTGCTGCAGTGGCGCAAACGCCGGCTGAGTCAGCATCTCCGGCAGCAACCACATCAGCTTCCAGGTCATGGCGTCCTTGCTGAAGGCGCTCTCTTTCGGGATATCCGGCAACACCCGGGTGAACATGTCCCAAATAAAGGTCGCCGGCAGCGGAAACGCAATATTGGCGGCGATGCCGAACTGTTCCGCCAACTGCATCTGCAGCCATTGCGCCATACCGGGGCTCTGCACCAGCACCACTTCCTGTTGAAAAGGATCGGCCAACGGATCTCTGGCTATCAGTGCGCTGGTCAGCGTTTTCAACAAATCCAGCTGATTGGAATGATAAACCGTGAACATCAAGGCTCCTTTAAAACAAAAGACATACCGGCTTAAAAGCGGGTGCAATACCAGCGGCTCAGCGTCGCCCACTGCCGCTGCGGCGTTTGGACTCTAACCGTCAATCGGCGGCAATCACTCTCCGCATCGTCAAGCGCGGTCTCGCGTCGCCAACCTTCCGGCGGCGATTCGGCCTCGAGCCGCCCGGTGACGGCGAACGCTTCTAACTGCTGATGCGCCAGCGCCCAGGCTTGCCGGTAGTGCCACTGGCGCTGAAACGACTGCAACAGCACCTGATGATACTGTAACAAGCCAAGCAGCGACACCGAGAACAGCAAGGCCGCCACCAACACTTCCGGCAGGCTGAAGCCGTTGCGGGATAGCCGCCCTGCCCGAGCGTTAGCCGTCACAGTCGGTCAGCCTTTTCTCTGGGCAAAAATCCAGCCGACCGCCCGGCTGAGCTTGCACCTTGCCAGCGGTCTCTGCGCCGTTAAAGGTGCCCCACTGATACAGCCAAAGCGGTTCACCGCCGCGCATCTCACCAAGGCCGCGTATCGTCACAACGCCCGCTCTGGCAGACAGCCGGGCGCAGGCCGTCAGTTCCGCGCGCTGCCTGCATAACCAGGCCGCCGCACTCAGCTCGGCGCGTGGCCAGCGCTGGCTCATGCCCCAACTCAGCGCCGAAGCGGCCTGATTATAAGCCTGAAGGTAACGCTGCTGATCGGCGGCCAGTAACAGCGCGTTATCCAACTGCCGATGCTGAGCGTTAAGCAACATCAGCCCCAGCGCCAACAGCAACATCACCGCCGCCAGAGTGCTACCGCCCCGCTGGGTTCGCCAATTCATGGCAGCGCCGCCATTTCGACGCTCGCACTCAGGCTGCGCCTGATACGCGTATCGCTGGCGGAGCGCCCCGCCAGCGTCAGGCGAGCCAAGGTCGCGCCATGATCGCCCCGCTCGATCGCCACATGAAACCGCTCAATGCGCACTTCGTCATAATCGAGCAACCGCTCCCAGCCACCGCCATCGCATTGGCTCACGCCGCGCTGCCCTTCCAAGCCGCCATTGCGCAGCCGGTAACCGAAATAGCCCGCATCCTCGCCCGAAGCGAGCCATTGCCCGCTGCGAGCGATGTCGTAGGCAACGATAACGCAACTGCCCGCCGCTTCTCCCGATGCCTGACCGATCAGCAACGGACGGCCGGCGCACTGCCCGGCGCAAAAACCGGCGCGGCGCAGATCTTTCTCAATGCCGAACGCCAGTTGCCGCAGCGTTGACTCCAGCCGAAAGTGCTGGCTGACGACCACGCTTTGCTGGCGCAACAACGGATAGGTTTTCGCCGCGCCGAGCGCGATCACGCTGCCAAAGACCAACGCCAACATCACCTCCGGCAAGGTAAAACCGCGTTCTAAAGTCAACATAGCGCAATGCCCCTGACCCGCTGCCCTTCGCTGCACAAACGCAGCCGCCCACGGGCGGACAGCACCAGCCGCAGGCTGCCTGCGTCGTTGCTGAGAAGGATGTGCCCCGCCTGCGCAGTATTGCGCAAACCGTAAAACCCAATCTCTTTGCCGGTGTAGCCGCTCAAAGCGACGTCACGATAAGACGGCGAGAAAACGGCGCCTTCGGCGGAAGCGCAATCCGTCGGCGGCACGCCACCGCCCAGACACCAGGGCGTGCCGTTCTTGAACCACAGCAGCGTCGCGCGGTTACGCCAGTTGGCGTCCGCCTGCAATCGCAGCAAAAACGCCAGCAGCTGCTGAGCCGTGTGTTCCAGCCGCAGCGCTTGCTGATGATAACGCCATTGCCCGACGCCCCAGCCGGTGAGCATGCCGGCGATCAATATCGCCGCCAACAGCTCAATCAGCGTCATGCCACGCTGGCGATCATCGATGTTCGAGAGAGTATTGTCTTTCATGGCGCCAGTGTAAGGATCGCCACAACGCGGTAAAGCCGCATGCGTAATCGCTGCGGCAAGCTGCGCAATGTTTTATTTACGACGGCAGAGGACGACAAAAAAATGCGGCGCGGTGCGCAATGCGGATAAAAAAAGGGGTGCAATCGCTGCACCCCTGGTGTGATGAGGTTAAGGTTAGATCGCGACCGGCGCCTTGATGGCCGGATGCGGATCGTAACCTTCGATCTCGAAGTCTTCGAAACGGTAATCGAACAGCGAAGCCGGCTTGCGTTTGATCACCAGTTTCGGCAATGGACGCGGTTCACGCGTCAGCTGCAGCTGAGTTTGTTCCATGTGGTTGCTGTACAGGTGGGTATCGCCGCCGGTCCAGACGAAATCGCCCACTTCCAGATCGCACTGCTGCGCCATCATATGCACCAGTAGCGCGTAGCTGGAGATGTTGAACGGCAGGCCGAGGAACACGTCGCAGGAACGCTGGTACAGCTGGCAAGAGAGCTTGCCGTCCGCGACGTAGAACTGGAAGAACGCGTGGCACGGCGCCAACGCCATCTGATCCAGCTCGCCGACGTTCCAGGCGGAAACGATGATGCGGCGCGAATCCGGATCCTGCTTCAGCTGTTGGAGCACGTTGCTCAGCTGATCGATCTGACGGCCGTCCGCCGCGCCCCAGGCGCGCCACTGTTTGCCGTACACCGGGCCGAGATCGCCGTTTTCATCAGCCCACTCGTCCCAAATGGTGACCTTGTTGTCACGCAGGTAGGCGATGTTGGTATCGCCGTTCAGGAACCACAACAGCTCATGAATGATCGAACGAAGATGACATTTCTTGGTGGTCACCAACGGGAAACCTTCCTGCAAGTTGAAACGCATCTGATGGCCGAAAATCGACAGCGTGCCAGTGCCGGTACGGTCGGCTTTAGGGGTGCCCTCGGCGAGCACCTTGTTCATCAAATCCAGATACTGTTTCATTTGTCCCTCACGACATTTGTTGCTGCGGGCGACGACGGTACGCCCAAATCATCATAATAATACCGGCCACCACCATCGGGATGGACAGGATCTGCCCCATGCTGATCACGCCGTCGAACAGGCCGAGCTGGGCATCCGGCTGGCGGAACGCTTCAACGATGATGCGGAATGCGCCATAACCGATCAGGAACAGGCCCGAGACGGCGCCCATCGGCCGCGGCTTGCGAATAAACAGGTTCAGAATGATAAACAGCACCACGCCTTCCAGCAGCAGTTCATACAGCTGCGACGGGTGGCGCGGCAGTACGCCGTACTGATTCAATAACGGCAGCAAGGAAGGATCGGCGGCGGCGAGGGCCACGTCTTCGCTGCGCGAACTTGGGAACAGCATCGCCCAAGGGGTGTCGGTGGTCACGCGGCCCCACAGTTCACCGTTGATGAAGTTGCCGAGGCGGCCGGCGCCCAGGCCGAATGGGATCAATGGCGCGATAAAATCGGAAACCTGGAAGAAGGTGCGTTTGGTGCGGCGAGCGAACCAGAACATCACCAGAATCACCCCCATCAAGCCGCCGTGGAACGACATGCCGCCATCCCAGACCTTGAACAGATAGAGCGGGTTATCCAGGAACAGCGGCAGGTTATAGAACAGCACATAGCCTACGCGGCCGCCGACGAATACGCCCAGGAAACCGGCGTAGAGCAGGTTTTCAACTTCGTCTTTGGTCCAGCCGCTGCCCGGCTTGTTGGCGCGGCGCACCGCCAGCCACATGGCAAAAACGAAGCCGACCAGGTACATCAGGCCATACCAATGCAGAGAAACCGGGCCAATGGAGAAAATGACCGGATCAAATTTAGGAAACGCCAGATAGCTATTGCTCATCTATCACCACAACATGTCTGTTATTTTTCCCCATGCGGGGGCGGCAGGTGCCAAGCGGCGGCGGAGATTGTCCCGCGTCTTGCAAGCAGCAGCATTGGCCGCTGCGGTGTGCAAGGCGACGAGCCTGCGCCGCACTGAGGTTGCGCATCATAACATAGGCTTAGCGCGGTCCGGTCCGGCAGGCCGGGAAAAGTTCTGTAAAAAAATCACAACGCGCGGCGGCTACCGCCCCCCGCGGATCAATCCGCCCATGCCGCGTCGCTCCATAAACGCCGCCACCAAATGGCGCACTTCGGTGGTCATCTGGGTGTTCAACACCCGCTGCGCCAACATTTCGGCGTCGGCAAGGTCGATATGCCGCAGCAGGTATTTGATGCGCGCCACGCTGCGGCCGTTCATGCTCAGATTGCGATAGCCCATGCCCACCAGCAACAGCGCGCCCATGGGATCGCCGGCCAGTTCACCGCACAGGCTAAGCTGCAACCCGGCCGCGTTTCCCTGCTCGGCGATCAATTTCAGCACCTGCAGCATCGCAGGATGCAAACTGTCATACAGCGAGGCGACCCGGGTATTGTTGCGATCTACCGCCAACAGGTACTGGGTCAAATCATTGGTGCCGACCGAGATGAAATCAACGCGCCCGGCCAGATGCGGGATCAGGAAAATCATCGACGGCACTTCCAGCATCACGCCGATTTTCGGTTTCGGGATCGCATAGCCGAGCACCTCTTCCACCTCGCGCCCGGCGCGGTCAATCAGGCGTTTGGCCTCGTCGACCTCTTCCAGGCTGGTGATCATCGGCAACAAAATGCCCAGATTGCCGGTGCCGGCGTTGGCGCGCAGCATGGCGCGCACCTGAATCAAAAAGATCTCCGGCTGATCCAGGGTGATGCGGATGCCGCGCCAGCCCAGGCAGGGGTTCTCTTCGCTGATCGGCATATAAGGCAGCTGCTTGTCGGCGCCGATATCCAGAGTGCGCAGCGTAACCGGCTTGCTCGGGTAAAGCTGCAGCATGCCCTGGTACTGCGCGACCTGTTCCTCTTCGGAGGGGAAGCCGCTTTGCAACATGAACGGGATTTCGGTGCGGTATAACCCCACGCCATCTACCCGGCCGCCCAACAGCTGTTCATGTTCCGGGCTGAGGCCGGCATTCAGCATCACCTGAATGCGCTCGCCGCTTTTCAACTGCGCCGGCTGCTCGACGTCGTCTTCCGCCAGCTTGCTCAGTTCCAGCTCTTCGCTGATCAGCCGTTGATATTCCTGCACCAGCACCGGTTCAGGATCGACCAGCAGTTCACCGCGATAACCGTCGACGATCAGCAGCCGCTGGCTGAGCAGAGAAGGCTGGATGTCGGCGCCCATCACCGTCGGCACCCCCATCGCCCGCACCAGAATCGCCGCATGCGAGTTGGCGGCACCGTCGCGCACCACCACGCCGACCAGGCGATCCTGCGGCACTTCGGCCAGCAATGTCGCGGTCAGCTCATCCGCCACCAGCACAAAACGCGCCGGCCACTGGGTAGCGCCCTGAGTGGTGTCGTCGAGGTGGAACAGCAGGCGCTGGCCCAGCGCGCGCAGGTCGCTGCCGCGCTCGCGCATGTAGGTGTCCTGCAGTTTGGCAAACTGCTCGGCAAAGGTTTCTATCACCTGTTTCACCGCCCACTCCGCCACCGAACCGTTGTCGATTTCGGCGAACAGTTCGCGCTTGAGGCGGGCGTCGTTTAGCAGGTGAGAGTAAAGATCGAAGATCGCCGCGCTCTCTTTTTGCGAGCTGGCGGCAAAACGCTTGCTGAAGCGGCGAAACTCCGCGCCGGCCTCTTCCAGCGCCAGCGTCAGGCGCTCGCGCTCGCTGGCGGTGTCCAGCGTCGAAGCGCGGTAAACCTGATCGAGCGAAGGCTGGCTGCTGTCCTGCCACCCTTCCGCCACCGCCACGCCGGGCGAGGCCGCCAGCGCGCGCACGCGCGTTTGGCGATACTGGCCGAAAATGGCGTTGAGCTGCGACTGTGACAGGATCCCGGCCATCTGCGTGGCCAGTGTGACCATGAAAGACTCTTCGCTTTCGTCGAACTGGCGCAGCTCGCGCTGCTGCACCACCAGCACACCCAGCAGCTGGCGCCGATGAATGATCGGCACCCCGAGGAAGGACCGGAAACGATCCTCTTTCACCTGCGGGACGTATTTGAAACTGGGGTGGCTTTGGGCATCGGCCAGGTTGATAGGCTCGGCTCTGCGGCCGACCAACCCGACGACGCCCTCGTCAAACGCCAATGCGATAGTGCGCCCGCGCGGCTTTTTCAGCCCGCGCGTGGCCATCAGGTAGTAGCAGCGGCGATCGTTGTCCGCCAGATAGATGGAACACACTTCGGTGTCCATCGCCAGACAGGTTTCATTGACCAGCAGATCCAGCGCATCCGTCAGACTGGCCGCCGCAGCCACCTTCTCTACAATTTCTCGCAAGCGCGTGAGCATAGTCGGCTTAACTTAACCTCTCTTTCGGCGATAAGCAGGAGCCTGCCGCGGCGCCGCCTGCTCTTGCATCGGCATCACGGTCACGGCGAATTCTTTCATCACCCGGCGGTAGACGTCGCGTTTGAACGACACCACCTGGCGTACCGGATACCAGAAGCTCACCCAGCGCCAACCGTCGAACTCCGGCGTGCTGCTGCGCTGCATATTGATATCAGCGTCATTGCACAGTAGCTGCAACAAAAACCATTTTTGCTTTTGGCCGATACAAACCGGCTTTGTGTCCCAACGCACCAAACGTTTCGGCAATTTATAGCGCAACCAGTTGCGGGTCGAAGCCAGGATGCGCACATCCTTTTTACTCAGCCCCACTTCTTCGAACAGCTCACGGTACATCGCCTGCTCCGCAGTTTCGCCAGGGTTAATCCCACCTTGGGGAAACTGCCAGGAGTGCTGACCGTAACGGCGGGCCCATAAGACCTGCCCCTGACGATTACAGATTACGATACCAACATTCGGGCGGTAGCCATCATCATCGATCACCGGACTACCTCGATAAGCTTAAATTCGCATAGATGTCCTGATTGTTTCACACAAGCTACAGGCGGTAAACCACTGCTTTACGGCGCTGCGGGCCGAATAACATTGGGATAACTCACAGATATAGGCAAAGTTATAAACATACCCTAGCCTTTCAGACCGGTTTTATTCACTTTTTCTGTGGATAGGTGTGTGCAGAACTCGAGGAATAAGCCGGTAAAACTCTTAACCCCCAAAATCCCCCCTCAACACTAAAAACGCATATTTATTTTAAAAACATACAATTATGCATTAACGCATCGTTATATACAGGGCAAAAATGTGATCTGTGCACGGTAAGGATCTTACCCTGGCGAAAGATCCACCAACGTCGTTTTTATCCACAGATTATCCGGGCAAGTTACGCACAAAACGGACAAATTCGTAAAAAACCGCCCGAGTCAAGGCTGTAAATTGAACCAGTGATCGGCAAAAATTTGGGTTATCCCAAAAATCTGTGGATAAATAGGTGTAAGATCCTGTTTATTGTCGGTGGCTTCAGGTGAACAAGCACCGCCAGTGCATTGTCCACCACGCCAAGAAAGGAAAAAAGTCATGTAAAATCATGCTACTATTATTCTTTTCCCCAAGCGATGGCGGTTATCGCTCACCGTGCATAATTGCAGTACGTTTTTCAACCAAACTAGACAGGCTTGATTTATGGCGTTTTTATCCCCTTTGCCGCCCCCGCCGGAAAATGAACGGCAGCTGTTCGAGCGCGCTCAGGCGCTGGCCGGCGCCAGCTTTGGCGAACTGGCCGCTCGCGCGCAGTTGCCGATCCCCAAGGATCTGAAACGCGATAAAGGTTGGGTAGGCATGCTGCTGGAGCTGTATCTCGGCGCCATGGCCGGCAGCAAACCGGAGCAGGACTTTCCCGAGCTGGGCATCGAGCTGAAAACCATTCCTGTCGACGCCGCCGGCAAACCGCTGGAAACCACTTTTGTCTGCGTCGCTCCGCTCACCGGCAACAGCGGCGTCACCTGGGCCAACAGCCACGTTCGCTACAAGCTGGCGCGCGTGTTGTGGATACCGGTAGAAGGCGAACGCCAGATCCCGCTGGCCGAACGCCGCGTCGGTTCGCCGCTGCTGTGGAGCCCAAGCGCGGCAGAAGACGAAATGCTGCGCCGCGATTGGGAAGAATTGATGGATCTGATCGTGCTCGGCCACGTAGAGCGCATCACCGCACGCCACGGCGAAGTGCTGCAGCTGCGCCCCAAAGCGGCTAACAGCAAGGCGCTCACCGAAGCCATCGGCGAACAAGGACAACCGATCATGACGCTGCCGCGCGGCTTCTATCTGAAAAAGAGTTTTACCGGCGCGCTGCTGGCAAGACATTTCTCAATCTAAGCGATTTCGTTTAACTCTGGTTTAGCTGCCCCTATCAGCGCCATGATAAACGCGTATAATTCACGCTTTGCATTTATTAAGTATTAATAAGGTGTGTCGAGCAATGTTCGAATGGATTATGGATCCCAATGCCTGGTTAGCGTTAGGCACGCTAACCATTCTTGAGATCGTACTGGGTATTGATAACATCATTTTTCTGTCGCTGGTGGTGGCCAAGCTGCCCAAAGCGCAACAGAACAAAGCTCGCCGGATCGGGCTGGCCGCCGCCATGCTTATGCGCCTGGCGCTGCTGGCTTCCATCGCCTGGGTGATTCGCCTGACTCATCCGCTGTTTACCGTGATGGAGCACAGCGTATCCGCTCGCGATCTGATCCTGCTGCTAGGCGGGCTATTCCTGATCTGGAAAGCCAGCAAAGAGATCCACGAAACCATCGAAGGGTCGGAAGAAGAGCACCACACCAAGGTGCACAGCTTCTTCGGCGCGATCGTGCAGATCATGCTGTTGGATATTATCTTCAGCCTGGATTCGGTGATTACCGCCGTGGGCCTTTCCGACCATCTGTTCATCATGATGGCGGCAGTGGTGATCGCCGTCGGCGTGATGATGTTCGCTGCCCGACCGATCGGCGAATTCGTCAACCGCCATCCGTCGGTGAAAATGCTGGCGCTGGCGTTCCTGATCCTGGTGGGCTTCACGCTGATGCTGGAAAGCTTCCAGGTGCACGTGCCAAAAGGCTACATCTACTTCGCCATGTTCTTCTCGATGTCGGTAGAAGCGCTCAATCTGATGCGCAGCAAAAAAAATCGCGCGCCGGAATAACGCTATCTATATGAAAGCCGCCATTGGCGGCTTTCATCACTTCGTTGACCTCTCATTTCACTTTTTCTTATCAGATAAAGACTTATCTGAGACGCGCTTCGCCGAGAGTTTGCTAATCTTGAAAGAACATTATTTTCTGCATAATCGAGGATCCGCAGGATGAAAAAGTGGGTAATGGCAGTGTCTGCGCTGGTGATGGTGGCTGGCCTGGCGGGGTGTTCCAGCGACTACGTGATGGCGACCAAAGACGGCAACATGATCCTGACGCAAGGCAAACCGGAGATCGATGAAGATACCGGCCTCATCAGCTATAAAGACGAGAAAGGCAACCAGCGCCAGATCAACGGCGATCAAGTTTCTCAGGTTATCGAACGCTAATCACCGCCCGCCGGCTATCGCCCGTTCAAGCGCGGTAGCCCCCATTCGCGTCCGCACGGAATCCGCTTCCCCCATCTTCACCGCTTGGTTATAGTCAGGAAAGGCGACATCGCCGCCCGACGGACTCTGCGCCGTCTTCTGACATTGGGCTCCTGTTTCACCGGGCCGCGCGGCCCGTAAGCGCTAACAAGAAAGGAAGGCCGTTAATGCAATACCACCGTATTCCCCACAGTTCTTTAGAAGTGAGCGTGCTGGGACTGGGCACCATGACCTTTGGCGAACAGAACAGCGAAGCCGACGCCCATGCGCAACTGGACTATGCATTGGCCGCAGGCGTGAACCTGATAGACACCGCCGAACTGTACCCGGTGCCGCCCCGTCCGGAAACCCAGGGCCTGACCGAAAGCTATATCGGCAGCTGGCTCAAGGCGCGCGGCAATCGCGAAAAAATCGTCCTGGCCAGCAAAGTCTCGGGCCCGGTGCGCGGCACCGACAGCAGCATTCGCCCGCAGCAGGCGCTCGATCGCAAAAACATCCGCGCCGCGCTGGACTCCAGCCTCAAGCGGCTGAATACCGATTATCTCGATCTCTACCAATTGCACTGGCCGCAGCGCGCCACCAACTGTTTTGGCAAACTCAACTATCAATACACCGACGACAAAGCCACGGTCACGCTGCTGGAAACGCTGGAGGCGCTGACCGAGCAGGTGCGCGCCGGCAAGATCCGCTATATCGGGGTTTCCAATGAAACGCCCTGGGGCGTGATGCGCTACCTGCAGCTGGCGGAGAAACACGAGCTGCCGCGCATCGTGTCGATTCAAAACCCGTACAGCCTGCTGAACCGCAGCTTTGAGATTGGCCTGGCCGAGATCAGCCAGCACGAAGGGGTGGAACTGCTGGCCTATTCCAGCCTGGCGTTCGGTACCCTGAGCGGTAAATACCTCAATGGCGCAAAACCGGCCGGTGCGCGCAATACGCTGTTCACCCGCTTCAACCGTTATTCAGGGCAGCAAACCCAGCTGGCGATCGCCGAGTACGTGGCGCTGGCCAAAAAACACGGGCTGGATCCTTCGCAGATGGCGTTGGCCTTCGTGCGTCAACAGCCGTTTGTCGCCAGCACCCTGCTGGGCGCCACCACGGTGGATCAGTTGAAAATCAACATCGACAGCCTCGATGTGGTATTGGATGAAGACGTGCTGCAGGCGCTCGAAGAAATCCATACCCGGTTTACCATTCCGGCGCCTTAATACAGCAAGGGCGCAGCCTGGCTGCGCCCCGTTTCACCGCCGCTGCGACCACCATAGCGCGCTAATCGCCAGCGCAAACACCACGCCAAACCCTACGCCGACGCCCACCACCGGCACGCCCAGCTTCACCACCAGCGAATACAGCGCCAGCATCAGCAACATGGCGGCGTTTTCACCCAGGTTTTGCACCGCGATCGCATTGCCGGCACCGACCGAATGCTTGCCCCGCTCCTGCAGCAACGCATTGAGCGGCACCACGAAGAAGCCTCCCAGCATGCCGATGATCGCCAACAAGACATAGGCATTGAGCATGGTGGTTTGCAGCGCGAATACCGCGACCGCAACGCCGATCAGGATCCCGGCCGGCATGCAGCGCTTCACCGTCTTCAGCGTGACAAAGCGCGCGGCGGCGCCGGCTCCCACCACGATACCGACGGCTACCATGGCGTTCAGCAGCGTCGGCGTGGCGTTATCGGCGATGCCGAGCGCCACCGGCACCCACAGCACCAGCAGAAAACGCAGCGTCACGCCGGCCCCCCAGAACAGGCTGGTGCCGATCAAGGAAAAACGCGTCTGCCCATCGCGCCATAACGTGACGCAGGCGGTAAAGAAGCTGTTCGTCATGGCCCGCGGGCGCCAGGAAGCTCCCGGGCGCGCCGCCGCCAGGCGCGGAATATACAGGTTGGCGACCACCGCCCCCGCGTAAACCAAGGCGCAGACCGCCAGCGCCGCCACCACATGCCAGTCCGCCAGAATGCCGCCGGCCACCGAACCGGTCAGAATGGCGGCGATGGTCGAGGCCTCCATCAGGCCGTTAGCCTTGACCAGCTTCTCGCCGCTGGTGATCTCGCCCAGAATGCCGTATTTGGCCGGCGAATACGCGGCGGCTCCCACCCCGACCAGGCTGTAGCCGAGGAACGGGTTTCCCCCAAAACAGATCACCAACGCCCCCGCCAATTTTAAGGCGTTGGCGAACATCATCACCCGCCCTTTGGCAAAGCTGTCGGCCACCTGGCCGACAAACGGCGCCAGGATGATGTAGGTAGCGACGAAGGCCATCTGCAGGATTGGCTGGCTCCAGTCCGGATACAGCTGCTGCTTGATCAACGCCAGCGTGGCGAACAGCAACGCATTGTCGCCGAACGCCGAGAGGAACTGCGCGCTGATGACGGCGATCATGCCGCGTGACAGCAAAGGGGACTCGGTCGAAGGATTCATCGGGCACTCTCCGGCTGTTCGGCCATATGACGCAGGGTGACGAAATCGGGTTTGCCGCTGCCGAGCACCGGCAGCGTTTTCAACAGGCGAATATCGCGCGGCACCGCCAGCTCCGGGCTGCCCAGCTCACGCGCCACCCGCAGCAATGCTTCACGAGTGATGGCGGGATCGGTGGTGAACAGCACCAGCGCCTCGCCTTTGCTACTGTCGCCTTTGGCCGTGGCGGCATGCATTTTTTCCGGCGACAGCCGTTGCGCCAGCAATTCGACGCTCTCCAGCGACACCATCTCGCCCGCCAGCTTGGCGAAGCGTTTCACGCGGCCGCGAATGGTGCAATAGCCCTGCTCATCCAGGCTGACGATATCGCCGGTGTCGTACCAGCCCGGCTGCAGCACGCCGTTCGCATCTTCCGCCGCCGGCGGTTCCAGCTCGCCGGGGCGCTCAACCCGCAGATAGCCTTTCATGATGTTCGGCCCCTTCAGCTGCAGGCGCCCGCCGTTATCGATGCCCGGCACCGCAATCAGGCGCGCCTCCATCTGCGGCATGATGCGGCCGACGGTGCCCACCTTGGTCGCCAACGGCACGTTAATGGACACCACCGGCGCACATTCGGTCACGCCATAGCCTTCCAGAATGCGGATGCCGTATTTGTCCTGGTAGATTTGTTTGGTGCTGTCCGCCAGTTTCTCCGCGCCGGCCACCACGTAGCGCAGGCGGGCGAAATCATACGGATGCGCGAAGCGCGCATAGTTGTTGAGGAAGGTCGCCGTGCCGAACAGCACCGTGCAGTTGCGGTCATACACCAGCTCCGGCACCACGCGATAGTGCAGCGGGCTGGGGTAGAGGAAAATGCGGCTGCCGGTGATCAGCGGCGTAAGCAGCCCCACCGTCAGGCCGAACGAGTGGAACAGCGGCAGCGACGACATGAAACGGTCGCGCGGCGTGAAGTCGGCGATGGTGCGAATTTGTTCTACGTTAGCCAGCAGGCTGGCATGCGAATGCACCACGCCCTTGGGGTGGCCTTCGGAACCGGAAGTGAACAGGATCAGCGCCGCGTCCTCCGGGCGTTGCGGCAACGCCGCGCGCTGCGGCTGCAGCAAGTGCCGCAAAATCCACAGCTTGTCCGCCAGCGTAACGGTGTCTTTCAGATCTTCCAGATACACCCAGTTGGCCTGCGTCACCTGCTCCGGCAGGTGGGTCAGCTTGCCCTTCTCCAGAAACTGGCGCGAGGTGACGATGGTCTTGATGCCGGCGGCGAGCATCGCGCTGTTCAGGCCGTTGGCGCCGGCGGTGTAGTTGAGCATCGCCGGAATGCGGTTACGCAGCGAAGCGCCGAAGATCGCCGCCGCGGTGATGGTGGCGTTCGGCAACAGCAGCCCGACGTGTTCCCCTTCGGCGGTAAAGCGCTGCAGAATGCGGCTGACGCCCAGCGATTTCTTGATCAGCGTCTGGTAACTGTCTTCTTTGAAAGCGATGTCTTCGATACAGGGCTTGCGGCGCCCGTAGCGGTGCTGCGCCGCCAGCAAGGCATGGAACAGCGTCTGCGGTTCGCGCGTATCCATTCGCGCCCGCATCATGATCTGCATCAGCCGATCGCCCGCCAGCGCCCGGCGTTCACGCGCGCGCGGCGCTTCCGGCATCGGCAGCGTGGTCGGTGGCAAGATGCGGATGCTGATTTGCGGGAACCAGCGGATCTTGAACACCCCGGCCATGCGGCCGAACGGGCTGAACTCGGGGCCGTCGATCCGCACCGGCACCACGGTGGCGCCCGATTTGGCAGCGATAAACGCCGCGCCGTCGTAGATTTTCATCAGCGCGCCGGTCACGGTGATGCGCCCTTCAGGGAACACCACGATCGGCCGCCCCTGCTCGACCATGCGCACCAGTTGCTTGATGGCCATCGGCTTGGTGGGATCGAGCGAGACGAAATCAATGTAGGGCCGCAGCCAGCGCATAAACCAGCTTTCGCCGATGCTGGCGTAAACCGCAAACACCGGTTTAATCGGCAGGAACAGCGCCAGCAGCACGCCGTCGAGGAAAGAGACGTGGTTCGGCGTAATCAGCAGTTTTTGCCGCTCGAAGTGCTGAACGTCCCCTTCGACCCGTACCCGAAACAGCAGGCGAAACAGCGCGCGCAGCAGTGAAAAGATCATGCCCTTCTCCCTTGGCCATGGAGGCGTAAATCGTTGTAGGAAAAAGAATACTATATGGCAGGCAAAAAAAAACCTACGCATCCGCGTAGGTTGGTGCAATTGAAAATGGCTTCAACATACAGAGTATGCTGATTTCTCACCAATCAATACCTCTGGGATCACCTACTCTAGAGAGATGGCGTGCAGGAAACTACCGGCGAATCGCAAGAGTTCTGCTCCAAATGCAACCAGCTGTAAATTTCCCGCGATCTGCTGTAATAACTCAATGAAACTTAAACCTTCCCGCAGCGGCGAAAAAATAAATACAGCCGCGACGGCGAGCCGGTTATCCCGACGTGAAACCTTCACTCATCGCGCGCTGACCTCCACCAGGCAACTCATGGCGTTCGGCCCCTGCGTCAGCGGCGAGGTGCCGATATCCAGCGTCAGCACGTTCGGGTTGCCCGCCTGCTCGACCGGCCGGCGCTGCGCGTCGTAACCCGGCTCGAACCAGGCGCCGGTCGCCATCAGCACCACGCCGCGCGTCACGCCGTCGGTGAGGGAGGCCCCCGCCAGACAGCTGCCGCGCGCATTGCTGACCAGCACTTCGGCGCCGTCCGCCACGCCGCGCTGCGCCGCGTCCTCCGGATGCATATACAGGGTTTCGCGCCCGGCGGTCTTATTGCCCTGCGCCAGCGGCGCCGGATCCATCTGGCTGTGCAGACGATCGCTCGGTTGAATGGAGATCAGATGCAGCGGCCAGGTTTTGGCCTGCGGCGCCCCCAGCCACTCGACCGGCGGCCGCCACTGCGGATGCGGAGCGAAATCCTCGTAGCGATAACCGGCGAGCCGCTCGCTGAACAGTTCGATCTTGCCGCTGGGCGTCTGAAGCGGGTTAGCCTGCGGATCGGCGCGAAACGCGTCAAAAAACACGAACTCCTTGGCCGGCGCGGGCAGTTCGACATAGCCCCGGCGCCAAAAATCCTCAAACTCGGGCCAGGCGACGCCGGCGCGCCGCTGCGCCGCACCGCATTGCCGATAGATATCTTCGATCCAGGCCCGCTCGCCGCGGTTTTCGGTAAAGCGCTCGCGATAGCCCAGGCGCTCCGCCAGATCGGCGAAGATATCGAAATCGTTGCGCGCCTGATGCTGCGGCGCAATCGCCTGATGCATCGCCAGCACGTAGCGATCGCGCGAGGAGCCGCCGATGTCGTTGCGCTCCAGCGAACTGGTGACCGGCAACACGATATCCGCCATTTTGGCCGCCGCCGTCCACCAGATATCTTGTACGATCACCGTATCCGGCTTCTGCCAGCCTTCCACCAGCCGGTTCAGCTGCTGATGGTGATGGAACGGGTTGCCGCCGGCCCAGTGCACCAGGTGGATATCCGGGTACTGCCGCGTCTCGCCGCAAAATTGATAGGTTTCGCCGGGGTGCAGCAGCATGTCGCAGATGCGCGCCACCGGGATCGCCAGCCCGGCCGGGTTTTCCCCTACCGGCATGGTCGGCGCGGGGGTGTCCACGCGCGGGTTGCCGACGCCGTTCATCGAGCCGTGGCCGAACGAGAAGCCGCCGCCCGGCAGGCCCACCTGGCCCAACATCGACGACAGCGCGATCATCATCCAATAGGGTTGCTCGCCGCGGTGCGCGCGCTGTACGGAGTAGGAACAGGTGATAAAACTGCGCACGCCGATCAGCTGCCGCGCCAGCAGTGCGATGCGCGCCGCCGGAATGCCGGTAATGGCGCTGGCCCAGGCCGGCGTTTTCGCCACGCCGTCGCTCACGCCGTTCAGGTAATCCGCCAACTGTTGATAGCCCACGCAGTGGCTGCGCAGGAAGGCTTCGTCCTGCGCGCCCAGCCGCTGAATTTCGTAAGCCAGCGCCAGCATCAGCGCCACGTCGGTATTCGGCCGGATCGGGATCCACTCCGCGTTGACGAACCCGGGGCAGTCGTCGCGCATCGGGCTGATGTTGACAACCGGCGTGCCCTTGTGCGCCAGCTTTTGCAGCCAGGGTTTGAGCGCATGCTCCGCCGCGCCGCCGGAAGAGACCTGGGCATTTTTCAGCGCCAGCCCGCCAAACGCCACAAACAGCTCGCAATGCTCCACCACGCTTGGCCAACTGGTGACGCGCCCGGTCAACGGCGAGAAAGTGCCGATCACATACGGCAGGAAAAACTGCGCCGCGCCCCAGCTGTAGTTGCCCTGCTGATCGACCCCGCCGCCGCCGCTGAAATAGAACCGTCGCACCAGCGAGCGCGCATGATGCAAGCGCCCGGCCGACGACCAGCCATAAGAGCCGGTAAACAGCCCGGAGGCGCCGTAGCGATCGCGCACCCGGCGATTCTCCTGCGCCACCAAATCGAGCGCCAGTTCCCAGTCCACTTCGACGAAATCTTCCCTGCCGCGCAGCGTGCGGTCACTGCCCTCGCGCTTTTGCAGCCACGAGCGGCGCACCGCCGGCTTGCGGATACGTTTGTCGGAGTAAACCATCGGTACGATGGAATCGAGCAACGGCGAAGGGTCGGGATCGTCGGCGAAGGGTTCACAGCGGATAAGCCGGCCGTCTTCAACCACGGCGGTATAGGCGCCCCAATGGGCGAGCTGCGGATAGCGTTTAATGGACATGGCGTTCTCGGCGCAAATCGGAATGCACAGACGTTACCTCAGCCCGTCGCCAGTGCCAACGTACAAATTGCGCTATCGTTCGGCGGCCGACGGTTATGCGCGCAGCCGCGAAAAGATTCTGCAACGGCCGCCACAAGTTGCGCACAACACCGCTTGCAGCCCCGGTTTTTTTCCGCAAAACTGGGGGATGTAAGCGATTACCCAGGATGTGTTGACTGATATGGCTACGATAAAGGATGTTGCCAGGCTGGCGGGTGTTTCCGTGGCCACGGTATCCCGCGTGATAAACAATTCCCCCAAGGCCAGCGAAGGGTCGCGCACCGCGGTGCTGGCCGCCATGGAACAGCTGCAGTATCACCCCAATGCCAACGCACGGGCGCTGGCGCAGCAGTCCACCGAAACGCTGGGCCTGATCGTCTCCGACGTTTCCGACCCCTTCTTCGGGGCGATGGTCAAAGCGGTCGAGCAGGTGGCCTACGCCACCCACAATTTTCTGCTGATTGGCAACGGTTACCACGACGCCGAAAAAGAGCGCCAGGCGATTGAACAGCTGGTGCGACATCGCTGCGAGGCGCTGGTGGTGCACGCCAAAAGTCTGAGCGATCGGGAACTTGGCGGCTGGATGCAGCAGATCCCGGGCATGGTGCTGATCAACCGCACGCTGCCGGGTTTTGAAACGCGCTGCGTGGCGCTCGACGATCGCTACGGCGCCTGGCTGGCGACCCGTCATCTGATCCAGCAAGGGCATCAGCGCATCGCCATCATCTGCTCCACCCACCAGATTTCCGACGCCACCGATCGCCTGCAAGGCTATCTCGACGCTCTGCAGGAGCACGGCATTGCGGTGGATGAAAAGCTGATCGCCTACGGCGAACCGGACGAGATCGGCGGCGAACAGGCGATGACCGAATTGCTCGGCCGCGGCCGCTCTTTCTCCGCCGTTACCTGCTACAACGATCCGATGGCCGCCGGCGCGCTTTCGGTGCTGAGCGACAACAGCGTCGACGTACCGGGGCAAATTTCGCTGATCGGTTTCGACGACGTACTGATTTCGCGCTACCTGCGGCCGCGCCTGACCACCGTTCGCTACCCGATCGTGGCGATGGCGACCCAGGCGGCGGAACTGGCCCTGGCCTTGGCCAATCGTCAACCGCTGCCGGAAATCACCAACATGTTCAGCCCGACGCTGGTGCGCCGCCACTCGGTCGCCACCCTCAACAACGCGCACGAACAGCCGTAATTCGCGCCGCCGCATGGGTGAGCCATCACCCATGCGCTCAGATTGCGCAGCCCGCCGCATTTCCCGCTTTTGGATTTTTTCCGCTCCCAGCGTTCGTGCATATTGTTGGCACAATAACCTTTACACTATATAGCATAAACGCTATGTTCGGAGCGCATCATGTGGCAAGTGGTGACCGTCGAACGGTTCGACGACTGGTTTTTAGCGCTGAACAACGCCCAGCAAACAAGCATCCTGGCGGCGATCTTCAAATTGCAGACGTTCGGCCCGCAGTTGACGCGGCCGCATGCCGATACGCTGTATTTTTCCGACGCGGTCCGGCAGTTGAAGGAGCTGCGCGTTCAACATCGCGGGCGCCCTTTCAGGGTGTTTTTCGCCTTTGACCCACAGCGGCAAGCGGTATTGCTGTGCGGTGGCGATAAAACCGGCGACAAACGCTTTTACCAGCGCATGTTGCCCATCGCCGCCATGGAGTTTTCACATTATCTGGCAACCCGGAGGTAGTGCAGATGGCCAAACCTTTATCCCAACTGATCGATAAACTCGATCCCGCCGTCGTTGCCGCCGCCAGGCAAAAAGCGGATCAGGAAATTTTCGAGCTGCGGCTGGCGATGCTGAGGGAAGAGCTGGCGGTCTCTCAGGTTGAATTGGCGAAGCGGCTCGGCATCAGCCAACCCTCCGTCGCCAATTTGGAAAAGCGCGGCAGCGAAATAAAGCTGTCGTCGCTCAAACGCTATATCGAGGCCATGGGCGGCACGCTGTCGCTGGATGTGCAATTGCCCAATGGCCAACACCGCCGCATGACGCTGTGAAGCGAGCGCAAGGCGCCCGCCCGCTTATCAGATAAGCTCCAGCGCGATCAGCTCTTCGATGGTCTGGCGGCGGCGGATCAGCCGCGGTTCGCCGTTTTCGAACAGCACTTCGGGCAACAGCGGGCGGCTGTTGTAGTTGGAGGACATCGATGCGCCGTAGGCGCCGGTGTCGTGGAACACCAGATAATCGCCGATCTGCACCGGCGGCAGTTCGCGGGTTTCCACGCCGCCGCCCGCCTGCTGGGTGAACACGTCGCCGGATTCGCACAGCGGCCCGGCAATTACCGTCTCGCGCAGCGCTTGCCGCGAGGTGTCGCGCCCATCGGCCGGCAACAGCGAAATATGGTGATAGCTGCCGTACATTGCCGGGCGCATCAGATCGTTAAAACCGGCGTCCACCAGCACGAAGTGGCGGCTGCCCATGTCTTTTACCGCCCGCACCTCGGCCACCAAGACGCCCGCTTCCGCCATCAGGAAACGCCCCGGTTCGATCTCCAACTGCACCGGATGCCCCAGATGCGCGGCGATGCGTTCACGCGCCCGGTTCCACAACCCGAAATAGTGTTCGGTATCGATCGCCTCTTCGCCGTACTGGTACGGGATAGACAGGCCACCGCCGGCGGAAATGGCGCTGATATCATGACCGAGATCGATCACCTGCTGCACCATCGCATCGCAGACGCGCTCCAGATGCTGGTAATCGACGCCGGAACCGATGTGCATGTGCACGCCGACAAGCTTCAGGCCGTAGCGGCGAATTTTCTCCACCGCCTGCGGCAGGTCGGCATACCAGATACCGTGCTTGCTATTCTCGCCGCCGGTGTTGGTTTTCTGGCTATGGCCGTGGCCAAACCCCGGGTTAATGCGCAGCCACACCGGGTGCCCTGCGGAAACCTGGCCGAGCTGATCCAGCATGTCGATGGAACCGGCGTTGACCGGGATCTTCAATTCGCTGACGCGCGCCAGCGTGGCGTGATCCAACACGTCCGCGGTAAACACGATTTCGCTCGGTTCGCCGCCCGGCTGAAAACCGGCCTGCAGCGCCCGCTCGATCTCGCCCAGCGACACCGAATCCACCTTCACGCCCTGCTCGCGCATCAAGCGCAAAATATGAATGTTCGAACAGGCCTTCTGTGCGAAACGGATAGTGTCGAAATGGCGCAGCTGAGCGATGCGCTGGCTGATGATGTCCGCATCATAGGCCCAAACCGGGCAGCCGAAACGCTGCGGCAAGGCCAACAGGTTAGCGGCGTTCAACGCAGTGGAGGTGTCGTGCAACGGGCGTGGCATGGCGATATTCCCAATTCGAAAATGACGGCAGATAACGCCATAGTGCCGCACGCTGAATCGGGTGGAAAATATCTATTTAGCCGTAGTCTATTCATTTATGATATGGGTTTCCCCTTAATCGAGCGGCCTCGCCATGCACAGCATCTCTTTGCGGCAGATCGAAATCTTTCGGGCGGTGATGACCACCGGCAACCTGACCGAGGCGGCGGCCCTGCTGCAGACCTCGCAACCGACCGTCAGCCGTGAGCTGGCGCGTTTTGAAAAGCTGATTCGGCTGCAGCTGTTCGATCGGGTGCGCGGGCGCTTGTCCCCTACCGTGCAGGGATTGCGGCTGTTCGAAGAGGTGCAGCGCTCCTATTACGGCCTCGATCGCATCGTCAACGCCGCCGCCGGCATCCGCCAGTTTCAGCAGGCGCAGCTGTCGATCGTGTGCCTGCCGGTATTTTCCCAATCGCTGCTGCCGGCGGTGTGCCGGCCCTTTATCGAACGTTACCCGGAAGTCAGCTTTAGCGTTATCCCGCAAGAGTCGCCGCTGCTGGAAGAGTGGTTGTCGGCCCAGCGCCACGATCTCGGGCTGACGGAAACCACCCTGACGCCGGCGGGCACCGAGCGAGTGACGCTGATGACGTTGAACGAAGTGTGCGTGCTGCCGACGGGCCACCCGCTGCTGCTGAAAGATCGGCTGACGCCGCAGGACTTCGCCGGGCAGAACTTTATCAGCCTGTCGAGCACCGACAGCTATCGCCACCTGCTGGATGCTTTGTTCGGCGAACAGGGCGTCGAGCGCCGCATGGTGATGGAAACGCACAGCGCGGCATCGGTATGCGCCATGGTGAGGGCCGGCGTGGGGGTGTCGATCGTCAACCCGCTGACGGCGCTCGACTATGCCGGCAACGGCGTGCACGTGCGGCCGTTCAGCATCGACGTGCCGTTCACCGTCAGCCTTATTCGGCCGCTACACCGCCCCTCGTCGGCGCTGGTGACGGCCTTTATCGACCACCTTCATCAGCAGGCCGCCACCTTTGTCGCCCGGCTGGCCGCCGCCGTCAGGCGCTGAAAGCGGCGTGGGAATATTGCCGAAGCATCAGCGCAGCGTCGCCTGCCACTGCGGATCGGTGGCGAACCACTCCACCAAAAAGTCCAGCATGGTGCGCAAGGTGGCGGGCATCTGGCGGCGTGAGGTATAGATGCCGTAGATGCCCATCGACTGCGGCCGGTAATCCGGCAACAGTTCGACCAGTTCGCCGCTGGCCAGCAGCGGCGCCGCCGAATAATAGGGCTGCATGGAAATGCCCGCCCCCTGCACCGTGCCGGCCATCAGCACCACCGACTCGTTGGCACTCAGGTTGCCGCTGACCGCCACCGCCGATTTCACGCCCTGAGCATCGAAGTGCCACAGGCTTTTGCCGAAATAGGAGTAGGTCAGGCAGTTGTGCAACGCCAGATCCTGCGGTTGACGCGGGGTGCCGTGCGCCGCCAGATATGCCGGCGCGGCGCACACCACCGATGCGCAGGTGGACAGCGGGCGGGCGATCAGGTTGGGATCCAGCTCGTTGGTGATGCGCAGCGCCAGATCGATGCGCTCTTCCACCAGGTTCACCGCCCGGTTGTTCATCTGCAGATCGACCGCCACCTGCGGGTGACGCTTCAGATACTGAGCGACCGCCCCCACCAGCGCCGTTTGCCCGAGCGATTGCGAACAGGTGATGCGCAGCAGGCCGCGCAACTCGTCGCTCTGCCCTTCCTCCACCAGGTCGATCTCCCCCGCCAGCGCCAGCATTTGCCGGCAGCGTTCCAGAGTGCGCTCCCCGGCGTCGGTCAGACTAAGCTTACGGGTAGTGCGGTGCAGTAAACGCGCCCCGGCCCATTGCTCCATCTGCGCCAGGTAGCGCGTCACCATCGCGCGCGACATCTCCAGCGTTTCCGCGGCGGCGATCATGCTGCCGCGATCGACGATGGTGACAAAAACCTCAGCGGCGGTAATGCGATCCATAATTAGTCCGATTTATGCAACGAATAATTGCTTATTATCCGGTTTTTCTATCGCTTTATGCAACCTAACATCATTACAACATTAACCGATACCTAAGGACCTCTGCCCATGTTTAAGAAATCACTGTTAACTCTGGCCTTCACCGGCGTCGCCACCCTCAGCACCTACGCCACCGCGGCCGACACCCTGACCATGGAAGTGTATAACCCGGGCGAGAAAAGCGTGTTCCCGGTGTCTTCCGAAATCATCAGCGGCAAACACGAAGTGGCGCTGATCGACGCTCAGTTCCAGCGTAACGACGCCGAAGCGCTGGTTAAAAAGATCAAAGCGACCGGCAAGAAACTGACCACCGTTTACATCAGCCACTCAGACCCGGATTTCTATTTCGGTCTGGACGTGATTAAAGCGGCCTTCCCGGAGGCGAAAATCATCGCTTCGCCAGGCACTATCAAGGACATCAACGCTACCAAAGACGGTAAAGTCGCCTATTGGGGCCCGATCCTGAAAGACAACGCGCCGAAAACCGTGATCGTGCCGCAGCCGCTGCAGGGCGACAGCTTCACCATCGACGGCCAGAAAGTGGAAGTGAAAGGCCTGAATGGCCCGACCCCCGATCGCACCTTCGTGTGGATCCCGGCGCTGAAGGCGGTCGTTGGCGGTGTCGCCGTCGCCGGTGACAACATCCACCCGTGGATCGCCGACAACCAGAGCGTGGAATCGCGCCAGCACTGGCAGCAGACGCTGAAAAACATCGAAGCGCTGAAGCCGCAGGTCGTGGTGCCGGGCCACTTCCTGCCGGGCGCAGCGCAAACGCTGGCATCGGTGCACTTTACCCAGAAATACCTGACCACGCTGGAAGCCGAGCTGCCGAAGGCCAAGGATTCCGCCGCGCTGATTGAGGCGATGAAAAAGCACTACCCGACGCTGAAAGACGAGTCGAGCCTGGAACTGAGCGCGAAAGTGCTGAAAGGCGAGATGAAGTGGCCGCAATAAGCGCCCGTGCGTGATTGAACCAGCCCTGGCGCCGCGGTGAGCTGCCGCGCGCCAGGCGAGGAGTAAAGATGACCGAAACCACTCTGCATTACATTTTCGATCCGCTGTGCGGCTGGTGCTACGGCGCCGCGCCGCTGGTGAAAGCGGCTCAGAGCCTCCCTGGGCTGAAGGTTGTGCCGCACGCCGGCGGCATGATGACCGGCAACAACCGCCGTCAGATTACCGACGAATGGCGCAACTACGTCATTCCGCACGACAAACGCATCGCCGAGATGACGGGCCAGCCTTTTGGCGAAGCCTATTTCAACGGCCTGCTGCGCGACACCACGGCAGTGATGGATTCCGAGCCGCCGATCACCGCTATCCTGGCGGCGGAAAAGCTGGCGGGCCGCGGGCTGGACATGCTGCACCGCATTCAGCAGGCGCACTATCAAGAAGGCCGGCGCATCGCCGATACGCCGGTGCTGGAAGCGTTGGCGAAAGAGCTGGGGTTGCCTTCGGCGGCGTTTATCGCCGAAATGCGTTTCAACACCGGCGCACCAACCGCGCAGCACATCGCGGAAAGCCGGGCGCTGCTGGCCAAAGTGCAAGGCCAGGGCTTCCCGACCTTTGCGCTGCAGGACAGCGAAGGCCGTCTGCATCTGCTGCCGGCCGGCAACTATCTGGGTAACGTGGAAGCCTGGAAAAACCTGCTGGGCGCCGCCGCGCTGGCGTAACCTACCTTTCCCGCCCCGGCTGCCGGGGCGGGTCATTCGACCCGCACGAACCGCCCTTCCGCGCGCACGTTGTGACCGAACCCGCAATCCCCCCGCGTGTGCATCTCCAGCGCTTGCTCGCCAAATTCCAGCGTGACGTCGCAGACCTGCGCGCTTTCCGAGTCATGCTGATGGTAGACCGCTTTGCCGTGCTCGATTGGCAGCTCGGCGGTGAAGTCACCCATGTTCGGCCCGTAATACAGCCCCATCTGCGGCATGGCGTAGCCGGAAAAATCGATCAGCCAGCGCTCGCCCTGCGGCTTCACCGCCACTTCGCTCCACACGCCACGCCCGGCGTATTGCCAATACACGCCGCCCGGCCCCTGCGGCTGCGGCCGCTGCGCCAGGCGTTGGCGCAACAGGCTCATGTTGTGCTGCGATTTGTCATCGTGCGGCGCCAGCGCCAGGTAGGCCTGTGCCTTGAGCAATTCCCCGGCGCGCATCAGCGACAGCGCCACGTTGTTGTAGGCCGTGGCGATGGCCTGCTCGCTCAGGCCGCAAAACTCGCTCCAGGCCGCCTGATCGCGAAAGATGTCGGCAGCTTTGGCGTAATCCTGCCGCTGATAGGCCTTTTTTCCCAGTTCGGCGTAGCTCGCCACCTTTTGGCAGTCGGCGGCGATGTCCGGCTCGTCAATGTGCGCCCAGGCCCGGGCGCCGGCGAAGACGCCGCAGGTCAGCAACAGGGGAAACCAAGCCTTCATCGTTTATCCTTTCTGCAAAAATTCGGCGCCAGTATAACCGCCCGGCGGTGGAGTGTATGCCGCAATTGCGCCCGTCGGCGTGCCGCTGTCGATTCAGCCGCCTTATTTCAAACGGTTAGCGGAGTTAAAACTGCTTACAGTCGCGGTTTGTTTGTTACCGTCCCGCAGCCCATGCTGAACGAAATACCGCAATTATCGAGCCGTTATGAACGCAACCCCCTTGCAGAAACACGCCGTGTGGCAGCTGATCAAACCCTTTTGGGTGTCGGAGGAGCGATGGCGCGCCTGGATGATGCTGATCGCCATCGTCGTCCTGTCGCTCGGCCTGGTCTATATCAGCGTGCAGATCAACCAGTGGAATCAGGTGTTCTACGATGCGCTGCAGAACAAGAACTACCCGGTATTCAAGGCGCAGCTGTGGCGTTTTACCTATCTGGCGCTGATCTTCATCGTGCTGGCGGTCTACAAGATCTACCTGACTCAGGGGCTGCAGATGCGCTGGCGGCGCTGGATGACGGAAAAGTTCATGGAAAAATGGCTGGCGCACCAGGCGTATTACCACACCGAGCAGCAGCAGATCGTCGATAACCCCGATCAGCGTATTGCCGAAGATCTCAACGTATTGACCCAATATACCCTGTCGCTGTCGCTCGGGCTGCTCTCCAGCCTGGTGACGCTGTTTTCCTTTATCGACATCCTATGGCACGTCAGCGGGCCAATGACCTTCGCGCTCGGCCAGCATGCCATCACCTTGCCCGGTTATATGGTGTGGTTCGCGCTGCTGTATGCGGTGCTGGGATCGCTGCTGATCTGGTGGGTCGGCAAACCTCTGGTCATGCTGGGCTTCAACCAGGAACGGTATGAGGCAAACTTCCGTTTCGGCCTGATCCGCATCCGCGAAAACAACGACGCCATCGCGCTGTACCACGGCGAACCGCGCGAGGCGCAGCAGCTGGGCGATCGTTTTGACACCATTCGCAGCAACTGGTGGGCGATTATGCGCATCACCCGGCGGCTGAACATCGCCACCAACTTCTACGGCCAGTTCGCCATCGTGTTTCCCCTGCTGGTGGCGGCGCCGCGCTACTTCTCCGGCGCCATTCAGATGGGCGGCCTGATGCAGATCGCCTCGGCCTTCGGCCAGGTACAGGGTGCGCTGTCGTGGTTCATCGACGCATTTAACGATTTGGCGACCTGGAAAGCCTGCGTCAACCGTCTGGCCGGCTTCAACGCCGCCGTCGATCAGGTGCATCATCAGCCGCGCGGCATTCAGCTGCGGGAAGAGACCGCCCATCCGTTGACGCTGAGCAACCTCAGCCTGCACTTACCTGACGGCCAGCCGCTGCTGGCCGGCGCCGAGCTGACGCTGCAACGCGGCGATCGCCTGCTGATCGTCGGCCCTTCCGGCTGCGGCAAGTCGACGCTGCTGCGGGCCATCGCCGGTATCTGGCCTTACGGCGCGGGCGCCATCGGGGTAGCGGCCAATGCCAACACGTTGTTCCTGCCGCAGCGCAGCTACATTCCGATCGGCACGCTGCGCGAAGCGTTGAGCTACCCGAGCCTGGCGTCGGAATACAGCGATCCGCAGCTGATGCGGGTGCTGGAAAACTGCCGCCTGAAACACCTGCAGCGCTGGCTGGATACCTCCGCCAACTGGAGCCATCGCCTGTCGCCGGGCGAGCAACAGCGGCTGGCGTTCGCCCGCGCCCTGTTGATTCGCCCGAGCATCCTGTTCCTCGACGAAGCCACCAGCGCGCTGGACGACGAAACCGAACAGTTGATGTACTGCCTGCTGGTGGATGAACTGCCGGACGTGACGCTGATCAGCGTGGCGCACCGCAACAGCGTGGCGAAGTACCACCAGACCTGCTGGCGCTTCAGCCGCAGCGAAGATCAACCGGCGCGCCTGGCGCTGAGCCCGCTGCCGGCATAACCCGCAGAGCCGGGCGCGGCGGCGCCCGGTGTTCGTTCAGATGCCGTCGGCCGGCACGTCTTCACATTTCACCCGGCGGCGCTCATGCCACAGGCTGGTCAGGCCGCGTTTGCCACACGCCAGCGCCATCTCGCGAAACTCATCCAGGCTCAACCCGTCGCGCTCCAGCATCATTTCCGCCGCCAGCTGCATGTTGACGCCGGTCAGCACTTCGCAATCGCCCTGCGCATCCGCCAGTTCGCAGGCGCTGCGAAACGGCGAGCCGCCGAGCATGTCGGTGAGAAACACCACGCCGTCCGGCTGCGCCACCGCCGCCAGCGCCGAGCGCAAGGCGTCGTTGAGCTGCGCGGTGCTCATCTGTTCGGGGAAATCGACCGCCGCGCAGTGCGGCTGCGGCCCCACCACCTGCTCCACCGCCTGCAACAGCCCGGTGGCGAAGCCGCCGTGGCCGGTAATCACAATGCCAGGCATAGCCCGCTCCTCACAAAATGCCGATAAATTTGCCCGCCACGCCGATCGCTACGGTGACGCCAATCAGCTTCACCGGCGAGAAACCGCGCTTCATCAGGAAGAAAATGAGCAGCGTGAAGCACAGTGGCAACAAGTTGGGCATCAACTTGTCCAGTACGTCGGTCTGCAGCGCCACCCTGGCCTTGCCGGCATGCATCACCAGCGGCGTGGACAGATGCACATACGAGGCCACCAGCGCGCCGATCACCGTCATGCCGACGATCGACGCGGCGTGAGAAATGCGCCGGGTGTGGGTCTTCAACAGCGCCAGCGCGCTGGTGCCGGCCTGATAGCCGTAGTGCGCCAGCCCGAAGCGCAGGCCGAAGTGGAACAGGTTGAACAGCAGCAGGAAGACGATCGGCCCGAACAGGCTGCCCTCCAATGCCAGCGAAGCGCCTATCCCGGCGCAGATCGGCAGCAGCGTCAGCCAAAACAGCGCGTCGCCGATGCCGCCGAGCGGCCCCATCAGCGCCACTTTCACCGCGCGAATGGTGGAGATCTTCTCCTTGTTCTGCTCCATCGCCAACACCAGGCCGGACAGGAAGGTGACGTCGAACGGGTGCACGTTGATAAATTCCATGTGCATCTTCATCGAGTTGGCCAGATCCTGCGGGTTGCGGTGGATCTTGCGCAGCCCGGGGATCAGCTGATACAGCCAGCCGCCGGCCTGCATGCGTTCATAGTTGAACGACGCCTGCAGCAGCAGCGAACGCCAGGCCATACGGTTGATGTCGCCGCGCGTCAGCGCTTCGGCGGGCTGGCTGTCCAGATAGTCGTCCTGCTCCACCTGGCTGGTGGCCAGCGCCTGCACCATGCGTTGCTCGGCCTTTTGCGTCAGCAGATCGTCGGAATCGTTAAATGCCATCTTCGGCGTCCTCCTGCGGAGCGGGCCGGGCCGTCGCCTCTGCCGCGCCGCGTTGCGTGTTGAAGAAATCGATCAGGGCGATCGCCAGGGCGCCCAGCGCCACCGCCAGGATCGGCAGCTTGAGGAACGTGACCGAGATAAAGCCGAGGATAAAATAGGCCACGTAGGTTTTTTTCATCATCACCTTCATCAGCAGCGAGAAGCCGATTGCCGGCATCATGCCGCCCGCCACCGCCAGCCCGTCCAGCAGCCAACCCGGCGCCTTCTGCACCATGGCGCTGGCCGCATCGGCGCCGAAGTAAATCGGCAGGAATGCCACCACGAAATAGAAAATGAACAGGATGCCGATGCCGAGATAGTTCACCCGTTCGACGCCGCGCCAGTTCAGCTCTTTCACCATGCGATCGCAGCGGTGCATCATCGGCGAGAACAGCGTAAACAGCAGCGTGATGCAGCCCTGCACCGCAATCGAGAATGGCACCGCCACGCCGATCGCCACTTTAGGGTCGGCCTTGGTCAGAATGGCGAACGCGGTGCCGATCACCCCGCCGATCACCACGTTCGGCGGTTGGGCGCCCGCCAGCGGCACCATCCCCATCCACACCAGCTCCAGCGTGCCGCCCACCAGCAAGCCGGTGTAGACATCGCCCAAAATCAGCCCCACCAGCGGCCCCATCACCACCGGCCGATGGAAGTGGGTCAGGCCGTCGAACAGATCCACCCCCGCCAGCCCGGCCAACAACGCAATCAATAACGCATCCGTCAACATGCTTTCCCCCTGGCTCAAAAGAGCAATTTGCCGATCGCCTCGCCCGCCTCATCCGGCACCCGGCGCACTTCGCACTCCACGCCCAGCGCCGCTAACGCGCGAAACGCGGCCACGTCGCCGTCGTCCAGCGACACCGTTTTGTGCACCTGCCGCTTCCCCTCGGCGAAGTGCATGTTGCCGACGTTGACGAAACGGATCGGCACCCCGCCGCGCACCAGCGTCAACACATCCTGCGGCGTTTTGCACACCAGAAAAATCTTCTGCCGATCCGCCGCCTTGTGGATCACGTCGATGGTTTTCTGCAGCGTGAAGTAGCGGGTCTGCACCCCTTCCGCCACCACCATGTCCATCAGGTTCTGCTGCACCGGATCGGCGGCGGCCTCGTCGTTGGCCACCACCACCAGGTTGGCGCCGAGGGTGTTGGTCCAGGTCACGCCCACCTGGCCGTGCACCAGGCGATTGTCGATGCGGGTCATTAAAATGTTCGGCATGTCAGCGGCCCTCCGGGTAGCAGGCGGCGTGGTAATCGTCGAGCACCTGCGTCACTTTATGCAGCACCCACTCTTGCGGATCGGCGCTCAATTCGCCGGCGTTCAGCGCCCGCGCCTGATCCGGCAGGTACTGGCTGAGCAGCGCCAGCGGCGCCGGGCTGCGGCGCAGGTTGTCCAGCAGCCCGTCGACCGCCTGCTGCACCTGCGGCTGCGGCCAGTAGTAACGAACCCGATCGCTCAGGCTGTAGTGGCGATCGAGGTACTGTTGGTGCGGCGTGCCGTGGTAGTAGCGGCTCCACTGCTGCGGCTGCTCGCGCATCACCTGCTCCAGCGTGGCGCACAGCTGCGCCGACTGGCGCTCCCCCAGCCATTCACGCTCGATGCGATCGAGGGCGAACAGCGCTTCGCGCAGCGCGAAGGTCAGCGCCGGCCCCACCTTCAGGATGGCGAAGTGATCGCGCACCAGTTGGCGGTAGGCCTGCGGCGGCTGATAGTCCGTGGAGTGCGCTTCATAGATCATGCCCGGCTGGCGTTCGATGAAATGGCTCAATGCGTCGGCGCGCTGCGGCTGATAGCGTTCGACGCGGTGGTGATCGAACTCGACGCCCGGCTGCACCACCAGCGCGATGGTTCTCTGCCAGGCATCGTTCAGCTCGGCCTGTTGCCAGGCGATACGGTGCGTTTCCAGCGTTTGCGCCACCGCGTGCGGCGTGGTGACCTGCAGACTCGCCAGCGCCTCCTGCGCGCCGCCCGGCACCGGCACTTCGGTGCCAATCACATAGACCGGCGCTTCGCCGCCGCTCTGCATCCAGGCCCGCTCCGCCACCGCGCACAAGCGCGCCGCACGCTCGGCGACCGTGGCATCCCCCAGGGGCGAGGGATCGCCGGCGCACGACATGGAACAATCGAGGTGAATCTTGCGAAATCCGGCGCGAACGTAATCGTCGATCAAGGTTTCCGCCAGCGCCATCGCCTCCTGAGCCGGGCGATCTTGCCAGGCGTTGGGCCCCAGGTGATCGCCGCCCAGCCACACGCGATCGCGCGCCAGGCCAACCTCATCCGCCAGATGCCACAGCGCATCGCGGAACTGGGCCGCCGTTTGGCCGGTATAGCCGCCGAACTGATTGACCTGGTTGGACGTCGCCTCCACCAATACCGGCGTGCCGCGCGCTTTGGCCTGCCGCAGCGCGGCCTTCAGAACCCAGGGATGGGCGGAACAGACGGAAAAGATCCCGACCGGCATACCGGCCTTGTGCTGCTCGACAAGCTGTAACAACTGCTGCATGAAGCCCCCATGCAGGCGCCCTGCTACCGATCGGCGATGATGACCTCTACGCCCAGCTCGGTTAACGCCCGCTCGTAATCGTCCGGAAGACGGCTGTCGGTGATCAGCCGATGGATTTGTCCGGCTTCGCGAATCATGCAAAAGCTCTTGCGACCGAATTTGCTGGCATCCGCCACCGCGATAATCTCGCGCGCCACCTCGCACATCACGCGATTGAGGTGCGCCTCACCGGGGTGAGGCGTGGTAATGCCGGCGCTCAGATCGAACCCGTCGACGCCCAAAAACAGCTTGTCGAAGCGGTACTGACGCAATTGCTGCTCGGCGGCCGGACCGTAGAGCGAGTAAGAGTTGCGGCGCACGCTGCCCCCCAGCACCATGACCTCCACCCCGTCGTTTCCCGAAAGCTCGTAGGCAATGTTCAGCGCATTGGTCATCACCACCAGATCGCGCCGCCCCTTCAGGAACGGCACGATCTGCGTGGTGGTGGAGCCGGAATCGAGGATCAGCGCATCGCCGTCGCGCACATAGCCGGCCGCCGCGTTGGCGATCAGCGTTTTGACGTCGCGATTCAACCGCCCCTTGTCCCGCAGCGGCCGATCGAAAGCGAATTGCTGATTGAGCATCGCGCCGCCGTAAGCGCGCAGCGCACACCCTTTTCGTTCCAGAAAGCGCAGATCGTTGCGGATCGTCACCGTGGATACCGCAAACTGTTTGCTGAGCTGCTCCACGCGCACGCTGCCGTGCTCGCATAACAGATCGATAATGTGTTCACGTCGCTTTGCGGTATTCACTGGCATGAGCTGCGGTCCTCAGGTTTCCGGCATCGCCGGGGAGAAGATGGCTTTCGCTCTACTGCGCAGGCATTACAGCAAAGCGAAAGCAATGAAATTGTGATCGGGCTTACAGCCCGGTTTTAGCAAAAAAACCGTCAAAAAACCTTTCGAATCGAAACGGATCGAAAAGCCCAAAAGCGGAAGGGAGAAAAAGTGAAATGCCAGGATGGGCGAGAAGCCCGGAGCGCCGAGGTGCGGGCTGCGAGGAAAGCGAAAGCGGCGCCTGGCGCGCCCCGCGCCCTGACTTTTAGTTCACTCAGTGACCAGGATCACATAATGGCAATTATCCTGCGGCCGGTGGGGGTTAACCGCCGCCATCCCGCCGGGCCATCCCCTTGTCAGCGCGCGCCATCTTCCCTACACTTGCGATCGTATACCGTCGATTTGTCGGTACGTAAGCGTTAACGTCAATCAACGCATCATGCCATGCAGCACTGATTGACTGCATGCCCTGGTGCGAGGAACCCATGCCGCAACCCGCTTCACCCCCAGCGTCCACCGCGATCCCGCGTCGCCGATTGCACCGCCCCGTTCTGCTGATCGTCGGCATTATGCTGATCGCGGCCAACCTGCGCGCCGCCCTGACCAGCGTCGGCCCGCTGCTGGAACAGATCCAGCAGCAGCTGGCGTTGTCCGCCACCGCCGCCGGCCTGATCAACTCGCTGCCGCTGATCCTGTTCGCCATCCTCTCGCCATTGACTCCGGCGCTGGCGAAACGCATCGGCATCGAGCGCACCCTGGGTCTCGCCCTCGCGCTGCTGGTCTGCGGCATCGCGCTGCGTTCCCTGCCGCAAGACGCCATGCTCTGGCCGGGCAGCATCCTGATCGGCGCCGCCATCGCCTTCGCCAACGTGGTGCTGCCGACGCTGGTGAAAAGAGATTTCCCGCATCGCGCCGCCGCGATGATCGCCGCCTATGCGGCGGTGATGTCGCTGGTTGCCGCCATCGCCTCCGGCCTGGCGGTGCCGCTGGCTGCCCTGGCCGACCTCGGCTGGCGGTTCTCCTTACTGTGCTGGGGGTTGCCCGCGTTGCTGGCGCTGCTGGTGTGGCTGCCGCAGCTGCGACGCTCAGCCACTCCCGCCGCCAAAGCGCCGCAGCCGACAGAGCCACAGCGCTATCGCTCTCCCTGGGGCAGCGCGCTGGGTTGGCAAGTGGCGATGTTCATGGGGCTGCAATCGATCGCCTTCTACACCATCATCGGCTGGTTCAGCGCCTTTGCCGCCAGCTACGGCACCTCAGCTCAGCAGGCAGGTTTCGAGCTGTTCATTTACCAGGTGGTGGCCATCGTCGCCAACTTTGTCATGGTGGTGATTTTGCCGCGCGCACACGATCAACGGGCGATAGCGCTGGGCAGCTCGCTGCTGATCTTTATCGGCGTCGGGGGATTGTTGGTGCAACCCGCCAGTTCACTGGTGTGGCTGACGTTTGCCGGACTGGGGGCGGGGAGTTCGCTGGTGCTGGCGCTGTCGTTCTTTGGATTGCGCAGCCAGCATCATCATCAGGCGACGCTGCTGTCGGGTATGGCGCAATCCGTCGGTTATCTGTTGGCGGCGCTGGGGCCTACCCTATTCGGCCTGCTGCACGATCTGACGGCAGGTTGGCGTTTGCCGTTGATCGCCCTGCTGTGCCTGACCGTCTTGCAAATGCTGTTCGGCGCGCTGGCCGGCCGCCGCCGCGTGATCAGCTAACGCGGCTGCGCGATGGGGGCCGCGGCGGCTCAGAGTCGGTATCCTGCCATAAGTCTTCAATAAAGGCGCGCTGCTCATCGCTCAGCACCCATGACGGCGGAATTTTGGACTGTGCGCGACGCTCAGCGCCCTCACGGTTTTTAGCCTGCTTCTTGTTCACGAATCGCCTTCCTGCTTAACCTGCTAACTCAGTAACCAGTAAATCACGGCGGCGGTTAACAGCCAGAACAGCCCGCTACCGATAAATACACACAGCCATGCTCTACGTTTGATATCTGATCCATCCTTGCTCACCACAGCGCCCTCAACCAATAGATTAAACCATTCAAACCGTGATTATCGATCTATTTTAACGATCAATAAAGTGGCTTTTTCCTATGGAAATTTAAAAAACAGCTGCCAGCCATAGGCCTGCATCACCGCCTCAGTAAGAACGACACCGTGGATATCACTGTTATCGGCAGGCGATAACTTGTATTGATAGGCGAACGAAGGTGCAGTGTGCCATACCTTGGAAGGTCGAAATTAAACCACTGGTAAATAATTCAACTATCAATTATTTGACTGGCCGTAAGCCAAATCGGCAACAGGCAGCGCTGGAGACGGGGGAGAAAATGAAGCGATGTACTGGGATCATGCGGAGAGAAGCACCGGCCCGTTTTGGTCTCACTCGGGCCGGCGTGAGTTAACCGATTCTGCTGACGGAATCCCGGCTGGCGTGTTCACGTTCGCTGCCGGTCAGCTCACGTAAATGGCCTGAGCGCATCTCAAGCAACCGATCGGCGTGTTCGAAATAGTGATCGTCATGGCTGATGGCAAACACCGTTTTGCCCATCGCGCGCAGCTCCGGCAATAGTTCACGATAGAAAGTGCGCCGAAATTGCGGATCCTGATCCGCGGCCCATTCATCCAACAGCAAGATATCGCGCTGTTCCGCCACCGCCAGCAGCAAAGCCAGACGTTTGCGTTGCCCCTGCGACAGTTGCGGATTGGTCACCCTGGTGCCGTCAAACTGCAGTTTGCTTTTCATATTCAACCGCTCGAGCCAGATGGCGACCAGATCCGCATCCGGTTCGCCGCCTTCCGGCCCTTGCAAGCGATCGAACTGATGAAAATCGGTGAAAATCGCCGAAAACAGCCGCCGGTAGTCCGGCATATCCGCTGCGCTCTGTGCGACGCCATCCAGAACGATATGGCCGCTCACCGGCCGGTACAACCCGGTCAACAACATCGCCAGCGTTGACTTGCCGCTGCCGTTGCCGCCGATCAGAAAGACCAGCTCACCACGCCGCAGCGTCAGATTGAGCGGCCCGACGGCAAAACCGGGCTGCTGTTCCGTATCTGCATAGTGAAAAACCACGTCGCGCAGCTCCAGCGTCTGCCAGGAGCGACCAACGGCGGCAGGAAACGCCGGTTGATACTCGGCCAGGCGCAGCGTCTTCAGCTTGTTAAAGGCCACTTCGGCGCTGACCAGCGTCGGAAACGCTCCGACCGCTTGCAGTAATGGCGTGCGCAAAAACAGCAGCGTCAGTGAATAGGTGGCGGCCACCGCCGAGTCCGCCCATCCCAGACTGTTGGCCATAAAGAACACCAGCCCAATCGCGCCCAACATCATGATGTTTGACCAGTTGAGCGCGCTCAAATGGAAGGTATCGGCGCGAATGATGTGGTGGCGATAAGCTTGCGCATCGGGCTGATAGGCCTGTTCGTACAGCGCCTGCGCCCGCTTGCGGTTCAACGTCAGTTCCTTGCGGCCGTCAATCACCGACTCATAACGATGATAGAGACGTTCTTCCGACTCACGCAAACTGGCCATATGACGATAAACCCGTGATACCAGGCAGCCGCTGCCCACGACGGTCACCGCCACCCAGACTGCCGTGACCGCCAGCATTTTCGGCGATAGCCACCCCAGATAGGCCGCTGCCCCCAGGGTTAAAATCCCCCCTTGTACCAGTTCAGGCAGGCGCACGAAGGCGACGGTGATATTGCGGATATCGCTGGACAGGCTGGCCAACAATGAGGCGCTGCCCAATTGTTCGAGGCGTTCAATATCGGTATCCAAAATGCGCTTCACTAACTGCCCACGCAGGCGATAGACGAAGTAATGGCCCAATGTCGTCAGCGCCAATTGCGAACCCAAGGTGACCGCTATCAACAATGCCAACAGGGCGAGAAACACCGGCAGCACGGCCAAGGCATCGCCGCCGGCGTCCATCAGGTATTGATTGATAAAAGCAATGATACCGATACCTAAGCCGGCGCTGGCCATGGTCAACGCCATGACAGCCAGAAATGGCCAACGATACTGGTGATAAACCACCCGTAGCAGTTCCATGAAAAAACCTCTGAAGTCGCGATCTGGCAGGCATTGTAAGCGGCGTGAGTATGAGATCAAGACGAATTCTCAACACAGTTTATCAAGCACCGTTCTGAGAGAGGCGGTATCCCCGTGGTCATCTGACGGGGGCAAAATTCCCATACGGCTCTTACAGGACGCTCAATATTCGCTGATTAAATAGCTTCCCGAAATAAATTAAATAAACATATATGAATCAAAAAGCCATTCACTTGAAAAATAAAACAATAAAAACCCATGCATTCACAAATGAAATTATTTATTTTCTTTGCCGCCTATTATGTTCCAATGCTTTAATAAAACATCATAATAGAAATCGCCAACATCTAAGACGCAGGAAGGGAAAATGAAAAAAAGGAAATTTCTTAGTCAGGTTGAAATTGAGCAATTGATTGCCGCTGTGAATGAAGGAAAAAATAGCATTCGAGATCGTTGTTTACTATTAATGTGCTTTATTCACGGCTTGCGGGTTAGCGAACTGCGTGCATTGCGCCTTCAGGATATTGACCTTACCTCCAATAGGATCCATATATCCCGGTTAAAAAACGGGTTTTCCGTTCAGCACCCCATTCAACCGCGAGAACGGCAGGCGCTGTTAAACTGGCTGGCCCAACGGGCGAACTATCCTGACGCTGAAGCGCCATGGCTATTCCTGTCGCGCCACGGCGGGCAGATATCACGTCAGCAGCTCTATCGGTTGATGAGAATGTATGGCGAGATGGCCGGCATTAGCGTTCAGGTCCATCCTCACATGTTGCGACATTCCTGCGGTTACGCCCTTGCGGATAAAGGGATCGATACGCGTTTGATTCAGGATTATTTAGGGCACAAAAACATCCAGAATACGGTGATTTACACCGCGACCAACGTAGAGCGATTCCGCACGATCAACATTTAACCTCACGACGAGAATAATTACGCAGCCCCGTCCTCCGTTAAACAACACATCGAGTGCTATGCAATATTCAGATGGGAGAGGCAGCCCGGCACGTCATCAACGGCCTACTCAGCAATATTTTAACGCCGAGCTGCTTTTCATGCATCGGCGCCAGGGATAGGCCACGCTGGGTAAGCTTTTAACGGCAAGCCTGCCGATAAATCATAGCCCATACCGTTTCATTAAAGGTTAGGTGCCTTTTGACCATTTCCCCCCCAATTGCCGCGCAATATTGGCGTGCAGAGAAAACAGTTCGCTGTCATTCTTCACCTGCAGTTTACGCATGGCGCTGCATTTATGCGCGCTGATCGTCTTGATGCTGCGCCGTTGCAACTCGGCGATTTGCCGCAGGCTCATTCCGTTGAACAAAAAGGCCAAGACGTCGCTCTCACAGCGGGTCAACTTTCGCGTTGCCGCCTCCTCTCCGCTAACGGAGGGCGCCAGAAAAGCGCCTATCTGCGGGCTCAACACGCGTTCCCCAAGCAGCACGCGATTAAAAAACTCCGCCACCAGCGGTAAAGCGTCATCTCTGGCTACGATGCTGATATTGGGCTGGTTCAACAGACGCCCCACCTCTTCTGCATTCTGGCAACGGGTATAGACGATCACCCGCAATTCGGGCAACTGCGTGCACAAGGCAAGCAACGTTTCCCTGCCCTGAGCGACCGTTTCATCTTCACCATCCATCTCGCTAATCAGCACGTCAGCCTGCTGATAGACCACGCTATCCGCCACCGCGCGGACGCTGGTTTCCTTTACGACGACTTTTGCCTGGGTTGGCAGCGTTTTTAAAAAACTCGCCAACCCCTCCAGCGTTAATGGGCATCTGTCCATTAATGCTATGTTCAGCGGCTGCTGACGCCATGAATGCATAATCTGCTCCTATGCTTGCTTACCCCAGAGGCATCGCACGCTTGCCTAGCGAACAAAAGACGAACCTTGCGCAGCCATCCATTTCCCCTGAAGATACAATTCCCCATCGCTGTGAAATCCCAACTTCAACATCGCATTGCGTTTATGCGTGCTGACGGTGCGAATATCACGGCACATCGTTAACGCCACGCTGGTCACGCTTTTGCCGGAAAACAACTGGGTCAGCACATCCAGTTCCTTCGCCGTCAGAGGCTTGTCGGCTGTCGCCTCATGCAATTGACGCTGACGCACCCGATGGCTGAAACTGCTGCAGCCCGCCAAGACCTGTTGGACGCAATGAGTCAACGCAATGGCCGGCTCTTGCTTCAACATCAGGCCGCGGATGCCGGATGCGATCAGTTGCCGCAGCAGCCTGGGCTCATCCAATGCCGTACAAATAATTATCGCGGTGTCCGGCGAGCTTTCACGCACATCGGCAATCAGCCTGAAGCCGTCCAATACCAATTCTGATTTGCCGCACAAATCCATCACCAGTAAACGATGCGTGTGCTGAGTGAATAAGGCTCTCAGCGCCACCAGGTTCGTCACCTGTCGAACGTTGTCGGGCTGTAGACCGCAGGACTCAATCAATCGGTTTCTCATCCCCAACGCCGTGAGGGGGCAAGGTTCCATGATAGCCACGGCCCCCGTCGCCGCATTGCCGGCCGCCAAGGTTGTTCCATAGGGATAATTAATATTCATATCATCACCTTAAATCTGTCGTTAACCTTCCATCTAGGGCAGCCCTTTGTCTACTGATAGACGAAAGTGACCTGCAGAGCCCCTTCTATCGAACCGGGCGTTGAACCGCCATTGACGCTGAATGCCCGCGCCCGCAAATTGAATTTGGCTTCATTCGTCGCCCGATTAACTAACTGGGCCATACTCTTGCCATTGCCCAGGTTTGCCCCCTGGCTATTTTGCAATTCAATTTGCACTCGGCGAGAACTGCCGGTGCTTTTGTACAAGCTGGCACCTTCATCCGCAGCCGTTCCGCTGAAGGTCGCGACGACCGACGTGGTGGTGCTTGGGCAGTTTTTTAGCGTCAAAGGGAACTCCACCCACGGGCTAAAGGCACCGGAGGTCGCCAGTACAGCGGCAGAAATATCGTCCCCCAGATTGACCGAAACCGTGCCGTTCGCGCCGTCGATTTCGCAGGGTGCCGCTTTGATGTTGCCGGTAATCACTATTTTTGATACGGCATGCGCCGACGGCATCGCCAGGAGAAACAGGCCCGCCAGCGCCAATTTGCAGCCAATACCGCTAAAAACCTTCCCCATAATCTGCTCCTTCTCGTTTAACGCCGGGCCCCCGGCGTGCTACCGTTGAAAAATCCGTTATTGAATTTCTGCCTGAATGGTCGCCGTTGCATTGAACTGCCCCACGGCAGGAGGTCGGCCGGTGGTGTTGATCGGATATACGCTGATCCGTGAGCTGCCACTCTGGTTGGGATATTGGAAGTTATCGATCGGCAAGCGCCCGCTCTGAGGCCGAATAACATTGCCCTGCATATCCTTAATCATCACGCCAATGTCGCGATTGCTGGTCTTCAGAGCCTCGGGCATGCTGCCGTCCGCCTCACCGCGAAATGACAGGCTGACCTTGACGCCGGCGGAAATATTGCGGCAAGCCAGCGTCAGCGTTCTCTCTTCTGGCGTGACGCCGGACGCCATAGCCCCCTTGGTTTGAATATTCGACGTCAAGATATCGCCAAAATCGATCGTGACCGTTTGCGGACTGATTTCACAGCTCTGCGGCACGGTGACGGTGCCGCTCATGGAGATAGTGGAGACCGGCACATCGCTTTTCACCCCGCTCACCACGGAGACGTAGGTGTCTACCAGGCGGGTGCTGGGGATTGTGGTCACGCCAACGAAAGGGCGGCGGAAATACAGGTGAATTCGCCCGCGAGCACCGCTGTTGTAGGGCGTGCTGGCACAGGATTCGTCATCACCATCCATATCGGTCTTAAAGTTAGACTCATTGGTGAATGGTGCGGCAATAAACGCGTTGCGATACCCCGCAACGAAAACTTCGCTGGCCACGCCCAGGTATTCATTCAACGCGTAATACGTTAATCCCCCGCTGCTGAATACCGGCTCGCTCAGCAGCATTTTGGCGGTGACATAAGACGCCGTACGCGTCTGACATTCGCACTTCACCCGATAAGAACCGGGCAAATTCCAGTTGCCGCCGTCAGCATTCTTAATAATCCGCCCCACCACGTTTTGCGACGGGTCGGTTAAAACCGGGGAAAAAAGGAATGAAAACCCATGGGTCCCCGAAATAGGAACACACTGCCCGAAAGCCGCCTGCACCTGTGGTGCGCCCAACGTTGCGCACGCCAATAGCCCACCGACGATGATCCCTCGTTGAATCGATATTCCTGTCGCCATCATATGCACCTTATAAACACTGCCCGTTAACGAGGCGAATCCCACCGCTCTCGGGCTGATTAGCCAATTGATAGTTGGCCTGACATTGCTGAGCCGCGTCATTGCCCCACTTAACCCGCAACCGCCCGCTATCCGCCAGGCCAGCCAGATAAACCTGGCCGCCATCACCGACGATGGCTGCATTGTCAGAGGGGCTGTTGAGAGTGCTGACGGTGGCGCCGAACGGCACCGGAGCGCCGCTGCGCGTCAGCAAGGTCAGCAACACGCGGGCACCGACGTCCGGATTAAAGCGGGCGCGCACCACGGCGCCGCGAGTTGGGATCACCGTTTGGCTACTCAGCGTCATGTCGACGTCCTCTGCGAAAGATTCACCGTCCAATCCGACGATGTTGCGCCGGTAAGGCGTCAGGTAAGGCACAACCGCATAGCCACGCCAGTCGGTGCTGACTCCGGTCTGGTTCAGGACATTCACCCCTGAAGCACCAGGCGCTTGCACCAGCGCCACCGTATCGCCCAGCGGTTGGGAAAGCGTGATGCCGTTTTGGTGCACCAGAACGCCGCCCTGCACGCCGTAGTTCACCTGCCGGCGATGGCGATCGTAGCCGTACCCCAGGTTCAACTCGGCGAGAGAGCCTTTATAATCCGCCTGAATATTGCCGTTCGCCCCCACATCCCTGCCGGTATAGCCCTGGCTGATGCTGTAGTTCAGATTGTTTCCCGGCAACGCCGTACCGCTCAACCCAAGGTTGTTGCTGGTGGCACCATTGCGACTGGCGTTCATACTGTAGGTGGCGTAGCTGCCCGGTAGCCATTTGCTGAGCGGTACGCTGACGTTGAAAGCCACGATATGGTCACGAATACTGCTGCGATTGCCGTTACTGTCATAACCGTTCTGGTTGAACGTGTAATTCAGCCCGTAACTGACCGCTTCCCAGCTGTTGTTGTAGCTGAGGCTGACAGACTGCGAACGGCGATTGTTATCCCAGTAGTCTTCGTTAAACAGGCTGAGCGACAGCGTTCCTCCCCGCTCCCACAGGCTTTGGCTCATCGTCAGCTCGGCGCGGCTCTTCTTGTGATCGCTATAGACGGCGCTGTTGCCGCCATAGCTCTCCAGCGCCTCCTGCAGGCTATAAAAGCCGCGCGTAGAGTAGCGGTAACTGGCCAAACTAAAGTTGGTGCCGGTTTCAATGAAGTTTTTACCGTAACGCAGACGCCATGATTGCCCCTGTTCCTTCGGCCGGGTTTCCTGCTTGCTCCAGGCTTGGGTGACATCGGCAGACAGCGCGCCTACCGCCCCCATGTTCTGCCCCCATCCCAGCGCCAAAGACTGATATTTACTGGCCGCCTGCACGCCGCCATACAACGTGGCCCCCCAAGGCAAACCGTAGATCCCGGTTGCCTGGCTGAACGGGCGTTCATCAACGCCGCCGCTGTATGACCGGTATTTCCCGCTGGTCAGGCTGTATTTAAACCGCCCTTCGCGCTGCAATACCGGCACCACGGCGTACGGCACCACAAAATGCTGCTCCTGGCCGTCTGCCTCACGCACGTTTACATTCAGGTCGCCGCTGCCACCCGTGGGATACAGATCGGAAATTTCAAACGCCCCCGGCGGCACATAGCTTTGATAAATCACGTAGCCGTTTTGCCGGATTATGATTTGCGCATTCGTGCGTGCGATCCCGCGCACTACCGGCGAGTACCCTTTCATGCTGTCCGGCAGGATATCGTCCTCAGAGGCCAACTGCCCGCCGCGGAACTGCACGCTATCGAACACATCGCTGGATGTTGTGCTGTCACCCAGGGTCAGGCGGCTTTGCAACGCAACGATATCGCGCTGCAGGTAGGTATTGATTGAGCGCCAGGAAGAAGAACCACCGGAGTAATGATTCCAGATCGAATAGTTACGCAGGCGCCAGGCGCCCCAGTTGATGCCCGAGCGCAGATTGAGGTAATAGTTATTGTTGTTTTGCCGTTCGCTGGCGCGCATCTGGCTATTGGCGCCGCTGAAATTGTAATTGACCAACAGCGCCGGTATGCCGGAATCCCATTTATCCGGGGAAACGTAGTCGCGCGCATTCAAGCGCAGCGCCGCCTGCGGGATGCTCAAATTCAGCCTCAACTGATTGAACAGGAATGTCGAAGAGGCTTGTGGAATGGCCTGCGCCAAATTGACGCAACTCTCCCCAGGCACCATCGCCGGAAACATGGCAACCCTCACGCCCAATTCAGCCAATTTCTCAGTACTGAAACAAGGTTGCAGCGTTTGTTTACCGCCGGCCCCTGGCATAAGCCGGAACTCGACGTCGAGGCTGTCTATCTGTTCGCCGTTCAGGTAAAGATCGACCCGATAGTTCCCGGGCGCCTGGCTGCTGTTCTCCTCAAATACGGAGAGATCGGCGCCGCGCAGCGCCGGATTATCGATTTCCAGCAACGCCGGGTTGAAATAATCGCGCGCATAAGCCGTGCCGATCGGGCTCAGCAACGCCACCTGGCAAGATATCAGGCCGGCAAGAACCGATCGCGCCCCTGGTAAACCAATGCAATTCGGGTTATTCATCCTTTTAACTCCCTGTCCCGATTGGCTCGGCCCGACGAAAAGCCAGGTAAGCCGAACACCTGCTCCAGCGTTATTCCGGAGCAAAAAACACGTACCGCAGCCCGGTTATAATGTGCTGGTGAAGGTCTGGCCGGTGCCGCCATAGTCATTGATGATTTGCCAGCTCAGACCGCCTCCTGCGCCATTCGCCGTCGGCAACGGGAAACTGGCGCTCGCCTGCGGCGCTACCATGGTGTTGCCGGTAATGGCGCGGCCATTCAGCTTCAAATTGAAAAAGGTGAGGTAGTAGGGTGAAGGGTTGGTCACCTGCAGACGATCGCCACTGCGCCGCCACGTCACTTTACCGGCCGCCTCCTCCAGATTGCCGGTGAGCCCTTGCGGGCGGTAAATCAACTTGATACGGGTCTTGATGGCGATTTGCAGGGTATTTTCTTTCTTTTCCACCGAGGGGATCGCCTTCACATTCAGCCAATACAGCGACTCTCTGTCCGTCGGTAAATTGCCGCCCGCACGTACCACGCGCAGCAGGTTATTTTGGCCGCCATCCAAGCGAAATAGCGGCGGTGTAATGATAAAAGGCGCTTTCGCGCTATCGCCTTCTTGCGCATCGACCCAGGATTGGATCAGATAAGGCATCGCATCCGGATTACTGATATTCAGAGCAGACTCTTTTTTGCCGCCGTCGTAGATCAGGCGCGTTCCCCCCACTACTACACCGGCCCGTACCGGAGTCCAAAGCGTCATCAGCAACGCCGCCGTCAGCACAAAGTATCCCGCTTTCATTCTCTTTCTTCCCGTTTCCATCACCGATGAATAAGAGCCAGAGAACACGCTCTCTGGCTCATTTTTCTAACTGTTCCGCCGCCGTAACGGCATGGCCTTACTGATAAACGATGGTGAAGTTGGCCGTAGCGTTGGCGCTACCGACGGAAACGTTGTCATAAGCGAAATAGCGCGCAACAAAGCCCAGAACGTTGTCTTTGTTCTCGGCCAGGGTATAGACGCGGGAATCGTTGCCGATATTTAACACGTTGCTGCCGTCGTCCAGCAGTTGCACGCCAATGCCGCCCGCGACCCCGGCGGTGCCGGCGCCGGTCAGTTGCAGCAGCCCGGACTGCCCCTGCACCTGAGTGCCGTCAAAACGCACGGTGGCGCCGGTGACGGTGGCCGGGCAATTTTTCAGCACCAGATTGAACGCCTTGGCACCGGCGGTTTTGGACAGGGTGAACGCATCTTTGGCGATCTTGCCCAGAGCGACCTGCTTGTTTTTGGAATCCGCATCGACGGTGCAAGACTGATCGGTGATGGTGCCAGTAATATTCAGCGCGCCGTCGGCGGCAAATGCAGAAGTGGTAAATGCGGACGCGGTCAATATAGCTACAGCCAACAGATTCTTTTTCATCCTACTTTCCTTAAAATTATGCAAAATGTGCATGGGTTTATTTCCGACATATCCTTAATGTCATTCCTTTTATTTAGTTCCATGAATGGGAAACGTCTTAAGCCAAGTTGATTGATGGATTCTGGCTTATTCACCCAAACGATTCATTTTGAACTAAAGTGACTCCTTTGGATTTTTAAACCAATAAACAGACATTTGTCGGAATTTAAAACCAACCAATTGATGAATAACTGATAAATCAGACTAAAAAACCGAGGTGATAACGCAGTGATTTAAAATCGTGGGGTTTTGAGTAGGATTTTACTTAGATTTCCAGGGATGACACGGCATGCACAAAAAACACAACACATTGTTTTTAAATGATATTTATCTTTATCCTGGAAAGAAGGCATGGGAATATTGACATTGTTTTTACGCGTCCTTACAGTATGTTTCAGTTTAGTTCAAAGTGACTCCTTAACGTTATTAACTTAAATCACACTTACCAAATTTCCTTGAAGCGCTGCGCATTGCTGGCGGTATAAATCACCGTATTCTGGATATTTCGGTGCCCGAGGTAATCCTGAATTAAACGGGTGTCGACACCGCGATCCGCCAATGCAAATCCGCAGCCATGCCGCAGCATGTGCGGGTGCGCATTGACCTCCAATTTAGCCACCTTGCTGTAATGGCGAATCAACCCGTAAATACGTTGACGCGACAGGCGGCCGCCGCGATTGGAAAGAAACAGCCACTCCTGATCTGCCCAGCGGTGCCGCTGACGTTTATCCAACCAGCGCCGCAAACATTGTCTTTCGCGCAGATAAAGCGGATGCACGGTGGAAAAACCATTTTTCAACCGATGCACATAGATATTACCGCCTTCCAGATCGATATCCGACAAACGCCATCCCCCTATTTCACTGGCGCGGCACCCATGAATAAAACACATATAAATCAAACAATAATCGCGTTCTGGATTCTTTCCATGCAGCGTGACCTCAAGCAGTCTCTCCACTTCAGAAGGCGTCAGATGTTTACGATTAGACATACAACCTCATTACTTTGATAGGAAAAATGTGGCTGTCATTTTCCTTTTACATCACCACAATGGACACTCAGGGCAGCCCCTGACATATGGATAGGTTCCTGCATCCAGCGCGGAGTATAACGGATTTGCCGAATGCGAACAGCGCGACAACCGTTATTCTCGCGGCCATCAATCGCCCCTGAGAATCGCTATCGTGAATAATCTGCGCAGCTTTCCGGCCGTATCATAAATAATGAGGCCGCACTGCCGCTATTTTCTTTAGCTTGCATTATCACTTACAAGCGCGATGTAGAGTGAGATTGATAAATTAACCGGCAAAACAAAGAATATTCCTAAAAAATATCGCCACATAATTAACACTCATCATTCATAACATCGCCAAAGGTTGAATAAAAAAACGCCATCCCTGACCATATTAACCTGACGGATAAGCATTAATATTTATGGATATCGATAACTGAGTGAAGCAGGATGCGAAAAGAATGGAATGGACGTTACAACAGACGAAAAACCCAGGCCAGACCCTAGCAAGCGATCGCCTGGGGGGATGAAATTATTGACGGGTTATCAGGTGGCACAATTCGCCGAGGGTCAATTCAGGATGCTCGATAAGCATTTCCGCAGTGAGCGTAATGCCGAATTCTCGCCGAACCAACAACATCAGCTCCATATAATCCAGGCTGTCCAGCCCAAGCTGCTGTAGCGGCATGTCTGCCGACAGCAGCGTTCTCTCCAGCCCTCGGGCTTCATGCAACATGCCGCAAATCGTCTCATATAACCGATGATATTTTTCCATGCGTTCTACCGTTATTCATAGTGATTGCCAAATACCAGCGCCGCATTGGCGCCGCCGAAACCGAAACTGAGGCTCATGACATTACGCAGACGACCATGCCGATGTCCTTCGCGAATATAATCGAGATCGCATGCGGGATCGGTTTCGTGCAAATGGCAGGTTGCCGGCATCATTTGCTGCTGTAACGCTTGCAGGCAGACGATCGCCTCAAAGCTGCCGGATGCGCCAAGCAGGTGCCCGGTATAAGATTTCGTGCTGGAAATCGGTGTGCGATAGGCATCGCACCCCAGCGCCGCCTTGATCGCCTCGGTTTCGTTCACGTCGTTTTGCAACGTAGACGTGCCATGCGCATTGATATAGTCGATTTCATGGCTGCCGAGCCCCGCCTGCTCCAAGGCCCGTCGTAGGGTTTTCACCTTGGCCTGAGGATCCTTCGACGGCGCGGTAAGATCAAAAGCGTCTGAAAAGTTGCCGTATCCTTTGATTTCGCCCAAAATCGTCGCACCGCGCGCTAAAGCCGCTTCCCGTTCCTCAAGGCATAATACGGCGGCCCCTTCCGCCAGGACGAAACCGTTGCGTTCCCGGCTAAACGGGCAGCTGGCTTTGGTGATATCCTTTTGCTCCCGGCTCAACAAACGCAACGCATCCATATTCCAGATCGCGCCGTTGCCGCGCAGCGACTCCGAGGCACCGGCCAGCATCATTGAAGCGCGGCCGCTGCGTATCACCTCAAACGCATCGCCAATCGCGATGCCGCCGGTCGCGCAGGCCGCCGCCGGCGAGCCTTGATAGCCCCGTAGCAACCAATGCTGGCCGCATATGGCGGTCGCGATATTGGGCATCGCGTGAAAACAGCCAAACAGCTGCCCCAATCCGGATTGCAGATAGTCCGCATTGTTTTGCATGATCTCATCCTGGCCGCCCCAGCCACTGCCGATAATCGCTCCGCACTCCAACGACGAATAAAAGTGCGCGGGCCCCACAAAACTGGATGAAAACGCCATTTCGATCGCCTCCGCGGCGGCGGCAAGCGCCAGTCTGGCGAATCTGGGCAAGCGGCGGCTTACCCGTGCGGCAACGCCCTCCAACGGCGGTTCGGCCTCCAGCAAAGCAAAAAAGCGCGCGTGGATCCCCGCCGCCGATTTATCGTGATAACGATAGGCCAGACGGCTGGCCATGATAGCCTGCCAGCTTTGCTGCGCGTTGCCCCCCAGCGCGGTGACGGCACCGTAACCGGTAACCACTACGCGTCTTGTTTTCTCCATGCTTATTCTCCTTGCCCGGATGCGAAAGCCTCGTTGCCGCCCAGCGCCAGCCAGAGTTGCATCGTGGCGTTCAGATAGCGGAATTGCAGTGCCGACAGCGAATTCTCGCTGGCCAACACCGCCTCTTGCGCATCCAGCAGCGTTTGCAGCGCAACGGAACCAGCCTGATATTGATGTCGCGCCAACGCCACGGCTTGTCGACTCATCGCCAGATGCCACCGCTGATTGCCGATTTGCCGCTGTGCTTCCAGGCGTTGTCGCATGGCGTTGTCCACATCGGCCAGCGCACGGTAGACCGCATCGCGAAATTGAATCTCCGCCCGCTGCGCCTGCAACGCCGCTTTGTCGCTGGACAAGCGCATCTTGCGCCATTCGATAAACGGCAGCGTCAACGTGGCGCCCAGCGAGCGCGAAGGTTCACTGAACCACTGGCGGAAAAGTCCGCTGCCGGCATCCAACCCGGCCTCCAGGCTCAGCGCCGGATAAAAACTCAATCTTGCCGCCTCGGCACCGACCAGCGCCGCTCTCAGACGGCGTTCTGCTGCCTGAACATCCGGCCGGCGCGCAATCACCCACGCCGGCTGACGCTGCGCGACAGCTACCTCGTCAAGCGGCAACGAACGCCGTTCGCTATAGCGCAGCAGCGGCGATCGCCCGAACAACAGTGCCAACGAGTTACGCGCATCTTCCCGCTGCCGCTCCAGCTCATGCAGCTGATTCTCTCGCGCCAACAAGCTTTGCTCCGCCTGCAACAGCTCGAATCGGCCAACGTCGCCGGCGGTGTGACGTGCCGCCACCAGCCGCAAAGTTTCACGCGCGATCGCCAGCGCCTGTTGCTGATGGAGGACTTGCTGATTCAAGTCGGCAATCTGCCAGTACCCGCGCGCGGAAGCACCGATCAAGGTCAACGCGGTATTGCGCCGATCCAACTCCGAGGCGACGGCCAGCCATTCGGCCTGTTCACGAATGCGCGCCAGCTTGCCCCATAAATCCAGTTCATAGCTCAGAGAAAGCCCTGCACGGTAGCTTTCCTGCGGCGTAGACGCGCCCCGCAACGCTCGGGTATTGCGGCCGCTCAGGCTGGCGGTGAAATCCGGCGTCAAGTTGCCCTCCGTTAATCCGGCCTCCAACATGGCCTCGCGCCACTGCAATCCGGCCAGCGCCAAATCCTGATTCGCGATCAACACGCCATCGATCAGCGAGGAGAGTTGCGGATCATTGAAGTTTTCCCACCAGGCGACGCCCGCCCGCAGCGAACCGGAACGCTCATCGACCACGCGCCACTGCGGCGGCAGCGACGGTGGCGCCGTGGCGTCGATCGGCCGCCCTCCGCAGGCGCTCAGCGACAGCATCACCAGCCCGTAAACCCAAAGTCGGCTCATTCTCGCGCCAGCGCCTCCACCGGCTGCAGGCGCGCGGCGGTGCGAGCCGGAAAGAACCCGAACCCGACACCGATCAACGCCGAAAATCCACAGGCCAGGAGCAACGGCGGCCAGGTAAAGATCATCGTCACCTGCGGCGCCAATCCGCTCAGAACCCCTTTGACCAGCGCGGCGCAGGCGATCCCCAATACGCCTCCCAAGCTGCAGATCACCACCGCCTCAATCAAAAACTGCCGCATAATGTCCTTCTCGGCGGCGCCCACCGCCATTCGAATACCGATCTCATGGGTCCGTTCCGTCACCGAGACCAGCATGATGTTCATCACCCCCACACCGCCCACCAGCAGCGAGATGGCGGCAATCGCGGTAATCAGCAGTTGCATGGAGCCTGAGGCGCGCTGAATGGATTGCGTCAGCTGATCGTCGGTCAACGTGAAGAAATCACGCCGCCCGTGTTCTACGATCAAACGCCGGGTCGCATCCCGTCCTGCCTCTTCCAGCGTCAGTTTTTCATTCACTCGCATCACAATGGATTCCAGCGGCATATCGCCGGCGATGCGGCCGGTCAGGGAGGTATAGGGCAGCCAGGCAAGCGGTTGAGAGCCGGCGTATTGAGCGCCGCGGCGCTGCGCGACGCCGATCACCCGATAAGGCACGCCCGCGATCAGCACTACCGCGCCTATAGGGTCTTGCCGGGAAGCAAACAGCGCCTGTTTCAGCAAGGGATCAATCACCGCTACCGGTGCGCGCTCACTCAGATCCTGCGCGGTAAACAAGCCGCCGGAAAGCAGGCGAATGCCCTGCGTGCGGAAATACCCTTCGCCGACGCCCATCACGGCAAGCGGCACCTGTTTGCCTTCGCGAACGGCCAGCAGTTGGGTGCCGATCACCGGCGAAACGCTGTCGACGTAAGGCAGCGCAGCCAATAATGCGGCATCCCGCTCGCTCAGCGAGCGCGCAAGGTCGGGCCGCGGTTTCTCCCACCCGAGGCCTGGGCGAATCTCCAGCGTGCTGGTGCCAAGCTGGCTGATTTCCTTGAGAATATTACGCCGCGTGCCTTCTCCGATGGCGATGGCGGAGACCACCGCCGCAATGCCGATAATGATGCCGAGCATCGATAGCAATGCCCGGACCCGGTGCCCCAGCAATGCCCGCCAGGCCATGCCGACGGCCTCTTTCAACGCCGCGCCCGGCGCCATGCGTTTCAGCGGCGCCGCCAGCGGTCGTTCGAACGTAGAAAGATGTCGGGAGGCTTCATGGCGACGATCCGCCACGATCTCGCCGTCGCCGATCTCAATGATCCGCCGCGCCTGTTCGGCGATCCGCCGATCGTGTGTCACGATGACGACGGTATGCCCGATAGCGTTCAGCTCGTGCAAAATGGTCATTAACGCCTGACCGCTGGCGCTATCCAGCGCACCTGTCGGTTCGTCGGCCAAAATAATTTCCGCGCCGTTCATCAGGGCTCGAGCAATACTGACCCGCTGCTGTTGCCCACCGGAGAGCTGCGCCGGACGATGACCGCCGCGCTGCGCCAACCCGAGCCGGGCCAGCAAATGCGCTGCCCGCAGGCGGCGTTCGGCGGCCGGCATGGCGGTATACAACGCCGGGATCGCCACATTCTCACCGGCGGTCAGATAGGGCATCAGGTGATAGCGCTGGAAGATAAAGCCGATATGCCGGCTGCGAAGCTGCGCCAGGCGATCGGCGTCGGCTTGCCCAATAGCCACCCCGTTGATGTGCACGTCGCCCTGAGAAGGTTTGTCCAGACAGCCGATGATGTTCATCAACGTCGATTTTCCGGAACCGGAGGCGCCGACGATAGCAACCATTTCCCCCCGTTGAATGCTCAGGGAAACGCGCTTGAGGACCGCAATTTTCTGCTCCCCCGCCTGAAACTCGCGCGAGACGTTATCCAACGCAATGATGGGAGCGGTGTTAACTGACATCAGCGCCCTCCTCCACATCAGGCTGTTGCTCCAGCAGCACCTGCTCTCCTGCGTTCAGCCCTTCCAACACTTCGGCATAGCGGCGATCGCGGGTACCGATACGCACGCGGCGCACCACCGTTTGCCCGCCTTCCAGCACCTTGACCTGATAGCTTCCTTCATCCAATGCCGCGCCCAGCGCAGCCATCGGTACCCGCACCACCCCCTGTGCGCGTTCGGTCATGATGAATACCTGCGCCGTCATCGAGGTGCGCAATCGACGCTCGCCGTTGGCGACGGCAAACACGCCGTTGTAATACACCGCCGCCGTTTGCTGGCTTGAATTCCTGCCCAGCGGGTCGGTTTCCAGCGCCTCCGCCGGCGCCTGCTGTATCGCGCCCATCGCTCCCTCATAGCGGCGGCGGGGATCGGCGGCGACGTAAAACCACAGCGGCTGCCCCGTCTTCACCTGCAAGATGTCATTTTCCGATATGCGGGTATGCACCATCATCGTATCCACGTCTGCCATCACCAAAATGGTCGGCGCGCTTTGCGACGAGACGATGGTTTGCCCTTCCTGGGTGACGATGCCCAGCACCTCGCCGTCGATAGGGGCGGTAATACGGGTAAAAGCCAGATTGGCCCTGGCGGTTTCCTGCGCCACTTCGGCCTGGACGATCTGCGACTCGTTCACTTTCAACTGCGCCAGTTGCGCGTCGTGCTGCGCCTGCGCTTTTTCCAAATCGCTGGCCACGCCGGCGCGGTCTCGCGCCAGCGCTCTTTGCCGCTTCAGCTCCAGCTGGTACTGCTTCAGCTGTGCCTGGCTCGCCAGTTTCTGCGCCTGTGCGCTGCGTAATTCAGCCTGTGACTTGCGCAGTTCGTTAAGCTGCAGCGTCGGATCGATCTCGGCCAACAGCTGCCCCTGGATCACCCTGTCACCCTGTTTGACATACAGTTTTTTCAACTGCCCGTTGACCTGCGCGCCCACGTTCACCTGCCGAAGCGGTTTCAGAATCCCGGTCGCCAACACGCTTTTTTCGATGTCACCGCGCTCAACGCGCGCCGTTTGCGGTGGTTGCGTGTCAGGGGGCCGATTCAGCAACGACAGCCCGCCAAGCAACGCCGCCAAAACGACCATCGCCAACACCACTCGCCGCCAGCGTCTCTTTCCGGGCACCTCACTCCACCTCTGCACAATCATTCATCCTGGCGTCGTCGGTGGGCTCAGCCACCAGCCGCCCCTGCGACATGCGCAAGACCCGATCGAATAACGGCAACAGCCGCGGATTATGGGTGACCGTCACCAGGGTTTTACGGTTTTCACGGCAATGCGCCACCAGAGCCGACATCACCGCCGCCGCGGTCTTTTCATCCAGATTCGCCGTCGGTTCGTCCAGCACCAACACCGGGCAACGGCTGTACATGGCGCGCGCCAGCAACAGACGCTGCCGCTGCCCCAGCGACAGCCCGGCATGGCTCTCCCGCACCAGGGCGTTCACGCCCCCCGGCAGCTGCGCCACCGCGTCCGCCAGCCCCAAACTGCGCAACGCCTGTTCCACCTGCCGTTGCTGGCCCGGCGCCGACGGCGCGAACAGCGTGATGTTCTGCAACACCGAGGCGTTGAACAGAATGTCCTCCTGGCTTTGCAGGAAGAACAGCCGCTGCGCGGCGGCACTTGCCAGTACGCGCCCATCCAGCGTCAGCTCCCCCTGCTGCGGCGTCAGCAGGCAGGCGAGCACCTTCAGCAACGTGCTCTTGCCCGCGCCGGAACCGCCGCAAATGGCGATGCACTCGCCACGCTCCAGCGTCAGCGACAAATCGCGCAACACCGGTTGACCGGCGTCGTAAGCGAAGGCCACCCCCCGATACGCCAACCGCGCGGCAAAATGGCTCACGCTTTCGTCCGCAGACTGGGCCCGAGCGGATACCGCAGGAAACAGATCCCGCGCGCGTTCATCGATGACGTGCAGCTGGTTTTTCTGCAAAACGGCAAAAAAGATCTTGCTGCTGTACGAAGTAAAGATTTCGCGCAAAAAGCTGTAGGCGAAGAATGCCCCCAGACTGAGTTCGCCCTCCTTGAGCAGCGGCAACGCCAGCAGCATGAACAACACCATCTCCAGACTGCCGATCAGCTGGTAAATGCTGCCTTTTATCTGTTCATAGATCTTTTGCTGCTGCAGGCAATTGAACAGCGAGCGGGCATGTTCGGCGAACCCTTCCTGCCGCTGGCCGGCCAGGCCGGCTGATTTGATGGTCGAAAACCCCTGGATGGTTTCCAGGATGAAGTCATTTTGCACCGCGCCTCGCACCTGCAGCTGCTGGGTGTAATGCCGATCGCGGTAGATGGCCCATACGCTGACCGCCCCCATCAGCAGCACGCCGACAACCGGCACCAGCGCCAGCATCGGGCTCAGGTAGCACATCACCGCCAGCGCGATGGCGCCGATGATCCAGTCGGTGCGCAGGCCGTTGTCCAGTTCGATTTTCTGGCCGGCGGCCATCTGCCAGCTGGTGAAACGGCTGAAGATCTCGCCGGGGGCGCGCTTGCTGAAGAAATTGAGTGAGTTTTCCAGCAGGCGAGAAAAACCGGCGGCGCCGTGCAACAACACGAAATTTTTGATGAAGCGTTCGGTGAGGGTGCGCGCAATCAGCGCCAACGCCGTGGACGCCACAAACGCCAGCAGATAATAGGCGTAGGGGAACGCGACCTCGCCGGCCATGGCGAACACCTGATTGATCGCGCTGGCGACCATCATCGGCATGATGAACAGCGTCAGTGAGATAAAAAACGTCATCGCCGCCAGGCGATAGATGCCGGCGATGCCGGCGGTATCCTTCAGGCTTAAGCTGGCGAAAGCGCTGCGGCGGTGGCTGCGCCGGGCCGGGACGGTGGCCAGCAAATCATCGCGATCCAGCACCAACGCATAACCGCTGATTTCTGCTTTCAGAGCGGCGTACGGCAGCAACTGCTGCCCCAACGCCGGGTTCATTACGCACACGTACCCCCCCTGGCGATACGCCAATAACACATAGTGGCCCGCGCCGTAATGCAAAATGGCCGGTAACGGCAGCGCCGCCAGATCCCGGTGCTCGAACGCCACCGGATAAGCCGGTAGCGCCAGCTCTCCCAAAATGGCGCACAGCGTCGCCAGCGAAGTGCCGTGCTGCGAAGCGGGATAACGCTCCCGCAGCTCCGTCAACGGTGCGCGAATGCCCTGAGTTTCCGCCAGCATGGCGATGCAGGCCAGCCCGCACTCATTGATTTCGCTCTGCAAGACCGGCGTAGGAAGGGTATTTTCCATACGTTGTGATATCCCTGACTTATTCGTTAATAAAAAATAAAGAGTGCGAATGCCATAGCAGCCAATCATCCGCATGCCGCCGGAGGGTTCGCTCGACGATCGCCGGCATGGCGCGGCCGACCCGATCTGCGGCGACAGGTTCTTCAATGTGAATGCGGATGCCGCGATCGAAATAAAGCGAATAGAACACCACCTGAGCCTGCAACGCCCGGGACAGCCGAACGATGCCGCTGTGCAAATGCGCCGGCCGGCCGAACAAATGACAGGCCAATTTGGCCGCCACATCCTGATTGCTGTGCAGGGTGTAATCCGGCGTGATGTCGGGGAAGAGGATGATGTTGCGCCGATGTTCCGCCGCTTCCAGCATCGCCTGCGACAAGGTGCCGGCGATGTGCCGCGGGTCGTCGTGAATCGAGCAATAGTCGAGCCGCTGCCGCCATTCGTCTTCCGGCGATCGCCGCGCAAACGCCTGCACATCGCCGGAAACGATCACCGTGGCCCGCCCGGGATAAACGCCCGCGCCGACCAGCGTCGCCAACACGTCGGAGACCGTATGCATCGGCGCCAGCAGCACCGGCACGCCCGCGCGATGCAGCGGTTCCACGACCTGATCAAGCTGCGCGGAACAGTGCGCCAAATGCTTCATCAGCGCCGCATTGCGGGCAGAGACCGCCGCCATGTCGAGCCACTGCCGCCGCTGCATCAGCCAGGCGAAGTCCAGCTTGCCTTCACCCAACAGGCTTTGGCGGTTCGCCAGCGCTACCGCATGCCGGTGGCGAAAGCGGCGCTGCGGCCTGCTTCCCCTCAACCGCCGGCGCACCGCCAGCCACAGGCGATAGTCCACGCGCCGCAGCAGGGCACACGTCAGGCGGTTGCCCATCCCGGCACCGGCAGCCGATAAGCGGGCCATCGCGTCCAGGCCGTTGCGCCAGGCCAAATACCCCCGAACCGCGAGCAGGCGCATCAGGGGACCAGCGGTTTATCGTGCTGCAACAGCGACAGCAGCTGCCGGCTGAAAGCGGAAAACTCGCGATCTTGCAGCGCCAGCCATTTGCGATTGACGATAAAACTGGGGGTCGCGTTGATCTGGTAATAGCGGCTTACCGCCGTCATATGCGCCAACAACGCCTTGACCCGCTCTGACTCTCTGGCCTGCCGATAGGCAGCCTCATCGATACCGTTGGCCGTCAGCCAGGCGCTGAGCTGCTTGTCGTCCGCCAGGTTGAGGTTTTCTTTGATAATGGCGCGATAAGCGGCGGGGCGATGCTGTGCTTCGATCCCCATGATCGTCAGCGTGGCGAACAGGGGCGCAAAGGCCGCCATGCCGGCTTGACTGTCGTCGCTGAGGTGCAAGCGCACCAATTTGGCGCCCGCCGGCAAACGTTTTTCCAGCTCTGCCACGCCGCTTTCGTTGACTTCACAATAGTGGCAGGCGTAAGAGAAGACTTCGACAATGGTATTATCGTCTTGCAACGGGCTTTGTTCGATTTTTTCCGGGGAGATAAAACTCAGGCTTTCCGCCTCCGCCGGTTGCATGACGTAATGTTGAAAATAAAATGCGGTCAAAAAAGAAGAGGCAAAAATAATAACGAGCGTGTAGCCGATAAAAAGCAAGGGACGTTTATACATAACGGACGCATCCTGCGTATATATTAATATTCACCCGGCAGAGTGAATACATGAAAAAGAGTTAATGCCGTAAATAATGAGAACGTAAGACGACTTTTTCGCCGGTATCAGGCGGGACAGCGCGAACGCTGCCCGCCTGCCCACCGCTAATCTAAATGCAGGGGGTCAACCCGCATCAGCTTGGCGTGGTTGGGTTAGACGGGCAGCTTGCTACCGGCGCCGGGTAATAAGACTTCTGTACGCCACCGAATTTGTTCGCACAGGTTTTCACCAGCTGGCAGGTGCGGTTGTTGCCGCTGCCCACCCAGGCAAATTCCTTGGTACAAACAAAAGTACCGCCGACGATGTTTTCCGCTTCTGACAGATTGATTTTTTTCATTACAATATCCTTATTTATATTAAAACATAAACACACTACCCATTACCCTGTCGGCAGACAGAGCAATCCTTCAATACATTTCAAAACTATTTAACCAATAACAATGAGAGCGCTTCGGGAAAAAGCATAGCCATCCCAAACGAGCAGATCAATACAATTATTTACACTGCAAGTTAAAGTTAATCGAATAAGTAACGCTCGATTACAGGACTATTCCAATTTAAATAAGACTAAAAACAAGAAAAGTAGACTAAAACCGGTTACAGCAAGAAAAATAAAAAAGGATAATTCTCAGTAAAATGAAAAAACAAATAAGAAAAATTCAGATCCGACCAGTTGGTGACGACGTGCGACACGCTGAAAAGATTGCTTCCTGGCGCGCCGGATTTACACTGGGACAAAAGGACTCTCACTCTACAGGATGCCCATGCTCGCCACCCACGAATACGCCAACGACCTGATTCTGTTCGCCCTGATCGTCGACTGCGGCTCGTTCAGCAAGGCCGCGGAGAGCGCCGGCATCACCAGCTCGGTGGTCAGTAAACGCATCGGGCGGCTGGAAAAATCGCTGGGCGCCCGTCTGCTGTACCGCACCACGCGCAGCCTGACGCTGACCGAAAGCGGCCAGGCGCTCTACCAGCAGGCCAAAGAGATTGGCGCCAAAGTGCAGGAGGCGCTGTACGCCGTCAGCGAAAAGAGCGAAGAGTTGACCGGCACCATTCGCATGTCGGTGCCGACCATTTCGGGCGAGCTGCTGCTGAGCGAGAGCGTGGCGGAATTTTGCGCTCTGCATCCCAGCCTGAAAGTCGAGATGCGGCTGGAAAACCGCTTTGCCGATCTGGTGGAAGAAGGCATCGATCTGGCGATCCGCACCGGCACCATGCCGGATTCGAGCCTGATTGCCCGGCCGATCTTCGATTCCCGCTGGGTGATCGTCTGCTCGCCGGGGTATCTGGAAAGCCACCCGGAACCGCGCTGCGCCGAAGACCTGCTCGGCCACAACTGCCTGACCTACACCTATCAGGAGAGCGGCACCGCCAACTGGCTGATGAAGCGGCCGGGGCGCAACGACATCTACGAGCTGCAGGTTAACGGCAACCTGTCGGCCAACAATGCGCGGGCGATCCGCAAAGCGGTGATCGGCGGCCACGGCATCGCCATGGTGCCACGCTGCATGGTGTATGAAGATTTGCAGGACGGCAAACTGACGGAGATCCTGGCCGGCCACTGCGGCAAGGTATTGGGCATTTACGCCGTCTATCCTTACACCCGCAATCTGCCGTTAAAAACCCGTCTGCTGATCGAGCATATCATCGGTTCCTACCAAAATATCAGCCACTATTTTTGAATTGTCCTCGCTGATTATTTCCCCGCGGCCGCAAAAGGCCGCGGAGATTACGGCATTTTTGGACATAATCTATTGAACATTACCGCTTAATTAATGTGAACCTGCGCATTCATCACACAATAATACTTTCTATCAATCTGATTTTTAAGCAGTTAATTCACCCCTTCTATCGGCAATGTTTCCACGGCCGGCGCCGTTCGCCGATGTTAAAAAAAATACCGCATGGCATCGTCGTCGACGTTGTGATTAGAATGAAATGTTGCGCTAATTAACCTTTCAGCTACATATCTCTGCCCATAAAAATAATAACCCTGAGGATCTTATGCCCCTGTTTTTCAGTATTGCGCCCATCGTCCTGCTGATTTGGATGATGACCAAAAGGAATGGCGTGCCCTCTTATCTCGCCCTGCCGCTGACGGCCGCCGTGGTCTACGCCGTACAGCTCCTGTGGTTCGATGCCTCGCTGCGGCTGCTGCATGCCAATATCATCACCGCGCTGGTATCGACGCTGACGCCGATCACCATCATCGCCGGCGCCATCCTGCTCAACAAACTGATGCAGGTAAGCGGCGCGGAGAACGTAGTGCGCCGCTGGCTGGAAACCATCAGCCCCAATCCCGTGGCCCAGCTGATGATTATCGGCTGGGCGTTCGCCTTTATGATTGAGGGCGCCAGCGGCTTCGGCACCCCGGCCGCCATCGCCGCGCCGATTCTGGTCGGGCTGGGCTTCAACCCGCTGCGCGTCGCCCTGCTGACGCTGGTGATGAACTCGGTGCCGGTCTCCTTCGGCGCCGTGGGCACCCCCACCTGGTTCGGCTTTGCCAACCTCGGCCTGTCGGACGCCAGCCTGCTGGAGATCGGCCGGCAGACCGCGCTGATCCATTTTGTCGCCGGCTTCGTCATTCCTCTGCTGGCGCTGCGCTTTATCGTTTCCTGGCAGGATATCCGCCGCAACCTGCCGTTTATCCTGCTCAGCGTGCTGAGCTGCACCCTGCCCTATCTGCTGCTGGCCCAGGTGAACTATGAATTCCCGGCGCTGGTCGGCGGCGCCATCGGCCTGGCGCTGTCGGTGCTGCTGGCACGCGGCGGCATCGGCCTCGCCCGCAGCGACAAACCGCAGAGCGCCGGGCAGGCGGTGCCGTTCTTGCAGGTGGTCAAGGCCATGACCCCAACCCTGCTGCTGATTGCTATCCTGATAGTGACGCGCATCCATCAGCTGGGCCTGAAGGCGCTGCTCAACAACACCGCGCTGCTGTGGCAGGAAAACCTCGGCTGGCTCGGGGAGCTGCGCATCAGCCGGGCGCTGATCGTCGAACTGCAGCAGGTGCTGGGTACCTCCGCCGCTGCCGGCTACAAAACGCTGTATGTCCCGGCGCTGATCCCGTTCCTGCTGGTGGTGCTACTGTGTATTCCGCTGTTCCGCCTGAATGGCGACCAGGTGCGGCAAATGTTCAGCGAAACCGGCGGGCGCGTCGCACGGCCCTTTATCGCCCTGTTCGGCGCGCTGGTGATGGTCAACCTGATGATGCAGGGCGGCGACAACGCGCCGGTGATCCTGATCGGCAAAGCGTTGGCGGCGCTGACCGGCGAGAGCTGGCTGCTGTTCTCGTCGTTCCTCGGCGCGCTGGGCTCGTTCTTCTCCGGTTCCAATACCGTCTCGAACCTGACCTTCGGCGGCATTCAGCAGTCGATCGCCCAGAGCAGCGGCCTTGACGTCAATCTGACGCTGGCCTTGCAGTCCGTCGGTGGCGCCATGGGCAACATGGTGTGCCTGAACAACATTATCGCCGTCTGTTCGATCCTCGGGATCGGCAACGCCGAAGGCAAAATCATCAGAAAGACCGTGCTGCCGATGCTGGCGTACGGCGGGATTGCGGCCGGTATGGCAGCGATCCTCACGCTCTGACTGAACACTCGTTATCGCAAGCAAGACAAGAAGGTAAACACTATGATCATCTCCGCGTCAACCGACTACCGGGCCGCCGCCCAGGCCAAACTGCCACCGTTTCTGTTTCACTACATCGACGGCGGGGCCTACGCGGAGCATACGCTGAAGCGCAATACCGCAGATCTGGCCGATATTGCCCTGCGCCAGCGCGTGCTGCGCAATATGTCCGAACTCAGCCTGCAGACCACGCTGTTCGGCGAGCAGCTGGCGATGCCGGTGGCGCTGGGGCCGGTGGGGCTGACCGGCATGTACGCCCGCCGCGGCGAAGTACAGGCCGCGCGCGCCGCGGCTAAAAAAGGCATTCCGTTCACGCTGTCCACCGTGTCGGTCTGCCCGATCGAAGAGGTGGCGCCGGCGATCGATCGGCCGATGTGGTTCCAGCTCTACGTGCTGAAAGATCGCGGCTTTATGCGCAATGCGCTGGAGCACGCCAAGGCCGCCGGCGTGAAAACGCTGGTGTTCACCGTCGACATGCCGGTGCCCGGCGCCCGTTACCGCGACGCCCACTCGGGGATGAGCGGCCCTAATGCCGCCCTGCGCCGCGTGCTGCAGGCGTTTGCGCATCCGCAGTGGGCCTGGGATGTCGGCCTGCTCGGCAAGCCGCACGATCTGGGCAACGTCTCGGCCTACCGCGGTAAACCGACCAGCCTGGAAGACTACATCGGCTGGCTGGGTGCCAACTTCGATCCGTCGATTTCCTGGAAAGATCTGGAGTGGATCCGTGAATTCTGGGACGGCCCGATGATCATCAAAGGCATTCTCGATCCGGAAGACGCCAAAGACGCGGTGCGCTTCGGCGCCGACGGCATCATCGTCTCCAACCACGGTGGCCGCCAGCTGGACGGCGTGCTGTCGACCGCGCGCGCCATGCCGGCGATCGCCGACGCGGTGAAAGGCGACATTACCCTGCTGGCCGACTCCGGCATCCGCAGCGGCCTGGACGTGGTGCGCATGATCGCGCTGGGCGCCGACAGCGTGCTGCTGGGCCGCGCCTTCGTCTATGCGCTGGCGGCGGCCGGCGAAGCCGGGGTGGCTAACTTGCTGGATCTGATCGACAAGGAAATGCGCGTCGCCATGACGCTCACTGGCGCGAAAACCATCGCGGAAATCAACGCCGGATCGCTGGTCAGAAACGCCTGAATCAAAGCGGCTGCACGCCTTCCGGGTAGGCGTTATAGCTCATCTTGCTGATGAAGGCCCCGGCCGGTGACACCAACACCCGGCCGGCGGCGTCCAGCCCGAGGAAGGTGCCGGTGCAGCGCCCGGAAATAAAGTCGAAGAAGAACACCGAGCACACCGGGATGATCTTTTCCCGGAAGGTGAACAGGAACATCTCGTCCTCAAACTTGTAGTAGGTGGCGTAGTCCATGTCGCCGTGGCCGAATTGTTCGCCGCGCAGATTTTGCCAGGCGTAGCGCTCGGTGTTGACATAGAAATGTTCGTAATAGTGGTTGGGGCTGTAGACATTCAGCGTGCGATAGCCGATAAGCTCGCGGGTCAGATGCGGCGCGACGCCACCCGGCGTGGCGCCGACAATCCGGCCGACGTGGAAGCTTTGCTTGAGGCGGGATCCCTTTTCCACCGCCTGTTCCGGCAACAGCGTGCTGCGCACCAGCAGCGCCCGGCCGCTGTCACGATTGAGTACCAGCGTCAGGCACTCGTTGCCCGGCGACTGCAGCGGAATATTGAAGAAATAGCGCGCGGCGGAGGTTTGCACCTCTTCGTAAGCGTCCTCGCCGCTCTCCCCGCCCCAGGCCCACAGCACCCGCTGCCGATCGGCGCTGAAGCGCAACGTGATTTCCCCGCTGCTTTCAAAAGCGATCTGCAGCGTTTTGCCGCGCCAATCCTGAGTGCCCGGCAGCCGGTTAGTGTCGATACCGCGCGCAAAATCGTCGTAATTCTTCCAGTCCGGTTCGGCATTCTGATTCAGTACGGATTGTTCTGCTGACATCTTCGCTCTCCTTGATTGAATGGGATGAAAACCGCCTCAAACGTCGGCGACGCCCGCCGGTTTCACCGCTCTGCGGCTCACCACCGCAGGTGCAGTTTCATCGAGAAAACAACTCAGTACGCCGGCGCACACGGCGCCGGTAGCCGCCAGCCACATCACGCTGACCAGCCCATAGCGATCGGCGATCAGCCCGGCGATAAACGGCGCCAGACAGCCGCCAATCACCTCGCCAATCCCCATCACCAGCCCCAACGCGGTGGCGATGCGGGCCGGCGACACCGTTTCAGACGGGATGGTGGCCATAAACAGCGTGAAGCAGCCAAGGCCGGTATAAGACAGGAACACCAGCACGCCCAGCAGCCACGGGTTATCGACGTAGCTGAGGAACAGCGGGCAGCACACCGCCAGCAGCGAAAAGAAGATCAGCGTCGGCTTGCGGCCAAGGCGATCGGAAATCGCCGGCACCGCCACGCCCCAAAACACCCAGGCGGCGCCGATGGCGCTCATGATGCCGCCCATCGTGCCCTCGCTGAAGCCGCGGTCGGTCACCAAAAAGTTGGGGGTGAAGGTAATGATGATCATGAACCAGGTGACGAACACGCAGGAGATCAGAATGCACAGCGCTACGTTCTTGATTTTAAACAGCTCGCCGTAAGCGCCTTTGTTCGCCGCCTTGTCGGCCGCCGGCGCGGCGCTGAAAGCGGGATCCTTCTTGCCGTTCACATAACGATAGATCAGCCACGCCAGAATGATGCCCGGCACGGCGGTCAGGTGAAACGCCATGCTCCAGCCCCACTTCTGCGCCAGATAGATGATCAGCGGCGGCGCGATAATACCGCCCAACAATCCCGGCGCCGCCCCCTGGATCAGCCCCATATTGAAGCCGCGGCGCTGCGGCTGCGATTTTTCCACCATCAGCGATTGCGCGATCGGCAGCACCGGCCCTTCGGCGATCCCCATCAGCCCGCGGAAGATCAATAACATGGCAAAGCCGCTGACCAGCCCCGACAGCGCGGAGAACAGCGAAAACACCAGGATCGACAGGATCAGCATCGGTTTGCGGATATTAAAGCGATCGGCAATCGCCCCCAGCCCCGCGCCAGATAGCGCCCAGGTCAATGCCAGCACCGCCGACAGCGTGCCAAGATGCACGTTGCTCAGCTTCAAATCGGCGGCAATCATCGGAAACAGAAAAGAGATGGTCAGACGATCGACGAACACGCAGCCGAAAACGAAAAACAAAATGATCAGCAATCGGTTCTCTTCGCTCAATCGCGAGCGCTGTCCTGGCGAATTATTCATAGCGTCATTGGTCCATAAGTTAACTTATAAATGGCGAGCGGCCATGGCATAAGTCGGTTAAGCGCTCGGCCAAGAGAGATATTGGCCATCGGTCACGATAACAACTCATTAACATGTTAATGATATAAACTTATCTCAAGCTACGGGCATGTCAAACAGCCGTTGAAAACGGCGACGGAGAGGCAATTCAGGTATTTTTCACAGAACGCGAATGACATGAAAATAAATCAACATCATGTTTTTAATGATTTAAATAAAATTAAACGGCACTTTTTACTTTTATCGAAAAAGCCAAAACGCGCTGATTTATAAACAGGTTAATAAATAAAACTTAACTCCTGCTTATAAATGGACGGTATTTCCCTTTTCATCAGCCGCATTACCCCGTCCTCTTTATTATTTGAATCCGTTTGCTTTATAGCGGCTATAACGAGAACTATTAACTCCATTGTGTTAATCAATAATCACGCAATGACATTATCAATGCTGAATGATAATAAAAGCGCAGGCCGTGACAGGAATCACAAACAGACCGCCCCTTAACGCCCTGGTAGCGGGTTATTACCGGCGCGGCTAGCTTATGCCAACTCGATCCAACCCCGGATGGGAAAACAACGGCATGATAAGCGGCAGGCAACCAGCAAGGAGATGAATATGACGACAGCATTGACAAAAGCCGGTTTCTGGCGCAAAACCGCCGACTCTTCATCGCTGCGTGAGCCGCGCGTGCTGATTCGGGTCTACGTTGGCGAAGGCGAAATCGACCGCGCCATCGCGTTTTACGAGCAGCTGCACGGCGTAACGGCGGACATGCGCTTCGATTTTCCCGAACATCGGCTGGTATTGGCGGCGGTGGGGCCGTTTCTGATCCTGGAAGGGGCGGAAGAGCAGTTGCGCCCTTTCCGCAGCACCGTCGGCACGCTGCTGGTCGATGACATTTATCCCTACCACCAGCGGCTGCTGGCCGCCGGCGCCGAGATTTTCTTCGGCCCGGTGGAGGTGCCCACCGGCGCCTGTTTCAATGCGCGCCTGCCGGACGGCACGATTGTCGAGTACGTGCATCACCGGCCGCGCGCGGGCGAATAAACCGCCTCAGGGCAGCGCCGGCTTCATGGCGTAACGGCGCAGATCCTTGCGCAGGCTGATCATGTACAGCACGATCACCGCCGAGAAAGGCAGGCCGCACAGCACCACCGCGGTCTGCATCGCGCTGAAACTGCCGGCGTACAGCAAGCCGGCGCATACCAACGTGGTGACCGCTGCCCAGAACACGCGCAGCCAGGCCGGCGCGTCATCATGGGCGGAGCCGCCCTGGCAGGAGAGGTTGGCTATCATCAGCGTGCCGGAATCGACCGGCGTCAAGAACAGCACGAAGCTGATCACCACCACAAAGCCGGCGGTCAGTTGGGTATAGGGCAAGTATTCGAACAGCTTGAACACCGCCATCGGCGGATCGCTTTGCGCCACCTGCCCCAGGATCGCCTGCCCGCCTTCCAGCACCAGACTGATGGCGGTATTGCCGAAGATCGACAGCCACGCCAGCGTGAAGCCCAGCGGGATCAGCAGCACGCCGAAAATCAGTTCGCGAATGGTGCGCCCTTTGGAGATGCGCGCGATGAACAGCCCGACGAACGGCGCCCACGCCACCCACCAGGCCCAGTAGAACAGCGTCCAGGCACCCTGCCACTGGCGCGCCTTGCCGTACAGATACATATCGAAGCTGCGGCTGACCAGCGAGGTGAGATAATCGCCGAGGTTCTGCAACATGCCGTTCAGCAGGTTCAGCGTCGGCCCGGCAAAAAACACGAACAGCAGCAGCAGGCACAGGAAGCCGACGTTGATGTTCGACAGCATGGCGATGCCCTTCTCGACGCCGGTGACCGCCGCCAGCGTGGCCACCACCATCATCACCACGATCAGCGCCAGCAGCACGCCGGTGCTTTGCGGGATGTCGAACAGATAAAACAGCCCGGAGTTCACCAGCAGCGCGCCGATCCCCAGGTTGGTCACCATCGAGATCACCGTCACCAGAATGCCGAAGCTGTCCACCAGATGACCGACACAACCGTGGGTGCGCTCGCCGAAGATCGGGTATAGCGCAGAGCGCAGCGCCAGCGGCAGGCCGCGGCAATAGGCTAAATAGGCCAGCGCGGTGGCGATCAGCGCATACAGCGCCCAGCCGTGCAGCCCCCAGTGCAAAAAGGTCAGCGCCATCGCCTGTCGCGCCGCCTGCACGGTGCCGCCGCTGCCTTCCGGTGGCGACAGAAAGTGATCCAGCGGCTCATAGGCGCCGTAGTACACCAGCGCAATGCCGATGCCCGACGAGAACAGCATCGCCACCCACGAGGGATAGCTGAACTGCGGCGGCTCGTCATCCTGGCTGAGGCGAATATGGCCGAAGCGCGACAGCGCCAGCCAGAACACGAATGCCATGCAGGCGACCATCAATAACATGTAGTACCAGCCGAATACGTCGGCGACCCAGCTTTGCGCGGCGTTCAGCCACAGTTTGCTGGCGGAGGGGAACAGAACGACCAGCGTTCCCAGCAGCAGGATCACCGCCGCCGAGCCGAAAAATACCGGAACATTCAATCTGACAGGTTCTTCGTCAAGCGATGGGGGAGTTTTTGTTGTCATTGGCAGGCTTCCATGATGCGAAAGACAGACGATTTCAATGCAACTTTTAGTTAACATATTATCGCCATTTATTTGACATTTTCGCAGCATATAGAGTATTGATTGACCGTTCAATCAATCAAATCCAAAGTGTGATTGGCCTATCAGTTGAGGAAAATATGTACCGAAGAGACATTCCGGAACAGCGTAAGGAGCAGTTGATTAACGCCGCCTTCGAGACCATTAACGTCGTCGGGCTGGCCGGCGTCACCCTGTCTCAGGTGGCGAAAGAAGCCGGGCTGTCGACCGGCATCGTCAGCCACTATTTTGGCGATAAAGAGGGGCTGCTGAGCGCCACCATGCGCAAAATCCTGCGCGACCTGCGCGATGCAGTGGCCGAGTGCCGCGCGCAGGCGGCAAGCGACAGCCAGTCACAGCTGTTCGCCATTATCCAGGGCAACTTCCACCCCAGCCAAACCAATGCCGTGTCCATGCGCGCCTGGCTCGACTTCTGGGCCGCCAGCATGCATCAGCCGGTGCTGCGCCGCCTGCAGCGCGCCAACGATCGGCGGCTCTATTCCAATATTTGCAGCCAGTTCCGCCGCGAGCTGCCGCTGCCGCAGGCGCGCGACGCGGCGCGCGGGCTGGCGGCGATGATCGATGGGCTCTGGCTGCGCGGCAGCCTGGCCGGCGACGAGACTGACCTGAAGCAGGACTGCCGCATCGCCTGCGACTACGTGATACAACGGCTCAAGGCCGCGCCATCGGCGGCGTGACCGCCTCCGTCAGTGTGGCTCCTGCTCTTCGCTGTACTGGGTTTGCCACATCGCGGCGTAGCGGCCGTTCGCCGCCAGCAGCGCCTCGTGCCCCCCGCGCTCGACGATCTCCCCCGCCTCCAGCACGATGATTTCATCGGCGTCCACCACGGTGGAGAGCCGGTGGGCGATCACCAGCGTGGTGTGGTTGCGGCTTACCTCGCGCAGGTGCCCCTGGATTTCGCGCTCGGTCTGGGTATCCAGCGCGCTGGTCGCCTCGTCGAACACCAGGATGGCCGGATTTTTCAGAATGGTGCGCGCGATCGCCACCCGCTGCTTTTCACCGCCCGACAGCTTCAGCCCGCGCTCGCCCACCCGGGTGTCGTAACCGTCGGGCAAACCGACGATAAAATCATGGATATGCGCCAGCCGCGCCGCCCGCTCGATTTCTTCATCGCTGGAGCCGGTTTTGCCGTAGCCGATGTTGTAGCGCAGCGTATCGTTGAACAGCACCGTATCCTGCGGCACGATGCCGATCGCCTGCCGCAGGCTGGCCTGGGTCAGTTGGCGAATGTCCTGGCCGTCGAGGGTAATGGCGCCGCCCTGCACGTCGTAGAAACGGAACAACAGGCGCGACAGCGTGGACTTGCCCGCGCCGGAGGCGCCAACCACCGCCACCGTGTGGCCCGCCGGAATGGTAAAACTCACCTGCTTGAGGATCGGCCGCCGCGTGTCGTAACCGAAGCTGACCGCGTCGAACCGCACTTCGCCGCGATCGAGACGCAGCGGCTGCGCATCCGGGCTATCGACGATCTCACGCTTTTCCTGCAGCAGATCGAACATGTTCTCCATGTCGATCAGCGCCTGGCGCACCTCGGAATAAATAAAGCCGAAGAAGTTCAGCGGCTGATACAGCTGCAGCAAATAGGCGTTGACCAGCACGAAGTCGCCGACCGTCATCCTCCCCTGGGTAATGCCCTGCGCCGCCATGGCCATCATCACGATCAGTCCGATCGAAATAATGGCGGTTTGCCCCAGGTTGATCGCCGTAAAACTGAATTGGTTCTTGATGGCGGCATATTCGTACAGCCGGCGCGACAGGTCGAAACGCTCGGCCTCGAACTCTTCATTGCCGAAGTACTTCACGGTCTCATAGTTCAGCAGGCTGTCGATGGATTTGCTGTTGGCGTCGGCGTTGGCCTTGTTGAGCTCGCGGCGAAAGCGGGTGCGCCAGCTGACCGCCAGCACGGTAAACAGGATGTAGCAGCCGACCGTCGTCAGGATCGCCAGCGCGAACCAGCCGTTCAGCATGTGCCACATGATCGCCGTGACCAGCGAGAGCTCGAACAGGATCGGCACGATGGAGAACAGCAGCCGCGACAGCACCGTGGACACCGCCTGAGTGCCGCGCTCGATGGACAACGACAGCCCGCCGGTCTGGCGCTCCAGATGGAAGCGCAGGCTCAGCGCATGCAGCTGGCGAAACACCCGCACGCCCAGCAGGCGCGTGGCGTTCTGGCTGACGTGAATGAACATCACGTTGCGCAGTTCCTCAAACAGCGCGCCGCCCACCCGCGCCACGCCGTAGGCGACGATCAGCCCCAGCGGCACCGCCAGCATTTTCGCCGTCTCACCGCTCAGCGCATCGACCATCGCTTTGTAGGCCAGCGGCACCAGCGTGGTGCTGACCTTGGCCGCCACCATGAACACGAAGGCCACCACCAGATACGCGCGCAGCCGCGGGTTGTCTTTCGGCCACAGGTAGGGCAGCAGGAATTTCAGCAAACGGGAACGATCCATCATGTAATATTCATCTTCTCGGTCGGGATCGCGGCGCACGGCCGCGCGGGGGTTATGAGTTTGGCCTGGCCGGCGGCGAACACCGCAGCCATCCCGTTTTCCTGCGGCGGCAACTCAGCATCATCCGTCAGGAGAAGCGGCGGCGGCTCGGGCAAAGTTCAGGCATGGAGGAGACAATCACATGACCCAGACGTATGCAAAGCGCTTTGCGCAGGTCTTTGACTATATCGACCGCCACCTGGACGAGGCGCTCACCGTCGAAAAACTGAGCGAAGTGGCCCACTTTTCGCGCTTTCACTTTCAACGCCAGTTTAGCGCGTATTGCGGCATCTCGGTGTGGCGTTATATCCAGTGGATGAGGCTCAAACGCGCCTCGTACCGCCTGGCGTATAACCCGCTGGAGCCGGTGATTGACATCGCGCTGGACGCAGGTTTTCAAAACCCGGAGTCCTTCAGCCGCGCCTTCAAACAGGCGTTCAGCCAAACGCCAAGCCAGTTTCGCAAACGGCCGGCCTGGATCGATTGGCAGCAGCGCTTTCCCGAGCCGAAACACACAAGGAAACAACCCATGAAGGTAGACATTGTCGACTTCCCGGCCACGCCAGTGGCGATGATCGAACATCGCGGCCCGTCCGCGCTGGTCAACGAAACCGCCTCACGCTTTATCGAGTGGCGTAAAACCAGCGGCCTGTCGCCGGTCAGAAGCAGCCGCACTTACGGCATCGCACCGCACGATCCGGCCACCACCGAAGCGCAGGACTTCCGCTTCTTCATTTGCGGCGAGGTCACTGCGCCGATCCCCGAAGACAACGCCTTCGGCGTGGTGAACAGCACGCTGCCGGCCGGACGCTGCGCGGTGCTGCGCCATCACGGCTCGCTGGATGGGCTGTCTGAAAGCGCTCGTTATCTCTACAGCGAGTGGTTGCCGAACAGCGGCGAGGAACCGCGCGATTTTCCGCTCTATTTCCACTACCACAACTTTGTGCACGAGGTGGCGGAATATGAACTGGTGACCGATCTTTACCTGCCGCTGAAGTAACAAAAGTCAGGCTCCTCACGGAGCCTGACTGACGTCAACAAGACGGCGACGAACCCTGCGGCGGCAGATAACGCTGCGGATCGAGCGCAGTGGCGCGGTAGCGGATCTGGAAGTGCAGGAACACCGAATCGGTGCCGGTGCTGCCCATGGTGCCGATCTTCTGCCCCGCCTTCACATCCTGGCCGTTGCGCACCAGCGTGGTGTCGTTGTGCGCATAGGCGGTAATGAAGTCCTCACCGTGCTTAATCATGATCAGATTGCCGTAGCCACGCAGCTGGTTGCCGACGTACACCACTTTGCCCTTGGCGGAAGCGTAGATCGGCTGGCCGCGCTTGCCGGCGATATCGATGCCCTTGTTGCCGCCGTCGGAATTGGAGTACGCCTGCACGATCCGACCGCTGGTCGGCCAGCGCCAGCAGCGGGAAGCGCCCGGCGGCGGCGTTTGTTTGACGATTGCGGCGGAAGACGACTTTTTACGGCGCGTAGCGGCGGTTTTGGCCGGCGCGCTGCCGCTCAGCCGCAGTTTCTGCCCCACCTCGAGGCTATAAGGCGGACGAATTTTGTTGATTCTGGCCAGCTCGCTGACTTCACTGTCGGTGATCCAGGCGATGTAATACAGCGTATCGCCCCGTTTGACGGTATAGGTTTTGCCGGAATAACTGCCCTTCGGCAGTTTGTCATAGTCGCGGTTATAGGTGTTTTTGCCCGAACACCCGGCCAACAGCAGCCCCAATGCCAAACACACCGCCACGCGGCGCCACCCTGCCAGTTTGCTTCCTGTGCTCAAATCCTGTCCCCAGTCGTCGTTTCGGTTCTGATACGCGTCAGCCGCACAGTGTAACATTTGCGCCGGGTCAGTCAAAAACCCCCAGACGGTCTATGCTAAACAGGTAAGGATGACTGATTAATTACCCAACGACGAAATGGAGTACTGTCATGTTGAACCTCGACCGCAATAATCTGCCCCTCCTGAGCGAAGAGCTGCTCAAAAAGCAACGCACCACCCTTTTGATCATCGCCTTCCTGCTGCTGGCGGGCGGCATACTGTGCCTGGTCAATCCTTTCGCCTCCGGCGCGGCGCTGAGCATCGTGGTCGGCATCCTGCTGCTGTTGAGCGGCGCCGGGCTGATTATCGCCATGATCGCCAACCGGGCGCAGAATACCTGGCCGATGATCGGCGGCATTCTGCTGGGCGTGGCCTACCTGATTATCGGCTATGTGTTCATCGCCAGCCCGCTGGCGGGCATTCTGGCGCTGGCGGTGTACCTCGCCGTGCTGTTCGCGCTCGGCGGTATCGCGCGCCTGGCGGCGGGCTACATGCGCCGCGGGCTGCCGGGCAACTGGCTGCAGTTCGTTATCGGCGTGCTCGATTTGATCATCGCCTGGATGCTGATCGGCTCAGGCCCGGCGGCATCGGTCACGCTGGTGACGGCGATCGTCGGCATCGAGATGCTGGTCAGCTCCTTTGCGCTGTTCCAGGCGGCGAATCTGTTTAAAAAAAGCTAACTCAGTAGCCGCCGCTCTCTTGAGCGGCGGCTTTGGATATCACGCCAATAAAAATTCCCTAGGGCATTCTTATTGCGTAACGCCATTCCCCTATCTTTGAACCTATACCGTCGAGAGAACGTGTATGGATGCCAAAGTATTGATTATCAAAAATAACTGCATAACCAACCTGCTCGGTAGAAAACGAGACAAAGCAATAAACGTGGTCAAATTCCTTGGGGTGGCCAATCGGCCCGGAGACACAAATATCTCCCGGCGCCAGACTCGCACGGTGGGTTATCTTCTGCCATCCCTGCTCTAGAGCCCATTCAACGAAGTAATCAACATTGATAGACTGCATGCTGCCAAGTTTCGGATAAGGCAAGCCACAGATCTTAAGGCAACTAACCTGGTGTGCAACGCAGGCATTGCTTGTCGCGGTAGGGCTGTATTCCGGCACAAACCAGTCTTCTACCGCTTCCCGGATTGAACGGTAATCTTCTTTAAACATCCCGACAAACCGCTCAGCGCTGCTGTAAAAATGATCATCCCACACCACGGCATCAGCCAGTTGCGCGACAAACGGTGCATCTATCGTGACCTTTGTTTTGGGCAGCAGTTGCAATATCAGAGCAAGTTCCTGAGTATCACTATATTCTTTAACATGACTTTCTCCCGATTTCGACGAGATAACTACCGTCGGCGTTCCCTTTCCATTACTACCTAACATAACACCTGAGATATCTTCGATTTTCATCGGCAAACTAAAAGGCAAATTTTCCTTGAACAACTCTCGACCATATGCCTGGATCGTTTCAAAACTCACCGTGGCCCCCAAGCTTGCAGAGCCTGCAATGATCTCATAGGTCACTCCATACCCGATCCCTCTGATTATTTTTTTCTTATTTTTACTCCATGGGTTAACGCCAAGCGCTTCAACTGCGGCAATGGAAGCCTCTCCGATAGACTCTTTTCCACCGACGTCTGCACAGATTGCATAGATATGACTATCTCTATAATTTATTTTAGCCATATCCCCCATATTTACAGCGACTCCGGTGATCTTCTTCCAATTACCTGGAATAACAAAATAAGGAATAATTCGCGCATTGACATAATCTCCCTCACCTCGCCAACCATTTCCTCTTCTTAAGCTGGTTTCCTTTTGACCTGTCGGATCGATTTCCTCCGCATCAGGACTACCATCGGCATCCGTATCTGCATCGGCAATAATTAAAATATGGCCATCATCTTTAATCATAACAACAGGATCTGGCATGACCGGCTCACCTGGAGAAGTCCGGCTATTTTTCCATGAGTGGGTGATGACATTTGACATAATGTTACCCTCGGTGAAAGCATGGAGCCAAATGATATATATTACCGACAAGCATAAAGACATACATAATAAATTATGACGGTTTGTCGGCCATATTAATTCGGCAGATTTTTATTTTCAACTTCACAGAATCGATAGCTAACTCTTTGTCTTCTTTACTGTAAAACTTATACCCCTGAATCGTTGCGACACCCAACAACCTTGCTTTGTTTTGTTGTTCTTTTTTAATGGCCTCCGCCAGTGCATCAAGATTAGGCGTGATTAATTCAACACCCGCCAGCCTGATTTCCAATTCATATACCACCCCCCCCAGATTTTGGTAAAGATAATTTCCCACATCAGTATAGTATGCCTTATTATTATCAATAATTAACGCAACATCCTGGTCTAAAAGGTTGATAACTTCATACATGTAATTAGCCGATGCCGCAGCCGTCTTGTAATTATAGATTTGCGCCGCATAATTATAATGACCAGAAAAATATTATCGCCAACAGCAATGCCGCCACTGTACATCGCCGTCGTCACTGAACCACTTGCGGCAGAAATTACAGCGACGAGAGTGCCCAAAAAACCCACTTCATTATACCCATAGGTTTGTTGATAAAGACTTATGTATTTTTCTCGCCATAAGTTACGATAAACTAAAGCGATTTTTTTAATGTTATCAATCTTAGGATATTTTTCTGCCGAGACCGGCCATGGTGCGGGCCGAGGTTGTTCTACCGGGATCGGATAAGGGCTGGTACAGCCAGAAAGCATCCACGCTAATGATAATGAGGCTAATGGATTATTCATATTCCAAGCTCACAATACAGACACTTATTTATAAAAATAGCTCAGCACTTTTTTTCCTCCACTTTTCTAGTTATAGACTTTTACTTTGAAGTTTAAATCTAAAAAATCAACGCCCGCCTGATATTTTGTTCTTCACAATGGTTTACCTATGCATAAAAATCTTGGATAAAATATCTTTGACCACCGTTCCTTTTCACTAAAGTTAAAAAATTCAATATAATAAAGCAGACCTCTGCCCTGACGGAAAATCGCCAATAGATATGATAGTCTTGTGCACACCATTCGATAATTTGTCCTCTTATCCCTCCCCCCTCATCTGACGGGCAGTGTTCTATCATGCCCCCACTCCTTAGCCAGGTGTAAACCAAGCTTGATTGGGATGCTCTTGTAAGAATGACGTTTACCTCTCATTACCACCGAAAAACGCGTTGATGCAACCGTTCCCTCTCCGCGTTCACCCCACTTTACGACCGCCGTCACACCTCGCCACCGCCAAATTGCGTTGGTTATAGAGTCGTCTACAATTCAATCGAATTACCCCCTACAACATCAGAAATTATTATTATTAGAGGTGATTATGTTACAGAAACACGAAAACGTAATAAGTATGACTGTACTAAGCCCGCAAGCCACCCAACAACTGATGCCTTCGTTTTCCTCCTTGCCCCACACGCAACACGCCGACGGCAAATATCGCCTGCGCCGTTATTCGGTCGTTAAATACCTCAACCCCAACGTCGCCGAAGTGGGGCCACGCACCTTCATGCAGTCCGATCAGATCAACCATTTCCAGGGCAACGTGGTGCGCCGCTTCGAGCCTATCGACAGCGCCGTACTGCAGAGCGCCGGCATGGCGGAGATGTGCAACCTGTTTGCAGAAAGCAACGAGCTGCCGGAAGGCGCCGAGATTGAGATCCATCAGATGCGCGTGGTCGCCATCGAGAAAGACACCCAGGTGGCGCCGGAAGGCATTCACCAGGACGGTTTCGACCATATCGCGATGATCGCCATTCACCGGCACAACATCGTCGGCGGTGAAATTATGCTGTACGACGACAGCCACCACGATCCCTTCTTTAAAAAAGCGCTGGCGGACGGTGAGGCCGTGCTGCTGGCGGACAGCAAACTGTGGCACAACGCCACGCCGATCAACGCCGTGAACCCAACTGAGGAAGGCCATTTGGATCTCTTCGTCCTCACCGCGCGGGGAGAGAAAGCATGACCTTTACGCCCGAGCTCGCCCGACGCCAGTTCAGCGCCCTGTCTCAGCAAATCGACGGCAAACCGGCGATCTTTTTCGACGGCCCCGGTGGAGCGCAGGTTTCACGGGGCGTGCTGGAAAAAATGACGGACTACCTGGGGAAATACAACGCCAACCTGGGCGGCCACTACTTCTCCAGCCGGGTCACCGGCGAGGTGATGGGCCAGGCGCGAGAATCGGTGCGCGCCTTGTTAAATGCGCCGTCGCCCGACAACATTGTCTTCGGCATGAACATGACCACGCTGACTTTCCATCTCAGCCGCATCATCAGCCGCGACTGGCAGGCCGGCGATGAGGTCATCGTCACCGCGCTCGATCACTACGCCAACGTCTCCAGCTGGCAGCAGGCCGCCGCCGACAAAGGAGCCGTGGTGCATCAGATACCGCTGGAGAGCGCAGACTGTTCTCTCGACGCCGCAAAGGTGTGTGAACGCATCAACGCCAACACTCGCCTGGTGGCGGTCAGCTACGCCTCCAACGTCACCGGCAGCATCGTCGATATCAAAACCATCGTCGAAGCCGCGCATCGGGTCGGCGCGCAGGTGTATGTCGACGCCGTGCACTATGCGCCGCACAACCTGATCGACGTGCAGGCGCTGGGCTGTGATTTCCTGGTGTGCTCCGCCTACAAGTTCTTTGGCCCGCACGTCGGCATGGCCTACCTTGCGCCGCAGTGGCTGCAACGCCTGCGGCCATATAAAGTCGAGCCGGCCACCGACGTCGGCCCCGGCCGTTTCGAGACCGGCACGCAAAGCTTCGAGGCGCTGGCCGGCGTCGCGGCGGCGATCGACTATCTGGCGCAGTGGGGCACGCCCGGCGCGCCGTTAAGGCAGCGTTTGCAGGAGAGTTTCGCCGCCTACCACAAGCATGAAGAGGCGCTGTGCCGCCACTTTTTGCAACGGCTGCAGCAACTCGACGGCGTGCGGCTCTACGGCCATTCACAGGCGGACAGCGCGCGCCGCACGCCAACCTTCGCCCTGACCTTCAGCGGCCAGACGCCTGATGCGATCGCCCGTCATCTCGGGCAGCACAACATCTGCGCCGGCAGCGGGCATTTCTATGCGCTGGGCCTGATCCAGCAGTTGGGGTTACAGGACGGCGGCGTGCTGCGCATCGGCATGATGCACTACAACACCCAGAGCGAAATAGACACGCTGTTTAAAGTGATCGCCGAAGATATCCTCAGTTAACTCGCCACATCGGCCCGCTCACCTTATTGAGCGGGCTGCACAGCGCCACATCTTTCGCAGGCCATATCGGTCAAACAACAGACGCCTTCACCAACGCTGCCCATCGCACAACGCCGGGGGTAGAATACAGAGGATTTTATTTTAGAAATGGATTTTTACTTTGCGAAAATATGCAGTTATCGCCGCCGCGTTGATGATGTCTTCCTGCGCCACGCCGGAGAAATGGGAAGCGCAAACGGCAACCCCGACGCCCCTGGAAGCGGCCAGAGCCAGCTGCCGGCAAGCAGCTGAACAGCGCTATCCCGTCAGCCTGTCTTTGCACGCCAGCTCACCGGCCTTCTCCTCCATGACTATCAACGGCACGGAAATCCCCAACGCCGGTGGCGGCGCCTTTCCCTCGGACAGCAATGCAATGCGCAGAACAGAACACGTTAATGCCTGCATGAAATTGGAAGGATGGGAAAATAAAAATAAGGTGACGGGGTTATTGGCATTTTTATTTAACTAACGGCAACACGGAATAACTCGGAATTACCGCACTCAGGCAGCGGTAATTCCGCTCTATTGACCGACACCGACAGCCTGACTATTTTGCTACGATATAACAGGTTACACCTCTCCTCCATTCAGGGCGATAATCAAACAAATGGAATAAATCAATTTATGAGTGAGAAAGACACCCCCCTAAAAAATCCGCAAAGCCATATCAACAAAGCGGTATTCTTCACCTCTGCAGTCCTCATTTTTCTTCTGGTCGCGTTCGCCGCCTTTTTCCCCGACGTCGCTGACAAGAACTTCAAACTTCTGCAGCAACAAATCTTCACCAACGCCAGTTGGTTTTATATTTTGGCCGTGGCGCTGATTTTGCTCAGCGTGACGTTTCTGGGGCTTTCCCGCTACGGCGACATCAAACTCGGCCCCGATCATGCGCAACCCGATTTTCGCTACCACTCATGGTTTGCCATGCTGTTTTCAGCGGGGATGGGCATCGGCCTGATGTTCTTCGGCGTGGCAGAACCGGTAATGCACTATCTTTCGCCGCCGGTCGGCACGCCCGAGAGCGTCGAGGCGGCCAAACAGGCCATGCGCCTGACCTTTTTCCACTGGGGGCTGCACGCCTGGGCGATCTACGCCATCGTGGCGTTGATTCTGGCCTTCTTCAGCTATCGGCATGGCCTGCCGTTGACCCTGCGCTCTGCGCTTTATCCGATCATCGGCGACCGCATTTATGGCCCTATCGGCCACGCCGTCGATATCTTCGCGGTCATCGGCACCGTATTCGGGGTCGCGACCTCGCTGGGTTATGGCGTGTTGCAGGTCAACGCCGGGCTTAACCACCTGTTTGGCGTGCCGATCAACGAAACCGTTCAGGTGATATTGATCGTGGTGATTACCGGGCTGGCCACCATTTCCGTGGTTTCAGGGCTGGAGAAAGGCATACGCTTTCTGTCGGAGCTGAACCTTGGCCTGGCGCTGTTGCTCCTGGCCTTGGTCTTGCTGTTGGGGCCAACCGTTCTGCTGTTGAAATCCTTTGTGGAAAATACCGGCGGCTATCTGTCCGAGTTGGTCAGCAAGACGTTCAACCTGTATGCCTATGAGCCGAAATCCAGCAACTGGTTAGGCGGATGGACGCTGCTCTATTGGGGGTGGTGGCTCTCCTGGTCGCCTTTCGTCGGTATGTTCATCGCACGAGTTTCCCGCGGCCGAACCATCCGCGAATTTGTCACGGGCGTGCTGTTCGTCCCGGCCGGCTTCACCCTCATGTGGATGACGGTGTTCGGCAACAGCGCCATTTACCTCATCATGGAAAAGGGCGCGACAGACCTCGCCGCTACGGTACAGCAAGACGTGGCGCTGGCGTTGTTTAACTTCCTGGAGCATTTCCCGTTCTCCAGCGTGCTTTCGTTTATCGCCATGGCGATGGTTATCGTCTTTTTCGTCACCTCCGCCGATTCCGGCGCCATGGTCGTGGATACGCTGGCTTCGGGCGGCTCCAGCAACACGCCGGTTTGGCAACGCATTTTCTGGGCGTCGCTGATGGGCATCGTCGCCATCGCCTTGCTGATCGCCGGGGGGCTCAGCGCGCTGCAAACCGTCACCATCGCCAGCGCATTGCCGTTCTCGGCCATCTTGCTGATATCCATTTACGGCTTGCTTAAGGCCCTGCGTCGCGATCTGACCAAGCGCGACAGCCAAAATATGGCCACCATCGCCCCCACCGCCGCCCGCAACCCCATTCCCTGGCAGCGCAGGCTGCGCAATATCGCCTATCTGCCAAAACGCTCGCTGGTTAAGCGCTTTATGGACGAGGTCATCCAACCGGCCATGACGCTGGTGCAGGAAGAGCTGAGTAAACAAAACACGCTCAGCAGCATCAACGCCACTGCGGAAGACCGCATTCGTTTCGAGGTCGATTTGGGCGATGAGCTTAACTTTATCTATGAAGTCAGACTGCGCGGCTACAGTTCGCCGACGTTCGCTCTGGCCGGGCTGGATAACGATGAACAGCAAGCCGAGCAGCACAAGTATTATCGCGCGGAGATCTACCTGAAAGAAGGCGGCCAGAACTACGATGTCATGGGCTGGAATCAGGAGCAGTTGATCAACGATATTCTTGACCAGTACGAGAAACACCTGCATTTCTTGCATCTGGTTCGCTGAATGCCGACATGCCGTCCCCAGGGGCGGCATTTTTTTGCCCCGCTTTCTTCACCACAGTGCTGATGATGCGGTTGGAATGGCGGACAAACAGAAACAGCGCTTTATGAGCAAAGGATTGGTTCGGGATAACGTTTCGAAGAATCAGGATGTTTCAAGAGGGAGTGCTGGAGCGGGTGAAGGGAATCGAACCCTCGTATGCAGCTTGGGAAGCTGCCGTTCTACCATTGAACTACACCCGCATCGGTGTGCGACAGGCATTATAACCGGTTATCGGCGGCGGGCAAGCGGAGATGGCGTGTAACTGTCGATGTTTTAAGCGGTTAAGTCCGGTGGGCAAAAAAAACCGGCGCAGTTGCCTGCACCGGTGGTTTCACGCTAAACGGAATTATTTCTGTGGGCGCATCGCCGGGAACAGAATCACGTCGCGGATGGTGTGGCTGTTAGTGAACAGCATCACCATGCGGTCGATACCGATGCCCAGACCGGCGGTCGGCGGCAGGCCGTGCTCCAGCGCGGTGACGTAGTCTTCGTCGTAGAACATCGCTTCGTCGTCGCCGGCGTCTTTGGCGTTCACCTGATCGGCGAAGCGCTGCGCCTGGTCTTCGGCGTCGTTCAGCTCGGAGAAGCCGTTGCCGATTTCACGGCCGCCGATGAAGAACTCGAAGCGGTCGGTGATTTCCGGGTTAACGTCGTTGCGGCGCGCCAGCGGCGACACTTCAGCCGGGTACTCGGTGATGAAGGTCGGCTGAATCAGATGGCTTTCCGCCACTTCTTCGAAGATCTCGGTCACGACGCGGCCCAGACCCCAGCTCTTCTCAACCTTGATGCCGATGGATTCGGCGATGGCCACCGCTTTACCCATGTCGGCCAGGTCAGCCAGATCGGTTTCCGGGCGGTATTTCTTGATCGCCTCGGTCATGGTCAGCTTTTCGAACGGCTTGCCGAAGTCGAACACTTCGTCGCCGTACTGCACCTGAGAGGTGCCCAGCACTTTCTCGGTCAGGGTGCGGAACAGCGTCTCGGTCAGCTCGATCAGGTCTTTGTAATCCGCGTAAGCCATGTAGAGTTCCATCATGGTGAACTCTGGGTTGTGACGCGGAGAAACGCCTTCGTTACGGAAGTTACGGTTGATTTCGAACACGCGCTCAAAGCCACCAACTACCAGACGCTTCAGATACAGTTCCGGCGCGATGCGCAGGTACATATCGATATCCAGCGCGTTGTGGTGCGTGATGAACGGACGCGCGGACGCACCGCCCGGGATCACCTGCATCATCGGGGTTTCGACTTCCATGAAGCCGCGTTCCACCATGAAGTTGCGGATAGCCGACATCACCTGAGAACGCACCTTGAAGGTGTTGCGCGATTCTTCGTTGGCGATCAGGTCCAGGTAACGCTGGCGGTAACGGGTTTCCTGATCCGCCAGGCCGTGGAATTTGTCCGGCAGCGGGCGCAGCGCTTTGGTCAGCAGACGCAGCTCGGTGCAGTGGATCGACAGTTCGCCGGTCTTGGTTTTGAACAGCTTGCCGCGTGCGCCGAGGATATCGCCCAGGTCCCACTTCTTGAACTGGTCGTTGTACACGCCTTCAGCCAGATCGTCGCGCGCGACGTACAGCTGGATGCGGCCACCCACGTCCTGCAGCGTGACGAAGGATGCCTTGCCCATAATGCGACGGGTCATCATGCGGCCGGCGACGGTCACCTCTACGCCCAGCGCTTCCAGCTCTTCGTTGTCTTTATCGCCGTACGCGGCGTGCAGTTTGTCGGAGGTGGAGTCACGACGGAAGTCATTCGGGAACGCAATGCCGTTCTCGCGCAGGCCGGCCAGTTTCTCGCGGCGGGACTGCAGTTCGTTATTGAGATCCAGCGCCTGATCGGCGCCCTGTACTTGTTGTTCAGACATTTCTATTCCTCATAACCCGGCTTTCAAACTTGCCTCAATGAATTTATCCAGGTCGCCATCCAGTACGGCCTGCGTGTTACGCGTTTCGACGTTGGTGCGCAAATCCTTGATGCGGGAGTCATCCAGCACGTAAGAACGGATTTGGCTGCCCCAGCCGATGTCGGACTTGTTGTCTTCCATCGTCTGCTTATCAGCATTTTTCTTTTGCATCTCAAACTCGTACAGCTTGGCTCGCAGCTGTTTAAACGCTTGATCCTTGTTCTTATGCTGAGAACGATCGTTCTGGCACTGCACCACGATGTTGGTTGGCAGGTGAGTAATACGTACGGCGGATTCGGTTTTGTTGACGTGCTGACCGCCCGCACCGGAGGCGCGGTACACGTCGATACGCAGATCCGCCGGGTTGATTTCGATATCGATATCGTCGTCGACTTCCGGGTAGATGAACACCGAGCTGAACGAGGTGTGGCGACGGCCGCCGGAGTCGAACGGGCTCTTGCGCACCAGGCGGTGAACGCCGGTTTCAGTGCGCAACCAGCCGAACGCGTAATCGCCGATGATCTTGATGGTGGCAGATTTCAGGCCCGCGACGTCGCCGTCGGACTCTTCGATCACTTCGGTCTTGAAGCCCTTGGCTTCGGCCCAGCGCAGGTACATGCGCAGCAGCATGCTGGCCCAGTCCTGCGCTTCGGTGCCGCCGGAGCCGGCCTGGATATCCAGATAGCAGTCGGCGCTGTCGTATTCGCCGGAGAACATGCGGCGGAATTCCAACTGATCCAGCTTGCTCATCAGCTGATCCAGCTCGGCGACCGCTTCGTTGAAGGTCTCTTCATCGTCGGCTTCCACCGCCAGTTCCAGCAGCCCGCCGACGTCTTCGCCGCCCTGCTCCAGCTGATCGATGGTTTCAACGATGGCTTCCAGCGCGGCGCGCTCTTTGCCGAGCGCCTGTGCGCGCTCCGGCTCGTTCCACACGTCCGGCTGTTCCAGCTCGGCGTTGACTTCTTCTAGGCGTTCCTTCTTGGCATCATAGTCAAAGATACCCCCTAAGAACCGCAGTCCGCTCGGACAGGTCCTGAATTCGGTTTTTTACCGGGTTAATTTCAAACATGGTTTCGTTCTTTTACGTTGATGTCGTCGATGGCGGAATGCCATTGGAACCGCTAATTCTAACGGATCCGGGCGGCAGTTTATAGCGAGTTGGTCAGTTTTTGTGGCGATCGGGAAGGATGCGGGGGATTGGAGAGCCCAATCCCCGAATTGTGTTCAATTTCGCCTCAGCGCGGCCAAAGATGCTGGATCAGCAGCTGCACGTTGCGGTTGCCGCGAAACTCGTTGACGTCGAGCTTGTAGGCCAGTTCGACCTCGCGCACGCTGCTGTCCGGCCACAGCGTGGTGTCCACGTTGAACGCGATACCGTCGAGCAGCGGGCCGCCGCCGAGCGGTTCCACCATCAGCTTCAGGTGTTTCTCGCCCACCAGCCGCTGCTGCAGAATGCGGAACTTGCCGTCGAAGGTCGGTTCCGGAAACGCCTGGCCCCAGGGGCCTCCCTCGCGCAGCAGCTCCGCCGTCGTCAGCGACAGCTCCTGCATCGCCAGTTCGCCGTCAGACCAGATCACCCCTTCCAGCATCGCCGGATCGAGCCATTCCCCCACCAGCTCGCCGAAGCGCTGGCGGAACTCGTCGAACCGGGCCTCTTCCAGCGACAGCCCGGCCGCCATCGCGTGGCCGCCGAACTTCATCATCAGGCCGGGGTTCAGCATATCCAGCCGCTCCAGCGCGTCGCGCATGTGCAGGCCAGGCACCGAACGGCCGGAACCTTTCAGGATGCCGTCGCCCGCCGGCGCGAACGCGATCACCGGGCGGTGGAAACGCTCTTTGATACGTGAGGCGAGGATACCCACCACGCCCTGGTGCCATTCCGGGTGATACATCGCCAGCCCGTAAGGCAGCTCGGTACTGGTGCGCTCCAACTGGTCGCACAGCTGCAGGGCTTCCACCTGCATGCCCTGCTCTATCTCCCGTCGCGTCTGGTTCAGCGCGTCGAGATCGTTGGCCAGCATGCGCGCCTGCGCAATGTCGTCGCTCAGCAGCAGCGCCACGCCGATCGACATGTCGTCCAGCCTGCCAGCGGCGTTAAGACGCGGGCCGAGGGCGAAACCGAGATCGTTGGCCGCCAGCTGGCGGGCATCGCGGTTGGCCACCTCAAGCAGCGCGCGGATGCCCGGTCGGCATTTGCCGGCACGGATGCGGTTTAACCCCTGATACACCAGAATGCGGTTGTTGGCGTCCAGCGGCACCACATCGGCCACGGTGCCGAGCGCCACCAGATCCAGCAGTTCCGCCAGATTGGGCATCGCCAGCGCGCGCTGTTCGAACCAGCCGCTGTCCCGCAGCCGGGCGCGCAGCGCCAGCATCAGGTAGAACGCGACGCCCACCCCGGCCAGCGATTTGGACGGGAAGGCGCAGCCGCGCAGGTTGGGATTGACGATCGCTTCGGCCGCCGGCAGGGTCTCGCCCGGCAGGTGGTGATCGGTCACCAACACCTGCATGCCCTTGGCGTGCGCCACGTCGACGCCGGCGTGGGAGGAGATGCCGTTATCGACGGTGACGATCAGCTCCGCGCCGCGCGCCGCCGCCTGCTCCACCACCTCGGGGCTCAGGCCGTAGCCGTCTTCGAAGCGGTTCGGCACCAGGTAGTCGACGCTGGCGCCGCCCATGCTGCGCAGCGCCAGCACCGTCAGTGCAGTGCTGGTGGCGCCGTCGGCGTCGAAATCGCCCACCACCATGATGCGGCGGCCGTCGGCCAGCGCCTGTTGCAGCAGGCTGACGGCGTCGTCGATGCCGTCCAGCTGTTGCCAGGGCAACATGCCCTTGACGCCGCGTTCCAGCTCTTGCTCAGCCTGCACGCCGCGCAGGGCGTAAAGCCGGCGCAGCAGCGGCGGCAAACTGGCGGGCAGATGCGTGTCGTCCGCCGCCGGGCGGCGGCGTAGTTGCGTTTTAATACTCACCGGCGATTAACCACCGGCTTTGGTGGCGGCCTGGTGCGCATCCAGCATGGCGGCCATCTCTTTCGGCCCCTGATAGCCCGGGATCATCATGCCGTTTTCCAGGATGATCGCCGGCGTGCCCTGAATGCCGAACTGCACACCCAGTTCGTAATGCTTGCTGATGTCGGTTTTGCAGGTCGCCGGGGAGATGGCGTCGCCCTTCATGGCGGCGTCGAACGCCTTGGCCTTGTCGGCGGTGCACCAGATCGACTGCATGTCTTTCTCAGCCTGAGAGGCCAGCCCCTGGCGCGGGAACGCCAGGTAGCGCACGGTGATGCCCAGATCGTTGTACTCTTTCATCTGCTGGTGCAGCTTGTGGCAGTAACCGCAGGTGATGTCGGTGAACACGGTGATCACGTGTTTCTCTTTCGGCGCCTTGTAGACGATCATCTGATCTTTCAGCGCGTCCATCTTGCGGCCCAGCAGTTGGTTGGTCACGTTGACCGGCTCTTTGCCGCTGACGTCGAACAACGGGCCCTGCAGGATATGCTTGCCGTCTTCGGAGGCGTACAGCACGCCGCTGTCGGTCAGCACGGTTTTCAGTCCATTGACCGGTGAAGGCTGCACGTCCGCCTGCTGGATGCCCAGGCTGGCGAGCGCTTTTTTGATCGCCGCGTCATCGGCATGGGCGGCGCCGGTCACCGAAGCCACCAGCAGTGAGAGCAGCATTAAACCTTTTTTCATTGTTCCAATCCTTTCGAACCCGCCGCTCAGGCGCGCGGGTGATGCTGTTGATGTAGCTGTTTCAGTCGTTCGGTCGCTACATGAGTATAAATTTGCGTGGTAGAGAGATCGCTGTGCCCTAACAACATCTGTACGACACGGAGATCGGCCCCATGGTTCAGCAAATGGGTGGCGAACGCGTGCCGCAACACGTGCGGCGACAGACGCTCGCTGTCGATGCCCGCAAGGATGGCATAGTGTTTGATGCGATGCCAGAACGTCTGTCGGGTCATTTGCTGGCAACGGGTGCTGGGGAACAGCACGTCCAGCGTCTGGCCGTTGACCAGCCACGGGCGGCCGTGCTCCAGATAATTTTCGATCCAGTAGACCGCCTCTTCGCCCAGCGGCACCAGCCGCTCCTTGTTGCCCTTGCCGATCACCCGCACCACGCCCTGGCGCAGGCTGACGTCGCTGATGCTCAGCCCCACCAGTTCGGAAACTCGCAGCCCGGTGGCGTACAACACTTCGAGCATCGCCTTGTCGCGCAGTTCCAGCGGCTGATCGACGCAGGGCGCCTGCAGCAGCGCATCGACCTGCGCCTCGCTCAGATCCTTCGGCAAACGCTGCGGCAGCTTGGGAGACGCCAGCTGCGCGGTGGGATCGTCGGCGCGCAGCTTTTCGCGGTACAGGTACTGAAACAGGCGGCGCATGGCGCTCAGCAAACGCGCGGAGCTGGTGGCCTTGTAGCCGCCGTCCACCCGCTCGGCGAGAAACGCCTGCAGATCCAACGCCTGCGCCTGCAGCAAGGCGGTGTTTTGCTGGCCAAGCCAGGTGCCCAGCGCCTGCAAATCCAGCCGGTAGGAGGCCAGCGTATTTTCCGCCAGATTGCGCTCAAGCCACAGCGCATCCAGGAATTGTTCAATCAGCGCATGGTCTTGCTGTTGCACGCGGTCCTCTCTTTGTTGCATTTCCACCCGCGCCATTATGCCTTAAGCCGACGCAAATCAGGTATACTCGCTGCAATTCTCTAAACGGCAACGTAACGGTTTACACATGAAGATTGGTCTGTTTTACGGCTCCAGCACCTGCTACACCGAGATGGCGGCAGAAAAAATCCGTGAGATTCTGGGTGAAGACCTGGTCGACCTGCACAACCTGAAAGACGTCTCTCCCAAGCTGATGGAGGACTATTCCATACTGATCCTCGGCATCCCGACCTGGGATTTCGGCGAACTGCAGGAAGACTGGGAAGCGATCTGGCCGCAGCTGCCGGCGCTGGATCTGAAAGGCAAAATCGTCGCCATGTACGGCATGGGCGATCAGCTCGGGTACGGTGAGTGGTTCCTTGACGCGCTGGGCATGCTGCACGATCACATCGCGCCGCTGGGCGTGCAGTTCATCGGCTTCTGGCCAACCGAGGGCTTCGAGTTCACCAGCCCCAAACCGCTGAGCGCCGACGGCAAACACTTCGTCGGCCTGGCGCTCGATGAGGTCAATCAATACGATCTGAGCGAAGAGCGCCTGCAGCAATGGTGCGAACAGATCCTGCTGGAAATGGAGCCGCTGCTGTAGCCGCTATCGGGCGCTCAACGCGCCCGATTTCCCCCGCTTATTTCCACAGACGGAAGCGTGGTTCGTCTTCGCCGGCCGGCGTCTCCTTTGCCAGACGCGCCGGATCGGCCACCTGATACCAGTCCAACTTGCGCGTCAACAGCATAATGCCCGCCAGAATGGCGAACAGCAGCCCCGCCCCCAGCACCAACGCATTGTCCTCCGACTGCAGCAGCAAATAGAGCACGCCGTACAACAGCAATAGGCTCGCGGCGAACAGCGCACCGCGCAGCTTGCCGCGCAGCACGGCGCTCAGGTAGAAGCCGATCAGTCCGCTGCAGGCGATGCTGGCCGCCAGGTAAGCGAGAGCGAATCCCAGGTGTTCGGAGAAGGCCAGCAGAATCAGGTAGAACAACACCAGCGCCGCGCCGACCAGCAGGTATTGAATCGGGTGCACCCGCAGCCCGGTCAGGGTTTCGAACAGGAAAAACGCCATAAACGTCAGCCCGATAAACAGCAGCGCGTATTTGACCGCGCGCTCGGTCAACTGATAGTGATCGACCGGTTCGACCAGGCTGGCGCTGAAGGCCGGCAGCTTGTCCTCGTCGATAATGCCATCGTCGTAATGGAACGCACTGTTGATGTTGTTGGCGAACCAGGTGCTGCGCCAGCGAGCGCTAAACCCTTGCTCCGTCACCTTGCGTTCGTCCGGCAGGAAGTTGCCGAGGAAATTCGGGTGCGGCCAGTTGCTTTGCAGCTGCAGCTCGCTGCTGCGCCCCAGCGGCACCAGTGACAGGCTGCTGGTGCCCGCCAGCGTCAGGGTGAAGTCGGCGCTCAGCCCCGCTTTTTGTTGCAGCGCCGCCAGCGTCAGCGGTGCGTGGATCCCCTGGCGCAACGATCCCACGCCGGTGCCCGGCTCAAACGCCACCGGCTGCGGCGTTGCCAGCGGGGAAATGCTCTTGATGCCGCGAGAGTCGCTCAGCGCCACCAGCAGGAACGGCTGGCCGACGGTCACGTTGGCGCGTTGCAAATCCGCCAGCTCCGGCTGGCCGAAACGCACCTTGAAGTTCAGCGGCCCCTGGTAAACCTGCGTCTGATAAATGCCCAACTTGCGCACTTCCACATTCGGCGCCCCCTGCACCTGAAGCGACTCCGGCAGCAAATAGCGGTGATGCTGCACCCGCTGCACCACCGTTTGCCCTTTCTCGTCTTTTTTTTCTTCTCGTTCAACATAAGGAATTACAATCAACGGGCCGAGCACGCGCTGCGCCCCGCTGGTGCTTTCGCTCACCTGCCCGACCACGCTTTGCCGATAGCCGCTGCGTTCGTCGATCACGCTCATCAGTTGGGCGATGGGGATCAACATCACCACCATCAATCCCAGCAGCGTGGTTATTTTCCAGAAAAGTACCGATTTCATCATGCTCGCTCCTCGTAGGTAATGAGGCCACGATAAAACCCGCAGGTGAAATCAGAATGTGGTTATGTGAAGGGAAGGTGAAGTCACAGCGATAACCTGAACGTCGCTTCCACCCCGTGCGGCCGGCGGTTGCGCAGGTGAATGCCGCCATGATGCAGACGGGCGACCTCCTGCACGAAGTTCAGCCCCAGCCCGCTGCTTTTTGGCCGTTCGGCGCGCGGCAACGAATAAAAGCGCTCGAACACCTTATCGAACGCATAGTCAGGAATGCCGCTGCCGTCGTCGCAAACGCTGATGCAGTAATGCTGTTCCCGCCGTTCTCCTCGCACGCTGACGCAACCGCCCGGCGGGGTAAAGTCGATCGCGTTGTCCAGCAGGTTGGTCAGCGCCTGGCTGATCAGCAACGCATCGCCGTTCAGCGTCACCTCCGCCAGCGCCTCCAGCCGCAACCTGACGCCGCGCTGCGTCGCCTGCGCCTCTTTACCCGCCACCGTCTGGTCGATCAACGCCGCGATCGCGATGGGCGCAGTCTCCATTTCTGGCCGGCTCTCCAGCCGCGCCTGCACCAGCAGTTTATCCACCAGTTGCTGGATGCGTGCGCTTTGCTGCTCGATATTGGTGAGAAAACGCCGGGCGGTTTCCGGCGGCGGCAGCTCCTGCAATAGCTCCGCCGCGCCCCTGATCGCCGCCAGCGGGCTTTTCAGCTCATGCGTCAGGGCATGCGCATATTGTTCGATATAGGCTTTGCCTTCCAGCTTCAGGCGCATGCTCTCCAGCGCCTGCGCCAGCTGGGTCAGTTCCCGGCCGCCCACTTTGGGCAATGGCGCATTTTCGCCCTGCGCCACCCCATCGGCATAACGCACCAGCCGGCCTATCGACCGGTTGATCCACCAGACGAACACCGCCCCGATCAGCAGAGCGATCCCCAGCAGCAACGCGCCGGCCCACAGAATGCGCCGTTCGCTGCGCTTGATCACCGGCGCCATGGTGCTGTTGGGTTTACCCACGGTGAGCACGCCGATAATGCGCCCTTGTTCTATCACCGGCGCGGCCACATACATCACCGAACTGTTTTCATCCTGCGGGTCGCTGCGGGTGCTGCGGGCGCCGTACTGGCCGCGCAGCGTTCGATAAACGTCATTCCAGCGCGAATAATCCTGCCCCTGCGCGCGGCCGGCGGAATCGAAGATGACCCGGCCCTGGGCATCGGTAAGATAGACGTGGTATTCACTGCGGTCCTTGCGGATGCCGGAAATGTTGGCGCCGATCGGCCGCTGATTCAGCTGCGTAAACGCCTGCGCCAGTTGGCCATGCGCCGCATCGCCGCGCTGCATGTCCTGACGGGCGATCTGCGCCAGCAGGTTGGCGGTGTCCACCAGCGTGCCTTCGGTAGCGCGCCGCACGCCGGGCTTCACTTCCTGGACGAAAATGCTCAGCACGAAGTACCCGGCCACCGCTACGATCAGAAAGTACCCCAGCAGCAGGCGCAGGCCAATTTTCATGGCTGGCGGCTCACGCTGTAGCCCAATCCGCGGTGGGTGTGGATCGGCGGTTCACCGGGTTCAACCGCACGCAGCTTGGCGCGCAGCGTTTTGATGTGGGTATCGACGGTGCGATCCAGGCTTTCTTCCGCCTGCGCCCAAACGCTTTCCATCAGTTGCTGCCGCGAGAACACCCGTCCAGGCGCCAACAGCAGCGTCTTCAGCAGCAGGTATTCGTAACGGGTCAGCGGCAGCGGCCGCTGATGGTAGGAGATGGTGGCCGCGTCTTCGTCGAGCGCGAAAGCGCCGAAATGGTAGGGCGCGCTCTGCTGCAGGCGCTGCTGCTTGTGCAGGCGACGCAAAATGGTGCGCACCCGCGCGCTGACCTCGCGAGGAGAGAACGGCTTGGCGACATAGTCGTCAGCGCCGATCTCCAGCCCGATCAGGCGATCCACTTCATCACTGCGGGCGGTGAGAAACAGAATCGGCAGGTCGGCCGCCTGAGCCAGCAGGCGGCGACACAATTCAAAGCCGTTGATATCCGGCAAACCGACATCGAGGATAGCGAGCGCGGGCGCGCCTTGCGCCAGCGCCTGCAACGCCGGTTCCGCGCGTTCGAACCAGCGCACCGCGAAGCCTTCGCTCTCCAGCGTGTAAACCAGCGTATCGGCAATGCTGGGTTCATCCTCCACCAACCAGAGTACGGGTTTCATCAGGGATCCTCGCCGTCACCCGCCGGCGGATACAGCAACAGCTGCCGCAGGTGGCGCCACTCCTCTTTGCTCATGCAGTCGGAAGCCAGCCACAGCCGGCGGCGCTTTTTGCCCTCCATCGGCAGCAGCGTCAGCAGCATGCCGTAACCCGGCATCCACGGTTTTTTCGCCAGCCGCCACTCGCGGCCGTGCCAGCTGAAGCGCCGGTCCGCCAGCAGCCGCAGCTCGCCCTGCGCCGCGGCGATGCGCTTCTGGCTGCGAATGCACTGAAACACCACCAGCGTCAGCAGCACCAGCCAGAGCGGGCCAAAACCTTCCGGCCAGGGCGAAATCAGGATCAGCAGGATCAACACGCCGTGGGTCAACAGTGAAAACAGCTGGGTGCGCCAGGAAATGCGGATATCACATCGCCACTGGGCCACGGTCTTTATTTCGCGTTTGGATCAGGGTCACCATTCTCTGCAGCTCGCCGTCCTGCGGCGCGCCATGATTCATCAGCCAGTTGAACAAATCGGGATCGTCGCACTCCAGCAGGCGGATAAACAGCGCCTTGTCCGCGTCATTCAGGCTGTCGTATTCGTACTCGAAGAACGGCATGATGGAGATGTCCAGCTCGCGCATGCCACGGCGGCAAGCCCAGTGAATTCGTGCTTTGTTGTTAATATCCATGTTGTTATGACTCACCTCTTTTCAGCGCGGCAGCGCCAGCGCAGGGTTCAAATGACACACTGTATGGCAACGCCGTCGCAATATAATTCCATCAGCCGGGGATCTGTCTGCAAGGGTGCCCTGGCCGCAAGCCTATAGAGTAACAATTTGACATACACGCCGGGAAGGCGCTTTGCTGCGGAAAGCGTAATAAAGCGCAAAATGCCAAAAAAAGCGCCCCCCGGCGCCGCGGCGCGAATAACAGTTTGCAAAGCCCGCCGCCTCTTTTACCATGGGTTCAATACCCTTCAGGTAAGCTAAACGTTGAGCAGGAACTTACTATGGCGCATAACATTCCATTCCCACCCCGTCAGCCCTCCGCTTCCACCCATCTGCCCCTCACGCTGATCTCGCTGGAAGATTGGGCGCTGGTGACGCTGAACGGGCCGGACACGGTGAAATATCTCCAGGGCCAGGTGACGGCGGACATCGACGCGCTGGCGGCCGATCAACACGTGCTGTGCGCCCACTGCGACGCCAAGGGCAAAATGTGGAGCAACCTGCGTCTGTTCCACCGTAGCGAAGGCTTCGCCTATCTGGAACGCCGCAGCGTGCTGGACAGCCAGCTGGCGGAAATCAAAAAATACGCGGTGTTCTCCAAAGTCACCATCGCCGCCGATAACGACGCGGTGCTGCTGGGCGTCGCCGGTTTCCAGGCGCGCGCCGCGCTGGCGGATCTGTTCGCCACGCTGCCGAGCGCCGAGCACCCGGTAGTGCAGGACGGCGAGACCACGATCCTGCACTTCAATGCGCCAGCGGAACGTTTTCTGCTGGTGACCCGCCCCGCCGTGGCCGAACAGCTGATCGGCAAACTGCATGACCAGGCGGAACTGAATGACAGCAGCCAGTGGCTGGCGCTGGAGATCGAGGCCGGTTATCCGGTTATCGACGCCGCCAACAGCGCGCAGCTGATCCCGCAGGCCACCAACCTGCAGGCGCTGGAAGGCATCAGCTTCAGCAAAGGCTGCTATACCGGTCAGGAGATGGTGGCGCGCGCCAAATTCCGCGGCGCCAACAAGCGTGCGCTCTACTGGCTGGAAGGTAAGGCGGCCCGCGCCCCGCAGGCGGCGGAAGACCTGGAGCTGCAGCTGGGTGAAAACTGGCGCCGCACCGGCACCGTGCTGGCGTCGAGCCAACTGGCCGACGGCAGGCTGTGGGTGCAGGTGGTGATGAACAACGATTTGGACGCCGACAGCAAGCTGCGGGTGCGCGAGGATGCCGCCAGCCAGCTGGCGATCAAACCGCTGCCGTATTCGCTGGCCGAAGAGAAATAATCCGTCGGCCGCAGGCGCCCTGCCTGCGGCCGTCTTCGTTACTCGTCCAACTCCCCGTCGCGCTGCACCAGATAAATCAGCACCAGAATGATGGTGACGAAGAAGCGAAACGCATCGGGCACGCCGTTCCACTGTTTCGACATCCACATGCCAAACCACTCGCCCCCAATCGACATAAAGCCGACCTGCCAGGTGAGGAAGCCCAGCGTCAGCCCCACTACCGCCAGCTTTTTCCTGCCGTTGAAAGCTTTAGCGGGCAGTTTCAGGCCGCACAGCAAGCGCAGGCCGCCGATCCAGCACAGCAGCGCGGTCAGGCTCTCCAGCGCAATGATGAAGATATAGCCGGCGTGATGCAGCCACGGCGTTTGTATCGAACGGTAGCCGATGGTGGCGTCGGGGAAAATGGTGTCCATCATAAAGACGTGGCGCACGAAGGCGAAGTTGGAGCCGTAATCGGTGATATTGCCGAAGGCCACCAGCGAAGCGAACAAAGCGATAGCGCAGACCAGCAGCGCTTTGGATAAGCGAACGATCATTGTGATGAGTCCTGAACAAAGTTAAGAGAAAGAGTATGCGGGCTCAGAAATGAAAGAACGGGCTTGCTGGATACCCGAAAGAAGCAAGCGCCTATTTTTTAAAACAAAAGAGGCGCCCGTTCAATACGCATTCAGACGTAGCGATAACGTTTAGACGTAGAGGTAGATCGCCATGAAATGGCAGGCGCTGCCGCCGAGCACGAAGGCGTGCCAGATGGCGTGGCCAAAGCGAATGCGCTTGGAGGCGTAGAAAATCACGCCGAGGGTATAGACCACCCCGCCGATCGCCAGCAGCGTGACGCCGCCGGCCTCCAGCCGCGTAACCAGCTGATAAATCACGATCAGCGACAGCCAGCCCATCGTCAGGTAGGTTACCAGCGACAGGGCTTCAAAGCGGTGGGCGAAGGCCAGCTTGAACAGCACGCCCAGCAGCGCCAATCCCCAGATTACCGCCATCAGGCCCTTCGCCAACGGCGAATCCAGCCCCACCAGCAGAAACGGGGTGTAAGTCCCGGCAATCAGGAGATAAATGGCGCAGTGGTCAAATTTTTTCAGCCAATGCTTGGCCTTCTGATGCGGGATCGCATGGTACAGCGTGGAAGCGAGAAACAGCAGGATCATGCTGCCGCCGTACAGGCTGTAACTGGTGATGGCCGTCGCATCGGCGCCGGTATTCACCGCCTGCACCAGCAGCAACACCAGGCCGACGATACCGAACACCAGCCCGATGCCGTGGCTGATGCTGTTGGCGATCTCTTCCGCCCACGGATAAGCCGAGGCGACAATCTTATTGTTCCCGGCTTTCACTACGTCCGTTTTCCCCATAACGCGCAACCCCTCAAAATGCCCTGCTTTGTGCGAAATTAACGCAAAGCAGCTTAACTGAGAATAATTCCAGTGTACACGTGTACGCTAAAATAAAAATGTGAACGCGTGTAACCATCGAAATCGCCCGCCCGGTGGTCTACAATCGTCAGGCTTCAACCCACCCACCTTGAGGTTTACACCATGTCATCCGCTGTACCCGCGTTAGATTTCGGCTCAATGACCCAGGTCATCCAGTTCCTGATGGAAATCGATAAGTTGAAAGGCGTGCAACGCCGCACCAAAGTGCTGGGCACCCAGCGCCAGGAAAACTCCGCCGAACACAGTTGGCACTTCGCCATCGCCGCCATGAGCCTGGCGCCCTACGCCGGTGATGACGTAGACATTCAGCGCGTGATCCAGATGGCGCTGCTGCATGACATTGTGGAAATCGACGCCGGCGACGTGCTGGTCTACGATCTGGCGGCCCGCGCGGCGATCCACGATCAGGAAGTGGCAGCGGCGCGCCGCCTGTTCGGCATGTTGCCGGAGGCTCAGCACGAGTATTTCACCGCTTTATGGCAGGAATATGAAGATGGCGAAAGCGCCGATGCACGCTTCGCCTTGCTGCTGGATCGCACCATGCCGATGCTGATGAACCTGCACAATGAAGGCCAGAGCTGGGTAGAGAACGGCATCAGCCTGGAGCAGGTGCTGGCGCGCAATGCATCGATCGCCGACGTGCACCCCGAGCTGTGGCACCACATGGAGCAACACCTGCGGGATGCGCAGCGCAAAGGCTGGTTGAAGTAATAGTATATGCTGCAGTGAATACACTGCAGCCTGTTTATTTCACCCGACGGCGGCTCCATACTTGCTTTTAGACGTCATCGCAGCGGTCAGTTCAAGCAAACCCAGCCCCGGCACGGGATATGTGTCTCATACTTGCTTAACCCCAGGTTCTCTCCTTTACTTACCTTTTTCGCATCCATTTCTTTGGGGAAAGTCATGAGCTCACTTCTCGTTCAACGCGATGTCGCCGCATTATTTTATGCCGTCATAGGAAAAAAAGCCGACATTAAAGATATCGATTATTTTTCAAAAAAATTGGCACAAGAAAACCTCTCCCTTGCTGCATTAACAAATAAATTAATCAATTCTGAATTAGGTCAATCACGCCTGTCGCAATTAAATAACAGTGAAAAAATACAGTTTATTTACCATAATCTTCATGGTGCCGACGCATCGGAGGAAATACTCGCTTACCTTCTCAGCCAATTGGAAAAAAGTGGCGATCTCGGAAGCCTTGCGGCTTACATGAACAACGAACTTTTGCACTACTCCGGGCAAGAAGTCATTTTAAAAGAACAACAAGCCGCGTTGATTGAAACCGTCAATCAAACGCTATTCCCCTCTTTTAACGGCTCAGTATCAGACGGAGCCGAATGGGTGCAGGGTTTTTATTATGCAGTGAAATCAACGATGACATCCGATGGTATAAACTATTGGGGCAACGTGATAAATAAGCACCCTGAACAGTTAAATCTGATTGCACAAAAATTTGTCGATGGTAAAAAAACGTTGTCGAACCTTAGCGACAATGATTTCGTCATCAAAATTTATGAAAATATTTTTGGATCAACCCCCGATAACAACCAACTACAAAAATATACTGCCGGGTTAACTATCAATACGGAAAACCGTGGCGATGTTATAGTACGAATGATTAATGACATCCGCAATGATGACACCAGCGAACATGCTGATGCCAAAGCAATTTTTTTGGCTAACACGCATGTTTATGCTGCCGGAGAGTTACCGGCACCGGAGTATCAAGAGGCCATAACTGCAATATACTTGAGCATTGCCGGTTATTATATTGATGCCAATGCATTGGATACCTACAGTAAGCAATTAGCCGCAGGGCGCTCTGAGAGTGATATCCTCGCCATGTTCGCTAAGCAGCCTGCATTCGCCAAAGCCGTCTCATATCAGATAATATTCAGTAATTTATGGGGAAGACCCATGACGACAGCCGAGTCTGTCGCAATTATGAACGAAAGTGGCAATGATGCACTGAAGGCAACACTGGCGGTATTGGCGCACTTTCGTGCTAATGAGAGTATTATTTCAGGCAATGGCGGAGCTCCGGGCAGTTATGCGGTCCAACAATTCGAAAAAAAGATCGGAGCCAATTTAAACTATGTCAAACAGGGGGTACTGACAAAAAGTGATGAAAACGGAGCATTAACGGGAACAATAAATAATCATGGCGTCGAACATGTTATTTCCAATGCTGAGTTACTCATGCTGAATGACATTACGTTGAACGTCATGAAATCAGGCACTGTCGACATTAGTCAATTGAATGGGTGGCATACCCTTACCATTGACGGTACTGAGAATGTTTTGCTGAAGTTGTTCACGCAAGCGCTCAATAATATTAATATATTCCTGAAAAACCCGAATGTCACCTTGGCAAACCCTATTACTGGGAACAATCAAAACGTTATCATCACGGCAGATGCGGATATGGCGCATGCCACCGGTGAGCTTCGATTCAATTTTGCAAAAAATATCAATGTACAGTGGCAAGGCAATAGCATCAATGACGGCGCCAATAGCGTTAGCAATACTTTCAAAATTAAGGGGTATGACCAAGGTTCGGTATTAACGGCTAACCTCATCACCAAGAATGTGTATCTCACCACAGGTAGCGATGGTACGCTTTCCGGCACGATTGCCACCAATGTAGGTAATTTTACGCTTTTCCCCCAGATCGATTTGGCGGGCTATCGCGGTACGGGTTCTATCTACCTTGACGGACAATTAGTCGGCAACGAGGGCAGGCACGTATTTGATATCGGCCTCTTGGCCGATCCCTCTATCGCTAACATACACAACAAGGATTATAAGCATATCACCGACCTGAAAGCCCCCGAGCTTTGGGATCCTGCGTGGGGAATGCCAAACGGTTTTACGGGTTCATACGGTTTTGCGCTGTCTGGCTTTGCCGATAACGTTACGGTGATTAATGTGCCGGTAGATTCATTTATGGATGCCCCTTTTAGCCAACGCGCTCTGGAAATCACCGGTAATGCCGGTGAAAACAGCCATATTACCTTCGAGTACGCCCCTGATTACCGTTATAAAAATTTTTCACCCGTGATGACAATTAGTTTTGATGCGAAAAATATAGTTCACGCTGATGCCGGCACTTTATCGTTCAAAACCAATACGGTCTATATTGACTCTGGCATTCCAGAGGTCAGAGAGTTTTTGGAAATATCATCCAAGGGAGATGCGGAAAACACCCTACGCCTTGAGGGCCATGACAACCATATCAGTGAAATTAACATTACCGGTGATAAGGCGCTTAACCTCACCATCAAAAACAATTTCAGCGAAGAATTGAAATCCATCACCAGTCACATGGCTAATAGCACACCGCTGCATTTGACCATGGAACAAGGGGGAACCGGCGGCGGGCAGTTCTATCAGCTGCTAAAACAATTAGACGGACTGACGGGATACGATGCCATCATGTCCCAATTGGCCGGTTACCAACTGTCGATCGCCAACGATGCCCCTACGACCAGCGGCATCCAGGCTAATCATATCTACAACGTAATGGGCAATACGAGTCTGGCAACCGGCAAAGGCGCTGATACGGTGGTATTCAACCACAGTACCATTGATAACATGGTCACCTTTAACGATTACGAAAACAGCAGTACGCAAAATGCATCATGGGTTGAAGGCGACAACATTGCCGTCGGTGATATCGACCGGCAGTGGCTCTTTTCCGCGGGTGGCAGCAAGACTATCGATCTCGTCGGCAGCTTATCCCTGAATGAGCTGACAGTGCTACTCTCCGGAATGAATGTCCAGACGAATACGACTCCGCAACAATTGTTCATTGAACTGGTATCTACAGTCACTCAAGGCCACAGTCAGAGTGCATTGAGCGAAGTCAGCGCCTTATCGTTGAATGGATTCTATTTTGTGATGGTGGATAAGAATCTGAATCACAGTTTGGACAACGATGACATTATTTTTGGTCTCACAAACGACAATGCCTTCAACATGGCCCATTACGATTCACCCGTTCTGGAAATTAATGGCATTGGCAGTTTTACCCATGATGCCCTCGCTGCATAGCTGCTATTTATCATGCACAACTTTCACGCCGGGCTTTGACCCGGTGTGAAAGTTACTACGGTTTGTGCGCCCTCCCCTTCGCGGCAATCACTGCCCCCAGCGCGCTCAGTAACGCCCCCAGCATGCAGTCCAACAACGGCCCGGCATAACGTACCCGGGGCAGAAACGGTTCGGTGATGAGTGCCGCCTGCGGGATGCGCAGCGCAAAGGCTGGTTGAAGTAAGTAAACCAGGCCGCCGCCGCAGCCCGTTATCGTCACGCGAACGCCCGTTGGCGTTCCAACGCCTCCTCATAGCTCGGCATCGATCCCGCCGCCCCGGCGCGCTCCACGCAGACCGCCGCGTAGGCGGCGGCGAAGCGCACCGCATCGGCTAACGGCACCTGATTCGCCAGCTGCGCCGCCAGGGCGCCGTTAAACGCATCGCCCGCGCCGGTGGTGTCTTTCGGCTGCGCCGGAAACGCCGGGATCAGCTCGCTGTTTTCCCCGTCCGAGAACAACGCTCCCTGCGTCCCCAGGGTCACGATCAGCAAGCGAATGCCCTTGGCGTGCAGCACCTGCGCCGCCTGGCGCGCCGAAGCCGCATCCCGCACCGGCACGCCGGTCAGCAACGTACACTCGGTGGCGTTGGGCGTCAGCATATCAACCTGCGCCAACAGGCTGTCCGGCACCGGCTGAAACGGCGCCGGGTTGAGAATGATGAACGTCTGCGCCTCGCGGGCGATGGCGATCACCTGCTCAATCGCCGGCAGATTGTTCTCCAGCTGGGTCAACAGAATGTCCGCCGCGGCGATCGCCGGCCGGCACTGGCGCACCTCATTTTCGCTGACCGTCAGGTTGGCGCCGGGATCGACGGCGATCATGTTCTCCGCCTCCTCGCCGGCAACATAGATAAGCGCATTGCCGGTCGGGCAATCGCCGGTCGAGAACAGCGTCACCGCATCGAAACCGGCGGCGGCGAGATGGCGCCGGGCAAAGGTGCCGAAGTCGTCGCGCCCCACCTTGCCGATATAATGCACCCGCGCCCCGGCGCGCAGCGCGGCGGTGGCCTGGTTGGCCCCCTTACCGCCCGCCCCCATCATGCTGTTGCGGGCGATCAGCGATTCGCCAGGCTGCGGAAAGCGCGCCATGCCGGCGACGATATCCAGGTTGAACGAACCGAACACGCAGACTTTGCCTTTCATTGCGGGTACTCCCTGCTCAATTGGAAATGGCGCCGGGCGGCCAGGCAGGCGCCTTTGCTGCCGGTCTCATCGCTAAGGCGGCTGATAGAGATCGCCAGCCCCTGCGCCGGCTGCGGCTCGCGCAGATGGCGGCGGATCTCTTGCTCCAGCTGCGCCAACGGGAAACCGCTCATGGCGATCACGCCGCCGCCCAGGATCAGCCGCTCTGGATCGAGCACGTTCATTTCGATGGCGATGGTCTGCGCCAATCGTTCGACGAAGCGCCGCAGATCCGGATGCTCGCCGTGGCGTTCGAACAGCCGTTCGAACGGCGTTTGCGCCGCGTTGGCGCGCGCCCAGCCGGTCAGCCAGTGACCGGAGGTCAGGCTCTCGACGCAGCCCCGTTTACCGCACGGGCACTCGCCCTGATGGCCCGGCCAGGGTATGTGCCCCAGCTCGCCGGCGGCGCCGTGCGCCCCGTGGTAAAAATTGCCGTTAAGCCACAGGCTATTGCCCATGCCGGTGCCCAAATACAGCCCTACCGCCACCTGCGGCAGCGCCGGCAGCTGCTGCAAGTCCCACCACAGCAGGTGATTGACGTCTTTATCCATCCGCACCGGCAGCGCCAGCAAATCGGCCAACAGCGCCGCCACCGGCTGAGCATCCAACGCCGGAATGAACGGCAGCGACAGCACCCGCGAGCGATCGCGGCTGAGGATACCCGGCAGCCCCAGCATCACCTGCGCCACCTGACGATCCTGGCAATGCCCGGCGATCAGGCGGCCCAACGCCGCCAGCGGATCGGCCTGCCGTGCCCAATCGGCGGTCGCTATCTTGCGGTAACCGCTGAACTCGCCGTCATCATCCATCAATAGCAGGCGGGTGTTGGTGCCGCCGACGTCTACGCCAAGAAAATGCCGCATCATGTCCCCCGCCTCAGGCCGCCTGCCGCATCTGATCCAGCATTTTTTCCCATGCCGTCTCCAGATCCGGATCGAGGTTGAACAGCCCGGAGCTGCCGACGATCAACACTTCCGCGCCGGCGCCCATCAGATCGCGGTAGGTGCGCTGATTGCAGGATCCGTCGATCTCGATCAGATAGCTCAGGTTTTGTTGGCGTTTCAGATCGCGCAACTGGCGGATCTTTTCCAGCATTTCGGGAATGAACGGCTGCCCGGCATAGCCCGGATCGACGGTCATCACCGTAACCTTGTCCAGCAGATGAAGGTAGTGGCGGATAAACTCCACCGGCGTAGCCGGGTTCAGCACCACACCCACTTTTTTGCCCAGCGCGCGGATCTGGTTGATCACCCGGAACGCGTCGCGGTTGATGGTTTCAGCGTGCGGGCAGATAAAGTCCGCGCCGGCGCGGGCGATCGGGTCGATAAAATCGGTCGGGTTCTCCACCATCAGATGCACGTCCAGCAGCAACGAGGTGTGCGGGCGGATCTGTTCGATAAAGAACGGCGACAGCGTGATGTTTTTAACGTAGTGCCCGTCCATGATGTCGATATGCAGCATATCGGCGCGGCAGTTCAGCACCGCCAATTGCTGCCGGATATCCATCAGGTTCATGCACATCAGTGAAGGTGAAATCTGGTATTTCATTAGCGTTATCCTGTGCAAAAGGGAAAAGGATCAGTGGCCTGCCGCGGCTCTGGCCTGGGCCGCGCTGCGGCGCATCGCCCGCCGCTGCCGATAGCGATGGCGGAAAAACTTCAGCGCCAGCACCGCAATCAGCACCGCGCCCCACATCGCCAGACTGAAGTGCGGGCTGACGTTCATCAGGTTCAAACCGGTGGCGATCACCTGCAGCACGATCAGCGCCAGCACCACGCCGCTGACCCGGCCAAAACCGCCGAACGGATCGGTGCCGCCCAGAATGATCGCCAGCACCGTCAGCAGCAGGTAAGAGTCGCCGTAGCCCATGCGCGCCGAGTTGAAGCGCGCCATCATCACCAGCCCGGCAATGACGCACAGCAGGCTGGAGAGGGTGTAAATGGCGATCAGCACCCGATGGGTATTCACGCCGCTGAAGTGGGTGGCGTTGATGTTGCTGCCGCTCATGTAGATGCATTTGCCGAGCCGGGTTTTCTGCAAGAACAGCGCCAGCAGCACGGCGACCGCCAGGAAGATCAGGAGCGGTACCGGTACGCCCAGCACGCGCTCGGCGCCGATAAACCGCACGATCTCCGGCATGCCGCTCAGGGCCGCGCCGCGCGTCAGGTAGATGCCGATGCCGTTGACCGTAGTCATGGTCGCCAGCGTCACCAGAATCGGATGCGCGCCGACGTAGGCCACCAGCGCGCCGGTCGCCGCGCCGATCGTCACGGCCAGCAGCATCGCCGCCGCCAGCGCCAACACCAGCCACAGCGCCTGCAATCCCAATCCGGCGTCCGGCGGCAGATAGCTGATGAACAGCCAGGCCATCAGCAGGCTGGTCAGGTTGGCGCTGGCGATAATGCACAGGTTCAGGCCGCCGCTGAGGATCGGGATGAACATCGCCAGCGTCAGCAGGCCCAGCTCCGGCAGCTGGAACGCCACGCTGGTGAAGGTGGCGCCGCTGAAGAAGCGCCCCGGCATCAGCAGGCTGAAGGCCAGCACCACCGCCACCAGCAGCGCCAACAGGCCGACGGCGGTGCCGTCCGGACGAAATTTCAGGTAGTTGCCCATCAGGCGCTCCTCAGGCGAAACCGACGTCGGTTTCTTTGCGTTTCTTGTAGTGAGTGACGGTGATCGCCGCGACGATCACCAGGCCGATCACCACGTTCATGAAGTAGCTGGACACGCCGATCAGGTTGAGGCCGTTTTTCAGCACGCCGATCAGGAATACGCCCATCAGCGTGCCGATCACGCTGCCCTTGCCGCCGTTCAGACTGGCGCCGCCCAGCACCGCCGCCGCCAGTACGTCGAGCTCGCCGCCCACCAGCGCATTGGGCACCACCTCCCCCATGCGGTACACCTGCACCAGGCCGCCGATCGCCGCCATCACGCCCAGATAGCCGTAGGCGAACAGGTGCAGCAGGCCGACGCGAATGCCGATGCGCCGCGCCGATTCCGCATCGCCGCCGACGGCAAACAGCTGGCGCCCGAGGTGCGTCTTGTTCAGCAGCAGCCAGGTCAGCAGCGCCACCGCCAGCATCACCAGCGTCGGCAAACCGAGCTGATAGCTCTGTTCACCCAACTGGAACGGCAGCAAGCTGCGCGGCAGCGTCCACCAGTCCGGCAGCGCGTACAGACTGCGGCCGTTGGTCAGCCACATCAGCATGCCGAACAACAACGCCTGCATACTGATGGTGACGATGATCGAAACGATGCGCAGGCAGTAGATCAGCAGCGCGTTAACCATGCCCAGCGCGGCGCCGATCGCCAACGCCAGCAGAATGCTGCCCGCCGGGCTGGCCAGGCCGTAATGGGTCGCCAGCGTGGCGATCAGGTACTGCACCACCGAGGCCACCGCAGCGAAGGAGATATCGATGCCGCCGGTCACCAGCACCACGAACAGGCCGAGGGCAAAGATGCCGCTCACCGCATAGCTTTCGCAGAGATCGAGCAGGTTTTGCACCGTTAAAAACTGCTCGCTGAGCAGCGAAAAGACGATGACCGTCAGCAGCAGCACCCAGGCCAGGTAGCCTTCGTTGCCGCGCGGTTTCAGGCTGAATCTACGCATTGACCGCCTCCGCCAGCTGTTGCTGACTCACCTGCCCCGGCAGGTACTCGCCGATCACGCTGCCGCCGCTGAAGTGCAGCACCCGATCGCAGTTGTAATACACCTCCGGCACTTCGTCGGAGATCAGCAAAATGGCGATCCCCTCCTGCGCCAGCAGATGGATCAGTTGGTAGATGCTGGCCTTGGCGCCGACGTCGACGCCGACGGTCGGCGAGTCGAGGATCAGGATCCGCGGCTGGGTCAGCACCCACTTGGCCAACACGATCTTTTGCTGATTGCCGCCGGACAGCGTCGAAACCGCCTGCTCCGGATCCGCCACCCGCACGCCGAGTTTGGCGATCCACTCCGCGACGATGCGATTCTTGCGGTAGTCGTCAATCAGGCGAAAACGCCCGCGCAGCTTATCAAGAATGGTCAGCACCGCGTTGTCCGCCACCGACTGTTGCTGCACCAGGCCGAGCGTCAGGCGATCCTCCGAGACGTAGCCGATGCCGGCCTTGATCGCGTCCTCATGGCCGCGAAAGCGCACCGGTTTGCTGTCGAGGTAGAGCTTGCCGCTGTCCGGCCGGGTCATGCCGAACAGGCTCAGCGCCAGCTCGGTGCGCCCGGAGCCGAGCAGCCCGCATAGACCGAGCACCTCGCCCTGATGCAGCCGGAAGCTCACGTCCTGATATTGCCCGGCGCGGCTGAGGCGATCCGCCTCCAGCAGCACCCGATCCTTATTCATGCTGGGTGACTTCAGGCGATAGTCCAGCTTCAGACCGGTCATCAGCTCGGTCAGACGATCGCCGGTGATCTCCGCCGCCGGCCAGGTCCCGATCTTGTTGCCGTCGCGGATCACCGTGACGCGATCCGAAATCTCCAGCACCTCGTCCAGCCGGTGGCTGACGAACACCACGCAGATGCCTTTCGCTTTCAGGTAATCCACCGTGCGCAGCAGCTGATTGACCTCGGTGCGGGTCAGCGAGGCGGTCGGTTCATCCATGATCACTAGCCGCGCCTCCGCCACCAGCGCGCGGCAGATCGCCACCTGCTGCCGCTGGGCGATCGGCAGCTCCGCCACCCGTTTGTCGAGATCCAGATGGAAACTCAGCTCTTGCAGCAGGCGCTCGGCGGTGCGCCGCAGCCGTGCCGGGCGGTACCATCCCAGCAGCCCATGCAGGTTGTGCTCGAAGGCGATGTTTTCCGCCACCGTCAGGTTGGGAAACAGCGACAGATCCTGGTAGATCACCTGAATGCCGAAGGCGCGCGCCTGATCCGGCGACAGCCGGCCGAAGGTTTGCCCGTCGATGGTGATGCGGCTGCCGTCGTCCGGTTGATACACGCCGGCGATCGCCTTGATCAACGTACTCTTGCCGCAGCCGTTGGTACCGGCCAGGCAGTGCACTTCCCCCGGCATCAGCGCCAGCGAGATAGCGTTCAGCGCACGCTGCCCGCCAAAGGTCATCGACAGCTGTTGCAGCGCGATCAGCGGCGCGCCCTGGGTTGCCGTATTGCCGGAAATCGCCATGATTACAGCCCCATCTTCACCAGCTTCGGCAGGTTTTGCTTATCCAGACTTTCGGTGGCGTTGCCGAGAATGGTGTGCTGCTGTGCATCCACCTGCACCTTGCCCATGCCTTCGATGGTCATGCCGTCGGTGATCTTTTCTCCCTTGTGCATCATGTCGGCGATGCGCACGAACACTTCGCCCGCCACCATCGGGTTCCAGATGTAACCGCCCTTGATGGCGCCGCGATTGACCAGCGAAGCGCCCTGGCCCGGGCTGAACGGCCCGATGACGCAGATATCGTTGCTTTTGCCGCGGTTGAGCACCGCGCGCCCGGCGCCGATCGGCCCCTGCGATCCGAACGCCAGCACGCCTTTCAGATCGGGATATTTGGCCATCAGATCGTTGGTGGTGCGCACGCTGTCATCCAGCGATTCCCCCACGCCGAACTTGTCGCCCACCAGGTGCATGTTCGGGTAGTGCTGCTTCTGGTAGTTGATGGCCGAGTCCGACCAGGTGATATGCAGCGGCACCGTCAGGCTGCCGACGTACACCGCGTACTTGCCCTGCTCTTTCATGCAGGCGGCCAGCGCTTTCATGTGGTTGACCCCGTGCTGCGAGGCGTCCACTAGCTCAAAGTCCCAGTCGGCGTACTTCTGGCCGGGGGATTCGTGTACGATCACCTTGATGCCCGCCTCCTGCGCGCGCTTGAGCACCGGCTCCAGCACCCGGGCGTCGTTCGGCACCACGCCGATGATGTCCACCTTCTGCGCGATCAGATCTTCGATGGCGCGCACCTGCAGCGCCGGATCCGCCGCCGTCGGCCCGACCATCCAGGCGTCGATGCCGCGTTTGGCGCCTTCGTTTTTGATGCCGGCCTCCATGGCGTTGAACCACGGAATGCCGCCGATCTTCACCACCACGCCCATTTTCAGCTTGTCCGCCGCCTGCGCGGATAGCGACAGCAGCAGCGAGGCAAACAGACCGACCAGTACGGATTTTTTCATTGTTCTCTCTCCACAAGTGTTGGCTGTAAATAAGGGGGTTTCGTTGTTGTTATCGCGCCGCCCTTTTCGCGGCGGGTGAAACTTCAATCACGTCGACGTTGTTCCAGGCCAGTTCCTGACGAAATTCGTCGTCGCTGAGCCGATCGGTGATTAAGGTATCTATCTCCCGGTAGTGGCAGATGCGCGCGAACGAGCGGCGGCCGAACTTGTTGCTGTCCACCAGCAGGAACTTGCGTTCCGACGCCAGCAGCATCTGCTGCTTCAGCCGCGCATGGTGCTCGTTGCTTTCGCGGATGCCGCCGTCCTGGCAGATGCCGTGGCAGGAGAAAAACAGCTTGTTGATCACGAACTCTTTCAGCATCTGCTCCGCCAGCACGCCGATAAAATCCTCATACTTGGCGGAATACTCGCCCCCCAGTCCGATGGTGCGCACGTTGGCCTTGCAGGCCAGCGTCTGGATGATGTGCAGCGAGTTGGTCAACACCACCAGCGAGATATCCGGCAGTTGGCGCGCCAAAAACCAGCTGGTGGAGCTGCTGTCCAGCAGCAGGCAATCCCCCGGCGCGATAAACTCCAGCGCGCGTTTGGCGATGCGCGTCTTCTGCTCCGGCGCCTCGTTGCTGCGCTGGCGGAAAGATTCCCCCTGGTCTATCTCGGCGGGCACATAGGTTTTCTCCACCGCCGGCGGCTCGACGAACACCGCGCCGCCGTGGCTGCGCAGCAGCAGGCCGCGCCGTTCCAGCAAGGCCAGATCACGCCGCGCCGTCTCGATAGAGATGTGGCACAGCTGCGCCACCTCCTGCACCATCACGCGGCCGCGCTGGCTCAAGACTTCGGTGATAAAACGATGACGTTCTACAGGCAGCATGTTTCTTTTCTCCTCCAGGACGATGACTACGATATCGATTTGCCGCGCCGCGTTTTGCGCGCAGACGCAAAGCGCATCGCCCCGCGATCGGTCAACGATGGCGGTGTGATAGTTGTCAAAAAAATCGGGAGGAAAATGAAATGAATAATTATGAAAGTGTGGAGTAACAGGCAGTTATGATGCGCGTGCGTCTTAGGCAGACAGGAGAGAAACGGTAAACGGTCACAATTCCACGTTCCGCAACATGACCGTTAATGACCGTTTTTGTGGTTTTGACCGAACGCCGGGCCTAAAGTAGCCCGGCATTCTATTTACAGCGGCTTATGCGCCGTTTCCCGCGCCGCCCATACCGCCCAAAGCGTGATAAGCAGAGCCAACGCGACATAGGCGGAAATCGCCAGCGTGCTGTCGTAAGATTTAAACAACGAAGTGATGATCAGCGGGGCAAAGCCGCCACCGATAATCCCCGCCAAGGTATAGGCTAACGACGATCCGGCATAACGCACCCGTGTCGGGAACTGTTCCGTGATGAAGGCCGCCTGTGGCCCATACATCGCCGCATGGATCAACAGCCCGATCACCACTGCCGTGCAGATCAACACCGGTTGACTGCTGTCGAGCAGGACGAAGAATGCAAACGCCCACGCGATCGCCGCCAATGCACCGCCGATATACACCGGACGACGGCCGAAGCGATCCGACAAGGCGCCAAACAGCGGTACCGCGACGGCGTTGCCTATCGCCCCCAGCATGGTGGCGCCCAGCGCCAGCGGGCGCGGCAGATTCAGCACGGTGGTGACGTAGGTCAATGTGAACACGACCACCAACGCATAGAGCACGTCAGAGCCGATACGCGATCCGCCGGCGATCAGCAGTGGGCGCATGTGCTGCGTGAAGACTTCGCGTATCGGCGACTGCGTAACATCTTTCGACGCCTCCAGTTGCAAAAATGCCGGCGTCTCACCCACCCCCCGACGCAGCCACAAACCGAAGATGACCAGCACCAGGCTCAGCAGGAACGGGATCCGCCAGCCCCATTGCTGGAAATCGTCCGCCGACATCGCCAACGTCACCAGCGTAATCAGGCCGGTGCCGATCAGCGAACCGCAGGACGGCCCTACCTGAGCAAAGGACGCGTTGCGCCCGCGCTGATGCGGCTTACCGTGTTCCATCGACAACAGCACCGCCCCCGCCCATTCTCCGCCCAGCGCAATGCCCTGAATAAAGCGCAGCGTCACCAGCAGCAACGGGCTCCAAATCCCCCAGCTGGCATAGCCGGGCAGCAACCCCATCAGCGCCGTGGTCACGCCCATGATCACCAGCGTGGTGACCAGCACAAAACGCCGCCCCAACACATCGCCAAGGTGGCCGAACACGATGCCACCGATCGGCCGGGAAACATAGCCCACCGCGTAAGTGGAGAACGCCAGAATCGTGCCCACCAGCGGATCGAACGATGGGAAGAATACATGGTTGAAAATCAACGCGGCCATGATGTTGTAGACGGTGAAATCGTACCATTCCAACGCCGTGCCGATCGAGCTGGCCGCCGCCAGCTTGCCGGTATTGGGCGGTGCGGCGGCACTTTCTGCGGCCGGCGCGGCAGCCTGTGCCGTTTCAGTGGTGTATGCGTTCATGATGTCAGCTCCTGTGCGGTCAGTTGCCAGCCAAGGGCATAGTGCCAGGCATCGGCGGCGGGCATGTTCAGCGCTTCAGCGGCCTGCTCGCTTAAACGCAGGCCGGCTTCGGCGTCGCTGCTTTCGATCAATAGCATCGGCAGCATTCGGCGGTTTTCTCGCGATTCTTTCGGCAGCGGGGAACTGAGTTCGGCATCCGGCGTCAACAGGCTGCTGCGCACAAAGCCAGGCTGTTCAGCCAGCCGTGCGCCCAGTTGCAAGATGCGGGCATGCAGCGCTTCCGATGCCGCCGACGGCAGCACGAAGATACAGAGATGACTGCCGCACCCTTGGCCGGTGACCGCCTCCACCGCACACACCCGGCGCATTGGATCGCGCATTTTCTCCAGGCTGGCCACCGACCAAGGCGTTTGGTGTTGAAACGCGGCGCGATAGGCTTCGGAGGTAAAACTGGCCAACGATTCGGTTTTATACAGCCCCAAATATTGACGCCCGCCCTGCAATGCCCGATAGCGTGTGCCGGATAAAAAGCCGGGCACCCGCACCCGCTCCTCCACGTGTTCGCGGTCATACCAGCGATTGAAATCCGCAGCATCCTGCGTGGCGACATCCGTCGCGACAAACAGCATTCCGTTCGGGGAATCGTTCATGGATATTCTCCTGGTCATCTCAAAAGGCAGGCCTGCGCCCACCGGAAAATCACGCCTCGGCAAGACGGCGTTCGATCGCCAGCGCCCATCCCAGCAGCGCCTCATCACACATCGGCAAGCCCGCCAGCATCAGGCCGATCGGCGCGGCGCCCGGCCGCTGGCAGGGCAAGGACAGCGCGCAGCCATCGAGGAAATTGACGATCGCGGGATTGCGCAGCATCAGTCCGTTGCAACGGAAGTAGGCATCATCCGCCGCCAGCTCGCCGATAGTTGGCGCAATCATCGGCACGGTCGGCATCAGCAAAGCGTCAAACCTCTGCAGCTCCGCCGTAATCCGCCGCTGCCAGTCGGCGCGTTGCCGCTGCAACAGCTGCAGATCGGCGTCGCCCAAGGATGCACCGCGGCGAATGCGCGACAGCACCCGCGGGTCATAGCCATCGCCCCGTTCACCGATCAGTGCCCGATGCCAGCGCCAGGACTCCAACGCGGTGAAACCACCGTTGGCATTGATCGCCGCCAGCTCGGCAAACGCCGTAGCAGGAATGAATTCAATCTGCGCCCCCGCCTGAGACAGGCATTGCAGGCTGCGCTGGAATGCCTCGGCAACCGCCGGCTGCAGTTCATCCAGCACCACCGTTTGCGGCACGGCAAAATGCGCCTGCGCCAAGCTTTTTTGCGGCACCCGCAGCGGGCTGTCGGCAATCAGTGCGTCCAGCGCAATACAGCTGGCGACGTCATGAGCAATCACGCCGATCGAATCCAGCGAAGGCGACAGCGGCAATAAGCCAGCGTCATTGATGCGCCGTGCAGTGGGTTTATAACCTGTCAATCCGCACAGCGCGGCGGGTATGCGTACCGACCCGCCGGTATCGCTGCCAATCGCGCCCAGGCACATGCCGTCGGCCACCGCCACCGCCGCACCGGAAGAGGAGCCACCGGGAATGCGTGCCGCCTGGCGCTCCCAGGGATTGGCCGGCGTCCCGTAATGCGGGTTGATGCCCAGTCCGGAATAGGCGAATTCCGTCATCGTCGTTTTGCCCACCACCACCGCGCCGGCTTGCAACAGCCGTTCTACTACCGCAGCGTGCTTTTCTGCGGGCGGCGCGTCGGCCAACACGCGCGAGCCCGCCGTGGTCACCTCACCGGCCACGTCAAACAGATCCTTGATTGAGACAGGCACGCCATCCAGCGCCGACAGCGGCGAGCCGGTGGCGCGCCGCCGATCGGAGGCCTGCGCTTGCCGTTGTGCCCACTCGGCGTAGGTTCGCGTAAACGCGCGCGCGCCCTCCCCCCGCTCATCGGCGATCTGCGCCAAAGCGGCGGCGGTCAGCTGCGCTGCGGTGAACTCCCCGCTAGCCAGGCCGGCGCTGGCCTGCATCAACGTCAGCTTTTTCATCACGCCACCACCGGCAGTTCAATGCTGCGATAACCGTGACTGATGGTGCGCCCAAGCACATCGTCCACCAGTTCCATGCGAAACTCGCCGGCCGGTCGAATGCCGCCGATCGCCGCCACCGTGCCGCAAGTCATCGCCAACCCGTTGGGCGTTTGCGGTTGCGCCAGCCCGCACTCCGGCGGCTGCATACCGGTGAAGTAACGCTCCAGCAAATCACCGGGCGTACGCAGCGCGGCAAGGCTGCCCTGTTGATACAATCGCCATTCGCCCTCTTCCTTGATCCACGAACGCAAGATCAAACTGTCCCAATGTTCCAGCACCTCCTGCAGCGGCCAGGCGGCTCGCGCCACCGGTTTAACGCAAATCTGTTTCGACAGCGCCACGCTGTGCGCTTCGAGTTGACGATCGGTGTGATCGGACGCCAATGACACGAACAGTTCGCCGCGATGGGCAAAAATCAGCGGTTCCGCTTCGCCGGACGTCGCGTTGCCAATGACTTCAATGGTCTCTTGCTGGCTCAACTGATTGGCGGCAACGCGGTAAAACAGGGGGATTGCACTGGGCTGGGGCACGCCCAGCTCGGCCAATTCACGAATATGGTGCAAGATCGCTTCGCGATCGCGCCCGGTCCAACCGGCGATCACCAGATGATCAATCTCAACATTCAACGTCGCCGCGCCGCGGGATTCAGGTAAAGTGAAGGTCAGTCTCATGGCAGTTTCGCCCCTCTTGTTAAAACACTGTGAAATTTCACTATATCTTTAGTTGCCAAATAAGCGATTTTCATGCCATGTTTTTGTGTACTATGTCTAAAAACTTTCTTCTTGCAGGAGCAAAACGTGAAGACTGTTGACGCAGAAAGCCCGCAGCGCCCGATGACGGAAGAAGCCGGCGTCTCACTGAACGAGCTGGCCTACCGGCGCTTCAAACAGGCGCTGGTCACACTCAGCTACAAGCCGGGCGAATATCTCAATACCGCGCAGGTGATGAACGATCTGGATATGGGCAGAACGCCGATCAATCAGGCAATCCACCGCTTGGCCAACGAGGGGTTACTGCAGGTCATCCCGCGCAAAGGCGTGATGGTTTCACCGTTGTCGATGGACGATGCGTTGGAATTGATCGAAGTAAGGCTGGCTAACGAGATGCTGTGCATGCAGCTGGCGAGCCAGAGGATTACCGAGAGGCAAATCGCGACGCTGACCGAACTCAACCGGCAAATCGAAGCCGCGAGCCAGGAGCGAGATAGAGTGCGAATGATGACACTCGATCATGCGTTTCACCAAGAGCTGGCGCAGATCGCCGGCAATAACATGCTGGCGGATATCCTGAGTGTGCTGCACGCCAGGGCGCAGCGTTTTTGGGCCAGCACCCTGTCGCGGGAAGGGCATATGCGCGAAGTGATCGACGAACACCGGGCAATTATCGCCGCGCTGGCCGCACAAGACAGCGCCGCCGCCGCCGAGGCCGCGCAGGCGCATATCTTGTCATTCCGCAGCGCGCTGCTGCACGACGGGTAACCCCGCGGCGCAGGATATTACCGGGAATAGTTATGATGACCCTGTTCTGCCGATGAGCAGGAGATAAACGGTAAACGGTCACATTTCACGCTCCGCAGAATGACCGTTTTTATAGTTTTGACCGAGCTCCGTCGAGAGGTAGCCGACGTTGGTAGGCGTTGCCTTAAAAAACAGCAAAAAAAATCCGGTGAGAATCTCACCGGACCGTTAGCCACCTGACACAAATTATTCCTCGTGCTCATGCTCTTTCAACATCGCCTCACGCAGCACAGCGTTCAGGCGTTTCTGATAGCCCTTGCCTGGCCGCTGAAGCCAGGCCAACACATCCGCATCGATTCGGATGGTTTTCGATACTTTCATCGGTTTATAAAAACGCCCCTGAACCGCAGCCTGCCACTTCTCCTCACCCAGGGCCGGGGCATCGGTATAATCGATATCCTCATCCGGCAGCGCGCTCAGTGAAGCAATTTGCGCTTTCTGCTCCTCCGTCAACGGAGGGAGTACGCTATGCGCCAGATTTTTGGCTGAATTTTTGCGCTTCATATCTTCCCCTCTCTTTGGCATCGGCCTTGCGTGCTGAAATGATGCGCACGATCTCTACTGTATCGCCTTCGACATCCGTTTCGGTCGTCGTATGTGCCACCAGCAGCAACAAACAGGAGCCGACCATACCGAGCGTTTGCCAGCGTTCTTCTCCATCCTCAATCCTTTCCAGCACGGCCAAATGGTTGGGATCCAGAAAAACCCGTTGCGCAATCTCAAAACTGACGCGGTGTTTGCGCTGGTTACTGTGATTTTTATCCTGATTCCATTCAAAATAAACATACATTTTTGTAACTACATTTTGATTGTTATTTAATCAAAATACACTCCGCACGGCGGGATGTCAAAACCCCCTCATGCGTTCAACGCCCGCCCGCAGCCTCGATAAAAGTGCCGGTCACGTAAGACGCGGCGTCAGACAGCAGCCAGGCGATCGCCTCCGCCACTTCCTGCGGTTGGCCGCCGCGTTGCATCGGCAAACTGTCCTTCACGCGATCCACCCGGCCGGGCTCGCCGCCGCTGGCGTGCATCTCGGTATAGATGAATCCGGGCCGCACGCCGTTGACGCGGATGCCCTGCGCCGCCACCTCGCGCGATAACCCGATGGTCAGGGTATCGACGGCGCCTTTCGAGGCGGCGTAATCGACGTATTCCCCGGCAGCCCCCAACCGGGACGCCGCGGAGGAAACGTTGACGATCGCGCCGCCCTGCCCGCCATGGCGCAGCGCCATGCGCTTCACCGCCTCGCGGCAACACAGGAAGTAACCGGTAACGTTAGTGCCGAGCACCTGATTGATGCGCTCGGCGGTCAACTGCTCAATGTTCGCCTGCTGGAACAGAATGCCGGCATTATTGACCAACGCACTGAGCGTGCCCAGCCGGGCGTCCAGCGCGGCGAACATCGCCATCACCTGCGCTTCGTCGGCCACATCGGCCTGCAGCGCCAGCGCCTTGCCGCCCTGCGCCTCGATTTCCGCCACCACCTGCCGCGCCGCGCTTTCGTCGCGCAGGTAATTCACGCCCACTGCATAACCCTGCCGGGCCAGCAATAACGCGGCCGCACGGCCAATTCCCCGGCTCGCGCCGGTCACCAATGCCACTTTCGTCATACTGTTTTTCTCTGGTTGGCGATATCAACACAGCGGCCTGCGCACAGGCGCCCCGTTTGTCCGTCAGAGTATAGAGCTGCGCCCTAAAAAGCGCTTCAAAGCTGAGCCAGGCGGCGCAGCTGCTTTTTAATCCGCGCTTTGACGCAGCCGTAGGCGTCCGACGTCGCTGCCTGATGCCCCCGTTGCAAGCCGGCAGCATGCGGGCCATTGTCGCTATGGCTCTGCGCATCGCCGCGAAAAGACAGCGTCAACAGAACGAGCAGCGCCGCCACGCCTGTATATATCAGCCGCCGCGAGGTGCCCGCGAGCGGGGAACCGTCAGTCTGCATGTTTCGCGCCCTCTGTCATGATTTCGAATGGCTGCAAAATAACTGAAATTCCCTTTTGCTCCCTTAACGCGAGATTAAAGCCAGATTAAGGTTTGCTTAAGAACGTACAGGCAAAGCGAGTTTCCCCGTTGTCTTCCCGGCAGGGTTATAGTTAGATAATCGCGACTTGAGGATCTCAGCGGAACAAACGTGAACATACTGTTGGTGGAAGACGACCTGCAATTAGGCAAGGCGCTGTGCCGCGCATTGGAGCTCACCGGCTTTAATTTGTGCTGGGTGCGCCTGCTCGCGGACGCGGAAAATAAACTTTCACCCGGCGGGTTCGACCTGATGCTGTTGGATCTCACGCTGCCGGACGGCGACGGTTTGCAAAAGCTGATCGCCTGGCGCGCCGCCGGGCAAAATATCCCCATCATCATCCTGACCGCCCGCGACCGCATCGAAAGCCTGGTGAACAGCCTGGATTCCGGCGCGGACGACTTTCTGGCCAAACCCTTTGCGCTGCCCGAGCTCATCTCACGCGTCAAGGCGGTCAACCGACGCATGGCGGGCTTCGCTTCGCAAACCTGGAGCCTCGGCACGCTGTATCTCGACCCGGTCAACCATCAGGTGACGCTGGATAACGAACTGCTGATGCTGTCGAAAAAAGAGTATCACCTGCTGCACGAGCTGATGCGCTGTGCCGGCACAGTGGTGCGCAAAGCGGTGTTGGAACAGCGGCTGTTCGGCCACGGCGACAGCGTGGAAAGCAACTCGCTGGAAGTGCACATGCATAATTTACGGCGCAAGATCGGTAAAGAAAGAATTATTACCGTACGCGGCATTGGTTATTTGCTGAAGAAAGAGTAGCAAGATGATCGGTTTCAAATCCTTCTTTATGCGCACCATTATTTTCCAGGTCCTGGCCATTTTATTATTGTGGGGGATCCTCGTCGCCTGGGTGAAATATTGGTATTACCCCGACATGGAAAAATATTTCGATAACCAGCAACGCATCGTCGCCGTGGGTATCGCCAATATTCTCGATGAAACCGGCACCGACAATATCGATTACCGCGGCATCATCAAGACCATTGAAGGCATGTACATTGATTCCATCAATAACGGCATGCAGGATCAAATCGATTACCACCCGCTGTTCGTGGTTTACGATCGGGACAACCGGGTGCTTTACAGTTCGCAAACGCAGGGAGAACCGCTGCGCCTGCCGCCTTCGGTGCTGTCGGGCTCCGTTAAGTACGCCGGCGCCAACTGGCATCTTGCCGGCAGCTGGAGCGAAAAGCGTCAGTACCGGGTGATCGTCGGCGAGTCGTTCAACGATCGCACCACGCTGTTCGGTAACCCGGCGGAAAGCACTGCCATGCCGCTGCTGGGCATTCTGGCGGCGATCATCATCACCTTGCTGTTTACCGCCTACTTCAGCCTGCGGCCGCTGCGCCAGATCGCCCGCACCATCTCCGATCGCCAGCCGGGTAATCTGTCGCCGATCAACGTCAGCGAGCAGTATCAGGAAATCCGGCCGGTGGTGGTGGAGGTCAACAAGCTGATGGCGCGCATCGACGCCGCCAACCAGCGCGAAAAACGCTTTATGGCCGATGCGGCGCACGAACTGCGCACGCCGATCGCCGCCGTGCTGGCGCAGCTGCATCTGCTGACCCAGGTCAGCGAGCAGCAGGAGCGCCGGGAGATCATCGGCGACATGCAGCAGGGGCTAGATCGCGCGGCGTCGCTGTCGCGCCAGTTGATCAACCTGGCCAAGCTGGAGGCGGAAGATTTTCCGCTGAAAATCGAGGCGGTGGACATCTACGCAGAGATCGGAAAATGCATCGCGCAGCACGTCCCCTATGCGCTGGAAAAGGATGTGGAACTCTCGCTCGACGGCAGCGAGGACGTGGTGGTAACCACCGATCGCCATGCGCTGATCGCCATCTTCACCAACCTGCTGGACAACGCACTCAAGTACGCACCGCCCGGCAGCCGCATCGAAGCCCATATCCGTTCGCTGGCACCGCTCGGCTGCTATATTACGTTGCGCGACAACGGCCCCGGAGTGAGCGAAGAGCACCTTCCGCGCCTGTTTGAACGCTTTTACCGCGTGCCCGGCACGCAGCAGACCGGCAGCGGACTGGGATTGGCCATCGCCCGGAACCTGGCCGATAAGATCGGCGCGCAGCTGCGCGTCACCGAAGGCCTCGACGATCGCGGCATCGGTTTTATTATCGATTTGCCGGAAAGTTACCGGCCACAGACTGAGAGTGAACAACGATCATGAGCGCCCCTGTCCTGCTGCAACGGCAGCAACTCGACCGACTATGGGATATTGACCGCAGCGAAATCATCGACACCCTGTATCGCCTGCAGGACGGTAAACTGCAAGCCTACCCGGACTACTACGACGTGCGCGGTTGGGATCCGCACGACCGGGAAACCTATACGCCGATCCATGAAGCCTGCTTCGATCGCGGCGGCGCGTTCTTCGCGCGGTTCGAAGGCGAGGAGATCGTGGCGGCGGCGGCGCTGGATACCGAGCCGCGCGGCCCGCAGCGGGATCTGCGCCAGCTGCTGTTCTTTTACGTCAGCGCGCACCAACGCGGCCAGGGGTTAGGCAAGCAGCTGTTCCAGCTCTGCCTGCGTCAGGCGGCGCAAGAAGGCGCCGCCGGGCTGTACGTCTCTTCCATCCCCAACAAAAGCACCGTAGACTTCTATCTGGCGCAAGGGTGCCGGCTCATCGAGCGCCCGGATGCCGAGCTGTTCGCCCGCGAGCCGGAGGATATTCACCTGGTCTGCCCTTGCCGCTAGCGGCAGGAACTTAGCGGGCGATGCGTATCACCGAACGCACGTCGCTTTTCTTGTTCAGATCCCATACCTCGGCGATCTCCGCCAGCGCGTGCTCCTGCGTCTCGATAGTGAGTGCGCCCGTTACCGCCAGCGCCAGAATTTCGGTCGCGTAGCGCTGCATCTCCGGGATCGGCGGGAAGTTGCCGGTGCCGCTGCCGAGGATCTGCAGCTGATTGCTGCGCAGCACCGCCGCCGGCAGCCGGATGTCCGGCGCGGCCATCGAGCCGACGTTGACCAGGCGAATGCCGCGCCCGCCGGCGTAAGACGAGAGATCGTGATTATTGAGCGTCGCGAGCAGCGCTTCGGTCGCCGGGCCCCAGATATAATCGACGATCACCTGATAACCGCCCGGCCCCGCCGCCGCCGCGAAGGCCTGCGTCAGCGCCTCGCCCTGCAGGCTCAGATCCACCGTGGCATCCACGCCCAACGCTTCCAGCACGCTCAGCCGACGGCCGGCGGCAACGATGCGCCCGGCTCCCGCCTGACGCGCCGCGGCGACCGCCAGTTTTCCCGAAGTGCCGGTAGCGCCGATGATCAGCACCGTTTCACCGGGCTGCAGATCCGCCCGCCATCGCAGCGGCAGCCAGGCGGCGAAGGCCGGATTGATCAGCGCCGCCGCCGTGGCGTCGTCCACCGCCTCCGGCACCGGCACCGTCCATGACGCGACGCTGCGCTCAGCCATCGCGCCGTAAGGGCGGCGGAAGGAGGCGAAATACACCCGTTGCCCGTCGGCCGTCCGGCCCACGCCGTCGGTGCCGGGTACGATCGGCAACTGCTTCGGGCTGGAGTAATGGGTGCCGGCGACGGTGGCGCGATCCAGCTGTTTGATGCCGGCCGCCAGAACGTCGATCGGCACTTCATTCGCCTGCGCCTGAGGCTCCTCAAAGGTGCCGAAAACCGGGGCTTGCCCCAGCGCTGTTACGATTGCCGCTTGCATGGTGACTCCTCAAATCGTGGGAACGTACGGGAAAGAATAGGCCGCAATAAAATAAAAAGGGACACCGCATGATGCGGTGTCCCCCGAACACAAACTTTGCCGAACGTGTTATTCGTAGTCGCTCATCGGCACGCAAGAGCAGAACAGGTTACGGTCGCCGTACACGTCATCCAGACGCTTAACGCTCGGCCAGTACTTGTTCTCGCGCACGCCGGCCACCGGGAACACCGCCAGCTCACGGCTGTACGGATGCTGCCAGTCGTTAACCAGCTCAGCCTGCACGTGCGGCGCATTCACCAGCGGGTTGTCTTCCAGCGGCCATTCGCCTTTGGCGACGCGGTCGATCTCGCTGCGGATCGCCAGCATCGCATCGATAAAGCGATCCAGCTCCACTTTGCTTTCCGACTCGGTCGGCTCGACCATCAGCGTGCCCGCCACCGGGAACGACATGGTCGGCGCGTGGAAGCCGAAGTCGATCAGGCGCTTGGCGATGTCCATTTCGCTGATGCCGGTCTCTTCCTTCAGCGGACGAATATCGAGGATACATTCGTGCGCCACGCGGTGATCGCGGCCGGTATACAGAATCGGATAGGCGTCTTTCAGGCGGGTAGCGATGTAGTTGGCGTTCAGGATCGCCATCTGGCTGGCCTGCTTCAGGCCTTCCGCGCCCATCATGCGGATGTACATCCAGCTGATAGGCAGGATGGAGGCGCTGCCGAACGGCGCCGCGGAGACCGCGCCCTGCTGGGTGGTTACGCCGTCGATCTGCACGACGCTGTGGCCCGGCACAAACGGCGCCAGGTGCGCTTTCACGCCGATCGGGCCCATGCCCGGGCCGCCGCCGCCGTGCGGGATGCAGAAGGTTTTATGCAGGTTGAGGTGCGAAACGTCCGCGCCGATATAGCCTGGCGTGGTGATGCCCACCTGGGCGTTCATGTTGGCGCCGTCCAGATACACCTGGCCGCCGAACTGATGCACGATCTGGCACACTTCGCGGATGGTTTCTTCATACACGCCGTGGGTCGACGGGTAGGTCACCATGATGCAAGAGAGCTCTTCGCCTGCCTGCTCCGCCTTGACGCGCAGATCGTGCAGATCGATGTTGCCGTTCTTGTCGCAGGCGACCACCACCACGCTCATGCCCGCCATCTGGGCGGAGGCCGGGTTGGTGCCGTGCGCGGAGCTCGGGATCAGGCAGACGTGACGGCCCGCTTCGTTGCGGCTTTCGTGGTAGCGGCGGATTGCCAGCAGGCCGGCGTATTCGCCCTGCGCGCCGGAGTTCGGCTGCATGCACACCGCGTCATAGCCGGTCAGTTGCACCAGCCACTGAGACAGTTGGCCGATCATCTGCTGGTAGCCGGCAGCCTGCTCCGGCGGGCAGAACGGGTGCAGCTCGGAGAATTCAGGCCAGGTGATCGGGATCATTTCCGCCGCGGCGTTCAATTTCATGGTGCAAGAGCCCAGCGGGATCATCGCCTGGTTCAGCGCCAGATCCTTGCGCTCCAGGCGATGCATATAGCGCATCATCTCGGTTTCGCTGTGATAGCGGTTGAATACCGGGTGGGTCAGGATCGGATCCTGGCGCAACATGGCGGCCGGGATCGATTGACTGCTCTTGCTCACCGCCGCGTCCAGCGCGTCGATGTCCAGGCCGTGGTTGTCGCCGGCCAGCAGTGCGAACAGCGTCTGCACGTCTTCGCGCGAGGTGGCTTCGTCCAGCGTGATGCCTACGGCGCCGTGGATATCGGTACGCAGGTTGATGCCGAAGCTCAGCGCGCGTTCCAGCACCGCCGCTTTGTCTTTCACTTCAACGGTCAGGGTGTCGAACCAGGTGTTGTGGCGCAGCGTCAGGCCGGCCTTCTGCAGCCCGGCGGCCAGAATGTCGGTCAGGCGATGGATACGCCCGGCGATGCGCTGCAGCCCTTGCGGGCCGTGATATACCGCATACAGGCTGGCGATGTTGGCCAACAGCACCTGCGAGGTACAGATATTCGAGTTGGCCTTCTCGCGGCGGATATGCTGCTCGCGGGTCTGCATCGCCATGCGCAGCGCGGTGTTGCCGGCGGCATCGCGGGAAACGCCGATGATGCGGCCCGGCATCGAGCGCTTGAACTCGTCGCGGCAGGCGAAGAAGGCGGCGTGCGGGCCGCCATAGCCCATCGGCACGCCGAAGCGCTGCGCGGAGCCGAACACCACGTCGGCGCCCTGCTTGCCCGGCGCGGTCAGCAGCACCAGGGCCATAATGTCGGCGGCCACGCTGGTGATGATTTTGCGCGATTTCAGTTCGGCCAGCAGCGCGCTGTAGTCGTGCAGCTCGCCGGTGGTGCCCACCTGTTGCAGCAGCACGCCGAACACGCCGTCCAGCTCCAGCACTTTTTCCGCTTTATCGACGATGACGTCGAAGCCGAAGGTTTCGGCGCGGGTGCGCACCACGTCCAGCGTCTGCGGATGCACGTCGTCAGCCACGAAGAAGCGGTTGACGTCTTTCAGCTTGCTGGCGCGTTTGGCCAAGGCCATCGCTTCGGCGGCGGCGGTGGCTTCATCCAGCAGCGAAGCGGAAGCCAGATCCAGGCCGGTCAGATCGAGAGTCACGGTCTGGAAGTTCAGCAGCGCTTCCAGGCGGCCCTGCGACACTTCCGGCTGATAAGGGGTGTAAGCGGTGTACCAGCCCGGATTTTCCAGCATGTTGCGCAGGATCACCGGCGGCGTCAGCACGGCGCTGTAGCCCATGCCGATATAGGATTTGTAGCGCTGATTCTGCGAGGCGATCGCCTTCAGCTCAGCCAGCGCCTGGTGTTCGGTCGCCGCGTCGCCGACCGGCGGCGGCCCCGGCAGCTGAATGTCCGCCGGCACGATCTGTTGTATCAGCGCGCTGAGCGAGCGAGCGCCCACCGCTGCCAGCAACTCCTGGCGTTGTTCCGCAGAAGAGCCGATGTGGCGTTCGATGAACGCTTCGCTGTGTTCGAGTTGGCTGAGTGTCTGGGTCATTGCTACAAATTCCTGAATGCTTGCGTGATACGGGATATAGCTTGAGCGGTAACTAAAACGCCCCGGCCGAAAGGCCTGGGGCGTGGTCACGATTACTCGTCGATCGAGGCCTGATAAGCCGCGGCGTCCAGCAGGTTCGCCAGCTCGCCTTCGTCGGCGGCTTTAATCTGGAACAGGAAGCCGTCACCGTAAGGTTCGCTGTTGACCAGTTCCGGGGAGCTTTCCAGCTCGCCGTTCACCGCCACGATTTCGCCGCTGATTGGCGCGTAAATGTCCGACGCCGCCTTGACGGACTCCGCCACGGCGCAATCTTCACCGGCGGCGACGCGGCGGCCCACTTCCGGCAGATCGACAAACACCATATCGCCCAGCAGTTCCTGCGCGTGTTCGGTGATGCCTACGGTGTAAACGCCGTTACCTTCTGAACGAACCCACTCGTGGGAGGATGCGTATTTCAATTCTGTTGGCACATTGCTCATCGCCGGTTACTCCTTCGAAGAAATAAAAGAATCAATCAATAAAAAATCAATTTGTCAGCGGCTTGCCGGCGCGAACGAAACCGGGCTTGGTCACTTTGACCGGCATTTCACGGTTGCGGATCTGCACGATGGCCTGTTCGCCGATGCCCGCCGGCACGCGCGCCAGCGCGATGCTGAAGCCCAGCGTCGGAGAGAACGAACCGCTGGTGATCACGCCTTCGTGAGTTTGTCCCGCCGCGTCGGTGAAACGCACCGGCAGCTCATTACGTAATACGCCTTTTTCCGTCATGATCAAGCCGACCAGTTGCTCGGTACCCTGCTCGCGCTGTTGTTCCAGCGCTTCGCGGCCGATGAAACGGCGATCTTCCGGCTGCCAGGCGATGGTCCAGCCCATGTTGGCGGCCAGCGGCGAAACGCCTTCGTCCATCTCTTGCCCGTAGAGGTTCATGCCCGCTTCCAGACGCAGCGTGTCGCGCGCGCCCAGACCGGCCGGCTTGACGCCCGCGGCCAGCAATTTTTGCCAGAAATCCGCCGCCTGCGCTTTTGGCAGCGCGATCTCATAACCGGCCTCGCCGGTGTAACCGGTGGTGGCGATGAACAGCTCGCCGGCCTGTACGCCGAAGAATGGCTTCATGCCTTCAACCGCGCTTTTTTGTTCCGGGGTGAACAGCGTGCCGGCGCGCTCTTTGGCCTGCGGGCCCTGCACCGCGATCAACGCCAGATCGTCGCGCACCGTCAGCGCAACGCCATACGGCGCAGCGTGCTCTTCGATCCAGGCCAGGTCTTTGTCGCGGGTGGCGGAGTTCACCACCAGGCGGAAATAGTCTTCAGTGAGGAAATAAACGATCAGGTCGTCGATCACGCCGCCGGAGGCATTCAGCATGCCGGTGTACAGCGCTTTGCCGGGTTGGGTCAGTTTGGCGACGTCGTTCGCCAGCAGGTAGCGCAGGAACTCGCGGGTGCGGGCGCCGTGCAGATCCACAATGGTCATGTGAGACACGTCGAACATGCCGGCATCCTGACGCACCGCGTGGTGCTCATCAAGCTGCGAGCCGTAGTGCAGCGGCATCATCCAGCCGTGAAAGTCTACCATGCGCGCACCGCACGCCACGTGCTGGTCGTACAGTGGGGTTTGCTTTGCCATCTTTTCCCTCTTTCCACTCGTCGCTAGAAGTTAGGGTGCTGCCACGCAATGCGGCGGAGCCTGGCTCGCGGCCCGATCGCCATGGCGCACTGACTGCTCAACACAAATGCTGCGCCGGGACGGGCGGAAACTGCGTGCAACCGCCGTGACGCAAACGATACCTTTCCCTCGAACTTATCACCGAACGACCACATTAACCATAAGTTAAAATAGGCTCATCGCCGTTCCGGGGCGGTAAAATGCCGGGCTAGTGTGCAGAGTTTTTCACTGGAAAAATGCGCTTTAAGGCACAAAATTAACAATTAAAGCGGCAAAACTCCGAAGTTATATAACAAACCGACGGCCGCACATGAGATTCCGACTTTTGATAACCGAACATGGAATTAGAAAAAGTAATGATAAAAAACGGCTGAAATTAGATTATTTCAAATGAAGGGTTATATAAGGAAAGACGATGGCATAAGGCAAGAAGCGCGAGCCCGCGGAGGGCTCGCAGAAGGCAGGATGTCAGGCAAGCCACTCGGGCAGATCGTTCAGGCCCATCGCCTGACGCACCAGCTTCGGCTTGACGCCCGGCAGGCTGTCCGCCAGCCGCAGGCCCACGTCGCGCAGCAGCTTTTTGGCCGGGTGGTTGCCGTCGAACAATTCGCGGAACCCCTGCATGCTGGCCAGCATTACCGCCGCGCCATGTTTGCGGCGGCGCTCATAGCGGCGCAGATAGAGGTGCTGGCCGATATCCTTGCCCTGCCGCTGCAGGCGGCGCAGTTCGGAAATCAGCTCGGCGGCGTCCATAAAGCCCAGATTCACGCCCTGCCCGGCCAATGGATGCACGGTATGCGCCGCATCGCCCACCAGCGCCAGGCGGTGCGCGGCGAAACTGCGCGCATAGCGGCCGGTCAGCGGGAACGCCAGCCGTTCGCTTTCCAGGCTGCAAGCCCCCAGGCGCATGTCGAAGGCCATCGCCAGTTCGCGGTTGAACTGCGCCGGTTCCAGCTGCTTGAGCCGCTCGGCCTCTTCCGGCGTCACCGACCAGACGATGGAGCTCAAATGCGGATCGTTGAACGGCAGGAACGCCAGAATGCCGTCGCCGTGGAAAATTTGCCGCGCCGTCGCCTGATGCGGCTCTTCGGTGCGAATGGTGGCGACCAGCGCATGGTGGCGGTAATCCCAGAAGGTAAGCGGAATGTCGGCGTGCTGGCGCAGCCACGACTGGGCGCCGTCGGCGCCGATCACCAGGCGGGCGGTCAGCATGCGGCCATCCTCCAGCGTGACGAAAGCGTCGTTCTCGCCCCACGCCACCTGCTTGAGCGCGGCCGGGGTAATCAGCGTGATGTCCGACAGGCTTTCGGCGCGTTTCCACAGCGCCTGCTGGATCACCGAGTTTTCGATGATGTGGCCAAGATGGCTGAAGCCGCACTCGTCGCCGCGGAAGGCGATTTTGCCAAAGCTGTCGCGATCCCACACTTCCATCGCGTTATAAGCGCTGGCGCGCAGCTGGAGAATGTCATCCCACACGCCGATATGCTGCAGCAAACGCTCGCTGGCGGCATTGATGGCGGAGACGCGCAGCGCTGGCTGCTCCGACGGCGGCGCCATGTCCGGCTGGCGCTGCTCCAGCACCGCCACGCGCAGCCCGCTGCCCTGCAGGCCGCAGGCCAACGCCAGCCCCACCATACCGCCACCGGCGATAATCACGTCAAATGATTGCATGCTGCTCGATTTCCTTAAATAACGCGCGACGCCTTGCCGCGCCGCGTTTTGGGCGCGCCACAGGGCGCCCGATTCTGTGTCTAACGTTCCACCCAGCCGAGCGTGCGCTTGGCGAAGGCGTCGCGCACCGCCGGCAAACGCTCCATCGCCATCAGCCCCAGGTTGCGGCCGACCACCAGCGGGGCATAACGGTTGGCGAACAGGCGGATCAATCCGTCGGTCACGCCGATCGTCGCCTGCTGATCGTTTTGCCGCCGCTGCTGATAGCGGCTCAGCAGCGCATAACCACCGGCGTCTTCGCCGCTGTTCACCGCTTCCGCCAGCGTTTCCGCCAGCGACATCACGTCGCGCAGACCGAGGTTGAACCCCTGCCCGGCGATCGGATGCAGCGTCTGCGCCGCGTTGCCCACCAGCGCCAGACGATGGCTGGCATGGCGTTCGGCGGTCAGCAGGCTGAGCGGATAGCTGTGCCGTTTACCGGCCTTGAGGATGCGCCCCAGCCGCCAGCCGAAGGCCTGTTGCAGCTCGGCGATAAATCGCTCGTCGTCCCAGGCGTCCACCCGGGCGCGATCTTCGCGCGCATGGCACCACACCAGCGAACTGCGCCCCTGCGACATCGGCAGCAGCGCCAGCGGCCCGTAGCGGGTAAAACGCTCGAAGGCGCGCCCCTGCGGATCTTCCGCCGTGGTGACGTTGGCGATGGTGGCGAACTGCGGATAGTCCTCCTGCCGCCACTGCACGTTGCAGGCCTGCGCCAGCGCCGAACGCGAACCGTCGGCCGCCACCAGCAGTTGCCCGCACAGGCGCAGACCGGTATCCAGTTGTACTTCCGCCCGCTCGGCGGTGCGAATCACGTCCACCACCCGCGCGGGGCAGTGCAGCGTAACGCCCGGCGCCTTCGCCAGCAGCGCGAACAGCCGCTGCCCGGCGTCATGCAGTTCGATCACCTGGCCGAGCGCATCGACCTGATAATCCTGCGCCTGCAGATTCACGAAACCGGCGTGGCCGCGATCGCTAACGTGCACCTGAGCGATCGGCGTAGCGCAATCGCGCAGCGCCGGCCAAACGCCGATGCGCGCCAGCTGTTGGCAGGTGCCCTGCGCCAGTGCGATGGCGCGGGCGTCAAAGCCCGGATGGCTGTGGTCATCCGGCCGAGTCGCCTCGACCAGATCCACCGCCATTCTTCCCTGAGTAAGCGACGAGATAGCCAGCGCCAGCGTCGCGCCCGCCATACCGCCACCAACGATAATTACACTCATTTTATGACCTTGCCGCCGCCATCAACGCTTCGATGGCATCGGCGTCTTTCACTACGGTGGCGGTCAGGTTTTCATTGCCGTCGGCGGTGATCACGATGTCGTCCTCGATGCGGATGCCGATGCCGCGGTATTCCGCCGGCACGTCCGCATCCGGCGCAATGTACAGCCCCGGTTCCACGGTCAGCACCATGCCCGGCTCCAGCAGCCGATCGCGGCTCGGCGTGCCGTAGTGGCCGACGTCGTGCACGTCGAGGCCCAGCCAGTGGCTCAGCCCGTGCATGAAGAACTGCCGGTGCGCCTGCTCGGCGATCAACTGATCGACTTCACCTTTCAATACGCCCAGTTCCACCAGCCCGACCACCATGATGCGCACCACTTCGTCGTTGACTTCGCGGATGCTGGTGCCGGGTTTAAACAGTTCCAAAGCGCGCTGCAGCGACGCCAGCACGATGTTGTACACCGCGCGCTGCGGCTTGCTGAACTTGCCGTTGACCGGGAAGGTGCGGGTGATGTCGCCGGCATACCCCTGGTACTCACAACCGGCGTCGATCAGCACCAGATCGCCGTCGCGCATCTGGCTCTCGTTCTCGGTGTAGTGCAGGATACAGCCGTTTTCGCCGCTGCCGACGATGGTGTTGTAAGACGGGTAGCGGGCGCCGAGGCGGGTGAATTCATGGTGAATTTCCGCTTCCAGCTGGTATTCGAACATGCCCGGGCGGCATTTTTCCATCGCGCGGGTGTGCGCCAGCGCGCTGATCTCACCGGCGCGACGCATCACCGCCAGCTCTTCCGGCGATTTGAACAGGCGCATGTCATGCAGCCACGGCCGCCAGTCGGTAACGGTGGCCGGCGCCTGCAGATTCTGGCGGAACCCCTTGCGCAGCTTGTCCAACGCGCCGAACAGGATCTGATCGGCGTAGGCGTATTCACCCTGCGCGTGGTAAACCACGTCCAGGCCGTTGAGCAGCAGGTGCAGCTGGTCATTGATTTCATCGAACGGCAGCGCGCGATCCACGCCCAGCTTCGCCGGCGCGGCGTCTTGCCCCAGGCGGCGGCCAAACCAGATTTCCGCCGTCAGATCGCGCACCCGGTTGAACAGCACGCTGTGGTTGTGCGTGTCGTCGCTTTTGATCAGCACCAGCACCGCTTCCGGCTCATTGAAGCCGGTCAGGTACCAAAAGTCGCTGTTCTGCCGATAGGGATAGTCTGAATCTGCACTGCGCGTCGTTTCCGGCGCAGAGAAAATAACCGCCGCGCTGGCCGGCGCCATTTTCGCCAACAGCGCCTGACGGCGGTTGTTGAATTCCTGCTGAGTCATTACCTTCTCCTGAAATCATGCCATCCGCATCGCCGGCGGAGGGCCGATAGGACGTTTAGTGCAACGTCGGTTTGATGTTTTCCGGCGCCGTTGGCTTGTGACGGGTGAATTCGCCGTAGCACATGATGGCGGCAACCCGCACATACTCCGCCACTTCTTCCAGCGACTGCTCCAATTCTTCCTGATCTTCGTCTTCGTCGTAGCCCAGCTGCGCGATGTTGCGCAGATCGTCGATCGCTTCACCGACTTCGTCTTTCACCTGGGCCAGTTTGGGCTGCATCATGCCCAGCCCGAGCAGGAAGTGGTTGACCCAACCGGCCAACGCGTCGGCGCGATCGAACACGCTGACGGCTTCCCCTTCCGGCAACATCAGTTGGAACAGGAATTCGTCGTCTTCCAGCGTTTCGCGCGTCACTTCATACAGCTGTTGCAGCGGTTGGCTGAGCGCCTGCGGGAAGGCGACGCCTTCGTTGGTCAGATCGTGCACCAGCGCCTGCCAGCCGGCATCACGGCTGCCGCCGCACAGCAGGCCGCTGATCAGGCCGTGCATTTCTGCCGCGGTCAGCGCCACCGACTGCTGGTTGAGGGCCACGGTCAAAGATTGGTAACTTGGAAATGTATTCTGTATAGACATGCGCATTCGTCATCGTTGGCAGGATAAGTTCGTGTTATGCTACCACCAAGGTCCGTCGCTATACCAGATAAGCGCGACACCTCAGTGGCTAGTTATAATCGCGATGTGGCAGGTTTCACACTGCGCCGTCGGGTGGCGAAAGTGCGGTAAATACGCATTTTGAAACCCTTTTTTGACTGGCAATGTGCGCCACAGTAGATTACAACCAGGTACTGAAAAAGGGGTTGTATCTTGGTACCGAGGTATATATAGTGGCGCCCGCTTTGACGGCCCGGCCAGGGCGGACAAGGCTGGCGCGAAATTTAGGCAGGAAGGTGGCATGTCTGCACAACCGGTAGATATTCAAATTTTTGGCCGCTCGTTAAGAGTCAATTGCCCGCCAGAACAACAAGATGCGTTGAATATGGCGGCGGACGATCTTAACCAACGGTTGCAAGATCTTAAAGTTCGCACTAGAGTCTCCAATACTGAGCAACTGGTTTTCATCGCGGCATTGAACGTCTGTCACGAACTTGCTCAAGAACGGTTGAAAACCCGTGACTATGCGTCCAATATGGAACAACGCATACGGATGCTGCAGCAGACCATTGAACAAGCGTTGCTTGAACAAGGTCGCATCTCTGAACGTCAGGATGCACAATTCGAATAACTTAAGTTGTTGAAATCACAGTTTCGGCAACGAGTACAAAATTTCTCTGAGATGTTCGCCAGCGGGCCAGTCCCCTGAGCCGATATTTAGTACAAACAGAATGTGTTGCTCCGCGATCGGTGAGCACGCTCGGTGCGCCGAGAAGCCTTAAGATTGCGACGGCACGTTCACCTTGAACCATGGGTTCAAGGGTTACAGCCTGCGACGGCATCTCGGAGATTCCCCTTCTCAGCGGTTTATGTGTGCTGAACGCCACACTGAGCAAGCCTGATACGATGCCTTTTCAACCCCAATTCGCGCAGCAGCGCCAAGCCATTCGTCAACTCATACGCCAACGTCGGCGCGAGCTTACGCCGGGCCAGCAACGCTTTGCCGCAGACAAGATAGCCGAGCGCCTCGTCGCGCATACGCACATTAAGGCGGCGCACAGCATCGCGGTATTTCTGTCGTTTGACGGTGAACTCGACACCGGGCCGCTGATCGAGCAACTGTGGACGCTCGGCAAACGGGTTTACCTGCCGGTGCTGCACCCGTTCAGCCCTGGCCACCTGCTGTTCCTGCGCTATGCGCCGGAAACGCCGCTGGTGCGCAATCGCTTCAATATTCTCGAACCGCGCCTCGATGTGCGCCAGGTGCTGCCGCTGGGCGAGTTGGACGTCGTGCTGACGCCGCTGGTGGCGTTCGATCATACCGGACAGCGTCTGGGCATGGGCGGCGGCTTTTACGATCGCACCCTGCAAAACTGGCGCAGCGGCGGCCCCTATCCTATCGGCCTGGCCCATGATTGCCAGCAGGTGGAGCACCTGCCGATCGAGCACTGGGATATCCCGCTGCCGGAAATCCTCACCCCGCTCTGCAGCTGGGCGTGGCACGAGCCCAAATAGCAAAAGGCCGGATCGCTCCGGCCTTTTTTGTTGCGGCGAGCCGCCGAATCAAAACAGCAGACGGGCGCGAATGGTGCCGTCGATGGCCTTCATGCGCTGCAGCGCGGCGTCGGCGCGCGCGGTTTCCGCTTCGATGTCGATCACCACGTAGCCGATTTCAGGCCCGGTTTGCAGATACTGTGCGGCGATGTTAACCCCCTCTTCGGCGAAGATCTGGTTAATCTGCGTCAGCACGCCCGGGCGGTTTTCGTGGATGTGCAGCAGGCGGCTGGCGTTCGGGCCATGCGCCGGCAGCGACACTTCCGGGAAGTTGACGGCGGACAGGGTCGACCCGTTGTCGGAGTATTTCGCCAGCTTGCCGGCCACTTCGTCGCCGATATTCTCCTGCGCTTCCTGGGTGGAGCCGCCGATGTGCGGCGTCAGCAGCACGTTGTCGAACTCACACAGCGGCGAGTTGAACGGATCGCTGTTGGTCGCCGGTTCTTCCGGGAAGACGTCGATCGCCGCGCCCGCCAGGTGATTGCTGGCCAGCGCGTCGCACAGCGCGGGAATATCCACCACGGTGCCGCGCGAGGCGTTGATCAGAATGGCGCCCGGTTTCATCAGCGCCAGCTCTTCCGCCCCCATCATGTTCTTGGTGGCCAGCGTTTCCGGCACGTGCAGCGTCACCACGTCGCTCATATTGAGCAGATCGGACAGATGACGCACCTGCTGCGCGTTACCTAACGGCAGCTTGTTCTCGATGTCGTAGAAGAACACCTTCATGCCCAGCCCTTCGGCCAGAATGCCCAGCTGGGTGCCGATGTGGCCGTAGCCGATGATGCCCAGCTTTTTGCCGCGCGCCTCGTAGGAGCCCACGGCCAGTTTGTGCCACACGCCGCGGTGCGCCTTGGCGTTGGCGGCCGGAATGCCGCGCAGCATCAACAGCAGCTCGCCCAGCACCATTTCGGCCACGGATCGGGTATTGGAGAACGGGGCGTTGAAGACCGGAATACCGCGCTTGGTCGCTGCTTTCAGATCAACCTGGTTGGTGCCGATGCAGAAGCAGCCCACAGCCACCAGTTTTTCTGCGGCGGCGAACACCTCTTCGGTCAGATGCGTACGCGATCGGATGCCGACGAAGTGCGCATCGCGGATGGATGCCTTCAGCGATTCGGTGTCTAACGCACCCTTGTGGTATTCGATGTTGGTATAACCGGCGGCACGTAAATTATCGACCGTGCTCTGATGAACCCCTTCCACCAACAGGAATTTAATCCTGTCTTTCTCCAATGATACTTTTGCCATTTACCCGACCCTATGTTCAGACTTCAGAAGCGGCTGTGACGACACAGCTCCCATCCAACATAACAAAAATAACGCGGGCGGCAATACAAACGATTGCCTGCCCGGCAGGACAAGGCGCAGCGTTGATGGCGGTTTACGGCAGAAAATGCCATAGGGAAAGTTTTCGGCAGAAGCTTTGGGGAGTCAGTTTTCACAATGTGACATAAGTCACCAAATTTGCCGTTTTTCAGAAAAGATATTTTAACCGAAGAATTATGCGGCCCGGCACTACCGGGCCACAAACGGCGGAGGTTTATTTGACCACTTTCACGCCTTCCGGGGTGCCGACCAGCGCCACGTCCGCGCCGCGGTTGGCGAACAGCCCCACGGTCACCACGCCGGCGATGCCGTTGATCTTGTTCTCCAGCGCGATGGCGTCGGTGATGCTCAAGTTATGCACATCGAGGATCACGTTGCCGTTGTCGGTCACCACGTTTTGGCGATACTCCGGCAGGCCGCCGAGTTTCACCAGCTCACGCGCCACGTAAGAGCGAGCCATCGGGATCACTTCCACCGGCAGCGGGAACTTGCCCAGCACGTCCACTTGCTTGCTGGCGTCGACGATGCAGATAAATTTCTTGGCGATGGCGGCGATGATCTTCTCGCGCGTCAGCGCCGCGCCACCGCCTTTGATCATCTGCATATGGCCGTTGATTTCGTCCGCGCCGTCTACATAAATATCGAGCGAGTCCACTTCATTGCTGTCGAACACATGGATGCCGAGGCTTTTCAGCTTGGCGGTGGAGGCGTCGGAGCTGGACACCGCGCCTTCGATCTGGTGCTTGATGGAGCCCAGCGCGTCAATAAAGTGGGCGGCGGTAGAACCGGTGCCGACCCCGACGATGGTGCCCGGCGTCACGTATTCCAGCGCTGCCCAGCCCACCGCTTTTTTCAGTTCATCCTGCGTCATAATATGTCCCTTGCCTCTGTACGAAAACGTGTGCGTATTATAGGGTAAAACGCTGTTTTTCACGCCGGCAGGATCACACTTATTTGCCGCAGCCCGCATTTTTAGCCGCTTAGCGGCGAGACGGGGGCGTGATTTTTCCACCTGCGCCGCGCGCAAAATGTGGCATAGTGCCGGTATCATTCTAATTTAAGGGATATCTTTCCGATGAAACGCCCAGACTATCGTACGCTGCAAGCGCTGGACGCGGTGATCCGTGAGCGCGGCTTCGAGCGCGCCGCTCAAAAACTCTGCATCACGCAATCGGCGGTATCCCAACGCATCAAACAGCTGGAAAACCTGTTCGGCCAACCGCTGCTGGTCCGTACCGTGCCGCCGCGCCCGACCGAACAAGGGCAAAAGCTGCTGGCGCTGCTGCATCAGGTGGAATTGCTGGAAGAAGAGTGGCTGGGCAACGACACCGGCGTCGATACGCCGCTGCTGCTGTCGCTGGCGGTCAACGCCGACAGTCTGGCAACCTGGCTGCTGCCGGCGCTGAAGCCGGTGCTGGCGGACTCCCCCATTCGCCTGAATCTGCAGGTGGAAGATGAAACCCGCACCCAGGAGCGGCTGCGCCGCGGTGAGGTGGTGGGCGCGGTGAGTATTCAGCCGCAGCCGCTGCCGAGCTGCCTGGTGGATCGGCTGGGGGCGCTGGATTATCTGTTCGTGGCCTCCAGCGCCTTCGCCGAGCGCTATTTCCCGAGCGGCGTCACCCGCTCCGCGCTGCTGAAAGCGCCGGCGGTGGCCTTCGATCATCTCGACGACATGCACCAGGCGTTCCTGCAGCAGAACTTCGATCTGTCGCCGGGCAGCGTGCCCTGCCATATCGTGAACTCGTCGGAAGCCTTCGTGCAGCTGGCGCGTCAGGGCACCACCTGCTGTATGATCCCGCATCTGCAGATCGAAAAAGAGCTGGCTTCCGGTGAGCTGATCGATCTGACGCCGGGGCTGTACCAGCGCCGCATGCTGTACTGGCACCGCTTCGCGCCGGAAAGCCGCATGATGCGCAAAGTGACCGACGCGCTGCTGGAACACGGCCACCAGGTGCTGCGCCAGGATTAAAACGAAAAAAGGTTCGCCGCAGCGAACCTTTTCTTCAACACGAACACCTTACTGCGCGGCGTTGCGCTGCAGCTCGAACACCACATCCACCTGATCGTCGAAGTGAATGCTTTGCTGCTCATAGGTTTGCGCCGCGTCGCTTTCCGCCGCCGCACCGGCCGCCTTATACATCCGCGCCACCGGCATCGGCTGGTAGTTGGCGACCCGGTAGCGAATGCTGTACACCGGCCCCAGCTTGGCGTGGAAACCTTTGGCCAGGGATTCGGCCTGCTGAGTCGCGTTCTCGATCGCTTTTTGCCGCGCCTGCTCGCGATACACGTCCGGCTTGGCGACGCCCAGCTCCACCGCGCGGATCTCGTTCAGGCCGGATTTCAGCGCGCCGTCCAGCAGCTCGTTCAGCTTGTCCAACTGACGCAGGGTTACCTGCACCTGACGCACCGCCCGGTAGCCCTTCAGCACCGACTCGCCGGTTTTCAGGTAGTCGTACTCCGGCTGGGTGCGCAGGTTGGCGGCGCTGATGTCTTTCTTCTCGATGTTATTTTTCTGCAGGAAATCAAAGTACTGCGCTACGCGCTCGTCCACCTGCTTCTTCGCCTGGGCGGCGTCTTTGGAGGAAACGCTCACTTCGATCGCCAGGGTGGCGATATCCGGCGTGGCGTCCACGCTGGCGGTGCCGGAGGTGACGACGTGCGGCCCTTCAGGCACTTCAGCCGCCTGCAGCGCCATCGGTAACGTCCCTAATCCGACCATTGCGGCCATAGCCAATGCTTTTAGCTTCACAGTGTCTCCTTAATGACAGGCTGTCTCTGATCGCCGGCTTTTCCCTGTGAGAACCGCCGGATTCCTGGCATCAAACGTAGCATATCGCGCGGCGTTTTGAATTCGGATTAGTGGCAAATTCTTATAAATTTGCCCCCTGCCAGGCCAGCTGCAGCGCGATGCTCCACATCACCAGCCCGACCAGCGCGTTGATGATGCGCTGCGCCCGCTGGGTGTTCAGCCACGGCGCCAGCCAGGAGGCCAGCAGCGCCAGCCCGAAGAACCACACCGCCGACGCGCTGACCGCGCCGAGCGCGAACCAGGAGCGAACGTCCGCCGTCAGTTGCCCGCCCAGGCTGCCGAGCACCACAAAGGTATCCAGATAAACGTGCGGGTTCAGCCAGGTGACCGCCAGCATGGTGACCACGAGACGCCAGCGGCTCTGCGCCAGCTCTTGCGCCGCGGCCTGCGCCGGTTGCGGGCTGAAGGCGGAACGGAACGCGCCCCAGCCATACCACAGCAGAAACGCCACCCCGCCCCAGGTGACCAGCGCCAGCAGCAGCGGCGAGCGGGTCAGCAACGCGCTGCCGCCGAAAATCCCGGCGCAGATCAGCACGATATCGCTCAACGCGCACAGCGAGGCGATCATCAAATGATACTGGCGGCGAATGCCCTGATTCATCACGAATACGTTCTGCGGGCCCAGCGGCAAGATCATGGCGGCGCTCAGGGCAAAACCCTGCAGGAAGACGGCTAACATGGGAGATTCCTCGAATGATAAAAGGCGCCGGACGAGGGCGCGTGTCGGTCAACACGCGCATCATACGAGGAAGCGATCATTAGGTGAAATTGATGTTTCTAATCCAGTATCAGAGATGCTAATACTTAAATCGGTGTGACGAACCCCAGCTCCTGCGAGATGCGTTGCGCAGTGGCCAGCACCGGTTTAATCAGGCTTTTGACGCCGATTTGCTGCAGCTTGGCGGTCGGCAGAGAAACAGACACCGCATAGGGCACGCGCTGTTGAATATCGAATACCGGCGCCGCCACGCAGGAGACCCCCAGCTCGTTTTCTTCGCGATCCATCGCCATACCGCGCTGGCGAATATCGGCCAGTTCCTCATACATTTTCGGCAGCTCGGTGATGGTATTGCGCGTCAGCGTCTGAATCTCCTGCTGATGGCTCTGCCAGTAGTGGGCCGGGTAATCGTCGTTGCCGTAGGCCATGAAGATTTTACCCATCGCCGAACAGTACAGCGGCATATGCTGGCCGATATAGGCGCGGGTGCGCATCATGCCGGTGGTCGGCTCCAGCTTGTAGATCAGGATGACGTGGTCGTCTTCGCGGCTGGAGAAGTTGACCGTCTCACCCACTTCCAGGTTCAGCTGTTCCAAATGCGGCGCGGCCACGTGAATGATATTGAGTGACGACAGCGCCTTCTGGCCGATGGAAATGAACTTGGTGGTCAGGCGGTAGCTGCCCGGCGACGGCGCCTGGGTCACATAGCCGCTGGTGTGTAACCCCTGCAGCAAGCGGTGCACCGTGCTCTTGTTCATGCCGGCCAGCTCGGACAGATGCGCCAGTGGGCATCCATTGGGGAAATTGCTCAGGATCTCAATCAACTGCAAACCGCGGAACAGGCTTTGGCTGCCCAGCGGTTTGTCTTTCTTGTCATCTTTCTCGTCGACGGCTTTCAGGCTCATAGCGAAAATCTCTCCAGTGTCGAACCGCCAACCGGCGCTGCGGCGAAGTCAGCAGGCTCTTTGCCGGGCATGTTACCCCAAGGCCTGCATCAGGTGAAGACGGAACGCCGTTTCATTGTCCGCAGCGGGCCAAAAATCCGCAATATTTCCCCCACATTGGAGTGAGCCATCGGTCACACTTCCGCAAAGTAAAAAATAACTCATTGTTTAATAAAGATAATTAAAACCTCATCGCCTTTGATTTAGCGCAACGAACGTCATATTATTTTTGAAATTGAATTTCGCATATTGAAATTTAAAGACCAGATACTCACCAGCGGTTTAGCTGATTTGCCCGGCATCGTCGCATGGGCACAACACCAGGGGCGCATCACATGACTATCGATAATGCGGCACAACCCATCCTTACCCTCAGCCACATCGTCAAGCGATTTGGCGGCAACGTGGCGGTCAACGACGTCAGCCTGCAGGTGATGCCGGGCGAGGTTCTGGCGCTGCTGGGCGAAAACGGCGCCGGCAAATCGACGCTGATCAAAGTGCTGGCGGGCGTCTACCCGCGCGACGGCGGCGATATTCGTTTTCAGGGCGCAAGCATCGCCTCCGCCGCCGCGATAAAAAACGCCAGCCGCCAGCCGATCGCCTTTATTCATCAGGATCTCGGCCTGATTGAATGGATGACGGTGGCGGAGAACATGGCGCTGGTGATGGGGTTTCCCCGCCGCTTTGGGTTGATCGACTGGCGAGCCATTCGCCGCCGGGCGGCGCAGGCGCTGCAAGACGTCGGTATCGCGCTCGATCCCGATGCGCGCGTCTTCGAACTGTCGCGCACCGAAAAATCGCTGCTGGCGATCGCCCGCGCGGTGGCGGTCAACGCCGAGCTGCTGGTGCTGGATGAACCGACCGCCTCCCTGCCCGCCAACGACGTGCGCCATCTGTTCGCCGTGATCAACCGGCTGCGCGCCAAAAAGGTCGGCATGATTTATGTCACCCACCGCCTGGACGAAGTGATCGAAATCGCCGATCGGGTCTGCGTAATGCGCGACGGGCGCTATGTCGCCGGCGGCCGCACCGCCGACTACTCGCTGCGCGATCTGGTGCAAACCATCGTCGGTGAAGCGATGGCGGACGATCAGCGCGAACCGCTACCGGAACATCGTCCGCCGGTGCTGCAGCTCGATAGCGTCACGGTAGGCGACATCGGCCCGGTGAGCTTCGATTTGCAGCCGGGCGAGATGCTGGCACTGGCCGGCCTGCGCGGGGCCGGGCAAGAAGAGATTGGCCGGCTGCTGTTCGGGTTGCGCCAGGCCGTAGGCGGCGCGATTCGGTTTCGCGATCGGCCCTATCAGGCGAGCTCCCCGCAGCAGGCGATGGCGTGCGGCGTTTCGCTGGTGGCGGGCGATCGCACCGGCGAAAGCCTGGTGATGTCGATGAGCGTGCGTGAAAACCTGTTTATCAACCCCTGCGCCAGCGGCCACCGGCTGCTCTCCCGCTACGGGCGGCGAGCGGAGATCGGCGCCAGTTGGTGGAAAGTGCAGCTGTTCGACGTGCGCCCCAAGGACGTCAATATCGATATCAGCGCGCTGTCCGGAGGCAACCAGCAAAAGGTGGTGATGGCGCGCTGGATGCACCTGGGAGCGCCGCTGCTGATCCTGGAAGATCCCACCGCCGGCGTGGACGTCGGCGCGCGAGCGGAAATCTACCACCTGCTGAATAAATCCCTGGCGGAAGGCGTAGCGGTGCTGGTGATCTCCAACGATTTCGAGGAGATCGCCCATATTTGCAACCGCGCACTGGTGTTCAACCGTGGGAAAGTGGTCGGCGAGCTGAAAAATCAGCAGGTGTCATTCGCCAATTTATTGGAGCTGGCCTCTGCCAGCACCGGGGAAAGCGTCGCAATCACGTCAGAATCCGAGGTAGGCCATGTCTAAAACATCCGTTAAATCAACCGCGCTGGAGCAGCGCGTCAGTCTGGCGCAGGACGGCGCCGGCCCCTGGCTGATGCAGGTTCTCACCCGCTATGGCCTGCTGCTGCTGTGCGTCGCGCTGGTCGTGCTGTTCTCACTGATCACTCCCTCTTTCGCGTCGATGCTGACGCTGCAGGCGATCCTGTCGAGCAAGGCCAAAATCGCCCTGTTGGCGCTGGCGGCGACCATCCCGATGATCGTGGGCAAGATCGATCTTAACGTCGGTTTCGGCATTGTGTTGTGGCATATCCTGGCGATCACGCTGCAGGTGGAATACGGCTTCTCCTGGCAGATGGCGGTGCTGACGGTGCTGGCGATCTCGGCGCTGTACGGGTTGCTGAACGGCATTCTGGTGGCGCTGGCCGATATCGACAGCTTCGTCGCCACTCTCGGCTCCGGCACCGTGCTGTACGCCATTGCCCTGTGGCACTCCGGCGGGCGGCAGATCGTCGGCGACTTGCCGGATGCCTTTATCGCGCTGCACCACACCGAGATCGCCGGCATTCCGATCGTGGCGTTTTACGTGCTGATCGTCGCGGTGGTGCTGTGGCTCATCACCGAACATACCCCGCTCGGCCGCTGCATGTATGCGGTGGGCGGCAACCCGGCGGCGGCGCGCCTGAACGGCATCTCGGTCAACCGCTTCACGATCGGCGCTTTCATCGCCTCCAGCGTGCTCACCGGTTTCAGCGGCGTGTTGATCGCCGCCGAACAGGGCGTCGGCCAGGCCAGCGTCGGCATGGACTATCTGCTGCCGGCGCTGGTCGGCGCCTTCCTCGGCAGCACCACCATTCGCCCTGGGCGCGTCAACGTCTGGGGCACCGTGGTCGGCATCGCCATTCTGGCTATCGGCATCGCCGGCATTCAGCAGTTCGGCGGTGAATTCTGGGTCGAGCCGCTGTTCAACGGCGCGACGCTGTTGCTGTCGATCACCCTGGCCGGCTATGCCCAACGCCGCCGGCTGCTCAATCAGAAAGCGGTACAACGCAGCCAGGCGACGCCGGCTGACAACAACAATCAGACAGCGACCCACCCTTAAACCAGGAGCACACCATGAAACGCATTTGGCTGTTACCGGGGTTCACCACATTATTGCTCGCCGCATCGCCGACCTGGGCCGACGTCTATCTCGATCAGGCCACCGCCGCCGTCGCGAAGGCCACCGCCAGCGCCACCCAGTGGGACGGCCCCACCAGCGGCCCGCAGCTGCAGGCCAACAAGAAGATCATTTTTATCGCCTCCGACATGAAGAACGGCGGCGTGCAAGGGGTGCAACAGGGGTTGAGCGAAGCGGCGAAAGCCGCCGGCTGGAAGCTGGAAACGCTCGACGGCGGCGGCTCGGTGAAAGATCAGCTGGCATCGCTCAATCAGGCCATCGCCCAGAAACCGGACGGCATCGTGATCGGCGGCTGGAACCCTAACGTCGCCAAGATCCCGCTGAAAAAGGCCGTGCAGCAGGGTATCGTGCTGACCGCCTGGCACGCGGTGCCGGAACCGGGCCCCATAGCCAAATACAACGTGTTCTATAACGTCACGTCGGACTCCAACGAAGTGGCGCGCATCGCCGCGCAATACGCGGTGGTGCAGTCCGGCGGCAAGGCGAGCGTGCTGATCTTCACCGACTCGCTGTACCAAATCGCCTTGGACAAGGCCAACGTCATGAAAGAAGAGATCGCCAAATGCAGCGGCTGCACGCTGCTGGAATTCATCGACACGCCGCTGGCCGATACCGCCAACCGCATGCCGGCGATGACCTTCAGCCTGCTGCAGAAGTACGGCGACAAATTCCAATATGCGCTGGCGATCAACGATCTGTACTTCGACTTTATGGCGCCGGCGCTGAAGACCGCCGGCAAAGGCGGCAAGAACGCACCTTACAACGTATCGGCCGGCGACGGTTCAATCTCCGCTTACCAGCGTATCCGCTCGGGCGACAGCCAGTCGGCGACGGTGCCGGAACCCTTGAAGCTGCACGGTTGGCAACTGCTGGACGAATTCAACCGCGCCTTCGCCAAGCAGCCGCCTTCCGGCTACGTCACCCCGGCGCATCTGGTCACCCGCGACAATATCGCCGCCGACGGCGGCGCCAATAACCTGTATGACCCGCAAAACGATTATCAGGGCCATTACAAAGCAATCTGGGGCGTGAAGTGAACGGCGATTCATTGCGCACGCACGCTCAGCTCGAGCGTTTGTGCTCACCAGCGATTTGGGCCGAGGGGCCGGTGTGGCTGCCGCAGGAGGATGCGGTGGTGTTCAGCGACGTGAAAGGCAATCGCATGTTCCGCTGGTCGCGCCGGGGTGAGCTAAGCCTATACCGCTCGCCGTCTCACTACGCCAACGGCAATGCGCGCGACGGCGAGGGGCGCGTGATCAGCTGCGAACACGGGCGGCGCGGCATTAGCCGCACCGAAAGCGATGGCGAGGTACGCCTGTTGATCGACCGCGTCGACGGCAAGCGCTTTAATTCGCCGAACGACGTGGCGGTGCGCTCCGACGGCACCCTATGGTTCACCGATCCGCCCTACGGCATCATCGGCGACGAAGAGGGTTACAAATCGGAAAGCCAGGTGATCGGCTGTTATCTCTACAGCTTCGATCCGCGCGACAGTTCGCTGACCATCGCCGCCTGCGACCTGCAGCGCCCGAACGGCCTGGCGTTTTCACCGGATGAAAAATGGCTGTACGTTGCGGACATGTCGATCGTGGATTTTCCGACGCTGGGCCGCCGCGAGCTGCGCGTCTATGCGGTCAACGGCCGCGAGCTGGAAGCCGGCCGCCGTTTCGCGACGGTGGAGCCCGGTTTCCCGGACGGCTTCTGCGTCGATCGGGCCGGCAATCTGTTTTGCAGCTGCGCCGACGGCGTGCTGGTCTTTGATCCACAGGGGCGACAGATCGACAAAATCAGCGTGCCGGAACGCGTCTCCAATTGTACCTTCGGCGGCCCGAACGGCGATGAGCTCTATATCACCGCCACCACCTCGCTCTACCGCATGGTGCTGAACACCCGCGGTTAGCCGGGGCCTCGCAAGACGCAGGGTGGGTTTCGATCCGCCCTGCTTTGTCGCGTCTGAAGCACGTCATTCCCACCAAAACGTGGCGGCGATCACAAAACCACCACTCAATTTTAACGTCATGTTTTTCATGAATAATTTTACTCCCTCTTGCTTTGACTTCCCTGAACCGCCGGGATAGCATTTATTTGAAATGCAATTTCGTATATTGAAATTTAGCGAACCAAAAACAGACGATTCGCACAGGCGGAGAACCGGCATGAGAGTGAGTTACAGCGAGTTAAAACAGCAATTCAAACGCGTGCTGCTGGCGCGCGGCGTGGCGGAACACACCGCCGACGACTGCGCCGGCATGTTCGCCGACACCACCGCCAGCGGCGTTTACTCCCACGGCGTTAACCGCTTTCCGCGCTTTATTCAGCAGTTGGACGCCGGCGATATCGTGCCGGACGCCGAACCCAGCAAACTGTTGTCTCTGGGGGCGATCGAGCAATGGGATGCGCACCAGGGCATCGGCAACCTTACCGCCCGCCGCATGATGGATCGCGCCATGCAATTAGCCGACGATCATGGCATCGGCCTGGTGGCGCTGCGCAACGCCAACCACTGGATGCGCGGCGGCGGTTACGGCTGGCAGGCGGCGGAGAAAGGCTATATCGGCATTTGCTGGACCAACTCGATCGCCGTGATGCCGCCGTGGGGCGCCAAAACGTGCCGTATCGGCACCAACCCGCTGATCGTCGCCGTGCCCGGCAACCCGATCACCATGGTGGATATGTCGATGTCGATGTTTTCCTACGGCGCGCTGGAGCTGAACCGGCTGGCGGGTAAAACCCTGCCGGTGGACGGCGGCTTCGACAACGACGGCCACCTGACCCGCGATCCGGCCACCATCGAAGAGAACCGGCGCATTTTGCCGATGGGGTATTGGAAAGGATCGGCGCTGTCGATCGTGCTGGACATGATCGCTACCCTGCTGTCCGGCGGCGCCTCGGTGGCGGAAGTGACGGAAGATCACCGCGACGAATACGGCGTCTCCCAGGTGTTCATCGCGATTGAGATAGACCGGTTGATCGACGGCGACAGCCGCGATCAAAAACTGCAGCGCATCATGGACTACGTCACCAGCGCCGAACGGGACAATCCCGACGTCGCCATTCGCCTGCCGGGCCACAAGTTCCCGCGCATTCTGGAAGAAAACCTGCGCGACGGCATTCCGATTGACGAACGAGTCTGGGCGCGCATTCAGGCGCTATAACGGGAGGATCATCATGATATTCGGCCACATCGCCAACACCGCGCCCGAGCAGTATCCGACGCCGGTCGCCAACGCCGTCGCCTATCTGCAACGCACCGATTTCAGCGTCTTGCCCGCAGGGCGTTATGAAGATCCCGCCACCGGCTACGTGGTGCAAGTGCTGGATCTGCATACCCAACCACCGGATGCGCTGCGCCCGGAAGTGCATAGGCAAAACGTCGACGTGCAGTTTCTGGTCAGCGGCACCGAGCTTATCGGCGTAGCGGCGGACAGCGGCGACAACGTCGTTCATCAGGAGCTGCTGGCGCAGCGCGACATCCTGTTTTATCAGGACGTGGCCGACGAATCCTGGCTCACGATGCAACCCGGCAACTTCGCGGTATTTTTTCCGCAGGACGTGCATCGCCCGGCCTGCATTAACCAGCGCCCCAGCGCGATACGCAAGGTGGTGGTGAAGATACCGCTGGCGTCGTTTAGCGCCTGATCGGCCGCAACACCCGTAACGATAACAACACCGGTCCATGGGGCCTGTGCGGGCGCCCTTGCGCCCAAACCAAGCAAAACAATAACGCCCGACCCTACAAAAAAGCGAACATCGAAAGAGGTCCTTATGAATACAGCCTCCGTTTCCGTCAGCCAAAGCCAGGCGATACCCAAGCTCCGCTGGCTGAGGATCGTGCCGCCGATCCTCATCACCTGCATCATTTCTTACATGGACCGGGTCAATATCGCCTTCGCCATGCCCGGCGGCATGGATGACGAACTCGGCATCACCGCCTCGATGGCCGGGCTGGCCGGCGGCATTTTCTTCATCGGTTACCTGTTTCTGCAGGTGCCCGGCGGCAAGCTGGCGGTATACGGCAACGGCAAGAAATTCATCGGCTGGTCACTGTTGGCCTGGGCGGTGATCTCGGTGCTGACCGGCCTGGTCACCAACCAATACCAGCTGCTGTTCCTGCGCTTCGCCCTCGGCGTTTCCGAAGGCGGCATGCTGCCGGTGGTGCTGACCATGATCAGCAACTGGTTCCCGGATAAGGAGCGCGGCCGCGCCAACGCCATCGTCATCATGTTCGTACCGATCGCCGGCATCCTCACCGCCCCGCTGTCGGGTTGGATCATCACCGCCTGGGACTGGCGCATGCTGTTCCTGGTGGAGGGGGCTCTGTCGCTGGTGGTGATGGCACTGTGGTACTTCACCATCAGCAACCGGCCGCAGGAAGCCAAATGGATCTCGCAGGCGGAAAAAGAGTATCTGGTGAAGACCCTGCACGACGAACAGCTGCTGATTAAAGGAAAAACGGTGCGCAACGCCTCGCTGCGCCGGGTGCTGGGCGACCGGATCATGTGGCAGTTGATCCTGGTGAATTTCTTCTACCAGACCGGTATCTACGGCTACACCCTGTGGCTGCCGACCATTTTGAAAGGGCTGACCCACGGCGATATGGAGCAAGTGGGCCTGCTCGCTATCCTGCCCTATATCGGCGCCATCTTCGGCATGCTGATCATCTCCACCCTCTCCGATCGCACCGGCAAGCGCAAAGTCTTCGTCGCCCTGCCGCTGGCCTGCTTTGCTGCCTGCATGGCGCTGTCGGTGCTGCTGAAGGATCACGTCTGGTGGTCTTACGCTGCGCTGGTCGGCTGCGGCGTGTTTATTCAGGCGGCAGCCGGGGTGTTCTGGACCATCCCGCCCAAATTGTTCAACGCCGAAGTGGCCGGCGGCGCGCGCGGCGTGATCAATGCGCTGGGCAACCTCGGCGGCTTTTGCGGCCCGTATATGGTCGGCGTCCTGATCAGCCTGTTCAGCAAGGACGTCGGCGTCTACAGCCTGGCGGCTTCGCTGGCGATCGCCTCCGTGCTGGCGTTGATGCTGCCCAATAAATGCGACCACGGCGCGAGGAACGAATGATGGAATATTGGCTGGGGCTCGACTGCGGCGGCACCTTCATCAAGGCGGGATTATACGACCGCCGGGGCCATGAACACGGCGTTGCGCGGCGCAATCTGGCGATCGTCGCGCCGCAGCCCGGCTGGGCCGAGCGCGATATGGCATCGCTGTGGCGCACCGCCGCCGACGTGATCCGTGAAGTGCTGTCCGCCAGCGGCGTCGCCGCCGGCGCCATCCAGGCCATCGGCATCTCGGCGCAGGGCAAGGGCGCATTTCTGTTGGATAAGCAGGGGCAGCCGCTGGGCAACGCCATGCTCTCTTCCGATCAGCGCGCGCTGGCGCTGGTGCAGGAATGGCAGCGACAGGGCGTGCCGCAGGCGCTGTATCCGCAAACGCGCCAAACGCTGTGGACCGGGCACCCGGTCTCGCTGCTGCGTTGGCTGAAGCGGCATCAGCCGGAACGTTACGCCCGCATCGGCAGCGTGCTGATGGCGCACGACTACCTGCGCTATTGCCTGACCGGCGAGCTGGCCTGCGAAGAAACCAATATCTCCGAATCCAACCTGTATCTGATGCGCAGCGGACGCTATGACCCGGCGCTGGCGCAGCTGCTGGGTATCGGCGACATCATGCCCGCCCTGCCGACGATTGTCGGTTCGGCCGATATCGCCGGGCGCGTCGCGGCAAACGCCGCGGCCATCACCGGCCTGCAAACCGGCACCCCGGTGGTCGGTGGGCTGTTCGACGTGGTGTCCACCGCGCTGTGCGCCGGCCTGCAGGACGAAACCCGGCTCAATGCGGTGATGGGAACCTGGTCAGTCACCAGCGGCATCACCGACGCCATCGTCGAGGGTTTCGATCATCCCTTTGTCTATGGCCGCCACGCCGAAAGCGGCCAATACATCGTGCATGAAGCCAGCCCCACGTCCGCCGCCAACCTGGAATGGTTCTGTCGCCAATGGGGGCTGCAGGACTACGGCCAGCTTAACCGCTGGGTCGCCACCCTGCCGAAAGCCGCCGGCGATCTGCTGTTCGCCCCTTTCCTGTACGGATCCAACGCCGGCCTGGGGCTGAGCGCCAGCTTCTACGGCCTGCAGGCCTTCCACCAGCGCGAGCACCTGGTGCAGGCGATCTACGAAGGCGTGGTGTTCTGCCACATGACGCACCTTAACCGCATGCGCCGGCGTTTCCCTGAGGCGCAGGCACTGCGCGTGACCGGCGGCCCTGCCAAATCCCTCCCCTGGATGCAAATGTTCGCCGACGTCAGCGGCCTGCCGGTGGAGCTGCCGCAGGTGGAAGAAACCGGCTGTCTGGGCGCGGCGATGGCGGCCATGGTCGGCAGCGGCGCCTTCAACGATTTCACCGCCGCCCAGCACCGGCTGGCGCCGCGTATCGAGCGGCTGCTGCCAGATGCGGCCGCCGCTGAAGCTTACGACAACAAACACCAACGTTATCAGGCACTGATTGCTGCATTGCAAAATCTGCAGCCCGCCAACAAGGAGGCTCCATGAGCACGAAACCGCGCCTGCAGTTGGCGCTCGATCAAACCCGTTTGGATACGGCGCTGCGCACCGCCGAGACCCTCAGCCCCCATGTGGACATCATCGAGGCCGGTACCATTTTGTGCATCAGCGCCGGCATTCAGGCGGTTAGCGCGCTGCGCGAGCGCTGCCCGCAGCACACGCTGGTGGCCGATCTCAAGGTGGCCGACGCCGGCGCGACGCTGGCCGAGCAGGCTTTCGGCCAGGGCGCGGACTGGATGACGGTGATCTGCGCCGCGCCGTTGGCCACCATGGCCAGCGCGCGGGAGGTCGCCGAGCGTCACGGCGGTGAAATCCAGATCGAACTGTTCGGCCGCTGGACATTGGAGGATGCACGGCAATGGCGCGGCCTCGGCATTCGCCAGGCGATCTATCACCGCGGCCGCGACGCGCAGGCCAGCGGGCAAACCTGGGGCCGGCAGGATCTGGATCGGATGAAGGCGCTGTCCGATCTGGGCATCGAACTGTCGGTGACCGGCGGCATTACGCCCGCCGACCTGCCGCTGTTTAAAGAGATCGCCGTCACCGCCTTTATCGCCGGCCGCGCGCTGGCCGAAGCCGGGGATCCGCCGGCGGCCGCCAGGCAGTTCCGCACCGCCATCGATGACATCTGGAGATCATGATATGCGTCAGCACCCGTTGGGAATTTACGAGAAGGCGCTGCCGAAACACCTGAGCTGGCCCGAACGCCTGGCGCTGGCCAAGGCCTGCGGCTTCGACTTCGTCGAAATGTCGGTGGACGAAAGCGATGAACGCCTGGCGCGCCTGAGCTGGAGCAAAGCGCAGCGCCTGGCGCTGGTGGACGCCATGCTGGAAACCGGCATCCGCATCCCGTCGATGTGCCTCTCCGGCCACCGGCGCTTTCCGTTTGGCAGCCACGATCCGGCGCTGCGCCAGCGCGCCTTCGACGTGATGGAACAGGCCATTAAGCTGGCCCAAGACGTCGGTATCCGCACCATCCAGCTGGCCGGCTACGACGTGTATTACGAAGAGCAGGACGAGGGGACGCTGGCGCGCTTTAGCGAAGGCATGCAGTGGGCGGTAGAACGTGCCGCCGCCGCCCAGGTGATGCTGGCGGTGGAAATTATGGATACCCCCTTTATGAACTCGATCGGTAAATGGAAAGCCTGGGACGCCCTGCTGGCCTCGCCGTGGTTCACGGTGTATCCAGACGTTGGCAACCTCAGCGCCTGGGGCAACGACGTGCCGCGCGAACTGGAGCTGGGCATCGATCGCATCGCCGCCATTCACCTGAAAGACACCTACCCGGTCACCGCCGCTTCGCCGGGGCAATTCCGTGACGTGCCGTTTGGCGAAGGCTGCGTCGACTTCGTCGAGGTGTTTCGCACGTTGCAGCGCCTCAATTACCGCGGCGCATTCCTGATTGAGATGTGGACAGAAAAAGCCGAGGAGCCGGTGGCCGAGATCGTTCAGGCCCGCCGCTGGATCGAACAGAAAATGCAACAAGGGGGCATGACATGCTGACTCAGTTAAAACAACAGGTGCTGGAGGCCAATCTCGATCTGCCGCGCCATAAGCTGGTGACCTTTACCTGGGGCAACGTCAGCGCGGTGGATCGCGAACGCGGCCTGGTGGTGATCAAGCCTTCCGGCGTTGAATACGAGCATATGACGGCGGAGGATATGGTGGTGGTCGATCTGGCCAGCGGCCGCACCGTCGAGGGGGCAAAGAAACCGTCGTCGGACACCGCCACCCATCTGGCGCTGTACCGCGAATTTGCCGATATCGGCGGCATCGTCCACACCCATTCCCGCCACGCCACCATCTGGGCGCAGGCCGGGCTGGACATCCCCGCCTGGGGAACCACCCACGCCGACTATTTTTATGGCGCTATCCCCTGCACGCGCCTGATGACCCAGGATGAAATTGAGCACGATTACGAACTGGAAACCGGCAAGGTGATTATCGAAACCTTCCGCCGGCGCGATATCAATCCCAACGCTATCCCAGCGGTACTGGTCAACGCCCACGGCCCCTTCGCCTGGGGCAAAGACGCCCACAATGCGGTGCATAATGCGGTGGTGCTGGAAGAAATTGCCTACATGGGCATTTTCTCACGCCAGCTGACGCCGGGCATCCACAGCATGCAGCGCGAACTGTTGGACAAACACTACCTGCGCAAACACGGCCAAAACGCCTACTACGGGCAGTAGCGCGCCAGGGCCATAATCGTTGCGCCCGATGCTTTGCCGCATCGGGTGCCAGCGGGCATGAGGCGCAGTGATAACGATAACCGCATTCGCCCATCGGCGAAAAATTCGCTATCATCCGCACCCACCTTCCAGCCGGCCGCCCAATGTCTACTGTCACCGATACCTTTATCGCACCGCCATGCCATGACCAAATAGAGATCCTCTATCAGGACGATCATCTGGCGCTGATCAATAAGCCGGCCGGGCTGCTCAGCCTGTCGGGCAAGAATCCGCAGAATCTCGATTCGGTACACCATCGGCTGGTACAGATCTTCCCCGGCTGCACCCTGGTGCACCGCCTGGATTTCGGCACGTCCGGCTTGATGGTGGTGGCCCGCAACAAGGCCGCCAACGCCGCGCTCTGCCGGCAGTTCAGCGAGCGCACCGTCGGCAAAGTGTACAGCGCGCTGCTGTGCGGCCATCTGGCGGATAACGAAGGGGTAATAGACGCGGCGATCGCCAAAGATCCGGCGCTGTTCCCGCTGATGTCGATTTGCGCCCTCCACGGCAAGCCCGCCCGCTCCCGCTATCGGGTCGTCGAGCGTTTTTATCGTGAAGCGGAGGACGGGATCTCGCTGCCGCTGACGCGGGTGCAGCTCATCCCGGAGACCGGGCGCACCCACCAGCTGCGTATTCACAGCCGGCAGTTGGGCCACCCTATTTTAGGCTGCGATCTGTATGGCGGGCGACTGCTGCCAGGTACCGAACAGACGCCGCGGCTGATGCTGCACGCCAGCGAGCTGGACTTTGTGCACCCCATTAGCGGGGAGCGGATCGCCGCTCGTCACGCCGCGCCGTTCTGAACGCGGCTTACCACATCAAATCGTCGGGCACTTTAAAGTCGGCGTACGGATCGTCTTCATCCTGTTCTTCCTGACTCAGCGCGCTGTGCAGCACAATGCTGGCCGCATCGCGCTGCGCGATTTTATCAGCGACGCTCGCGGGGATAATCGCGTATTCACACTCTTCCCGGTTCTCGACCACCAGGCGTGCAATGGCGAGGCGGCCATTGATCAGCTGGGTTTGCGTCGCCTTATCCACCAGGATTTTCTTGATCAGGTTACCGTCGGTGAAGTTGAAACCGATATCGCCTTTCGCCAGAACGATGCGGTTCATTTCGATCAGCTGTTTCACCTGCGCCTTGTACTCTTTGGACAGCGCGGCCTGCTTTTGCTGCTCGTTCAGCTGCTTATCGCGCTCAAGCTGCGCCTTTTTATTCTCTTCCACCGCCTCTCTGGCCTCGCGGGCCTGAACGCGTGATTTTTTAGCCGTTCTTTGGACTTTGGCCATTTTCTTGCTGGTTACCAAGCCCGCTTTGAGCATCTGCTCTTGTAAGGTGAGTTTTGTCATGTTCGTGTCTGAAGCCGTGGGATCATGGGGGGATTATACCCGTAATTTTTCAGGCTGCACCAGGTTGCCGGCCCGGTACGTTGGCGGTTTGCGCCGCAGGGCGACGGCGGCCACGCCAGATCATGAATAGCGCTCATGTGGTAATGAAATTAAGTCTCTTTCACTCCCACCGGGACTCTGGCAAAAATAGACCTCATTAACGACAGACAATATGAAATCGGCTGAATAAAAAAAGAGAAAAACAACCCATTGAAAGAAATGGATAAATCCAGCCTTCATATCATATAACAGGATACTATAAGACGATGAATAGAGACTTTGCCTTTACGATTAAGAGCAGTTCTTTCGATGAAGATTATAACCCTTCTGAAAGTACGCGTATCACCACCAACTTCGCCAATTTGGCCAGAGGGGAAAACCGCCGGGAGAACCTGCGCAACACGCTGGTGATGATTAACAATCGCTTCAATTCGTTGGCGCATTGGGATAACCCCAAGGCCGACCGCTATTCGGTTGAGCTTGACATCATTTCGGTGGAGATGCGCGTTGAAGATCAGGGCGCCAGCTTCCCGGTGATCGAAATCCTGAAAACCAACATCATCGATAAAAAAACGCAAAAGCGAATTGAGGGCATCGTCGGGAACAATTTCTCGTCTTACGTGCGCGATTATGACTTTAGCGTCTTGCTGCCGGCGCACAATAAAAACACGGCGGAATTCACTATCCCGAATGATTTCGGCGATTTGCACGGCAATATCTTTAAGCACTTCGTCAATTCAAACGAATACCATGAGAATTTCAGCAAACCGCCGGTGATCTGCCTCAGCGTGTCCAGCAAAGACACCTATCATCGGACGGGCAATCAACATCCGGTGTTGGGCGACGAGTATCGGCAAGACGGCGCTTCGCTGACCGACCGGTATTTTAAAAAAATGGGCCTGCAGGTGCGCTATTTCATGCCGAAAAATAGCGTCGCGCCCTTGGCGTTTTATTTCCCCGGGGATTTGCTGAGCGATTACACCGATCTGGAGCTGATCGGCACCATCAGCACGATGGAGACCTTCCAAAAAATCTATCGGCCTGAAATTTACAATGCCAACTCGGCGGCGGGGCAATGCTATCAGCCAAGCCTGAATAACCAGGACTATTCATTAACCAAGATTGTTTACGATCGCGAAGAGCGTAGCCAGTTAGCGATTGAGCAGGGGAAATTTACGGAAGAGCAATTTATCAAACCCTACAAGCCCATTCTTGAGCAATGGTCTGCTCACTACGCGCTTTGATTCACTCAAATACAGGTCATCTATTATGAAAATATTGCTCCCTACCTCGACCGCCGGCAGCTTGCCCAAACCTTCCTGGCTGGCCCAACCGGAAACCCTGTGGTCGCCCTGGAAATTGCAAAATGAAGAATTAATCGAAGGGAAACAGGATGCCCTGCGTTTGTCGCTGGCTGAACAACAACAGGCCGGCATCGATATCGTCAGCGATGGCGAGCAAACGCGCCAGCACTTCGTCACGACGTTTATCGAGCACCTCAGCGGCGTCGATTTCGAGAAACGCGAAGTGGTTAAAATCCGCAATCGCTATGAGGCGAGCGTGCCAACCGTCGTGGGTGCCGTGGCGCGCCAAAAGCCCGTTTTCGTTGAAGACGCCAAATTTTTACGCCAGCTGACCAAGCAGCCGATTAAATGGGCCCTGCCGGGGCCGATGACCATGATCGACACGCTCTATGACAACCACTATAAAAGCCGCGAGAAATTGGCCTGGGAGTTCGCCAAGATCCTCAATCAGGAAGCCAAAGAGCTCGAGGCCGCCGGCGTCGACATTATTCAGTTTGATGAGCCCGCATTTAACGTGTTCTTTGACGAGGTGAATGACTGGGGCATCGCCGCCCTGGAAAGGGCCGTTGAAGGGCTTAAGTGTGAAACGGCGGTGCATATCTGCTATGGATACGGCATTAAGGCCAATACCGACTGGAAAAAGACGCTGGGCTCAGAGTGGCGGCAATATGAAGAGGCGTTCCCCAAGCTGCAAACGTCTACTATCGATATTATCTCGCTCGAGTGTCATAACTCGCACGTCCCGATGGATCTGCTGGAACTGATTCGCGGCAAAAAAGTGATGGTCGGCGCCATTGATGTGGCGAATCATACCGTTGAGACGCCGGAGGAAGTGGCCGCTACGCTGCGCAAAGCGCTGCAGTTTGTCGATGCCGACAAGCTCTATCCGTCGACCAACTGCGGCATGGCTCCCCTGCCTCGTCAGGTCGCCAGCGGCAAGCTGAATGCCTTGAGTGCCGGCGCCGAGATCGTGCGCCGAGAATTGCTGGCCAAATAATCGCGCCATCGCCCGCCGCAGTAGCCTCCTGCGGCGGGCGATGATCATCGACTCCCCCTCCCCGCAACGCCCCCGCTCTGGTGTATACTCGGATTTCTACGCGATGCCAGCCACAGCGGCCTGAACGGCCCCTCAGCCAGCCCACACCAGCTTAATAACAGTGGAACCCTCATGAGCCCAGATACCGCTCGCATCAGCGAAATTATCGATCGCGCCAGGATCTCGCCTTATCAAATCCTCATCCTCACCCTGTGTTTCCTGATCGCCCTGCTGGACGGGTTCGATACCGCCATCATCGGCTATATCGCCCCGGCGCTGCGCGAAGAGTGGGGCCTGCAGCCCTCGCAGCTCTCCCCCGCCTTCGGCGCGGGGTTGTTCGGCCTGCTGATCGGCAGCCTGCTGTTCGGGCCGATCGCCGACGCCATCGGCCGCAAACGCGTGCTGCTCGTCGCGGTGCTGGTATTTGGCGGCTGCACCCTGGCTTCGGCCTATACGCACTCAATCGAATCCCTGACCCTGTTGCGCTTCATCACCGGCATTGGCCTCGGGGGCGCGATACCGACCTGCATCACCCTCAGCTCGGAGTACTCACCGGCGCGCCGCCGCATGCTGATGGTCACCCTGAGCTGGAGCGGCTTTACCGCCGGATTGGCTCTGGGCGGCCTGCTGGCCGGGCAGATCATCCCGGCGTTCGGCTGGCGCGGCGTGCTGCTGGTGGGCGGCATTGCGCCATTGGCGCTGCTGCCGCTGCTGGCCTGGCAGATGCCCGAGTCGGTACGCTTTATGGCCGCCAGCGCCAGGCATGCCGATCGGCTGCGCCGGGTGGTCGAGCGTATCACCGGCCAACGTTGGACGGGGATAACCATTGTCGATGACGAGCGCCCGGCGCAGGCCAAGTCGCCGATCTCGCACCTGTTTATCGAAGGGCGCGCCGCGCGCACCCTGCTGCTGTGGGCGGCGTTCTTCTGCTCGCTGTTCGTGTTCTACCTGCTTACCAGTTGGCTGCCGACGATACTTAAAGACGCCGGTTACGATATCGTCCACGCCTCGCGCATCGGGGCGATGGTGCCGCTCGGCGGCACCCTGGGCGCCATCCTGATGGCGCTGCTGATGGACCGGATCGGGCCCTACCGCGTGCTGGCCGTCTCCTACCTGGGGGCCGCGCTGGTGATCGGCGCGACCGGGTATCTGATGGGCGACGTCTACACGCTGGCCACCGTCGTGTTCCTGATAGGCTTCGGCGTGGCCGGCGCGCAGAACGGCCTGAATCTGGTTTCCGCCACCCTTTATCCGACCGCGGCCCGCGTCACCGGCGTCAGCTGGGCCATGGCCAATGGCCGCTTCGGCTCGATCGTCGGCTCGATGCTCGGCGCCTGGATGATGACCGCCGCCGGCTCGGCGGAAGTGTTCTTCCTCTGGCTGGCGCTGCCGGCGCTGCTGGGCGCGGGCGCCATCTTCCTGCTCTATCGCCTCAGCCTGCGCCGCCGCGCGCCGCTCGCCAAGCCGGTCGCCGGCGCCTGAACTCGCGGAAAAGAAAAGGCCGAGACGCCCTTGGAGACGTCTCGGCCTGTAATGAAAAAGGGGGCCAAGGCCCCCTTCTCTGTTATTCCGCCTTGGCGGAAGCATCTTCGGTGCGATACAGGTGCACGTCCATCTGCGGGAACGGAATGCCGATATTGTGGGCATCCAGCGCGCGCTTGAAGTTTTCCATCAGATCGAAGTACACGTTCCAGTATTCCGCGTTGGTGGTCCAGGAACGGGTGACAAAGTTCAGGGAAGACGGCGCCATCTCGTTCAGACGCACGGTCACGCCTTTGGCGTGCATGATGCGCTTGTCGGCGGCGATCACATCGCCCAGCACCTTCTTCACCACGTCGATATCGGCGTTGTAGGCCACGCCTACCACGATATCCACGCGGCGGTTCGGCTCGCGAGAATAGTTGATGATGTTGCCGGCGATGATTTTACCGTTCGGCACCACGATGGTTTTGTTGTCTGCGGTACGCAGGGTGGTGGAGAAAATCTGCACCTGATCGACGGTACCGGCCACGCCGCCCAGATCGACATATTCCCCCACGCGCAGCGGACGGAAGATCACCAGCAGCACGCCGGCGGCGAAGTTGGACAGCGAGCCTTGCAGCGCCAGGCCGACGGCCAAACCGGCGGCGCCCAGCACGGCGATCACCGAGGTGGTCTGCACGCCGACACGCCCCAGCACGGCGATGAAGGTGAACGCCAGCACGCCGTAGCGCACGATCGCCGCCAGGAAGTCTGCCACCGTGGCGTCGATGCCGCGCAGCTTCATCACGCGGTTCAGCGCATTGCCGACCACGCGAGCCACGATCGAACCGATGATCAGGATAACGATGGCGGCGACGATATTCACCGCGTACTGGATCAACAGATCCTGGTTCTTCACCAACCAGTTGCCGGCACCGTTGATGCCGTCTACTACATTCAAATCTTTCATTCGTGTCGTCCTAACTCAGTCCCTAACGGGAGAAACTCGCAAAAATACACTGGCCTCGGCAGCCAGTCGGAAACCACCGCCTAAGGGTAACCAACATTAAAGGCTCATGCCAACCGTCAGCGTTAAAAATAGCCGAAACCGCTCGCCGCTTCTTCTATGCTGAAAACAGCGCGTTGGCCATTTCACGATAAGGGATCCGTTCTTCATGCACATTCGCTCTTCGCTCAAACATTATTGGCAAGTGCGGCCCAGGCTGCTGTTTTCCGTCGGCGCCGGGCTGTTGTGCTTTCTGCTGCTGCCCGCCCAGCTCTCGTTGCTGCAGCGCTTGATGATCGGCTGGAATACGCTGGCCTGGCTCTATCTGCTGTTTCTCTGGCGGCTGATGCTGGTCAGCACGCCGCAGCACATTCGCCAGATCGCCCGGCGACAGGATGAAAGCGCCAGCACGGTGTTGGCGCTGGTCAGTTTCGGTTGTCTGGTGAGCATTCTGGCAATCCTGTTCGAATTGAGCAGCGCCAAACAGGCCAGCGACTCGCTGAAAACCCTGCATCTGGCGTTAACCGGCGGAACGCTGGCGGTCTCCTGGCTGCTGCTGCCGACCGCCTTCACCATGCACTACGCCCATCAATTTTATCGCCAGGGTGCGCAGCAGGAGCCTTTGCCGCTGCTGTTCCCCGGCAATCTCACCGAGCCGACCTATCTGGACTTCGCCTACTTCTCTTTCACCATCGCGGTCGCGTCGCAAACCGCCGACGTGGCGGTCGGCGCCGCGGAGGTGCGTAAAATCGCGCTCGTACAGTCGGTTATTTCGTTCGTGTTCAACATGCTGATCCTGGGCCTGTCTATCAACGTCGGGGCCGGCCTGCTGGGCTGAAAACGAAAAAGGCTCCCCGCAGGGAGCCTTTTGCATCGTGCAACAGGTGCCGAAGATTACAGGACGTCTACCGCGTTCAGATCTTTGAAGGCCTGCTCCAGACGCGTCACCATGCTGGTCTGCGCTGCGCGCAGCCATACGCGTGGATCGTAGTATTTCTTGTTCGGCTGATCGGCGCCTTTCGGGTTGCCCAACTGACCCTGCAGGTAAGCTTCGTTCGCTTTGTAGTACTGCAGGATGCCGTCCCAGGTCGCCCATTGGGTGTCGGTGTCGATGTTCATCTTGATCACGCCGTAACCCACAGACTCTTTGATCTCTGCGTCGGTAGACCCGGAACCGCCGTGGAACACGAAGTTCAGGCTGTTGTGCGGCAGGTTGAATTTCTTGGACACATAGTCCTGAGAATCACGCAGGATGGTCGGGGTCAGCTTGACGTTGCCTGGCTTGTACACGCCGTGCACGTTACCGAAGGAGGCAGCGATGGTGAAGCGCGGGCTGATGGCGTTCAGTTTTTCATACGCGTAAGCCACGTCTTCCGGCTGGGTGTACAGTGCGGAAGCGTCCATATGGCTGTTGTCCACGCCATCTTCTTCACCGCCGGTGCAGCCCAGTTCGATTTCCAGCGTCATGCCGATTTTGGCCATGCGCTTCAGGTAGGCACTGCAGATCTCGATGTTTTCTTCCAGAGACTCTTCAGACAGATCGATCATGTGAGAAGAGAACAGCGGTTTGCCGGTAGCGGCGAAGTGCTTCTCGCCAGCGTCCAGCAGGCCGTCCAGCCATGGCAGCAGTTTCTTCGCGCAGTGGTCGGTGTGCAGGATCACCGGCACGCCGTAGTGTTCAGCCATCTGGTGAACGTGGTGTGCGCCGGAGATGGCACCCAGAATCGCTGCGCCCTGAGGCACATCGGTCTTCACGCCTTTGCCGGCGATGAACGCGGCGCCGCCGTTGGAGAACTGAACGATGACCGGCGCGCGCACTTTAGCCGCGGCTTCCAGCACTGCGTTAATGGAGTCGGTACCCACGCAGTTTACCGCTGGCAGCGCAAAGTTGTTCTCTTTAGCAACTGCGAAGACTTTCTGAACGTCATCACCCGTGATGACACCCGGTTTTACGAAATCAAAAATTTTAGACATGTTACTTTGTCCTGTTTCGTCGGCCGTAGATGGATGTAAATCGATGTTTTCACGCCGCGCAGCGTGAGCCGCGCGGTATAAAACAAACGGGCGGCTTTCGCCTCCCGTTGTCTGAATTACTGCTTAGCGCGCTCTTCCAGCATCACGACTGCAGGCAGCGGTTTCCCTTCAACGAATTCCAGGAATGCGCCACCGCCGGTGGAGATGTAGGAAATTTTGTCAGCGATACCGAACAGATCGATGGCTGCCAGAGTGTCGCCGCCGCCAGCGATAGAGAAAGCGTCGCTATCGGCGATCGCGCGGGCGACAATTTCGGTGCCCTTACGGAAGTTAGGGAACTCGAATACGCCAACCGGGCCATTCCACAGAATGGTCTTGGCGTTCTTCAGGATAACGGCCAGACGCTCGGCAGAGACGTCGCCCATATCCAGAATTTGCTCGTTGTCCTGGATCTCGTTGGCCTGCTTCACGGTCGCGGTCGCGGTTTCGGAGAACTCGGTCGCTACGCGCACGTCGGTCGGAACCGGGATGTCGCAGGTTTCCAGCAGTTTCTGCGCGTTCGGGATCAGGTCAGGTTCGTACAGGGACTGGCCCACGTTGTTGCCCTGCGCCGCCACGAAGGTGTTGGCGATGCCGCCGCCGACGATCAGCTGATCGGCGATTTTGGACAGGGAATCCAGCACGGTCAGTTTGGTGGAGACTTTAGAACCGCCCACGATGGCAACCATCGGACGGGCCGGGTTGCCCAGGGCCTTGCCCAGCGCTTCCAGCTCGGCGGACAGCAGCGGGCCGGCACAGGCGACAGGCGCGAACTTGCCCACGCCGTGGGTGGAAGCCTGCGCGCGGTGCGCGGTGCCGAACGCGTCCATTACGTACACGTCGCACAGCGCCGCGTATTTCTTGGACAGGGTTTCGTCGTCTTTCTTCTCGCCCTTGTTGAAACGGACGTTTTCCAGCACCACCAGTTCGCCTTCGGCGACGTCGACGCCATCCAGATAATCCTTCGCCAGACGCACTGGGGATTTCAGGTGATCTTTCAGGTAGTTAACAACAGGCAGCAGGGAGAATTCTTCGTTGTACTCGCCTTCGGTAGGACGACCCAGGTGGGAGGTTACCATCACGCGGGCGCCTTGCTTCAGCGCAGCTTCGATAGTCGGCAGGGAAGCGCGGATACGCGCGTCGGAAGTCACTTTACCGTCTTTTACCGGCACGTTCAGATCGGAGCGGATCAGTACGCGTTTACCCGCCAGATCCAGATCGGTCATCTTAATTACAGACATGGTGAACCCTCTTTATTGAATCTCTATAAAATTGCCTGAGCAGCGCGCCAATCACGCCGGCGCCGCCGTACTAGAAACCGCTGGCGGCCATTGCCCGTGTTGTATCCAACATCCGATTGGCAAAGCCCCATTCATTGTCGCACCAGACCAAGGTCTTTATCAGGTGCTGCCCGCTGACCCGGGTCTGCGTACCGTCGACGATAGCGCTGTGCGGGTCATGGTTAAAATCGATCGAGACCAATGGTAATTCCGTGTAGTCAACTATACCACGAAATGATTCCCGTGCGGCCTTTTGCAACAGCTGGTTGACCTCCGCCACCTTCACCGCGGCGCTCACGCTGACGCTGAGATCGATAGCCGTCACGTTGATGGTCGGCACGCGCACCGAGATCGCCTCGAAGCGATCGCAAAACTGCGGGAAGATACGGGTGATGCCCGCGGCCAGCTTGGTGTCGACCGGAATGATCGACTGGCTCGCCGCGCGGGTGCGCCGCAAATCCGCGTGATACGCGTCGATCACCGGCTGATCGTTCATCGCCGAGTGAATGGTGGTCACGGTGCCGGATTCGATGCTGTAGGCGTCGTCCAGCAGCTTGATCACCGGAATAATGCAGTTGGTGGTGCACGAGGCGTTGGACACGATGCGATGTTCCGCCAGCAGCGTCTGATGGTTGACGCCGAACACGATGGTGGCGTCCAGATCGTTGCCGCCCGGATGGGCGAACAGCACTTTCTTCGCCCCCGCCGCCAGATGGGCTTCGCCATCCGCCCGGCTGCCGTACACGCCGCTGCAGTCCAGCACCACGTCGACGCCCAGCTCGCCCCAGGGCAACTGCTCCACCGCCGGCTGATGCAACAGGCGAATCGCGTCGTCCCCGACGCTCAGCGTGTCGCACTCTTGCCGCACATCCCAGGCGAAGCGGCCGTGGCTGGAATCGTACTTCAGCAGATGAGCCATGCCCTCGGCGTTCGCCAGCTCGTTGATCGCCACCACGGAGATTTCCGCCCGTCGTCCCGATTCGTACAGTGCGCGCAATACGCTGCGGCCGATGCGGCCAAAGCCGTTTATCGCTATGCGGATGGTCATGCTGCTCCTGAAAAAGGGCCGTCCCGCCGGGCTGACTCACCGGCGCCGGGCCGGCGCTGACTGGTTGTCTCACTAACCCGCATAGAGTAGTGGATCGCACCGCCCGCTGTGAATCGCCGCGTTTGCATTATTCCCGCGCTTCAGCGGCTTTTCGCCGCCGTCACATCGGCATTTCTGTCGAAGAGTGCTTCAACTGAAACGCTTCAGCTGAGCATAAACCAAAGTTTTGGCAAAAGGAACAGGTGCAACAGTTCCACAAGTAACGGAGGGGAGTTTTACGAGCATAAGATGATCTGGCGCACATTTTTGGCCTCAAGGCCGCGGCGGATTTTCACTCGCTGGCCCCGTTTCGCCGTAGTGCTCGCGGAAATAGTCGCGCAAAAATTCGACCGTCACCCGCACTTTCGCCGACGTTGCCAGCCGGGAAACGTACACCGCCCGGAAAAGATCGCCGCTAGCGGTTTAACTCTGTAAACGGAACGCCCGCGCCTGCGGGCGTCCTGATTAGGCTTTCGGGAATATCCACAGATGTTCGGCCGGCAGGGAGAGCCGGCACAGCGCCCGATCGCGCGCTTCGTGGCCATAGGCGCGCACCACGAAATCCTCGGCCACGGTGCGGAACAGGTATTCCCAGCGATCGCCGAGATACATGCTGGCCAGCAGCGGCAGCTCAAGCTGGTTGCCCTGCGGATCTTCGCCCAACCGCACGCGCTCCACGCGGATCACCGCCGAGCCCTCCTGGCCGACCTGCACGCCTTCGCCCGCTTTGCCCCACAGCGCCCAATCCTTGCCTTCGATGCGCGCCCGGTCGCCTTCCAGCGCGACAACCTTGCCCGGCAAGCGGTTGTTGCTGCCCATGAACTCGGCGGTGAACAGCGTGGTGGGCGAACCGTACATCTCCTGCGGCGTGCCCTGCTGTTCGATTTTGCCGTTATTGAGCAGCAGGATGCGATCGGAGATGGCCATCGCCTCGTTCTGATCGTGGGTCACCATCAGAGCCGACAGGCCAAGCTTGATGATCAACTCGCGCAGGAATACCCGCGCCTCTTCGCGCAGCTTGGCGTCAAGGTTGGACAGCGGCTCGTCCAGCAGGATCACCGGCGGGTTGTAGACCAGCGCCCGTCCGATCGCCACGCGCTGCTGCTGGCCGCCGGAAAGCTGGTGCGGATGGCGCTTGGCCAGATGCCCCAACCCGAGCTGATCCAGCACCGCCTGCACCCGCTGGGTGATTTCCGCCGAGGCGATCTTACGCAGCTTCAGCGGGTAAGCGACGTTCTCAAACACCGTTTTATGCGGCCACAGCGCGTAGGACTGAAACACCAGCCCCAGATTGCGCTCTTCGGCTGGAATTTCGCTGCGCGCGCTGCCGTTGTACACCGCGTTATTGCCGATGACGATCCGCCCCTGGCTCGGTTTCTCCAGCCCGGCCACCGCCCGCAGCAGCGTGGTTTTGCCGCTGCCCGACGGCCCCAGCAGCGAGACCACTTCGCCCCGTTTCAGATCCATCGACACCCCTTTCAACACCGGGTTGTCGCCATAGGTCAAATGCAGATTCTCTACCGAAAGTTCAATCATGTAATTTCACTCCAAAGCGCAAGGCAATCCCCAGCCCCAGCACCACCAGCAGGATATTGATGAACGACAGCGCGGCGACGATATCGATAGCGCCCGCGGCCCACAGGGAAACCAGCATCGAGCCGATGGTTTCCGTGCCCGGAGACAGCAGATACACCCCGGTAGAATATTCGCGTTCAAAAATCAGGAACATCAGCAGCCAGGAGCCGATCAGGCCGTAGCGCGACAGCGGAATGGTGACGTGGCGGGTGATCTGGCCACGGCTGGCGCCGGCGCTGCGCGCCGCCTCCTCCAGTTCCGGCCCCACCTGCAGCAGCGTGGAAGAGATCAGCCGCAGGCCGTAAGCCATCCACACCACGGTGTACGCCAGCCAGACGCTGAAGATGGTGCTGCGCAGCGAACGCAGCCAGACAATCCAGTTAGCACGCAGCCACTCGGCCATCGGCAGCGCCGACAGCCAGCCCTCCTTGAGCGATTTGTCCAACCACATCGGCAGGAACAGAAACACCCACAGGAACGCCAGACCGGCCAGCAGCCCCGGCACCGCGCGCGGCACCAGCACGCTGTAGTCGAGGAAGCGCGTGGCGCCATCCGGCTTGCGGTGCATGGCGATGCCGATGAACAGGTAGCACGCCACCGCCAGCGCCCCGCCGATCACCCCAATCGCCATTGAGTTGACGATGGCGCGCAGCAGGTTGGGTTGCGCCCAGATGGTGCGGAAGGTGTTGATCGACAGCTCGTCCCAAACAGACACGCCCACGCCCCAGTTGGAGATAAAGGCGCGCAGCACCACGCCTATCAGCGGCACGCCGATGGTCACGGTCAGCCAGAACACCACCACCGCGCCGGCCACCCAGCGCCATTTGCCCAGCGGCAGCGCACGGGCCTGCGAGGCTTTGCCCTTGACGGTAACGAAGCGGTTGGCGGTGCGCATCAGCCGGCGCTGCAGCATCACCAGCGGAATGGTGATGCAGATCAGCACCACCGCCACCGCCGCCATCAGGTGGTAAGACGGCGTGCCCAGCTTGTTGGTCAACTGGTACAGGTAGGTCGCCAGCACCAGATTGCCCTCCGGATCCCCCAGCACCAGCATCAGGCCGAACACTTCCAGCCCGAGGAAGAACAGCAGCACCCCGGCGTACAGGATAGACGGCCGCACCATCGGCAGGCTGACGGCGGTCATCACCTGCAGCGGCGTGGCGCCGGCGGTGCGCGCCGCTTCTTCAACGTCGGAGCCCACGCTGCGCAGCGCCGAGGAGATGTACAGATACGCGTGGGGCACGTGCGTCAATCCGGCTATCACCACGATGCTGGCCATCGAATAGATGTTCCACGGCACGAAGCCCAGCAGCGCCTGCGCCCACAGCGAGAAGAAGCCCACCGGCCCCGCCGCCACCACGTAGCCGAAGCCCAGCACCATCGGCGACACGAAGATCGGCACCAGAATCAGCGGCTCGATGATCCGCCGCCCCGGCAGATCGGTGCGCACCATCAGGAAGGCCAAAATGCCACCGAGGGGGATGGCGATGATCACCAGGCCGAATGCCAGAATAAAGCCGCTCTTCAGCGCCTTGTAGAAATCAGGATCGGTAAAGATGAACTCGAAGGCCTCCAGGCTGAAGACCTTGGAGGGAGAGAAAAACGGTGCCGAGAGGAAGCTTTGAATGATGATAAACGACAGGGGGACATAGATAACCAGCGCGGTTATCAACACCACCAGGCCGCGCGGCAGGCTCTGCCACTTTCTGCGCCATGCTTGCATAAATGCTCCCTATGGTTGTAAACGACGACCAAAGGGCGCGCGCCTCTAAGGCAGGCGCGCGTCCGAATGCAGTCCCTGTTATTTCGCCGCGGCGGCGCGCCACTGTTTGATGTAGTCGAGGCGTTTGGCCGGCTGCAGATATTCCAGCAGGCTGTCGTCGACCGGGATCGGCTTGAGCGCGTTACCCAACAGCTTGGTCATGCCGTCGATGTCGTTCTTGCCTTCGATGTCGTTGCGGATCGAGGGGATATCCGCCTGATTGGCGAGAATACTTTGCCCTTTCTCCGACAGCACGTAGTCGAACCACAGCTTGGCGGCGTTAGGGTTGCCGGCCTCTTTGCTGATGAAGCTCACGCGCGACAGCACCAGGGTATAGTCTTTCGGATAGACGATGCCGAGCGACGGGTCGCTTTTGGCGCGGGCCTCGGCGTACGAACCGAGGATATTGAAGCCGATCAGGTTTTCACCGGAGGAGACGCGCTCCATCATGGTGCCGGTGGAGGATTGCACCGCCAACCCGCCCTTGGCCACGTCGGCCAGCGTTTTGAAGTAGTTGGGATCGGCCTTGAAGTCCTGCACCGACAGCATGAAGCCGACGCCGGATTTTTCGATGTCGTACGTGGTGACTTTCTTCTTGAATTTGTCCGTCTGGCCGGCGATCAGCTTGGCCAGCGCCGCGTGCGAATCCGGCACATCGCCTTGCGGGATCAGGCGTTTGTTATAGATAAACACCACCGGCTCATAGGTGGTGCCATACACTTTATCTTGCCATACCGCCCATTTCGGCAGCTGGGCCTGCTCAGGGGAGGTATACTCCTGCGCGTAATCGCCCGCCAGTTTCAAAATGGTGTCCATCGACGAGCTCCACACCACGTCGCCGCTGGTGCCGCCGGCCGCCTGCTCGCTGATGAAGCGGTTATAGAGTTCGGTGCTGTTCATGTCGTTGTATTCCACCTTGATGCCCGGGTACAACGCCTCGAACCCCTGGATCAGCGGCGCCGCCGCCTTGGTGTCGGTGGTCGAGTAAATCACCACCTTGCCTTCTTTCTTCGCGCCGTCGACCCATTTCTGATAGTCGGCGGGGTAGCCCGCCGGGAAGGCCGCATAGGCGGAAACGGAGCCCAGTAAGGTGATTGCAGCTACGGTCGCGCTGATTTTTTTCATCATCATCCATCCCCTGATCACATTTAATAAACCAAAAATTAACATATAGTTAATAACTGCAACGAGGCAACGGCGTTGCTTTGTTATCTTTCGGTTTTGTGAGATTGGGCGTTTTTTAGCCAACGAAAAAGCCCGGCAGCGCGGGCTTTACGGCACTTTCTGTTGCAGACTATTCGGCCAGGCGAGAGCGCCGCAGCAGGCGAATTCGCTGTACGATGGCGATCTTGGAAACTTCAGGACAAACGCCGGCATTCAACCCGCAATATGCCGATCTTTTTCACCCGCAAACCGGTCGAAGACGGCCATGTCTCTTTCGCCTATGACTCTTTCAAACCGCATATCGAAATCCCGCTGTCGATAGACATGGTGGCGCGCGCGAGCTAAAGCCCTGCCGGGCCGGCCGCCATGATCCCTCTGTGCGGCCGGTTCACGCCAGGATAAACAGCGCTGGATTAATCAGGTTTTTGTCGCCGAATTATTATATCCTGCCGGACGAAAATTTTGCGGGCGCTCGCGGCCCCCTGCGCCTGCCCTTCTGCGGTTATCCATCCGCAGCCAGGCCGTTTATTTCATGAATACAGGCAGTGCCATACCGTTATGACCAAGAATTTATCCCCGAAAGACATTATCGCCCTGGGCTTTATGACCTTCGCCCTGTTTGTCGGCGCCGGCAACATCATTTTCCCGCCGCTGGTGGGACTGCAGTCCGGTGAACATCTGTGGCCGGCCGCCCTCGGGTTTATGGTGACCGCCGTCGCCCTGCCGGTGATCGCCGTGATCGCGCTGGCGCGCGTCGGCGGCAGCATCAGCCTGCTGACCGGCCCCATCGGCCGCACCGCCGGCCTGCTGTTGGCGACCGTCTGCTATCTTGCGCTCGGCCCACTGTTCGCCACGCCGCGAACCGCCAATGTCTCTTTCGCCCTCGGCATCGCGCCCTTCACCGGCGACGGCGCCCTGCCGCAGTTCATCTACAGCCTGCTGTTCTTTACCCTGGCGATGATCGTGTCGCTGTATCCCGGCCGCTTGCTCGATAACGTCGGCCATATTCTGGCGCCGCTGAAAATTCTGGCGCTGGCCGCACTCGGCATCGCCGCCCTGGTTTGGCCCGCCGGTGCGCCGATCTCCGCCGTCGGCAGCTATCAGGCAGCGGCGTTTTCCACCGGTTTCGTGCAGGGGTATCAAACCATGGACACGCTGTCGGCGCTGATGTTCGGCTCGATTATCGTTACCGCCGCCCGCTCGCGCGGCGTCAGCGACAGCGGCCTGCTGCTGCGCTACACCCTGTGGGCCAGCCTGATCGCCGGCGTCGGCCTGACGCTGGTCTATATCTGCATGTTCAAGCTCGGCGCCGGCAGCGGCGGCCTGGTCGAGAGTGGCGCTCAGGATGGCGCGGCGATCCTGCACGCCTATGTGCAGCACACCTTCGGCGATCTGGGCAGCATCTTTATGGCGGTGCTGATGTTCATCGCCTGCCTGGTGACGGCGGTCGGCATGACCTGCGCCTGCGCGGACTTCTTCTCCCGCTACCTGCCGCTCTCTTACCGCGCGCTGGTGGTCATCCTAGCCCTCTTCGCCATGCTGGTCTCCAACATGGGGCTGGCCAATCTGATCCGCGTCTCGCTGCCGGTGCTGACGGCGATCTATCCGCCCTGCATCGCGCTGGTGTTACTCAGCTTCAGCCAGAACCGCTGGTGCAGCGCCAAGCGCGTCTTCGCGCCGGTGATCGCCACCAGCCTGGTGTTTGGCCTCGCCGACGGCCTGAAGGCCTCCAGCTTCAGCGGCCTGCTGCCCGACTGGTTCGATAAGCTGCCGCTGGCCGAACAGGGTCTGGTCTGGCTGCAGCCTACGCTGCTGGTGCTGTTGCTGGCGGCGGCTTACGACCGGTTGCGCAGCGTCGAAAGCGCCAACGCCGCGTCGTAACCGCGGGTCACGCCCATAAAAAAAGCCGGTCACGATGACCGGCTTTCTTATTGGCTGGCGCCAGGCCGCTTACTTCAGCAGCGCCTGCGCCTTGGCCACCACGTTGTCCACGGTGAAGCCGAACTCGGCGAACAGCTGCTCCGCCGGCGCCGACTCACCGAAGGTGGTCATGCCCACGATGGCGCCGTTCAGCCCCACGTACTTGTACCAGTAGTCCGCGATACCCGCTTCCACCGCCACGCGCGCCGTCACCGCCGCCGGCAGCACCGACTCGCGGTACGCCGCATCCTGCTTGTCGAACGCGTCGGTCGACGGCATCGACACCACGCGCACCTTGCGGCCCGCCGCGGTCAGCTTGTCCGCCGCTTCCACCGTGATGCCCACTTCGGAGCCGGTGGCAATCAGGATAACGTCCGGTGTGCCCGCGCAGTCTTTCAGCACGTAGCCGCCGCGGTACACGTTCGCCAGCTGCTCTGCGGTGCGTGGCTGCTGGGTCAGGTTCTGGCGCGAGAACACCAGCGTGGTCGGGCCGTCGTTGCGCTCGATGCCGTACTGCCACGCCACTGCCGATTCCACCTGGTCACACGGGCGCCAGGTGCTCATGTTCGGGGTCACGCGCAGGCTCGCCAGCTGCTCCACCGGCTGGTGGGTCGGGCCGTCTTCACCCAGACCGATGGAGTCGTGGGTGTAGACGAACACGTTGCGCAGCTTCATCAGCGCCGCCATGCGCACCGCGTTGCGGGCGTATTCCACGAACATCAGGAAGGTCGCCGAGTACGGCAGGAAGCCGCCGTGCAGCGCGATGCCGTTGGTGATGGCGGTCATGCCGAACTCGCGCACGCCGTAATGAATGTAGTTGCCCGCCGGGTCAACGTTCAGCGCTTTCGAGCCTGACCACATGGTCAGGTTGCTCGGCGCCAGGTCGGCGGAGCCGCCCAGGAACTCCGGCAGCACCTTGCCGAACGCTTCCAGCGCGTTCTGCGACGCCTTGCGGCTGGCGATGTTGGCCGGGTTGGCCTGCAGTTTTTCAATGAACGCCTTGGCGTCGGCTTTCCAGTCGGCCGGCAGCTCGCCGTTCATGCGGCGCTTGAACTCGGCGGCCTGCTCCGGGAAGGCCCTGGCGTAGGCGGCGAATTTGTCGTTCCAGGCCGCTTCTTTGGCCTGGCCGGCTTCCTTGGCGTCCCACTGGGCGTAGATGTCCTGCGGGATTTCAAAGGCGGCGTATTTCCAGCCCAGCGCTTCGCGGGTGGCGGCCACTTCGGCGGCGCCCAGCGCGGCGCCGTG
>NZ_JBJNLI010000008.1:0-120026 GCF_052169135.1 Serratia sp. CY32780
CTTGTGGAGTGCCCACACAGATTGTCTGATAAATTGTTAAAGAGCAGTGCCGAGAAACTCATCGGCGCGGGCTGCGTATATTACGCTTTTAGCCCGGAGAGTCAAGCGTTTATTTCGCTATCTTCTCGCTGACCCGGCGGCTTGTCAGTCGTTGTTCCCGGTCAGTGGAGGCGCATTATAGGGAGTTCTCGGCAGGCCGCAACCCCTATTTTCAATATTTTTTCCGACCGTTGAATGTTTAACCAAAACACCGTTAAAGCGGCAGTTTTTTCAACGATTTAAAGCCGTAGCTCTGCAAAACGGGCAATAAAGCGTCAGTATCTTCATTCAACGCCATGCAATAGGCCAGATTCTCTTCCTGGCTCGAGACCAGATTTTCCTGCGTCGAGATGAGCCAGGCGGTACGACGGGCAATCGCCGCGCCGGAATCCACCAGCCGGGTGCCTTCCGGCAACACCTGCATCAGCTCTTCAGCTAATAGAGGGAAATGGGTGCAGCCCAGCACGACGGTATCCGGCGGCTCGCGCATGCTCAGCCACGGATGCAGGATCTTCTTCAGTACCGGCAACGGCACGGCTTCGCCGTGCAGCTTAGCCTCCGCCAACTCCACCAGCTCTGAAGAGCCCAGCAGTTCAATCTTGCAGTCGGTAGCGAAACGGGAAATCAGTTCGTGGGTGTAGCTGCGTTGTACGGTGCCGCGGGTCGCCAACAGGCCGACGATGCCGTTAACGGTAAGACGGGCGGCAGGCTTGATGGCGGGCACCACGCCCACGACCGGGAAGCTGAAACGCTCGCGCAGGGCCGGCAAGGAAACGGTGCTGGCGGTGTTGCAGGCAATGACGACAATCGCCAAAGGATGCCGCTGCTGCACTGCGCCGACAATCTCCACCACACGCTCAACGATAAACTCTTCGGACTTCTCACCGTAGGGGAACGCCACGTTATCGAAAGCGTATATATAGTGGAGATCCGGCAGCAACTGCCGAATCTCCTGATATACCGACAGCCCGCCGACGCCGGAATCGAAAACCAGCACCGTCGGGCGAGGTGTGGCGGTGCTGTTAGAAGGTATAGCTTCCAGTGAGGTAGTATTCTCTTCCTGGAGTAGCGTAGCCATAGGCCGTCTCATAATCTTTATCAAACAGGTTGGCAATTCTACCACGAACTGTCAGATGAGATGTGACCGGATACGAAACTGCGAGATCCCACAGGCTCACGCCGCCGAGTTTCACGCTCTGCTCCGGATAGGTACTGTAGTCCTTGTCATAACGTTGACCCAGATATTGATAAGTCACCGCCCAGTCAAAGTCATACAGCTGCCAGTCCAGCTCATATTTCACCTGCTGTTTGGCGCGGCGCAGCAGCACTTCGTGAGTTTTTGCGTTACGCGGATCGACATAATCGTAACCAATCTGGTGCGTCAGCGGGCCGGTATCAAAAGACGCCGTCGCTTCAATCCCTTTGATGGTGGCCTTACCCACGTTGTAGTAGACGTAGTTGGTTTCCCCCGTCGAATCGATCAAATTGTCGATGTCGTTGCGATAACCGGAGATGCGCCAGGTCACCGGCCCGGTCAGCCCTTCAAAACCGCCTTCCCACTGCTTGCTTTCTTCCGGCTTCAGATCGGTGTTATTGCCAAAGTTGCCGTATAGCTGGCCCATATTGGGTGCTTTGAACGCCGTGCCATACGACGCGATAAAACGGTATCCCTCGACGAACTCCCAGGCCGCGCTGGTTTGCCAGGTGCCGTGCCAGCCAAACTCGGAATGATCGTCACCCCGAACCGCGCCTTCCAGCGTCACCGGGCCAACCAGTTGCTGCGCGGTCAGATAGATGCCTGCATCACGTTGGCTTTTTTCACCCTTTACGGTGGTGGAGTCCGGTTTGATTTTCTGTTGCTGCCAGTCGACGCCAGAGCTTACGGTACCCTGTCCAACCTGCAGCGTATTGCCCCACTGCAGGTTGTACTGTTCGGAATCCACCAGGCTGGCCGAGCTGTCATGCATACCGCGGCGAGGATCGTAATCGTAATCCTTGCTATGGCTGTAGCTGCCGGTCAATTGTGTTGCGTAAATGCCTTCTTTATAACGCAATCCGGTATCCCAGGTTTGGCTGTACAGCTTGCGAGTATCTAGCAGAGAGCTGGCCGGAGAGGAATAGTAACTATCGTACGCCGTGCGGTTGTCGTAGCCATACCCACGTACAAAACCGCTGACCGATTCGCTGAACTGATGCTCAAGCGCACCATACAGCGATTTACTCATAAAGCCATCGCGATCCTGCTGGCTTTGCATACCGGTACTGCCATAGGCCACCACGTCATACCCTTTGGTATAGGTGTAGTCGCCCGCCACCGTCGCCACGGTGCTGTCGCCCAGCTGCTGTTGGGTCGACGCGTCATAGGATTGATAGCCGTTGGAGCCGAGGCCGGCGGAAAGCGTCGTGCCGTTCTTTTCGCGGGTGGTAATGATGTTGACCACGCCGCCGATGGCGTCGGAGCCGTACACCGCCGAGCGCGGGCCGCGGATGTATTCGACTTTCTGCACCAGCGAAATTGGGATTTGGCTAAGATCGGAAGAGCCGCTGACGCCCGCCTGATTAAGGCGAATGCCGTCAATTAGCACCAGCACGTGGCTGGAGTTGGTGCCGCGAATAAACAGCGAGCTCTTTTGCCCCAGCCCGCCGTTCTGGCCAACATCCACGCCCGGCAGGCGGCGCATCACGTCGGTCAGGCTCTTGGCCTGCCAGCGATCGATATCGTTGCGGGTGACGATGGAAGTCGGCGCCAGCACGGAAGAAACCGGCTGCGGGAAACGGTTGGCGGTCACCACCAGGTTATCGCCATTCGTGGTTGTGGTGTTGTCTTGCGCCCATCCAGAAAAAGCCGTGACGGAGGAAACCACCGCCAGCAGCGTATTTTTTGTAATTGTCATGAGAAAAGCATCCAAACTTAATTGGCGGATGCCGCAGGATCATGGCCGATAGTTCGCGACGGCCACGGACATTGCGACGTAACACCGGCAGGTCTTCGGGCTTGGGATTTGCAGGCCGCGGGGCGCGACCGGCAACGGGCGATGACTTCCCATCCTGCAATGGACAGTGTCTGCGTCGAAACGCTATCGCCGTGACTTCCCCTTACCGCTGCGCGTCAGCTCCGGATTCACACCGGATTCCCTTTTCACTCGCTGCTTGAGGCCGGACGGCAATGCTACGATCAATGAAAATAGATGTCTAGACTGCTACTAATGTTACAAATAATAAACGCGACAAAACTGGACTTCACGGGCTGATTCCCTACAATCCCCGCTGATCAAATTTGCCTGACGAGAAGACACACATGACGCCCGAGAATTTGCCTATTGAACGTTACGATGACCAACTGGCGGAGAAAGTCGCCCGCCTGAAGACGTTGATGTCACCGTTCGCGGCGCCCGAGCCGGAAGTGTTCCGCTCGCCAGTCGACCACTACCGCATGCGCGCCGAATTCCGCATCTGGCACGACGCGGACGACATGTACCACATCATGTTCGATCAGCAGACCAAGCAGCGTATTCGCGTCGATCGTTTCCCGGCCGCCAGCGAACTGATCAACCGCCTGATGAGCGCCCTGATCGCCGCGCTGAAACCGGAACCGATCCTGCGTCACAAGCTGTTCCAGATCGATTATCTGTCGACGCAAAGCGGCAAAATCATCGCCTCGCTGCTGTACCACCGCAAGCTGGATGACGTTTGGCAACGGCGCGCCGAGCAGCTGCGTGACGATCTGCGCGCGCAGGGTTTCGACCTGCAGCTGATCGGCCGGGCGTCGAAGACCAAAATCATGCTCGACCAGGATTATGTTGACGAAGTACTGCCGGTCGCCGGCCGCGACATGATCTACCGCCAGGTGGAAAACAGCTTTACTCAGCCCAACGCGGCCATGAACGTGCAGATGCTGGAATGGGCGCTGGCGGTGACCGCCGGTTCCAAAGGCGATTTGCTGGAGCTGTATTGCGGCAACGGCAACTTCTCGCTGGCGCTGGCGCGCAATTTCGAGCGCGTGCTGGCGACCGAGATCGCCAAACCGTCGGTGGCGGCGGCGCAATACAACATCGCTGCCAACCATATCGACAATGTGCAGATCATCCGCATGGCGGCGGAAGACTTCACTCAGGCGATGAACGGGGTGCGCGAATTCAACCGATTGAAAGGCATCGATCTGAGCGGCTACAACTGCGAGACGATTTTCGTCGATCCGCCGCGCAGCGGGCTGGACGAGGAAACGGTGAAGATGGTGCAGGCCTACCCGCGCATTCTGTATATCTCATGCAATCCGGAAACGCTGTGCGCCAACCTGGAAACGCTGCAGGCCACGCACCGGGTCAGCCGCCTGGCGCTGTTCGATCAGTTCCCGTATACCCATCACATGGAATGCGGCGTGCTGCTGGAAAAGCACCGCTGATACGACAGGGGCGCCATCATGGCGCCCCGTTTCATTACGACTCTTGAGTCGGCGCATCCGGCGCCTTGCGCGCCTTCAGTTTCATCCCGATCCACAGCACCAACGCCACGCAGATCACCGACGGCAGGAAGTTGGAACCGATCTGCGGGTATTCGGCGCGCACGATGGCGCTGTACATCAGCAGCCCCAGCAGGAAACAGGCCGCCGCCAGCTTCGGCATGCCGTCCGGCATAGCGCGGTTCAGGTAACGCTGATGCAGGCAGTACACCGCCAGCACCAACGCAATCAGCGGGAAGATCGAAAACGGCACCACCGAGCTGAACAGCGCGGCAAACGAACCGTTGATCGAAAGGCCGGCAATCAACGCCAGCAGTAAGGTGCCATTTTCACGGCCTGGTTTTTCCATCATTTTTTACCTTTTTTATACGTGGGACACAGAAGCTTTTTCTTGTTCGCGGCGATACCAGTAATACGCCCCTTTGGAGATCATCCGCAGCTGCAGCACCAGCCGCTCTTCCAGCTGCTGCCGCTGCTCGACGTCGATATCCAGCGCTTCCGCGCCGGCGCTGAACACGATGGTGACCATCGCCTCCGCCTGCGCTTCGGTAAAGCTGCGCGGCATGTGGTTTTCCAACTCGAGGTAGTCCGCCAGTTCGGCGATGAAATGCTGGATCTCGCGCGCCACCGCCGCACGGAATGCCGCCGACGTGCCGGAGCGCTCGCGCAGCAGCAGGCGGAAGGCGTTCGGGTTGTTGCCGATAAATTCCATAAAGGTGGACACCGAGGTGCGGATCACGCTGCCGCCCTTGGCGATGCGTTGGCGCGCCTGGCGCATCAACTGACGCAGCATCAGGCCGCTTTCGTCCACCATGGTCAGCCCCAGCTCATCCACATCGCGGAAATGGCGGTAAAACGATGTGGGCGCGATGCCCGCCTCGCGTGAAACTTCCCGCAGGCTCAGGCTGGCGAAGCTGCGTTCGGCGCTCAGCTGGCTGAATGCGGCTTCGATCAGGGAACGACGAGTCCGTTCTTTTTGTTGTGCTCTGACGCCCATATGCATATCCGGATAGGTTCCATTCTCTCAGTCTAACGCCCTAGACTCGGCAATATAGCAAATTTTATTGCAACAGCATTTATACTAACGCGCTCTATCACACTTCCGCCCTGAGCCGATTGTGCTTTGCCTCAAAAAGCCTAATGGTGATTGGGTGAGCAGCGCTATGATGTTAAGATACCGTTGTAATCTTGTATAAAAAACAGGTCTCTCCTACATGCAACAGCACTATCAATTTGATGCCATTGTGATTGGCTCGGGCCCTGGTGGTGAAGGTGCCGCCATGGGGCTGGTGAAACAGGGCGCCCGCGTGGCCGTTATCGAACGGTACAACAACGTAGGCGGCGGATGTACCCACTGGGGCACCATCCCTTCCAAAGCCCTCCGCCACGCCGTCAGCCGCATTATCGAATTCAACCAGAACCCGCTTTACAACAACTCGCGCACGCTCAGCGCGACCTTCCCTGACATTTTACGCCACGCCGATAACGTCATCAGCCAGCAAACCCGCATGCGCCAAGGGTTCTATGAGCGGAACCAGTGCAAACTGTTCGCCGGCGACGCGCGCTTCATCGACGCCAACACCGTCAGCGTCAGCTATATGGACGGCACTCAGGACACCATCCGCGCCGACCACATCGTGATCGCCTGCGGCTCGCGCCCTTATCACCCGGCCAGCGTCGATTTCAATCACCCGCGCATCTATGACAGCGACTCCATTCTCGAGCTGAGCCATGAACCGCGCCACGTGATCATTTACGGCGCCGGGGTGATCGGCTGCGAATACGCGTCTATCTTCCGCGGTCTGAACGTCAAGGTCGATCTGATCAACACCCGCGATCGCCTGCTGGCATTCCTCGATCAGGAGATGTCGGATTCGCTCTCTTACCACTTCTGGAACAACGGCGTGGTGATCCGCCATAACGAGGAGTTCGAGAAGATTGAAGGCACCGAAGACGGCGTGATCGTGCACCTGAAGTCCGGCAAGAAGGTGAAAGCGGACTGCCTGCTGTACGCCAACGGCCGTACCGGCAACACAGATTCGCTGGGGTTGGAAAACGTCGGCCTGGAATCGGACAGCCGCGGGCTGCTGAAGGTGAACAGCATGTACCAAACCGCGCTGTCGCACATCTATGCGGTCGGTGACGTGATCGGCTATCCGAGCCTGGCTTCCGCCGCCTACGATCAGGGCCGCATCGCCGCGCAGGCGATCGCTTCCGGCGAAGCCAGCGGTCACCTAATCGAAGATATCCCGACCGGCATCTACACCATTCCGGAAATCAGCTCCGTCGGCAAAACCGAGCAGGAACTGACGGCGATGAAGGTGCCGTATGAAGTGGGCCGCGCCCAGTTCAAGCATCTGGCGCGCGCGCAGATCGCCGGGATGAACGTTGGCAGCCTGAAGATCCTGTTCCATCGCGACACCCTGCAGATCCTCGGGATCCACTGCTTCGGCGAGCGTGCGGCGGAGATCATCCACATCGGTCAGGCGATCATGGAACAGAAAGGTGAAGGCAATACTATCGAGTATTTCGTTAATACGACCTTCAACTATCCGACCATGGCCGAAGCCTACCGGGTGGCGGCGCTTAACGGCTTAAACCGCCTGTTTTAACGCGTTGTCGATGTAGCCCTGCATGTGCTCGCGGATCGCTTCGGCCAACTGCTCATAACGGCTGCGCAGTGGGGAACCGGGGCGATACACCAACGCGATGGTGCGCTTCGGTTCCGGCTTGTAGCAATCCAGATAGCAGACGCCGTCGCGTTCGCGCTGCGGCGGCACCGCCAGTGACGGCAGCAGGGTAATGCCGCTGCCGGCCGCGACCATATTGCGCAGCGTTTCCAGACTGGTGGCGCGGAAGTGGGTATCTTCGTCCGCGCCCGCCTGGAAGCAGAAGCCCATCGCCTGATCGCGCAGGCAGTGCCCATCCTCCAGCATCAGCAGCTTCTCTCCCGCCAAATCCGGCATCGCCACGCGCTCGCGCTGCGCCCACGGGTGATCGGAATACACCGCCAGCTTCATCGGTTCATCGAACAGAGGCACTTCGATAAACGCCTCGGTTTCCTTCACCAATGCCAGAATGGCGCAGTCCAATTTGCCGCTGTCGAGTTGCGCCAGCAGTTGCTGGGTTTGCGCTTCGTGCAGGTACATTTCCAGTTTCGGGAAAGTTTTGTGCAGCGTCGGGATGATCTGCGGCAGCAGATAAGGCCCCACGGTCGGGATCAGGCCGATGTGCAGCGGCCCGGACATGGCTTCGCCCTGCTGGCTGGCCATCTCCTTCAATACTTTCACTTCGCGCAGCACGGTACGCGCCTGCTCCACCAGCAGCAGACCCGCCTGGGTGAACAGCACCTTGCGGCTGGTGCGCTCGAGCAGCATGACGCCCAACTCGTCTTCCAGCTTGCGGATCTGCCCGCTCAGCGTGGGTTGGCTTACATGGCATGAATCGGCCGCGCGGCGGAAGTGCCGGTGCTCGGCCAAGGCGACCAGATACTCTAAATCACGAATATTCATTGTTTCCCTCCATTCCATGATAGCTCATGGCGATAGATAAGATAGCAATGAGCGATTAGATCTATCAACCCCCAGCGACAATAATGTGTCCCAACGAAGCGATATCGCGCTAAATGCTAAAAATTAATTTTGCTAATTAAGGGGTTAATCAATGTTTACCAGTCAAGAAGGCAAGAAAGTTCCTCAGGTTACTTTCCACACCCGTCAGGGCGACCAATGGATTGATGTGACCACTGATGACCTGTTCAAAAACAAAACCGTTATCGTGTTCTCGCTGCCGGGCGCATTTACGCCAACCTGTTCTTCGAGCCATTTGCCGCGCTACAACGAACTGTCCAGCGTATTCAAGCAGCACGGCGTCGACGGCATTCTGTGCGTCTCGGTGAACGATACCTTCGTGATGAACGCCTGGAAAGCCGATCAGCATGCGGAAAACATCACCTTCGTGCCGGACGGCAACGGTGAATTCACCAAAGGCATGAACATGCTGGTCGAGAAAGCGGATCTGGGCTTTGGCCCGCGTTCATGGCGCTACTCGATGCTGGTGCGCGACGGCGTGGTCGAGAAAATGTTCGTCGAACCGAACAAGCCGGGCGACCCGTTTGAAGTGTCCGACGCCGACACCATGCTGAAATACCTGGCGCCGGAATTCAAAGTGCAGGAGTCGGTCTCCCTGTTCACCAAGCCGGGCTGCCCATTCTGCGCCAAAGCCAAGCAAATGCTGCAAGAGCGCGGCATTCAGTATGAAGAGATCGTACTGGGCAAAGACGCCACCACCGTCAGTCTGCGCGCCGTCAGCGGCCGCGCCACGGTGCCGCAAGTGTTCATCGGTGGCCGTCACATCGGCGGCAGCGACGATCTGGAAACTTTCCTGTCAGCTTAATAAGTAATAACAAAGCCAACGTGAACTTTGGCGGGCTACGGCCCGCCCTTTTTTTACCTTTCAGGAGCGGATATGAAACTGTTGAACGTTGATGTTGCGGTCATCGGCGGCGGCACCGCAGGGCTCGGCGCCTATCGCGCGGCCAAACTGTCTACCCCCAACGTGGTGATGATCGAAGGCGGGCCTTACGGCACCACCTGTGCGCGCGTTGGCTGCATGCCATCCAAATTATTGATAGCCGCTGCCGAAGCGGTACATCAAATCGAACGCGCGCCGGGCTTTGGCGTGCACCCAACCGGTACAACCCGCATCGACGGGCGCGAAGTGATGGCGCGCGTCAAACGCGAACGCGATCGCTTCGTCGGCTTCGTGCTGGAAGGCGTGGACGAGATCCCGGCCGGCGATAAAATTCAGGGCTATGCCCGCTTTATCGACGACAACACGCTGAAGGTCGACGAGCATACGCGCATCGTGGCGCAGCGCATCGTGATCGCCACCGGTTCCCGCCCCAGCTGGCCGGCGCCGTGGAACGAACTGGGCGATCGTCTGATCGTCAACGACGATCTGTTCAACTGGGATGATTTGCCGCAGTCCGTAGCGGTATTCGGCCCTGGCGTCATCGGGCTCGAGCTGGGGCAAGCGCTGCACCGCCTCGGTGTCGACACCAAGGTCTTCGGCATCGGCGGCGCCGTCGGGCCGCTGACCGACAGCGCCGTGCGCGACTACGCCGCCAACGCGCTGGGGGAAGAGTTCTATCTCGACGCCGACGTGAAGGTAGAGATGATGCAGCGCGAAGGCGACCGCGTATTTATCCGCTATCGGGATCTGCAGGGCCAACCGCAGGAGATCCTGGTGGACTACGTGCTGGCCGCCACCGGCCGCCGCCCCAACGTCGATCGGCTGGGCCTCGAAAACACCGGCTTACAGCTCGACGCCCGAGGCGTGCCGTTGGCCGACCGCCTGACGATGCAAACCAGCGTGCCGCATATTTTCATCGCCGGCGACGCCAGCAACCAGCTGCCGCTGCTGCATGAGGCCAGCGATCAGGCGCGCATCGCCGGCGCCAACGCCGGCAGTTTCCCGGAGATCAATCCGGGCCTGCGCCGCAGCGCGATTTCAGTGGTGTTCTCCGATCCGCAGATCGCCATGGTCGGCTCGACCTTCCGCGAGCTGAGCGAGAAGTTCAGCGCCTGCGGCTGCTTTGAAGTGGGCCAGGTCTCGTTTGAGAATCAGGGCCGCTCGCGGGTGATGCTGCGCAACAAAGGCATTCTGCACGTCTACGGCGAGCAAGGCACCGGCCGTTTCCTCGGCGCGGAAATGATCGGCCCGGACGCCGAGCACATCGCGCACCTGTTGGCCTGGGCGCATCAGCAACAGATGACCGTCGATCAGATGCTGGACATGCCGTTCTATCACCCGGTGATCGAGGAAGGCTTGCGCACCGCGCTGCGTGACCTGCAGGCGAAGCTCAAACTCGGCACGGCCGAAATCGAGCGCTGCCAGCGCTGCCCGGGCGAATAACCTCTCATTCTCCGTTCATCCCCACCGGGCCTTCAGGCCCGGTTTTTTTGCGCAGCACTTTCCACATTTTCCTCCCTCCTCTTGCCTCACGGCCCTTCTGCGTTCATTTTTTATGCTTCGACATTGAAGTGATACCAATAACGATACTAGAATAAAGCAAGGAGCCAGAATGGAGGAAGAACATGGAAAAGCATAAACACTATACCTATCGCATCACCTGGTCAGCGGAAGATCGTGAATATGTCGGGCTGTGCGCCGAATTCCCCTCGTTGTCCTGGCTGGCGGCCACGCGTACCGGCGCGCTGGAGGGTATCGAAAAAGTGGTGAGCGAAACGATCGACGATATGTTGGCGCAAGGTGAAACGCCGCCGCAGGCGCTGGCGGAAAAGAACTTCAGCGGAAAACTGGTGTTGCGCATGACGCCGGAACAGCATCGGCGGCTGGCGATCGGCGCGATGGAGGAAGGCGTGAGTCTGAACCGTTATCTGTGCGCACGCCTGGCGGGGTAGAGGTTCAAGGGCGGCACCGGGCCGCCCTTGTCGTCGTCAAGCCAAACGCTGTTTCGCTGCGGCGATTGCCGCGGCCACCTGCTGCGGCGCGACGCCGCCTTTGGCCGCACGCTTGTCCAGGCAGGATTGCAAGGCCAGGATCGGGTAAACGTCGTCGCCGATCGTTGCGCTGAACTGCTGCAAGTCCGCCAGCGGCAGCGCTTCCAGCGGTTTGCCCTGGCGAATCGCTTCTACCACCGCCTCGCCGACGATATGGTGCGCCTCGCGGAACGGCACGCCCTTGGCGACCAGGTAATCCGCCAGTTCGGTGGCGTTGGCATAGCCCTGCTCCGCCGCTTCCTGGCAGCGCGGGCGCTTCACCTGAATGCCGTCCAGCACCAGCGCCGCCATCTGCAGGCAGTCCATCCAGGTGTCGAGCGCGTCGAACAGCCCTTCTTTGTCTTCCTGCATGTCTTTGTTGTACGCCAGCGGCAGGCCTTTCAGCGTCATCATCATGCCGGTCAGCGCGCCCTGCACGCGGCCGCACTTGCCGCGGATCAGCTCCAGCGCGTCCGGGTTTTTCTTCTGCGGCATCAGCGAAGAACCGGAGGTCACACGGTCGGACAGCTCGACAAACGCTGCTTCGCCGCTGTTGAAGAAGATCAGGTCTTCGGCGAAGCGCGACAGGTGCACCATGCTGATGGCGGCGTTGGACAGCAGCTCCAGCACGTGATCGCGATCGGATACGCTGTCCAGGCTGTTGCGGGTCGCCGAGGCGAAGCCCAGCCAGCCGGCCAGCTGCTCGCGATCGATAGGATAAGCGGTGCCGGCCAGCGCGCCGCTGCCCAGCGGGCTGACGTCCAGCCGTTTCAGGGTATCCTGCAGGCGGCTCTCATCGCGCGCCAGCATCTCGACATAGGCCAGGCACCAGTGCGCGAAGGTCACCGGCTGCGCGCGTTGCAGGTGGGTATACCCCGGCATCACCGCATCCTGGTTGGCTTCGGCGGTCTCCACCAGCGCCTGCTGCAGCTGGACGATCGCCTGATGCAGATCGCCGACTTGCTGTTTGCACCACAGCTTCAGATCGGTCGCGACCTGATCGTTGCGGCTGCGGCCGGTGTGCAGCTTCTTGCCCAAATCGCCGACCTTCTCGATCAGCTTCTGCTCCACCCAGCTGTGGATGTCTTCGGCATCGCTTTGGACGATCGCCAAAGGATCGGCCTGGACCTCCGTCAGTAGCGCATTCAGCGCCTGCTCCAGCTGCTGTTGCTCCGTTGCCGTCAACACGTTAACGGTCACCAGCGCCTTCGACCAGGCCACCGAGCCCACGATATCCTGCTCCGCCAGGCGATAATCGAACCGCAGCGAATCGTTGAGTTGCTTGAACCGCTGATCCGCCGCCTGAGTGAACCGTCCGCCCCAAAGTGCCATATCTTACTCCTGAATTTTTATGCGAAAGGGCGCAGCATGCTGCGCCCTTGCAGAGTCACGCCAATCGATTATTTATTCTTTTTCTCGTTCAACGCGCGGATGCGTGAAGACAGAGAGAACAGGCGGATAAAGCCGCCCGCGTGGCTGTGATCGTAAACTTCGTCTTCGCCGAAGGTGGCGAACTCTTCGGAGTACAGGCTGTTGGCGGATTTTTTCTGGATCGCCGTCACCTGGCCTTTGTACAGCTGCAGCACCACTTCACCGTTTACCTCTTCAGCCAATGCTTCGGCAGAGGCCTGCAGCGAGCGGCGCAGCGGCGCGAACCAGCGGCCGTCGTACACCACATAAGACATCTCCAGGCCCAGCTGCTCGCGCCATTTGAAGCTGTCGCGGTCCAGCACCAGCTGCTCGACGGCGCGCAGCGCCGCCACCATGATGGTGCCCCCCGGGGTTTCATAGCAGCCGCGGGATTTGATACCCACCAAGCGGTTTTCCACGATGTCGATACGGCCGACGCCGTGCTTGGCGCCCAGCGCGTTCAGGGTTTCCAGGCACTGGTACGGCGACAGCGCTTTACCGTTAACCGCCACGACGCGGCCTTTCTCAACGGTGACGGTCACCTGCTCAGGCTGGTCCGGCGCTTCCTGCGGATCGACGGTCCACACCCAGCAATCTTTGTTCGGCGCATTCCACGGGCTTTCCAGCACGCCGCCTTCGGTGGAGATGTGCCAGGCGTTTTCATCGCGGCTGTAGATCTTCTCCAACGACGCGGTAGTCGGGATGTTGCGCTCTTTCAGGTAATCCAGCAGCGCTTCACGGGAACGCAGGTTCCACTCACGCCACGGCGCCACCACTTTCAGCTGCGGTGCCAGCGCGGTGTAGGTGGTCTCGAAGCGCACCTGGTCGTTGCCTTTGCCGGTCGCGCCGTGGCACAGCGCGTCGGCGCCCACTTTCAACGCCAGCTCGACCTGCGCCTTGGCGATGATCGGCCGCGCCATCGAGGTGCCCAGCAGGTAGCTGCCCTCGTACAGGGCGCCGGTCTGCAGCACCGGATAAACGTAATCGCGGATAAATTCTTCACGCAGATCGACCACGTGACATTCAGAGGCACCGGACTGCAGGGCTTTTTGCTCCACGCCTTCCAGATCGCTGCGCTCCTGACCGATGTCCGCCACGAACGCCACCACTTCACAGCCGCCGTAGTTCTCTTTCAGCCATGGAATGATGGCCGAGGTATCCAGGCCGCCGGAGTACGCCAGAACGATTTTTTTGATGCCTTGGTTTTGCATGATCTATTCCTTTCTAATTCTAAAATTAAGCGAGGATCCGGGTGCCAATCGACACGCCGTTAAACAAAGCAGGAAGCTGATCGGCATGGCGCCAGCTGGCGATATCCACCGGGCGGCCGAGGGTGCGGGCTGCGTCGAGCGCCGCATTCACCTTCACCACCATACCATCGGTGATAATGCCTTGCGCGATCAGTTGTTCCGCTTTTTGCGCCGTCATTTCCGCAATGCGTTGCCCCTTGCCGTCGAGGATGCCGCTGACGTCCGACAGCAGGATCAGATCCGCCCCCAGCGTCGCCGCCAGCGCCGTCGCCGCCTGATCGGCGTTCACGTTCATTAACTGCCCATCGGCGGTGATGCCGATGGAGCTGACAACCGGCAGGTAGCCGGCGCTCAGCAGGGTATTGAGCAGCGCGGGGGAACCGGGCTGCGCGTTGCCGACGTGGCCCAATGCCGGATCGAGCGGGGTCACGACTGCGCTGCCGCCGTCCGCCAGGCTCAGGCCGACGGCGTTGATTTGGTGTTTAATCGCCCACGCCAGCAGCGTTTTGTTGGCGGTGCCGGCCAGCGCGCCGGTGATGATGTCGATCTGATCGGCCGGCGTGACCCGCAGGCCGTTCTTTTTCACCACCGGCAAAGAGAGCTGCTTCATCAGTTCGTCCACCACGCAGCCGCCGCCGTGCACGATCACCAGCGGGCGCTGATGCTGCTGCCGGTAGCTGTCCAGCGCGGTAAACAGACGCTCCAGCGCTTCTTCACTGTCTAATAACACGCCACCTAACTTGATAATTAACGGGTTCATTGCTGTTTACTCACGCTGGTTTAAAGGAGTGACTGGGTTTCCGGGAAGCCGAAACGGATATTCAGGCATTGCACCGCCTGCGCCGCCGCGCCTTTCAGCAGGTTGTCTTCCACCGCCACGGCAATCAGATGCTCGCCCTGCACCGCAAAGCCGATGTCGCAGAACGGCAGCCCCACCACCGCTTTCAGCGCCGGCACGCCCTGGTCGTACAGCCGCACCAGCGGCTTGTCGTCATAGGCGGCGTGATAGGCGGCGGCCACATCCTGCGCGGTCACGCCGGCCTTCAGGCGGCAGGTGATGGTTTCAAGGATGCCGCGCGGGAAGTTGCCCAGGTGCGGCGTAAAGATAACCGGCACGCCCAGGTGCGCGGCGATCTCCGGCTGGTGCCGATGAGTGAAAATACCGTACGGCTGCAGGCTCACTTCGCAGAAGCTGGTGGTCATGCTGGCCTTACGACCGGCGCCGCTGACGCCGCTGGTGGCGTTGATCACCGGCCACTGGTCGAGGTTCAGCAGCTGCTTCTCGATCAACGGCTTCAGCGCCAGCTGCGCCGCCGTCGGGTAACAGCCCGGCACGGCAATCAGCTGCGCCTGTTTAATCTTGTCGCTCTGCCATTCCGCCAGGCCGTATACCGCCTGCTCCAGCAGGGCGCCATGCTGATGTTCAAAACCGTAGTACTGGCTATAAAAACCGGCGTCCTGCACGCGGAAGGCGCCCGACAGATCGAACACCACGCAGCCCGCCGCCAAGAAGGCCGGTGCGATATCGTGGCTGACTTCATGGGCGGTGGCGAGGAACACCACGTCGATGCCCTGCGCCGCCTTGGCAACGTCGGTCAACGGCTGTAGCGGCAGATCGACGATGCCTTTCAACTGGGGATGGAGATCGGAAAGCAACTTTCCTGCATCTGCACTTTGCGCTGAAACCGCTAAAGCGGTTATGTTCATGTGTGGGTGGCGATTCAGGTAAGCCGTGAGCTCCGCTCCGGCGTAACCGCTGGCACCAACGATCAGCGTATTCAACATGTGGCCTTTCACCTTCTAAACTGACGTGCGGTCGCTTGCGACCCAGGTAACAGGGCTAGCCAGCGTTGTTGCGCCGTTCACCCACGGAGCCAGGCGTTGATGCTTTTATAAACATCCGGGTATCGGGTTCCCTTACGCTTCGGCTTACTGTATTTTTATTCAAAATAAATGCATGAATATTGATACTATCCTAACCAAAGGCTGTCAACAGTGAAGATGAAATTACCTCCATTTATTGAGCTGTACCGGGCGTTGATCGCAACGAAGTCGATCAGCGCCACCGATGCCGGCCTCGATCAGAGCAATGAGGCGTTAATCAACTTGCTGGCCGGCTGGTTTGCCGACCTGGGCTTTCGCGTCGACGTGCAGCCGGTGCCGGAATCGCGCCACAAATTCAACCTGCTGGCCAGCATCGGCGAAGGCAGCGGCGGCCTGCTGCTGGCCGGCCATACCGATACGGTGCCTTACGACGAAGGCCGCTGGACGCGCGATCCCTTCACCCTGACCGAGCACGACAACAAGCTCTACGGCCTGGGCACCGCCGACATGAAAGGCTTCTTCGCCTTTATTCTGGATGCGGTGCGCGACATCGACGCGAGCAAATTGACCAAGCCGCTGTACATTCTGGCTACCGCAGATGAAGAAACGACGATGGCCGGCGCGCGTTATTTCGCCGCTTCCACCGCCATTCGTCCGGATTTCGCCATCATCGGCGAACCGACCTCGCTGCAGCCGGTGCGCGCGCACAAGGGCCACATGGCCAACGCCATTCGCATCGTCGGCCAGTCCGGCCACTCCAGCGATCCGGCGCGCGGCGTCAACGCCATCGATCTGATGCACGAATCCATCGGTCGCCTGATGGAGCTGCGCAAAACCCTGCAGGAGCGCTACAACAATCCGGCGTTCGCCGTGCCTTATCCCACCATGAACTTCGGCCATATCAGCGGCGGCGACGCGGCCAACCGCATCTGCGCCTGCTGCGAGCTGCACCTGGATATCCGCCCGCTGCCCGGCATGACGCTAGACAACATCAACGAGCTGATGCATCAGGCATTGGAGCCGGTGAGCCAACGCTGGCCGGGCCGTCTGACCATCGAAGAGCTGCACGCGTCGGTGCCGGGTTACGAATGCCCGACCGACCACCGCATGGTGGCGGTGATCGAGGAGCTGCTGGGCACCCGCACGCAGGTGGTCAACTACTGCACCGAAGCGCCGTTCGTGCAGCAGGTCTGCCCGACGTTGGTGCTCGGGCCCGGTTCCATCGATCAGGCCCACCAGCCGGACGAATACATCGACACCGCGTTTATCGAACCGACGCGCAAACTGCTGGGCCAGCTGGTCAATCACTTTTGCCGGCAGTAAACCCGACATTTAACAGGGGAAACGCGCTATGCTTCCCCTAACTCAAAATAAGTAGAAAACGGCGAAATAAGCCACGCTGATAACCGATGCGGCGTAATTAAATTTCAGAAAATGCGCCGATTTTGATGTTTTTTTGCTAAAAATAGTGTCAATTGACGATTGGACAGGAACGCGATGTGATCAGGCAGGCGGTCTGCGCCTGACGCGTGAAATTTATTTACAAGATAAAAATCATACAGAACTGGGTCAGGGGTTATATGAACGAACAATATTCGGCAATGCGCAGTAATGTCAGTATGCTCGGCAAATTGCTCGGCGATACCATCAAAGAAGCGCTGGGCGAGCATATTCTCGATCGCGTTGAGACCATCCGTAAGCTTTCCAAATCTTCACGCGCCGGCAACGAAGCGCATCGCCAGGAGCTGCTCTCCACCCTGCAGAACCTGTCCAACGACGAGCTGCTGCCGGTGGCGCGCGCCTTCAGCCAGTTCCTCAACCTGACCAACGTCGCCGAGCAGTACCACAGCATTTCGCCCAACGGCGAAGCCGCCAGCAATCCGGAAGCGCTGGCGCAGCTGTTCAGCCGTCTCAAAGACAAAAAGCTCAGCGACAAAGAGCTGCAGCACGCGGTGTCGCAACTTTCCATCGAGCTGGTACTGACGGCGCACCCGACGGAGATCACCCGCCGCACCCTGATCCACAAGCTGGTGGAGGTCAACACCTGTCTCAGCCAGCTCGATCACAACGATCTGGCCGACTACGAGCGCAACAAGATCATGCGCCGCCTGCGCCAGCTGGTGGCCCAGTCGTGGCACACCGATGAAATTCGCAAACATCGCCCTTCCCCGATCGACGAAGCCAAATGGGGCTTCGCGGTGGTGGAAAACAGCCTGTGGGAAGGCGTGCCGGCGTTCCTGCGCGAGTTCAACGAGCAGTTGGAAAACTCCATCGATTACAGCCTGCCGGCGGAAGCGGTGCCGGTGCGCTTCACCTCCTGGATGGGTGGCGACCGCGATGGCAACCCGAACGTGACCGCCGAAATCACCCGCCATGTGCTGTTGCTCAGCCGCTGGAAAGCCTGCGACCTGTTCACCCGCGATATTCAGGTGCTGGTCTCCGAGCTGTCGATGACCGAATGTACCCCGGAGCTGCGCGCCCGCGCCGGCGGTGACGAGGTGCAGGAACCGTACCGCGAAATCATGAAGCAGCTGCGCAGCCAGCTGATGAGCTCCCAGGCCTATCTGGAAGGCCGCCTGAAGGGCGAACGCGTGCTGAAGCCGCACGACCTGCTGGTGAACAACGAGCAGCTGTGGGAGCCGCTGTATGCCTGCTACCAATCGCTGCAGGCCTGCGGCATGGGCATCATCGCCAACGGTCAGCTGCTGGATACCCTGCGCCGCGTGCGCTGCTTCGGCGTGCCGCTGGTGCGCATCGACGTGCGCCAGGAAAGCACCCGCCATACCGAGGCCATCGCCGAGCTGACCCGCTACCTGGGGCTGGGCGACTATGAAAGCTGGTCGGAAGCCGATAAACAGGCGTTCCTGATCCGCGAACTGAACTCCAAACGCCCGCTGGTGCCGCTGAAATGGCAACCGAGCGCCGACACGCAGGAAGTGCTGGAAACCTGCCGGGTGATCGCCGAAGCGCCGCAGGGCTCGATCGCCGCCTACGTGATTTCGATGGCGCGCACGCCTTCCGACGTGCTGGCGGTGCACCTGCTGCTGAAAGAGGCCGGTTGCCCGTTCGCGCTGCCGGTCGCTCCGCTGTTCGAAACCCTCGACGATCTGAACAACGCCGACGACGTGATGACTCAGTTGCTGAACATCGACTGGTATCGCGGCTTTATTCAGGGCAAACAGATGGTGATGATCGGCTACTCCGACTCGGCGAAAGACGCCGGTGTGATGGCCGCTTCCTGGGCGCAGTACCGCGCGCAGGACGCGCTGATCAAAACCTGTGAAAAGGCCGGCGTGGCGCTGACGCTGTTCCACGGCCGCGGCGGCTCCATCGGCCGCGGCGGCGCGCCGGCGCATGCGGCGCTGCTCTCGCAGCCGCCGGGCAGCCTGAAGGGCGGCCTGCGCGTCACCGAGCAGGGAGAGATGATCCGCTTCAAGTTCGGCCTGCCGGAAGTCACCATCAGCAGCCTGGCGTTGTATGCCGGCGCGATCCTCGAGGCCAACCTGCTGCCGCCGCCGGAACCGAAGAAAGAATGGCGGGCGCTGATGGACGATCTGTCAGACACCTCCTGCCGGATGTATCGCGGCTACGTGCGTGAAAACCCGGACTTCGTGCCTTACTTCCGCGCGGCCACGCCGGAGCTGGAGCTGGGTAAACTGCCGCTGGGCTCACGCCCGGCCAAACGCAAGCCGAACGGCGGCGTGGAAAGCCTGCGCGCCATTCCGTGGATCTTCGCCTGGACGCAGAACCGCCTGATGCTGCCGGCCTGGCTCGGCGCCGGCGCCGGATTGCAGGAAGCGGTGAAAGCCGGCAAGCAGGCGGAGCTGGAGGCGATGTGTCGCGACTGGCCGTTCTTCTCCACCCGCATCGCCATGCTGGAAATGGTGTTCGCCAAGGCCGACCTGTGGCTGGCGGAATACTACGATCAGCGCCTGGTGGATAAATCGCTGTGGCCGCTGGGCCAACAGCTGCGCGATCAGCTGGAAAGCGACATCAAGGTGGTGCTGACCATCGCCAACGATGCGCACCTGATGGAAGACCTGCCGTGGATCGCCGAATCCATCGCGCTGCGCAACGTTTATACCGACCCGCTGAACGTCTTGCAGGCCGAGCTGCTGCACCGTTCGCGCCAGCAGGAGCAGCCGGACGCCCGCGTCGAGCAGGCGCTGATGGTCACCATCGCCGGCGTCGCCGCCGGGATGCGCAACACCGGCTAGTGAGCCTCATCGCTGCCCCGTTTATCGGGGCCGTTTTTTTATGTCTTGTCTTCCCCACAAAAAAAGGGCGCCGCGGTAAGCGACGCCCTTTTTCAATGGAACAGGCCTGTCAGGCGGCTGCCACCGGGCGCACGCCCAGCGTGTGGCAGATGGCGTAGCTCATCTCGGCGCGGTTCAGCGTATAGAAGTGGAAATCTTTCACCCCTTCGCGGCTGAGGATCTTCACCATGTCCATGGCGATGTTGGCGCCGACCATTTTGCGGGTCTCCGCATCGTCGTCCAGCCCTTCGAACATGCTGGTCATCCAGCTTGGCACCCGCACGTTGGTCATGGTGGCGAAGCGCTGCAGCTGCTTGAAGTTGGACACCGGCAGAATGCCCGGCACGATTTCCACGTCGATACCGGCGGTGACGCAGCGGTCGCGGAAGCGCAGGTAGCTCTCAACGTCGAAGAAGAACTGGGTGATGGCGCGGCTGGCGCCGGCGTCGATCTTGCGCTTCAGGTTGATTAAATCGGCCTGGGCGCTCTTCGCCTCCGGGTGCACTTCCGGGTAGGCGGCGACGGAAATGTCGAAGTCGCCCACGTCTTTCAGCAGCGCCACCAGATCGGTCGCGTACATGTCCGGCTTGCCGCCGCCCGGCGGCAGATCGCCGCGCAGCGCCACGATATGGCGAATGCCGCTGTTCCAATAATCGGCCGCGATGTCGCGCAGCTGCGCCGGGCTGGCGTCGATGCAGGTCAGGTGCGGCGCCGCCTCCAGGCCGGTGCGCTCCTTGATCCCCTTGATGATGCTGTGGGTGCGATCGCGCTCGCCGGAGTTGGCGCCGTAGGTGACGGAAACGAATTTGGGTTTGAGGATGCTCAGACGATCGATCGACTGCCACAGGGTCTCTTCCATCTCGCTGGTGCGCGGCGGGAAGAACTCGAATGATACGTTAATCTGGCCGTTCAACTCCGCCAGACTCTGATTCAGCGCTTCCCGCTGGTTTGCGTGGAAAAAGCTCATACCCTGCTCACCTCTTATCAATCACTGTTTTTTTCATCCTGATGAGCGTCTATACGTTTAGACGTCTAGATAGAAAATGCCGCATGTTGGCTAAAGAGTCAACAGGAAAATGAGGGGAATAAGATGATTAATCTTCACCCGCTCAACGAGGGAATTTCATGACGGCGGCAGGGATAAGTATGGCAGGAAAAGCGAAGGGGCGCGGTGAACCCGCGCCCGCAGAGGATTAAAGCAGCTGCGCCAACCGGTTAAGGTCTGACTGGATCGCTCCGGCGGTCACGTCGCGGCCGGCGCCCGGCCCGCGGATCACCAGCGGATTATCGCGATACCAGCGGCTTTCGATGGCGAACACGTTGTCGCACGGCAGCAACGAGGCCAGCGGATGCTCAGGACGCACCGCCTCCACGCCGACCCGCGCCTTGCCGTTGGCGTCGAAACGCGCCACGTGACGCAGCACCAGGCCCATTTCGCTGGCGGCCTCAAAACGCTGCTGCATCTGCTGGTTCAGCGCCTCGCCGTTCTCGAAGAACTGATCGACGGAGCCCTGCTCGCAGCCCGCCGGCACCAGCGACTCGACCCGCACCTGGTTAGGTTCGATGTCGTAGCCCGCTTCGCGCGCCAGGATCACCAACTTGCGCATCACGTCCTGGCCGGAGAGATCGACCCGCGGATCCGGTTCGGTCAGCCCCTGCTGCCAGGCCTGATCCACCAGCTCGGTGAACGGCACCGTGCCGTCATACTGCAGGAACAGCCAGGAAAGCGTGCCGGAGAAAATGCCGCTGATCGCCAAAATGCTGTCGCCGCTGTCGCGCAGATCGCGCACCGTGTGGTTGACCGGCAGACCGGCGCCGACGGTGGCGTTGTACAGCCAGTGGCGGCCGGTTTTGGCGAAGGCGTCGCGGATTTGGCGATAGGTATCGCTGCACGAGGCTCCCGCCAGCTTGTTGGCGCTGATCACGTGGAAACCGTAGCTGGCGAAATCCAGATACTGCCCGGCCAGCTCTTCGCTGGCGGTCACGTCGAGCACCACCAGATCGTCGAACGGGTGCGCGCGCATCCACAGGAACAGCGACTCTTCGTCGAGCGCCTGCGCCTCGTCCTCAAAGAACGCCAATGCGCGGCTGGCGTCCAGCCCTTCGTAGTTCAGCAGGCTGCGGCGGCTGTCCACCACCCCCGCCAGGATAAATTCGAAGCCGCTGCGCGCGGAAATATTGGTCTGCTCGCGGGCAAACAGCTCCAGCCAGCGCGACCCAATGTTGCCCTTGCCGAACAGCACCAGACCGATGCGCTTCTCGGCGCGGAACAAGCTTTGGTGCAGCCCCTGAATCAGCAGCGCGGTCGGCCCCTGACGTAATACCGCCACCAGGCTGATGCCATCTTCCGCCTGCCAGATAAATTCGACCGGCTGATCTTTCAGCTGCTGATAGAAACGGTGGCTGTGCAGCGGGTTCTTGCACACCCCGGCGCCGACCATCGCCACCAGCGCCAACCCTTCGCGCAGGTGCAGTTCACCCGGCAGCGCCGAGGCCTGCAGGATCGCCAGCGCGCTGTTGACCACCTCGGAGGTATAGCACAGCTGCACCCGATTGCGGTCAGGATGGATGCCCACCGCCAACGGTTTGATCTGCGTGCGCTTGAGCACCAGATCCAACTCTTTCTGCGCCAGTTTGAAGTCATGCTGAGCGGCGACGTGCAGCTCAATCAGGCACACGTCATCGTGGCTGGTGACAATCTTGGCGCCGGTGCCGGACGCCAATACGCGCTCGATGCGCGTCGAGCCCTGCTCCGGCTGGTAGCTGCAGCGCAGCTGAAGATCGATATCGCTGCCGGAGACCGGCTGCAGGGTGCGGGTATGCAACACCGGTGCCGCCAGGCGCGCCAGCTCGCTGGCTTCGTCCAGGCGCAGCAGCGGCAGCAGGCAGGCGTCTTTCACCTTGCGCGGGTCGGCGCTGTAAACCCCGGCCACGTCGCTCCAGATAGTGACGCGCGCCGCGCCGGCCAACGCGCCGACCTGAGTGGCGGAGTAGTCGCTGCCGTTACGCCCCAACAGCACGGTTTCCCCGGCGTCGTTGCGCGAAATGAAGCCGGTCACCACCAGGCGTTTGCCCGGATGTTGAGCCAACAATTGCTGCAGCAGCGGATAAGAACGGCCTTCATCCACCTGCGGCTGCGCGGCGCGCTCGGCGCGCAGGAAATCACGCGCATCCAGCCAGGCCGCCTGCATATCCAGGTGGTTGAGCACCGCCGCCATCAGGCGCGCCGACCAGATCTCGCCGTGCCCGACCACTTCGGCATAGCACACCTCGTCGACTTTGCCGTCCAGCAGCACCGCCAGACGTTCCAGATCCTGAATGAACTCGGCGATCAGCGGCTCGGCGCTTTCCGGCGGCAGCAGGCCGCTGATAAGATCGCTGTGATAACGACGCAACGTCTGCTGCACCTGGTGCGCAGACAGGCGATCGCTCTGGCTGAGCTTCAGCCAGTTGATCAACTGGTTGGTGGTGCTGCCGGCGGCCGATACCACCATCATGTCGCCCGGCTGGCTGTATTCCGCCATAATCCCGGCCACACGCAGATAACACTTCACATCCGCCAGACTGCTGCCGCCAAACTTGTGCAGTTGACGCCCACTCACCGGCCCTGCTACAGCAATTGCATTCATGCTTACCTCGTTGCCGCCGCCTGGAAAGCGCGTTCCAGATCGGCAATCAAATCTTCACTGTCTTCAATACCCACGGAAATGCGCAGCAGGCTCTCGGAGATGCCGGCCGCTGCCCGCGCCTCCGCCGCCATGCCGGCGTGGGTCATGGTCGCTGCATGCGAGATCAGGCTTTCTACGCCGCCCAACGATTCTGCCAGAGTAAACAGCTCAAGGGCAGAGAGAAAACGGCGCAGCACCGCTTCATCGCCGTCCAGTTCAAAACTCAGCATCGCGCCGAAACCGCGCTGCTGCCGGCGGGCGATCTCATGCCCCGGATTCTCCGGCAGGGAGGGATGATACAGCTTTTTCACCAACGGTTGCTGCTGTAAATAGTCAACAATCGCTTCAGCGTTTTGCTGCGCCGCCTTGATGCGCGGCGACAGCGTGCGCATGCCGCGCAGCAGCAGATAGCTGTCGAACGCGCCGCCGGTCACGCCGATATTGTTCGCCCACCAGGCCAGCTCGACCGCCAGCTCGGGATCTTTGGCGATCACCGCCCCGGCCACCACGTCCGAATGCCCGTTCAGGTATTTGGTGCACGAATGGACCACCAGATCGGCACCGAGTTCGATCGGCTGTTGCAGGGCCGGGCTGAGGAAGGTGTTGTCCACCACCGTCAACGCGCCCGCCGCGTGCGCGGCGGCGCAGATCGCCGCGATGTCCACCACCCGCAGCAGCGGGTTGCTGGGGCTTTCGATCAGCACCAGCTTCGGCTTTTGCGCCAGCGCCTGTTGCAGGGCGGCTTCATTACCCTGATCGACAAACAGCACGCGATAGGCACCGCGTTTGCTCAGGCTGTCGAATAACCGATAGCTGCCGCCGTAGCAGTCGTGCGGCGCCACCAGCAGATCGCCAGGCTTCAGCAGCACGGTGGTCACCAGATGGATCGCCGACATCCCGCTGCCGGTCATCACCGCGCCGGCGCCGCCTTCCAGCTCCGCCAACGCGCGTTGCACCACGTCGCGCGTCGGGTTGCCGCGGCGCGAGTAATCATGGGCTCGGGGTTGGTTGAAGTCGGTAAAGTTATAGGTGCTGGACAGATGAATCGGCGGGACAACGCAGCCGTACTGTTCGTCGTCGTTCAGGCCGCTGCGTACGGCAATCGTGGCTGGTTTACGCGTCATGGGCTCGCTCGGCTCTCGGTTCGGTGAATGAGGCCTAAAGAGTAATCGTAGGATTGATAGACGTCAATACATCTGGACATCTAAACTTCTCTGCGTATAGATTGAGCAATGGCACAATACCCGCTAAAATTATGCCGATATGACATGACGATAAGATGTTAAGCCGCAATGCCCGGCCGAGGCGGGGCATTCAGTGACCCTGGTCGCGTAAAATTGACATTTATTTAGTGAGAACAGTGAAGATCGGGCATAATTGGCCGGTTTTTAGAATTTTGTAATTTTTCTGACAAAGTTAAGGTGTCCCATGGCTGAGTGGAACGGCGAGTATGTCAGCCCTTACGCTGAACACGGTAAAAAAAGCGAGCAAGTCAAAAAGATCACGGTATCCATTCCGCTGAAGGTCCTGAAAATCCTCACCGACGAACGGACCCGTCGCCAGGTGAACAACCTGCGCCACGCCACCAACAGCGAACTGCTGTGCGAAGCGTTTCTGCATGCCTTTACCGGCCAGCCGCTGCCGAACGATGAAGACCTGCGCAAAGAGCGCAGCGATGAAATCCCGGAAGCCGCGAAAGTGTTGATGCGCGAACTGGGTGTCGATCCCGATACCTGGGAATATTGAGAACCGCCCGGCGAACGCCGGCGGCAGAAACGAAAAAAGGCGCCAAAGGCGCCTTTTTCATCGGACGATAAGAAATCTTATTTCTTAGCGCCTGGTACGCTGAAACGCTTGTTGAAGCGGTCAACGCGGCCACCGGTAGCAACGTCACGCTGCTTGCCAGTGTAGAACGGGTGGCATGCGCCACAAACGTCCAGGTTCAGATCGTGGCCCACGGTGGAGCGGATCTTCATCACGTTACCGCAAGAGCAGTTAGCAGTAACTTCTTCGTATTTTGGGTGGATACCTTGTTTCATGGGAAACCTCAGTTAAGGCCGTGTCGCTATCCAGCCCTGTTTCGCCAGACACCACACGTGGTTGATAATAGAATTTTGGTATCGAATTATACCAAAGGCGGCAAATTATACAGCATTAGCCGGGGCGCGCAATCGGAACCGTACATTTGCCGATGCGCCGTGTAAACTGATGCCCACTTTTTTCAATTTGGATGAGATCATGCCCGTCGTACACGTTGCCTTGCCGGTCCCCCTCGCCCGCACCTTCGACTATCTGCTGCCGCCCGGCATGCAGCCGGTGGCCGGCGCGCGCGTGGGCGTGCCCTGGGGCAGGCAGCATGCGATCGGCATCGTCACCGGCTGCAGCGACACCAGTGAACTGCCGCTGGACAAGCTCAAACCGATCGACAGCGTGATCGACGCCGAATCGCTGTTCTCCCCCAGCCTGTGGCGCATCCTGCGCTGGGCCAGCGATTACTATCACTACCCCATCGGCGAAGTGCTGTTCCATGCGCTGCCGATCCTGCTGCGGCAAGGCAAACCGGCCGAGGCCGCACCGCTGTGGCAATGGTTCGCCACCGAAGAGGGGCGCGCCACCCCGCCCGAAAGCCTGAAACGCGCGCCGAAACAGCAGCAGGCGCTGGCGGCGCTACTGCAACGCCCGGTCTATCGCCATCAGGTCAGCCAGCTTGAGCTGACGGAAAGCGCCCTGCAGGCGCTGCGCGCCAAAGGGCTGATCGATCTGCGCGCTCAGGTCGCGGATACGCACGACTGGCGCCCCAACTTCGCGGTGCTCGGCGAGCGGCTGCGGCTGAACACCGAGCAGGCTACCGCCGTCGGGGCGATCAGAAGCGAGGATGAGCGGTTCGCCGCCTGGCTGTTGGCCGGGGTAACCGGCTCCGGCAAGACCGAAGTCTACCTCAGCGTGCTGGAAAACGTGCTGGCCAAAGGCCGACAGGCGCTGGTGCTGGTGCCGGAAATCGGCCTGACGCCGCAAACCATCGCCCGCTTTCGCGAGCGCTTCAACGCGCCGGTAGACGTGCTGCACTCCGGGCTGAACGACAGCGAGCGGCTGGCGGTTTGGCTGCGCGCGCGCAGCGGCGAAGCCGCCATCGTCATCGGCACCCGTTCGGCGCTGTTCACGCCGTTCCGTCAGCTGGGCGTGATCATCATCGACGAAGAGCACGACAGCTCTTATAAACAGCAGGAAGGCTGGCGCTACCACGCCCGCGATCTGGCGGTGTTCCGCGCCCGGGAAGAGGACATCCCGATGGTAATGGGCTCCGCGACCCCGGCATTGGAAACGCTGCACAACGTGCAGCTGGGTAAATATCGCCAGCTGAAGCTCACCCAGCGCGCGGGCAACGCCAAACCGGCGGCGCAGCACCTGATCGATCTGAAGGGGCTGCCGCTGAAGGTCGGCCTATCGCAGCCGCTGCTGAAGAGCATGCAGCACCATTTAAAAGCCGGCAATCAGGTGATGCTGTTCCTCAACCGCCGCGGTTACGCTCCGGCGCTGCTGTGCCACGAGTGCGGCTGGATAGCCGAATGCCAGCGCTGCGATCACTATTACACCTTCCACCAGCACCAGCGCCAGCTGCGCTGCCACCACTGCGACAGCCAGCGGCCGGTGCCGCACCAGTGCCCACAGTGCGGCTCCACTCACCTGGTGTCGGTCGGCGTCGGCACCGAACAGCTGGAGCAGGAGCTGGCGCCGCTGTTCCCCGACACGCCGATCACCCGCATCGATCGCGACACCACCAGCCGCAAAGGGGCGCTGGAGCAGCACCTGGCGGATATCCATCGCGGCGAAGCGCGCATTCTGATCGGCACGCAGATGCTGGCCAAGGGCCACCATTTTCCCGACGTCACGCTGGTGGCGTTGCTGGACGTGGACGGCGCGCTGTTCTCCGCCGACTTCCGCTCCGCCGAGCGTTTCGCTCAGCTGTATACCCAGGTCTCCGGGCGGGCCGGCCGCGCGGGCAAACAGGGTGAAGTGCTGCTGCAAACCCACCATCCGGAGCACCCGCTGCTGCAGGTACTGCTGCAACAGGGTTACGACGCCTTCGCCAAACAGACGCTGGCGGAGCGCAACAGCGTGTTTCTGCCGCCTTACACCAGCCACATCATCGTGCGCGCCGAAGATCACGACAACCAGCAGGCCCCGCTGTTCCTGCAGCAGCTGCGCAACCTGCTGGAAGCCAGCCCGCTGAAGGACGATTCGCTGTGGGTGATGGGCCCGGTGCCGGCGCTGCAGTCCAAACGCGGCGGCCGTTTCCGCTGGCAGCTGCTGCTGCAGCACCCGACGCGGCGCGTCCTGCAACAGCTGATGAAAAGCTCGCTGCCGCTGATCGGCACCCTGCCGCAAACGCGCAAGGTGAAATGGACGCTGGATGTCGATCCGATCGACAGCTGATCCCGGAAAAGTCCGATTTAGCTGCCGCAGTGCAAACGTTTACCCTTGAAATTGCGAGCGAACGCTAAAAAACCTTCTCAGGTCACATTTTTTATGCAAATTAGGTAACAAAGGCGGGGCGTATTCTGTTTAGAATGTCTGCGAGGGCAAATTTTGTCGCCACATCGCAGCGCGACGGAGTGCCCGAACGCGAGTGGCGCTCAATGACAACAATTTCGCCACCGCATGCCGGACATTGTGAGCAAACAGCAGTAGTGGCGTCGGCATGGGGCTGACGCAAGGAGAAAGGCGTTGGAACACAAGAAAGAGTTATCCATGGCGACCATGAAAGACGTCGCCGAAATGGCGGGCGTTTCAACGGCTACCGTATCGCGTGCGCTGATGAACCCGGAAAAGGTGTCAACGCCGACGCGCCAGAAAGTGGAACAGGCCGTCCTGGCCGTGGGTTATTCTCCTCATGCTCTGTCACGCAATATCAAGCGCAACGAATCCCGCACCATCCTGGTGATCGTGCCCGACATCTGCGATCCGTTTTTCGCCGATGTGATCCAGGGGATCGAACAGACCGCCGCCCAACAAGGCTATCTGGTGCTGATCGGCGACTGCGCGCAGCAAAACCAGCAGGAGCGCACCTTCGTCAATCTGATCATCACCAAACAGATCGACGGCATGCTGCTGCTGGGCTCCAACCTGCCGTTCGACGCCAGCAAGGAAGAGCAGCGCAACCTGCCGCCGATGGTGATGGCCAACGAGTTCGCTCCCGAGCTGGAACTGCCGACGGTGCACATCGACAACCTGACCGCCGCCTTTGAAGCCGTGCATTATTTGCATCAATTGGGCCACCGGCAGATCGCCTGCGTCGCCGGGCCGGAACAGATGCCGCTGAGCCATTATCGGCTGCAGGGTTACGTTCAAGCGCTACGTCGTAATGGCATTACCGTCGAAAGCAGCTATATTACCCGGGGTGATTTTACCTACGAAGCCGGCGCGCAAGCGCTGACGGCGCTGATGGCACAGCCGAAACCGCCGACGGCGGTGTTCTGCCACAGCGACGTCATGGCGATCGGCGTGCTGTCCCAGGCGAAGAAAATGGGGCTGCGGGTGCCGCAGGATCTGTCGATCGTCGGCTTTGACGACCTCAAGCTGGCGCAGTATTGCGATCCGCCGCTGACCACGGTGGCGCAGCCGCGCTTCCAGATCGGCCAGCAGGCGATGTTGTTGCTGTTGGAGCAGTTGAACGGCCAGACAGTGGCCAGCGGCTCCCGGCTGTTGGACAGTGAATTGATTATCAGAGGCAGCACCGCTGCCCCGAAACGCTAGTCAAATATTTTAGGGTTCAGTAACATGACGGACTTATCCTTTCATCAGGACACAGCGGAATAATAGTGGCACAAAAAGACTATGTAAGCCGTGGGCGCGCAGCAGGAGCTAAGCGTAAAACCCCCAGCCGTAAAAAACGCAGTTCTCCGAAGGTTTCCAAAACCGTGCTGGCGTTAGCCGCCGCGTTGCTGGTTGTCTTTGTCGGTGGCCTCTATTTCATTACGCACAACAAGCCGGAAGACGCGCCGTTGTTGCCTGCGCACACCACGCGCCCCGGCAACGGCCTGCCGCCGAAGCCCGAAGAGCGCTGGCGCTATATCAAAGAGCTGGAAAACCGGCAGATCGGCGTGCAAACCCCGACCGAACCGACGGCCGGCGGCGAGCTCAATTCCAAAACTCAGCTGACCGCCGAACAGCGGCAACTGCTGGAACAGATGCAGGCCGACATGCAGCAGCGCCCGACGCAGCTGAACGAAGTGCCGTATAACGATCCGGGCCAGGCCAACGCGCGCAGCACTCGCCAGCAGCAGCAGATGCAACAACAGCAAATGCAGCAGCAGCCGGTGCAGCAACAGCAGCAGGTCAGCCAGCCGCCGCGCAACCCGTTCAACAACGGGGCCACCACCGCGCCGGTGCAGCCGCACCCGCAGCCAAAACCGACTACCCAGCAACCGGTGCAGGTGAAACAGCCTGAGCCGAAGCCGCAACCGAAACCGGAGCCCAAACCGGAAGTGAAACAGGAAACGGCCAAGCAGGAAACCAAACCGGAATCAAAACAGAAGTGGATGGTGCAATGCGGTTCGTTCCGCGCCACCGATCAGGCTGAATCCGTGCGTGCGCGCCTGGCGTTCGAAGGCATCGAGAGCCGCATCACCGCCGGCGGCGGTTGGAATCGCGTGGTGCTCGGCCCGTACAGCAGCCGCGCCGCCGCGGACAAAACCCTTTCGCGCCTGAAGGGCGTCGGCATGTCGAGTTGCATTCCCCTCTCCGTTGGGGGTTGAAAAGCGTCAATCCCCCCCCATCTATACTCTCAATATGCCTCGTAGCGTCTGCGAAAGCAGGCGCTGCGGGGGCTTCTTTCCGTCTTTAACGAGGGTCTGCTCGTGACAACAATTGTAAGCGTACGCCGCAACGGCCAGGTCGTCATCGGTGGTGATGGCCAGGCAACCCTGGGTAATACGGTGATGAAGGGTAACGTCAAGAAAGTGCGTCGCCTGTACAACGACAAAGTGATCGCCGGTTTCGCCGGTGGCACCGCTGACGCCTTCACGCTGTTTGAACTGTTTGAACGCAAACTGGAAATGCATCAGGGCCACCTGGTGAAAGCCGCCGTCGAGCTGGCGAAAGACTGGCGCACCGACCGCATGCTGCGCAAGCTCGAAGCGCTGCTGGCGGTCGCCGATGAAAACGCTTCGCTGATCATCACCGGCAACGGCGATGTGGTGCAGCCGGAAAACGATCTGATCGCCATCGGCTCCGGCGGCCCTTACGCTCAGGCCGCAGCCCGCGCCATGTTGGAAAATACCGAGCTGAGCGCCCGCGACATCGTTGAGAAATCCCTCAACATCGCCGGCGACATCTGTATTTACACCAACCATTTCCACACCATTGAAGAATTGCCTTCCAAAGCGTAAGGATCGAATACCATGTCTGAAATGACCCCGCGCGAGATCGTCAGCGAACTGGACAGCTATATCATTGGCCAAAACAAGGCCAAACGCGCTGTCGCCATTGCCCTGCGCAACCGCTGGCGCCGGATGCAGCTCAACGAGATGCTGCGTCACGAAGTGACCCCGAAAAACATTCTGATGATCGGCCCGACCGGCGTCGGTAAAACCGAAATCGCCCGCCGTCTGGCGAAGCTGGCCAACGCGCCGTTCATCAAGGTTGAAGCCACCAAGTTCACCGAAGTGGGCTATGTGGGCAAAGAAGTGGACTCCATCATCCGCGATCTGACCGATGCCGCCATCAAAATGGTGCGCATGCAGTCGATCGAGAAAAACCGCACCCGTGCCGAAGAGTTGGCCGAAGAGCGCATTCTCGACGTGCTGATCCCGCCGGCCAAAAACAACTGGGGCCAGCCGGAAGAAAATCAGGAACCGTCCGCCGCCCGCCAGGCATTCCGCAAGAAACTGCGCGAAGGCCAGCTGGATGACAAAGAGATCGAAATCGATCTGGCCGCCGCGCCGATGGGCGTGGAAATCATGGCGCCTCCGGGCATGGAAGAGATGACCAACCAGCTGCAGTCGATGTTCCAGAACCTCGGCGGCCAGAAGCAAAAACCGCGCAAGCTGAAGATCAAAGAAGCCTTCAAGCTGCTGGTGGAAGAAGAAGCCGCCAAGCTGGTGAACCCGGAAGAGCTGAAAGAGCAGGCGATCGAAGCGGTTGAACAGCACGGCATCGTGTTTATCGACGAGATCGACAAAATCTGTAAGCGCGGCGGCCAAAGCTCCGGCCCGGACGTCTCGCGCGAAGGCGTACAGCGCGATCTGCTGCCGCTGGTGGAAGGCTGCACCGTGTCGACCAAGCACGGTATGGTGAAGACCGACCACATCCTGTTCATCGCTTCCGGCGCGTTCCAGACCGCCAATCCGTCAGATCTGATCCCGGAGCTGCAGGGCCGTCTGCCGATCCGCGTTGAGCTGCAGGCGCTGACCACCGAAGACTTCGAGCGCATCCTGACCGAGCCGAGCGCGTCGCTGACCGAGCAGTACAAAGCGCTGATGGGCACCGAAGGCGTCAACATCGAGTTCACCGCCGACGGCATCCGCCGCATCGCCGAAGCCGCGTGGCAGGTCAACGAAAGCACCGAGAACATCGGCGCGCGTCGTCTGCACACCGTGCTTGAGCGTCTGATGGAAGATATTTCCTACGAGGCGAGTGAAATTAATGGCCAATCCATTACAATTGATGCGGATTACGTGCGCAGTCATCTGGATGAACTGGTGGCGGATGAAGATTTGAGTCGTTTTATCCTATAATCGCTCAATCTTTGTCTTGTCAGTCATCTGTGTGGGAGGCATTGCCTCCCACAATTATTTCTAACGGACACCGCAACTTACTGACAGAAGCGAAACATGAGCTCATCGACCCCCACCACCCCGATCTCCGCCTGGCTGGAAAGTCTACGCCCCCGCACCCTGCCGTTGGCCTTTGCCTCCATCGTGGTCGGTTCGGCAATCGCCGCCTGGCACGGCAGCCTGAAACCCGAAGTGGCGCTGCTGGCGCTGTTGACTGCCGGCCTGCTGCAGATCCTCTCCAATCTGGCGAACGACTACGGCGATGCCGTCAAAGGCAGCGACAAAGAAGATCGCATCGGGCCATTGCGCGGCATGCAAAAAGGCATGATCACCCAGGCGCAGATGAAACGGGCGCTGGTGGTGACGGTGGTGCTGATCGCCCTCGCCGGCTGTTCGCTGATCGCCGTCGCCTGCGAACAACCCAGCGACGTGGTGGGCTTCCTGGTGCTGGGCGGGCTGTCTATCGTGGCGGCCATCACCTATACCGTCGGCAACAAGCCCTACGGGTATTTGGGGCTGGGCGACATCTCGGTGCTGGTATTCTTTGGCTGGCTGAGCGTAGCCGGCACCTACTATCTGCAAACGCACACCTTCGACAGCGTCGTGATGCTGCCGGCCACCGCCTGCGGTCTGCTGGCGACGGCGGTGCTCAACATCAACAATCTGCGCGATATCGAGAGCGATCGCGAAAACGGCAAGAACACGCTGGCGGTGCGTCTCGGCCCGCACAAGGCGCGCATTTACCATGCCCTGCTGCTCGGCGGCGCGGTGCTGTGTTTCGCGCTGTTTACGCTGTTCAATCTCCACAGCCCGTGGGGCTGGCTGTTCGTGCTGGCGATCCCGCTGCTGGTGCGCCACGGCCTGCGCGTACTGCGCGATCCGACGCCGGTCGGCATGCGGCCGATGCTGGAGCACATGGTCAAGGCGGCGTTGCTGGCCAACCTGCTGTTCGCCATCGGCGTGGCGCTCAGTTAAAAACTGATGATTTTGCCAACAGGGCGAATAAAGGGATATACTGAACATTCCAGCGGCAAACAGACGTAAAATCCTATGAAATACGATACTTCCGAACTTTGCGACATCTATCATGAAGAGGTGAACGTTGTTGAACCTCTGTTCTCCAATTTTGGCGGGCGTACTTCATTTGGCGGGCAGATCACCACGGTGAAATGCTTTGAGGATAACGGCCTGTTGTTCGATCTGCTTGAAGAAAACGGCCGCGGCCGCGTGCTGTTGGTCGACGGCGGCGGTTCGGTACGCCGGGCGCTGATCAACGCCGAACTGGCGCGCCTGGCCGCCCAGAACGAATGGGAAGGCATCGTGGTGTACGGCGCGGTGCGTCAGGTGGACGATCTGGAAGAGCTCGACATCGGCATTCAGGCGATGGCGGCGATCCCGGCGGGCGCGGTAAGCGAAGGCGTGGGGGAAAGCGATATCCGCGTCAACTTCGGTGGCGTCACCTTCTTCTCCGGCGATCACCTGTATGCCGACAACACCGGCATCATCCTCTCCGAAGACCCGCTCGACATCGAGTGATTTTCGGTCATGAAAAAGGGCGCCGCAGGCGCCCTTTTCGTTGCTGCCTGGCGTGAGGAATCAGACCTCTTCCATCTTGCCCAGCAGAGCGCGCAGGCGATCTTGCCATACGTGCTGTTCTTCTTTCAGCTGTTGGTTTTCGCGCACCAGCGCTTCGTGGTTGCCGGAGGCAGCCTGAACTTCCTGCGACAGAGAGTTGTTTTTGTCTTTCAGCTCTTCAATTTCCATCTGCAACAAGGTGATGGTATCAATCGCCTGCTGTACTTTTGCTTCCAGTTTCTCAAATACTTCAAATGACATGCTTCAGTCCCCTCATGATAGCAAGGCGTACATCTATAAGTAGCGGCCGCAACGTCGGCTGCAGCTACTGCGAATATTGCATCGCGCTCAGTGACGCGCGCCGTTATGGAAGGCGCGCCAGTCTCGATTCGTTAAAAACGATTGTAAGTAGCCAGTCTCCGCCTGTCTAGCAACATACCGGATCATCGCGCAGTCTGTTGCAATTTTCCTGCCTCCGCCATCAGCAAAAACTGAAAATCCCCGCCGCCGCCGCCGCGAGTTGTTAACGCCCCTCGCCAAACCACTGGTCAGATCACACTTTTATGGCTCAGAAAGAACACTAAACGACGCGAAATCGCTCAATTTTATGACGAGCTACACACATTTTGATTTCGCTATTTCTCGTTTATGTTCGTTAACGATAAATTTACATCACGTCCTCATTCAATAATTGGACGAGATGAAAAAAACTGTGCCCATAGGTCAGATGTATACCTAACTGAGCCTATAAACCAACAACCGCCGTTTTGCAGGACAACAACATTATGAGCCAAACCACCAGTCCGACATTAAAAGGCCAGTGCATCGCCGAGTTCCTCGGCACGGCGCTGCTGATCTTCTTTGGCGTAGGCTGCGTTGCCGCGCTGAAACTGGCGGGCGCCAGCTTCGGCCAGTGGGAAATCAGCATCATTTGGGGCCTGGGCGTCGCCATGGCCATCTATCTGACCGCCGCCATTTCCGGCGCGCATCTCAACCCCGCGGTCACCCTCGCTCTGTGGCTGTTCGCCTGCTTCGACGGGCGCAAAGTGGTGCCTTACATCATTGCGCAGATCGCCGGTGCCTTCTGCGCCGCCGCCCTGGTCTATGGGCTGTACTACAACCTGTTCTTCGACTTCGAAGCGGCTCACCACATGGTGCGCGGCAGCAACGAAAGCCTCGAGCTGGCCGGCATCTTCTCGACTTACCCTAACGCGCATATCTCCGTCGGCCAGGCCTTCCTGGTAGAAATGGTGATCGCCGCCATTCTGATGTGCCTGATCCTGGCGCTGACCGACGACGGCAACGGCATCCCGCGCGGCCCGCTGGCGCCGCTGCTGATCGGTATTCTGATTGCCGTGATCGGCGCCTCCATGGGACCATTGACCGGCTTTGCGTTGAACCCGGCGCGTGACTTCGGGCCGAAACTGTTCGCCTACCTGGCCGGCTGGGGCAAAGTCGCCTTCACCGGCGCACGCGACATCCCGTACTTCCTGGTGCCGATCTTCGCCCCTATCGTCGGCTGTGCCCTGGGCGCTTTCGGTTACCGCGCGCTGATTGGCCGCCACCTGCCGTGCGACGTCTGCGTGACGGAAGAAGAGCCCGACGCCAAGACCCAGCAGCGCAAAGCATGATGGGTGCAGTTTTACACGGTTAACAACAGCAGGATAATTACCATGACTGTAGAAAAAAAATACATTGTCGCACTCGACCAAGGGACCACCAGCTCACGCGCCGTCGTGCTCGATCACGACGCCAACATCGTTGCGGTATCGCAGCGCGAATTCCCGCAGATCTATCCCAAGGCCGGCTGGGTTGAGCACGACCCGATGGAAATCTGGGCGTCGCAAAGTTCGACGCTGGTAGAAGTGCTGGCGAAAGCCGACATCAGTTCCGATCAGATCGCCGGCATCGGCATCACCAACCAGCGCGAAACCACCATCGTCTGGGAAAAAGAGACCGGCAAGCCGATTTACAACGCCATCGTCTGGCAGTGCCGCCGCACCGCCGACATCTGCGAGAAGCTCAAACGCGACGGCCTGGAAGAGTACATCCGTCACAATACCGGCCTGGTGGTTGACCCGTACTTCTCCGGCACCAAGGTGAAGTGGATCCTGGACAACGTCGAAGGCGCCCGCGAGCGCGCCAAGCGCGGCGAACTGCTGTTCGGCACCGTCGACACCTGGCTGGTGTGGAAAATGACCCAGGGGCGCGTACACGTTACCGATTACACCAACGCCTCACGCACCATGATGTTCAACATCCACGAGCTGGACTGGGATGAACGCATGCTGGAAGTGCTGGATATCCCGCGCGCCATGCTGCCGAAAGTCCGTCCTTCCTCCGAGGTGTACGGCCAGACCAACATCGGCGGTAAGGGCGGTACGCGTATTCCTATCGCCGGTATCGCCGGTGACCAGCAGGCGGCGCTGTACGGCCAGCTGTGCGTTCAACCGGGCATGGCGAAGAACACCTACGGCACCGGCTGCTTCCTGCTGATGAACACCGGCAAAGAAGCGGTGCGTTCGAAAAACGGCCTGCTGACCACCATCGCCTGCGGCCCGCGCGGCGAAGTGAACTATGCGCTGGAAGGCGCGGTGTTCATCGGCGGTGCGTCTATCCAGTGGCTGCGCGACGAGCTGAAACTGATCAGCGACGCCGCCGACTCCGAATACTTCGCCACCAAGGTGAAAGACAGCAACGGCGTCTATGTGGTGCCGGCCTTCACCGGCCTGGGCGCCCCTTACTGGGATCCGTACGCCCGCGGTGCCATCTTCGGGCTGACCCGTGGCGCCAACAGCAACCACATCATCCGCGCCACGCTGGAATCCATCGCCTTCCAGACCCGTGACGTGCTGGACGCCATGCAGGCCGACGCCAACACCCGCCTGCAATCGCTGCGCGTGGACGGTGGCGCGGTCGCCAACAACTTCCTGATGCAGTTCCAGTCCGATATCCTCGGCACCCGCGTAGAACGCCCTGAGGTGCGTGAATCGACGGCGCTGGGTGCCGCGTTCCTGGCGGGCCTGGCCATCGGCTACTGGAACGATCTGGACGAAGTGAAGAGCAAAGCGGTGATTGAACGCGAATTCCGCCCAAGCATCGAAACCACCGAACGCAACTACCGCTACGGCGGCTGGAAAAAAGCGGTGGCGCGCGCTCAGGCGTGGGAAGATCACGAGTAATCCCGAAGCTGCCGTTTCACCAACAAGCGCTGCCTGCGGGCGGCGCTTTTTTTTGCCCCGCCCCGCCGCCGCCGCGCTGTGATAGACTTTGCCGATATTTTCTTCCCTTTCTCACAGACAGGTTTGCCATGAAACGTGAATTAGCCATCGAATTTTCCCGCGTTACCGAAGCCGCCGCGCTGGCGGGCTACAAATGGCTGGGACGCGGCGACAAGAACGCCGCCGACGGCGCGGCGGTCCACGCCATGCGCATCATGCTTAACAACGTGGATATCGATGGGCGCATCGTGATCGGCGAAGGCGAGATCGACGAAGCGCCGATGCTGTATATCGGCGAACAGGTCGGCACCGGCCAGGGCGACGCGGTCGACATCGCGGTCGATCCGATCGAAGGCACCCGCATGACCGCCATGGGCCAGTCCAATGCGCTGGCGGTATTGGCGGTGGGCGATCGCGGCACCTTCCTGCACGCGCCGGACATGTACATGGAGAAGCTGGTGGTCGGCCCGGCGGCGCGCGGCGCCATCGATCTCAACCTGCCGCTGGCGGAGAATCTGCAGAACGTCGCCGCCCGGCTGGGCAAACCGCTGTCGCAGCTGACGGTGATCGTTTTGGCCAAACCGCGCCACGACGGCGTCATCGCGCAGATGCAGCAGCTCGGCGTGCGGGTGTTCGCCATTCCTGACGGCGACGTGGCGGCCTCCATTCTCACCTGCATGCCGGAAAGCGAGGTCGATGTGATGTATGGCATCGGCGGCGCGCCGGAAGGGGTGATCTCAGCCGCGGTGATCCGCGCGCTGGACGGCGACATGCAGGCGCGTTTGCTGCCGCGCCATGAGGTGAAAGGCGACAGCGCCGAGAACCGCCGCATCGGCGAACAGGAGCTGGCGCGCTGCCGGGAGATGGGTATCGAAGCCGGTCAGGCGCTGCGTCTGGATCAGATGGCGCGCAACGACAACGTGATCTTCTCCGCCACCGGCATCACCAAGGGCGATCTGCTGGAAGGCATCAGCCGCCAGGGCAATATGGCCACGACCGAAACGTTGCTGATCCGCGGCAAGTCGCGCACCATCCGCCGCATCCGTTCAACTCACTATCTGGATCGTAAAGACCCGGCGCTGCACGAATTTTTGCTGTAACGAAACAGGGCGCCGAATGGCGCCCTGATGATTGATGACAAACCTCATGCCCTTGCCGGGTTGGCAGAGAGCAGCGAATAGAAAACCAGGAAAATCAATTTATTGATTTTCGGCTGATAACCACAAAGGGGAGAAAAACCACGCTTTTTCTCCCCTTTGTCAACGGTATGAGGGCGCCGAATGGCGCCCTGTCGTTATGCGGTATGCCCCTGATGTTGCATCCGGTTGGACAGCGGCCACCAGCACAGCAGGATCAGCAGCGCCATCGCGAACATCAGCAATCCGAGGCTGAACTGCCCGGTTTGCGGCAGCATGGCGGAAAGCCAGGTCGCGAGCCCCGATCCCATGTTCTGCATGCCGCCCACCAACGCGCCCGCCGCGCCGGCCAGGTAAGGGAACGGCTCCATCGCCCCGGTGGTCGCCAGCGGGAACAGCATGCCGGCGCCGAAGAAGAACAGCGCGGCCGGCACGATCAGCGTCCAGATGTTCATCACGCCGAACCAGCCCGGGATCCACATCATCGCCCCCGCCAGCAGGCAGCTAATCACCGAATGCCACATCAGGGTGTGGAAGGTCTTGCCGTCGCGCCCGGCGTACCAGGCGCCGAAAAACGCCGCCGGGATCGGCAGAATGAACAGGATGCTGACGGTCAGACCGCTCAGCCCCAATACGCCGCCCATCAACACGCCACAGCTGGCCTCGAATACCGCAATCCCCGCCAGCGCGCCGATCAGCATCACCAGATAGCAGCTGAAGGTGCTGTCGCCCAGCAGCTGGCGAAAACTGGCCAGCATGCGGCGTTTTTCCGTCTGCACCGGGCGGGTCTCCGGCAACCAGCGAAACATGGCGAAGGCGACGCAGGCGCACAGCGCCAACAGGAAGGCATAACAGGCGCGCCAGCCGAACACCATTGCCAATGCGCCGCCGATCACCGGCGCCAGCAGCGGGCTAACCAGAATCCCCATGTTCAACAGGCTATTGGCGTAGCGCAGCGCGGTGCCGGCATACAGATCGCGCGGCATGGTGCGCGCCATCACGCCCGCCACGCCGGTGCCCATGCCCTGAATCGCGCTGGCGGCGACCAGCATCGTCAGGTTGGTGGACAGCAGCGCGCCCAGCGCACCGACCAGGAAGATCATCATGCCGGTCAGGATCACCGGACGACGTCCGATACGGTCCGATATCGGACCGTAAATCAGCTGGGAGAAACCGTAGGTCAGCAGATACGCCGCCATCACCCGTTGCACGGCGCCGGTGCGAACCGACAGATCGTGGGCGATATCAGCAATCACGGGAACATAAATGGTTTGCGCCATCTGGCCGACGGCGACCAACAGGATAAGCATCACCAGCAGGTGAAAATTCTCTAGTTTTCTCATTATCTTCGTTAACGTTTCAACTCGTCACAGCGTCCCGGTATGGCCGTTGCAGCAGCCAGAACGGCGAGCAGCCCTCTATGGCGGCATAAACTAATCAAATCTGATTTTTTTAGCGAGTTTCAGGCAGATATTGATCCAGGTCACACTGGCAGCAAACCCGACCAGGCTCGTAAATTAAACTGTACGTCTAACGCTTTGGAGTTAAAAATAGCGCCCTTGCAGTAGCCGCGCTTTAGCATTTAATCGATAATTCTTTTCATCAACTTGAAATAAAATAACACCATAGGGATTTGGTTCATGAAAACACCTGAGCTGATTTTATTGCAGTTAAAGGCTCTCGGCCCGCACTCGGCCAAAATGCTGGCGGAGCGTCTGGACATTACGCCGATGGGCATCCGACAACATCTGCAATCCCTGGAAAAACGTGAGTTGGTTTGTTACGAAGAAGCGCGCAGCAAGGTCGGCCGCCCGACGCGCTACTGGTCGCTGACCGAGCGAGGGCACGCCTTTGCCGCCGCCGATCAGGAGCGGCTGCGGGCATCCGCGCTGCAGCTGTTTGGCGGCGCCGGGGTGGAGCCGTTGCTCAACGCGCGCGAAGAGCAGCTTTATCTGCGTTATGCCGAAGCGCTGTCCGCCGAGCGCAGCCATCAGGACCGGTTAGCCCGCCTGGTGCGCCTGCGGCAACACGACGGTTACATGGCCGAATTGTTCGACCACCCGCACGGCACGCTGTTGGTGGAAAACCACTGCCCGATCGGCGTGGCCGGTTCCAGCTGCAGCAGCCTGTGCAATTCCGAGCTGCAGCTGTTTCACCGCCTGTTCGGCAACGACTACCGGGTAGAGCGCACCGCGCACGCCATTTCCGGCTCACGACATTGTGCTTATTTGATTCGACCACGGGAGCTTTAGAGTATGGCTGAATGGGTAAACGGCAAGGTTACGCAGGTAAAACAATGGACCGACGGGCTGTTCAGCCTGGTGGTCAATGCCCCCATCGATCCTTTCACCGCCGGGCAATTTGCCAAGCTGGCGCTGGAGATCGACGGCGAACGGGTGCAACGTGCCTACTCCTACGTCAATGCCCCCGACGACGCCAATCTGGAGTTCTATCTGGTCACCGTGCCGGAAGGCAAGCTGAGCCCGCGCCTCAGTCAGCTGCAGCCGGGCTCGGACGTGATGGTAACCAAAGAAGCGGCCGGCTTCTTCGTGCTGGACGAGGTGCCCGACTGCGATACGCTGTGGATGCTGGCGACCGGCACCGCCATCGGCCCCTATTTATCGATTCTGCAGCAGGGCGCCGGCCTGGAGCGCTTCAACAACCTGGTGCTGGTGCACGCCGCGCGCTTTGCGCGTGACCTGAGCTACCTGCCGCTGATGCAGCAACTGCAGCAACGCTACAACGGCAAGCTGCGCATCCAGACCGTCGTCAGCCGCGAAGAGGCGCCCGGCTCATTGACCGGCCGCGTACCGGCGCTGATCGAGGACGGCCGGCTGGAAGCGGCGATCGGTTTGACTATCGACGCCGAAACCAGCCACGTGATGCTGTGCGGCAACCCGCAAATGGTGCGGGACACCCAGCAAACGCTGAAAGACCACCGCCAGATGCGCAAGCACCTGCGCCGCAAGCCGGGCCACATCACCAGCGAACACTACTGGTAACCCGGCGAGGATCAGCGGAACTTCACCGGTTCGGCTTCCGGGCCAAACCGGTTATCTCCCGGCGTGCCGACGAAGGCACCCAGATCGATCATCATCATCACGATAATCAGCGTCGGAATGAAACGCCCAACGCCCCATTGCCAGATCGGCGCCAGCATCTGCCAGTTCCCCGCCGCCAGCATCCACGCCAGGATCAGCAGCAGCGCCCACCAGCCGGCCTTGTTGCGATCGTGCAGGCGCTTGACCAGCACCGCCGCCGTCGGCCACAGCAGCGCCACGATAAAGAAGGCGATGGATTGGATGGCGACCAGCTGATAATTGGCCAGCGTAAACGCCGCCGCCATCAGCACCAACCACAGCCCCATCCAAATCCAGAAGTCGCGCCGCCCGATGCGGCCCTTAAAAGAAAAACACCACTGTTGTAACGTCATCGATTCCTGCGCTCTAAGCCTGCCCATATTCTGCGCCGCAGTGTAACATAGGCGCTGCCGGGCCGAGTTTTCCGCCTCGCATAACGCGGTGCGCCGCACAGCTTTCTCGTCAGCGAACCGATAATGGCGTGGGATCTTTGACAAGCCCCGCGGGTTATCGCTTTAATCGGAGCCATCTTTGTCCTTGATGCCATACGCCATGCTGAGAAAAACCCTCGTCATCGCCTGCCTGCTTCAGGTGGCCGCCAGCGCCTGGGCCGATCCGCCGCCCGCCGATGCGACGCCCGCCGCACCTTACCTGCTGGCCGGGGCACCGACGTTCGATCTGACGGTGGTCAAATTCCGCGAAAAATACAACCGCGATAACCCGAAGCTGCCGATTGGCGAATTCCGCGCCATTCCCGCCGCCGAAGACGATTCGCCGCTGCTGACGCGCGCCGCCAGCAAACTCAACGAAAACCTGTACGCCTCCACCGCGCTGGAGAAAGGCACCGGTAAAATCAAAACGTTGCAGATCACTCACCTGCCGCTGCAGCAGGCCAATGAAGAAAAAGCCGCGCGCGCCATCGCCATCAGCTACATGGCGGCGCTGATGCGCCAGTTCGAACCGGCGTTGACGGTGGAACAGAGCCAGAACAAGGTGAACAGCCTGCTGGAAAAAGGCAAAGGGTCGCGCTTTTACCAACAGCAGGTCGGCGCCATTCGCTATGTCGTCTCGGACAACGGCGATAAAGGCGTAACCTTCGCGGTTGAACCGATTAAGCTGGCGCTTTCCGAGCCGTAACGGCGCGGCATTTAATGACGAAAAGCAAAGCCTTCGCGCTTAATGATCTCTATACTGTTGGGCAGGTAAACTGCCGGTCCGGCAGTTGTCATTTCGACTCTCGCGTTTTCTAGTTGGAGGAAAAAACATGCGTCATCCATTAGTTATGGGTAACTGGAAGCTTAACGGCAGCACCCACATGGTCAACGAACTGATCGCCGGCCTGCGCAATGAGCTGAGCAGCGTTGACGGCTGTGGCGTCGCCATCGCCCCGCCGGTGATGTATCTGGATCAGGCCAAGCACGCGCTGGCCGGCAGCCGCATCGCGCTGGGCGCGCAGAACGTGGACGTTAACCTGTCCGGCGCCTTCACCGGTGAAGTTTCCGCCAACATGCTGAAAGACGTCGGCGCCCAGTACATCATCATCGGCCACTCCGAGCGTCGCACCTACCACAAAGAGAGCGACGAAGTCATCGCCGAGAAATTCGCCGTGCTGAAAGAAGCCGGCCTGATCCCGGTACTGTGCATCGGTGAAACCGAAGCGGAAAACGCTGCGGGCAAAACTGAAGAAGTGTGCGCGCGCCAGATCGACGCCGTGCTGAAAACGCTGGGCGCACCGGCGATGAAAGGCACCGTGATCGCCTATGAGCCGGTCTGGGCCATCGGTACCGGCAAGTCCGCTACCCCTGCGCAGGCGCAGGCCGTGCACAAATTTATCCGTGACCACATCGCCAAGCACGATGCCGCGGTTGCCGCTGAAATCATCATCCAGTACGGCGGTTCGGTGAACGACAAGAACGCCGCAGAGCTGTTCTCTCAGCCGGACATCGACGGCGCGCTGGTTGGCGGCGCTTCGCTGAAAGCCGACGCTTTCGCCGTGATCGTCAAAGCCGCTGCCGCAGCGAAAAAAGCCTGATTACCTTAGGCTTGCCATAAAAAAACCCCGGCAAGCCGGGGTTTTTTATTGCCGCTCAGACGGCATCAGCGTTTGCTGATCTCGTCGAACACGCCGCCGGTGGCGAAGTGCACCTTCTGCGCTTCGGTCCAGCCGCCGAAGGTGTCATCCACGGTGAACAGCTTCAGCTGCGGGAACTGCCCGGCAAACTTGGCCGCCACCGCCGCATCGCGCGGACGATAATAGTGCTGTGCCGCGATGGTCTGCCCTTCCGGCGAATACAGATACTTCAGGTAGGCGGTCGCCACATCGCGGGTACCGCGTTTATCGACCACCTTATCCACTACCGACACCGTCGGTTCGGCCAGGATCGATTCACTCGGGGTGATAATCTCGAACTTGTCTTTACCGAGCTCTTTCTCCGCCAGCAGCGCTTCGTTTTCCCAGGCGATCAGCACGTCGCCGATGCCGCGCTCAACGAAGGTGTTGGTCGCGCCGCGCGCGCCGGAATCCAGCACTTCGACGTTCTTGTACAGGTTTTTGACGAACTCCTGCGCCTTGGCCTTATCGTTGTTGTTGTGGTGCAACGCGTAGCCCCAGGCGGCCAAGTAGTTCCAGCGGGCACCGCCGGAGGTTTTCGGGTTCGGGGTGATCACCGACACACCCGGCTTGAGCAAATCGGGCCAGTCGTGAATTTGTTTCGGGTTGCCTTTGCGCACCAGGAAGACGATGGTCGAGGTGTAAGGCGCCGAGTTGTCCGGCAGGCGTTTGATCCAGTCTTTCTCGATGCGCCCGCGTTCGGCGATGGCGTCGACGTCATAGGCCAACGCCAGCGTCACCACGTCGGCCTCGATGCCGTTGATCACCGAGGTCGCCTGTTTGCCGGAGCCGCCATGCGACTGGCGCACCGTCACCTTGTCGCCGGTTTCCGCCTGATAGTGCTTGCTGAATGCCGTGTTGTAAGCCTGATAGAACTCACGCGTCGGATCGTATGACACGTTCAGCAATTGAATATCCTTCGCCATGGCGCCGGACGCCAACAGCACCAATGTCAGACCAACACCCCATTTACGCATCGACAGGCTCTCCGAGAAAATTAAGCGCAACCTCAATCGGTTGATTTAGCATCAGAGCCTGCCAGAAACTTTCCCGGCAATTAAAGAATAAAAAATTTTGGGATAGATGATTCCGGAATATATCGCCGACGGGCATAAAAAAGCCCCCGCGAGCGGAGGCTTTTTTGTCGTGCGGTGAGCGGCATATCAGTACAGTTTTTTCGCCGTTTCCAGCCAGTCACCCTTGAACGGACGTTTCATGTTTTCGATCGCGTCGATGATGTCGTGATGCACCATTTTTTCGTTCTGGATACCGACGCAGCGGCCGCCGTAACCCTGCAGCAGCAGCTCGATGGCGTAGGCGCCCATGCGCGAGGCAAGGATGCGGTCGTAGGCAACCGGCGAACCGCCGCGTTGAATGTGGCCCAACACGGTAGCGCGAGTTTCACGCTTGGTTTCCTGCTCGATGTGGCGCGCCAGCTCATCGATGTCGCAGATGTGCTCGGTGATCGCCACGATGGCGTGTTTTTTACCCTTGGCGATACCGGCCTTGATTTCGCACACCAGATCTTCGCGGTTGAATTCGATTTCAGGCAGCACGATGAATTCGCAACCGCCGGCAATCGCCGCCGCCAGCGTCAGATCGCCGCAGTAACGGCCCATCACTTCCACGATGGAGATACGCTGGTGCGAAGAGGAGGTATCGCGCAGGCGGTCAATCGCTTCCACCACGGTTTCCAGCGCAGTGAAGTAACCGATGGTGTAGTCGGTGCCGGCAACGTCGTTATCGATGGTGCCCGGCAGGCCGATGCACGGGAAGCCTTCTTCCGTCAGGCGTTTGGCGCCCATGTAGGAACCGTCGCCGCCGATCACCACCAGCGCGTCGATGCCGCGATTCTTCAGGTTTTCAATCGCCTTGGCGCGCACGTTTTCATCCCTGAACTCCGGGAAGCGGGCCGAGCCAAGGAAGGTGCCGCCGCGGTTGATCATGTCGGACACGCTATAGCGGTCCAGCTGCTCCATGCGATCTTCGTACAAGCCAAGGTAGCCATCGTAAATACCAAAAACTTCCAGACCTTCTGAAAGCGCAGAACGCACAACGCCGCGGATTGCAGCGTTCATACCCGGCGAATCACCGCCGCTCGTCAGTACACCGATTTTCTTGATCATGACTACCTCTGAACTGTGTAGATGCAATTTCTTAAGAATTCTGTCTCCGCCGATCGTCTTGAAACCTCTCCGGCTGCAGAAAACCAGCTTTACGGCTTATTGCTGGATATTATATCAAAAACACCCAGCTGAATTGATTCAAGTCACGCAATATAACGGTAAAAACACCGCATGGCACGCTGAGCTAACTCAGATATTCATGATAATACTTCGATCTATGCCTCTATCTGATTATAGCTCCCAATGCCCCTGCCTACCCGGTGGCACCACGGAGCACGGATCCAGGTGAATGATGACGTCCGCCCCCGCAAAACGGTGCCGCAACGCCTGTTCCACCTGATCGGCCAACCGATGCGCCTCACGCAGCGGCAGCGTGTCTTCCATCTCCAGATGCAGCTGGATGAAACGCGTCGGCCCCGACTGCCGCGTGCGCAGATCGTGCGCGCCTTTCACCCCGGGCCAGGAGGAAACCACCTCGATAATCGCCTGGCGTTCGTCATCCGGCAACGCCCGATCCAGCAGCGACTGCACAGCTTCGTAGCCCATGCGCAGCGCGCTATACAGGATGTAAACGCCGATGCCCAGCGCGAACAGCGCGTCCGCCCGCCGGAAGCCGTACCAGCTTAGCCCAAGAGCGATAAGAATAGCACCATTCATCATGACATCTGACTGATAATGCAGCATATCTGCGCGCACCGCCTGGCTGCGCGTTTTTCTGACCACCCAACGTTGATAGGTGACCAGAATCAGGGTGCTGATCAACGCGATCACCGTCACGACGATCCCGACGCCGGGATCGCGCAGCGTTTGCGGCGCATACAAATGCTGGAAGCCGGTGAGGAACAGAAACAGGGCGGAGCCGGAAATAAACATGCTTTGCGCCAGCGCCGCCAGCGATTCCGCTTTGCCGTGGCCAAAGGTGTGCTCGGCATCGGCCGGCTGCAGCGAATAGCGCACCACCAGAAGGTTGGTCAGCGAGGCGGCAATATCGACCAGCGAATCCACCAGCGCCGCCAGCAGGCTGACCGAACCGGTGTGGTACCAGGCGACGATTTTGATCAACAGCAGCGACGACGCCAGCGCGGTAGCGGCCAACGCAGCGGACTTTACCAGGCGTGCATAGCGCTGTTCCATGAAGGGATCCCGGTCAAAAGGTGTGGCGCTCAATATAGCGAAATGTCGGATAAAAAAAACCCCGCCATCATGGCGGGGAAGACAGGGATGGTGTCTATGGCAAGGAAAAACAGGGGACTACTCAGTCGTACTTCACTTCTGGGCAGAAGCTTGCTGCAAACCAGAAATTTGTTGCTCCATCTGCTGCATACGCTGCTGATGTTTCTGGTCTAAAACACTTTTTTGCTCTGGCGTCAGCAGGTTATACATTTGGTTGCGCACCCGGGCCATTTCGACCTGGCGCTTGACCTGCTGTTGGGCCATCTTTTCCGCCTGGGCATACACGGCGGCTTCGTCAAATTTCTCTGCGGTCACCAGTTTATGCATGGCTTCCATTTCAGCTACATTGACACCAGGCAGATCGTGCCGGGCCTGGCGCATCAAATCGCGCATTTGCTGGCGCTGCTGTTCACTGAGGCTGACACCGTCGAACATATGGTGCTGGCCGGGTATTCGGGTCATCGCGTCGTTGCCGGGAGGTTGGGCTGTGTCCGGTATAGTGTCGGCAGCGAAGGCAGCGGTCGAACCAATTGCCAGCAGTGATGCCATAACTAATGCGGTCACCTTACGCATTTCAACTCCTCAAGCTTTCTCACTTTGCGAATCAACGAGGAGCAGTGTACCGCTACACCTGAAAACCTGCGTCAGTGCATGTAAAACTACGTAAAGTCATGGAATGGCAACAGTTGATGACGTATTTTGCGTCTGGAGGTAAATCATAATGAACAAGATTCTGTTAGTTGACGACGACCGCGAGTTGACCTCGCTGTTAAAAGAACTGCTTGAAATGGAAGGTTTTAATATCGTCGTCGCGCACGATGGCGAGCAGGCGTTGTCGCTGCTGGACAGCTCCGTCGATCTGCTGCTGCTCGATATCATGATGCCGAAGAAAAACGGCATCGATACGCTGAAAGAACTGCGCCAACATCACCAAACGCCGGTCATCATGCTGACCGCGCGCGGCAGCGAACTGGACCGCGTGCTGGGCCTGGAGCTGGGCGCCGATGATTACCTGCCGAAACCCTTTAACGATCGCGAACTGGTCGCGCGCATTCGCGCCATTCTGCGCCGTTCCAACTGGAGCGAACAGCAGCAGCAGGTCGACAGCGGCGCCCCGACGCTGGATGTCGATGGCCTGCAGCTCAACCCCGGCCGCCAGGAGGCCAGCTTCGACGGTCAGGTACTGGATCTGACCGGCACCGAATTCACCCTGCTTTACCTGCTGGCGCAGCATCTCGGCCAGGTGGTGTCGCGCGAACTGCTGAGCCAGGAAGTGCTGGGCAAACGCCTGACCCCGTTCGATCGCGCCATCGACATGCACATTTCCAACCTGCGGCGTAAGCTGCCGGATCGCAAAGACGGGCATCCGTGGTTCAAAACCCTGCGCGGGCGGGGTTATTTGATGGTATCTGCAACATGATCAACAGTTTGACGGCACGCATCTTCGCCATTTTCTGGTTCACGTTAGCCCTGGTGCTAATGTTGGTGCTGATGGTGCCCAAGCTCGACTCCCGCCAAATGACCTCGCTGCTCGACAGCGAGCAGCGGCAGGGGTTGATGCTGGAACAGCACGTCGAGGCCGAGTTGCAAAACGATCCGGCCAACGATCTGATGTGGTGGCGCCGCCTGTTCCGCGCCATCGACAAATGGGCGCCGCCGGGCCAACGCCTGCTGCTGGTCACCAGCGAAGGCCGGGTGATCGGCGCGCAGCGCAATGAAATGCAGATCGTCCGCAACTTCATCGGCCAATCCGATAATTCAGATCATCCGAAGAAGAAAAAGTACGGTCGCGTCGAGCTGGTCGGGCCGTTCGCGGTGCGCGACGGCGAAGACAACTACCAGCTGTACCTGATCCGCCCCGCCAACAGCCCGCAATCCGATTTCATCAACCTGATGTTCGACCGGCCGCTGCTGCTGCTGATCGTCACCATGCTGATCAGCGCCCCGCTGCTGCTGTGGCTGGCCTGGAGCCTGGCGAAACCGGCACGCAAGCTGAAGAACGCCGCCGATGACGTGGCGCGTGGCAACCTGAAGCAGCATCCGGAACTGGAGGCAGGCCCGCAGGAGTTTCTGGCCACCGGCGCCAGCTTCAACCAGATGGTCAGCGCGCTGGAACGCATGATGAACGCGCAGCAACGGCTGATCTCGGACATCTCGCACGAGCTGCGCACGCCGCTGACGCGCCTGCAGCTGGCCACCGCGTTGATGCGTCGCCGCCATGGTGAAGGCCACGAGCTGGCGCGCATCGAAACCGAAGCGCAGCGGCTGGATTCGATGATCAACGATCTGCTGGCGCTGTCGCGCGGGCAGCAAAAAGGCGAGCTGGCGCGCGAGCAGCTGAAGGCCAACGACCTGTGGGCCGACGTGCTGGACAATGCCCGTTTCGAAGCGGAACAGATGGGCAAGCAGTTGGAGATCACCGCGCCGCCCGGCCCGTGGACGCTGTTCGGCAACGCGAGTGCGCTGGACAGCGCGTTGGAAAACATCGTGCGCAACGCCCTGCGTTATTCGCACACCCGCATTGCCGTGGCGTTCAGCGCCGACAATCAGGGCGTGACCATCGAGGTTGACGACGACGGCCCCGGCGTCAGCGCCGAAGATCGCGAGCAGATCTTCCGTCCGTTCTACCGCACCGATGAAGCGCGCGACCGCGAATCCGGCGGCACCGGCCTCGGCTTGGCGATCGTCGAAGCGGCAGTCAACCAGCATCGCGGCTGGGTGAAGGCCGAAGACAGCCCGCTTGGCGGCCTGCGGCTGGTGCTGTGGCTGCCGCTGCATCATCAACGTCTGTCGACTAAGACAGAACAGTAAGAGTTTGCTATCCTGCGCCCCTCGTTCACGAGGGGCCTGCAACATGCTGAACATCGTTTTATTTGAACCCGAAATTCCACCCAACACCGGCAATATCATCCGCCTGTGTGCCAACACCGGCTTTAACCTGCACCTGATCGAACCGCTGGGTTTCCCGTGGGACGACAAGCGCCTGCGCCGCGCCGGGTTGGACTACCATGAGTTCACCCGCGTCAGCCGCCATGCCGATTACGCCGCCTTTCTCGCCGCCGAAAACCCACAGCGGCTGTTTGCCCTGACCACCAAAGGCACGCCGGCGCACAGCGCCGTCAGCTATCAGGCCGGCGACTATCTGCTGTTCGGCCCGGAAACGCGCGGGTTGCCCGCCGACATCCTCGATGCGCTGCCTGCGCAGCAAAAAATCCGCATCCCGATGCAGGAGCAAAGCCGCAGCATGAACCTGTCGAATGCCGTATCGGTGGTGGTGTATGAGGCCTGGCGGCAGCTGGACTATGCCGGCGCGCTGATCAAGGCATAATCCGCGACGACGCGCCATACTGGAAGCATCATCGCTGCGATGTTCTTTCCAGGAACGGCACATGGCTTTCATCGAGGATATTGTCACCCAGCTTCGCCGCCTCGAGACGGCGCTGAACGAGGCGCTGCTGCGGCTGCAGCAGGCGCAAGACAGCGAAGCGCTGCACGACCTGCGCGTCTGTCTGCGCCGCATTCGCAGCCTGCTGCGCCCGTTGCGCGGCAGCCCCGGCGCAACGCGGCTCGATCGGGCCGCCGCCGAGTTGGGCAGGCTCACGACGCCGCTGCGCGATCTCGAGGTGCTGATCGCCGAGCTGGCGCACCATCGCCTCGATTGGCAGGCCAACGTGCGCCGGAGCGATCTTCAGGCTCGCTACCGCCAACTGCTCGCCCATCCGCAGCTCATCGACTTTCCCTCGCTGTTGCACGCCTGGCCGCGCCGCTTCCGCCGCACCGCGCGACGCACCGCCAAATACCGCCTGAACCGGCGCCTACAGCGCCAGCAGCGGCAGCTGCGCCGGGCATTGGCCGATACCGGCTACGATCGCCACCGTCTGCGGCTGCTGATAAAACGCCTGCGTTATGCCGCCGAAGCCTATCCGCAACGCCTTTCCCTCTCTGCCGAAGCGACGGCGGGCCTCAAAGCGGCGCAAAACGCCCTCGGCGACTGGCACGATCGGGAGGTCTGGTGCCTGCAGGCCGAGCATCAGGCGGATCTCTGGCCGTTGTTGCCCCTATGGCAAGTTGAGCAACGCCAGGCGCTGGCCAGAACGGATACCCTACTCGCCGCCTTATCACCGGCGCTGGCGGCGAAAACCGGCGGCGCATCACGATCCTGAAAAAAGGCCACGGCAGGGCACGCCCGGCCCCGAAAATGCCCGATGAGGCACAGATAATGCGCTATGTTTTGTAAGGGTAATCACCACTCATCATAGGAAACCATATGAAGAAACAACGCTTGAGCGTTGCCATGGCGGTTCTGGCAGCGGGCCTGTTGCTGGCGGGCTGTTCGTCCAAAGTCACCCAAACGTCTCAATATTCGGGCTTCTTGTCCGATTACAGCAAACTGCAGGAAACCACCTCGCCAAGCGGCCATAAAACGCTGCGCTGGATAGATCCAAACTACAAGGAATCCAACTACCGCGGCCTCTATTTCCAACCGGTGGTCTATTTCCCGGCGGAAAAACCGACCACGCGCGTCAGCCAGGACACGCTGAACAAAATCAAGGCGTATGCGACCCAGCGGATTAAAGCCGCGCTGCAGAACCGCTTCACCATTCTGCCCAGCCCGGCAGGCTCACGTGTGTTAGTAGCCAAACTCGCCATCACCGCCGTTTCTGCCGAAAACGAAGACATGAAGTTCTATGAGGTGGTACCGGTCGCGGCGGTCGTTGCCAGCACCATGGCGGCGACCGGGCACCGGACGCAAAATACCGCGCTGTATATCGAAGGCGAGCTGATCGACCAGGATACCGGTAAAACGGTGATGGAAGTGGTACGCAAGGCTTACGGCAAAACCGTCAACAACGACAGCACGCCGGTCACGGCGGATGACGTCAAGGCGGCGATCGACGACATCGTTACCGATATCACCAACTTCCCGAAACAGGGCTGACCGCCGCCTGAAAAACACAGGGGGAGCCGAAGCTCCCCCTGAATGGCTGCGCAGACGGCACTCAAATGCCGTCGCCGTACTCAAAGCCGTGATTGGTGCCGTTGAAGTATTGGTCCATATCCATCGACGGCGTATCGCTCTCCGGACGCCCGACGATGCGCGCCGGTACGCCGGCGGCGGTGGTGTGCGGCGGTATCGCCTGCAAGACCACCGAGCCCGCGCCGATCTTCGCGCCCTTGCCCACTTCGATATTGCCGAGAATTTTGGCGCCGGCGCCAATCATCACCCCTTCGCGAATTTTCGGGTGACGATCGCCGCTGGTTTTACCGGTACCGCCCAGGGTGACCGACTGCAGGATAGAGACGTTGTTCTCCACCACCGCCGTTTCACCGATCACGATGCCGGTGGCGTGGTCGAGCATGATGCCGCAGCCGATGGTCGCCGCCGGGTGGATGTCCACGCCGAAGGCGACGGAAATTTGATTTTGCAGGTAGATAGCCAGCGCTTGCCGCCCTTGCTGCCACAGCCAGTGACCGATACGGTAAGCCTGCAGCGCATGGAACCCTTTCAGGTAAAGCAGCGGCGTGGAGTATTTATCGACCGCCGGGTCGCGCAGCCGCACCGCGAGGATATCGCGCGCCGCCGAAACGATCATCTGGTTGTCGGACTTGTAGGCCTCTTCCACCACCTCGCGCACCGCGATGGCGGGCATGATCGGCGTCGCCAGCTTGTTGGCCAGCATATAGCTGAGCGCGCTGCCCAGGTTCTCGTGCTTGAGCAACGTCGCATGGAAAAAGCTGGCCAGCATCGGTTCACAATCAGCCAGTGCTCGCGCTTCTGATTTAATGCTGTTCCAGACCTGCTCCAACTCTTCTGACGACATCACATTCCCCTCTGCCTTGCCAAACGGGCCGCTTCACACGGTAGCGCGAAGCGGCCCAGGTCATTTGCGGGGTCAGCACGCTGCCCCGGCATATCGTTTTATGTCACGCGCTGGGTTTTTCGTCCTTTCGGGCTCGCCCCAGCAGGCTCAGCGCCGCTTCGCGGGCGTCTTTATGGCAGTAAAGCACCTGATAAATCTGTTCGGTGATCGGCATTTCCACGCCGTGTCGCTGCGCCAGCGCCAACACCTCTTTGGTATTGCGATAGCCCTCGACCACCTGGCCGATGCTGTCCTGCGCTTCCTGCACGCCTTTGCCCTGCCCCAGCATAATGCCGAAGCGGCGGTTGCGCGATTGGTTGTCCGTGCAGGTTAGCACCAGATCCCCCAGCCCCGCCATGCCCATGAACGTCGAAGGATCGGCGCCGAGCGCAGAACCCAGACGGCTCATTTCCGCCAGCCCGCGTGTAATCAACGCGGTGCGGGCGTTGGCGCCGAAACCGATGCCGTCGGACATGCCGGCGCCGATGGCGATCACGTTCTTCACCGCGCCGCCAAGCTGCACGCCGATGAAGTCGGGATTGCTATAGACACGGAAGCTCTTGCCGCAGTGCAGCAGCTGTTGCAGATCGTCGGCGAACTGCGCATCGGTCGCCGCCAGCGCGATCGCCGTTGGCAAACCGGCGGCCAGCTCTTTGGCGAACGTCGGCCCGGAGAGCACCGCCAGCGGGATCGTCTCGCCCAACGCCTCACGCGCCACGTCCTGCAGCAACCGGCCGGTTTCCGCTTCCAGCCCCTTGGTGGCCCACACGATGCGGGCGTCCGGGCGCAGATGCGGCTTCAGCTGGCGCAGCACGTCGCCGAACACGTGGCTCGGTACCACCACCAGCACGTCGCGGCTGGCCGCCAGCGCACGCGCCAAATCGGCTTCAAGCAGCAGGGTGTCGGGGAAGGGAACGTCGGGCAGAAACGCCTGATTGCAGCGATCTTGCTGCAACGTTTGAATTTGCGCGGGGTTGTGCCCCCACAGCACCACGGAGTGGCCGTTACGCGCCAGCGTAATGGCCAATGCGGTGCCGTACGAGCCGGCACCGATGACAGTCATTGAAGCATTGACGGTGTTCATCAGGCATCCTGATGTGGTGCGGCACCTTCGCCTTCCGCCTGCTGCTGCAGATAGTTCATGAACAGCGCGTCAAAGTTGACCGGTGCCAGGTTCAGCTGCGGGAATGTACCGCGGGAAACCAGGCTGGTGATGCACTCGCGCGCATACGGGAACAGGATGTTCGGGCAGTATGCACCCAGGCAATGCGCCAGCTGCGTGCCTTCGATGCCTGCTACCGAGAAGATGCCCGCCTGTTGCACTTCGCACAGGAACGCAGTTTCTTCGCCCAGGCTCGCCGTCACGGTTACGCGCAGTACCACTTCATACACTTCGTCAGCCAGCTGGCTGGACGCGGTATCCAGATCAAGTTTAACTTCCGGCTGCCATTCCTGCTGGAAAACCTGCGGCGCGTTCGGCGCTTCGAAGGAGATGTCCTTGGTATAAATACGTTGGATCTGGAAAGCCATTTCGGTGCTGTTTTGTTCTGACATGTGAGTAATACCCTTGGTTAAACGTCCTTATTGACACTCGGTGAACCGGCAAGCTGCTTAAAGCAGCGGATCCAGGCCGCCGCGAGCATCGAGTTCATATAAATCATCGCAGCCGCCGATATGCCGGCCGTCGATGAAAATCTGCGGCACCGTGGTGCGCCCGCTGCGCTCGATCATCACTTCGCGCTTGGCGTTATCGCCGTCGATGGCGATCTCGTTAAACGCCGCGCCCTTGCTGTTCAACAGCGCCTTGGCGCGATGGCAGAACGGACAGGTCGCTTTGGTGTAGATATCAATGTTAGCCATGGATTGCCACCTCAAATAGGTTAAACGGTTACTTACCGCGCACCAGCGGCAGGTTTTCTCCGCTCCAGCCGGAAATGCCGTCTTTCAGCATAGTCACCTTTTCAAAACCGGCCTTGCTCAGGTTCTCCGCCGGCTCGCGGGAGGCGGTGCCGTTGGCGCACACGACGATGATCGGCTGCGCTTTGTGTTTTTCCAGCTCGCCCAGGCTGCCGTTTTTGATTTCGCTGGCGGTCAGGTTGATGGCGTTGGCCAGGTGACCACGGCGGAAATCGTCGCGGCTGCGGGTGTCGACCACCACGGCTTCTTCTTTGTTGATCAGGCGAATAGCTTCACCGCGGGCGATCTCTTTAACCTTGGAGAAACGGCTTTTGAAGGTCATGACGATCACGGCGACCAGCAGAGCGATCCAAGCCAGGCTCAGAATAGGGTGTCTGCTTACGAATGGCATAATTTCTTGCAGCATGGGGTGTAACAACTCCCGTCAGTTAAGGGATAAATAAGTCAAGGTTCCAGAGTATACCTGCCGAGTGCGGCAAATACAGCCAATAAGCAAGCGCGATTGCAGAAACTGCGGGCTGCGCTGAGAAATTCCCGACGTCAGAGCATAAAAGCCCGCGCGATTCGCCGCAACCTTGATCTCTTTGGGCTATTTATCGCCGCCGGCGGTGTAAAATCAGCCGGTTTTTCGAGGGTGAATAGCCATGCCTGCGGCGGGCGCATGGCTATTCGCAGCTTAAAAAGTTCATAAGAGGTCAATGCAATGTCGAGCAACAAAAAACCGATGGTACTGGTGATCCTGGACGGTTACGGCCATCGTGAAGAGCGGCAGGACAACGCGATCCTGAACGCCGGCACCCCGGTGATGGATCGCCTGTGGCGGGAGCAGCCGCATACGCTGATCGCCGCCTCCGGGCTGGATGTCGGCCTGCCCGACGGCCAAATGGGCAACTCCGAAGTCGGCCACGTCAATTTGGGTGCCGGGCGCATCGTGTACCAGGATCTGACCCGGCTGGACAAAGCGATCGCCGACGGCGACTTCTTCGCCAACCCGGTGCTGACCGCCGCCGTCGATAAGGCCGTAGCGGCCGACAAGGCGGTGCATATCATGGGCCTGCTGTCGCCGGGCGGCGTGCACAGCCACGACGAGCACATCCTGGCCATGATCAAGCTAGCCGCCCAACGCGGCGCCAAAGCCGTTTATCTGCATGCCTTCCTCGACGGGCGCGACACGCCGCCGCGCAGCGCCGAAGCCCCGCTGCAACGCTGCCGTGACGCCTTCGCCGCGTTGGGCGTCGGCCGCATCGCCTCGCTGATCGGCCGCTACTACGCGATGGACCGCGACAACCGCTGGGATCGCGTGCAGCTGGCCTATGACCTGCTGACCGCGGCCAAAGGCGACGCCGTGGCCGAGGATGCGATGGCCGGCCTGCAGGCCGCTTATCAGCGCGGTGAAAACGACGAGTTCGTCAGACCGACCGTGATCCGCGCCGCCGGTGAGGCTGATGCCGCAATGCAGGACGGCGACGCGTTGATCTTCATGAACTTCCGCGCCGACCGCGCGCGCCAGATCACCCGCGCCTTCGTGAACGCGGATTTCGACGGTTTCCCACGCGCCAAGCAGGTACAGTTCGGCGATTTCGTGATGCTGACCGAATACGCCGCCGACATCGCGACCGCCTGCGCCTATCCGCCGGCGTCGCTGGCCAACACCTTCGGCGAATGGCTGATGAAGCACGACAAAACCCAGCTGCGCATCTCGGAAACCGAAAAATACGCCCACGTCACCTTCTTCTATAACGGCGGCGTGGAAACGCCGTTCAAGGGCGAAGACCGCGTGCTGGTCAACTCGCCGAAGGTTGCCACCTACGATCTGCAGCCGGAGATGAGCGCCGCCGAGCTGACCGACAAGCTGCTGAGCGCCATCCGCAGCGGCAAATACGATGCCATTATCTGCAACTACCCGAACGGCGACATGGTAGGGCATACCGGCGTGTATGAAGCGGCGGTCAAAGCGGTGGAAACGCTGGACGCCTGCATCGCCCAGGTGGTTGATGCAGTGCGCGACGTCGACGGCCAGCTGCTGATCACCGCCGATCACGGCAACGCCGAGCAGATGCGCGATCCGGCCACCGGCCAGGCGCACACCGCCCACACCAGCCTGCCGGTGCCATTGATTTACGTCGGCAAACCGGCGCGGGCGGTCGAAGGCGGCAAGCTTTCGGACATCGCGCCAACCCTGTTAACGCTGATGGGAATGGAAATCCCGCAAGAGATGACTGGTAAGCCGCTGTTCATCGTGGAATAATCCTTCTCCATGAGGGAGAAGGCGTTTTTTGCACTATCAAGGGTAACCCGAAGCGCAAACGCAGGCAGCCGACCGCTGCCTGAACGCACCGCGCCAAGGACGTTCACCGCCATGTGCGCCAGCGTATTTTGCGCTGGCGTCTTGCTGTTGCCGCTCGCCGGCCAGGCGGCGGAAGACAATAAATCCCAGCTGAAAGACATCCAGCAGAGCATCGCCGAGAAAGAAAAAGCGGTGAAGCAGCAGCAACAGCAGCGCAGCTCGCTGCAGGATCAGCTGCGTCAGCAGGAAAAAACCATCGCCCAGGCCAGCCGCCAGTTGCGCGACACCCAGGGCACGCTCACCCAGCTGGGCAAAGACATTTCCGGCCTGAACGCCTCGATAGCCAAACTGCAAAAGCAGCAATCGACCCAACAAAACCTCCTCGCCAAACAGCTCGACGCCGCCTTCCGGCAAGGGCAGCACAGCGCCGTGCAGCTGATCCTCAGCGGTGAAGAAAGCCAGCGCAGCGAACGTATTCTGGCCTATTTCGGCTATCTGAACGAAGCGCGTCAGAAAACCATCGAAGAGCTGAAGCAGACCCGCGCCGAGCTGGCGAAGCAAAAAACCACGCTGGTGGCCAAACAGGGCCAGCAAAAATCCTTACTGGGCGAGCAACAGACGCAGCAGCAGAAGCTGGAGCAGGCGCGTGGCGCCCGCAAGAAAACGCTGACCGCGCTGGAAGCCTCGCTGGAAAAAGACCAACAACGCCTGGTGGAACTGCGCCAGAACGAAGCCCGCATGCGCGACAAGATCGCTCGGGCGGAGCGCGAAGCCCGTGCGCGCGCCGAACGCGAAGCGCGTGAAGCGGCCAAGGTGCGCGAACAGGTGCGCATCAAGGAGCAGCAGGCGAAGAAAACCGGCACGACCTACAAACCTAGCGAAGCCGATCGCTCGCTGATGGCGCGAACCGGCGGCCTCGGTCGTCCGGCCGGCCAGCTGATGTGGCCGGTGCGCGGGCGCACGCTGCACGGCTTTGGCGAACAGCAGCAGGGCGAGCTACGCTGGAAAGGCATGGTGATCGAAGCCCGCGAAGGCAGCGAAGTGAAAGCCGTCGCCGATGGCCGCGTGCTGCTGGCCGACTGGCTGCAAGGCTATGGCCTGATGGTGGTGGTCGAACACGGTAAAGGCGACATGAGCGTGTACGGCTACAACCAAAGCGCGTTGGTCAACGTCGGGGCGCAGGTGCGCGCCGGCCAGCCGATCGCTCTGGTCGGCACCAGCGGCGGCCAGGGAACGCCGTCGCTCTATTTCGAAATCCGTCGTCAGGGACAGGCGGTTAACCCACTGCCGTGGTTGGGAAGATAGATTTGCGCTATGTCAAAACCCGAACAGCTCTGTTAATAGGCTGTCTGCTGCAGGTTTACGCTGCGCAGGCAGGAAAACTCTCCATCGTCATCGATGACGTGGGCTACCGCCCTCACGAAGAAAACGCGGTGCTGCAAATGCCGACGGCGATCTCGGTCGCGGTGTTGCCCAACGCGCCGCATGCCCGCCTGATGGCCACCCGCGCCCACAGCCAGGGCCGCGAAGTCTTGATCCACATGCCGATGGCGCCGCTCAGCAAGCAGCCGCTGGAGCGCGATACCCTGCAGCCTTCCATGAGCAGCGACGAGATCCAGCGCATCATCCGCAATGCGGTGAACAACGTGCCCTACGCGGTCGGCATGAACAACCACATGGGCAGCGCCATGACCTCCAGCCTGCCGGGCATGCAGAAAGTGATGCAGGCGCTCGAAAGCTACCGCCTGTACTTCCTCGACAGCATGACCATCGGCAGCAGCCAGGCGACCCGCGCCGCGGCCGGCACCGGCGTGAAGGTGATCAAACGCAAGGTGTTCCTCGACGATACCGCGAACGAAGCCGACATCCGCCGCCAGTTCAACCGCGCGGTCGAATTGGCGCGGCGCAACGGCTCCGCCATCGCCATCGGCCACCCGCGCCCGGCGACGGTGAAGGTGCTGCAGCAGATGCTGCCGTCGCTGCCCGCCGATATCGTGCTGGTCAAGCCGAGCGCGCTGCTGAACGAACCGCAGGGCAACGGTGGCGGCGGCTACGTCCCACCGCCGGTCAAACCGCAAAAGCCGCAGCCGAAGAACCCGTTCAGCGGCGGCATCAAGCAGTGCAAGGTCAAACCGCCGAAGGAAAAAACCAACGCCGGCACCGCGCTGGGCGTCATCGCCGACAGCATCGCCACCTCGCCGCCGGTGACCTTCATCAAGCGTCATTGGCAGCACTGGACGCAAGCCAAACCGCAAGCGTAAAAAAAGGGCCGGAATTCCGGCCCTTGTCACGTCTGCAGAGATTAATCCCAGCTCAGCACCACTTTACCCGACTTGCCGGAGCGCATGGCGTCGAAGCCCTGCTGGAACTCGTCGATCGAGAAACGGTGGGTGATGATCGGGCTCAAATCCAGACCGGACTGGATCAGCGCCGCCATCTTGTACCAGGTTTCGAACATTTCGCGGCCGTAAATCCCTTTGATAAACAGCCCTTTGAAGATGACCTGGTTCCAGTCGATCGACATGTCCGAAGGCGGAATGCCCAGCATGGCGATGCGCCCGCCGTGGTTCATCGCATTGAGCAGCGTGCGGAACGCCGGCGGCGCGCCGGACATTTCCAGACCGACGTCGAACCCTTCGGTCATGCCCAGCTCGGCCATCACGTCGCTGAGGTTTTCCTTGCTGACGTTCACCGCGCGGGTCACGCCCATCTTGCGCGCCAGTTCCAGGCGGTATTCGTTAACGTCGGTGATCACCACATGGCGAGCGCCGACGTGTTTGCACACCGCCGCCGCCATGATGCCGATCGGGCCGGCGCCGGACACCAGCACGTCTTCCCCGACCAGATCGAACGACAGCGCGGTGTGCACCGCGTTGCCGAACGGATCGAAGATCGAAGCCAGTTCGTCGGAGATGTTATCCGGGATCTTGAAGGCGTTGAACGCCGGGATCACCAGGTATTCCGCAAAGCTGCCCGGACGGTTCACGCCCACGCCGACGGTATTGCGGCACAGGTGCGTGCGGCCGCCGCGGCAGTTGCGGCAATGGCCGCAGGTGATGTGGCCTTCGCCGGACACGCGATCGCCGATGCTGAAGCCTTTGACTTCCTGACCGATCGCCACCACTTCGCCGACGTATTCATGGCCGACCACCATCGGAACCGGAATGGTTTTTTGCGACCACTCGTCCCAGTTGTAGATATGCACATCGGTGCCGCAGATCGCGGTTTTGCGGATTTTGATCATGATGTCATTGTGGCCCAGCTCCGGCTGAGGCACGTCGGTCATCCAAATCCCTTCTTCCGCTTTCAGTTTTGACAGTGCTTTCATGGTTTTACCTTATGCAATAACGCCAAGATCCTTACCGATACGTGTAAACGCCGCCACTGCGCGTTCGATTTGCTCCGGGGTGTGGTCGGCAGACATCTGGGTACGGATGCGCGCCTGGCCTTTCGGCACCACCGGATAGAAGAAACCGGTCACATAGATGCCTTCCTTGAGCAACGCATTGGCGAATTCCTGCGCCAGCTTCGCCTCACCCAGCATGACCGGGATGATGGCATGATCGGCGCCGGCCAACGTGAAGCCGGCGGCGGTCATTTTTTCGCGGAACAGACGCGCGTTGGCCCACAGGCGATCGCGCAGGGCATCGCCCTCTTCCAGCAGTTCCAGCACTTTGATCGACGCGGCGACGATCGCCGGCGCCAGCGAGTTGGAGAACAGGTACGGGCGCGAACGCTGGCGCAGCCACTCCACCACTTCTTTCCTGGCGGCGGTGTAGCCGCCGGACGCGCCGCCCAGCGCTTTGCCTAACGTACCGGTGATGATATCGACGCGGCCCATCACTTCGCAGTATTCATGGGTGCCGCGCCCGTTGGCGCCGACAAAGCCCACCGCGTGGGAGTCATCCACCATCACCAGCGCCTGGTACTCGTCCGCCAGATCGCACACCCCTTTCAGGTTGGCGATCACGCCGTCCATCGAGAAGACGCCGTCGGTGGCGATCAGGATGTGGCGCGCGCCGTCGGCTTTGGCCTGCTTCAGCTGCGCGGCCAGCTCGGCCATGTCGTTATTGGCGTAGCGATAGCGCTTGGCCTTGCACAGGCGCACGCCGTCGATGATCGACGCGTGGTTCAGCGCATCGGAGATAATGGCGTCTTCCGGGCCGAGCAGGGTTTCGAACAGCCCGCCGTTGGCGTCGAAGCAGGAGGAGTAGAGGATCGCGTCTTCCATGCCCAAGAAGGCCGCCAGTTTCTGTTCCAACTGCTTGTGGCTGTCCTGGGTGCCGCAGATGAAGCGCACCGACGCCATGCCGAAACCGTGGCTGTCCATGCCCGACTTGGCGGCGGCGATCAGCGCCGGATGGTTGGCCAGGCCCAGGTAGTTATTGGCGCAGAAGTTGATCACATGGCTGCCGTCGGCGACGGCGATATCCGCCTGTTGCGCGGAGGTGATGATGCGTTCTTCCTTGAACAGCCCTTCACTGCGAGTGGCGGCAAGCTGTTGTTCCAACTGCTGATAAAAAGACGCTGACATTCGGTTATCTCCAGGATTGGGCTATTTGCGGCATATTTTACTGATTTGTAACCAAACTGACGAGAATGCGCGGGAGAGAATATTAAAATTGCAGCAGATATCACGGCAAAAAGCGGACTTCAATGGCAATGCGGGATATTCGGAGCCCTTCCGCTGTTTGCCGCGGCATGAAATGCTATTATAACCGCCATTGAGCGTGGGGCATTGTGCCCCGCCAGGCAGCTTAGCAGGGGTAACCCAATGATTATCGTCACAGGCGGCGCCGGCATGATCGGCAGCAACATCATTAAGGCACTGAACGACAAGGGATATCGCGATATCCTGGTGGTGGATAACCTGAAAGACGGCACCAAGTTCGTCAACCTGGTCGATCTGGACATCGCCGACTATATCGATAAAGAAGACTTTATCGCCAGCATCGTGGCCGGTGACGATCTGGGCGATATCGAAGCGGTCTTCCACGAAGGCGCCTGCTCCGCGACCACCGAGTGGGACGGCAAGTACATGATGGACAATAACTATCAGTACTCCAAAGACCTGCTGCACTACTGCCTGGATCGCGAAATCCCGTTCCTGTACGCCTCCTCCGCCGCCACTTACGGCGGCCGCGAAGAGTTCATCGAAGAGCGTGAGTATGAAGCGCCGCTCAACGTGTACGGCTACTCCAAATTCCTGTTCGATCAGTACGTGCGCGAGATCCTGCCGGAAGCGGACTCGCAGATCTGCGGCTTCCGCTACTTCAACGTTTACGGCCCGCGCGAAGGCCACAAAGGCAGCATGGCCAGCGTCGCCTTCCACCTGAATACCCAGATCAACCGCGGCGAAAACCCGAAACTGTTCGCCGGCAGCGAAAACTTCAAGCGTGACTTCATCTACGTCGGCGACGTGGCGGCGGTTAACCTGTGGTTCTGGGAAACCGGCAAATCCGGCATCTTCAACTGCGGCACCGGCCGGGCGGAAACCTTCCAGGCGGTGGCCGACGCGGTGGTGGACTTCCACCAGAAGGGCGCGGTGGAATACATCGAGTTCCCGGAGAAGCTGAAGGGCCGCTATCAGGCGTACACCCAGGCCGATCTGACCAAGCTGCGCGCCGCCGGCTACGACGCACCGTTCAAAACGGTCGCCGAAGGGGTGAAAGAGTACATGGCCTGGTTGAACCGCACCGCATAAGCTGAAGGAATTAACGCTGGGTATGAAAATACTGGTTATCGGCCCTTCTTGGGTTGGCGACATGATGATGTCGCAAAGTCTCTATCGCACCCTGAAGGCCGAATACCCGTCGGCGGAGATCGATGTGATGGCGCCGGCCTGGTGCCGCCCGCTGCTGGCGCGCATGCCGGAAGTCAATCAGGCGCTGGCGATGCCGCTGGGCCACGGCGCGCTGGGGCTCGGTGAACGCCGCCGCCTGGGGCGCGCCCTGCGCGCCAACCGTTACGATCGCGCTTACGTTCTACCCAACTCGTTCAAATCCGCGCTGGTGCCCTTCTTCGCCGATATCCCGCAGCGCACCGGCTGGCGGGGCGAAATGCGTTACGGCCTGCTGAACGACGTCCGCGTGCTCGACAAGGCGGCCTTCCCGCTGATGGTGCAGCGCTACGTGGCGCTGGCCTATGACAAAGGCCGCATTCAGCGCGCCGACGATCTGCCGCAGCCGCTGCTGTGGCCACAGCTGCAGGTGAGCGACGAAGAGATCGCCGACACCACCGCGGCCTTCAACCTGACCGACAGCCGGCCGATCGTCGGCTTCTGCCCGGGCGCGGAGTTCGGCCCCGCCAAACGCTGGCCGCACTATCACTACGCGACGCTGGCTCAGCGGCTGATCGAGAACGGCTATCAGATCGCGCTGTTCGGCTCGGCGAAAGATCACGAAGCCGGCGAACAGATCCGCGCCGCGCTGCAGGAAGACGCCCGCGATTTCTGCCTTAACCTGGCCGGAAAAACCCAGTTGGAGCAGGCGGTGATCCTGATCGCGGCCTGCCGGGCGGTGGTCAGCAACGACTCCGGTTTAATGCACGTTGCCGCAGCGTTGAATAAACCGCTGATAGCCTTGTACGGCCCAAGCAGCCCCGACTTCACGCCGCCGCTCTCGGACAAGGCGCGGGTAATTCGCCTGATCAGCGGCTACCACAAGGTGCGTAAGGGCGATGCCGAGCAGGGATACCACCAAAGTTTGATCGATATTCAGCCGCAGCAAGTATTGGATGCGCTGACGCCGCTACTTGTCGCCAGCGAGGAATAGCCATGCAGGTGTTAATCGTAAAAACCTCCTCAATGGGGGACGTGCTGCATACGCTGCCCGCCCTGACCGACGCGCTGCAGGCCATTCCCGATATCCGCTTCGACTGGGTGGTGGAAGAAGGTTTCAGCCAAATCCCGACCTGGCACCCGGCGGTGGATCGCGTGATCCCGGTGGCCATTCGCCGCTGGCGCAAGAACTGGTTCGGCAACGACACCCGGCAACAGCGCTGCGACTTCAAGCGCGCGCTGCAAGAACGCCGTTATGACGTAGTGATCGACGCGCAGGGCCTGATCAAAAGCGCCGCGCTGATCACGCGCATCGCCAAAGGCAACAAACATGGCCTGGACTGCAAGAGCGCGCGCGAGCCGTTCGCCAGCTGGTTCTACAACGTGCGCCATGAGATAGACAAGCAGCAGCACGCGGTGGAACGCACGCGCGAACTGTTCGCCAAAAGCCTTGGCTACGATAAACCGGGCAGCTACGGCGATTACGCCATCGCCGCGCGCTTTCTCAGCAGCCCGCCGGCCGATGCCGGGCGGTATTTGGTGTTTTTGCACGCGACGACGCGTGACGACAAGCACTGGCCGGAGCAAAACTGGCGCGAGCTGATCGCGCTGACGGCCGACAGCGGGTTGAAGATCAAACTGCCGTGGGGTGCAGAGCATGAACATCAGCGCGCGCTGCGCTTGGCGGAAGGTTTTTCACATGTCGAAGTGCTGCCGAAGCTCAGCCTGCAGCAGGTGGCCGAGGTGCTGGCCGGCGCCAAGGGCGTGGTCTCGGTCGACACCGGGCTCAGCCATTTGACCGCCGCGCTCGACAAACCGAACATCACGCTGTTCGGGCCGACCGATCCCGGCCTGATCGGCGGCTACGGGCAAAATCAGCACTCGTTGATTTCGCCGGAAAAAAGCATGGCGACAATCGACGCCGATACGGCATGGCAGGCGTTGCAAAAGGTTATAGCATGAAAAAACTGCACATTATCAACCTGGGTAAAATGGGCGGCGTCGAACGCCTGTTCCTGCAGTACATCAACGATACCACCGACGGCAGCAACCAGGTCTTGTGCATCAGCGGCGACATTGGCGAAGAAATCCGCCGCCAGTTGCCTGCGCATCAGCCCGTCACCTTCGCCAACCGCCTGATCAATGCGCTGCCGTTGCGCTGCCCGCAGTTCCTGCGCAAATTTTTGCTGAAGTGGAAAATCGAGCGGGCGAACGCCGACGTGGTGATCGTCTGGGACCTGGTGCCGGGGCTGGCGGCCAAACCCAAACGTGGCAAGCTGGTTTACTACGATCACGGCTGCTCCTGGCGTTACCCCAAGAATAAAAAGACGCTGCGTTTCTTCGCCATGCTGGACGGCGTCATTTCCGCCTCACACGCGTCGAAGCGAGTGATGGAACTGCGCTTTAATCTGCCTTGCCCAAATCACGTGGTGATCAACCGCATCAAAACGCCGGCGGGAATCGACACTGCGCCGAAAACCCTGTCGCAGCCGGTCAGGATCGGTACTGCCTCACGCCTGGTCAGCCTGAAAGGCATCAGCGTGTCATTATTGATGATGCAGGAACTGCTGCGGCGCGGGCATGACGTCACGCTGGAAGTGGCCGGCAAAGGGCCGGATCGCGCGGCGTTCGAGGCGCTGGCGGCCCGGCTACAGCTCGGCGATCGCGTCACCTTCAGCGGTTATCAGGATGACGTCGCCGGCTTCTTCAATCGCACGCACATCTACATGAGCACGCCGATCACCGAGCCGTTCGGCTTGTCCTGCATGGAATCGCTCTATTTCGGCGTGCCGGTCATCTTCCCGCAGGTCGACGGCCAGCCGGAAGCGGTGAAAGACGGGGTCTGCGGCATTGGCCTGACGCCGTCGGTCACCATCGAACAACACCGGCAGCTCACCGATATCGAGGTCGACTTCCCGCATGAGGTCTACGATCCGTTGACCGACAGCCTGGTCGCGCCCAAGCTGCTGTCGCATATCGACTGTGCGGATGCCGTTGAGAAATTGCTGGAGCGAGAAACCTACCAGACTCTGAGCCGAAATGCGCAGCGCTATCCTGCGGAACATTTTAACTATGCTCAGTTCAAAGTTGAATTCGACGACACGCTGCGATCCTTTATCGCTTAATTGAAACGTGAGCCGGAAAATACGCCCGATGCTAAAACACAGAACGCCGCACCCTGCCTTCAGCTATCTGATCTATCTGGGGTGCGCTATCGCTTTTTGCACCATTCCTTTCGGTTCCGCGACCGGACGCAATCTGTTTTACGTTTCCAGCTACATCGCCTTTATCGCCGTTTGCCTGTACCCGCGCTACTACTTCAGCAACGTTAGAAACCTGCTGCTGCCCGCGCTGATGTTCAGCGTGGGCATGGGAACCATCCTCTGGATGCATCACTTCAAACAGCCGGGTGAGTACATCAATATTTATCGCTCTTATATGTCGACCGGCAAACTGCAGCTCGCGACCGCTTTCATCTTGCTGATTGCGCTCAATGAGCGGTTGTGCGTACAGCGCCTGCTGATCGTTGTGGCTCTCGCCACCGGTCTGGCGATCAACGGTTATTCCCTCTATCAGGGGCTGCGTCTGGATATCCCGCGCGTAGAGCTCAACTTCGATCGCGCCACGGTCGCCGCCTATCTGATGACCGCCATCGATCTGGTCATGATGCAAGCCATCCTGATGCTGCGCACCCGCTACCGCCTGGTGTTGTACATTGCGGCATTCCTGCTGTCCTTCTCTGCGCTGGTGCTCACCGGCACGCGCGCGGCCATGTTGGTCTATCCGGTGGCGGTCTGCCTGTCGCTGCTGGCCACCAAGCAGTTGGTTTCCAGAAAACACAAGCTTGCGTTGGTGGCCTCGGTACCGCTGCTGCTCGTAGCCTGCGGCCTGGTGTTTAAACCGCAGATAGAAGAACGCATTCAGGCTTTTGAGACCGACATGCGCCTGATGGACCAGCCGCAGACTGAAAACTCCATCATTTCCCGGCTGTCGATGCAAACGCTGGCATGGCATACCGGGTCACAAGCCCCGTGGGGCCAATCCGCCGAACAGCGCGGCGAAGAGATCCGTGCGATGGTCGCACAGCAACCCCGCCTGTCTGGCGTCATGCCCTACATCAACGTCCACCTGCACAACGAGCTGCTGGAAACTTACTCGCTCAAGGGCGTCTGGGGTGTACTGCTGCTGCTGGCGCTGTATGTCAGCCTGTTTTTCTCTTCCTTCCGGCCACAGCGCAACGCGCTGCTGCTGAGCGTCAGCGCCAGCCTGTTCGTTTACGGCCTGAGCGACGTCATCTTCTTCAGCACGGAAGGTACCGCCATGTTCGGCCTGGCGCTGATCGCCGCCGTTCTTTCCGTCACGAAACAGCCCCCTGTTCAGGAGCCCACCCCGTGAATCCTCAGCAGCCGCTGCTCAGCGTTATCGTGCCGTTTTATAATAACGAAGCGTTCGTTATCGCTGCGCTGGATTCGTTATTTGCACAGATTAGCGACGATATCGAGGTGGTGATCATCGACGATGGCTCCACCGACGCCTCCGGCGCACTGGTCAGCCAATATCTGGCGCAGCGGCGGCACCCGCGCGTGGTCTTTACTTCACAGGCCAACGGCGGCATTGCGCACGCCCGCAACGTCGGCTTACGTCTGGCCACCGGACGCTATATCACCTTCCTCGACGGCGACGATCTGCTGAGCGACGACTATCTAGCGATCCTGCGCCCCCAGCTTACCGCCGGTGAATATGATCTGATCGATTTTAATTATCAGAAGTTCACCGAGCATCCGCCGACACCGGATAACCGCGCGGCGCGGCCCGTAGCCTACGACTTTTCACAATTGGGGCTGGGCAGCCTGCAACCGCTGTTTGCACGCTCGATGTGGCATCTCTGGAGCCGGGTATATAAACGCACGCTGCTGGCAGGGGAAGCGTTCGAAGAAGGCAGGCGCTACGAAGACGTAATTTTTACGCCTTTTCAGTATTTCAAAACTCGCCGCATCGCCCATCTTGACGGCGAACTCTACTTCTATCGGGACAACAGCCAGGGCATCACCCGCAATATCAAACCCAAAGATATTGAAGATATGTTGTTCGCCATGGAGAAGATGCTGCGTTTTGTGGCGCAGCATCCCGGGGATGAGCCGCTGCGCCGGTTGGCCGCCCTGATGCTGGCCAACTGCTTTTCCGAGGTGAAAAGCATGTCGAAGGCGGTCTACGGCTATTACCATTACGCGCCGGCAACGCTGCACATCCTGCGCCGCGCCGCCGACGTCTGCCGCAACAGCGACGTGCCGGGCAAAAAAGTCCGCCAGATGCGCTATGCGCGAGTGGATACCTTTCTTTCTAAGCTGCGCGGGCGCAGGCCGCGCTAACCGCATCGGCCTGGCGGCCGATGGGTCGTCTCGCCTTTAGCGCGCTAAAGGCACGTGTGCGACCAGCTCGTCATAAATCCGCTGCGGTTGGATGACCCCCATCGGGCTTTCCGCCTCCAGCGGCATCGTATAACCGGTACGCGACACCTGAATGATGCGGTGCAGTTCAGCATCCTGAATCGGCCCGGTGGAGCGTGAGTCGGCGGTCACGAACAGGCTGATGGTTTTCACCTTCAACGCCACCGCCAGGTGCAGCGGCCCGGTATCGCCGGTGACCAGAACATGGAAACTGTCGATCAACGTCAGCAAGCCTTGCAGCCCCGTTTTACCGATCTGGTTATCCACGCAGGCCTGCGTTTGCGGGCCGATCAGGCTCATAAACTGTTTGGCCTTGCCGTCGTCAAACGGTGCGCCAATCAGCACGATGCGTACATTAGGGTGCTTCGCCACCAGCTCATCGGCCAGCCGCGCATAGTGCGAAACCGGCCAGCAACGCGACTCCGTAGATGCCCCCAATTGAAACCCGATGGTGGGATGCTCGCTGCTTTTGACGCCGCGCTGATAATCCACGGGAATTTCCATCGTCGGATCGTCGCTGCGGCAGCCCAAAATGGAAATCAGCTCCAGCTTGCGGCGCACGAAGTGGCCGTAATAATGGAAGACATAGTTGGTCAGCCAAGGCTCCAGCCCGCAAATGCCCGAACTGTAGTTATCGCGGATAATGTACTTCGCCCCGGCCAGTACGGCGCTGATGATGTCATAAGGCAGGTGGGAGTGCAGAATCAGCGCCAAATCCGGCTGATGTTCGCGCAGCGATTTCAGCAACGGGCGGATCGTCTTGATCTTGCTGTCCCAATACACCACGCGATCGTAATAGCGGCCGTTTTCCACCAGCTCGCGGTTTTTCTTGTGCACCACCAGTGTGATGTGTGCGTTGGGGTAGCGTTCCCGCATCGCCCTCAATGCCGGCGTGTTGAACATGAAGTCGCCCAACGCCGTGGTGGAATAGATGACGATATTGTCAAACTGCTGGGCGCCGTCGAACGTCGTCTTATCCTGAAAACGACCGTACTTCGCCGTATAGCGCCGCAAGAACCAGTCGGCAACCTTGATTTTCCATTTTTTCGACATGTGCGTGCTTAATTCGCTTTAAGTTGATAATACTCGGCCAGCGTCATGCCCACCGTGCGCTGCTGCAGCCAGTCAAACAGCTGTTCCAGATCGCGGTACAGCACTTCGATATCCTGCTCGGTTTTGAACGTCGGGCTGCCGCCCGGCATAAACTCGGAGGAGTGCAGCATAAATTCGACGTAGTCATGCCCCTGCGCCAGCGACGCTTCAGCCACCCCTATCATCTTGGCCACGTTGCCGCCACTTGGCCGCAGCCAGTTGACGGACGGCGAACGCCGCTTGCCGCGCAGCCGATCATAACCTTGCTTGAACGCGTTCATCAGCGCCGAGTGCTTGTACTGAATGCTCATCGGCACTTCCAGCAGCGCCGAAGCGCCCGGTTTGGCAATGTTCTGCGGATCGATGAAATAGGCCTGCGACGGGAACCGGCTGTAATCGGTGCCGCCGTTGCCCTGCGGATTGCCCGGCGAAAACTGCCAGTTGACGCGCGGCGTCACCGAACAGTCCACCTGATAGCCATACTCCAGCAGCAGCGAGGCATAATATTCGTTGAACGCCCAGCGGCCGGCGCGATGGCTGAGCATTTTGGTCTGGAAGGCATCTTCCAGCAGCTTGGTCATGTGATCGACCTTGGCGCGGATCTGATCGGCGGGATACTCGATCAAATACGGTTTGTGGCGCCAGTCGTCGTCGGTGAGCGGCGTTAGCGGCGGGCTGTTCCAGGCGTGCAGGTGCATGCCGACTTCACCCGCGCCGCGGGCGATCACGTCACGCGCGAACTCGACGTAAGCCGGATCCATCGCCATTTCATAGTTGGTGAGATAAACCGGTTTGAAGGCGTATTTTTCGCACAATGCCTGAAAGCGCGGCAAGAAACGCGTGTTTTCGGTCGCGATGCGATCGTGGTTTTGCCACAGATTATCGCCTTCGGTATCAATGGTGATGAGAAACGCCGGTTTAGTCATGAATATCGAGCCTGATATCAACAGAATGCACTATGTTACGCAGCCCGTTTCGCCAGGGCAAACGACTTTGCTGCCTGGTTTGGACAACATTGAAACGCATTCGTCCCCGGCTAGGCGATTTTTTTGCGGCCCGGCAAGAAAACCTTGCAACAGTAGCCACATGCGATCGGGTCATTTAGAATCAAAGATTGGTTTCCCAGAAAGCGACTCATGATGAACGACGCGCCAGCCCCAACTTCCGCCCCATCCGTACAGCGTATTTTGATCATAAAACTGCGCCATCACGGCGATATGCTGCTGGTCACGCCGGTCATCAGCAGCCTGCGGCAAAACTACCCGCAGGCGCAGATCGATGTGCTGCTGTATCAGGAAACGCAGGAGATGCTGGCCAGTAATCCGGAACTGTCGACGCTGTTCGCCATCGACCGCCAATGGAAAAAACAGGGTGCCCGCGCACATCTGGGGCACGAGCTGGCGCTGCTGCGCCGCCTGAAGGCGCAGCGCTACGATCTGGTGGTCAACCTGGCCGATCAGTGGCGCAGCGCCATCCTCACGCGCCTGACCGGCGCGCGCATCCGTCTGGGCTTCGATTTCCCCAAACGTCGCGGCTTCCTGTGGCGCCACTGCCACACGCAGCTGGTGCCGGTCGACAATCACGCCCACCTGCATACCGTCGAACAAAACCTCTCGCTGCTGGCGCCGCTGAACCTGCCCGCGCTCAGTGATCATGTGACCATGAGTTACGATCCGCAGGATTGGCAGGCATGTGAGCAACGGTTACAGAAACAGGGCGTCACCGGCAGTTATATTGTGGTGCAGCCCACCTCGCGCTGGTTCTTCAAATGCTGGAGCGAAGAGAAAATGGCCGCCACCCTCACCGCCTTGCAGGCCGACGGCCACCAGCTGGTGATCACCTCCGGCCCCGACGCCAGAGAACAAGCCATGGTAGAGCGCATTTTGGCGCTCTGCCCGCCGCAGGGCGTGATTTCGTTAGCCGGCCAGCTGACGCTGCGCCAGTTGGCCGCCCTGATCGACCACGCCAAGCTGTTTATCGGCGTGGATTCGGTGCCGATGCACATGGCCGCCGCGCTGCACACGCCGTGCGTAGCGCTGTTCGGCCCTTCCAAGCTGACTTTCTGGCGGCCGTGGCAGGCTACCGGCGCCGTGATCTGGGCCGGCGACTTCGGCGAACTGCCCGATCCGGACGCCATCGATACCGGCACCGACGAACGGTATCTCGACCTTATTCCTACAGACGCGGTGATTGCAGCCGCGCGGAGCACGCTGGCATGAAAGCATTTCGTTTGGCGATCGTTCGCCAAAAATACCGCCCGGACGGCGGAGCCGAACGTTTCGTTTCCCGCGCCCTGGAGGCGCTGGAGCAACAGGATCTCGATCTGAACGTCATCACCCGCGAATGGCAGGGTGACGCCAATCCCAACTGGCATATCCACCTGTGCAACCCGCTAAAACTCGGCCGCATCAGCCGCGAACGGGGCTTCGCCGTGGCGGCCAGGGCGCTGTGGCAGAAAGAGCATTTTGATCTGGTGCAAAGCCACGAGCGCATTCCCGGCTGCGACATCTACCGCGCCGGCGACGGCGTACACCGCCGCTGGCTGCTGCAACGCGCGCGTCTGCTGCCGGAATGGCGCCGCAAATGGCTGTTCTCCAACCGTTATCACCGCTATGTGATGTGCGCCGAACGCGCCATGTATGCCGCACCGGAGCTGAAAGCCGTCATCTGCAACGCCGAGATGATCAAGCAGGAAATCATCGCGGACTTTGGCGTGCCCGCCGAAAAAATCACGGTGATCTATAACGCCATCGATAATCAAAAGTTCCCGCCCGCCGACGAGGCCCTGCGCCAACGTCTGCGCGAGCAGTATCAGATCCCGCAACAGGCGCACTGCCTGATCTTCGTCGGTTCCGGCTTTGAGCGCAAAGGGCTGGCGGCCGCCATCCGCGCCGTGGCAGCGACCGACAGCCACCTGTTGGTGGTCGGCAAAGACAAGGCCGAAAAACGCTACCGGGCGCTGGCACAGTCGCTGGGCTGCAGCGATCGGGTTCACTTTATGGGCGTGCAGAAGCAGACCTTGCCGTTTTATCAGGCCGCAGATGCGCTGCTGCTGCCGACGCTGTACGATCCGTTCCCGAATGTGATTCTGGAAGCGATGTCGTGCGGCCTGCCGGTTATCACCAGCACCACCTGCGGCGGCGCCGAGTTTATCACCCCCGGCCAGAACGGCTTCGTGACCGATGCGCTCGACGTACCGGCCATCGCGGAGGCCATTCGCGCGCTGCCGCGCCAGGCGCTGGGATCATCCATGGGCGAAGCGGCAAGATTGCGTATTATGCCGGCTACGCCGGCGCATCTGTCCGAACAGCTTATTTCCCTCTATAACCGGTTACTGGATTAGCTATGCGTATTCTGATGATCATCGACGGCCTGCCGGGAGGCGGCGCGGAAAAAGTGGTGCTGACCCTGTGCCAGGGCATGCAGCAACAGGGGCATGACGTCAGTCTGATCTCGCTGCGCGACGTCTGCAATTACCCTATCCCGCCGGGCATTGATTATCAGGTGGTGGCCGATCGCAGCCGCGCCCCCTGGCGCAAGCTGACCGAGCTGTCGCGCCGCGCCGGCGCGCTGGATCGGGCGATAGCCGAACACGAGCGCCAACACGGCGCGTTCGATCTGGTGTTCTCCAACCTGCATAAAACCGATCGCATCGTCAGCCGCAGCAAGCGGTTGGCCGCGGATCGCCTGTGGTTCTGCATTCACGGCATTCTCTCCACCTCCTACCTCGGCCACCGCAAGGGCCTGGATCGCTGGCTGAAGCAACGCAAAATCGCCAACGTTTACCAGGGAAGAAATATCGTCGCCGTTTCACGGGCGGTCAGCGACGATCTGCAGCAGAACTTGCCGATCCGCCCGCGCCGGCTGGCGGTCATCAACAACCCGTTCGATATCGACGCCATCCAGCAACAGGCGGCGATGCCTTGCGAACTGGCCGGCCAGGACTATCTGGTGCACGTCGGCCGCTTTCACGCCACCAAGCGGCATGACCGCCTGCTGAAAGCCTATGCGTACTCCGGCATTCAGGCGCCGCTGGCCTTGATCGGCGCCGGGGACGACGCCAGAGTCGCCGAGGTCAAACGTCTGGCGACAGACCTGGGCATTGCAGAGCGCGTGCTGTTTCTCGGTTTCCAGGCTAATCCCTACCCGTTTATTCTCCATGCCTCGCTGCTGGTGCTCAGCTCCGACAGCGAAGGGTTTGGCAACGTGCTGGTAGAATCGCTGCTGTGCGGCACACCGGTGGTCAGCACCCGTTGTCCGGGTGGCCCTGCGGAAATTCTGGAAAAAGCCGGCATGGCTAACGCGCTGGCGGAATTAAACGAAGCGTCGCTGGCAGAAAAAATGGCGGAGATTTACGCCAATCCGCCGCAGATAAATCAACAGCAATTGCTGAGCTATGGGCTTGAGCCTATTTGCCGCCAATATCTGGAACTGGAAAGAAAATAATAAAGAATGAAATAAGGCAGGGGATGCCTGCCTTATTTTCTTCGCTAGCTGAGCGCCTGCATTTTCTGCCAAACCTCATCGACAGAAACATCCTCACAGTGCCCCGACTCACTTTGCAAAATATGATGACGGCCGGTCCATGGATGCCAGGAGGCTTTATCGGTATCGCCAAAGAACACTACCATGTCCTTATTCAACGCAGCGGCAAGATGCATCTGCCCACCGTCGCTGCACAGCACCCGGTCGCATAAATCAAACCCGCCCAACAGCTCACGCACCGACGCCGTCGGATAAAGCGCGACGCGTTCGTTTTGACACAGCGCCAGCAGCTGTTCGGCGCGCTGCTGGTCGCCGATGTCGTCCGGCGCCAGCGTGCCCTGCGGCGACCAGAAGATCAGCACGCCGGTGTGGGGATCGGCAACCAGACGGTTGATGATTTCGGCATAGCGTTCAACCGGCCAACGCCTTTTCGGGCTGCGGCTGCTGATATGCACGGCGCATATCCGTTCGACCGGCGGCAGACGCTCCTGCAGCCGTTGCGCCGCCAATTGCCGCTCTTCAGGCGTCAGAAACACCCGCACCGGCGGGATCGGAATGGATTGATCGGTTATCGCCGATAAATAGCTGTAGGTATGTTCGACCTGATGTTGACCGTTGAAATCGTCCTTGCGGAACGGGCGATGAATATCTTTCGTGCCCAAATCGGCGCCGATGATATGGGTGGCGCCAGCCATTTTCGCTAAACGCAAACTGTATTTGCAAGGCACCGGGTTAGCCAGAATGACCGCATCGAATTTTATTTTGCGCAGCTTCAGGAAGATCATCAGACGCTCGAAATAAACGCCCAGCGTCGTTTCATTTTTCGCCTTGTGCTTGGCCTTTTTATAGACAAAGACTTTCTCGAGATGAGGGTTGTTTTTAACGACGTCCTGGCTGACTTTATTGATCAGCAGATAAACTTTTGCGTCCGGATAGGCAATTTTCACCCCTTCAATCAAGGGCGTGGTGCAAACAAGATCGCCGATGTTATCGCGGCGAATAATTAAAATATTCTTCATTCCGAGCCTGTCGGCGAAATCGCTCGCCGGTTGTCTGAAACTGACACCCAAGGTTACCAAATTAGCGCCTTTCCCTTCCAGTTATGGTACTATTCCGAATAACCCATATAAATGAAATTGATAGAATGTTGCTGCGTTTATATCAGGTACTACTCTACCTCATCCAACCCCTGATCTGGCTCCGCTTACTGCTGCGCAGCCGCAAAGCTCCAGCCTACCGTAAACGCTGGGCGGAACGCTATGGCTTCTGCGCCGGGAAAGTCGTGCCAGGCGGCATCATGCTGCATTCCGTCTCCGTCGGCGAAACGCTGGCGGCCATCCCGCTGGTGCGGGCGCTGCGCCATCGTTACCCCGCTTTGCCGATAACTGTGACCACAATGACCCCAACAGGTTCAGAACGCGTCCAGTCCGCTTTCGGCAAAGACGTGCATCATGTCTATCTGCCCTACGATCTGCCCGGCTCCATGAACCGCTTCCTCGATCAGGTGAATCCCAAGCTGGTGATCATCATGGAAACCGAGCTGTGGCCCAACCTGATCAACGCGCTGCATCAGCGGCAGATCCCCCTGGTGATCGCCAATGCGCGCCTGTCGGCCCGCTCCGCCGCCGGCTATAAGAAAATTGGCGGGTTCATGCGCGATATGCTGCGCCGCATCACGCTGATCGCCGCCCAAAACCAGGAAGACGGCGATCGGTTTATCGAGCTGGGCCTGAAGCGCTCGCAGCTGGCCGTGACCGGCAGCCTGAAGTTCGATATCTCCGTCACCCCGGAGCTGGCCGCCCGCGCCGTTACGCTGCGCCGCCAATGGGCGCCGCGCCGCCCGGTGTGGATCGCCACCAGTACCCATGACGGGGAAGAAACCATCCTGCTGGAAGCGCACCGCAAACTGCTGGAAAAACACCCCGATCTGCTGCTGATCCTGGTGCCGCGTCACCCGGAGCGCTTCCCGACCGCCAAGGAGCTGGTGCAGAAAGCCGGCTTCAGCTACACCCTGCGCAGCAGCGGCGAAATTCCGTCCGGCAGCACCCAGGTGGTGATCGGCGATACCATGGGCGAGCTGATGCTGCTGTACGGCATCGCCGATCTGGCCTTTGTCGGCGGCAGCCTGGTGGAACGCGGCGGACATAACCCGCTGGAAGCCGCCGCGCATGCCATCCCGGTGTTGATGGGCCCGCATACCTTCAACTTCAAAGACATCTGCGCCAAGCTTTCGCAGGCCGAAGGCCTGATCACTGTGACCGACGTGGATTCGCTGGTGAAGGAAGTGGAAACCCTGCTGACCGACGAAGACTACCGCCGCTACTACGGCCGCCATGCGGTGGAAGTGCTGTATCAGAATCAGGGAGCGTTGCAGCGCCTGCTGCAGCTGCTGGAACCGCACCTGCCGCCCCGGAGCCACTAAATGAGCAGCCGCAAAAGCCTGTCGGTGGTGATGATCGCCAAAAACGAAGCCGGGCTGTTGCCGGACTGTCTGCGTTCGGTCGAGTGGGCCGATGAAATCATCGTGCTGGACTCCGGCAGCGAGGACGACAGCGTCGCCATCGCCGAAAGCCTGGGCGCCAAAGTCTTCACGCACACCGACTGGCAAGGGTTCGGCAAGCAGCGCCAGCTGGCGCAAAGCTACGCCAGCCATGACTACGTTTTGATGATCGACGCCGACGAACGCGTCACGCCCGAGCTGCGGCAATCCATCGAACGGGTGTTGAACGCGCCGGACGACGGCGCCGTCTACAGCTGTGCGCGGCGCAATCTGTTCCTTGGCCGCTTCATGCGCCACAGCGGCTGGTATCCCGACCGCGTCAACCGCCTGTACGCCAACCGACGCTATCGCTATAACGACGATCTGGTGCACGAATCGCTGAACATCGGCGGCGCCAAAGTGATCCCCCTCAGCGGCGATATGCTGCACCTGACCTGCCGCGATTTCTTCGCCTTCCAGCGTAAACAGCTGCGCTACGCCGAAGAATGGGCTACGCAACGCCACCGGGCCGGCAAGCGTTGCGGCTACCTGTCTATCCTGACCCACACGCTCGGCGCCTTCGTCAAAACCTGGCTGCTGCGGGCCGGCTTCCTCGACGGTAAACAGGGGTTGCTGTTAGCGGTGGTCAACGCGCAATATACCTTCAATAAATATGCCGCATTATGGGCATTGGGCCGCAACTACTCAGAGAAGTGAATCATGACCAGCAAAGCCATCTATCCCGGGACCTTCGATCCCATGACCAACGGCCACCTGGATTTAGTGACGCGCGCGTCACTGATGTTCGATCACGTGATTCTGGCCATCGCCGCCAGCCCGAGCAAAAAGCCGCTGTTCAGCCTGGATGAACGCGTGGCGTTGGCGACGCAGGTCACCTCGCATCTGGACAATGTGGAAGTGCTGGGCTTCAGCGAGCTGATGGCGCACTTTGCCGCTCACCAAAATGCCAATATCCTGGTGCGCGGCCTGCGTGCAGTGTCTGACTTTGAATACGAATTGCAGCTGGCGAACATGAACCGCCATTTGATGCCGACGCTAGAAAGCGTGTTCCTGATGCCTTCCGAAGAGTGGTCGTTCATCTCCTCCTCACTGGTGAAGGAGGTCGCCCGTCACGGCGGCGATATCGCGCCTTTCCTGCCTGACGTGGTCACCCAGGCACTGATGGCGAAGCTCGCCGCCGAGTGATGCTCAGCGCTGGCAGCGGCGGCAAAAGAAGGTGCTGCGCTGCCCGTGCTTGGCCGATTCGATCGGCGTACCGCACGCGCGGCACGGCTCTCCCGCCCGCCCGTAAACCTGCAGTTCCTGCGCGAAATACCCCGGTTTGCCGTCAGACTGCAAAAAGTCGCGCAATGTCGTGCCGCCCTGCTCGATAGAGCGCTGCAACACCGCCTTGATGGTCTGCGCCAGCAGCGCCGCTTCGGCTTTGCTCAAGGATCCCGCCGGACGATCGGGCAGGATCCCGGCGCTGAACAGCGATTCGCTGGCGTAAATATTGCCGACCCCAACCACCAGCTTGTTATCCATCAGCCACGGTTTGATCAGCGTGCGCTTATTGCGTGATTTTTCATACAGGTAGTCGCCGTTGAACGCTTCGCTCAGCGGTTCCGGCCCCAGATGCGCCAACACGCTGCTGGTCGCCAAATCTTCGCACCACAGCCAGGCGCCGAAACGGCGCGGATCGGTATAGCGCAGGATCATGCCGTTGCTGATCACCAGATCGACGTGGTCGTGTTTGCCGGCTTCGTCTTCGTTTTCCTCGCGCAGCATGCGCAGGCTGCCCGACATGCCCAGGTGCACGATAATCCAACCGTTCTCCAGCTCGATCAGCAGGTATTTGGCCCGGCGCTGCACGCTGAGCACCGGCCGATCGCTCAGCGTCAGGATCTGCTCGGAAACCGGCCAGCGCAGGCGCGCGTTGCGCACCACCGCATACTGAATGCTGTGGCCGACAAGATAAGGCTCTATACCGCGTCTGCTCGTCTCAACTTCCGGTAATTCAGGCATCTGGCTTCCCCTCCGACGTTTTCTACCCTTTATAAAACAAAAAACCCGGCCAAGGCCGGGTTTTTCATTAATCCACTAAAATTATTTAATTTTAGCTTCTTTGTATACTACGTGCTGACGGACAACTGGATCGAATTTCTTCAGTTCCAATTTTTCCGGCTTAGTACGCTTGTTCTTCGTGGTGGTATAGAAGTGACCAGTACCAGCAGAAGAAACCAGCTTGATCTTCTCGCGAACACCTTTAGCCATGATTCAGTTCCTTAATACTTCTCACCACGGGCACGCAGATCGGCCAGAACCGTCTCAATACCCTTCTTATCGATAACACGCATACCTTTAGCAGATACACGCAGAGTTACAAAGCGCTTCTCAGCCTCAACCCAAAAACGGTGTGAGTGCAGGTTAGGCAGAAAACGGCGTTTGGTCGCGTTCATTGCGTGGGAACGGTTGTTACCGCTCACCGGGCGCTTGCCAGTAACTTGGCAGACTCGGGACATGTCTATTCTCCAAAAATCAAATCAGCTCGAGCTTCGTATAGGGTATGGCCGCCTCGTCAGGCTTTTAGAGCCCATCTCAGCAAACTTCATACTGAGGAGACTCTCGTCATCAGGTAGAAACCACACATCAGGTCAGAAACCTGCTGAGATAGGCTCTTGCGCCAAACCCAAGATTCTCAAAGGTGGCGTAGTATACGCTCTGAAGCGTAAGTGCTCAAGTCCCGAACAGCTAAAGATCCCACAAGGATCGCGAAAAAATCGCTTAAAGCCATCCGCGCTCGGCAAAAGAGACGCATTCACCCCGACCGATCACCAAATGATCAAGCACTCGGATCTCCAATAACTGACAGGCTTTCACCACCTGTTCCGTTATCAAGCGGTCGGCATGACTGGGTTCAGCCTTACCCGAAGGGTGATTATGCGCGAGAATCAGCGCGGCGGCATTAGCCTTCAACGCTTCGCGCACAATTTCTCTCGGGTAGACGACGACGCTGCTGATGGTACCAGCAAACATCTCCTGATGGCGAATAACCCGGTGCTGATTGTCTAAAAACAATACCAAAAAGACCTCCCGCTCGCGATGCGCCAGCAGGCTTTGCAGATAATGCTGAGTGACGCGCGGATTGAGCATGGCGTTTTCCTGCGACAAATGGCTGGAAAAGAAGCGCAGCGCCAGCTCGGCAATCGCCTGCAGCTGCGTATAGCTGGCGTCCCCCAGGCCTTTTTGGCTGCAAAAAGCCTGATGATCGGCCGACATCAGGTGATAAAGCGAGCCGAACCGGCGCAGCAGCTGCTCCGCCAGCTGCATCACGTGCACGCCGGGCAACCCGGTGCGCAAGAAAATGGCCAACAGCTCTGCGTCGGACAGCGCCGCCGCCCCCTGCATCAACAGCTTTTCACGCGGTGCCAGCGCGCCCGGCCAGCACGCCACAATCGAGTTGCTCATCGTGTTCCTCCCTGAAAGGGCTACAGCATGCCATGTGCCACCCGGCGCGTTCGACAGGTGTTTGATAACATTGCGAAGTGTTTCGCAAAGCACAATGTAACGCCCTGCAGCCATTGCGGAATCGCTCACCTGAACGGCGGATATGCTAAAATGGCGCATCTTTCGGCTTTCAATCGGACAATGATGATGACGGGACTTTCCGGCAAACATATTGTGCTTGGCATCAGCGGCGGCATCGCCGCTTACAAATGCCCAGAGCTGGTGCGCCGCCTGCGAGACAGGGGTGCGGAAGTGCGCGTGGTGATGACCCACGCCGCCAAGGCGTTCATTACGCCACTGACGCTGCAGGCCGTTTCCGGCTACCCGGTGTCCGACGATCTGTTGGATCCCGCCGCCGAAGCCGCCATGGGCCACATCGAACTCGGCAAGTGGGCAGATCTGGTTATTCTGGCGCCGGCGACCGCCGATCTGCTGGCGCGCGTCGCCGCCGGCATGGCCAACGATCTGCTGACCACCGTCTGCCTGGCGACCGATGCCCCCATCGCCGCCGCGCCCGCCATGAACCAGCAGATGTATCGCGCCGCCGCCACGCAGGCCAACCTGCAAACGCTGCAGGCGCGCGGCATGCTGCTTTGGGGGCCGGACAGCGGCAGCCAGGCCTGCGGCGACGTCGGCCCGGGCCGCATGTTGGATCCGCTGGACATCGTCGACCTGGCGAACGGTCATTTCTCCGCCCCGCAGGATCTGCAACATTTGCAGGTTATGATCACCGCCGGCCCGACGCGTGAAGCGCTGGATCCGGTGCGTTTCATCAGCAACCACAGCTCCGGCAAAATGGGCTTCGCCATCGCCCGCGCCGCCGCCGCCCGCGGCGCGCAGGTGACGCTGATCGCCGGGCCGGTCAGCCTGCCGACGCCGCCATCGGTCACCCGAGTGGACGTCACCAGCGCGCTGGAGATGGAGCAGGCGGTGCAACAGCGCGCCGCGCAACAGCAGATTTTCATCTCCTGCGCCGCCGTGGCCGACTACCGCCCCGAGCGGATCGCCGATGAAAAAATAAAAAAACAGGGTGATGAAATCATCCTCAAGATGGTAAAAAACCCCGACATCGTCGCCGGCGTGGCGGCGATGACCAAAAATCGACCGTTTGTCGTGGGGTTTGCCGCCGAAACCCAGAATGTGGAAGAATACGCGCGGCAAAAACTGGCGCGTAAGAAGCTGGATTTGATTTGCGCTAACGATGTATCGCTTGCAGAGCACGGGTTCAACAGCGACACCAATGCCCTGCACCTTTTTTGGCAGGATGGAGAGAAACGCCTGGCGCTGAGCGACAAGGCACTCCTTGGCCAACGTTTAATAGACGAGATAGTCAGCCGTTATGATGAAAAAAATCGACGTTAAGATCCTCGACCCGCGCATCGGTCAGGATTTCCCGCTACCGACCTACGCCACCCCGGGCTCCGCCGGTCTCGACCTGCGCGCCTGCCTGGACAGCGCGGTAGAGCTGGCGCCGGGTGAAACCACGCTGCTGCCTACCGGCCTCGCGATCCATATCGCCGACGCAAGCCTGGCGGCGGTGATCCTGCCGCGCTCAGGCCTGGGCCATAAGCACGGCGTCGTGTTGGGCAACCTGGTCGGCCTGATCGACTCCGATTATCAGGGCCAGCTGATGGTGTCCGTTTGGAACCGCGGCCAGAAGCACTTCACCATAGAGCCGGGTGAACGCATCGCGCAGATGGTCTTCGTGCCGGTAGTGCAGGCAGAATTCAACCTGGTGGAAGAATTCGACGGCAGCGAGCGCGGCGAAGGCGGCTTCGGCCACTCGGGGCGCCACTAAGCGCCACCCAAGGCATGAGGGCCGGCAGGGAAACGTCGCCTGAACCTTGCCTTTCCGGGGAGAAGGATGTTCTCTGCGGCAAGGTTTTACCGCGACAATTGCAGCGCACACCAGGCAGCGCGGAAAAGGCCGTTAAGGCCGCTGACCCCAGCATCGTAAAAAAGCTATCACATAAGCCGCACAGAGCCTGCTCTGCAGCGGCCGGTGCCCGGGTTTCCGTCAGTTAAGTTTTAGCAAGGGTCTAATCAGACATGGCAGAAAAAGAAAAGACGAAAAGGAATCGGCGCGAGGAAATATTGCAGGCGTTAGCCCAGATGCTGGAGTCCAGCGACGGCAGCCAACGCATCACCACCGCCAAGCTCGCCGCGAACGTGGGTGTTTCTGAAGCTGCGCTGTACCGGCATTTCCCCAGCAAGACACGGATGTTCGACAGCCTGATCGAGTTTATCGAAGACAGCCTGATCACCCGCATCAACCTGATCTTGCAGGACGAGAAAGAGACGTTTAATCGTCTGCGCCTGATTTTACTGCTGATTCTGGGCTTTGCGGAACGCAACCCGGGGCTGACGCGCATCATGACCGGCCACGCGCTGATGTTTGAACAGGATCGCCTGCAGGGCCGCATCAACCAGCTGTTCGAACGCATCGAGGCGCAGCTGCGACAGGTGCTGAAAGAGCGAAAATTGCGCGAAGGCAAAGGCTTTATCGTCGATGAAACGCTGCTGGCCAGCCAGCTGCTGGCCTTCTGCGAAGGCATGTTGTCGCGCTATGTGCGTTCGGAATTCCGCTATCGCCCAACGCAGGAATTCGACGCCCGCTGGCCGCTGTTGGCGGCCCAGCTGCAATAAAGATAACGCCGGGCATGCCCGGCGTTTTTACTTACACCCCGTACTGCTCGCGGTAAGCGCGCACCGCCGCCAGGTGGTCCGCCATTTCCGGCTTCTCTTCCAGATAGGCGATCAGGTCCTTCAGCGTCACGATCGAAATCACCTTGCAGTGATAGTCGCGTTCCACTTCCTGAATGGCGGAGATATCCGCGCGGCCGCGTTCCTGACGGTCGAGGGAAATCAGCACGCCCGCCAGCGAAGCGCCGCTGGCGCCGATGATTTCCATCGACTCGCGGATCGCGGTGCCGGCGGTGATCACATCGTCCACCAGCATCACGCGCCCCTGCAGCAGGCTGCCCACCAGCGAACCGCCTTCGCCGTGCGTCTTGGCCTCCTTGCGGTTAAAGCAGTAAGGCACATCGCGCTCATGGTGTTCCGCCAGCGCCACCGCCGTGGTGGTGGCGATAGGAATGCCTTTATAGGCCGGGCCAAACAGCAGATCGAAATCGATGCCGGAATCCATCAGGGCTTCGGCGTAGAAGCGCCCCAACAGCGCAAGATCGCGCCCGGTATTAAACAGGCCGGCGTTGAAGAAATACGGGCTGGTGCGGCCGGATTTCAGGGTGAACTCGCCGAATTTCAATACCTGCTTGTTAAGCGCGAACTCGATAAACTGGCGCTGATAGGCTTTCATTGCTGCTTCTCCTCGTCTGAATCTGCTTGGGTCTTGTCATTACTGCCGCCCGATCGCCGGGCATAAAAAAGGCGACTTCTCAGTCGCCTTGAAAAATCAGTCCGCCAGCGCCGCTTTCTGCGCCTGGAAGATGGTTTCGATGCCCCCTCGGGCCAACGCCAACAGCGCCAACAGCTCATCGTGGCTGAACGGCTCGCCTTCGGCGGTGCCCTGCACTTCAATCATGCGGCCGTCTTCCATCATCACTACGTTCATGTCGGTTTCCGCCGCGGAATCTTCCACATACTCCAGATCGCACAGCGCTTCGCCATTGACGATGCCGACGGAAACCGCCGCCACCATGCCCTTCATCGGATTGGCTTTCAGCTTGCCGTTGGCCACCAGCGTGTTCAGCGCGTCGGCCAGCGCCACGCAGGCGCCGGAGATGGAAGCGGTGCGGGTGCCGCCGTCGGCCTGCAGTACGTCGCAGTCGAGGGTGATGGTGAATTCACCGAGCTTTTTCAGATCCACCGCGGCGCGCAGCGAGCGAGCGATCAGGCGCTGGATCTCCAGCGTGCGGCCACCCTGTTTGCCTTTGGCGGCTTCACGGGCGTTGCGGCTGTGGGTGGAGCGCGGCAGCATGCCGTACTCGGCGGTGATCCAACCTTGCCCCTGGCCTTTCAGGAAGCGCGGAACGCCCTCTTCTACCGTGGCGGTGCACAAGACTTTGGTATCGCCAAACTCAACCAGCACTGAACCTTCAGCGTGTTTGGTATAGTGACGGGTCAGTGTCAGGGGGCGAACTTGCTGTGGTGCTCTGCCTGCAGGACGCATGGGCTCTCTCCGGCTTCAAATCAACTATTGGCTGCGCATTATACGGGCTTCGTGACGTAATGCCTATCCTGCCCGCAGCCGCGACGCTATAATCGCCCCATCTTTTCCTATTACGGGTACGCATCAATGATCCGCAGCATGACCGCCTACGCCCGGCGTGAAATCAAGGGTGAATGGGGCAGCGCAGCCTGGGAGCTGCGTTCCGTTAACCAGCGCTACTTAGAAACCTACATCCGCCTGCCGGAACAATTCCGCAGCCTGGAGCCGGTGATCCGTGAACGTATCCGTGGCCGCCTGACCCGCGGCAAAGTCGAATGCAACCTGCGTTTCGAGCTGGATCCAAGCGCGCAAAGCTCGCTGATCCTGAACGAAAAACTGGCCAAACAGCTGGTCGAAGCCGCCAACTGGGTGAAAATGCAGAGCGACGAAGGTGAAATCAACCCGATCGACGTGCTGCGCTGGCCGGGCGTGATGTCCGCGCAGGAGCAGGATCTGGACGCCATCAGCGCCGAGCTGATGCAGGCGCTGGACGGCGCGCTGGATGACTTCATCGTCGCACGCGAAAGCGAAGGTGCCGCGCTGAAAACGCTGATCGAACAGCGCCTCGACGGCGTCAGCGCCGAAGTGGTCAAAGTGCGCGCCCAGATGCCGAACATCCTGCAATGGCAGCGCGAGCGCCTGGTCAGCAAGTTGGAAGAGGCACAGGTACAGCTGGAAAACACCCGCCTGGAGCAAGAGCTGGTGCTGATGGCGCAGCGCATCGACGTCGCCGAAGAGCTGGACCGTCTGGAAGCGCACGTGAAAGAGACGCACAACATTCTGAAGAAGAAAGAAGCCGTCGGCCGCCGCCTCGACTTTATGATGCAGGAGTTCAACCGCGAATCGAACACCCTGGCCTCCAAGTCGATCAATGCCGACGTCACCGCTTCCGCCATCGAGCTGAAAGTGCTGATCGAGCAAATGCGCGAGCAGATCCAGAACATCGAGTGATCCTGCCCCGCATGCCATCAAGCCCGCGCCAAGCGGGCTTTTTTATGGCTGCAGATCAGCGATGGGCGGCCGCCTGCTCTTCATCAATCAGCCCCATTTTCTGCAGCTGCACCGCAATGCTCCAGGTTGAGCGCTCGAACTCATCGCTCAGCGCTTCCAGCGTCGCCCCGGCCGCATGGCTCTCACGCAGCCGCAGTTTTTCTTCTTCCGGCCAAGGGAAGTAGGCATTGGCCGGCCGGCCCTCGGCCAGATTCTTCTGCCGCTTCTCCTCCGGCGTCAGCCGGGCTTTTTTCTGCAGTTCGGCTTCACCGTCGAACTCGTTGGCCAACGCGAACAGCAGGCGGATAGCCTCCGGCGCACAGGCCGCCGAAGCCGGTCTCAACAGCTCGCCGGTGTCGGGATTAACGCCGTTGGCCAGCGCCCTGAGCAACGTGCCGGTATTCATCGTTCGCCTCCTTGTCCGAGAAAATACGCGCCGGTCGTGGCGCTTTGTTCAAGCATTTTTCTCTGCCTCTCTCGAGAAAACCACGCTTTACACCATGAAAAAGCGCCAGTTGCGAGCCAGATTCCAGGCGTTTGCACGCGAGTGACGGCGATTGCATCAGGTTGCGAGCCGGCAGGCCTCTGGGCAACCGGCCACCGGGAAGCTTATGAAAAACTGCCGAGCAGCGCGTGCGGATGACAATCGGCAAGATATCCCGCGCGCCATAAGTATTTTGTTCTAATTATCACGCAAGGTAATGAAAGGGTGGCGATGCTGTGGCTAAATGTGTTTTTTTCCTGCCCGTGAACCGTACGGACCGTTTATGCCACAAATTCTGCAATTTATTATGGCTCTGGTGGTGATCATCGCCCTGGCGCTGCTGGTCAGCAATAATCGCAAGAAAATCCGCCTGCGCTATATCATCCAGCTGCTGGTGATCGAAGGCGCGCTGGCCTATTTCTTCCTGCACTCCGCCAGCGGGCTCAGCGTGATCAAACACGTCGCCGGCTTCTTCGACACCCTGCTCGCCTACGCCGCCCAAGGATCGGAGTTCGTGTTCGGCGGCATGAGCAAGGATGGTCTGGCATTCATCTTCCTCGGCGTTTTGTGCCCTATCATCTTTATTTCCGCCCTGATCGGCATTTTGCAGCATTTCCGCATCCTGCCGCTGATCATTCGCCTGGTCGGCACCTTGCTGTCCAAGGTCAACGGCATGGGCAAGCTGGAATCGTTCAACGCCGTCAGCACGCTGGTGCTGGGGCAGTCGGAGAACTTCATCGCCTATAAAGGCATCATCGGCGATATCTCGCCGCGCCGCATGTACACCATGGCCGCGACCGCCATGTCGACGGTATCGCTCTCCATCGTCGGCGCCTACATGTCGATGATCGACGCGCAGTACGTGGTGGCGGCATTGATCCTTAACATGTTCAGCACCTTCATCATTCTGTCGATCATCAACCCGTATCAGGTCGAAGACGAGCCGGAGCTGAAGCTGAACAAACTGCATGAAGATCAGAGCTTCTTCGAAATGTTGGGCGAATACATTCTGGCCGGCTTCAAGATTGCGATGATCATCGCGGCGATGCTGATCGGCTTTATCGCGCTGATCTCCGCCGTCAATGCGTTGTTCTCCGCGGTGCTCGGCATCAGCTTCCAGCAGATCCTCGGCTATGTGTTCTATCCGCTGGCCTGGCTGATCGGTATCCCGGCGGAAGAGGCTCTGAAGGCGGGCAGCATCATGGCGACCAAACTGGTGGCCAACGAATTCGTGGCGATGATTGAGCTGAAGAAAATCGCGGCGGAGCTGTCGCCGCGCGGGCTGGGCATTCTGTCGGTGTTCCTGGTGTCGTTCGCCAACTTCGCCTCCATCGGCATCGTCGCCGGCGCCATCAAGGGACTGAACGAGCAGCAAGGCAACGTGGTTTCCCGTTTTGGCCTGAAGCTGGTTTACGGCTCGACGCTGGTGAGCCTGCTGTCGGCGGCCATCGCCGGCCTGGTGCTGTAATCCCCACTCCCGGCCGCAGGGCCGGGAGTTCGCTTTAAAACGCCACGCACACCGGCGCATCCACCCGCATTACCGAATCCTGCGCAAACTGCTGCTTGTAGCCGCTGCGCAGCGCCTCGATATTCGCCTCGCTCTCTTTGCCCGGCGCATGGATCAGCTGCAGCGCCTTGCTGTTCTCGCGCGCCAGCTTGCCATCGTGGCCCAGCCACTGCCCTTTGGCATCAAAGACCGTCAGCCCGTCTTTAAAGCGCGGCGTCACCTGGCTATCGACGAAGGTTTGCCACTCGGCGGCGGTGATCGCCGGCCCCGCCGGGCGATTCAGGCCGAAGTAGAGCGTTGTCTGCACCAGCGGATCGCCGGTGCGGCAAGCCGGGGCGGGTGGCACAGCCTGGTGGCCTGGCGCCACGCAGCCGCTCAGCAGCAGGGCGGCCACCACGGCGCCGGCGGCCAATCTCGGGGAGTTTTTCATCTGCAGTCTCGGTTTATCGGTTGAAGGATTCGCTGCAAAAAGCATAGTCAGCGATGGAAACCAGCGCGAAATTTCTAATGCTTTCATCAACAGCCAGATGTTAAAAAAGGCTGGTTATCGGCAATAAAAACGGAGTTTGGATTAGCTAAATTAATCCGAAACGCCATCGGTGAAAAAAACTCAGTGGCGCGCGTCCTCGGCGGCGATTACCCTGCCGGCCATCATTCTGACGCAAGTACGCTGTGAATCCCTTATGTTACTGAGCATCCTTTATATCATCGGCATCACCGCCGAAGCCATGACCGGCGCGCTGGCGGCCGGCCGCCGCCAAATGGACATGTTCGGCGTGATCATCATCGCTTCGGTCACGGCGATCGGCGGCGGGTCGGTGCGCGATATGCTGCTCGGGCATTTTCCTTTGGGCTGGGTCAAACACCCGGAATACATCGTCATCGTCGCGATAGCGGCGATCGTCACCACCTGGGTGGCTCCCCTGATGCGCCATTTGCGCCGCCTGTTCCTGGTGCTCGACGCCGTCGGCCTGATCGTTTTCTCGATCATCGGCGCGCAGGTGGCCCTGGATATGGGACACAGCGCCATTATCGCCGCCATCGCCGCAGTGATCACCGGCGTCTTCGGCGGGGTGCTGCGCGACATGTTCTGCAACCGTATCCCGCTGGTTTTCCAGAAAGAGATCTACGCCGGCATCTCCTTCAGCGCCGCCTGGCTGTATATCGGCCTGCAGCACCTCAGCCTGCCGCACAATCTGGTGGTGATCCTCACGCTGGTCGCCGGCCTGAGCGCGCGTCTTATCGCCCTGCGCTTCCGCCTCGGCCTGCCGGTGTTCAACTACCAGCATCCGGATCACTGATCTCGGGGCGGCAACGCGCCGCCGCCGAGGCCAAAACTGCAGAAATGTCGCCCTTCGACGCGCAAATTCGCTCATTCGCCGCTTTTTCCGCGCAAAGCGGCGGGCAAAATGCGAGCTAACGCTGCACCCGGCGCGTTAGCCGTGTATACTGTGCGGAGAAAATACACATCCGCTGTTATTGGCATATCAACCGTTATCAACGAACATCATCATGGCTCAAGGCACGCTTTATATTGTCTCTGCTCCCAGTGGCGCAGGTAAATCAAGTCTGATTCAGGCTTTGTTAAAGACGCAACCGCTGTACGACACGCAGGTTTCGGTTTCGCACACCACGCGCGACAGCCGCCCGGGTGAAAATCACGGCGAGCACTATTTCTTCGTCTCGAAAGACGAATTCCGCCGGATGATCGAGCAGGACGCGTTTCTTGAGCACGCCGAAGTGTTCGGCAACTATTACGGCACCTCGCGCGCCGCCATCGAACAAGTATTGTCGACCGGTGTAGACGTGTTTCTGGATATCGACTGGCAGGGCGCGCAGCAAATCCGCGCCAAAATGCCGCAGGCGCGCAGCATCTTCATTCTGCCGCCGTCGAAGGAAGAACTGGGCCGCCGCCTGCGCGGGCGCGGGCAGGATTCCGAAGAGGTGATCGCCAAGCGCATGGCTCAGGCCGTGGCGGAAATGACGCATTACGCGGAGTACGATTACCTGATCGTGAACGATGATTTCGATCTGGCGCTGTCCGATCTGAAGACCATCATTCGCGCCGAACGCCTGCGTTTGGGCCGCCAGTTGCTGCGGCATGACGCTTTAATCAGCAAACTATTGGCAGACTGAAGGCAGTTTCAGTATCATGCCCAGTCTTTTCGTCACCTGTGGAGTAGCACAAATATGGCACGCGTAACTGTTCAAGACGCTGTAGAGAAAATTGGTAACCGTTTTGACCTGGTGTTGGTCGCTGCTCGTCGGGCGCGTCAGATCCAGACCGGCGGCAAAGATGCACTGGTTCCGGAAGAGAACGACAAGTACACCGTTATCGCCCTGCGCGAAATCGAAGAAGGCCTGATCACCAGCCAGATCCTCGACGTGCGTGAGCGCCAGGAACAGCAAGAGCAGGAAGCCGCAGAGATTCAAGCGGTTACCGCGATTGCTGAAGGTCGTCGTTAATTAGACTGCGAGTCCGCCTTGTACCTGTTTGAAAGCCTGAATCTGCTGATTCAACGTTACCTGCCCGAGGAGCAGATTAAGCGCCTCAAACAGGCATACCTCGTCGCGCGCGACGCGCACGAGGGCCAGACACGCTCCAGCGGTGAGCCTTACATTACTCACCCGGTCGCCGTGGCCTGCATCCTGGCGGAAATGCGTCTCGATCACGAGACGCTGATGGCGGCATTGCTGCACGACGTCATCGAAGACACCCCAGCCACCTATCAAGATATGGAACAGCTGTTCGGCAAGAGCGTCGCCGAACTGGTTGAGGGCGTCTCCAAGCTCGACAAGCTGAAGTTCCAGGACAAGAAAGAAGCGCAGGCGGAAAACTTCCGCAAGATGATCATGGCGATGGTGCAGGATATCCGCGTCGTGCTGATCAAGCTGGCCGACCGTACGCACAACATGCGCACCCTCGGTTCGCTGCGCCCCGACAAACGCCGGCGCATCGCGCGTGAAACCCTGGAAATCTACAGCCCGCTCGCCCACCGTCTGGGTATTCATCACCTGAAGACCGAGCTGGAAGAGCTGGGCTTCGAGGCGCTGTATCCGAACCGTTATCGCGTGATCAAGGAAGTGGTGAAAGCCGCGCGCGGCAACCGCAAAGAGATGATTCAAAAAATCCTCTCCGAGATCGAAGGGCGACTGACCGAAGCCGGCATCGCCTGCCGCGTCAGCGGGCGGGAAAAACACCTCTACTCCATCTACCTCAAGATGCATCTCAAAGAACAGCGTTTCCATTCCATCATGGATATCTACGCGTTCCGGGTGATCGTGAAAGAGGTCGATACCTGCTACCGCGTGCTCGGCCAGGTGCACAGCCTGTACAAACCGCGCCCGGGGCGAGTGAAAGATTACATCGCCATTCCCAAGGCCAACGGCTATCAATCGCTGCATACCTCGCTGATCGGCCCGCACGGCGTGCCGGTCGAAGTGCAGATCCGCACCGAAGACATGGACCAGATGGCTGAGATGGGGGTAGCCGCGCACTGGGCTTACAAGGAAAGAGAACAGGGCGAAACCGGCACCACGGCGCAGATCCGCGCCCAGCGCTGGATGCAGAGCCTGCTGGAACTGCAGCAAAGCGCCGGCAGTTCGTTTGAGTTTATCGAGAGCGTCAAATCCGATCTGTTCCCGGATGAGATTTACGTTTTCACCCCGGAAGGCCGCATCGTCGAGCTGCCCGCCGGCGCCACGCCGGTCGATTTCGCCTATGCGGTGCATACCGATATCGGCCATGCCTGCGTCGGCGCGCGCGTCGATCGTCAGCCGTACCCGCTGTCGCAGTCGCTGACCAGCGGCCAGACCGTCGAGATCATCACCGCGCCGGGCGCGCGGCCCAACGCCGCCTGGCTGAACTTCGTGGTCAGCTCGAAAGCGCGCGCCAAAATTCGCCAGATGCTGAAGAATCTCAAGCGCGACGACTCCGTTGGCCTCGGCCGCCGTCTGCTCAACCACGCGTTGGGCGGCAGCCGCAAGCTGGCCGAAATCCCGCAGGAAAACATTCAGCACGAGCTGGACCGCATGAAGCTGGCGACGCTGGACGATCTGCTGGCGGAAATCGGCCTCGGCAACGCCATGAGCGTGGTGGTGGCGAAGAACCTGCAGGGCGATCAGTCCAGCCTGGGCGCATCCTCCGGCGTGCGTAACCTGGCCATCAAGGGCGCCGATGGGGTGTTGATCACCTTCGCCAAGTGCTGCCGTCCGATTCCGGGCGATCCGATTATCGCTCACGTCAGCCCGGGCAAAGGGCTGGTGATCCACCATGAGTCCTGCCGCAATATTCGCGGCTATCAGAAAGAGCCTGAGAAGTTCATGGCGGTCGAGTGGGATAAAGAGACCGAGCAGGAGTTCATCGCCGAGATCAAGGTGGATATGTTCAACCACCAGGGCGCGCTGGCCAACCTGACGGCGGCGATCAACGCGGCCGAGTCCAATATTCAGAGCCTGAACACCGAAGAGAAAGACGGTCGGGTTTATAGCGCCTTTATCCGCTTGACCACCCGCGATCGCATCCATTTGGCAAACATTATGCGTAAAATCCGTATCATGCCGGATGTGATCAAAGTTAACCGCAACCGAAACTAGCGCTTATGAGTCCTGAACGCTATGCGCGGATTTGTGAAATGCTCGCGACCCGGCAGCCGGATTTGACGGTCTGCCTGGAGCAAGTGCACAAGCCGCATAACGTCTCCGCCATTATCCGCACCGCCGACGCCGTCGGCGTGCATCAGGTCCACGCCGTGTGGCCCACCACCCGCATGCGCACCCTGGTTTCCTCCGCCGCCGGCAGCAACAGCTGGGTCAGCGTCAAAACCCATCGTTCCATCGGCGACGCGGTCGGTCACCTGAAAGCGCAGGGCATGCAAATTCTGGCCACCAACCTGTCTGCGCGCGCGGTCGATTTCCGCGAGGTGGATTACACCCGGCCCACCTGCGTGCTGCTCGGCCAGGAAAAAACCGGCATCACCGAAGAAGCGCTGGCGCTGGCCGATCGGGACATCGTCATTCCGATGATCGGCATGGTGCAATCGCTCAACGTCTCCGTGGCCTCGGCGCTGATCCTGTATGAAGCGCAGCGCCAGCGGCAGAATGCCGGCCTGTATCGCCGCGACAACAGCATGCTGGATAAAGAAGAGCAGCAGCGTCTGCTGTTCGAAGGCGGCTACCCGGTGCTGGCCAACGTGGCCAAGCGCAAAGGGCTGCCACGCCCGCAGATTGACGAGCAGGGCCAGGTGGTCGCCAGCGCCGAATGGTGGGCGGCCATGCAGGCGACGGTGCGCAAATGAAAGGCCGCCTGCTGGATGCTGTCCCACTCACCACGCTTTCCGGGGTTGGCGCCAGCCAGGCGGGCAAACTGGCCAAACTCGGCCTCGAGACCATTCAGGATCTGCTGCTGCACCTGCCGCTGCGCTACGAAGACCGCACCCGCCTCTACCCGATCAACGATCTGCTGCCGGGCATCTACGCCACGGTAGAAGGGGAAGTGCTGCGCAGCGACATCAGCTTCGGCCGCCGCCGCATGCTGACCTGCCAGATCAGCGACGGCACCGGCATCCTCACCATGCGGTTCTTCAACTTCAACGCCGCAATGAAGAACAGCCTGGCCACAGGCCGCCGCGTGACCGCCTACGGCGAGATCAAGCGCGGCAACCACGGCGCGGAAATCATCCATCCGGAATACCGCATTCAGGGCGAAGCCAGCGAGGTTGAGCTGCAAGAGTCGCTGACGCCGGTCTACCCCACCACCGAAGGGGTGCGGCAGGCCACGCTGCGCAAGCTAACCGATCAGGCGCTGGAGCTGCTGGATACCTGCGCTATCGCCGAGCTGCTGCCGCCAGAGCTGAGCGGCGGCCTGATGAGCCTGCCGCAGGCGCTGCACACCCTGCATCGCCCGCCGCCGGACATCCAGCTGGCGGATCTGGAGCTGGGCAAACACCCGGCGCAAAAACGCCTGATCCTTGAAGAGCTGCTGGCGCATAACCTCAGCATGCTGGCGGTGCGCGCCGGCGCGCAGAGCTATCAGGCGCAGCCGCTGCTGCCGGACGATCGGCTGAAAAACCGTTTTCTCGCCCAGCTGCCGTTCTCGCCGACCGGCGCGCAAACGCGCGTGGTGGCCGACATCGAAGCCGATATGCAAAAAGACTTCCCGATGATGCGGCTGGTGCAGGGCGACGTCGGCTCCGGCAAAACGCTGGTGGCGGCGCTGGCGGCGCTGCGCGCCATCGCGCACGGCAAGCAGGTAGCGCTGATGGCGCCGACCGAGCTGCTGGCCGAGCAGCACGCCAACAATTTCCGTCAGTGGTTTGAACCGCTGGGGCTGGAGGTCGGCTGGCTGGCCGGCAAACAGAAAGGCAAGGCGCGCATCGCGCAGCAGGAGGCTATCGCCAGCGGCCAGGTGTCGATGGTGGTCGGCACCCACGCCATCTTCCAGGAGCAGGTGCAGTTCAACGGCCTGGCGCTGGTGATCATTGATGAGCAGCACCGCTTCGGGGTGCATCAGCGGCTGGCGCTGTGGGAGAAAGGCGAAGAGCAAGGCTTCCACGCCCATCAGCTGATCATGACCGCCACGCCGATCCCGCGCACGCTGGCGATGACCGCCTATGCCGATCTCGATACTTCGGTCATCGACGAGCTGCCGCCGGGCCGCACGCCGGTGACCACCGTCGCCATCCCCGATACCCGCCGCGCCGACATCATTCAACGGGTGAAGAGCGCCTGTCTGGAAGAGGGGCGGCAGGCTTACTGGGTATGTACGCTGATCGAAGAGTCCGAGCTGCTGGAAGCGCAGGCGGCGGAAGCCACCTGGGAAGAACTGAAAACCGCGCTGCCAGAGCTGAAGGTAGCGCTGGTGCACGGCCGCATGAAAGCGCAGGAAAAGCAGGCGGTGATGCAGGCGTTTAAACAGGGCGAGCTGCAGCTGTTGGTGGCCACTACGGTGATCGAAGTCGGCGTCGACGTGCCGAACGCCAGCCTGATGATCATCGAAAACCCGGAGCGGCTGGGCCTGGCTCAGCTGCACCAGCTGCGCGGCCGCGTAGGGCGCGGCGCCGTGGCCTCACACTGCGTGCTGCTGTACAAAACGCCGCTGAGCAAGACTGCGCAAACGCGCCTGCAGGTGCTGCGCGACAGCAACGATGGCTTCGTCATCGCGCAGCGCGATCTGGAGATCCGCGGCCCGGGCGAGCTGCTGGGCACCCGCCAGACCGGCAGCGCCGAATTCAAGGTGGCGGATCTGCTGCGCGATCAGGCGATGATCCCCGAAGTGCAGCGCGTCGCTCGCCATCTCCACCAGCACTATCCGGAGCACGCCCAGGCGCTGATCGAACGCTGGCTGCCGGAGAAGGCGCGCTACTCCAACGCATAAAAAAGGGCGCCGCAGGCGCCCTTTTCGCGATGACCCGCGATATCACCCCACCGCCGGGAACACCGGCAGCAGCAGATACAGCTTGATGACGATGGCATTGGCGATATCGATAAAGAACGCCCCCACCATCGGCACCACCAAAAACGCCACGTGCGACGGGCCGAAACGATCGGTGATCGCCTGCATGTTGGCGATCGCCGTCGGCGTGGCGCCCATGCCGAAGCCGCAGTGGCCGGCAGCCAGCACCGCCGCGTCGTAGTTTTTACCCATCACCCGATAGGTGACGAAGATCGCGTACAGCGCCATGACCAGCGTCTGCACCGCCAGGATCGCCAGCATCGGCAGCGCCAGCGAGGCCAGCTCCCACAGGCGCAGGCTCATCAACGCCATCGCCAGGAACAGCGACAGGCTGACATTGCCCAGCACCGACACCGCCCGCTCGAACACGGTATAGAAACCGGTGAAGGCCAGCGTGTTGCTGAGGATCACCCCGACGAACAGCACGCAAACGAAGTTCGGCAGTTCAAACACCGTGCCGCTCAGCAGGCCGGCAATCAGCTGCCCCAGACTCAGACAGATGGCGATCATGGCGATGGTTTCGATCATCACCAGCGAGGTGATCAGACGGCCGCTTTCCGGCTTCTCGAAGCCGCTCGGCTGCACGCTGTCATCCGGGGTGCCTTCCGGCGTGGAGGAGTGCTTGACCAGATAGCGCGCCACCGGGCCGCCGATCAGGCCGCCCAGCACCAGGCCGAAGGTGGCGCAGGCCATGGCGACTTCCGTGGCGTTCTCGAAGCCGTAGCGCTCGATGAATAGCTTGCTCCAGGCCGCCCCGGTGCCGTGGCCGCCCGACAGGGTGATCGACCCGGCGATCAGGCCCATCAGCGGATCCAACCCCAGCATTTTCGCCATGCCGATGCCGATGGCGTTCTGCACGATAAGCAGCCCCAGCACCACGAACAGGAACACCACCAGCACCTTGCCGCCGGCGCGCAAACGCGCCAGGTTGGCGTTCAGGCCGATGGTGGCGAAGAAGGCCAGCATCAGCGGATCCTTCAGCGACATGTCAAAACTGATTTCCCAGTTGACGAGCTTTTTCAGGGCTAACAGCAGGAGGGCCACCAGCAAACCGCCGGCGACGGGAGCGGGAATGGTATATTTTCGCAGCAGAGGAATGGTTCTGACGCACTTGCCCCCGAGGAGCAAAACCAGCGTCGCCGCGACTAACGTGCCATAAGTATCAAGATGAAACATCCAGGTACTCCATGTAAGGAAAAAGATCCAAATAAAAATAATAAGTTATAGAAAACCACTGAGTTTTTAAACTTGATGAGTGCAGGATTAGAAGTAAAAAACGCTGAGATGACAAGAAAAAATGAATGAAAATGCGACATAAACAGGAAAGTCGGCAACATAATATTTACGCGCAACCGTTTGCTTTTGTGGGACGGAGCATTAAAATGCCTGCTTTGCCGTATCTGGAAACGCCACACCATGAGCATGTCATCCTCCGAGCTTGATGCCGCGCGCCAAGCCGCCTCAGAACCCCGCGACAGTGAACTGATTTATCGCCTGGAAGATCGCCCGCCGCTGCCGCAAACGCTGTTTGCCGCCGGCCAGCATCTGCTGGCGATGTTCGTCGCGGTGATCACCCCGGCCCTGCTGATCTGCCAGGCGCTGGGTCTGCCGGCACAGGATACCCAGCACATCATCAGCATGTCGCTGTTCGCCTCCGGTCTGGCTTCCATTCTGCAAATCAAAACCTGGGGGCCGGTGGGTTCCGGGCTGCTGTCGATTCAGGGCACCAGCTTCAACTTCGTTTCGCCGCTGATCATGGGCGGCCTGGCGCTGAAAAACGGCGGCGCCGACGTGCCGACCATGATGGCCGCGCTGTTCGGTACCCTGATGGTCGCCTCCTGCACCGAAATTCTGCTGTCGCGCGTGCTGCATCTGGCGCGCCGCATCATCACCCCGCTGGTTTCCGGCATCGTGGTGATGATCATCGGCCTGTCGCTGATTCAGGTCGGCCTGACCTCGATCGGCGGCGGCTACGCCGCGATGAACGATCATAGCTTCGGCTCGCCGAAAAACCTGCTGCTGGCCGGCGCGGTGCTGGCGGTAATCATCCTGCTGAACCGCCAGCGCAACCCTTACCTGCGCGTGGCTTCGCTGGTGATCGCCATGGCGGTCGGCTATCTGTTGGCCTGGGCGATGGACATGCTGCCCGCCGATGCACCGGCGGCCCCCACGGCGGCAATCACTATCCCCACGCCACTCTATTACGGCCTGGGCTTCGACTGGAACCTGCTGCTGCCGCTGATGCTGATCTTTATGGTCACCTCGCTCGAGACCATCGGCGACATCACCGCCACCTCCGACGTCTCCGAACAGCCGGTCAGCGGGCCGCTGTATATGAAGCGCCTGAAGGGCGGCGTGCTGGCCAACGGCCTGAACTCGATGCTGTCGGCGGTGTTCAACACCTTCCCCAACTCCTGCTTCGGCCAGAACAATGGCGTGATCCAACTGACCGGCGTCGCCAGCCGCTACGTCGGCTTCGTGGTGGCGCTGATGCTGATCGCGCTGGGGCTGTTCCCGGCGGTGGCCGGCTTCGTGCAGCACATCCCCGAACCGGTACTGGGCGGCGCGACCATCGTGATGTTCGGCACCATCGCCGCCTCCGGCGTGCGCATCGTGTCGCGCGAGCGTCTGAATCGCCGCGCCATTATGATCATGGCGCTGTCGCTGGCCGTCGGCATGGGCGTCTCCCAGCAGCCGCTGATCCTGCAGTTCGCGCCGGACTGGCTGAAAACCCTGCTCTCTTCCGGCATCGCCGCCGGCGGTATTACCGCCATCGTGCTGAACCTGGTGTTCCCGCAGGAACACGAGAAAAAGTAACCCGTCCATTGATGTTCAAACGGCCGCTTGCGGCCGTTTTTTATTGTCTATCAGACCATTGCCCTTGAGATGCCCGGCCAATTGCGGCATAAACAGGGTATCTTTTTTGACCGATGCGGATGTAGACGATGAAATTTATCGGAAAGCTGTTGCTGACGTTGCTGCTGCTGATCGTGTTGGCGGTGGTGGTGCTGTACCTGGTGGGGCAAACTCGCTGGGCGGCAGGCCGCCTGAGCGCCTGGATCAGCGACAACAGCGAATACCGCCTGTCGATAGGAAAAATCACCCATTCGTGGAGCCAGCCGGACCAGATCGCTCTGGAAGACGTGCAGCTGGCGCGCAACGGCCAGCCGCAGGCGCTGGTCGCCAAACGCGTCGATCTCGGCCTCAGCCTGCGCCAAATCACCGAACCACGCTATTTCCACAGCGTCACGCTGCGCGACGGCACGTTGAACGTGCAGCCCCAGGCGGCGGCGCTGCCTGTACAGGCCGACGTGCTGCAGCTGAGCAACATGGCGTTGCAGTCCAACGATAGCGAGTGGCAGCTCAACGCGCAGCAGGTCACTGCCGGCATCACGCCGTGGCGCCCGCTGGCCGGCCATCTGCTGGGGGACAACAACCAGTTCCAGTTCAGCGCCGGTTCGATGACGCTGAACGGCATCCCCGCCTCGAAGGTGTTGGTGCAGGGGGAGCTGAAGCAGGGCCAGCTGCTGTTGAACAACTTCGGCGCCGATCTGGCGCAGGGCGACCTGACCGGCGTGGCCAGCCGCGCCGCCGACGGCAGTTGGCAGGTGGATCGCCTGCGGCTGAGCGGCGTGCGCATGCAGACCCCGCTGACGCTGGCGGAATTCATGCAGCGCTTTACCACCCTGCCGCCGGTCACCCTCAAGCGTTTCGATCTGATCGACGCGCGCCTGGAAGGCAAGGCATGGGCGTTTAACGATCTCGATCTGTCGCTGCAAAACGTCAGCGTCGAAAAAGGCGACTGGCGCAGCGAAGACGGCTCGCTCAACGTCAACGCCAGCGACGTGATCAACGGCGGCTTCCACCTGATCGATCCGATCGCCACCCTGCGTCTCTCCTCCGCCGGCATCGCCATTCAACAGTTCACCACCCGCTGGGAAGGCGGGCTGCTGCGCACCTCCGGCAACTGGCTGCGCGCCGGCAAACGCCTGCAGCTGGATGAAGTGGCCATGGCGGCGCTGGAGTACACCTTGCCGAGCGACTGGCGCGAACTGTGGCTGAAACCGCTGCCGGACTGGCTGGCGGAGGTGTACGTCACCAAGCTGACCACCAACCGCAATCTGATCATCGATATCAACCCGGCATTCCCGTTCCAGATCACCGCGCTGGACGGCTACGGCAGCAACCTGCTGCTGGCGCGCGATCGCCAGTGGGGCATATGGTCCGGATCGCTCAACCTGAACGGCAGCGAGGCGACCTTCAACAAGATAGACGTGCGGCGCCCTTCGCTGGCGCTGAACGCCGACGCCAATCAGATTAACGTCACCGAGCTCAGCGCCTTTATGTCTAATGGGTTGCTTGAGGCCAAAGCGACCGTCGATCAGCTGCCGGGCAAGCCGTTCCAGCTGACGCTGCACGGCCGTTCGGTACCGATCAACACCTTGCAGCAATGGGGATGGCAGCCGGTGCCGCTGACGGGCGACGGCAACCTTGAGCTGCAGTTGAAAGGGCTGCTGAACAGCGACGGGCCGTTCAAAGCCTCGTTGAAGGGAAATCTGCAGGCCACCGCCGGCGACGGCCAAGCGGTGAACCAGCAACTGCCGTAATGCCCTGCGCGGCCCGCCCTCAGGCAGGCCGCCGTCTTACTCTTCCAGCGCCTCAGAGCCGCCCTGATCCAGCGGCACATCCGGCTCGGCCGGCAGCACCATGTAGGTGCCTTCGAACACCGCACCTTTATCCTCGTCGCCGAACAGATGCACTTCGGCGTGTACGCGCGCGCGGCGGCCGCGCGCCAGACGCGCCAAGTCGCCGCTCAGCGAGCCGAGATCCGCCACCGCCCGCGGCCTGCCGGTAATCGGTTTGCTGTAGCGAATGTGCGCGTCCGCCAGAATGATGGTGCCGCCGAGGTGGCGCTCGCGCAGCAGCAGCCAAATCAGCCCCCAGGCGGTCAGCGTCGCCAGCGAGAACAGGCTGCCGGCGAACAGCGTGTGGTGCGGATTCTGGTTGCCGGTCTCCGGCATGGTGGTGACGAAGCGCTGGCCGGTGTATTGGCTGATGCGCACGCCCATCTTTTCGCTCAGCGGGATGTGTTCATACCAGGCCTGCTGCAGTTGACCGCACCAGTCGGGGCGATGCAGGATATCGTCCAGCGTCGCTACCGGTTTGATCATCAAAAAGTGGCGGATCGGGGTGGTCTGCGGCGCAGTGATCTCCCCCTGATTGACGAACCCCAGCTTGGCGAAGAAGTCCACCGCGTCTTCACGGGCGCTGCACACCACCCGCTTCACGCCCTCCTGCCGCGCGACGGACTCCAGCGTCATCGCCACCAGCGTCCCCAGCCCTTTATCCTGCAGCGTCGGGTCTACCGCCAGAAAACGGATCGCCGCCTCGTTGTCGGCATTGATGTACAGCCGCCCGATGGCGACGATTTTACCGGCCTCGTCCACCACCATTTGGTGATGGGCCATGGCGTCATAGGCATCCTTTTCCGAACCCACCGGCTGGTGCAGCGGCTTGCGCAGCATTTCCCAGCGAAACTGGTAATACTCCTTCAGTTCTTGCTCTGTTACGGGTACTCGTAGGTGATACATAGACGCCTGTTCTCCGAATGCTTAGACCTGTAGCCAGAATGTCACCGGACCATCGTTGACCAGCGCCACCTGCATGTCGGCGGCGAATTCGCCGGTCTGGGTCTCTACGCCGCGTTCGCGGCACTGGCCAACAAAATATTGATACAACCGATCGGCGACCAAAGGTGCGGCGCCGCGCGAGAAGCTGGGCCGCATGCCCTTTTGGGTGTCCGCCGCCAGGGTGAACTGCGAAACGACCAGCACGCTGCCCCCGGCCTGCTGGACGTTGAGATTCATCTTGTCGTTCTCGTCGCCGAAAATGCGGTATCCCAACACGCGTTCGCACAGGCGCTGCGCTTTTTGCTCGTTATCGCCCTGCTCCACGCCCAATAACACTAACAAACCGGGGCCAATCTTGCCTACCGTCTCGCCACCCACCGTGACGCTGGCGTTTAACACCCGTTGAATCAACGCAATCATTCCTGCTGCCCTTCTGGTTTCTGTTCCTGTTGCTCCGCCTTCTGCCGACGGTAGTCGCGGTATTCGCCGATGGTCACGGTGATTTCCGCGCCGAGTAACACGATACACCAGCTCCAGTAGACCCACAGGAATAAAATCGGGATCACCGCCAACACGCCGTAAATCAGCTGATAGGAGGGGAACATGGTGACGTACAGCGCGAATCCCTTCTTGCCCAGCTCGAACAGCAACCCGGCCACCACTGCGCCAATCAGCGCATCTTTGGGCGGTACCCGCACCGTCGGCACGATGCAATACAGCAGCCAGAAGGAGATGCACGACAAAATCAGCGGGAAGATACGCAGCATCTGATCCACCAAACCGTTGACGCCGGTCTGCGCCAACCAGTTGAGCGACAGCAGGTAGGAGCTGATGGCCATGCTGGCGCCCACCAGCAGCGGCCCCAGCGTCAACACCATCCAGTACACGGCGAAGGAAAAGACGATCGGCCGCTTGTTCTTGCTGCGCCAGATGGTGTTCAGCACGCTGTCCACCGAGGAGATCAGCAGCAGCGCGGTGACGATCAGCCCGCAGGTGCCGACGGCGGTCATCTTGTTGGAGTTGGCGACGAACTGTTCCAGGTAGTTCTGTATGACGTTGCCGGCGGCCGGCACGAAATTGGAAAAGATGAAGCTCTTCAGCTGTTCGCTGATGTCGGAAAACATCGGGAAAGCGGCGAACAGCGCGAACACCACGGTGACCAGCGGCACCAGCGACAGCAGGGAAACATAGGCGAGATGGCCCGCCAACATCGTCAGGCCATCGTGATCGATACGCTGGTACAGCAGCCGTCCGAAGGTGACGCCGGGCTTAATCGCAGAGGGCAGCTTCTTGCGGCGGAAAAACGACATGGTCACTCCTTGATGTCCGTTGATACGCCTTAAGCTTAACGCGCCCTACGCTCATTGAGCAAAATAGGCCGGCACCACGTCGCGATCGGTGACGTGCACCGTCTTGATCCCCAGCGCCTGCGCGGCGAGGACGTTCGCCGGCTGATCGTCGAAGAACACCGCGTCGGCGGCGGCGGTGTTTTCCGCGGCCAGCACATGCTGGTAGATCTCGGCCTCCGGCTTGCGCATGCCGAGATCTTGCGACAGATAGAGATGATCGGCGGCGGCGGCCACTTCAGGATAGTGCTGCGGCCAGTAGTTGCAGTGCAGACGGTTGGTGTTCGACAGCACCACCACCCGGTGGCCCTCGTTGCGCAGGCGCTGCATGATGTCGATCACTTCCGGGCGCAGCGCGACGAATACCGCCTGCCAGCCGGTGGCGAATTGCTCGAAGCTGAGCGCGATGCCCATTTCATCGCACAGCTTGCCGGCGAAGTCTTCGTCGCTGATTTCACCGCGCTCATGCTGCTGGAACACCTCACCCATAGTGAAACGATCGGACAGCACCGCCAACGGCGTGCCGCTCAAATTGCTCCACACGCCCAGCACACGCTTGAAATCGATATCGACGATCACATTACCTAAATCAAAGATATACAGCATAGTCCTCTCCTGATGGGCCGGTGAGATTTCACTGTAGCGGGAAAAGGAACAGCTGAACAGGGAGCGAACGGAAAAGCGCATAGCGCGCCGCACAAACGGGGAACAACAGAGGAAAAAACTCAGGGCGCGAGAACCGCGCCCTAAGCATGAGGCACTCAATCAGCGATTAAGCGTCTTTAGGACCGCGGCTGGCACGCTTACGATCGTTTTCCGTCAGGTGACGCTTACGGATACGGATCGAGGTTGGCGTCACTTCTACCAGTTCGTCGTCATCGATGAACTCCAGAGCTTGCTCCAGGGTCATTTTGATGGCCGGAACCAGGGTAGTCGCTTCGTCAGTACCGGAAGCACGCATGTTGGTCAGCTTCTTACCAGTCAGGCAGTTTACGGTCAGGTCGTTGGAACGCGAGTGAATACCGATGATCTGGCCTTCATACACTTCCGCACCGTGGCCCAGGAACAGCTTGCCGCGATCCTGCAGGCCGAACAGCGCGAACGCGACCGCTTTGCCCTGGCCGTTGGAGATCAGCACGCCGTTCTGACGCTGGCCCACTTCGCCCGGACGCACGTCGTCGTAGTGGCTGAAGGTGGAGTACAGCAGACCGGTGCCCGAAGTCATGGTCATGAATTCGTTACGGAAGCCGATCAGACCGCGGCTTGGGATCACGTAGTCGAGACGCACGCGGCCCTTACCGTCCGGATCCATGTTTTTCAGGTCGGCTTTACGCTCGCCCATCGCCTGCATCACGGAACCCTGATGCTGCTCTTCGATATCCAGCGTCACGTTCTCGAATGGCTCCTGCTTGCGGCCATCGATTTCGCGGAAGATAACTTTCGGACGGGAAACCGCCAACTCGAAACCTTCGCGACGCATGTTTTCGATCAGCACCGACAGGTGCAGTTCGCCACGGCCGGAGACGCGGAAGGCGTCTGCATCGTCGGTTTCTTCAACGCGCAGCGCTACGTTGTGCACCAGCTCTTTGTTCAGACGGTCAAGGATCTGACGCGACGTCACGTACTTGCCTTCTTTACCGCAGAACGGCGAGGTGTTGACGTTGAAGAACATGGTGACGGTCGGTTCGTCGACGGACAGCGCCGGCAGCGCTTCTACGGCGTTGGTGTCGCAGATGGTGTCGGAGATGTTCAGCTCGCCCAGGCCGGTGATGGCGATGATGTCGCCCGCTTCCGCCAAGGTGCTGTCGATACGCTCCAGACCCAGGTGGCCCAGCACTTTGCCCACTTTACCGTTGCGAGTTTTACCTTCGCTGTCGATGATGGTGACCTGCTGGTTCGGCTTCACTTTACCGCGCTTGATGCGGCCGATGCCGATAACGCCCAGGTAGTTGTTGTAGTCCAACTGGGAGATCTGCATCTGGAATGGCGCTTCCAGCTCAACCTGCGGCGCAGACACGTGGTCGACGATCGCCTGATACAGCGGGGTCATGTCTTCCGCCATGTCGGTGTGGTCGACGCCGGCGATGCCGTTCAGCGCAGAAGCGTAGATGATCGGGAAGTCGAGCTGCTCGTCGGTCGCGTCGAGGTTCACGAACAGGTCGAACACCTGATCCACAACCCAGTCAGGGCGCGCGCCAGGACGGTCAACCTTGTTGATGACCACGATCGGCTTCAGACCGTTGGCGAAGGCCTTCTTGGTCACGAAGCGGGTTTGCGGCATAGGGCCATCCATTGCATCCACAACCAGCAGCACCGAGTCAACCATCGACATCACGCGCTCTACCTCGCCGCCGAAGTCGGCGTGTCCTGGGGTATCCACGATGTTGATACGGTAACCGTTCCAATTAATGGCGGTGTTTTTTGCGAGGATGGTAATCCCACGCTCTTTCTCCAAATCGTTGGAGTCCATTACGCGTTCGGTGGCTTCCGCACGCTCTCCGAAAGTACCGGATTGTTGCAGCAGCTTATCAACCAGGGTGGTTTTACCATGGTCAACGTGGGCAATAATGGCGATGTTACGCAAATTTTCGATCACAGCTTTGCCTCGGGCATTAGAAATAGCGCGCTATTGTACACGTATTAAGCGAGGGACTAAACAAGATCACAACCATCTCTTATAAACAACCGCGTACCGGTCAGTTTGTGATCCCTTTCACGGTGCAAAAAGCCGCAATCGCTGCACTTTTGCACCATTTCGGTGCCTGCACCCACCCTTATTGCACCATAGCAGTGCAATTTATCGTTGGTGGTGCATACTGTGGCTGGGTAAAACCCGCGCAGAAAGGCGATGAACGCCTTTTTAAAAAGTTGGCACGCTTTTCGCTTTAGTCTTTTCAAGGCGAAAAAAAGCCAGTTCCACAGATTCGTTCCACGACGACGACAATGATAAACCGGGAGAGTTAAGTATGTCCGCTGAACACGTTTTGACGATGCTGAATGAGCATGAAGTGAAATTCGTAGACCTGCGTTTCACTGACACCAAGGGTAAGGAACAGCACGTGACTATCCCGGCTCACCAGGTAAACGCCGACTTCTTCGAAGAAGGCAAAATGTTTGACGGCTCCTCTATCGGTGGTTGGAAGGGCATCAACGAATCTGACATGGTGCTGATGCCGGACGCCAGCACGGCGGTTCTGGATCCGTTCTTCGAAGAACCTACCCTGATTATTCGCTGCGACATTCTCGAGCCGGGCACCATGCAAGGCTACGATCGCGACCCGCGCTCCATCTCCAAACGCGCCGAAGACTTCCTGCGCTCCTCCGGCATCGCGGATACCGTGCTGTTCGGGCCAGAGCCTGAGTTCTTCCTGTTCGACGACATCCGCTTCGGCAGCAGCATCCGCGGTTCCCACGTGGCCATCGACGACATCGAAGGCGCCTGGAACTCCGGTACAAAATACGACGGCGGCAACAAAGGCCACCGTCCGGCGGTGAAAGGCGGTTACTTCCCGGTTCCACCGGTCGACTCTTCGCAGGATCTGCGTTCCACCATGTGCTTGACCATGGAAGAGATGGGCCTGGTGGTTGAAGCGCACCACCACGAAGTGGCGACCGCCGGTCAGAACGAAGTGGCAACCCGCTTCAACACCATGACCAAGAAAGCCGACGAAATTCAGATCTACAAATACGTGGTGCACAACGTGGCGCACGCTTTCGGCAAAACCGCGACCTTCATGCCGAAGCCTATGTTCGGCGACAACGGTTCCGGCATGCACTGCCACATGTCGCTGTCCAAGAACGGCACCAACCTGTTCGCCGGCGACAAATACGGCGGCCTGTCTGAAACCGCGCTGTTCTACATCGGCGGCATCATCAAGCACGCCAAGGCGATCAACGCCCTGGCCAACCCGACCACCAACTCGTACAAACGTTTGGTGCCGGGTTACGAAGCGCCGGTGATGCTGGCTTACTCCGCCCGTAACCGCTCCGCGTCCATCCGCATCCCGGTGGTCGCCAGCCCGAAAGCGCGCCGCATCGAAGCCCGCTTCCCGGATCCGGCGGCTAACCCATACCTGTGCTTCGCCGCGCTGCTGATGGCCGGCCTGGACGGCATCATCAACAAGATCCACCCTGGCGACGCCATGGACAAAAACCTGTACGACCTGCCGCCGGAAGAAGAAGCCGAGATCCCAAAAGTGGCCGGCTCGCTGGACGAGGCGATGGCCGCACTGAACGAAGACCGCGAGTTCCTGACCCGCGGCGGCGTGTTCACCGACGATGCGATCGATGCCTACATCGAACTGCGCAAAGAAGAGATGGACCGCATTCGCATGACGCCACACCCGGTTGAGTTCGAACTGTACTACAGCGTCTAAGCCCTACCCGCGCCGTCTGCGCAGGCGGACGGCGCCCACATTTTTGTTATCGCTTTTTTGTTGCCGTGGAAACTTTCAGCCCATCTTCGGATGGGTTTTTTTCTCCACCGTATTTTCTGCAAAACTATTCCATACCGCGCCGATCCCGGATGGAGTAGGATAGATGCACTAAAAAGGTGCAGGAGTCTGCTGTATGGCAACTGGCAAGCTGCCCGATGCTGGGCAGATCCTCAATTCACTCATCAACAGCATCCTGCTGTTGGATGACTCTCTGGCGGTTCACTACGCCAACCCTGCGGCACAGCAGCTGCTGGCGCAAAGCTCCCGCAAGCTGTTCGGCACGCCGCTGCCCGATTTGCTCGGTTATTTTTCGCTGAACGTCTCTTTGATGCGTGAAAGCCTGCGCGCCGGTCAGGGCTTCACCGACAACGAAGTGACCCTGGTGGTCGACGGCCGTGCGCATATCCTTTCCCTGACCGCTCAGGCGCTGCCGGAAGGCTATATTCTGGTCGAGCTGGCGCCGATGGACAATCAGCGCCGCCTGAGCCAGGAACAGCTGCAGCATGCCCAACAGGTGGCGGCCCGCGATCTGGTGCGCGGTTTGGCGCACGAGATTAAAAATCCGCTGGGCGGCCTGCGCGGCGCGGCACAGCTGCTGGCCAAAGCGCTGCCCGATCCGGCGCTGACCGAATACACCAAGGTGATCATCGAGCAGGCCGATCGGCTGCGCAATCTGGTGGATCGCCTGCTCGGCCCACAGCGGCCCGGCCAGCACATTACCCAGAGCATCCATCAGGTCGCGGAGCGCGTCTGCCAGCTGGTGTCGCTGGAAATGCCGGATAACGTCACGCTGGTGCGCGATTACGATCCGAGCCTGCCGGAAATGGCCCACGACCCGGATCAGATAGAACAGGTGCTGCTGAACATTACCCGCAACGCGCTGCAGGCGCTGGGCGAAGCGGGCGGCACCATCACGCTGCGCACCCGCACCGCGTTTCAGATTACGCTGCACGGCACCCGCTACCGCCTGGCGGCGCGCATCGACGTCGAAGACGACGGCCCCGGCGTGCCGGCGCAGCTGCAGGACACGCTGTTCTACCCGATGGTCAGCGGCCGTGAAGGCGGTACCGGCCTGGGATTATCCATCGCCCGCAATCTTATCGATCAGCATTGCGGAAAAATTGAATTCAACAGTTGGCCAGGTCATACCGAATTCTCGGTCTACCTGCCCATTCGTCAGTGAGGTTTGCTATGCAACGAGGGATAGTCTGGATCGTCGATGACGATAGCTCCATCCGCTGGGTGCTTGAGCGCGCGCTCACCGGCGCGGGCCTGAGCTGCGCCACCTTCGAAGGCGGCAATGACGTGCTGGAAGCCTTGGCCACGCAAACCCCCGACGTGCTGCTGTCCGATATCCGCATGCCGGGCATAGACGGCCTGGCGCTGCTCAAACAGATCAAACAGCGCCATCCGATGCTGCCGGTGATCATCATGACCGCGCATTCGGATTTGGACGCCGCCGTCAGCGCCTATCAGCAAGGGGCCTTCGACTACCTGCCGAAGCCGTTCGATATCGACGAAGCGGTGGCGCTGGTCGAGCGCGCCATCAGCCATTATCAGGAGCAGCAGCAGCCGGTGCGCAGCCAGCCGGCCAGCGATCCGGCGGCGGACATCATCGGCGAGGCGCCGGCGATGCAGGACGTGTTTCGCATCATCGGCCGGCTGTCGCGTTCGTCGATCAGCGTGTTGATCAACGGTGAATCCGGCACCGGCAAGGAGCTGGTGGCGCATGCGCTGCACCGCCACAGCCCGCGCGCCAAGTCGCCGTTCATCGCCCTGAACATGGCCGCCATCCCCAAGGATCTGATCGAGTCCGAGCTGTTCGGCCACGAGAAAGGCGCCTTCACCGGCGCGAACCAAATTCGTCAGGGCCGTTTTGAACAGGCCGACGGCGGCACGCTGTTCCTCGACGAGATCGGCGATATGCCGCTCGACGTGCAAACGCGCCTGCTGCGGGTACTGGCGGACGGCCAGTTCTACCGGGTCGGCGGCTATGCGCCGGTGAAGGTCGACGTGCGCATCATCGCCGCCACGCACCAGAATCTGGAGCTTCGGGTGCAGGAAGGCAAGTTCCGCGAGGATCTGTTCCACCGCCTGAACGTGATTCGCGTACACCTGCCGCCGCTGCGCGAGCGCCGTGAAGACATCCCGCGGCTGGCGCGCCACTTCCTGCAGATCGCCGCCAAAGAGTTAGGCGTCGAGGCCAAGAACCTGCACCCGGAAACCGAAACCGCGCTGACCCGCCTGCCCTGGCCGGGCAACGTGCGCCAGCTGGAGAACACCTGCCGCTGGCTGACGGTGATGGCCGCCGGGCAGGAAGTGCTGATCCAGGATCTGCCGGGTGAGCTGTTCGAAACCGCCGCGCCGGAAAGCCCCAGCCACAGTCTGCCGGACAGCTGGGCCACGCTGCTGGCGCAGTGGGCCGATCGCGCGCTGCGTTCCGGTCATCAAAACCTGCTGTCGGAAGCACAGCCGGAAATGGAGCGCACGCTGCTCACCACCGCGCTGCGCCACACCCAAGGGCACAAACAGGAAGCCGCGCGCCTGCTGGGCTGGGGGCGCAATACCCTGACCCGCAAGCTCAAAGAGCTGGGTATGGAATAGGAACGGGGATGGATGATGAAAAACACCGTCCGGCGCACAAAAAAACGCCAACCGCAGGCTTTACAGCCGGTGCGGGCGCAGTATGATCGTGTCGCACACTCTGGAGGTTGACGATGCTGGACTCATTCATCGTATTCATTTCTCAGGGCGCGGAGCTGGGCTCCGCCGCCAGCCACACCCCGCAGGCGGCGGTTGCCGCGGTATTGTGCGCCGCGCTGATTAACTTCTTCAGTTAAAAAAACAGCCGCATCAGCGGCTGTTTTTTCATCCTCAGATCACCCGAGAGAACTGCTGGCTGCGCGCCTGTTGCCGCAGATAGCGATCGAAACACATGCAGATATTGCGGATCAGCAAGCGCCCGCGCGGCGTGACGCGAATGCCCTGCTCGTCGCGCTCCACCAGCCCATCGCGTTCAAACGGCGCCAGCAGCTGCAGGTCTTCGGCGAAGTAGGCGGTGAAATCGATGCCGTATTGCCGTTCGAGCGGCTGATACGCCAACCGGAAATTGCAGATCAGGGTTTTGATCAGATCGCGCCGCAGGCAATCGTCGTCCGTCAGCGCCAGCCCGCGCCACAGGGCGTTGCCCTGCGCCGGTACGCTCTCATAGTAATGCTTCAGCTCTTTCTGGTTCTGCGCATAGCTGTCGCCGAGCATGCTGATGGCCGACACGCCCAGCCCCAGCAGATCGCTGTCGCCCTGGGTAGTATAGCCCTGGAAATTGCGGTGCAGCTTGCCTTCGCGTTGGGCGATTGCCAGCTCGTCGTCCGGGCGCGCAAAGTGATCCATGCCGATGAACTGATAGCCGGCGCCGGTCAGGAAAGCGATGCTCTGTTGCAGGATATCCAGCTTCTGCTGGGCGCTGGGCAGATCGGCATCTTTGATTTTGCGCTGGGCGGCGAACAAGTTCGGCATATGCGCGTAGTTGAACACGCTGAGGCGATCGGGATTCAATTCAGCCACCCGCTGCAGCGTGAAAGCGAAGCTTTCCGGCGTCTGTTTCGGCAGGCCGTAGATCAGATCGATATTGGTCGAGCGGAAGCCCAGCGCTTTGGCCCGCTCAATCAGGGCGAAGATAAAGGCTTCGTCCTGCTCGCGGTTGACCAACTGCTGCACCTGCTTGTTGAAATCCTGCACCCCCATGCTCAGACGGTTAAAGCCTTCGACGCGTAAATGATCGAGCACATCCAGCTCTATCTCGCGCGGATCGACCTCGATCGACATCTCCGCATCGGGCAGGAAATCAAAGTGTTCGCGCAGCAACGCCACCAACCGGCTGATTTGCGCTTTATCCAGGTAGGTCGGCGTACCGCCGCCCCAGTGCATCTGGCCGACCTTGCGGCCGGCGAACAGCGGCGCACGGCTGGCGATCTCTTGCGCCAAAACGTTCAGGTACTCGTCGGCCTTGTGGGTCTGGCGCGTCACCAGCTTGTTGCAGCCGCAGAAGTAACACAGCTTATGACAGAAAGGGATATGCACATACAGCGACAGCGGCCGCTCAGGGTAACGCGCAGCGGCGCGTTGAAACGCCGCTTCGTCGTAGCGCTGGTTAAACTCCAGCGCCGTGGGGTATGAGGTATAACGCGGCCCTGAGTAGTTATATTTTTGGATCAGGGCCAAATCCCAGACAATCGTCTGCTCTGACATGCTCACTCCTTCCGATATCTTTTTCTACCGGGCCTGGAGAGAGGCGGTTGTCTGCGCTGTCTGGCCACGGAAGCGCTGCGAAAACGCGCTTTGCGCTTAGACAGCCGCCATAGTTTACCGAATAACCACAGCAGATAACACATCAAGAGTAGGGCTATTGCCGGGATTAGCCACATAGCGTGTTAAAAAGCGTCTTTCGGGTTGCCGCCTTTCAGCAGCTTCAGAATATCTTCCTGCTTCTCTTCTTCTTCGTCGTCGTCTTCACCCAGTTCGATGCCTAACACGTCCATCAGCACATCGATGCGATCCAACGTTTTGTCGACATAGGTCTGCTCTTCCGCGTTCAGCGTTTCGCCATCGTCGATGCGATCCAGCAGCGCGTTCAGGCGTTCGTCATTTTCCAGCTTCGCCAGCTCTTCTTCCGGCGACAGGCGCGGTTTCGCTTCGGCCTTTGGCTTCGGCTGCGGTTTGGCCTTTACTTTGGTTTCGTCGACCACCAGCGCAACCGGCACTTTACTGCCGATACGCGGATCTTTGGCTTCCGCCGCCGATTTGTTCTTCTGGCTGCCGGACTCAACCTGGGTGCGTGAACCGGAAGCGTGGCCGCGGCGCTTTTTCAGGCGTTTGCGCTCGCGCGCTTCCTGATCGAGCTCCATACGGCTTTTCTTTTTCGTTTTTGACTTCGCCGCGCTGCCGCGAGGTGCTTTTGATGGCTGGTTCATAGCGTGTGCTCTTAGGTATGTAGATTCAGTATAGAATTGCGGCGGAATCTAGCAGAAAGCGGACAAAGAAAAAAGGCGGCAGGTTAAACCTGCCGCCTATTTCGCACCTTCTTGCGAAGGGTATTCCTGTTACGCGCTCCTTGCGCACATGCAACATCCCGGTTTTTCCTTCTGCTATAACCGCATTCCCTGCCACTACGTCCTTCATCCTGAAAGAAAAATCGTCCATGGCGCAATCCATTCGCATCCGCTCTTCCCGAGCGCGCTTCCTGCCGGCATCCAAACTGCCAATACTTCACCATCCGATGTGCCTGCCGCCTGTTCCGGTGCGAAAGGGTCACTTCCTGTTGCGTTCATCCTGGCACTCATTGCACGCCCTGTGCATTCCCTGAGATTTGTCATCCTTCCCGGATGTTCCTTAATCCTGCGCAACCCTGCGTTAACGACTACTTTACGTTATTGTTGCCAAGGCTCAAGGCACCTGACGCCGATTTGGACGACATTTCCCTACAACGAAAAAACAACATATTGTTTTTAAAATAAAAACAGAAACATCACTTTCGAATAAAGCGACATTACCCGCGATTCGAATGGCAAATGTCTCACAACGTACGCGCGGCATAACTGTCGTTTTATCGCGTCCCGCCGCTTAAAAACCGAGAAACACGCCATTTTTACCGCTGATGCAGTTATAATCGCCAACCAGTTAGCCATCCTCACGGAGACGAAAAATTTTGACCAGCAAGAACTACAACTATCATGTGACCCATTTCGTCACCAGCGCACCCGATATTCGCCATCTGCCGGGGGATGCAGGAATTGAAGTCGCCTTTGCCGGCCGTTCCAACGCCGGGAAATCCAGCGCGCTGAATACGCTGACCAACCAAAAAAGCCTGGCGCGCACCAGTAAGACGCCGGGGCGCACCCAGCTGATCAACCTGTTCGAAGTGGAAGACGGCATCCGCCTGGTCGACCTACCGGGTTACGGCTACGCCGAAGTGCCGGAAGAGATGAAGCGCAAATGGCAGCGCGCGCTGGGCGAATACCTGCAGATGCGCAACAGCCTGAAAGGCCTGGTGGTGCTGATGGATATTCGCCATCCGCTGAAAGATCTCGACCAGCAGATGATCCAGTGGGCGGTCGACGTCGGCACGCCGGTGCTGGTGCTGCTGACCAAGGCCGACAAGCTGGCCTCCGGCGCACGCAAGGCGCAGCTCAATATGGTGCGTGAAGCGGTGCTGCCGTTTATGGGGGATATCCAGGTTGAAGCCTTCTCGTCGCTGAAGAAGATCGGCGTCGACAAGCTGCGCCAGAAGCTGGACACCTGGTTTAACGAGATCCCACCGGAAGTGCTGCCAGAAGACGAAGCCGGCGAATAAGCCCAGGCCGAACGCCAGAGCCGATGCCTCGCCGCATCGGCTTTTTTATACCCGCAGTTCAGCCACAGGCGGGATTTTTTGTTATCTAATTACAGTTCTGAAATAAAGCCATCATAAAAACTTATCGCCAGGGCTGGCTTATCTCGCCGGATTACGCGAGTCGAAAGGAGGAAAGCAGGAACGAAAAGCGGTGCGGAGCGATAGGAAAAATGTATGGTTTGCTGCTGTTTTTACAATAAAAAACGCCCCAGTCAATACTGACTGGGGCGGCTAAATATTCAGCCAAATCCGATTACGTGAAGTAAAAGGTCTGAAAGATAGAACATCTTACCTCTGTACCCTACGCCTGTAACTCTACCTTATTTTTTCGCAGGGCAAAAGAATTTTTTGTAGTTTACTTACACAATTTGCGGCGCAAGAACGGCGAAGTTGGGGAAACTATCGCCGCATCTTGTAGCTTAATTACGAAAAGTGCTTAGGTTATCGCCAGTTAGCGCATCCGGCGATAACCCGGTAATCAGTGCGCCTCATCCCAGTTCATGCCGACGCCCACGTCGACCTTCAGCGGCACCGCCAGGGTCATGCTGCCTTCCATCAATTGACGGATGCGTTGGCTGGCTTCTTCGATCACCGACTCATGCACCTCAAATACCAATTCATCGTGCACCTGCATGATCGCGCGCACCAACGGCTTCTCCTGCCCTTGCAGCCAGGCGTCGACCTCGATCATCGCACGCTTGATGATATCGGCCGCGGTGCCCTGCATCGGGGCGTTGATGGCGGCGCGCTCGGCCGCCTTGCGGCGCATGGCGTTGCTGGAGCGGACGTCCGGCAGATACAGGCGGCGCCCGTCCAGCGTGCTGACATAGCCCTGTTCGGAAGCCTGTTGACGGGTGCGCTCCATGTAGTCCAGCACGCCCGGGTAACGCTCGAAGTACAGATCCATATAGCGCTGGGCTTCCCCACGCGGGATCCCCAACTGGCGCGCCAGGCCGAAGGCGCTCATGCCGTAAATCAGGCCAAAGTTAATCGCCTTGGCGCTGCGGCGCTGTTCGCCGGTCACTTTATCCAACGGCACGCCGAAGACTTCCGACGCAGTGGCACGGTGAATGTCTTTCCCTTCGGCGAAGGCCTTCAGCAGCCCTTCATCCTGTGACAGATGCGCCATGATGCGCAGCTCGATCTGCGAGTAGTCGGCCGCGACGATGCGGTAGCCTTCCGGCGCGATGAAAGCCTGGCGGATGCGCCGCCCTTCTTCGTTGCGCACCGGGATGTTCTGCAGGTTCGGATCGCTCGAGGAGAGACGGCCGGTCGCAGTCACCGCCTGATGGTACGAGGTGTGTACCCGGCCGCTGACCGGGTTGATCATCAGCGGCAGCTTGTCGGTATAGGTGGTCTTCAGCTTCGCCAGGCCGCGGTATTCCAGGATCACCTTCGGCAGCGGGTAATCCAGCGCCAGCTCGGCCAGCACTTCTTCGTTGGTGGACGGCGCACCGCCTGGGGTTTTCTTCAGCACCGGCAACTTTTGTTTCTCGTACAAGATAGCCTGCAGCTGCTTGGTCGATGCCAGGTTGAACGGCTCTTCCGCCAGCTCGTGGGCCTGCGCCTCCAGCTCAGCCAGACGCTTGGCCAGCTCCTGGGAGTGGGCCGACAAAATGGCCGGATCGATCAGCACCCCGGTGCGTTCGATATGCGACAGCACCGGCAGCAGCGGCATTTCAATCTCGTTGAACACCGTCAGCAGCTCTGCGCTCTGTTTCAACTGCGGCCACATCGCCAGGTGCAACTGCAGCGTGACATCGGCGTCTTCGGCGGCGTAAGGCGCCGCCTGCTCCAGCGCGATCTGATTGAACGTCAGCTGGTTTTTGCCCTTGCCGGCGATCTCTTCGAAGGTGATGGTTTTATGGCTCAGATAACGATCGGCCAGGCTGTCCATATCGTGACGGCCGCCGACGCTGTCCAGCACATAGGACTCCAGCATGGTGTCGTAGGCAATGCCGCGCATCTCAATGCCGTAGCGCGCCAGCAGGCTCATGTCGAACTTCAGGTTTTGCCCGACCTTCAGCGCCTTATCGTCCTCCAGCAGCGGCTTGAGCGCTTCCAGCACGTAGGCGCGGTCCAGCTGTGGCGGAGCGTCCAGATAATCGTGCGCCACCGGCAAATAAGCCGCTTCGCCCGGCGCGATCGCGAAGGACAGGCCGATCAGGTTGGCGGTCAGGGTATCCAGACCGTCGGTTTCGGTATCGAAGGCAAACACGTCGGCCTTTTTCAGCCGCGCCAGCCAGTCGGTAAAGGCCGCTTCATCCAGAATGGTGACATAACCGTCCTGGGACAGCTTGGCCTCCGCCAGCGCCTTCGGCGCTTCCGCGGCGGCGGCGGCCGGTTTGGCACCGCCGGCAGCTTTCGCTCCCGCGCCTTTCTTGTTTTCCAGCCATACGCCGGCTTCCACGTCCGCCAGCCAGCGTTTGAACTCGTACTGTTTGAACAGCTGCTGCAGCGTATCGACATCCGGTGCAGAGACCGTCAGATCCGCGCAGGTCAGATCCAGCTCAACGTCGGTTTTGATCGTCGCCAGCTTATAGGAGAGGTACGCGACCTCTTTGTTCTGCTCCAGCTTGGCCGCCATGGTTTTGGCGCCGCGGAAGCTCAGCGTGGCGATATTCTCCAGATTACCGTACAGCGCATCCAGCCCGCCGATACCCTGCAGCAACGCCTGAGCGGTTTTCTCACCCACGCCCGGCACACCGGGAATGTTGTCCGATGAATCGCCCATCAGCGCCAGGAAGTCGATGATCAGCTCCGGCGGAATACCGTACTTGTCGCACACTTCCTGCGGGCCGAGGATGGTGTTGTTCATGGTGTTGATCAGGGTGACGTTCGGCGTCACCAGCTGCGCCATGTCTTTGTCGCCGGTGCTGATCAGCACCGCGTGGCCAGCTTTTTCGGCCTCCAGCGCCAGCGTACCGATAACGTCGTCCGCCTCAACGCCGGGCGTCACCAGCAGCGGCAGGCCCATCGCCTTGACCATGTTGTGCAGCGGCTCGATCTGCGCACGCAGATCGTCCGGCATCGGCGGCCGGTGCGATTTGTATTCGGCGAAGAGATCATCGCGGAAGGTCTTCCCTTTGGCATCAAACACCACGGCAACGTGGCTCGGTTGATACTGCAGCAGCAGGCTGCGCAGCATATTCAGCACGCCGTACATCGCGCCGGTCGGCTCGCCCGCCGAGTTGGTCAGCGGCGGGAAGGCGTGATAAGCGCGGTAGAGGTAGGAGGAACCGTCAACCAGGATTAGTGGGTTTTCTGCAATCTGGGCCATAGCGTTTCTTTATCGTGATCGGACATAGGGGTAAGCATGCCATAGCTGGCCGCCGGAGACGAACCTTAGCGTGCATTGCGGACGAAAATGATGAGATTGTGCGCGAGGATCCGCAAGATCTTACCTGTGGATAACTTTGTGCATAGAAAAGAGACCGAATTATAACGTTGTGATTATCGTTATAACGGCGAATAAAATTCCTATTTAAATCACCGCGTTAAAAGAACGAATTCCGGCGACGCTTTATTACTGGCTTTTATTGGATTTGTGGATATAACTTTCGCCGGATTTTAATCGCACTATTAATCAAATTCGGCGCCTCAATTACCTTAGCACAAGCTGGACAAGTTGCACAAAAACTCGGCAAATGGTTATCCGGCGAGGCCAAAAACAGTGATTTTTAGCGGCGCTTTACCCCGACATTCTCTGTTAAAATAGGCTTTTGTTCATGCGCTTCGGCATGCAACGATGTTCCCAACAACCGTCAGCCCATAACCATGCCAAGATTGTTAACGCCTGTTATCTTTATCATTTCCGTCATACTCACCATTCTGGTGACGGTGTTGTGTTCTATCCCCATCACGCTGGCCGGCATCGTGAAACTCCTGGTGCCCATTCCCGCCGTCTGGCGATATATCTCTGCTTTCGCCGATTTCATGATGTGGTGTTGGTGTCAGGGGCTGGCGCTGTTATTGCGCATTAACGGGCAATTGCGTTGGGATATTGAAGGGCTGGAAGGGCTGGATCGCAAAAACTGGTATCTGCTGATCAGCAACCACGAAAGCTGGTCAGACATTGTCGTGTTGTGCGTGCTGTTCAGAAATCATATTCCAATGAATAAGTATTTCCTCAAGCAACAGCTCGCCTGGGTGCCTTTTGTCGGCCTGGCCTGCTGGGCGCTGGATATGCCATTCATGAAGCGTTACTCCCGCGCCTATTTGCTCAAGCATCCGGAGAAGCGCGGCAAGGATATCGAAACCACGCGCCGTTCCTGCGAAAAATTCCGTCAACGTCCAACCACCATCGTCAATTTCGTCGAAGGTTCGCGCTTCACCGAAGCCAAGAAAATTAAAAGCAATTCGCCGTATCGCAATTTGCTGGCGCCCAAAGCCGCCGGCATCGCGTTTACCCTTAGCGCGCTGGGCAATCAGTTCGACAAAGTGTTGAACGTCACCCTGCTCTATCCGGAAAATAACCAACGGCCTTTTCTGGATATGCTGTGCGGTCGTTTGACGCGCATCGTGGTAAGAATAGAGACGCTACCGATCGATGAAACCCTGCACGGGGACTATTTCAACGACAAGCAGTTCAAGCGGCGTTTCCAACTGTGGCTGAATACGCTGTGGCAGGAAAAAGACCGGCTGCTGGATAAATTGAAGCGGCAATACGGATAAAAAAACGCCGGCAACGAACGCCGGCGTTTTTCATGTTGAATCTGGCTTATTTCTGCTGGCTGAGGAATTTAACCACGTCGGCGAACTGCTTCACGTAAGCGTCCATCGAGCTGGTGTCCAGGCCATCGTTTTTAACCATGTATTTGCCGTTCACGAATACCGCCGGCACACCGCGCAGTTGCAGATCTTCCGCGGCTTTCTCCTGTTGAACCACCAGAGATTTCACCACGAAGCTGTTCCATGCCGCGTCATAATCTGCGGCGGTCACGCCCGCTTTCACGAAGACGTTACGGATATCATCCGGCGTTTGCACGGTCTGGGTTTTCTGCACCGCTTCAAACATCAACGGGCTTACCTTGTCTTCCACGCCCAGCGCCATCGCCACCGCCCATGCCTGAGTCAGCTGTTTGCCCAGCGGCCCCAGGAACTCAACGTGGTACTTGGTCATTTTGGTGCCGGCAGGCAGCGCCTTCTTCACGTTCTCGGACACGTGATAGACCTGCTCGAACTGGTAGCAGTGCGGGCAGTAGAAGGAGAAGAACTCCAGCACCTGAGGCTCACCGGTCACCGGCTTGTCCAGGGTCACGTACTGAGCGCCATCGCTAAACTGTGCCGCCGAGGCACTGAAGGCCATCACCATGCCAACGAGCGCCAACCATATTTTTTTCATAAGACTAAACTCTCCATTGTGTTAAAGCTTCAATACATTGGCGTCAGCTGCAGAGGGGGCTCCTGCAACAGCTTAACCTGTTCGGTGAAGGCCGCAGTCTGAGACAACCAGAAATCAGACTCCGCCATCCACGGAAAACTCTTAGGGAAGGCCGGATCCTGCCAACGGCGGGCGACCCAGGCCAGGTAATACACCATGCGCATGGCCCGCAGCGGCTCGATCAACGCCAACTCGCGCTGATCGAACTCGGCAAATTCACCGTACGCCTCCAGCAAGACGTCCAGCTGCATCAGTTGATCGCGGCGTTCGCCGTGCAGCAGCATCCACAAGTCCTGCACCGCCGGGCCATTACGTGCGTCATCAAGATCGACGAACAGCGGGCCGTCGCGCCACAGAATATTGCCCGGATGGCAATCACCGTGTAAACGGCGCGGCTGCCAGTTCAGATGCCAGTGCGGCTTGATCGCCGCGATCAGGTTATCCGTCGCCTGCAGGAACCCCTCACGCTGCGCTGCCGGCAACAGCTCGCAATCGGCCAACACCTGACGCGGGGCGGTGAGATACTCTTCAACCCCCATCGTCGGCCGCTCGGCGAACAAACGCTCACCACCGACCTGATGAATACGCCCCAAGAAACGACCCACCCATTCCAACTGATCCAGGTTGTCTATCTCGTACTGCCGCCCGCCCACGCTGGGGAACAGGGTAAAGAAGAACCCAGCGTGCGTATGCAGCGTAGCGCCTTGCAACGCCAACGGCGCTACTGCCGGGATCTCCGCCTTCGCCAGATCCAGAGCGAACTGGTGCTCCTCACCGATCTGCGCGGCGCTCCAGCGCTCCGGGCGGTAAAACTTCACCACGTAGCGCCGGCGATCTTCGTCCATAAACTGATAGACGCGGTTCTCATAGCTGTTCAGCGCCGTCAGGCCGGAATCGACGCGCAGGCCAACCCCTTCTAGCGCGTCCATAATCAAATCGGGCGACAGGGTGTCGAAATTAAAAGCAGAGTTATTCATAACGTTCGTTTGATCGCTGACAGCACGGTGCCGGGAATGAGAAATAGTAGCATTAATGGCGCCTTTCACGAGCTATGCTTTCTCGCACCGCGCGAGGATCAGTCCTTGATAACGCCGCGAGCGCGCAACAGCGCCGTTTTAAAATCTTCTTCGTAATCTTTCTTCAGGCCCGGGATCTGATCCGTGCCGGCGCTGCCGCGCATTTTCAGATGGTAAATAAGAATGTCGTCGCTCAGTTCGGACAACTCGCCCTGGAAGCCCGCTTCCTGCGCCAGCTTTTGCAAAAACTGCATCAAATTGAGATCGGGATCTTCCTGCCAGGCCGGGTGCAACAGCTCGATCAACTCGTTTACGCGATGCGTTTTCATCTCAATATCGTCCAATAGCATGAATAAACTCACAAAGTAACAGGCTTACCCACGCAGTGAAAGAACCGGCTTGTCAATAAAGGTAAATCCTGATGTCGCGCCGGCTTTAGCGCTACAATCAGCGCATCGACAAGGCGGGATAAACGAGATGCATAAAGAAATCAGCGGCGTCATTTTGGCCGGCGGACGGGCCACGCGTATGGGCGGTGAAGACAAAGGCCTGGTGTCGATTGCCGGTATCGCACTCTATCAACACGTATTGGCTCGGTTACGGCCGCAAGTGGCTTCCGTCGCCATCAGCGCCAATCGCAATCAGGCACGTTACCAGGCGAGCGGTTTGCCGGTGATTGGCGATCTGACGCCCGATTTCGCCGGGCCGTTGGCCGGGATGCTCGCCGGGCTCAAGCAATCTCCCAGCGAGTGGGTGGCTTTTGTCCCTTGTGACGTCCCCGACTTTCCCGCCGACTTAGTTGCGCAGCTATGGCGGCAAAAAGGCGCGGCGCCAGCAGCCTTTGCCAGCGATGGTGAACGAGATCACCCTACGCTGGCATTATTGCATACCCAAATAGCGCCGCAGCTGGCCGACTATCTGGCGCGCGGTGAACGCAAGCTGATGCTGTTCTTGCATCAGATTAACGCACAACGCGTGGTGTTCAGCGGGCAGCAAACGGCATTTCATAACCTGAATACGCCGGAAGACTGCCTGCACTGGCAGCAAGCACGAGAGCTAAAAACATGAATCGTTCATTGCCCCCTTTGCTGGCCATCGGCGCCTACAGCGGGACGGGGAAAACCACCCTGCTCAAGCAATTGATCCCAATGCTGAAACAGCGTCAGGTGCGGGTTGGGCTGATAAAGCATACGCATCACGACATGGATGTGGATACGCCGGGTAAAGACAGCTATGAGCTGCGCAAAGCGGGTGCCGACCAAACGCTGGTCGCCAGCGATCGCCGTTGGGCATTGATGACCGAAACGCCGGAGCAACAACCTTTGGATCTACGCTACCTGGCAGGGCGTTTTGACGCCGATAAGGTCGATTTGATTCTGGTGGAAGGGTTCAAACATGAACCGGTCAGCAAGATCCTGCTTTATCGGGCCGAGATCGGCAGACCGTTGGAAGACATGCTGGATAAATTTGTCGTGGCGGTAGCCAGCGACCAGCCGCTATCCATCGCGGCTAAGCAGTTGGATCTCAATCAACCGGAAAGCATCGCCGACTTTATTGTCGAGTGGTTGAAAGGCGCAGCGTAGCTGCGCTTTTTTGCGTTTTACGCATAGCAAAAAGCCCTGAACGTCAGTTCAGGGCTTTCGGCTTTATTTGATGCCTGGCAGTGTCCTACTCTCGCATGGGGAGACCCCACACTACCATCGGCGCTACGGCGTTTCACTTCTGAGTTCGGCATGGGGTCAGGTGGGACCACCGCGCTATTGC
>NZ_JBJNLI010000009.1:0-90065 GCF_052169135.1 Serratia sp. CY32780
ATACCGAACAGCGCCGTCACCATGTTCAGGCCGCGTTCGGCGCACACCGCCACCCGGCTGTCCGGGCCGACGCCGCGCGCTATCAGCGCGTGCGCCAGCCGGTTGGCGCGGGCGTTCAGCTGGGCGTAGCTCAGGCTTTCCGTTCCGCTCACCAGCGCGGTGGCGTCCGGCGTGCGGCGCACCTGCTGCTCGAACAGCGCCGTCAGCGTCTGATCCAGCGGGTAGTCACGCTCGGTGCGGTTCCAGCCATGCAGCAGATGCTCCCGTTCGGCGGGCGGCAACAAATCGATATGGGATACTGACCGTGGGCTATTCAGCGTCATCGCCCGCAGCGCCTGTACCAGGTAAACGCCGTAGCGTTCGGCGGTGGCGCGATCGAACAATGCTGTGGCGAAGTTCAGCGTACCGCTGATGCCTTCGCCGGTATCGGCCAGATCGAGCGTCAGATCAAACTTCGCCGCGCTGTATTCCAGCCCGGCCAGCTCGGCCTGCAGCCCAGGCAGCGGAATATCGCGCACCGAGCCGTCCTGCCAGGCCAACATCACCTGGAACAGCGGGGTATAGCCCAGATGACGCGGCGGATTGACCAGCTCCACCACCTGCTCGAACGGCAGATCGCGATTTTCCTGCGCCGTCAGCACCGTGTGGCGGATCCGCGCGATCAGCGTCGGCAGATCCGGATCGTCGCGAAGATCGATGCGCAGCGCCAGCGTGCTGACGAAGAAGCCGACCAACGATTCGGTTTCCAGCCGGCCACGGTTGGCCTCCGGCGTGCCGATCACCAGCTCCTGCTGCCCGGCCATGCGCGCCAGCACCAGGCTCCAGGCCGCCAGCACCGTCATGAACAGCGTGCCGCCATGCTGCCGGCTGAACTGCCGCAGCGCCTGCGTCAGCTCGGCGTCGATCGCGATCGGCACCTCCCCGCCGCTGAAAGACTGCACCGTCGGACGCGGCCGGTCAGTCGGCAGCGTCAGCAGCGCCGGCGCACCGATCAGCGTTTCGCGCCAGTATTGCGCCTGCGCCGCCAACCGCTCCGGCGTCAGATAGCGACGCTGCCAGGCGGCATAATCCGGGTATTGCAGCGTCAGCGGCGGCAGCGGATCGGCATCGCCGCGACGCAAAGCGCCGTACAACGCCCCCAGTTCACGCAGCAGAATGCCGGTCGACCAACCGTCGGAAATGATGTGATGACAGGTGAGCAGGAACAGGTGCTCCTCATCCGCCAGGCGGATCAGCGCGGCGCGCACCAGCGGCCCCTGCGTCAAATCGAACGGTTGAGTGGCCGCCTGACGGCACAGCGTGTCGGCTTGCGCGGGGTGACGTCGCAGATCGTGGAACGCAAGCGGCAGCCCGTTTGCCGGCAAAATCTGCACCTGTGGCCGATCTTCCCGGGTGATGAACCGGCTACGCAGCGATTCGTGACGCGCATAGAGCGCATCCAGACTATGTTGCAGCGCCTGCCGGTCCAACCGGCCGTGCAGCCGCAGCGCCAGGGGGATATGGTAGGTTTCGCTCATCCCCTCCAACTGGGTCAGGAACCACAGGCGTTGCTGGGCGAACGACAGGGGCAAATCGCCGTCGCGCGCCACCGGCAGTATCGGCAGCGGTTCCTGAGCCGGCGCAACTTCCAGCGCCTGCGCCAGCACGTGCAGTACCGGGCTGGCGAACAGCGCCTGCAACGGTAACTGCCATCCGGCCTGTTGCACGCGGTTAGCCAAGCGCACCGCCATCAGCGAATGCCCGCCCAGTTCGAAGAAGTGGTCATAGCGACCGACGCGCTCTACGCCCAGCAGCTCGCGCCAGATAGCCGCCAGCAGATTTTCCGCCTCGCCCTGCGGCGGCGCATAGGCTTCACGCACATAGGCGTCGACCTGCGGCACCGGCAGAGCCCGCTTGTCCAATTTGCCGTTGCCGGTCAGCGGCAACGCCTCCAGCCAAACGTAAGCCACCGGCACCATATAATCCGGCAGCCGCGCCTGCAGATGCTGACGCAGCCCGGTCGCCAGCGTAGCGCGTTCGGCTTCCTGTGCCGGAACCACCCACGCCACCAGTCGCTTGCCCCCGTCGCCATCGTCAATCGCGTCCACGGCTACGCTGCGCACGCGCGGATCGGTACTCAGCTGAGCCTCCACCTCGCCGCATTCGATACGGAAACCGCGGATTTTTACCTGCTGGTCATTGCGCCCCAGGTATTCGATATCGCCCCCCGGCAGATAGCGCGCCAGATCGCCGGTACGATACATGCGCGCACCCGGCGCCCGGTTGAAAGGATCATCGAGAAAACGTTCCGCCGTCAATTCGGGCCGGTTCAGGTAACCCCGCGCCACCCCTTCGCCGCCGACGTACAGTTCGCCGATCGCCCCCATCGGCACCGGTTCGCCGTCGGCGCCCAGCAGATACATGCGCAAATCCGGGATGCGGCTGCCGATCGGACTGGTGGTGATCGCCGTATCCTGCGCCGACAGCGGCCGATAAGTCACATGCACCGTGGTCTCGGTGATACCGTACATGTTGATCAACCGTGTCTGCCGGTTCTCTGGACGAGCAAACCACGGCGCAAGATCGCAAGGCTTCAGCATTTCGCCACCGAACACGATCTCGCGTAGCTGCTGGCGCGCTTCGCTGTGCGCCTGAGCCTGGATAAAGGCTTTGAAGGCGCTCGGCGTCTGGTTTAATACCGTGATGCCGCTGCGGCAGACGAAATGATAAAAATCCGGCGCCGAGCGGGCGATCGCCTGCGGTACGATGAACAGCTGGCCGCCATACAGCCAGGCGCCCCAGATCTCCCAGACCGAGAAGTCGAAGGCGAATGAGTGGAACAGGCACCACCTGTCGGCGACGCTGAAGTTGAACCAGGCGTTCGTCGCGCTGAACAACCGCGCGACCTGCCGGTGCTCCACCATCACCCCTTTGGGTTTGCCGGTCGAGCCGGAGGTATAAATCACATATGCCAGGTGCGCCGGGCGCACCCCGACGTCCTGCAGATCGTCGCTTTCTCCCCTCAGTGGCTGTTCCAGCGCCAGCACCGGCACCTCGCAGTCACCCAGCGCTTGTCGGCCGAGCTCATCCGCCAACAGCAGCACCGGCGCTGAGTCCGCCAGGATGTACTGTAGCCGCTCGCCGCTATAGGCGGGATCCAGCGGCACATAGGCGCCGCCGGCTTTGAGGATCCCCAGCAGCCCGACCAGCATCGGCAGCCCGCGCCCGGCACACAGCGCCACCAGGCTGTCCGGCTGCACGCCAAGCTGTACCAGCCGATGGGCCCAACGGTTCGCCTGGGTATTCAATTCCGCGTAGGTCAGGCTGTCATCGCCATACGTCACCGCGATCGCCTCCGGTGTCCGTTTAACCTGTGCTTCGAACAACCGGTGCAGACAGGCCGTCGGCGAATGTGAAGCGACGGTGTGGTTGAGGCCCTGCAGCAACTGCGCGCGTTCTTCCTCGGAAACCAGACTGAGTTCGCCGACGGTGCGACGATGAGAACCCGCCCTCACCGCGTCGTTGAGCAGCATCAGCAGATGTTGCGTCGCCCGCAACATCTGCTCGTCAGCCACGGAGGCGGCGTCGTAGACCCAACGGAAAGCGCCGTCAGCCTTGCAGATTTGCAATACCGCGCGCGAGCCGGAAGCCATGATGGCGGCAACCCCCTCGTCTTCAGGCTGCAACCCCTGCGCCGAGCGCCGGCTGACGATCGATACCGCCGTCGGCCAAGTCTGAGACGCTCGCAGGTCCGCATCGCGCGTCAGCAACGCGGGATGATAATCGGCATGAGCGCGCAACTGGCTATATTCCTGTTCCAGCGCGGCCAACGCCTGCTGGAAATTGCCGGTGTGATCAACAGAGACCTGCAGCGGCAGCACGCGCGCGCTCAGGTGAGCCCAACGCCCCCAATTCCGATCGTCCGGGGTGATCCACCCCAGCTGAAAATCGGTTTCATTGCACATGCGCGCCAGATAAAGGGTTGCTGCCGCCAGCACATGCTCGCCGGCAATTTTTTCCAGGCGCTGCCAGGCCGTCGCCTGCCAGCGTGCGGGAAGATCCGCCTGGCGGCCAGGCCCCGGCGGGAACGGCGCCGGATAATAACGCGTCAGGCGCGGTTGCCAAAAAGCGGCGCTATCGGCGCTGGCGCCATACGCCGCGCCTAACAGCGAGGCTTCGGCAGCGTTAATCGTCGGCAAGACCGAGCCGACAGACAGGCCGCAGGCCTGCGCCAGCGCATCGCCTGGCTGAGCCGAGCCGTCGGCGCGCAAGAACGGCCCGACGCGCACCACGCCGGGGTTCGCGGCAATTACCCAGCCGTCGGCCTCGACGTGCAGCAGGGTACCGGGTTCGGCCTGCCGCTCATCGCTCACCGCCTGCAGCGCCGTCACGCCCAACACGCGCTCCGCCAACAGCACCTTCGCCGCGCATCCCGCGCCATGGCTCAGCGAACTCACCAGGCGCTGCAGCGCCTCAGCAGGGCGATCCCAACGAATGATGCCGCCAGCAGGCGGTTGCCGACGGTTGGTGTAAAAGCTGCCGCCGGCCTCGGCATCCGCCAGCGCCGCCACTTGCCGATCCAACGCCTCGATCGTCCCCGCCGTTGATGCGTTCAGCGCCCGTAAAATAAACTGGAAACGGCGCTGCAAAACATCCAGATCGCCTAATGAATTTGCATAATCGGCGTCAGAAAAAGTGACGTCCAGCTCATTCGCCTGCTGGTCTTCATACAGCATAATCTGTAGATCGCCGGACGGAATATTCCCGCCATAATACCAACGGGTGCGGCATCCCCAGAAAGGATCGCCGTGGTCGAAAGAAACAATGTTAATTGAAGGGCCAAACCAGGCGGAATCCGTCGCGCCATTGTCACGCCGAATGTCCTCCCCACGATATAATTGATGACGAACCACTTTTGCTATTTCGGCTGCGACCTTTTGGATAAATTCGGCCAGACTCAGCTGGGGTTCAACCTTGATAATCAAAGGGACAACGTTAGAGGTCATACCAATACTGTTTCGTTCTCTCGTTCCGGTCACCGGCATGCTGAAATTAAGATATTCACTGCCGGTCAGGCTGTAGAAACATAATGCTACGGCGGCGGCCAATATATGTGCGCGGTGTACGCCGATATTGTCAGCTTGTTGCTGCAGCTGATCCAATGCCTCTTTTTCCAGCAGCTGCGTGTTGCGGTTCATCGCGGCGTCCGGGGTCAATATGGCTCTACGCGACAAACTCTGCGGCGCAGCGGCAGTATATTCCCGCCAAAAAGCCTGATCGGAAGAAAAGCGTGAGGAGTCGCGGTATTTGATGTCGTTTTCATAAAGCAGAGAGAAATTGCAGTTGGCGAATTCAGGGATGACGCCGCCGGACGCCAGCGCGTTATAGTAAGCCGCGATGCGCCGCATCACTTCCTCGGCACTGCGGCCGTCGGTGATCATATGGTGGAAACGCCGATAGAGGACATAGCGCTGCGGAGCGAGCGTAATCACATAAAAACTAAAAGGTTCCTCTCCCGTGGCGCGGCGCGGCAGCGCCGCATCCGCCACCATCCAGCGTCTGGCCGCCTGCAGGGGATCGGGTTCCTTACTGAGATCGAGTGTGAACAGCGGCTCATGTGTGCGTGGCGCGCGGTATTGATAAAGCTCACCGTCTTTTTCCACAAAATGCGCTTGCAGAGCCGGCGTTTCTTCGACGATAGCATCGATGGCTTGCCGCAGCAGCTTAACGTCGAGAGGCCCGTCAACCTGCCCATAGCCCCAGATATTGAACGACAACTCTTTGGAAATATTTTCCCCCAGCCAGAGTTCACGCTGGGCGATAGTCATTTCATGCAGTTCGACTTTCTCCGCCGCGGCCTGAGCACCCGTACGGAGTTCCCCACTCTTCACATCAGTTTGTTTGTTCATAATATTCTCTAGCACGTTTTCATTACGTTAATGAAAGGGACCGTCCGGATTTAGGCAAAGCCTGGCCGTCCGACAGTTCAGGTCAGAATAAAAAAACCGTAGAAAAGTTGGGTCTCCCCCCAACTAAGAAAGGATGAAATGGTTAATCCAGAGGTTCCCCCTGTGCCTCAATTTGTTGAGCTGTGAAGTATAGGAGAGGATATTTTTTTTGGCGAAATGTGCGAAAGGGAATAAATGACCATTTTATTTCCCCGATATTACTCAGGGATGACGAGCGTATTCCGCTTGTATTAATCTGAGATAATTAGAGAGGAACTCATATTCTTTTGTATTATTCACCGCAGTTAATGTGCAGCAATGCTTACGATAAGAGCCTCTCCATATCAATAAGTTATACTTTATTGTTTTTATGGTAATAATTTATTATTTAATTAATTCATTGGCATTTAAAATGAACGGCAATTTTGCTCGCGGCGCATCTATCGTTTTTTGTTATAACGATGGGAAAAATTATGCTGAAAAATTTCTTCGTTTTTTCGGGCGTCAATCAACGGCATCGTTCCCAATGCCAGACAACGTAAAACGGGGCGGCAGAGCCCTCCCCGAGAGGTCTTACCACATCAGCCGGCCGATCAGCGGCGCGGCCACCACCGTGATAATGCCGGCCAACATCATCACCAGGCTCGACACCACGCCCTCCTGCGGCCCCAGTTCATAAGCGCGGGCGGTGCCGGCGCCGTGCGACGAGGCGCCAAACCCGGCTCCCTTCGCCAGGCGGCTGCGCACCGCCAGCCGCAGAAACAGAATGTCGCCCACCGCCATGCCGAACACCCCGGTGATCACCACGAACAGCGCCACCAGATCCGGCTGCCCGCCCATCTGTTTGGCGGCCTCCAGCGCGAACGGCGTGGTAATCGAACGCACCGCTAGGCTGCGCTGCACCTCTTCCGGCAGCGTCAGCAGGCGCGCCAGCCACACCGAGCTGTACACCGCCACCAGCACCGCCGTCGTTACCCCGGCGGCCAGCGACAGCCAGTGGCGGCGGATGATGTGCAAATTCTCGTACACCGGCACCGCAAAGGCGATGGTCGCCGGCCCCAGCAGCCACAGCAGCCAGTGGGTTTCGCCGATATAGTCCTGATAGGAGATGTGGGTGACCACCAGCAGCAGCACCAGGATCATCGGCGTCAGCACCAGCGGCATCAGCAGTAACGTGCGGCGGCGGCGGTACAGCTTCTTGTTGGCGAAGTAAAGCGCCAGCGTCGCCAAAAAGCAGGCCAGGCTGAGGATAAAATCATTCATGGCGCTGCTTCCGCCGCTGCAGCCAAATCTCCAGCCGATACACCCTGTCCACCACCAGCCCGGTGGCGCCCAGCGTCAGCATGGTGCTGACCGCGATCACCAGAAAGATCTTCCAGCCCTCGACCATCAGCAGTTGGGCGTAGTTGACCACCGCCACCACCGCCGGCACGAAGAACAGCAGCATTTCCGCCAGCAGCCAGCGGGAACCGGCCTTGACCCAGCTCAGCGGCAGAATGCGCAGCAGGATCAGCGCCAGCAGCATCAGCATGCCGACGATATTGGCGGGGAGCGGCAGGTGGAATTGTTGCACCAGGCGATCGGCGATCAGGAACAGCGCCGCATACAACGCCACCTGAATCGGCACCTGCAAACGGGTCAGCAGGGAGGGGGCAACGCGGCGTAACGCCAGAGACATGAAAGATGACCTCAAACAATAAATTGACGGCCTACAGTATACGCAGCCGGGAAACCACGCCTGAAATGAATTAAAATTATCGACATCATGCCGTCCGGGAATAGTTTCCCGCCGGTAGTGCCCTCAAGGAGAACCCTAACGTGGATGTCCGCACCCTGCGCTACTTCGTTGAAGTGGTGCGCCAGCAAAGCTTCACCCGCGCGGCGGAAAAACTGTTCGTCACCCAGCCCACCATCAGCAAGATGCTGCGGCATCTGGAAGAGGAGCTGGAATGCACGCTGCTGATCCGCGAAGGCCGCAAGCTGCGCCTGACCGACAGCGGCCAGGCGGTGTATCAGCGCGGCCTGACGATCCTCGACGAATTCCGCCAGTTGGAGGCGGAGCTGGAAGACATCAGCTCGGTGAAAAAAGGCGTGCTGCGGCTGGGTATTCCGCCGATGGTGGGCAGGCAGATCGCCGATCTGATCCGCCGCTTTCGCCAGACCTATCCCGGCATCGAATTGAAAATTTCCGAGCTGGGCGGGCTGTCGGTCGAACAGGCGGTGATGTCCGGCGAACTGGATCTGGCGATGACGGTGCTGCCCTTCGATTCGGAACAGCCGCTGACCTTTCTGCCGCTGCTGGGCCACCCGATGTGCGTGGTGGCGCCGCGCACGCCGCAGTGGCTCAACCGCACCCGCATCAATATCGCCGAATTGGCCGACAGCCCGATCCTGATTTATAACGAAGACTTTGCGCTGTACAAGATGCTGATGAAGGCGTTTCGCCAGGCCGGTTTTGAACCGCAAATCGCGGTGCGCAGCGGCCAATGGGACTTCCTCGCCTCGATGGTGCAGGCCGGCGTGGGCATCGCCATGCTGCCGGAGCCGGTCTGCCGCTGGCTGGACAAGGAAAATCTGGTCTGGCTGCCGCTGGAACCACGCATGGAGTGGAAAATCGGCCTGATCTGGCGCCAGGGCAGCTACCTGTCGCACAGCGCGCAGGCCTGGATCGCCTGCTGCCGCGACTACTGGCCGCCGCTCAAGTAGCCAAAAAACAAGGGCCGCACAGGCGGCCCTTCAGGACAGAAATAAAGAGGAAACGTTTATTCCTCTTCTGAAGCTTACCCTTCGCGCTCGATCAGCAGCGCTTCGAGCAAGTCGAGATCGTGCAGCAGTTTTTGCAGCGTCTCGTTGCTGATTTTCTGCGTGGCGCGCAGATGGTACAGCTCGCCGCGTTCGGCACGCAGCGCCGTCAGGCGGAAACGCCGCTCGAGGTTTTCCATCGCCAGCGCATTCTCGATGTCGTCTTTCGAGGCGATACGCCGCCGCAGCATGCCCGTCACCCGCGAGCTGACCTCTTTCAACACCTGCGGATCGAGGTTCTCTTCGGTATCGGCAACCAGGCGCTCTTCCATTTTATTCACGCTCTCGATCGCCACTTCGGCCGCCATGGCGATCGCCATGCGTTCTTCCTGCTTGCTGGCGCTCTTGTCGGCCACCTGCACGCCGCGCAGCAGCAGCGGCAACGCCAGCACGCCGACGATCAACGACAGCAGGATCACCCCGGCGGCGATAAACACCAGCTGATAGCGCGCCGGGAAGGCGGTGCCGTCGCTCAGCAACAGCGGTATCGACAGCACACCGGCCAGGGTAATCGCCCCGCGCACCCCGGCGAACGACGCCACCCACAGCTCACGCGTGCTGTAATCGCCGAACTGCAGCGGGCGCTTTTTCATAAAGCGGTTGCTGGCCTTCTTCATTACCCACAGCCAGGTGAAACGCAGCACCAGCAGCGCGGCGTAGATGGTGGCCACGTCGGCGAACAGGTACCAGGTCTGGATGGTCGGATCCAGCTCCGCCTGCAGGATGGAGGTCTCAAGAATGCCCGGCAGCTGCAGGCCCAACATGATGAACACCATGCCGTTGAACACGAATTCCAGCATCGCCCACACGCTGTTGGCGCGCAGGCGCATCGCCAGCGGCGCGTTGCGGATCACGCCGGACTGGCTGATGGTCATCCCCGCCGCTACCGCCGCCAGGATGCCGGAAACGCCGATATGTTCGGCGATCAGGTAAGAAGCGAACGGCAGCAGCAGCAGGAACACGATCTGGGTCGCCGGATCGTCGCCGCTCCAGCGGCTCATCACCCGCAGCGATTTACTGTAGGTCCAGGTGACCGCCACGCCGGCCAGCAGGCCGCCGATCGCCACTTTGAGGAACTCGAGGGTTGCGCCGCCCACGGTGAACACCATGGTGCCCATCGCCACCGCGATGGCGAACTTGAGCGACACCAGGCCGGACGCGTCGTTCATCAGCGCCTCGCCTTCAAGCACGCCCATGATCGGCTTGGGAATGCGCCCTTTGCCGACGATGCCGGACAATGCCACGGCATCGGTCGGCGACAGCACCGCCGCCAGCGCGAAGGCTGCCACCAGCGGAATGCCCGGCACCATGGCGTAGATCAGATAGCCGACGCCGACCACGGTGATCAGCACCAGCACCAGCGCCAGGCCGAGAATTTCACGCCCGTGGTGCAGGAATTCGCGCGTCGGCGTTTTCCAGCCGTCGGCGAACAGCAGCGGCGGGATGAACAGCACCAGGAACAGTTCGGGATCAAAGTCGACGTGCAGCCCGAAATGCGGCCAGGCCAACAGGGCCCCGATGGCGATTTGCATCAGCGGCAGCGGCACCTGGAACGGCAACATGCGCGTCACCACCCCGGACAGGGAGACCACCAGGATCAAAATGAGGATTGTAAAAAAGATTTCCATGCTTTCCTTAGACTCTACGATTCAGACGACATCGGCTCAGGGCCTGCGTTGGTTCCGATAGTAGATCACTTTTTTTACAGCCGTTAAAGCTTGTTGTGCCTTTCAAAACGCGGTGCAGAGCAGAAGAAGACTTATCTTAAGAAGGGAATTGCCGTGACAGCTTCCCTCGCCCGCCGGGCGAGGGAAACCCGAGGGCTTAGATCGCCCAGCCGCCGGCGTAGAACGCCACCAGCGCCACGGCGATCAGCACGGTGCCGATGTTCAGCTTGCGCCATTCGCCGGAGAAGATGCGGCCGATGACCAGCGAGCTGAAGCCCAGCATGATGCCGGTAACGATGTTGCAGGTCAGCACGATGAACACCGCGCACAGCAGGCCGGCCATCGCGTCGACGAAGTCGTTGAAGTCCAGCTTGGTGACGTTGCTCAGCATCAGCAGGCCGACGTACATCAGCGCCGGTGCGGTGGCATAGACCGGCACCAGATAGGCCAGCGGCGACAGGAACAGGATCAGCAGGAACAGAATGCCGACCACGGTGGCGGTCAGGCCGGTCTTGCCGCCCGCGGCGGTGCCGGCGGCGGATTCGATGTAGACCGCGGCGGGCGCGGCGCCCACCAGGCCGGAGAAGATGCTGCTCAGGGAATCCGAGGTCAGCGCCTTGCCGCCGTTGATGATCTGCCCGTCTTTATCCAGCAGGTTGGCCTGCCCGGCCACCGCGCGGATGGTGCCGGTGGCGTCGAACACCGCGGTCATCACCAACGCCAGCACGCTCGGCAACACCACCGGCTGCAACGCGCCCATGATATCCAGGCTGAAGATCAACGACTTGCCGTCCGCGTCCGCCAGGCTCGGCATGGCGAACAGCCCCTGGTATTTCACCGCCGGGTCGAAGATCAGGCCGATGATGGAAATGGCGATGATCACCAGCAAAATGCCGCCGGGCACGCGCAGTTTTTCCAGGCCGAAGATCACCGCCAGGCCGACCAGCGTCATTACCACCGGGAAGGAGGTGAACGCGCCGAGCGCCACCGGCAGGCCATCCAGCGGATTCTTCACCACCAGGCCGACGCCGTTGGCGGCGATCAGCAGCAGGAACAGACCGATACCGATGCCGGTGCCGTGCGCCACGCCCATCGGCAGGTTGCGCAGGATCCAGGCGCGGATACCGGTGACCGAGATGACGGTAAACAGTACGCCCATCAGGAACACCGCGCCCAGCGCCACCGGAATGCTGATGTGCTGGCCCAGCACCAGGCTGAAGGCGGTGAAGGCGGTCAACGAGATCGCACAGCCGATGGCCATCGGCAGGTTAGCCCACAGCCCCATCAGCAGCGAGCCCAGCCCGGCCACCAGGCAGGTGGAGACAAACACCGCCGCCGGCGGGAAGCCCGCTTTGCCCAGCATGCTCGGCACCACGATCACCGAGTACACCATCGCCAGGAAGGTGGTCAGCCCCGCCACCACCTCCTGGCGCACGCTGCTGCCGCGCGCGGAAATTTTAAAATAGCCATCAAGCCCGCCGGTTGGTTTTGCGGCGTGGTTCGCTTGAGAGTTCGACATAGGTTACTTCCCCTGTGTTTCATGAATCGGCCCGTCGCAGCAGGCCTGTAATCTCGCCCGCGCCCGATCGTCACGTAATCGTTTACGTCACGTTCCGCATCCGTGCCCCTCCGTCGCAGTGCCAACGGCGATGCGCACCAAGGCAAACGTTTAACTCGCAGCGCGCGGTACGGGTGATTTATGGTGGTTTATTCAAGGCAAACGATTATCCTGCCTTCCCTAGCGTCTAATCAACTAAAGATCGCGGCAATTTATGCAGAAAGCGGCGGAAATGGCGCCTGCACGATAAAACCGGGGCGACGAGCGCCCCGGCGAATTCCGTCACGGCGGGGTTATTGCGCCTGCACAGCCGCGGGATCCATATACATCAATTCCCAGATATGGCCGTCCAGATCCTGAAAACCGTGGCCGTACATCACGCCGTAGTCCCGCGGCGGGTGGTAGGTGTTGCCGCCGCCGGCGACCGCCTTGCGCACCAGTTCGTCCACCGCCGCCCGGCTGGGCTGCGACAGGCACACCAGCACTTCGGTGGCCTGTTTGGCGTCGCCGATCGGGTTCGGGGTAAACCCCCTGAATTTGTCATGGGTCAGCAGCATCACGTAAATCGTGTCGCTGACCACCATGCACGCGGCGGTGTCATCGGTAAATTGCGGGTTGAAAGTGAAACCCAGGCGGGTGAAAAAAGCCATCGAGGCAGGCAGATCGCGGACGGGCAGATTAACGAAGATTTGCGTAGCCATGGGCTACCTCCGATGAAGAATGACCCCATCGAGTATAGCCCATCCGGTTAACTCAGCAGGTCGTAAGGGCCGCCCTGCTCCAACGCCCGCTGGTAGGCGGGCCGGGCGTGAATGCGCTGCAGAAAGCCGCGCAGTTTCGGGCAATCATCCAACGCGCCGCGCGCCGCCATCGCCTCCAGCGGGAAGCTCATCTGTATGTCCGCCGCGCTGAAGTCGTTGCCGACGAACCAGCTGCCCTTGTTCAGGTGCTGCTCGAGATACTCGCAGTGCGGCGCGATCTGCTTGTCGAGATATTCGCGCTGCACGCCCTTGCCGATCGCGCCGGCCACCGGCCGCAGCAGCCAGGGGATCGGCGGCTGGCCGAGGCGGCTGAACACCAGTTTCATCACCAACAGCGGCATCAGCGATCCTTCGGCGTAGTGCAGCCAGTAGCGGTATTGCTGGCGCGCGTGGAAGTCGGTCGGCATGAACATCCCTTGCGCATCATAGGCTTCCTGCAGATATTCGATGATGGCGCCGGATTCCGCCAGCGTCAGATCGCCGTCGACGATCACCGGTGATTTGCCCAGCGGGTGGATCTTTTTCAGCGCCGCCGGCGCCAGCATGGTCTGCGGATCGCGTTCGTAGCGTTGCACCTGATAGGGCACGCCCAGCTCTTCCAGAAACCACAGAATGCGCTGCGAGCGCGAATGATTGAGATGATGAACAATGATCATAAAGAAGCTCCTGTCCGCTGCCACACCAGTTCGCCCACCTGCACGCCGTTGCCGAGCTGCAAGGGCACCGTGCGCAACGTCAGCCGATCGCCGCTGAAAGCGTAAAAACGCACCTGACGGCTGCCTACCCAGTTGGGGAACGAGCAGCCTTCGACCTGATGCACCACCCGCTGCTCGCTTTCCTCCACCTGATAGCGGCCGAAGTAGCAAATCATATTGATGAAGGCGGCGCGGATCTCTCGCTCTGACCCCTGCGCCAAATCGTCGGCGGCGAAACGCGGCCGCACGGCGCTGTAAAGCTGCGCCGCCATCGTGCCGTTGGCCTCATAATGGATGCGCCCCAGCACCTGCTCGCCCAGCGGGTAATTCAGCTCGCCGTCCTGGTTCTCAAATGCCGAGGACACCAGCGCCCAGCTGCCGATAAATGCGTTTACCGTCATTACGCTTCTCCGGTTAAGGATCGTCTGTAAAGGGTAGTGGCGATTTTTACCGCGCGCCAGCGGATGAAAAAACAATCAGTTTATTTGACAGAGATACTCAAAACTCTCCGATTTTTTATTCCTGCCTGCCGCACTACTATTTAATACATCGAGAGACAACGGGCTCTCATCCAATCAATACGCTGAGGAATACATCATGAAAAACGTCAAAATTTTTGCTACCGCTGCGCTGCTGGCTACCGCTTCTTTCGCTACCTTCGCCGCTGACCTGCCGTCCAGCCAACCCGCTGCAGACGCACAGAAAATCGGCGTAGTCTCCGTTAGCGGCGCCAGCAACCTGAGCGCGCTGGAAAGCGAACTGGCCAGCAAAGCCGCTGCGTCGGGCGCCAGCTCATACCGCATCGTCGCCGCCGGCGGCCAGAACAAACTGTACGGCACCGCAGAAATCTTCAACTGATCGTCGAACAGCCAACCGACGGAAGAAAGAAGCCCCGCAAGGGGCTTTTCTCGTTGTGGGCAGACAAAGCTCTTTGTGAACAGTGGCCGCCAGACATTTCACCGATACTGGGAATAACGCGTTACCCTCACCCACTTTGGAGAAATAACATGACCACAGCACAACCTCTGCATGGCAAAGTCGCGTTCGTCCAGGGCGGCTCACGCGGCATCGGCGCCGCCATCGTGAAACGGTTGGCGAGCGAAGGGGCCGCGGTCGCCTTTACCTACGCCGCCTCGGCCGATCGCGCCGAAGCGGTGGCAAGCGCCGTTACCGCCGCCGGCGGCAAAGCCCTCGCCATCAAGGCCGACAGCGCCGATGCGGCGGCGCTGCAGCAGGCGGTGCGCCAGGCGGTCAGCCAGTTCGGCAACCTGGATATTCTGGTGAACAATGCCGGGGTGTTTACGCTGGGCAGCACCGAGGAGCTGGCGCTGGACGATCTGGATCGCATGCTGGCGGTCAACGTGCGTAGCGTGTTCGTCGCCAGCCAGGAAGCGGCGCGCCACATGAACGACGGCGGCCGCATCATTCACATCGGCAGCACCAACGCAGAGCGCGTGCCGTTCGGCGGCGCGGCGGTGTATGCGATGAGCAAATCGGCGCTGGTCGGCCTGACCAAAGGCATGGCGCGCGATCTCGGCCCGCGCGGCATCACCGTCAATAACGTGCAGCCCGGCCCGGTAGACACAGAGATGAACCCGGACGCCGGTGAGTTCGCCGAGCAGCTCAAGCAGCTGATGGCGATCGGCCGCTACGGCAAAGATGAAGAGATCGCCGGCTTCGTCGCCTACCTCGCCGGCCCGCAGGCGGGTTATATCACCGGCGCCAGCCTGAGCATCGACGGCGGCTTCTCGGCGTAACCATCCCTGAAATGCAAAAAGCCCCGTGAAGGGGCTTTTTTTTGGCTGCAAACGGCCGGATATCAGAACGGGATATCGTCGTCGAAATCCATTGGCGGTTCGTTGCTGGTCGCCGGAGCGCTGTTCTGCGCCGGGCGCGACTGCTGCTGGCCGCCGCTGAACTGGTTGCCGCCCTGTGGCTGCTGAGGCTGGCCCCAACCGCCCTGGCCGCCGGCAGATTGACCGGCCGGTGCGCCGCCGCCCTGACGGCCGCCCAGCATCTGCATGGTGCCGCCGACGTTAACCACGATCTCGGTGGTGTAGCGATCCTGGCCGCTCTGATCCTGCCATTTACGGGTCTGCAGGGAGCCTTCGATGTAGACCTGAGAGCCTTTACGCAGGTATTCGCCCGCCACTTCGGCCAGTTTGCCGAACAGCACGACGCGGTGCCACTCGGTCTTCTCTTTCTGTTCGCCGGTCGCCTTGTCACGCCAGCTTTCGGAGGTCGCCAGGGTAATGTTGGCCACTGCGCCGCCGTTCGGCATGTAACGGACTTCTGGATCCTGACCCAGATTCCCGACCAGAATTACTTTGTTTACGCCTCTGCTGGCCATGAGCACTTCTCCCGATGATTGATTTCTACACAGTATAAACGCGTCAGTTTACCACGCTGAGTGCGAAACCACACCCGTGTTGATAAGTGCGAATTGCATTCCAGAATTGTCTTTTCGATCGACCTTGTTGCATTCGCATACTGGATATTCATTCAGGTTTTTTTGTGTCATAATTATGCGTTTCGACCTGGCTGTGCCGGTTTTTTGCGAGATCCATCACAAAATCCCCCGCAAAAATCGCGACAGGCGCGGTGTATCATCAAGACGGGAAGTGTAAATGGACAATATCGAAGTTCGTGGTGCTCGAACCCATAATCTGAAAAACATCAACCTGATCATCCCGCGTGACAAACTGATCGTCGTCACCGGCCTGTCCGGTTCCGGCAAGTCATCGCTGGCTTTCGATACGCTGTATGCCGAAGGGCAACGCCGCTACGTCGAATCGCTCTCCGCCTATGCGCGCCAGTTCCTGTCGCTGATGGAAAAACCGGACGTCGATCATATCGAGGGCCTGTCGCCGGCGATCTCCATCGAGCAAAAATCCACCTCGCACAACCCGCGATCCACGGTCGGCACCATCACCGAAATCCACGACTACCTGCGCCTGCTGTTCGCCCGCGTCGGCGAGCCGCGCTGCCCGGATCACCATGTGCCGCTGGCGGCGCAAACCGTCAGCCAGATGGTCGATAACGTGCTGAGCCAGCCGGAAGGCAAGCGCCTGATGCTGCTGGCGCCGGTGGTGAAAGACCGCAAGGGCGAGCACACCAAAACGCTGGAAAACCTGGCCGCCCAGGGCTATATCCGCGCGCGCATCGACGGTGAAGTGTGCGATCTGTCCGATCCGCCGAAGCTGGAGCTGCAGAAGAAACACACCATCGAAGTGGTGGTCGACCGGTTCAAGGTGCGCGAGGACATGGCGCAGCGCCTGGCCGAATCGTTCGAAACCGCGCTGGAGCTGTCCGGCGGCACCGCGGTGGTGGCGGACATGGACGACGAGAAAGCGGACGAGCTGCTGTTCTCCGCCAACTTCGCCTGCCCGATCTGCGGCTACAGCATGCGCGAGCTGGAACCGCGCCTGTTTTCCTTCAACAACCCGGCCGGCGCCTGCCCAACCTGCGACGGCCTGGGCGTGCAGCAGTTCTTCGATCCGGATCGCGTGGTGCAAAACCCCGAGCTGTCGCTGGCCGGCGGCGCGATCCGCGGCTGGGATCGCCGCAACTTCTATTACTTCCAGATGCTGCGCTCGCTGGCGGAGCACTATGAGTTCGACGTCGAAGCGCCGTTCAACACCCTGAGCGCCGACGTGCAGAAGGCGGTGCTGAGCGGCTCCGGCAAAGAGTCGATCGAATTCAAATACATCAACGATCGCGGTGATACCACCGTGCGCCGTCATCCGTTCGAAGGCGTGCTGCACAACATGGAGCGCCGCTATAAAGAGACCGAATCCAGCGCGGTGCGCGAAGAATTGGCGAAGTTCATCAGCAATCGCCCTTGCGCCTCGTGCCACGGCACCCGCCTGCGCGAAGAAGCGCGCAACGTGTTCGTCGAAGACACCACGCTGCCGGAGATTTCCGATCTGAGCATCGGCCATGCGATGACCTTCTTCCAGAACATGAAGCTCAGCGGCCAACGCGCCAAGATCGCCGAAAAAGTGCTGAAAGAGATCGGCGATCGCCTGAAATTCCTGGTGAACGTCGGCCTGAACTACCTGTCGCTGTCCCGCTCGGCGGAGACGCTCTCCGGCGGCGAAGCGCAGCGCATCCGTCTGGCCAGCCAGATCGGCGCCGGCCTGGTGGGCGTGATGTACGTGCTGGATGAGCCGTCGATCGGCCTGCACCAGCGCGACAACGAGCGCCTGCTGGAAACGCTGATCCACCTGCGCAACCTCGGCAACACGGTGATCGTGGTGGAGCATGACGAAGACGCCATCCGCGCCGCCGACCACGTGATCGACATCGGCCCCGGCGCCGGCGTACACGGCGGCCAGGTGGTGGCGGAAGGCACCGTCGACGACATCATGGCGCAGCCGGACTCGCTGACCGGCCAGTTCCTCAGCGGCAAGCGCGAGATCGCCATTCCGGCGCAGCGCGTGCAGGCCGATCCGACCAAGGTGCTGAAGCTGAGCGGCGCGCGCGGCAACAACCTGAAGGACGTGACGCTGACGCTGCCGGTTGGTCTGTTTACCTGCATCACCGGCGTGTCCGGCTCCGGCAAATCGACGCTGATCAACGATACGCTGTTTCCGATCGCTCAGCGCCAGCTCAACGGCGCCACCATCGCCGAACCGGCGCCGTTCCGCGAAGTGACCGGCCTGGAACATTTCGACAAGGTGATCGACATCGATCAGAGCCCGATCGGCCGCACGCCGCGCTCCAACCCGGCCACCTACACCGGCATTTTCACCCCGGTGCGCGAGCTGTTCGCCGGCGTGCCGGAATCGCGCAGCCGCGGTTATACGCCGGGCCGTTTCAGCTTCAACGTCAAGGGCGGGCGCTGTGAAGCCTGCCAGGGCGACGGGGTGATCAAGGTTGAGATGCACTTCCTGCCGGACATCTACGTGCCGTGCGATCAGTGCAAGGGCAAGCGCTATAACCGCGAAACGCTGGAAGTGAAGTACAAGGGCAAGAGCATCCACGAAGTGCTGGAGATGACCATCGAAGAAGCGCGCGAGTTCTTCGACGCGGTGCCGGCGCTGGCGCGCAAGCTGCAGACCCTGATGGATGTCGGGCTGTCCTACATCCGCCTCGGCCAGTCGGCCACCACGCTCTCCGGCGGTGAGGCGCAGCGCGTCAAGCTGGCGCGCGAGCTGTCGAAGCGCGGCACCGGCCAGACGCTGTATATCCTCGACGAACCGACCACCGGCCTGCACTTCGCCGATATCCAGCAGCTGTTGGCGGTGCTGCATCAGCTGCGCGATCAGGGCAACACCATCGTGGTCATCGAGCATAACCTGGACGTGATCAAGACCGCCGACTGGATCGTCGATCTGGGGCCGGAAGGCGGCAGCGGCGGCGGCGAGATCCTGGTGGCCGGCACGCCGGAAACCGTGGCCGAGTGTGAAAAATCGCACACCGCACGCTTCCTGAAACCGCTGTTGAAGCCGTAGTGCCGCCGGCGTGCGGGCCGTCGCTCAGGCGGCCCGCACGCCGGCCCGTTTCGCTGCAATCAAACAGAAACAGGCAAGATTTCGACATTTTCAGGCATTTCCCTCCGCGCTCACCGCTTTTATCATCAATGTTCCCTCGGCGGCCGCCCTGTCTGACTCAGGCCGCGTCTCACCGGCACTCCGCTGCCGGCCAAGCGTTGTCCCCCATACATTGATAACTGGAGCGACCATGAACATTACCCATGCCTATGCCGCGCATGACGCGAAGTCTGCGCTGGTGCCTTTCGATTACCCACCGCGCGCCCTGCGCGACCACGATGTGCAAATTCAGGTGTTGTTCTGCGGCGTGTGCCATTCGGATCTGCACCAGGCGCGCAATGAATGGAGCAATACCATTTACCCGGTGGTGCCGGGCCACGAAATCGTCGGCCGCGTTAGCGCCGTCGGCGACCACGTCTCGCGTTACCGGGTCGGCGATCTGGTCGGCATCGGGTGCATGGTGGATTCCTGCCGCAGCTGCCCGAGCTGCGATGAGGGGCTGGAGCAGTATTGCGAGAACGGCTTCACCGGCACCTATAACGGTCAGGATCGCCAGACCGGCGCCGTGACCTACGGCGGCTACTCCACCGATCTGGTGGTGGATCAGGACTTCGTGCTGCGAGTGCCGGAAAATCTCGATCCGGCCGGGGTCGCGCCGCTGCTGTGTGCCGGCATCACCACCTATTCGCCGCTGCGCCAGTGGGGCGCGGGGCCAGGCAAAAAGGTCGGCATCGTCGGGCTCGGCGGGCTGGGGCACATGGGCGTCAAACTGGCGCGGGCGATGGGCGCGCACGTGGTGCTGTTCACCACCTCGCCGTCGAAAATCGAAGACGCCAAGCGTCTTGGCGCTCATGAAGTGGTGATTTCGCGCAACCCGGAGGAGATGGCGCAGCACGTCAACAGCTTCGACTTCATCCTCAACACGGTAGCGGCCCAGCACGATCTGAATCCGTTCCTCAACCTGCTGCGCCGCGACGGCACCCTGACGCTGGTCGGCGCGCCGGAACACGATCATCCGTCGCCGCAGGTGTTCAATCTGATCATGAAGCGCCGCCGCATCGCCGGTTCGCTGATTGGCGGCATCGCGGAAACGCAAGAGATGCTGGACTTCTGCGGCCAACACGGCATCACGTCGGATATCGAGCTGATCCCGATGCAGCAGATTAATGAAGCCTATGAGCGCATGCTGAAAAGCGACGTGAAGTACCGCTTCGTGGTGGACATCGACTCCCTGCGGGTCTGATGACGGCGGGCGCCCAACGGCGCCCGTTTCTTATAGCTGCTTGATGATCCTGGCCGGGTTGCCGCCCACCACGCAATTGGCCGGCACGTCTTTGGTTACCACCGCACCGGAGGCAACGACCGCATTGTCGCCGATGGTCACCCCCGGATTGATCACCGCGCGCCCGCCGATCCACACGTTACCGCCAATCCTGACCGGCTTGCCGAACTCCGCCCCGCCGACGCGGGTCTCGGCGTCCAGCGGATGGGTCGCGGTGTAGATATGCACGCCCGGCGCCAGCAGGCAGTTGTCGCCGATATGCACCTCGCACACGTCGAGGATCACGCAGTCGAAGTTGGCGTAGAAGTTCTTGCCCAGATAGATGTTATAGCCGTAGTCGCAGCGGAAGGTCGGCTCGATGGTGCCGCCCTGATAGCCGCCCAGCAACTCGCCCAGCCACTGTTTGCGCAGCTCGCCCTCTTCCGGCGAGGAGTGGTTATAGCGATGCGTCAGCTGGCGCGCGCGCCGACGCTCGCTGCGCAGCAGGTCATCGCTGGCGTCGTACAGTTCCCCGGCGATCATCTTGCGCTTTTCTTCGCTGATGGCCATGTCGGCCTCCTTATTTACCCGCGTTTCTTGAATGCCCAAGCGTAGCCGCTTTAGCCCGGCAATAAAAAGGGAACGTTCCCGACTTAAAACCGCGATCACGCTTTAACATGAAAAAGCAGGAGAAAACGGGCGGCGCCGCCGCCCGGCAATCAGGCGCGCAGTTCCTGGCGCACGTGTTCGGGCAGGCCTTCCACCACCAGCTGATAGGAGCTGTCGATCAGCGTGTAAAACTGCGAGTTCGGCAGGTTGCCGTCAAGAAACACCGTGTTCCAGTGCGCCTTGTTCAGGCCGTCGCAGGCGACGATCTCAGGATGGTGTTCACGCAGGCTTTCCGCCAGCTCCGGGCTGGACTTGACCGCCAGCGCCGGCCGCCCTTCGACCTCGCACACCATGGCGAACATCACGTCGCCCACCTTGATCTGGCTGGCCTGCCACTGGTTCTGGTCGCTTTGCTCCGCGCCCGGCTTCGCCATGCAGTACTCCAGCAATGCACTGTTATTCATTGGGTTATTCCCCCTGTAACGTGGCCACAATACGGCGTGCTCCGCCGTGGATGCGGTGCTCCCCCAGCCAGATGCCCTGCCATGTGCCCAACATCAGCCGCCCGTGCCTGACGGGCAGCGTCAGAGAAGCGCCCAGCAGCGAGGATTTGATGTGCGCCGGCATATCGTCCGGCCCTTCGTAGTCATGCTGATAGGGTGCGTTTTCCGGCACCTGACGCAGGAAATGCTGCTCCATATCGGCTCGCACCGTGGGATCGCAGTTCTCGTTGAGCGTCAGCGAGGCCGAGGTATGCTGCAGCAACAGATGCAGCAGGCCGGTTTGCAGGCGGTGTAAGTGGGTTAACTGGTTGACGATCTCGTCGGTAACCAGATGAAAGCCACGCGCTTTTGCGCTGAGGATTAGCGTTTGCTGATGCCACATGAGTGAGCGCCCCTCAATCAGTATATTCTCTCTCCGGTTTGCGGCAACTTCGGCGGCGCGCCGGCAATAAAAAAGGAGCGATATCGCTATCGCTCCCCGATGAACGTCCGTTCAGACTAACAGGCGTTACTGCACCGCGGCAAACGCCTCGGCCACCTGACGCACGTTGTTGTGGTTCAGGCCGGCCACGCACATGCGGCCGCTGTGGATCAGGTAGACGCCAAACTCTTCACGCAGGCGATCGACCTGCGCCGCGCTGAAGCCGGTGTAGCTGAACATGCCGCGCTGCGCCAGCAGGTAATCGAAGTTGCGCTGCGGCAGCGCACTCTTCAGGGTATCCACCAGCGCGTGGCGCATCTCGAGAATGCGGGTGCGCATGCTCTCTACTTCGTCCAGCCACTGGGTTTTCAGCTGGGCGTCATTCAGCACCTTGGCCACCAGCTGCGCGCCGAAGTTCGGCGGGCTCGAGTAGTTGCGGCGCACGGTGGCCTTCAGCTGGCCCAGCACGCGCCCGGCCGCCTCTTCGCTTTCGCACACCACCGACAGGCCGCCGACGCGCTCGCCGTACAGCGAGAAGATCTTCGAGAACGAGTTGCTCACCAGGCACGGCAGGCCGGCCGCCGCGATGGCGCGAATGGCGTAGGCATCCTGCTCCATGCCGCCGCCGAAGCCCTGATAGGCGATGTCGAGGAACGGAATGATTTCACGCTCGGCGATCACCTTGACCACCTCATCCCACTGGGCAGGGGTCAGGTCGGAACCGGTCGGGTTGTGGCAGCACGGGTGCAGCAGCGCGATGCTGTGCTTCGGCAGCTGTTTCAGCGCGGCGAGCATGGCGTCGAACTTCACGCCCAGACTTTCGCTGTCGAAATAAGGGTAGGTATTCACCTTGAAACCAGCGCCGCTGAAAATGGCGACGTGGTTTTCCCAGGTGGGATCGCTGACCCACACCTGCGAATCCGGGAAGTAGCTTTTCAGGAAGTCGGCGCCCACTTTCAACGCGCCGGAACCGCCGACGGTCTGAATGGTGGCGATACGCCCCTGCTGCAGCATCGGGTGCTGCGCGCCGAACAGCAGATGCTGGATGGCGGAACGGTAGGGTTGCAGCCCTTCCATCGGCAGGTATACCGAGGCGCCGTGCTCGACGCTGTTCAACTGCGCCTCCGCCGCGGCGACCGCCCGCATCTGCGGAATGATGCCCTGCGCATCGTAGTACAGGCCGATACTCAGGTTCACCTTGTGCGCGCGCGGGTCTTGTTTGAATTTTTCCATCAGCGACAGAATGGGATCGCCGGCATAGGCGTCAACGTTCTGGAACACGGGGTTTTTCTCCTGGTTTATTTATTGTGGTTTGGGCACAGCGTTACGTTCCTAATATAGACGGAAAACCGCATTCGGTTTTAGCTTTATCTCGCCACCGGCAGCAAACCGTTTTCCTTGATGCGATTGAGCACCACCGCCGTTTTGATATGCGCCACGCTTTTGTGCGGCGACAGCGTCTGGCTGATGAACTCGCTCAGCGCCGGCAGGTCCGCCACCGCCACTTTCAGCAGGTAATCGGCGTCGCCGGTGGTCTTGTAAGCGTCAAGAATGGCGTCCACGTCTTCCAGCATCTGATGAAAGCTGTCGATCTGCTCCTGCGCGTGCGTGATCAGGCTGACTTCGATCAGCCCCACCAGCCCCAGGCCGACCGCCTCCGGCGCCAGCCGCGCGTGGTAGCCGCGGATCAGCTGCGCCTGCTCCAGGCTGATGCGCCGCCGCGAACACTGGGAGGCGGAGAGCCCGACCAGCTCGCTCAGCTCCTGATTGGTCAGACGGCCGTTGGCCTGTAACAGCGTCAGGATTTTCATATCAAAATCGTCAATGTTGTACATAGCCACCTGTAAACTGTGTTAATAAATGTTGACGTTACAGCCTACCAGTTTTTTTACCGTTGCCGACGTCACACCCTGGCGCTTAAATCGCGTACAGCAGCAACGCCCGGCGTTTTCGCCGGTAAGCGGCATAAAAAACGGCTAACTCATGCAGGCAAACGACAATTAACGGCGAAGTAACGCAGAAAACCACGAATGTATAAAAAGGACGCCAGATGAAAAAGCTACTCCCCCTCGCGCTGATGCTCGCCGCCGGCGGCGCCGGCGCGCAATCCCACCTGGACAAGGTGCTGCAGCAAAAGACCCTGGAGGTCTGCACCACCGGCGACTACAAGCCCTATACCTTCCTCAAGGAAGACGGCGGCTATGAAGGCATCGACATCGATATGGCGGAGTCGCTGGCCAAGAGCCTGGGCGCCAAAGTGAAGTGGGTGAAAACCAGCTGGAAAACCCTGACGCCGGACTTCGTCGGCGGCAAGTGCGACATCGCGATGGGCGGCATCTCCGTCACGCTGGAGCGACAAAAACAGGTGTTCTTCGCCGACAAGCTGGATACCGACGGCAAAATCCCGCTGGTGCGCTGCACCGACGTGAAGAAATACCGCACTCTCGAGCAGATCAACAAACCGTCGGTGCGCCTGCTGGAGCCGGCGGGCGGCACCAACGAAGCCTTCGTGCACGCCTATCTGCCGAAGGCCAAGCTGACGCTGACGCACGACAACATGAGCATTTTCCAGCAGTTGGTAGACCGCAAGGCGGACGTGATGATCACCGACGCCTCCGAGGCGCTGTACCAGCAGAAGCGCTATCCGAAGCTGTGCGCGGTGAATCCGAGCAAACCGATGCAGTACGGCGAGAAGGCTTACATGCTGCCGCGCGACGATCTGAGCTGGAAATTGTATGTGGATCAGTGGCTGCACCTGGCCAAGGCGACCGGCGAGTATCAGAAGATTATCGACAAGTGGTTGGCGGTAAAGAAGTAACCCGCTGAGAAACGGGGCCGACGCGCGTCGGCCCCTGCTGCGCATCAGTCGCCGATGTATTCCATCGCCACGCGCTGCGTGAGCTTGGTGATCAGTTCGTAAGCGCTGATGCCGGTGCAGGCGGCGATGCGCTCGACCGGCAGCGCCTGGCCCCACAGCACCGCTTCATCCCCCACCTTATCAGCGGCGTCCGGCCCGAGATCGACCGAAATCATGTCCATCGACACCCAGCCGACGATTGGCACTTCGCGGCCGTTGATCAGGATCGGCGTACCGGTCGGCGCGCTGCGCGGGTAGCCGTCGCCGTATCCCATCGCCACCACGCCCAGCCGGGTATCGCGCGGGCTTACCCAGGTGCCGCCGTAGCCAACCGCTTCGCCGGCCTTGTGCTCGCGTACCGCGATCAGGCTGGACTTCAGCGTCATCGCCGGCTGCAGCCCATGCTCGGCGCCGCTGCCGTTATCCAGCGGCGACACGCCGTACAAAATGATGCCAGGACGCACCCACTCATTGTGGGCATCCGGCCACAGCAGCGTGCCGCCGGACGCGGCGACCGAGCGTTGGCCCGGTTTGCCGCGCGCGAACTGCTCGAAGCAGGCGATCTGTTTCAGAGTGGCGTCGGATTCCGGCTCATCGGCGCGGCTGAAGTGGCTCATGATATTGACCGGCTGCGCCACGTTGCGGCAGGCGCACAGGCGCTGATAAAACGCCTCCGCCTGTTCGGGGCGCACCCCCAGCCGATGCATGCCGGTATCGAGCTTCATCCACACCGGCACCGGGCGCGCCAGCTCGGCCTGCTCCAGCGCTTCGAGCTGTTCGATGCAGTGCACCGCGGTTTCGATGTTGTTCGCCACCAGCACCGGCAGATCTTCGGCACAGAAGAAGCCTTCCAGCAGCAGGATCGGTTTGACGATGCCGCCGGAGCGCAGCATCAGCGCCTCGCCGATGCGCGCCACGCCGTAGCAGTCGGCGTCTTGCAAGGTGTGGGCTGTTTCCAGCAGGCCATGTCCATAAGCGTTTGCTTTCACAACGGCAATCAGGCGGCTTTGCGGCGCCTGGCGGCGCACCTGTTGCAGATTATGTCGCAGAGCGCGGCGGTCGATTACAGCGGTTGCCGCTTTCATTTCAGTTCCTTAGCTGATTATTCGTCATCGTATTGTGGCCCCGCGTAGTTATCGAAACGCGACCACTGGCCGTTAAAGGTAAGGCGCACGGTGCCGATCGGGCCGTTACGCTGCTTACCGATAATAATTTCCGCGATCCCTTTCAGATCGCTGTTCTCGTGATACACCTCATCACGATAGATGAACATAATCAGGTCGGCATCCTGCTCGATAGAGCCGGACTCACGCAGGTCGGAGTTGACCGGGCGCTTATCGGCGCGCTGCTCCAGGCTTCGGTTCAGCTGCGACAGCGCCACCACCGGCACCTGCAGCTCTTTCGCCAGCGCCTTCAGCGAGCGCGAAATCTCGGCGATCTCCAGCGTACGGTTGTCGGACAGGGCCGGCACGCGCATCAGCTGCAGGTAGTCGATCATGATCAGGCTAAGCCCGTCGTGCTCGCGGAAAATGCGCCGCGCGCGCGAGCGCACTTCGGTCGGCGTCAGGCCGGAGGAGTCGTCGATGTACATGTTGCGCTTCTCCAACAGGATACCCATGGTGCTGGAAATGCGCGCCCAGTCCTCGTCGTCGAGCTGGCCGGTACGGATGCGCGTCTGATCCACGCGCGACAGCGACGCCAGCATACGCATCATGATCTGCTCACCGGGCATCTCCAGGCTGAAGATCAGCACCGGTTTTTCCTGGGTCATCGCGGCGTTTTCGCACAGGTTCATGGCGAAGGTGGTTTTCCCCATCGAAGGACGGGCGGCGACGATGATCAGATCGGACTTTTGCATGCCCGCGGTTTTCTTGTTGAGGTCTTGATAGCCGGTATCGACCCCGGTCACGCCATCGTGCGGCTGCTGATACAGCTGCTCAATGCGCGACACGGTGTCTTCCAGAATACGCTCGATGCCCTTCGGGCCCTCGTCTTTGCTGGCGCGGTTCTCGGCGATTTGGAAGACGCGGGATTCCGCCAGATCGAGCAGGTCTTCGCTGCTGCGCCCCTGCGGATCGTAGCCGGCGTCGGCGATCTCGTTAGCCACCGAGATCATCTCGCGCACCACCGCGCGCTCGCGCACGATGTCGGCGTAGGCGCCGATGTTGGCGGCGCTCGGGGTGTTTTTCGACAGCTCGGCCAGGTAGGCGAAGCCGCCGACCGAGTCCAGTTCGCCCTTTTGTTCGAGCGATTCGGACAGGGTGATGAGGTCGATAGGCTTGCTCATCTCCAGCAGACGCTGCATCTCGGTAAAGATCAGGCGGTGCGGGCGGCTGAAGAAATCGTTGGCGACCACGCGCTCCGCCACGTTGTCCCAGCGCTCGTTATCCAGCATCAAACCGCCCAACACCGACTGCTCGGCCTCCAGCGAGTGCGGCGGCATCTTCAGCCCTTCCATCTGACGATCTCTGGAACGCTCTCTGGTTTCGTCCGCGTTTGTTTTGTTGGTTGGTTTTTTTCCTGCCATGAAACGTAGTCTTTATCCGGTTGCGAATGAAGGATCCTGACGCGAGAGTATACGTGATTTTTGCGCCATAACCGATGCAAAAAAGGTATTGAACCCCGCACGGGCAAACTGGATCTCCGAGACTAAAAAGAATAGGGTGAAATCAGACACTCCAACGAGGTAACGATATGGCCAAGCGCATTCAATTCTCCGCCACCGGCGGGCCGGAAGTCTTGCAATACGTTGATTTTACACCACTCGATCCGGCTGCCGGGGAAGTGCAGATCGAGAACAAGGCGATCGGCATCAACTACATCGACACCTATGTGCGCAGCGGGCTGTACGCGCCGGCCAGCCTGCCGAGCGGCCTCGGCACCGAGGCGGCCGGCGTGGTGGTCAAGGTCGGCGCCGGGGTCAGCGCGATCAAACCGGGCGACCGGGTGGTGTATGCGCAGTCGTCGCTCGGCGCCTACAGCGAGATCCACAACGTGCCGGAAGAAAAAGTGGCGCTGCTGCCGCACAACCTCAGCTTTGAGCAGGGCGCCGCCTCTTTCCTCAAAGGGCTGACGGTGCACTATCTGTTGCGCCAAACCCACGAAGTGCAGCCGGGAGAAGTGTTCCTGTTCCATGCCGCCGCCGGCGGGGTTGGCCTTATTGCCTGCCAATGGGCCAAAGCGCTGGGCGCGCGCCTGATCGGCAGCGTCGGCTCCGACGAGAAGGCCGCCCTGGCGAAACAGGCCGGTGCCTGGGCCACCATCAACTACCACAAAGAGGATATCGCCCAGCGGGTGGCCGAGCTGACGCACGGCGAGAAGGTTGGCGTAGTGTACGATTCGGTGGGGCAAAGCACCTGGCAGGCCTCGCTCAACAGCCTGAAACGCCGCGGCCTGATGGTCAGCTTCGGCAATGCCTCCGGCCCGGTGACCGGCGTCGATCTGGCGCTGCTCAACCAGAAAGGATCGCTGTACGTCACCCGCCCTTCCCTCAACGGCTACGTCACTAACCGCGCCGAACTGCAGTACGCCAGCAACGAGCTGTTCTCGCTGATCGGCAGCGGCGCCATTCGGGTGGAGGTGAGAAACGAGCAGAAATTTGCGCTGGCCGACGCCCAGCGGGCGCACCAGGTGCTGGAAAGCCGCAGCACCAGCGGCTCCAGCCTGCTGATCCCCTGATAGCGGCAAAAGAAAAGGGCTCCTTGCGGAGCCCTTTCTATTACTGCGTTTTGTAGGGGTAGAGCAGAGTCCGCCAGAGACAGGGGGTTGCTTCAGCAACACGAATTTTGGTTGTCTCTCACGGTGATGAAATCGGTCGCATCACTGCATCGACCCACATCCTAACAGCCCCGTTCGGCAAAAAACACGCTTTATGTGCCACATCGCCGGGGAAAACTGCCAAGCTGTGATCGTTGCCGCATTCGCGGTGCGAAAAATTGTGCAAGTTTCAGTGTGACTGTCTGATTATTCAGCAAAAAATCAGTAACGCCTGGCCTGCGGTTTCTGCATCGCGCGGTAAATCCATACCCCGACCACCGCCAAAATCAGCCACGGCAGCAGCTTGATGACCACCGCGAACAACCCGCCCACCAGCATGAACGCCGCCGCCGCCAACAGCGCAGCGAAGATCCCCAGCAGCGAGATGCCGGTCACCATCAGCATCACCACAAAGCCAATGAGAAAGAAGATTTCCAACATGATTGCTCCTTTGCAACTCAACGTATCTGCTGAATGGATTACAAGAAGCGTGCCAGAATGGCGGAAGGGCTAACCAATTGAAAAGATGGGACAGGCATCCGTCAACGCGCCGAATGCCTGGCGAAAAAGACTAACTGTTGGTCAAAATTTTTGTGGGTTACGCCATTTCGACACGCGGCTGACGCACCAGCGCCAGCGCCTGCTCCACCACCCGCGCATCGGCGCCCGGCTTGTGGGCGTTCTCGCTCAGGTGGCGACGCCACTGGCGCGCGCCCGGCACGCCCTGGAACAAACCGAGGATGTGGCGGGTGATGTGGCCGAGATAGGTGCCGTTGGACAGCTCGCGCTCGATATACGGATACAGCGCTTCGACGATCGCCACGCTGTCCGGCACTGCGGTCTGTGCGCCGAACAGTTCGCTGTCGACCCGCGCCAGGATGCCCGGATTCTGGTACGCCTCGCGCCCCATCATCACGCCGTCCAGATGCTGCAGGTGCTGCCGCGCCTCCTCCAGCGTTTTCACCCCGCCGTTGATGGCGATGGTCAGCGCCGGAAAGTCCCGCTTCAGCTGATAAACGCGCGGGTAGTCCAGCGGCGGCACTTCGCGGTTCTCTTTCGGGCTGAGGCCGGAGAGCCAGGCCTTGCGCGCGTGAATGGTGAACATGTCGCACTCGCCGCGCCGGGCGACGGTCTCGATAAAGTCGCACAGGAAGGCGTAGCTGTCCTGATCGTCGATGCCGATGCGGGTCTTCACCGTCACCGGGATCGACACCACGTCGCGCATCGCCTTGATGCAGTCGGCGACCAGCGTCGCCTGCCCCATCAAACAGGCGCCGAACATGCCGTTTTGCACGCGATCGGACGGGCAGCCGACGTTGAGGTTAATCTCGTCGTAACCGCGCTGCTCCGCCAGTTTGGCGCAGTGCGCCAGCGCGGCCGGATCGCTACCGCCCAGCTGCAGCGCCACCGGATGCTCTTCTTCGCTGTAGGCCAGGTAGTCGCCTTTGCCGTGGATGATCGCGCCGGTGGTCACCATTTCGGTGTACAGCAGCGTTTCCTTGGTCAGCAGGCGGTGGAAGTAACGGCAATGACGATCGGTCCAGTCGAGCATCGGCGCGATGGAGAAACGATTGGCGGCGTAGGTTGGGGCGTGGTTGTCTTTCGTCATGCTGAGTTACTGGCTACCTGAGTCTGTCTGGGTTCAACGAACGGCGCGCGGCCGCAAACGGCTATTATAACGACAATCGGCGCCGTTGGGAAAACCGCCTTATCTGCGCCCTATTCCAACGCGCGGATAACCCGGCACGGCTGCCCCAGCGCCAGCACGTTGGCCGGGATGTCGCCGGTCACGATGCTGCCCGCGCCGATAGTGGTGCCGTCGCCGATGGTCACGCCCGGCAAGATCACCACGTTACCGCCGATCCACACATTGCTGCCGATGGACACCGGCTGCGCCGAGGTGCGGAAAGGGAAAGCCGGGTCACCGGTAAAGCGTTCACCGGCCTTCAGCGGATGACTCGGCGTGTAGATTTGCACGTTGGGGCCGATCAGCGTGTTGTCGCCGATGGTGATGGTATTGCAGTCGAGGAACACCGCATTGACGTTGATAAAACAGTTCTTGCCGATGCGGACATGTTGCCCGTAGTCGCACCAGAACGGCGTTTCGATCCAGCTCGCCTCGCCCCAGGCGCCGAACAGTTCGCCGAGCAGACGGTTTTTCTCGTCCGCCTGATGCGAATCCAGCTCGCCCAGGCTTTTGGTCAACGCTCTGGCCCGATGGTACATAGCAATCAATTCTTCATCGCGGCTGTTGTACACCTGGCCGCTTAACAGCTTCTCTCTTTCCGTCATCGCACAAAGCTCCTGCTCATCACGCGGGTGAAGCGCGTTATACCGCTCTCGCCCGCCGCTCTCCAGCGCTAAAACCGGCAATGTTGATTTGTCGCCCTGCGGCGGGGAAAAGTTGTGATGCATCTCTCTTTTAGCGCACTCTGCGCGCCTTTCCCTGCGCAATCCTCAGGGGAAAAGGGGGCAACTCTCGGCGATTCGCCGTAATCATGGTAAAATCGGCTTTTTTACGTACCGGGATATTTGCGATGAACTCAACCACCCAGGAAAAGCTGCTGGCGCAGGCGGAACGCCTCTGCCAACAACGCAATGTGCGATTGACGCCGCAACGGCTGGAAGTGCTGCGTCTGATGACTCAGCAACCCGGTGCAATCAGCGCTTATGACCTGCTCGATCTGCTGCGCGTCGCCGAACCGCAGGCCAAGCCGCCGACGGTCTATCGCGCGCTGGATTTTCTGCTGGAGCAAGGGTTTATCCATAGAGTGGAATCCGCCAACAGCTACGTGCTGTGCCACCATTTTGAACAGCCGATGCACACGTCCGCACTGTTTATCTGCGACCGCTGCGGCCAGGTGACCGAACGCACCACCGAAGGCGTAGAGGAAACGCTGCAGAAGCTGGCGCAGGAAGCCGGATTTGCGCTGCGCCACAGCGTGGTAGAAGCGCACGGTCTGTGCGCCGGCTGCGTGGAGGTTGAGGCGTGCGACAGCAAGCATGACTGCGCCGAACACGATCACAGCATCGCCATCAAGAAGAAGTAAGACGAAGTCAGGTACCTCCCTGTACCTGCGGCCGGGGCGCCAGAGGATGAGAGCGACGCCGGCCTGCGCTGGGCAAGCCGCCTTCAATGGCGGCCCTGCAAATTACCAGCGGTGTTTGGTGTGTTCTTCCCAGGCCTTCACCTCTTTCTCGGCCGCCTCTTTCTGGTAACCGTAGCGCTCCTGGATTTTGCCGACCAGCTGTTCGCGTTTCCCTTCGATGACCGTAAGATCGTCATCGGTCAGCTTGCCCCATTTTTCCTTCACTTTGCCTTTCAGCTGCTTCCAGTTACCGTCGGCTTGATCTTTATTCATAGTCTCTCCGTTAACCTGTGGTGAATCAGTGATCCCTGTCGCCGGCCGGGGTTAACCAGAAATTTTTCTGGCTGATGCTCCCTTCACCTTAAGGAGCACCGTTCCCCTTCATTTACCAGCCACATGATTCATTCTAGTTAAACGTGGAAATAAAAAAGCCAAAATACAGAACAAAAAACCATTAACTGACAAAATAAAAACAAAAAACGCCAGCAAACAACGAACTAACGCGAACGGGACCAGGCTGAAAACATGTAAGCAAACATGACATAAAACATAAGAAAAACTAACCATTACCCCAACAGAATGCCCGGGTTAATGTGCGGTAAACCAGCTGCCGCGCACCTGGTGGCGGTGCCAAATCCAGCCCAACGCCACGCCGCGCAACGTCAGAAACACCGCCAGCGCCAGCCAAAGCCCGTGGTTGCCAAGCAGCGGCACGCTGAACAGCGTCAGACCATACCCTGCCGCAGCTACCGCCATGCTGTTACGCATCTCGGCGCCGCGCGTGGCGCCGATAAACATGCCGTCCAGCAAATAGCACCACACCCCGACCAGCGGCAGAATGACCTGCCACGGTAAATAATGGGCAGCCAACGCACGCAGCTCCGGCAAGGAGGTCAACGCCGCCACGATCTGCTGGCCGGTAACGGCATACGCCAGGCCGAAGACCAACGCGACCAGCCCCGCCTGCCTGCAGGCCGCGTGCCACACCTTACGCAGTTGGCTATCGTCCCGGGCGCCGTAGGCGTGGCCTGAATGGGCCTCCACCGCATAAGCGAAGCCGTCGAGCGCATAGGCGGTGAACGTCAGCAGATTCATCAATACCGCATTGACCGCCACCACCTCGCTCCCCAGGCGAGCGCCGAAAATGGTCAGCGACGCAAAGCACAGTTGCAGCAACAGTGAACGCAGCATGATATCGCGGTTGAGCGCCAGCAGGCGACGCAGATCGCCGCGCCAGGCCTGGCGCAGCATCGGCAGGGTAATACCGCGCAGGCGCATCACCCGCCACGCCAGCCACAGGCCGAGCAACAGCGTGGCGTATTCGGCGATGGCGGTGGCCGCCGCCGCCCCTCGCACGTTCCAGCCCAGGCCCATCACCAGCCAGATATCCAGTACGATATTCAGCAGGTTGCCGACGATCAGCAGGATCACCGGCGCCCGCACGTACTGCACGCCGAGCAGCCAGCCCAGCAGCACCAGATTGGCCAGCGCCGCCGGGGCGCTGAGCCAGCGGATCTCAAGAAAACGCCGCGCCTGTTCCAGCACTTCGCCATCGCCACCGACGATCCGCAGCGCCAGTTCGATCAGCGGATAACGCAGCAGGACGATCGCCGCTCCGGCCAGCAGCGCCAACAGCAGCGGTTGCATAAAGGCGCGCGCCAGCGCCTGCGGGTTCTGAGCCCCCAGCGCCTGCGCCGCCAGGCCGGTGGTGCTCATGCGCAGGAACAACAGCAGCATGAACAGGAAGCTGGTCGCCACCGCGCCGATCGCCACGCCCCCCAGATAGATCGGGCTGTCGAGGTGGCCGATCACCGCGGTGTCCACCAGCCCGAGCAGCGGCACGGTAATATTGGAGAAAATCATCGGCAAGGCCAGGCGCCACAGAGCTTTATCGGTGTCGCTGGTAAAGGCGGAAATCAAGCGCATGATGAGACGTTCCCGTAGCGGTGGCGAATGGCAAGGTCAGAAACAAAAACGCCCCAGAACAGGGGCGATTGATACAGGAGGCGGCACTGAGGGTGCGACGATTAAATCCAGTCGCCGTTGCGGATCACGCCGACCGCCAGCCCTTCGATAGTGAAATTCTGCTGACGCAGATCGACCACGATCGGTTGGAATTCGTTGTTCTCTGGCAGCAGTTCAACCACGTTGCCGTGCTTTTTCAGGCGCTTGACCGTCACTTCGTCTTCGATGCGCGCCACCACGACCTGGCCATTGCGCACGTCTTGCGTTTTGTGTACCGCCAGCAGATCGCCATCCAGAATGCCGATGTCGCGCATCGACATGCCGTTCACCCGCAGCAGGAAATCGGCGCTCGGTTTAAACAGGGAAGGATCCACCTGGTAGTGCCCTTCGATGTGCTGCTGCGCCAGCAGCGGCTCGCCGGCGGCGACGCGGCCGATCAGCGGCAGCCCCTCTTCTTCTTCCATCAGCAGGCGGATACCGCGCGAAGCACCGGAGACGATTTCGATCACGCCTTTGCGTGCCAGCGCCTTCAGGTGTTCTTCGGCGGCGTTAGGCGAACGGAACCCCAGACGCATCGCGATCTCGGCACGCGTTGGCGGCATGCCCGTTTGCGAAATGTGCTCGCGAATCAGGTCGTAGACCTCTTGCTGTCTGGTAGTTAGTGCTTTCATTCCGCCCCCTGTTTGTTTATACAGTCTTGCTGTGAGTATATACAGGTAAGCGCGGATTGGGAACCGAAGATTAAATAAAAATCAGTCAGTAGGCGCTTTTCGTCAGCCGAAGTGCTGCCATAAGACCGTGCCCCAAACGAACAGCGCGAGCACGATCGCCAGCGACACCGCCGCCGATCCCATGTCCTTGGCCCGGCCGGACAGCTCGTGATGTTCGCTGCCGATGCGATCCACCACCGCCTCGATCGCGCTGTTCAGGATCTCGACGATCATCACCAGCGCTACCGATCCGATCAATAAAATGCGCGCTATCGCACCCACATCCAGCCAGACAGCCAGTATGATAGCCAGGAGGGTGACCACCAGTTCCTGGCGGAACGCCGCTTCGTGCTGCCAGGCGGCGGAAAGCCCTTTATAGGAATAGCCGGCGGCCTTGATGATGCGGGTCAGGCCGGTTGCTTGGTTTGCCATGTTTTCGTGCCTTTCTCAGAGGTCGGTCATAATAAAAAGAGTCTAGAACAGTCCGCGCTGACGGCTCTCGGTTTTCGAACACCACAGATCTGCTACCCGGTTTCTGGTATGCTTGCGGCGCATTGCTAACAAGAGGCTTCACGTTGTTATGTCAGGTTGGCGTAAAATTTATTATAAAATATTGAATTTACCACTTAAATTGTTGGTAAGAAGTAAGGTCATCCCTTCAGATCCGGTTACCGAGCTAGGGTTGGATCCCTCACGGCCGATTTTGTATGTTTTACCTTACAATTCCAAGGCGGATTTGCTGACGCTGCGCACCCAATGCCTGGCGCAGGATCTGCCCGATCCGCTCAACTCGCTGGAGATCGACGGCACCGTACTGCCGAGCTACGTGTTCATTCACGACGGCCCGCGCGTGTTCCGCTATTACACCCCGAAAGAAGAGTCGGTAAAGCTGTTCCACGACTATCTGGATCTGCATCGCAGCAATCCGGATCTCGACATTCAGATGCTGCCGGTTTCGGTGATGTTCGGCCGCTCGCCGGGCCGCGAAGGCCACGGTACGCCGCACCTGCGTCTGTTGAACGGCGTGCAGAAATTCTTCGCCGTGCTGTGGCTCGGCCGCGACAGCTTCGTGCGTTTCTCCAACACCGTTTCGCTGCGCCGCATGGCCACCGAACACGGAACGGATAAAACCATCGCGCAGAAACTGGCGCGCGTGGCGCGCATGCACTTCTCGCGTCAGCGCCTGGCCGCCGTGGGCCCGAGCCTGCCGGCCCGTCAGGATCTGTTTAACAAGCTGTTGGCGTCCAAAGCGATCGAAAAAGCGGTCGAGGACGAAGCGCGCAGCAAGAAGATCTCACACGAGAAGGCCCAGCAAAACGCCATCGCGCTGATGGAAGAGATCGCCGCCGATTTCTCCTACGAAACCGTGCGCCTGTCCGACCGCGTGCTGAGCTGGACCTGGAACCGGCTGTATCAGGGCATCAACGTCACCAACGCCGAGCGCGTGCGCCAGCTGGCGCAGGACGGCCACGAGATCGTCTACGTGCCCTGCCACCGCAGCCACATGGACTATCTGCTGCTGTCCTACGTGCTGTATCACCAGGGCCTGGTGCCGCCACACATCGCCGCCGGCATCAACCTCAACTTCTGGCCGGCCGGCCCGATCTTCCGTCGCCTGGGCGCGTTCTTCATCCGCCGCACCTTCAAGGGCAACAAGCTGTACTCGACGGTGTTCCGCGAATACCTCGGCGAGCTGTTCACCCGCGGTTACTCGGTGGAATACTTCGTGGAAGGCGGCCGTTCCCGCACCGGGCGCCTGCTGGAGCCGAAGACCGGCACCCTGTCGATGACCATCCAGGCGATGCTGCGCGGCGGCACCCGTCCGATCACGCTGGTGCCGATTTACATCGGTTACGAGCACGTGATGGAAGTGGGTACCTATGCCAAAGAGCTGCGCGGCGCCACCAAGGAAAAAGAGAGCCTGCCGCAGATGCTGCGCGGCCTGCGCAAGCTGCGCAACCTGGGCCAGGGTTACGTCAACTTCGGCGAACCGCTGCCGTTGACGGCTTACCTCAACCAGAACGTGCCGCAGTGGCGCGAGTCGATCGATCCGATCGAAGCCCAGCGCCCAAGCTGGCTGACGCCGACGGTCAACGATCTGGCCGGCCAGATCATGGTGCGCATCAACAACGCCGCCGCAGCCAACGCCATGAACCTGTGTTCCACCGCGCTGCTGGCCTCGCGTCAGCGTTCGCTGACCCGCGAGCAGCTGATCGAACAGCTCGAGTGCTACCTGCAGCTGATGCGCAACGCGCCTTACGCGCGTGACGTCACCGTGCCGACGCAAACGCCGGACGAGCTGCTGGATCACGCGCTGAACATGAACAAGTTCGAGGTGGAGAAGGACAGCATCGGCGACATCATCATCCTGCCGCGCGAGCAGGCGGTGCTGATGACCTATTACCGCAACAACATCCACCACCTGCTGGTGCTGCCGTCGCTGATCGCCAGCATCGTGATGCATCACCGCCGGGTATCGCGCGCCGAGCTGCTGCGCCAAATCGGCATGATCTATCCGATGCTGAAAGCCGAGCTGTTCCTGCATAACGACAAGGAACAGCTGCCGGAGGTGCTGCGGCCGGTGATCGACGAGCTGATCCGTCAACAGCTGATCTGCGACAAAGGCGACGAGCTGGTGCTGAACCCGGCGCGCATTCGCCCGCTGCAGCTGCTGGCCGCCGGGGTGCGCGAAACCCTGCAACGCTACGCCATCACCATGTCGATCCTCAGCGCCAACCCGAGCATCAACCGCGGCGCGCTGGAGAAAGAGAGCCGCATCATGGCGCAGCGTCTGTCGGTGCTGCACGGCATCAACGCGCCGGAATTCTTCGACAAGGCGGTGTTCTCCACCCTGGTGGCAACGCTGCGCGAAGAAGGCTATATCAACGACAGCGGCGATGCGATCCGCGAGCACACCCTCGAGGTGTACAACATGCTGAGCGATCTGATCACGCCGGAGATCAAGCTGACCATCGAAAGCGTCAACATGCCGGAAGAGACCAATGCCCTGCCGCAATCCGATGCGGAAGAAGAGAAAGACGAGTGATTTCGCCCGGCGCGGAAACACAAAAGGCACCCTCGGGGTGCCTTTTTTCTTGCGGAAGGGAAGCGTTACGTCGGCAGATAGCTCAGCGCGATGCCGATGAACACCACCAGCCCTACATAGTTGTTCTGCAGGAAGGCCTTGAAGCAGGCCTCGCGCTCGCGGCCGGCGATCTGTTTCTGCTGGTGAATGAACAGCGCACCCGCCAGCAGCAGTGACCAGTAAAACGCCCCGCCGAGCTGCGCCAGATAACCGACCCACACCAGCAGCAGCAGCGTCGCGAACTGCAGCAGCCCGACGATCAGCTTGTCATAACGGCCGAACAGGATAGCGGTGGATTTGATGCCGATCTTCAGGTCATCGTCGCGGTCGACCATCGCATACAGCGTGTCGTAGGCCACCGTCCAGCAGATGTTGGCCAGCAGCAGCAGCCAGCAGCTGAGCGGCAGCGATTCGCTGACCGCCGCATAGCCCATCGGAATGCCCCAGCCGAACGCGGCGCCCAGCACGAACTGCGGCAGGTTGGTCACCCGCTTCATGAACGGGTACGCCCAGGCCAGCGCCAGCGCCGCCAGCGACAGCCAAATGGTCATCGCATTGAGCGTCAACACCAGGCAGAACGAGACCAGCACCAGCACCACGAACAGCACCTTGGCCTCTTTCGCGCTCACCCGGCCGCTCGGCATCGGCCGCCCGGCGGTGCGTTTCACGTAGCCGTCCACCGCGCGATCGGCGTAATCATTCACCACGCAACCGGCGGCGCGCATCAGGAACACGCCGAGCACGAACACCAGCAAAATCGACAGCGGCGGCACGCCTTTCCCGGCCAGCCACAGCGCCCACAGCGTCGGCCACAGCAGCAACAGCGTGCCAATCGGTTTATCAATGCGCATCAAATGGCTGTAAGCCCGCCATTTACTTTGAATCACGCTTCCCTCCAAGGTCTTGCTCTCCTCTCTTATGCAGGAACCGCTGAATACAGCGGCGAAGCCGGTAAAAACAGTTCGGTCAGCAACAGCGGTTTGCCCGCCAGCCGCAGCCGTGAACGGCGCGCCCACAGCGCGTCCTGCCGGCCGATATGAATATAGTCGCGGGTCAGCTCGCCGCTGCTGAACAGGTAGCGCCCCAGCGGCAGCGTGCCCAGATCCACCAGCGCCTGGTCGGGGCCGGTCAGCGTATTTTCCGGGATCACCGTGCGCCCCAGCAGCCAGGGCTGGTCGTCGCCCAGCAGCACCACTTCGCGCAGCCAGTAGCGCGGGCTGTCGGGCAGGTGCTTCGCCTCGTCGCCCAGCGCCTCGCGCGTGACGAAGCATTCGCGCTGCGGTTCGACGCGCACCTGGGCGCAATGGCGTTCAAATCGGCGGGTCATGGAGCCTAACTCCATCAGCCAGTCGCTGACGGCGGCGGGCGCCGGAGGATCCTGTTCGGACAACCACTCCAGCGGCGGCAGGATGGAATCCCTGATGCCAGACATTGCTTTACTCCTCGCCTGAACCGCAGCCGGTACGGCGCGCCAGACGATACAAACTGTTAACAGGCTCCCATTGTAGCGCAGAAATGCGAAAGCGGCAGGCTGATTCGTGGCGAAAACGGCAGGCCTATCGGCCGGAAAAACCGGGGTTCTGTCATCTTTTTGCCATCCGTATTCTCTATCTTCGTTCCCCGGCACGATGACGATTCTGTGATCGCCTGCAAAGTTTCATCTTTGTCGCGTTGTTTTATCTACGCGCGTAGATACTCTGACACCGCAGCGTTGAATCGCCATGCGTCCGACATCATTTGTCGGCACACCTTTGTTGCCGGCACCAGGGAAACCATCTTTAACCGCGCCCCTCCAGGCGCAGAACAAAAGAGGATAGCACCGTCATGAGCGAAACAACGCTTGCCACTCCACAGACCGCCGACGCCGCGCTGGCGGCCGATGAACGCCTGGCAACCAAAGAGGGGCGCAGCCAATTTTGGCGCGCCACCTTCTCCTGCTGGCTCGGCACCGCCATGGAATACGTCGACTTCGCGCTGTACGGCCTGGCGGCCGGCATGGTGTTCGGCGATGTGTTCTTCCCCGAGGCCACGCCGCTGGTCGCTCTGCTGGCCAGCTTCGCTACCTACTCAGTCGGTTTCGTCGCGCGGCCGATCGGCGCGCTGGTGTTCGGCTGGATCGGCGATCGCAAAGGCCGCCGCGTGGTGCTGATCACCACCGTGGCGCTGATGGGCATTTCTACCACGCTGATCGGCCTGATCCCGTCCTATGCGCAAATCGGCGTCTGGGCGCCCACCTGCCTGGTGATCCTGCGCTTCGCGCAGGGATTCGGCGCCGGCGCGGAGCTGTCCGGCGGCGCGGTGATGCTGGCGGAATACGCGCCGGCCAAGCGGCGCGGGCTGGTGGCCTCGATCATCGCCATCGGCTCCAACAGCGGCACCCTGCTGGCGTCGCTGGTATGGCTGCTGGTGCTGCAACTCGACAAGGAAGATCTGATGAGCTGGGGCTGGCGCATTCCGTTCCTCGCCAGCATTCTGATCGCCGGGGTGGCGCTGTACCTGCGCCGTCACGTGCGCGAAACGCCGGTGTTCGAGCGCGAGCTGCAACAAAACCACCAGCGCATGCTGGACGCCGCTCAGGCCGCGCCGGACTCACGCAGCTACCTGCAGCGCACCAAAGCGTTCTGGGTGATGCTCGGCCTGCGCATCGGCGAAAACGGCCCCTCCTATCTGTGCCAGGGCTTTATCGTCGGCTACGTCGCCAAGGTGCTGATGGTCGATAAATCGGTGCCGGCGCTGGCGGTGCTGATCGCCTCGCTGTGCGGTTTTCTGGTGATCCCGCTGGCCGGCTGGCTGTCCGATCGCTTCGGCCGCCGCGTCACCTACCGCTGGTTCTGCCTGCTGCTGGTGCTGTACGCCTTCCCGGCGTTCTGGCTGCTCGACAGCCGTGAACCGGCGATCGTCATCTCGGTGATCGTGGTCGGCATGTGCATCGCATCGCTGGGGATCTTCGGCGTGCAGGCGGCCTACGGCGTCGAACTGTTCGGCGTGAAGAACCGCTACTCCAAGATGGCGTTCGCCAAGGAGCTCGGCTCGATCCTCTCCGGCGGCACCGCGCCGCTGATCGCCACCGCGCTGCTCTCCGGCTTCGGTCACTGGTGGCCTGTCGCCGCCTATTTTGTTGTAATGGCGGGCATCGGCTTAATCACCACCTTCTTTGCTCCCGAAACCCGCGGCCGCGATCTCAATCTGCCGCAGGATGCCGCGTAGCGAGAAGGCGAACAGGATCTCAATTTGGATAATCACTCCGCGCGACGCGTTACCCGCGCCGACGTGGCCCGCGTAGCGGGCACCTCCGTCGCCGTGGTCAGCTACGTGATCAACAACGGCCCGCGCCCGGTGGCGAAAGCCACCCGGCTGCGCGTGCTGGCGGCGATCGAGCAGACCGGCTACCGGCCGAACGACATCGCGCGGGCGCTGGCCTCCGGTAGCACGCAAACCTACGGGCTGGTGGTGCCGGATATTTCCAACCCGTTCTTCGCCACCCTGGCGCGGGCGCTGCAGCAGGAAGCCTTCAGCCGCGGCCGCGTGCTGCTGCTGGGCGATGCCGGCGACGATCGTCAGCGCGAGTATGAGCTTATCAACAACCTGCTGCGCCGCCAGGTCGATGGCCTGCTGTACACCAGCGTCGATCGCCACCCGTGGTTCGATCTGATCCGCGCTTCCGGCACTCCCTGCGTGATGATAGACACCATCGACAGCCAGGCCGGCGTTTGCGCCATCCGCGTCGACGAGCGCGACGCCGCTTGCCAGGCGACCCGCCATCTGCTGCAGCACGGCTATCGCGACATCGGCATTTTTATCGGTCCGCTGACCATGCTCAACGCGCAGGATCGCCTGAACGGCTGGCGCGATGCGCTGCTGGAGGCGGGCATCGCGCCACGCGACGCGTGGATTTTCGAAGCGCCTTACACCCGCCAGGGCGGTTACCAGGCCACCCAGCGCCTGGTGCAAGGCCCGCGCCCGCGCGCCGTTTTCACCTCCAACGAGCAGCAGGCGCTCGGCTGCCTGTCGGCGCTGGCGGAGCATGGGCTGCGCGCGCCGGACGATCTGGCGCTGATCTGTTTTAACGGCACACAGCAATCCGAATTCAGCGTGCCGCCACTCAGCGCGGTCGAGCAGCCGATCGACGCCATGGCCAAGCGGGCCATCGCCATGCTGGCCGCCGGTGCCGCGCCCGCCGAGCTGCATGAATTCGCTTTTCAACTGCGCATCCGCCGTTCGTGCGGCTGTTAGCGGTTTTTCAGGACACCTTATATGCGTTTAATCATTGATTGCGATCCCGGCAACGGCGTTCCCGGCGCCAACGTCGACGACGGCCTGGCGCTGGCCCTGGCGCTGGCAGCCAAACCGCAGCTGCAGCTGGAGTTGATCAGCATCGTGGCCGGCAACACCCCGCGCGAAGTGGGCTTCGCCGTCGCTACCGACCTGCTGGCGCAGAGCGGCTATCAGGTGCCGGTCGCCCTCGGCGCGGCGCGCGCCCTGAGCGAACCGCCGGAGCCGTGGCGCGCACACCTGGACCGCCCGATCGCCGATCCTAAGCTGGCGGCGCTGTGGCGTGACCTGCCCGCGCCCTCGCTGGCCAACGCGCCCGCGCCGGACGCCGCCATCGCCATCGGCGAACTGATCTGCCGGCATCCCGGCGAGATCACGCTGGCGGCGATCGGCCCGCTGACCAACGTTGCGCACGCCATGCAGCTTTACCCGCAGATGGCGCAGGCGGTGAAAGAGATCGTGATCATGGGCGGCGTGTTCAACGTTGAGGGATATATCAAGGACACCAATTTCGGCCTGGATCCGGAAGCGGCGCGGCTGGTGTTGAACAGCGGCGCCGCTATCACGCTGGCGCCGCTGGACGTCACCACCCAGACCATGCTGACCCAGGCGGATCTGGCCGCGTTGACCCAGCCGGATACCCCGCTGTGCCGCTATTTGCGCGCCACGACGCAGCCGTGGATCGACTATTCGCGCCATACGCGGCGCCTGCCGGGCTGCTGGATCCATGATGCGCTGGTGATCGCCTGGCTGCTGGCGCCGCAGCTGGTCACCACCGAGATGTTTCATGTGGATGTGGCGCTGGAAGGGGCGTTGACGCGCGGCAGCTCACGCCGCTGGCGGCCGGACAGCCTGCGCCTGACGGTCGGCATGCCGGCGCCGCAGGGCAAGCCGGTGCGCGTCATGCAGCAGGTGGACAACGCCCGTCTGCTGGCGTTGATCGGCGCAACGCTGGCCCGCGGATGAAAAAAGGTGCGCCAAAGCGCACCAATCATCGAGCCAGCATCGGCAGCGCCGGGTGTTACCCCTTGCCTTTAACGCTGCTGATAAACGTTTTACGCGCGGTGGTCGAGCCCAGTTTCTCGGCCTCATTCATCAGCTTCAGCGCCTTGTCGATATCGCCCGCCTTCACCGCCTGCTTGATGCCGTTATTGAAGTAGCTTTCGGTATCGTTGAGCATCGGCTCCGCCGGTTTCTCCGGCGCAGGCGCAGGCGCCGCCACGGCGGCCGGTGCGGTCGAGCCCACCACCACCGGCGCCACGGTCGGCGCAGGCTGCAGCATGCCGATCATCACGTTGCCGGTGCCCTGTTCCGCGGTCACCTTAAGCTTCAGCGTGCCGGTCGTCGCGTGGCCGGCGATCGGATCCGGGATATCCGGCACCGCGTTGCCCACGCCCTGCGCGTAGGCCTTGGCCGGGTTGGTCAGCTGCGTGGTTTTCGCCAAGTCCTGGTGGGTGGTGTACACCAGCAGGTAAATCTGTTTTTGACCGAGCGCCGGCGTCAGTTTCAGCGTGCCTTCGAGGCGATCGGAGGACATCGCCCCCGGCGGCTGATACGGGAAATAGCTGCTCGGGTAATACGCCGCCGGGCGCAGATGCTCATCCAGCACCAGCACGCTCGGCGCATAAAGCGAATTGTTTTTGGCGAGGCTGCTCAGCGTCACTTCCAGCGAACCGCGATCGGCCGGCAGCGTATAGGCGGCGATCGCCCCCTGAATTTCGCCCTGATTGAGCTGCGGGCTGACGGCGTCGAGCTTCACCTCTTGCGACACCGGCGGCTGCAGCGGCTGCCACGGCAGGCTTTGCAGCGTGGCGGCGCTGATGGCCGGCGCGACGGAAACGTTGGCTGGCGTCTCGGCGTTGGCCGCCAAAGGCGCGCCGACGGTCAGCGCCAGCGACAGGCAGAGTGACAGCAGATTCTTTTTCATCGTTATATCCTCTTTCAGCGCCGCGGCGGATCAGGCAAGAGATCCGGCCGCGGCGAATACGGTTGGGGGAGAGCCGATGGCCCTCCCCGCCCTGTCGTCGTTACCACCAAATTTCCATCTGGGCGCCGAAGGTGACTTCGTCATCCTTGCCGCGGCTGAAGGTATGCATGCTGGTGTCGTTGTAAGCGGTGCCGGTGTTATACCCGGTGTCGTCGCCGGTGGCGTAACCCCACTTCTCATCCCACTTGGCGTAGGTGGCGAACAGGCGGATGGCCGGACGCGACCAGATGCTGTTGCCCGCCTGCCACTGCTGCGCCAGGGTCACTTTATACTGGCCGTTGCGATCGCCGGTGCGCTGGGATTTGACGTTGTCATAGCCGGCTTCCAGCAGGGTGCTCATGATCGGCGTCCATTTGTACATCGGGCGCACGCCCACGGTGTACCAGGTGGTGCCGTTGTTGTTATCGCGGTCGATGTCCTGGAACATGGCGACGTACATCAGCGCCCATTGATCGTTGAAGTCGATGGCGCCGTGATCCAGCACGCGGATCATCTTGCCGTTGTTATCGATGGTGGCGCCTTCGTTGCGGCCGTTGTTCTGCGAGGTCATCGAGTCGGTGGCGTACTGCAGCACGAACTTGTTGTAACCGTTCAGGATGCTCTGCGTGTGTTCCGCGGTGAACATCCAGCCGTCTTTGCTGGCGCCGTCGGCCAGGCGATAGTTATCCTGCGCATTGGCGCGGCCGTAGTCCACGCCCAGCTCCAGCGTGCCGCCCGGGTTCAGCTCCAGGCCGGCCAGACGCAGGTCGAAGGTGTCGTTGACGGTTGGGCGCTGTTTCCATTCGTTATCCAGGTAGCCGTAAGAGCCGCCGGATTCGGAGTTGCGGGTCACGGCGGCGGACAGCTTGCCGAAGCCCAGATCGATATTTTCCAGACCGGCGCCCGGGCCGGAGATATCCCAGTAGTAGAAGTCGATCATGTGAACGTCATGACGCTGATAGAAGCGCTTACCGGCCCACAGCGTGGAGCCCGGCAGCCAGTCGATCAGGTTTTTACCCTGCACGTTGACTTCGCGGAAGCCCGGGGTCACGTCTTCCCAGTCGGAACGTTGCGAGACCGAATAGGCCAGGTTGGTGTCGAAATAGAAGCTCTTGTCGCCTTCTTTCCACACTTCCTGCCCCAGCTTCAGCTCGGCATAGGTTTCGCATTCGTTGCCGAGACGGTATTTGCTCGCGGCGCCGGTGGCCTTGAAGCACTGTTGCTCACCGCCGCTGCCGGTCCAGCCGATGCCGGAACGGGCATAACCGTGAAAATCCACGGCCAGCGCCTGAGTAGAGAGAACACCGGCGGCGACAGCCAGTGCCAGAGGAAGTTTGCGCAGAGTAGTCATCATTATTCTCCTGTTATACCGACTTTGATGCTTTAAACGCCCGGCTCCTGGTGCAGCCGTTTACATGCCGTACCGTCTTCACGGAACAGGTGGCAACGATGAGGCGGCAGGCCGATGGCGAATGTGGCACCTTCTTCTACCAGCACCACGTCATTCTGGCGGTACACCAGGTTTTGACGGATGGCCGGGATTTGGATGTGGATTTGCGTCTCGTTGCCGAGCTGCTCCACCACCTGTACGTCGCCGGTAAGCCGCACTTCTGAGGCTTCGCCGGGCAGCAGATGTTCAGGGCGAATGCCCAGTGACAGGTTGGCGCCGGGCTGAACGCCCTCGCCTTCCACCGGCAGCCAGACCAGCTGGCGGTTGGGCAGTTCGACCTGCACCTGTTGCGGCTGCGCCGCGGTCACCTTGACCGGCAGGAAGTTCATCTTCGGCGAGCCGATAAACCCGGCGACGAAGCGGTTGGCCGGGTAGTGGTACAATTCCAGCGGCTTGCCGACCTGCGCCACGCGACCGGCGTCTAGCACCACGATCTTGTCGGCCAGCGTCATCGCTTCGACCTGATCGTGGGTGACGTAAATCATGGTGCGCTGCAGGCGCTTGTGCAGACGGGAAATCTCGATGCGCATCTGCACCCGCAGCGCGGCGTCGAGGTTGGACAGCGGTTCGTCGAGCAGGAACACGTCCGGCTCGGCCACCAGCGTGCGGCCGATCGCCACGCGCTGACGCTGCCCGCCGGACAGCGCCTTCGGCCGCCGATCGAGCAGGTGCGCCAGCTGCAGCACCTCGGAAACCTGATTCACCCGTTGATTGATTTCCGCTTTCCTGGCGCCGGCCAGCTTCAGGCCGAACGACATGTTGTCCGCCACCGACAGGTGCGGATACAGCGCGTAGGACTGGAACACCATGCCGATGCCGCGCTCGGAAGGCGGCACCTCATTCATGCGTTTCTCGCCGATCAGCAGGTCGCCGGAGGTGATGTCCTCCAGCCCGGCGATCATGCGCAGCAGCGTCGATTTACCGCAGCCCGACGGCCCGACAAACACCACAAACTCGCCGTCTTCGATGGTCAGATTGACGTCTTTGGAAATCACGGCCTCACCGAAGGCCTTATAAACGCTGCGCAGTGTCACGCTAGCCATGCGTTACTCCCCTGCTTTCGCAGTTAACATGTCGTGTGAAAATGGCGGAAGCAAAGCCCGCCAAAACCCATTGATGACCCTCTTGCTGCGCGCCGTGCTGCCATGCCAACGGCAAGGTCGCCTCAGACGGCGCGGCCGCCTGAGTATAAGGCTGCAGGTTTATCAGCGCTTCAAGGCATTGATCCTGATGGGTAATAAGTAAGCGCACCACGCCGTCCCGCTGGCTGATCGCGTTCAATTCGCCACGCTGGATGAGCGGCGAACGGCGCAGGGCCAACAGCGCCTGGCAGTAACGTAAGGTGGAGTGGCTGTCGTGCTGTTGGCGGCTGATGGCCAATGCGCGGTGTTCGATCGCCACCTGTTGATACCAGCTGATTTCGCCGGCGGTGACCTGTTCGGGGGCTTCATGCCACGGCATCGGCGTTTGCGCGCCGCGCGGATCCTGCAGCCCGGCGGCATGCGGCAGCCCCAGTTCCTCGCCCTGGTACAGGCAGATCGGCGCCGGCAACATCGCCAACAGCGTCAAAAAGGCGGCGGCGGAACGCAGGTCGCCCTGCCCCCAGCGGCTGACCACTCTTGGCTGATCGGCGTCGCCGGTGCTCCACAGGCTGTCCGCCAACGTGGCGCGGCGGGCGTGCAGCACCGCCACCAGCTTCTCCGCGCTGAACGGCATCACGTCCAGCGCCAGCGCGCCGTGGACGAACCGCTGCGGCGCGACGGCATTGCGAACGCGGTTGGCTTCATCGCCATACCACAGCGTCAGCCCTTCGGCCGTCACCGTCGCCTCGGCCTCCGGCGCCAGCGTCTGCGGCAGCAACAGGCCGTCGATCGACAGCGCTTTCAGGTACGGCAGCGCCGCCAGCATGCCGTGCGCGTCGCCTACGCCGTCCCCGTTTCCGTCACGGAAACTGGCCGGATGGATCCGGTACAGGGTGGGCTGAGTGGCGATAGGCATTGACGACATAAATCCGGTATCCCTGCTGCGCGTGGCGTTAAAAATCAATGGGCCGATAGTGCGGGAGTCGCCGGAAAGGGTAATCATCCGTAACAGGATTTTTCATGGGGGAGGAGGCGGGAGGATGAGAGAACGACCGCGGCGATGAGAAGTTCCGCGCTTAAGGCAAATCTGTGATCCGTCTGGCAAAAATCGCCCCCCTATTTTGTGCCTGACGCCACAGAATAGAGCGCAACGTTAACTGGATCACACTCCTCATCTCAGGGGCGTAGAGGGGGGGAGGATGAGAATATGTCGCGTTGTGACCCACTATTACCGCGAAACGTCACTCCTTGATTTATGTGCCCACAAAAAGAAGGACTGGATTATGACTCGCAGCATTACCCTCGCCCGCACGCTGGCGCTCTCGGCACTGGCCACCCTGGTGCTCTCTTCTTCCGCCTTCGCCAAGATCGAGGAAGGCAAACTGGTTATCTGGATCAACGGCGACAAGGGCTATAACGGCCTGGCCGAAGTCGGCAAGAAATTCGAAAAAGACACCGGCATCAAGGTCACCGTCGAACACCCGGACAAGCTGGAAGAAAAATACCCGCAGGTGGCCGCCACCGGCGATGGCCCTGACATCATTTTCTGGGCCCACGACCGCTTTGGCGGCTATGCGCAGTCCGGCCTGCTGGCCGAAATCCACCCGTCCAAAGCCTTACAGGACAAGCTGTTCCCGTTCACCTGGGACGCCGTGCGTTATGACGGCAAGCTGATTGGCTACCCGATCGCCGTCGAGGCGCTGTCGCTGATTTACAACAAAGACCTGGTCAAACAGCCGCCGAAGACCTGGGAAGAGATCCCGGCGCTGGACAAGCAGCTGCGCGCCAACGGCAAGAGCGCCATCATGTGGAACCTGCAGGAACCCTACTTCACCTGGCCTATCATCGCCGCCGACGGCGGTTATGCCTTCAAGTATGAAAACGGCAAATACAACATCAAGGATGTCGGCGTTGCCAACGCCGGTTCGCAGGCCGGCCTGCAGTTCATCGTCGATCTGGTGAAAAACAAGCACATCAACGCCGATACCGACTACTCAATCGCCGAAGCCGCGTTCAACAAAGGCCAGACCGCGATGACCATCAACGGGCCGTGGGCCTGGAACAACATCGAGCAGAGCAAAATCAACTACGGCGTGACGCTGCTGCCGACCTTCAAAGGCAAACCGTCCAAGCCGTTCGTCGGCGTGCTGACCGCCGGCATCAACGCCGCCAGCCCGAATAAAGAGCTGGCGACCGAGTTCCTCGAGAACTACCTGCTGACCAACGAAGGGCTGGCGGACGTCAACAAAGACAAGCCGCTGGGCGCGGTGGCGCTGAAGTCCTACCAGGAAACGCTGGCCAAAGATCCGAAGATCGCCGCCACCATGCAGAACTCGCAAAACGGGGAAATCATGCCGAACATCCCGCAGATGAGCGCCTTCTGGTACGCCGAACGCAGTGCGGTGATCAACGCCGTCAGCGGCCGTCAGACGGTGAAAGCCGCGCTGGACGACGTGCAGACCCGCATCACCAAGTAACGACGTCGTGCGGGGTGCCACGGTGCCCCGCCGTTGCTTCACAGAAAGGAACGCCCTATGCAATTCGCTCACGCCGGGACGCCTGCGCGTAAAAAATCGAAGTGGTGGCAAAGCGACGCGCTGAAATGGCTGGTAGTCAGCCTGTTCAGCCTGGTGACCTGCTACCTGATTGTGTTGATGTATGCACAGGGTGAATACCTGTTCGCCATCCTGACGCTGATCCTGGTCAGCGCCGGGCTTTACGTCTTCGCCAACCGCCGCGCCTACGCCTGGCGCTATGTGTATCCCGGCGTCGCCGGCATGGGGCTGTTCGTCCTGTTCCCGCTGATTTGCACCATCGCCATCGCCTTCACCAACTACAGCAGCACCAACCAGCTGACCTTCGAGCGCGCGCAATCGGTGCTGATGCAGCGCCAGTTCCAGAGCGGCAAAACCTTTACCTTCGGCCTCTACCCGGCGGAAAACCAGCAGTGGCGCCTGCAGCTGACGCCGCCGGACGGCGAAGCACCGCTGATCTCCGAGCCTTTCCGCCTCGACGCCGCCGCGCCGCAAACCCTGAAACTGACGGCGCAGAGCGCCGCGCCGCAGGGCGAGCGCGCCACGCTGCGGGTGATCACCCAAAACCGGCAGGCGCTGAGCCAGCTGGTGGCGCAGCTGCCCGACGGCGGTGAATTGCGCATGAGCTCCCTGCGCCAGTTCTCCGGCACCCGCCCGCTGTATGCGCTGGACCAAGACGGCAGCACGCTGACCAATAACCAGACCCAGGTGCGCTATCGGCCGAACGGCGACACCGGCTTCTATCAGGCGATCAACGCCGACGGCGGCTGGGCGCCGGAAACCCTGAGCCCAGGCTATACCGTCACCACCGGCTGGAAGAACTTCCTGCGGGTGCTGCAGGACGAGGGCATCAAGAAACCGTTCGTGTCGATCTTCATCTGGACCATCGTGTTCTCGGTGATGACGGTGATCCTCACCGTGGCGGTCGGCATGGTGTTGGCCTGCGTGGTGCAGTGGGAGGCGCTGAAAGGCAAGGCGATCTACCGCGTGCTGCTGATCCTGCCCTATGCGGTGCCGTCATTCATCTCGATCCTGATCTTCAAAGGTTTGTTCAACCAGAGCTTCGGCGAGATCAACATGATGCTCAGCCATCTGTTCGGCATCAAACCGGCCTGGTTCAGCGATCCGCTCACCGCCAAGAGCATGATCCTGATCGTCAACACCTGGCTCGGCTACCCGTACATGATGATCCTGTGCATGGGGCTGCTGAAGGCGATCCCGGACGATCTGTACGAGGCCTCGGCGATGGACGGCGCCAACCCGTGGCAAAACTTCTTCCGCATCACCTTACCGCTGCTGATCAAGCCGCTGACGCCGCTGATGATCGCCAGCTTCGCCTTCAACTTTAACAACTTCGTGCTGATCCAGCTGCTGACCAACGGCGGCCCGGACATGATCGGCACCACGACGCCGGCCGGCTATACCGATCTGTTGGTCAGCTACACCTACCGCATCGCCTTCGAAGGCGGCGGCGGGCAAGACTTCGGGCTGGCGGCCGCCATCGCCACGCTGATCTTCCTGTTGGTGGGCGCGCTGGCGATCCTGAATTTGAAAGCCAGCAAGATGAACTTCGATTAGGGAGAATGACGATGGCCATGGTTCAACCCAAATCCCAGCGCCTGCGCCTGTGGATCACCCATATTTTGATGCTGTGCTTTATCGCCCTGATCATGTTCCCGCTGCTGATGGTGGTCGCCATTTCGCTGCGCTCCGGCAACTTCGCCACCGGCAGCCTGATACCGGAAACCCTCTCCTGGGATCACTGGCGGCTGGCGCTCGGCTTTAGCGTCACCCACGCCGACGGCAGCGTGACGCCGCCGCCGTTCCCGGTGCTGCTGTGGCTATGGAACTCAGTCAAGATCGCGGCGATCACCGCCATCGGCATCGTGACGCTGTCTACCACCTGCGCCTACGCCTTCGCCCGCATGCGCTTTCGCGGCAAGAGCACGTTGCTGAAAAGCATGCTGATCTTCCAGATGTTCCCGGCGGTGCTGTCGCTGGTGGCGCTGTATGCCCTGTTCGATCGCCTGGGCCAGTACATTCCGTTTATCGGCCTGAACACCCACGGCGGCGTGATCTTCGCCTACATGGGCGGCATCGCGCTGCACGTCTGGACCATCAAGGGCTATTTCGAAACCATCGACAACTCGCTGGAAGAGGCGGCGGCGCTGGACGGCGCCACGCCGTGGCAGGCGTTCCGTCTGGTGTTGCTGCCGCTGTCGGTGCCGATTCTGGCGGTGGTGTTCATTCTGTCGTTTATCGCCGCCATCACCGAAGTGCCGGTGGCATCGCTGCTGCTGCGCGATGTGAACAGCTACACGCTGGCGGTGGGGATGCAGCAATATCTCAACCCGCAGAACTACCTGTGGGGCGACTTCGCCGCCGCCGCGGTGCTGTCGGCGATACCGATTACCGCCGTGTTCCTGCTGGCGCAGCGCTGGCTGGTTGGCGGCCTGACGGCCGGCGGCGTGAAGGGGTAATTTGTGCCACTGCAGTGCGTTTGATGTCTTTCCACGATAGCGGTAATCCTGTGTCTTTGGCGGCCTCTGGCCGCCATTTTTATCTCCGCTACTCCCGTTTCAGCCGATCGGTGTTGGCCAGATAAAGCGTCACCACCAGCACCAATATCGCCGCGGCGTAGATCAGGGTATCGATGGGGTTTTTGTGATCCACGATAATCAAACGAATAATCGCGGTAATGCCAATGTAAATAAAATAGCGCAGCGGGAAATGATAACCCGACTCAAAATACTTGACGATCAAGGCGATAAATTCAAAGTACAGGAAATAAATCACAATGCCTTCAATCAACAGGTAAGAGGACGACTCTTCGCTGTTGATAAATAACACCTTCGCCAGATGGAGGGTTTCCTTGACCAGAAACACCACCAGAATGGCCGCCAGCAGCAGCAAGCCCACGTTCAGCACCCGCTGCAGCCCCTTCGCTATCATTATCGAACGCGACGTTTTTGCCATAAAACCTCTCTCTGAATACCGCGTATATGATTCAACCGTGCCAATATAGGCATTGTCCTAAAAATTCCACCCCTCGCGAAAGCACTTTAAACCCCATTTAATTCATCACGTTATAATAAGATGTTTCTGACCTATAGATTTGTAGCAAATCGAAATGTCAACTATCATGGGACACAGAGATCTTTACATAAAACCAATAACCTCGAATTAACAAGGGAATTCTTTATGCGCGCTAAACTTAACGGACTGGTCGCTGCGGGCCTGTTTACCTGTGCATTGTCCGGCCACGCCGCCGGCCTGGTAGCCCCTGACAACGATCTGCGTAACGATCTCGCCTGGCTGTCTGACCGCGGCGTCATCAACGTCAGCCTGTCCACCTGGCCGCTGAGCCAGGAAGAGATCAGCTCCGTTATCGCGCAGGCCAAGCCGGTGACCAACACCGAGAAAAACGTTATCGACCGCGTACAACGCCGCGTCGATGCCCTGAAAGCCAACATTCGCGTCAGCGGTTACGCCTCGACCGATAAACCCGGCACCCCGCAGGGCTTCGGCCAAAACGAATACGCCGACGATCGCCTGACCATCGGCGCCGGCGCCAACGGCGAGTTCTGGGACGTGCGTCTGCAGGGCTCGGTGGAAGGCGATCAGCGCGTCAGCGACGGCTCCAAATTCAACATGAACGGCTCCTACGGCGCGGTGAAAATCTGGAACCAATGGCTCTCCTTCGGCGAGGTTTCCCAGTGGTGGGGCCCGGGCTACGACGGCAGCCTGATCCGCTCCGACGCCGCGCGCCCGGTGGCCGGCTTTATGCTGCAGCGCGCCGACCAATCGCCGTTTGAAACCCCGTGGCTGTCGTGGATCGGCCGCTGGCAATACCAGTTGTCCGCCGGCCAGCTGTCGCAGTACGCTGCCGTGCCGGACACCAAGCTGATCGGTGGCCGCCTGACCATGATGCCGACCGACTTCCTGGAGTTGGGCGCTTCGCGCGTCATGATGTGGGGTGGTGATGGCCGTCCGCACTCCTGGAGTTCCTTCTGGGATGGCGTCACCGGCAACGACAATACCGGCGATCCGAAAAACGATCCGGGCAACCAGTTGGGCGGTTTTGACTTCAAACTCAAGCTGCAGCCGCTCATCGGCATGCCGGTCAGCCTGTATGGCCAGATCACCGGTGAAGATGAAGCAGGCATGTTGCCTTCGCATAACGCCTACATGCTGGGGCTTGAAGGCCATCCGGAATGGGGCCCGACCACGATCAACTGGCATATCGAAGGTACTGATACCCGCTCTAACGGCAACGCCAACAACGTGATGTACAACCACTACATCTATCGGGGCGGTTACTACCAGCAAGGTTACCCGCTGGGCCATGCGATGGGCGGCGACGGTCAGATGCTGTCCGGCCGCGTGGAAATGGTGCTGGACGACGGCCAGCGTTGGAGCACCCGTCTGGTGTACGCCAAGGTGAATCCGAACAACCAAACCATCAACCGGGCGTTCCCGCGTTCCGATACGCTGAAAGGCATTCAGCTCGGCTGGGGTTACAGCTTCGATTCTCAGGTTAAATTCGATACCAGCCTGTGGTACACCAACAGCGATCACAGCACCGCCGACGACGTGGGCGCCGGCGTCAGCTTCGAAGTGCCGATCAACCTGTAATTTTTTGCAGACGTAAAAAAACCCGCCGCGGCGGGTTTTTTATTGGCTTCAGCTCAGGCGCTTAGCGCCATTCCTTGAAGCGGTTGATCAGCGCATTGGTCGAGCTGTCGTGGCTGCTGATTTTCTCGCTGCCCGCCAGCTCCGGCAGGATGCGGTTAGCCAGCTGTTTGCCCAGCTCCACGCCCCACTGATCGAAGGTGAAGATGTTCAGGATCGCGCCCTGGGTGAAGATCTTGTGCTCGTACAGCGCGATCAGGCTGCCCAGGCTGAACGGGGTGATTTCGCGCAGCAGGATCGAGTTGGTCGGGCGGTTGCCTTCAAACACTTTGAACGGCGCCACGTGCTTGACCTGCTCAGGGGTTTTACCCTGCGCCGCGAACTCGGCCTCCACCACGTCCAGCGACTTGCCGAACGCCAGCGCTTCGGTCTGAGCGAAGAAGTTGGACAGCAGTTTGGCGTGATGATCGCCCAGCGGATTATGGCTGATGGCCGGCGCGATGAAGTCGCAAGGCACCAGCTTGGTGCCCTGGTGGATCAGCTGGTAGAACGCATGCTGGCCGTTGGTGCCCGGCTCGCCCCAAATGATAGGGCCGGTCTGATAATCCACCGGATTGCCGTTGCGATCGACGTACTTGCCGTTGGATTCCATGTTGCCCTGCTGGAAGTAAGCGGCAAAACGGTGCATGTACTGATCGTACGGCAGAATGGCTTCGGTTTCGGCGCCGAAGAAGTTGTTGTACCAGATACCGATCAGCGCCAGCAGCACCGGCAGGTTCTTCTCCGCCGGCGTTTCGGCGAAGTGCTTGTCCATGGCGTGCGCGCCGCTCAGCAGCTGCTCGAAGTTGTCATAACCGATGGACAGCGCGATCGACAGACCGATCGCCGACCACAGGGAGTAACGGCCCCCTACCCAGTCCCAGAATTCGAACATGTTGTCGGTATCGATGCCGAACTCGGCCACCGCTTTGCCGTTGGTGGACAGCGCGGCGAAGTGCTTGGCCACGTGTTGTTGATCGGCGGCGCTGCTCAAGAACCAGTCGCGCGCGCTGTGGGCGTTGGTCATGGTTTCCTGAGTGGTGAAGGTTTTGGAGGCCACCAGGAACAGCGTGGTTTCCGGGTTCAGCGACTGCAGCGTTTCGGCGATATGGGTGCCGTCGACGTTGGAGACGAAGTGCATGTTCAGGTGGTTTTTATACGGGCGCAGCGCTTCGGTCACCATGTAAGGGCCGAGATCCGAACCGCCGATGCCGATGTTCACCACGTCGGTGATCGGTTTGCCGGTGTAGCCTTTCCACTCGCCGCCGATGACGCGCGCGCAGAACTGTTTGATCTTGGCCAGCACCGCGTTCACTTCCGGCATCACGTCTTTGCCGTCGACCAGGATCGGGCTGTTGCTGCGGTTGCGCAGGGCAATGTGCAGCACCGCGCGATCTTCGGTGCGGTTGATTTTCTCACCGGCGAACATCGATTTGATGGCGCCTTGCAGATCGGTTTCTTTCGCCAGCGCCTGCAGCTTCTCCAGGGTTTCCTGCGTGATACGGTTCTTGGAATAGTCCACCAACATTTGGTCGTTGAAGGTCGCGGAGAACCTGGAGAAACGATCGCTGTCCTGGGCGAACAGGTCGGCGATCCGTACGTCTTTCATCTGTGCATAATGTTGCTGCAGGGCTTGCCAAGCAGCGGTTTGACTAGGATTGATATTTTTCATAGCAACACTCTTAGGCTTGAGAATAAAAATGACGCGTTGTCCGATTGTAGCCTGTTCGACTGTGATTATGATCTCTTTTCTTGCGATAGGCGCTAACTGTCAACGCAGTGCCGCCTCGTTTCAGCTTTCACTCTATACTTTTGGCTAACGGCCTGTTATCGGGGTTGCCGAATTGTCATCAGGCTGTGTCATTGTTGCTTATTTCGTCATTTGAAAGGGATCTCGCTTATGGAATTATCTGCCCCGCTCATGTTGGTGCTTATCGGCCTGGCGTCGCTGCTGGCGCAGTGGCTGGCCTGGCTGCTGCGCCTGCCGGCCATTTTGCCGTTGTTGCTGTTCGGCATCGTGCTCGGCCCGACGGTGCATCTGGTGCAGCCGGATCTGCTGTTCGGCGATCTGCTGTTTCCGCTGGTGTCGCTGTCGGTGGCGATCATCCTGTTCGAAGGGGCGCTGACGCTGCGTTTCGAGGAGATACGCGGCCTCGGCGGCGTGGTGCGCAATCTGGTCACCGTCGGCATGCTGGTCACCTTTCTGGTCATCAGCCTCGCCAGCTGGTGGCTGCTGGATTTCCCGCCGGAGCTGGCGGCTCTGATCGGCGCGGTGACGGTGGTGACCGGGCCGACGGTGATCGCCCCGCTGATGCGCGTGGTGCGGCCAAACGCCAACATTAACCAGGTGCTGCGCTGGGAAGGGATCGTCATCGATCCGGTCGGCGCCATCTTCACCCTGCTGGTGTTCGAATTCATCGTGCTGAAACAGAATGCGGAGTCCTATACCCATCTGTTTTGGACGCTGGGCATGACCGCCGCCGTCGGCCTGATCGCCGGCGCGCTGTTCGGCTACCTGCTCGGCCTGGCGCTGCGCCGCGTCTGGCTGCCGCGCTACCTGCAGAACCTGGCGGTGCTGGCGATCATGCTGACCGCCTTCGGCGTTTCCAACGCCATCGCCGACGAATCCGGCCTGCTGACCGTCACGGTGATGGGCATCTGGCTGGCCAACATGCGCGACGTGGACACCAGCGATATTCTGGCGTTCAAAGAGGAGCTGTCGGCGATCCTGATCTCGGCGCTGTTCATCATTCTGGCGGCGCGGCTCGATATCCAGGCGCTGTGGAACATGGGTTGGCCGCTGCTCCTGCTGCTGCTGGTGGTGCAGTTCATCGCCCGGCCGCTGTGCATCGCGGTGTCGACCTGGCGCTCTTCCCTGCACTGGCGCGATCGGCTGTTGCTGTGCTGGATCGCCCCGCGCGGCATCGTCGCCGCGGCGGTCAGCTCGCTGTTCGCGCTGACGCTGCAGCGCAGCGGCTACCAGGGCGCCGACCGGCTGGTGACCGTGGTGTTCGCCATCATCATCGGCACCGTGGTGCTGCAAAGCCTGACCAGCGGGATGATGGCGCGCTGGCTGCGGGTGCAGCAGCAAAAGCCGCGCGGCGTGCTGATCGTCGGCGCCAACAGCGTGGCGCGCATGCTGGCGCAGGCGCTGATCAAGCTAAACGTGCCGGTAATCGTCACCGACAGCAGCTGGGAATACTACCGCCAGGCGCGCATGGAAGGCATCCCGGCCTACTATGGCCACGCCTACTCCGAACACGCCGAGAACTATCTCGATCTGAGCAATATCGCCCAGGTGCTGGCGCTGTCGCCCAATCGCCACCAGAACGCGCTGGCGGTCTACCACTTCGGTCATCTCTTCGGCGAGGATCACGTGTTTGCCATCCGTTCGGGTGCGCCGCTGAAAGGGCGCGGCGCCAGCGCGGAAAGCTCGCGTTTCCGCCGGCATGAAATTTTATTTAATCAGGAAGCCACCTACGGCCGCCTGAGCAGCCTGCTCGCCAGGGGAGCCACCATCAAAGCGACCAAATTGAACGAAAATTTCGGTTGGCTGGAGTATTTGGAGAAACATCAGGGCGTTATTCCGTTATTCAGCCAAAAGGAAGACGGTTCTCTGCAACCGATTGGCGCCGGTTCCACGCCCGCGATGCCCTGTACGCTTATCGCGCTGGTGCAAGATGAAAATCCCTCACCGTCTGTACGTTGACAGAATGGCGATAACCGGCTATTCCTAACAGCCTACTTGCGCACCCGGTGCGCAAGCCAGAAGAGGCGCGTCGCCCAGGTAGAGTGTCAGAGGAGCCGTTTCTCCGTTGACGGCACCCGAGGGGGAGCGACGCCGAGGTAGGATAATGGCCGGCCATTATCCTATCGACTACAGGGGCTGAATCCCCTGGGTTGTCACCAGGGGATCGCCCGCAGGGCGATCGACAAGGTGGGGCGCTTCTGGGTGTATCGTAGCCTGACCTCTACGCCTGCCCCCTGTTTACCGCTCTCCCCTTGTGCCAAGGCTATGGAGTTACAGTGCCCCCAAACGGGCATCCCTGACACGAGGTTTCTAGATGAACCAAGCAGCACCCCAGAATTCCACCGTGGTAGCCAAATTCGGCGGCACCAGCGTCGCCGACTTTGAAGCCATGAACCGCAGCGCCGACGTCGTGCTGGCCAACCCGCAGGTCCGCCTGGTGGTGTTGTCCGCCTCGGCGGGCGTCACCAACCTGTTGGTCGCCCTGGCCGAGGGTTGCGAGGCCGACAAGCGCAACTACCGGCTTGATGAGATCCGCCGCATCCAGTACGCCATCCTCGATCGCCTCACGGCGCCGGCGGTGATCCGCGAAGAGATCGACCGCCTGCTGGAAAACATCGCCATGCTGTCGGAAGCCGCGTCGCTGGCCACCTCGACGGCGTTGACCGACGAACTGGTCAGCCATGGGGAGCTGATGTCCACCCTGCTGTTCGTTGAAATCCTGCGCGCCCGCAACGTGCAGGCCGAATGGTTCGATGTGCGCAAAGTGATGCGCACCGACGATCACTTCGGCCGCGCCGTGCCGGACAGCGCCGCGCTCAGCGAACTGGCCCGGGCGCAGTTGCAGCCGCGCCTGCAGGAAGCGCTGGTGGTCACCCAGGGCTTTATCGGCAGCGAGCCGAAAGGCCGCACCACCACGCTCGGCCGCGGCGGCAGCGACTATACCGCCGCGCTGCTCGGCGAGGCGCTCGGCGTTGGCCGGGTAGATATCTGGACCGACGTGCCGGGCATCTACACCACCGATCCGCGCGTGGTGCCGGCGGCCAAGCGCATCGACAAAATCGGTTTCGAAGAGGCGGCGGAAATGGCCACCTTCGGCGCCAAGGTGCTGCATCCGGCCACCCTGTTGCCGGCGGTGCGCAGCGACATTCCGGTGTTCGTCGGCTCCAGCAAGGATCCGGCGGCCGGCGGCACGCTGGTGTGCAACACCACCGAGAATCCGCCGCTGTTCCGTGCGCTGGCGCTGCGTCGCAAGCAAACGCTGCTGACGCTGCACAGCCTGAACATGCTGCACGCGCGCGGCTTCCTGGCGGAGGTGTTCAACATTCTGGCGCGCCACAACGTCTCCGTCGATCTGATCACCACCTCGGAGGTCAGCATTGCGCTGACCATGGACACCACCGGCGCCACCTCCGTTGGCGGCAGCCTGCTGACCACCTCGCTGCTGACCGAGCTGTCGTCGCTGTGCCGGGTGGAAGTGGAAGAAAACCTGGCGCTGGTGGCGATCATCGGCAACCAGCTGTCGCGCGCCTGCGGCGTGGGCAAAGAGGTGTTCGGCGTGCTCGATCCGTTCAATATCCGCCTGATCTGCTACGGCGCCAGCAGCTATAACCTGTGCTTCCTGGTGCCGGGCGAAGAAGCCGAACAGGTGGTGCGTACCCTGCATCACAACCTGTTCGAATAAGTCATTATCCCCGATTGCGGGCGCAGCACGCTGCGCCCCTGCGTCTAAAAAATCCGTTCAAAACCGGCAGGGGTTCAGCATGTTGAACCCGCAAAAAACACAACCACACCCACCGTTCTCAATCTGGCTAAGGAAAACCTGCATGTTGGCATTACTCACGCGTTTATTCCCCCTGTGGGCGATACTGCTGTCCGTCGCCGCCTATTACACGCCGACCACCTTTACCGGCATCGGCCCCTACGTCAGCCCGCTGCTGATGCTGATCATGTTCGCCATGGGCGTTACGCTGCGGCTGGACGACTTCAAACGCGTGCTGGCGCGCCCCGGCCCGGTGGCGGCCGGCATCTTCCTGCACTATCTGATCATGCCGCTGGCGGCCTGGATCCTGGCGATGCTGTTCCGCATGCCGCCGGATCTGTCCGCCGGCATGGTGCTGGTGGGCAGCGTGGCCAGCGGCACCGCCTCCAACGTGATGATCTATCTGGCCAAGGGTGACGTGGCGCTGTCGGTGACCATCTCGGCGGTCTCGACGCTGGTGGGCGTGTTCGCCACGCCGCTGCTGACCCGTTTGTACGTCGACGCCGAAATCAGCGTCGATATCATGGGCATGCTGCTGAGCATTCTGCAGATCGTGGTGATCCCGATCGGCCTGGGCCTGATCGTCCACCATACCCTGACCAAGGCGGTGAAACGCATCGAGCCGCTGCTGCCGGCGCTGTCGATGGTGTGCATCCTGGCGATCATCAGCGCGGTGGTGGCGGGCAGCCAAAACCATATCGCCTCGGTCGGTCTGGTGGTGATCGTCGCGGTGATCCTGCACAACGGCATCGGTCTGCTGAGCGGCTATTGGGGCGGCAAGCTGTTCGGCTTCGACGAATCCACCTGCCGCACGCTGGCGATCGAAGTCGGCATGCAGAACTCCGGGCTGGCGGCCACGCTGGGCAAAATCTACTTCTCACCGCTGGCCGCGCTGCCGGGTGCGCTGTTCTCGGTCTGGCACAACCTTTCCGGTTCGCTGCTGGCGGGCTATTGGTCCGGCCGCCCCATCAAGAAAAAATAAACCGCCTGTAGGGACGCAAACAATTGCGTCCCTTTTCTTTCCTGAGAAATTTCGTATTTCCCACTGGTCGGATTGTCATAATTCCCCTCATACCCTATCATCCGTGAAAAATAAAAATTCAGATTCTTCCTATCCATGCCGATAATGTTGGCAAGAGGAAGAGACGTTCTACTTTTTTTAATTAATTAAGTCACCAGGGTTGCCCGCCATAAAAGAAGCAGCCTAATTATTATTTAGATATATACCCACCGTCTTATTTGCCGCGGCAAATCAAGATACCTCGCAATGTGCATGTCGCTCATTATTTCGGGCCGGCCGTCGGCCGCCCGTGGTTAACCTCATGGATTGGGCTGGCTGCCCCGGCGGCCTCTCATAATGGATTACAATGATAAAAAAAATCACCGCTTTGACGCTGTTGGTCAGCACGGCCCTTTCCGCCGAAACCCTGCCGGACGCCCACATGATGCGGGATATGTCGATGGGGGAGTCGCGCCGCGCGCTGCAAGACAGCACGCGTGAAGTCAACCAGTTGATTGAGCAACGCCGCTACCAGCAGCTGAAGCAGCAACGCTTGCTGGCGGAGCCGGAACCGGCCGCGCCCGCCCTGCCGCAGTCCGCGCAGTGCCTGCCGATCGCCGGCGTTTATCTGCAGGGCGTCACCCTGCTCTCGCCGGCCGATTTATCCGCCCTGAGCGCGCTGCCGGAACAGTGCATCAGCAGCAACGATATCAATCGCCTGACCCGTGAATTAACGCGCCTTTATGTGCAAAAAGGCTATATCACCGCGCGCGTACAAATTGTTCGCCCTAATTCACAGGGAGAATTGGGATTAAGCGTCACCGAAGGATTTATCGAGAAAATAGAAGGCGGCGATCGCTGGGTCAACAGCCGTTTATTATTTCCAGGGCTGGAAGGCAAACCGTTGAAATTAACCGAGCTCGACCAGGGATTGGATCAGGCCAACCGTTTGCAATCGAATACCACCAAGCTGGATATATTGCCCGGCCGCCAGGTTGGCGGTTCGGTCATTCGTTTGCGCAATCAGCATGCCAAGCCCTGGCTGATTACCGTCGGCACGGATAATTACGGCCAAAAAAGCACCGGCCAGTGGCTGGCTCGCGCCACCGCCACGCTGGACAGCCCATTCGGCCTGTCGGACTTCGTCAGCCTGAACGCCAACAGCACGCTGGAAAACCCGGCTCACCGCTATAACCGCGCCTATACCCTGCTCTATTCGCTGCCGTACGGCGCGTTCACCTTCAGCGGGTTCGCCAGCTTCTCCTCCTATGAGAACCACCAGCAGCTGCCGCACAACCTGGTCAAACTGCACGGCCAGACCCAGCAGTACGGGCTGCGCAGCGACTACGTGTTTTACCGCGATCGCGATCAGATAGACAGCCTGAGCGGTCAGTTGACCTACAAACGCATCGACAACTACTTCGAAAGCGTGCGCCTCGAGGTCAGCAGCCCCACCCTGACCCTGGCCGAACTGAGCGCCAGCCACCTGCAAATTCTGCCCAACGGGGTGTTCAGCGCCAACCTCAGCGTCGAACAGGGCCTGCCGTGGCTGGGGGCCGGTCGCCATCCAAGCTCGGTGCACCTCGACAGCCAGTTCACCAAAGGCAAGCTGTTCGCCAACCTCAGCCAGCGCCTTCACCTGGGTGACGCCACCTATCAGCTCAACAACCTGTTCTACGGCCAGTACAGCCGCGACCCGCTGCCCGGCGTGGAGTGGCTGAGCCTTACCGATCGCAGCGCCGTGCGCGGCTTCAGCCGCAGCACCCAGTCAGGCGACAACGGCTGGTATCTGCAGAACACGCTGTCGCGCAGCTTCAATCTGGGTGCCACCACGCTGACGCCGCGCCTCGGCGCCGACGTCGGCCGCATTTTGCCGCGCCAGGACAGCTCGGGGTGGCGCAGCAGCGCCGGCCTGAGCAGCGGCGCCACGTTGCGCTATCGGCAGGCGCTGGTCGATCTCGAGGTCAGCCGCGGCTGGATCTTGTCGAATCACGCCACGCCGGAAGATCCCGTTCAGGTACTGGCGCGCTTTTCTTACACCTTTTAATCAGCAGTTTTGCAGGACCCCACGGCAATATACGGAGAAACATGGATGAAAAATAATAACTTCAGGCTTTCAGCAGCGGGCAAACTGGCCGCCGCGCTGGCGATTATTCTCGCCGCTTCCGCCGGCGCCTACGCCGCGGAGATCGTGGCGGCCAACGGCGCCAACGGCCCCGGCGTTTCCACCGCCGCGACCGGCGCGCAGGTGGTCGACATCGTCGCGCCGAACGGCAACGGGCTGTCGCACAACCAATACCAGGACTTTAACGTCAACCAGCCCGGCGCAGTGCTGAACAACTCCCGCGAGGCGGGGCTGTCGCAGCTGGCCGGCCAACTGGGCGCGAACCCCAATCTGGGCGGACGCGAAGCCAGCGTCATTCTCAACGAAGTGATCGGCCGTAACCCTTCTCTGCTGCACGGCCAGCAAGAGATCTTCGGCATGGCGGCCGACTACGTGCTGGCCAACCCGAACGGCATCAGCTGCCAGGGCTGCGGGTTCATCAACACCAGCCGCTCCTCGCTGGTGGTCGGCAACCCGCTGGTGGAGAACGGCCTGCTGCAGGGCTACAGCACCCTGGACAACCGCAATACCCTGAGCCTCAACGGCGTCCTGAACGCCGGCGGCGTGCTGGATCTGATCGCACCGAAGATAGACAGCCGCGGCGACGTGATCGTGCAAGACTTCACCCATCGCAACGGCAGCGTGACGCCGGCGGCGATCAACGCCATCAGCGGCCTTAACCGCGTGGCGCGCGACGGCAAGGTGCTGGCCAGCGTACAACCGACCACGGCGCTGGACAGCTACTACCTCGGCAGCATGCAGGCCGGGCGCATCAACATCATCAACACCGCGCAGGGCAGCGGCGTGAAGCTGGCCGGCACGCTGGCCGCCCGCGACGATCTCAAGGTGAAAGCCTACGATATTCGCAGCGAAAGCCGCGTTGACGACGCCAGCAGCAACCGCAACGGCGGCGAGAACTACCAGAACTACCGTGGCGGCATCTACGTCAACGACCGCAGCAGCAGCCAGAAGCTGACCCGCACCGAGCTGAAAGGCAAGAACATCAGTCTGGTGGCGGATAACCATGCGCACCTCACCGCCACCGATATTCGCGGCGAAGACATCACGCTGCAGGGTGGCAAGCTGACGCTCGACGGTCAGCAGCTGAAACAGACCCAGGGCCACACCGACGACCGCTGGTTCTACTCCTGGCAATACGACGTCACCCGTGAACGCGAGCAGCAGCAGCAGGCGGGCAGCACCGTCGCCGCCAGCGGCAGCGCCAAACTCGTCAGTACCCGGGAAGACGTGAACCTGTTGGGCGCCAACGTCAGCGCCGATCGGGCGCTGAGCGTCAAAGCGGCGCGCGACGTGCATCTCGCCGGGCTGGTGGAGAAGGATAAGTCCACCGAACGCGGCTACCAGCGCAATCACACTTCCAGCCTGCGCACCGGCAGCTGGAGCAGCAGCGACGAAAGTGAGAGCCTGAAGGCCAGCGAACTGCGTAGCCAGGGCGAACTGACCTTGAAAGCCGGCCGCAATGTCACTACCCAGGGCGCCAAGGTCCACGCCCAGCGCGATCTGACGATCGACGCAGACAGCCAGATCCAGGTCGGGGTGCAGAAAACCGCCAACGCCAAAGCGGTACGCGATGACAAAACCTCCTGGGGCGGCATCGGCGGCGGCGACAACAAAAACAACAGCAACCGCCGCGAGATCAGCCACGCCTCCGAGCTGACCAGCGACGGCACCCTGCGCCTGAACGGCCAGCAGGGCGTCACCATCACCGGCAGCAAGGCGCGCGGCAAGGAAGGCGGCCTGGTCACCGCCACCCAGGGCGGCCTGCGCATCGACAACGCGCTGAGCACCACCGTAGACAAAATCGATGCGCGCACCGGCACCGCCTTCAACATCACCAGCAGTTCGCACAAGGCCGACAACCGCTACCAGAGCAGCACCGCCAGCGAGTTGAAGTCTGACACCAACCTGAAGCTGGTCAGCCGTAAGGATACCGACGTCATCGGCAGTCAGATCACCAGCGGCGGCGAGCTGAGCGTGACGTCGCAGACCGGCAACATCAACGTCAAGGCCGCCGAACAGCAGCAAAAAATCGATGAGCAGAAGACCGCGCTGACCGTCAACGGCTACGCCAAAGAAGCCGGCGACAAGCAATACCGCGCCGGTTTGCGCATCGAACACACCCGCGACAGCGAGAAAACCACCCGCACCGAAAACCGCGCCTCGACCCTCAGCGGCGGCAGCGTGAAGCTCGAGGCGGAGAAGGACGTGACCTTCAGCGGCTCCAAACTGGTCGCCGACAAAGGCGACGCCAGCGTCAGCGGCAACAAGGTCTCGTTCCTGGCGGCCGACGACAAAACCACCTCGAACACCGAGCAGACCAAGATCGGCGGCGGTTTCTATTACACCGGCGGCATCGACAAGCTCGGCAGCGGCGTGGAAGCCGGCTACGAGAACAGCAAAACGCAGGCGCAGAACAGCAAGGCGGTCACCTCCGGCAGCGACGTCAAAGGCAACCTGACTGTCAACGCCCGTGACAAGCTGACCCAGCAAGGCGCGCAGCACAGCGTCGGCGGCGCCTACAAAGAGAACGCCGCGGGCGTCGATCACCTGGCCGCCGCCGACACCGCCAGCAGCACCACCACCAAAACCGACGTCGGCGTGAACATCGGCGCCAACGTCGATTACAGCGCCGTGACCCGCCCGGTCGAGCGCGCGGTCGGCAAGGCGGCCAAGCTGGACGCCACCGGCGTCATCAACGACATCGGCGGCATCGGCGCGCCTAACGTCGGCCTGGATATCGGCGCGCAGGGCGGCAGCAGCGAAAAACGCAGCAGCAGCTCGCAGGCGGTGGTCAGCTCGGTGAAAGCCGGCAGCATCGACATCAACGCCAAAGGCGAAGTGCGCGATCAGGGCACGCAGTATCAGGCGAGCAAAGGCGCGGTCACGCTGACGGCGGACAGCCACCGCAGCGAAGCCGCGGCGAACCGCCAGGAAGAGCAGAACCGCGATACCCGCGGCAGCGCCGGCGTGCGCGTCTACACCTCCACCGGCAGCGATCTGACCGTAGACGCCAAGGGCGAAGGCGGCACCCAGCGCAGCAACAGCAACGCCAGCCAGGCGGTGACCGGCACGATCGACGCGGCCAACGGCATCAACGTCAATGTGAAACAAGATGCGGTCTATCAGGGCACCGCGCTGAACGGCGGCAGCGGTAAAACCGCCGTCAACGCCGGCGGCGATATTCGCTTTGATCAGGCCAGCGATAAGCAGAGCGAAAACCACAGCGGTTTCAACGTCAAAGCCTCCGCCAAGGGCGGTTTCACCGCCGACAGCAAAAACTTCGGCGCCGGCTTCGGCGGCGGCACCCGCAGCGGCGAAAGCAACAGCAGCACCGCGCAGGTCGGCAACGTCAGCGGCCAACAGGGCGTGGAGCTGAAGGCGGGCCGCGATCTGACGCTGCAGGGCACCAACGTCAAGAGCCAGGGCGACGTCACCCTGAGCGCGGGCAACAAGGTTGCGCTGCAGGCGGCGGAATCGACCCAAACGCGTAAGGAGAACCAGCTGTCCGGCAATCTCGATCTGGGCGCCGGCAGCAGCGACAGCAAGGAAAAAACCGGCGGCAGCCTCTCCGCCGGCGGCGCCTTCGACATCGCCAAGGTGAATGAGTCCGCGACCGAACGCCAGGGCGCCACGCTAGCCTCAGACGGCAAGGTCACCCTGTCCGCCGGCGGCAAAGGCGATGACGCGCTGCATCTGCAGGGCGCCAAGGTCAGCGGCGGCAGCGCCGCGCTCGAGGCGAAAAACGGCGGCATCCTGCTGGAGTCCGCCAAGAACGAGCAGCACAAGGACAACTGGAGCCTGGGCATCAAAGCCAACGCCAAAGGCGGCCAAACGTTCAACAAGGACGCCAACGGCAAGGTCGATCCGAACACCGGCAAAGACACCCATACGCTGGGCGCCGGTCTGAAGGTCGGCGTGGAACAGCAGGATAAAACCACCCACGCCAACACCGGCATCACCGCGGGCGACGTGGCGCTCAACAGCGGCAAGGATACCCGCCTCGCCGGGGCGCGCGTCGATGCCGACAGCGTACAGGGCAAGGTGGGCGGCGATCTGCGCGTTGAAAGCCGCAAGGACGTCGAGAAAGGCGTGAAGGTGGAGGTGGATGCCGGCCTGAGCCACAGCAACGATCCGGGCAGCAGCATCACCTCCAAGCTGTCGAAGGTGGGCACGCCGCGCTACGCCGGGAAAGTGAAAGAGAAACTGGACGCCGGGGTGAATAAAGTGGCCGACGCCACCACCGACAAGTACAACAGCGTGGCGCGTCGTCTCGATCCGCAGCAGGACACCACCGGCGCGGTCAGCTTCAGCAAGGCCGACGGCAAAGTGACGCTGCCGGCAACGCCGGCCGGCGAGAAGCCGCAGGGCCCGCTGTGGGATCGCGGTGCACGCACCGTCGGCGGCGCGGTGAAAGACAGCATCACCGGGCTGGCGGGTCGCCAAGGGCAGCTCAAGGTCAATGCCGACGTGGTGAACAACAACGCGGTCGGCGAGCAGTCGGCGATTACCGGTAAGCACGGCGTAGCGCTGCAGGTCGGCGGCCAAACCCAACTGACCGGCGGCGAGATCCGCAGCCGGCAGGGCAAGGTGGAACTGGGCGGCAGCAAGGTCAGCCAGCAGGACGTCAGCGGCCAACGCTATCAGGGCGGCGGCCGCGTCGATGCGGCGGCCACGGTAGGCGGGCTGTTAGGCGGCGCGGCGAAACAAAGCGTCGACGGCAACGTGCCGTTCGTCAGCGGCCATGCTTCGACTCAGCAGGCGGACGCCAAAGCCGGCGTGTTCAGCGGCAAATAACGCGCCTCCCCTACGCAATGCCCCCGGTTTTCACCGGGGGCATTTTTTTACAGCGTGCTCGGGGTGTCTTCCCAGTCGCGATCGTCGTCCTTGGCATCCTGATCCAACACGTTGTAAGCCACGGCGCAGAACAGCGAGTTCAAACGCTTCATGTCCCCCAACAATCCCAAATGCAACGAACTGGTCTCGATGCTCTGCACGTTTTGCTGATGCAAACGATCGACGTGCGCGTGCGCGTAGCGGCGATCCAGAATGCGGAAGCGATGCTTGGAACGGCGCAGGCGCTTGGCGCTGGTGACGTCGCCGGACAGGAACACCGACAGCCCCAGGCGCAGGTTGCCGATCAGCCGCTCGTGCAGCCCATCCAGTTCCGCCAATCCTTCCGCCGAGAAGGCGCGGCGCGCGGCGTGCGACTTGGCGCCCACGTCGCCGGCCATGCGCTCGATGATGTCGCCCGCCTGTTCCAGGTTAAGCGCCATTTCGATGATCTCCGCCCAGCGGCGCGAGTCTTCCTCGCCCAGATCTTCCTTCTGGATCTGCGCCAGATACAGCTTGATGGCGGTGTACAGCACGTCGACGTCATCGTCGAGGCGCCGCACTTCTTTATCCACGCCTTGCTTGCCGTGCAGCACTTCGCGCTGCAGGATCATCATGTGTTCCACCACGTCGCCCATGCGCAACGTTTCGCGCGCCGCATTGGCCAACGCCAGCGTCGGCGTGTCCAGCGCGCTGGCGTCCAGATGGCGCGGCCGCATGCGCGGATCGTCGGCCGCCACGTCGACGATCAGCCGCTCGCACAGCGTCGCCATCGGCCCGGCCAGCGGGATCATCACCAGACAACGGATCAGGTTGTAGAACACGTGGAAGTAGATCACCAGCTCTTCGCTGCCGCCCGGCAGCTGAGCCATCACATCCGCCAGATAGGAAACGAACGGCAGCACCAGCACACAGCCCACCAGCTTGAACAGCAGGCTGCCGAGCGCCACGCGCCGCCCGGCGGCGTTCTGGCCGCTGGCGTTGATCATCGCCAACAGGCCGCTGCCGAGGTTGGCGCCGATCACCAGGCAGAGCGCCACCTTCAGCGAAATCACGCCGGATGCGGTCAGGGTGGCGGTCAGCAGCACCGCCGCCAGGCTGGAATAGCTGACGATGGCGAACAGCGCGCCGGTCAGGGCGTCCAGCATCACGTCGCCGGTCAGCGACGAGAACAGCACTTTCACCCCGGCCGCCTGGGTGATCGGCGTGGCGGCGGCCACGATCAGCTCCAGCGCCAGCACGATCAGCCCAAGGCCGATCAGGACGCGCCCGATCTGGCCGATCCGCATCTGCTTGCGGCTGAGGAACAGGAAGACGCCGATCAGGATCAGCAGCGGCGACAGCCAGGAAAGATCGAAGGTCAGCACGCGCGCCATCAGCGCGGTGCCGACGTCAGCGCCGAGCATGATCACCAGCGCAGGCGCCAGCCCCACCAGCCCCTGCGCAACGAAAGAGGTCACCAGCAGCGCCGTGGCGTTGCTGCTCTGTACCAGCGCGGTCACGCCGATGCCGGAAACGAACGCCAGCGGCTTTTTCTCAACGCTGTCGCTCAACACGCGCCGCAGATTGGCGCCGTAAACCCGCATGATCCCGGTGCGCACGATGTGGGTGCCCCACACCAACAGCGCCACGGAGGAAAGCAGGTGAAGAAGGGTCAGCACGGAAGATACGCTCCATTAACGCCCGGCCAAAGGAGGCTGGTACCCGATGCCTGTCAGGCGGTGCGGAAAGACGGAACGGTTCTGTTCGCCTTAGCCGCAGCCGGTAGGCCAAAAGATGACGGGTACAGCGCGCGGTCCCGCCTGCCGGGCGTAGGTCTGGCAGGACAGCGGGCGGGCGGCAGACCGCAGAAGAGAAGGGTTAATGCGGCGGCGGAAAGGCCCCGGCGCCGCGCTGCGAAGTCATGCAACTTCCCGCAATACAACAGGTTCCAAGTGTAGCCCAATTTGCTCGCCGTCGGGCCGCAGGTCGGCCACCGACCGGTTGAGCACGTCAACCAGCAATTCTACACCGCGAACCTGAATCCGATAGCGTACCACATTCCCGAGCAAACTGTGGCCCAGGATCACCCCGCCGATCCCCTGCCCGGCCGGCAACAGGCCGATCGATTCGGGCCGGATCGCCACCTTGCCGACATAGCTGCGCCCGGTCAGCTGGGCGGCCTGTTCGGCGGTCAGCAGATTATAGTTGCCGATAAACCCGGCGGCGAAGGCGTCCGCCGGCTGGGTATACAGGGTTTCCGCATCGCCGCTCTGCACGATCTGCCCCTTGTTCATCAGCACGATGCGATCCGACAAGGTCAGCGCCTCTTCCTGATCGTGGGTGACGAAGATCGCCGTCAGGTTCAGCTCGCGTTGAATGCGCCGAATCTGCTCGCGCAGGTGTTTGCGGATGCGCGCGTCCAGCGCCGACAGCGGTTCGTCGAGCAGCAGCAGCCGCGGGCGAGTGACCAGCGATCGCGCCAGCGCCACGCGCTGACACTGGCCGCCCGACAGCTGATGCGGATAGCGCTTCGCCAGATCGCTCAGCTCCACCAGCGCCAGCACCTCCTGCACCCGCTGGCCGATCTGCCCGGCCGCCAGCTTCTGCATTTTCAGCCCGAAGGCCACGTTGCCTTCCACCGTCATATTGGGAAACAGCGCATAGCTTTGGAACACCATGCCGATGCCGCGCTTTTGCGGCGCCAGCGGCACCAGATCCTGACCCTGCAACAAGATTTGCCCGCTGTCGACCGGGGTCAGGCCGGCCAGGCAGCGCAGCAGCGTCGATTTGCCGCAGCCGCTCGGCCCCAGCAGGGTGACGAACTCCCCCTCTTCGGCGGTGAAATCGATATCCTGAAACACTTGGGTCTGGCCATAGTGTTTGTTCAGGCGGGTGACGTTGAGATAAGCCATCGGGTTAACCCTTGTTTTTATTCAGCAGGTTCGCCAGCCAGGTGACGAGCAGCACCACGGCGAAATAGGAGATGACCAGCGCGCTGGTGAAGTGCCCGCTGCCGTTGCGCATGTTGTACAGGTAGACCTGCAGCGTTTCATACTGGCTGCCCACCAGCAGGTTGGCGAACACGAACTCGCCGATCAGGAACGAGAACGACAGCAGCACGGCGATCGTTCCACCCTTGCGCAGGTTCGGCAGCACCACCCACAGCGCCGCCTGCCAGGTGCTGGCGCCAAGCAGGTGCGCGGCGTCCATCAGATCGCGCAGGTTGATCGCCTGCATGTTGTTGCTGATGGCGCGGTAGATAAACGGCAGCGCGATGGTGAAATAGCAGCCCACCAAAATCCAGGGAGTGCCGAGCAGCGGCAGCGGATCGGCGGCGAACAGCTGCATCAGCCCCACCGCCGACACCACCGGCGGCACGGCGAACGGCAGCAGAATCAGCACGTTCATCACCGAGTCCAGTTTGGGGAAGTAGTAAGCGATCACAAACATCGCCGGCAGGATCACCACTACCGACAGCAGCAGCGTGCCGAAGCAGATCAACAGCGAGTGCCACAGCGCCTGCAAAAAGCGCGGGTCGCTCCACAGCGCCGTCAGCCACTTCAGGGTAAAACCGTCCGGTAAAATGGTGGCGCCCCACTGGGTGGCCAGCGCGTAAATCAGCGTCGCCGCCAGCGGCAGCAGCAGGATCAACAGCAGCAGGCCGGTCACCGTGCGATGGTACAGGCGTTCAGCACGCGACATGAGCATTCTCCATCCGATTATGAGCGCGCATTGAGGTAGCTCCTGCGCAGCATCCATTGGTGGATCACCGTGATAAACGCCATCATCACCACCAGCAGCATCGCCAGCGCGCTGGCCAGGTTCGGATCGAGGGAGATGTCCCCTGCCACCAATGCCGAGATGCGGATCGGGATCACGTTGAAGTTGCCGGTGGTCAGCGCGTACACCGTGGCGTAGGCGCCCAGCGCGTTGGCCAACAGAATGACGAAGGTGCCCATCAGCGCCGGCGCCAGCACCGGCAGGCCGATATGCCGCCAGTAGCGCCAGGGGCCAGCGCCGAGCAGCGCCGCCGACTCGCGCCAGTCGGCGCGCAGCGCGTCGAACGCCGGATACAGCAACAGCACCCCCAGCGGGATCTGGAAATAGGTATACAGCACGATCAGGCCGCTCTTCGAATAGAGATTGAAACTCTCCATCAAACCGTATTTGCGCAGCAACAGCGTCAGGCAACCGTTCAGCCCCAGCAGAATGACGAAGGCGAACGCCAGCGGCACCCCGGCGAAGTTGCTGGTCATGTTGGTGAACGACATCACGAAGTCATGAAATCGGGTCTGGCCGAGCTGGCGCAGCGAGTAACTGCCCACTAACGCAATCAGCAAGCCGTAGACGCTCGACCACAGCGAGATCTCCAGCGAGAACTGAAAGGCCTGCAGGTAGAACGGCGAGGTGAGGATATCGACATAGTTGCCCCATCCCCAGCCGCTACTCTCGCTGAAAAAGCTGTGAACGGCGATCCACACCAGCGGGGCGATCTGAAACGCGCCGAACAGCACGATAAACGGCAGCAGGCACAGCGCGGCGATCCATTTGGTTTTGCCGTTCATCGCGCATCCTGCGCCAGCAGCGCCCGGCAGCGCGGCTTGTCATGCGGCACCTGCAGCAGATCGCAGATCGTACCGCACAGCTCGGTTTGCTGCGGATCGGCGTCGTCCTGGCTGAAGCCCGAGCCGAACACGAACAGCGGCACCTGGCGCTCTTCCGGCAACACGCCGCCGTGGCTGCGATCGTCGTTCATGCCGTGATCGGCGGTGACCAGCACCTGATAACCGGCCGCCAGCCACTCGGGCAGATAGCGCGACAGCGAGCCGTCGGCGCGCCGCGCCGCGTTGCGGTACTGCGGCGAAGAGAGACCGAAGCGGTGCCCGGCGTCGTCGATGTTCATCGGGTGGATCAGCAGGAAATCCGGCTGATGCCGCAGGCGCAGGCTTTCGGCGTCGTCGAACAGATGGCTGTCGGGGTAGCCGTCGTCGTAATAGAAATGCCCGTGCTGGATCGGCAGCTCGGGGGCGTCGGTATGGCGGTCGCGCGCGGCGTCGAATGGCGTGCGGTTATACAATTCGCTGAACCAATGATACGCGGCGGCGGCGGTGGTCAACCCGGCGGCGCGCGCGTAATGAAACACGCTTTGTTGATGAGAAAGGCGCGAGACGTGGTTGTGCACCACGCCGCTCTCCACCGGCGTGACGCCGGTGAGGATGCATTCATACAGCGGCCGGGAGAGCGAGGGCAGCTCGCTCTCCAACAGGTACAACCGTCCGCGTCCCGCCGCGCATTCGGCCTGCAGATAGCCCATGGCGTCGTGCGCCACCCGGTAGTTGAGGCCGTCCAGCAGCACGAGGATCGTTTTCATGGTGCGTTAACTCACTGTTGCATAAACATAATGACGTTTTCCTGCCACAGACGCGGCAGCGCTTTGGCGCTCTGTTCCCAGGCCGCCGGATCGGCGATCGGGTGCGCGTTCTTGTACTGCTCGGCCGGCAGCAGCTTGGCCTTGACATCTTCCGGCAGCGTCAGATGCTCGGCGCGGATCGGGCGCGCATAGCCGCGCGCCAGGTTGATCTGGCCGGCGTCGGAGAAGATGTATTCGCGCGCCAGCTTGGCGGCGTTCGGGTGCTTGGCGTATTTGTTGATGATGGTGGTGTAGCCGGAGGTGATCGAGCCGTCCGACGGGATCAGCACTTCAAAACGGGTTTTGTCGATCTGATCGCGGTAGTTCAGGCCGTTGAAGTCCCACACCACGCCAACCTGCACTTCCCCTTTCTCCAGCGATGCGATCACCGGATTGCTCAGGCTCAGACGGCCGGCCTTGGCCAGCTTGCCAAAGAACTCCAGGCCCGGCTTGAGGTTTTTCTCGTTGCCGCCCATGGCGTAGGTGGCCGCCAGCACGCCGCTGGCCGCCTGCGACGCGGTGCCGACGTCGCCGATGGTGACCTGATAGCTGCCCTTCAGCAGATCGGCCCAGCTGTGCGGAATGTCTTTCACCTGCTGTTTATTGATGATGAAGGCGATGGTGCCGGTGTAAGCCAGCGCCCAGTGGCCGTCTTGGTCTTTCGCCCACTCCGGCACCTGATCCCAGGTAGAGGGTTTGTACGGCTGCGTCACGCCCTTCTGCACCGCCACCGGGCCGAAGGCCGCGCCGACGTCACCGATGTCCGCCGTGGCGTTGTTCTTTTCCGCATCGAATTTGGCGATCTCCTGCGCGGAGCTCATGTCGGTATCGACATGCTTCAGGCCATATTTGCTCAACAGATCTTGCCAGGTGCCTTTCCAGTTGGCCCAGCTGTCCGGCATGCCGACGCTGTTGACTTCGCCTTCTTTCTTCGCGGCCTGCTCCAGCGCCGCCAGATCGGTATCCGCGGCCCAGCTCATCTGGCTGGATAACACGATGGCACTGGTTAACACAGAAGCGCACAAACGTTTCATAACTGATGCTCCAGGTGGTAGTGTGGGGAGGGCTGGACTAGTCCAGCAAGGACCAAACCAATCTAACGGACGAATGTGATAATTATATGTCAGCTTAAAAAAGCGACGGTTTTATCACCCATTGCAACGGCGAAAACGCGACGCTGGTCTACCTTAAGGGAGGCCAAACGCACTGAAACGGGACACCCGCTGTATGAGTGAAGCACCGACGACCGTAGCCACCATCTGCCAAACACTGAACGCGCGCATCGCCGCAGGCGAGTTCGCCGTGGGCGGCAAGCTGCCCTCCGAACGCGCCCTGAGCGAACAGTTCGCCACCACCCGCATTACCTTGCAGGAGGCGCTCGGCCAACTGGAGGCGCAGGGGGTCATCTACCGCCAGGTGCGGCGCGGCTGGTTCATTTCGCCCCCGCGTCTTATCTACAACCCGCTGCAGCGCAGCCATTTTCACGCCATGGCGCAGCAACAGGGGCGCGCCGCCCATACCGAGGCGATCGACAGCGCGGTAGTCACGCTCGACGCGCCGCTGGCCGGCCGCCTGGCGCTGCCCCCCGGCGCCGAGGCCTATCGCATTCGCCGGCTGCGCTACATCGACGGGCGCGCGGTGCTGTACTGCGAGCACTACCTCAACCCGGCCTACTTCCCCGGCATACTGGACGAAGATCTGACCCAGTCGCTGACCGCGCTGTACGCCGCGCGCTACGGCATTCACTACGGCCGGGTGCGTTTCGACATGCTGCCCACCCTGCTGCCGCAGCAGGCCGCCGCCATGCTGAAGGTGACCTACGGCAGCCCGGCGCTGTTCATTACGCGGGTGAACCGCGATCAGCACGACCGGGTGATCGATTGCGACCTGGAGTATTGGCGTTACGATGCGCTGCACATCGACGTGGAAGCGCAGTAATGACAAGGACGCATCGCTGCGCCCTTAAAGAGGAAATCAGTCGGCGTCGTAGCCGAGGTTAGGCGCCAGCCAGCGTTCGACCTCGCTCACGCTCATCCCTTTACGCGCCGCGTAGTCTTCCACCTGATCGCGCTGGATCTGCGCCACCGCGAAGTACTTGCTTTCAGGATGGCTGAAGTACCAGCCGGACACCGCCGCCCCCGGCCACATGGCGAAGGACTCCGTCAGCTCCATGCTGGTGTGGCGGTTGACGTCCAGCAGCTGCCAAATGGTCGCTTTCTCGGTGTGTTCCGGGCAGGCCGGGTAGCCCGGCGCCGGCCGGATGCCCTGATAGTTTTCGCGGATCAGCTCTTCGTTGCTCAGGCTCTCGTCGGCGGCATAGCCCCAGTGCAGCTTGCGCACCTGCTCATGCAGGTATTCGGCGAAGGCCTCCGCCAGGCGATCCGCCAGCGCCTTGACCATGATTTTGTTGTAATCGTCGTGCTGCGCGTCGTACGCCGCCGCCAGCGCGTCCTCCTCCAGCCCGCCGGTCACCGCGAAGGCGCCGAAGTAGTCGGCCTTGCCGCTGCTTTTCGGCGCCACAAAGTCCGCCAGGCAGTAGTTCGGGAAGTCGGTTTTTTCCGTCTGCTGGCGCAGATGGCGGCTCACCGCCAGCACCTCGTCACGCCGTTCGTCGCGGTACACCTCCACGTCATCGCCGACGCGGTTGGCCGGGAACAGACCGTAAACGCCGCGCGGGTTGAGGCTGCGCTCGGCGGCCAGCCGATCCAGCATCTGATTGGCGTCGTGGAACAGGCGCTTGGCCTCTTCCCCCACCACCTCGTCTTCCAGGATGCGCGGGTATTTGCCCGCCAGCGACCAAGTCATGAAGAACGGCGTCCAGTCGATGTAGTGGCGCAGCGTCTCGATGCCGGCCGCCACCGGGAACACGCCGAGCTGCCGCGGCACAGGCGGCTGATAGTCGGCCCAGTCCAGCGCCATGGCGTTGGCGCGCGCCTTCTGCAAATCGACCGGCGGCGTGCGCGGCTTTTTGCGCGCATGCTGAATGCGCACCGTTTCATACTCTTTGCGGGTGCGCGCCACAAACTCGTCGCGCTGGGTGGCGGACAGCAGCGCCGACACCACGCCCACGGTGCGCGAAGCATTCTGCACGTAGGTAGTCGGGCCGCTGTAGTTCTGCTCGATCTTCACCGCGGTGTGCGCCTTGGAGGTGGTGGCGCCGCCGATCAACAGCGGCAGCGTAAAGCCCTGGCGCTCCATCTCTTTGGCCACGTTGACCATCTCGTCCAGCGATGGCGTGATCAGGCCCGACAGGCCGATGATATCGACGTTCTCCTCGCGCGCGGTGCGCAGGATTTTCTCCGTCGGCACCATCACGCCCAGATCGACGATTTCATAGTTGTTACACTGCAGTACCACGCCGACGATGTTCTTGCCGATGTCGTGCACGTCGCCCTTCACCGTCGCCAACAGGATTTTGCCCGCGGAGGTGCCCTGCTGCTTGCTGGCCTCGATGTAGGGTTCCAGGTAGGCCACCGCCTGCTTCATCACGCGGGCGGATTTCACCACCTGCGGCAGGAACATCTTGCCCTCGCCGAACAGATCGCCGACCACGTTCATCCCCGCCATCAGCGGCCCTTCGATCACTTCGATCGGGCGTTCGGCCTGCTGCCGCGCTTCTTCGGTGTCCAGCTCAATAAATTCGGTGATGCCCTTCACCAGCGAATACTCCAGCCGTTTCTCCACCGGCCAGCCGCGCCACTCCGCCTGCTGCACCGCCACGTCATTATCTTTGCTGCCACGGTACTTTTCCGCCAGCTCCAGCAGGCGTTCGGTGCCGTCCTCGCGACGGTTGAGGATCACGTCCTCCACCGCGTCGCGCAGCTCGGCGCTTAAATCGTCATAAATCGCCAGTTGCCCGGCGTTGACGATGCCCATGTCCATGCCGTTGCGAATGGCGTGATACAGGAACACCGCGTGGATCGCTTCACGCACCGGATCGTTGCCGCGGAACGAGAACGACACGTTGGACACGCCGCCGGAGATCATCGCGTGCGGCAGGTGGGTTTTGATGTCGGCACAGGCTTCGATAAAGTCGACGGCGTAGTTGTTGTGCTCTTCGATACCGGTAGCGACGGCGAAAATGTTCGGGTCGAAAATGATGTCTTCCGACGGGAAGCCGACGCGCTCGGTCAGAATGTTATAGGCGCGGCGGCAGATCTCGAACTTGCGCTGGCGGGTGTCCGCCTGCCCCACTTCGTCGAACGCCATCACCACCACCGCAGCGCCGTAGCGGCGCACCAGTTTGGCGTGATGAATGAAAGCCTCTTCGCCTTCCTTCATCGAGATCGAGTTAACGATGCCCTTGCCCTGTATGCACTTCAGGCCTTTCTCGATAACGGACCACTTGGAGGAGTCGATCATGATCGGCACCCGGGCGATATCCGGCTCGCCGGCGATCAGGTTGAGGAAACGCACCATCGCCGCTTCGGCGTCGAGCATCCCCTCGTCCATGTTGATGTCGATGATCTGCGCGCCGCTCTCGACCTGCTGGCGCGCCACGTCGAGCGCCTCGTTGTATTTCTCTTCTTTGATCAGGCGCTTGAATCGCGCCGAACCGGTGACGTTGGTGCGCTCGCCGACGTTGACGAACAGGGTGTTGGCGTCGATGGTCAGCGGTTCCAGACCGGCCAGGCGGCAGGCAACCGGGATCTCCGGCAGCCGGCGCGGCGGCACGCCCTCGACCGCGTTGACCATCGCGGCGATATGTTCCGGCGTGGTGCCGCAGCAGCCGCCGATGATATTGAGGAAGCCGGCCTGCGCCCATTCCCCGACCTGGCGCGCCATCTCGGCCGCATCCAGATCGTACTCGCCGAAGGCGTTCGGCAAACCGGCATTCGGGTGCGCGGTGACGTAGGTCTCCGAGATGCGCGCCAGCTCGGCGACGTACTGACGCAGTTCGTCCGGGCCCAGGGCGCAGTTCAGGCCGAAGGTCAGCGGCTTGACGTGGCGCAGCGAATTGTAAAACGCTTCGGTGGTTTGGCCGGACAGGGTGCGGCCAGAGGCGTCGGTGATGGTGCCGGAAATCATGATCGGCAGTTCCACCCCCAGCGCTTCGAATTCGGTTTCCACCGCAAAGGCGGCGGCCTTGGCATTCAGGGTGTCGAAGATGGTTTCGATCATGATCAGATCGACGCCGCCCTCCACCAGCGCACGGGTCGATTCGCGGTAAGCCGTCACCAGCTCGTCGAACGAGATGTTGCGGAACGCCGGATCGTTGACGTTCGGCGAGATGGACGCGGTGCGGTTGGTCGGCCCCAACACCCCGGCGACATAGCGCGGTTTTTCCGGCGTGCGCGCCGTCCATTCGTCGGCGCAGGTGCGCGCCAGGCAGGCGGCCTGATAGTTAATCTCGGCGGACAGCGACTCCATGTGGTAGTCGGCCATGGCGATGGAGGTGGAGTTGAAGGTATTGGTTTCAAGGATATCGGCGCCCGCCTCGAGATAGGCGTAATGAATGGCGGCGATCACTTCCGGCTTGGTCAGCACCAGCAGATCGTTATTGCCTTTCAGATCGCTGCGCCAGTCGGCGAAACGCTCACCGCGGAAATCTCGCTCATCCAGACGATAGCTCTGGATCATGGTGCCCATACCGCCGTCCAACACCAAAATGCGCTGCGCTAACTGGCGGCGCAGTTGTTCTACTCGATTCGTCACTGTAACCCCTTCCATTGCCATCCAGCCCATTGCTCAACTGCCGCAAAACCAACGAGTCATCCTAGCACAGCTTGTAAGGACAAAGGGCCAGACGACAATTGAGAGTTTTTCAGGTTGTGCGCCAACACCTCCGATGAGCTGACGGCGACTTGCAATTCATCGACAAAAAACGAAAATGAATTCCATCATACGGAAAAAGGAATCTTACCCATGGCCACCCCTGCTCCCGCCAAACGCGGCAAGAAGCCCCGCGCAGCAGCCCCGGCCGCCAGTGCGGCGACCGGCCAGGTACAATCGTTGACCCGTGGCCTGAAGCTGTTGGAGTACATTTCGGAAGCCCAGGGCAACGTGGCGCTGACCGATCTGGCCCAGCAGGCCGGCCTGCCGAACTCCACCACTCACCGCCTGCTCACCACCATGCAGCAGCAGGGATTCGTGCGCCAGGTCGGCGATCTCGGCCTGTGGACCATCGGCTCGCACGCCTTTGTGGTCGGCAGCAGCTTCCTGCAAAGCCGCAACCTGCTGGCGATGGTGCACCCGACGCTGCGCCGCCTGATGGAAGAGTCCGGCGAAACCGTCAACCTGGCGGTGCTGGATACCAGCGAGTACCAGGCGATCATCATCGATCAGGTGCAGTGTACGGCGCTGATGCGCATGTCGGCGCCGATCGGCGGCAAACTGCCGATGCACGCCTCCGGCGCCGGCAAGGCGTTCCTCGCCACCCTGCCGGACGATCAGGTAACCAAACTGCTGCACAAGAAAGGCATGCACACCTACACACCGCACACCCTGACGCCGCACAACCTGAAAGAGGGGCTGGCGCAGATCCGCAAACAGGGCTTCTCCTTTGACGACGAAGAACACGCGCTCGGCCTGCGCTGCGTGGCGGCCTGCATCTTCGACGAGCACCGCGAAGCCTTCGCCGCCATCTCCATCTCCGGCCCGGTGTCGCGCATCACCGACGATCGCGTGATCGAACTGGGGGCGCTGGTGATCCACGCGGCGAAAGAGATCAGCCTGGCCTACGGCGGCGTGCGCTGATCCCACCCCTCCGAGGGGCGCCCCTGCGCGCCCTCTCTCCTGATTCCTTGCTCTGTTGTCAGCATGTAACAGGCTATCGGCATCCTGTGTAGCGCACGGGAAAAAAGCTTGAAGCCGATCACAGTTAGCGATCCTCACGGCGAAAGCCCATTGCAACCGCTCAAACTTCCTTCGACAATGTTACCGATAACATGTTACCGGTAACAAACAAGCTGAACGAAGGTAACGTCACCCGGTGTTTTGGAGCCAAGCCATGACCAACAATCAAAATCGCATTTACGTCGTTATGGGCGTTTCCGGCAGCGGCAAGTCCGCCGTCGCCGCCGCCGCGGCCCGCCAACTCTCCGCCGGCTTCCTCGACGGCGACTTCCTGCATCCGCGCAGCAACATCCTGAAGATGGCCGCCGGCGAAGCGTTGAACGACGACGATCGCGCCCCGTGGCTGGCCGCGCTCAACGACGCCGCCTTCGCCATGCAGCGCACCAACAACGTGTCGATCATCGTCTGCTCGGCGCTGAAAAAGCAGTATCGCGACCGCCTGCGCGCCGGCAACGGCAACCTGTCGTTCATCTATCTGCACGGCGAGTTCCCGGTGATCGAATCCCGCCTGGCGGCGCGTAACGGCCACTTCTTCAAACCGCAGATGCTGGTCACCCAGTTCGCCGCGCTGGAGCAGCCGGGCGCCGACGAGAACGACGTGATGGCGATCGACATCAACCAGCCGCTGGACGCGGTGATCGCCGATACCGTGCGCCATATCCAGAGCTTCCTGCCGCAGGACGTGTGCGCGTGAGTACCGTAACGCTGGTCGGTACCGCAGTCGGCTCGGTTTTACTGCTGTTATTCCTGGTGATGAAGGCGCGCATGCACGCCTTCGTCGCGCTGATGCTGGTGTCCATCGCCGCCGGCATCTTCTCCGGCATGCCGCTGGACCATATTGCCGACACCATGCAAAAAGGCATGGGCGACACGCTGGGCTTCCTGGCGATCGTGGTGGCGCTCGGGGCAATGTTCGGCAAGATCCTGCATGAGGTCGGCGCGCTCGATCAAATTGCGGCGCAATTGCTGAAACGATTCGGACAAAGCAAGGCGCACTACGCGCTCGGCATCGCCGGCCTGATCTGCGCGCTGCCGCTGTTCTTCGACGTGGCGGTGGTGCTGCTGATCGGCATCGTGTTCGCCGTGGCGCGCCGCACCGACGGCAATATCGTCAAGCTGGCCATTCCGCTGTTCGCCGGCGTGGCCGCCGCCGCCTCCTTCCTGCTGCCGGGGCCGGTGCCGATGCTGCTGGCTTCGCAGATGAAGGCCGACTTCGGCTGGATGATCGCCATCGGCCTGGTGGCGGCGGTGATCGGCATGCTGATCGCCGGCCCGCTGTACGGCAGCTTTATCAGCCGCTTCGTCAACTGGCCGATGCCACCGGAAGAGAACGAGCCGACGTTGACCAAGGGCAATCTGCCGTCGTTCGGCTTCAGCCTGGCGCTGGTGCTGTGCCCGCTGGTGCTGGTCGGCATGAAGACCATCGGCGCGCGGCTGGTCACCCCCGGCTCGCAACTGCAGCAGTGGCTGGAGTTTATCGGCCACCCGTTCACCGCCATTCTGCTGGCCTGCCTGATCGTGATTTACGGCCTGGCGAAGCCGCGCGGCATGAGCAACGAACAGACGCTGGCCATCTGCTCCGCCGCGGTGCAACCGGCCGGGATCATCCTGCTGATGACCGGCGCCGGCGGGGTGTTCAAACAGATCCTGGTGGATTCCGGCGTAGGGCCGGCGCTGGGTGACGCGATGATCGGCGCCGGCCTGCCGATCGCCGTGGCCGCCTTTGCGCTCTCCGCCATGGTGCGGGTGATTCAGGGCTCGGCCACCGTCGCCTGTCTGACCACCGTCGGCCTGGTGCTGCCGGTCACCAGCCAGCTCGGGCTGAACGGCGGGCAGCTGGCCGCGCTGGCTATCTGCATCGCCGGCGGCTCCATCGTGCTGAGCCACGTCAACGACGCCGGTTTTTGGCTGTTCGGCAAATTCACCGGCGCCAACGAACTGCAAACGCTGAAAACCTGGACGGTGATGGAAACGATTCTGGGCAGCGTCGGCGGCGCTATCGGCATGATTGCATTCACGATGTTTTAAATCCTAAATCGCCCCCGGCCTTGCACACCAGGGCTGCAAATCATCCCCGGGGGCACCGCCACAGGCGGCGACTATAACAACAGCAATGTGAGGAAGGCATGATTAACCCAACCTTGTCCCGTGTCACGCAGCGCATCATCCACCGTTCCCAGGCCAGCCGCGCCGCCTATCTGGCGCGCATCGAGGCGGCCCGTTCCCAAACCGTCCACCGCGCGCAGCTGGCCTGCGGCAACCTGGCCCACGGCTTCGCCGCCTGTCAGCCCGATGACAAGACGGCGCTGAAAAACATGGTGCGCAGCGATATCGCCATCATCACCGCCTACAACGACATGCTGTCGGCCCACCAGCCGTACGAACACTACCCGCAGCGGCTGAAGCAGGCGCTGAAGGCGGTGGGCGCCGTTGGCCAGGTGGCCGGCGGCGTGCCGGCGATGTGCGACGGCGTGACACAGGGGCAGGACGGCATGGAGCTGTCGCTGATGAGCCGTGACGTGATCGCCATGTCGGCCGCCGTCGGCCTGTCGCACAATATGTTCGACGGCGCGCTGTTCCTCGGCATCTGCGACAAGATCGTGCCCGGGCTGGTGATGGCCGCCCTCTCCTTCGGCCACCTGCCCGCGCTGTTCGTGCCGGCCGGCCCGATGAGCAGCGGCCTGCCGAACAAGGAAAAGGTGCGCGTGCGCCAACTGTACGCCGAGGGCAAGGCCGATCGTCTGGCGCTGCTGGAAGCCGAGGCCGCCTCCTATCACGGCATCGGCACCTGCACCTTCTACGGCACCGCCAACACCAACCAGATGGTGATGGAAGTGATGGGCCTGCACCTGCCGGGCGCCTCTTTCGTGCATCCGGATACGCCGCTGCGCGACGCGCTGAACGACGCCGCTGCGCGCCAGGTGACCCGGCTGACCGACACCGCCGGCAACTACCTGCCGATCGGCCGCCTGGTGGACGAGAAAGTGGTGGTGAACGGCATCGTCTCGCTGCTGGCCACCGGCGGCTCCACCAACCTGACCATGCATCTGGTGGCGATGGCGCGCGCAGCGGGCATCATCATCACCTGGGACGATTTCTCGGAGCTGTCGGAGGCGGTGCCGCTGCTGTGTCGCATCTACCCGAACGGCCCGGCCGACATCAACCAGTTCCAGGCCGCCGGCGGCGTGCCGCTGGTGGTGCGTGAGCTGTTGCAACACGGGCTGCTGCACGAAGACGTGCACACCGTGGCCGGTTTCGGCCTGCACCGCTACACCCAGGAACCGTGGCTGGATAATGGCCAGCTGGTGTGGCGCGAAGGCGTGGCCGGCTCGCTCGACGCCAGCGTGATCGCCAGCGTCGCTCAGCCGTTTGAACATCACGGCGGCACCAAAGTGATGGCCGGCAATCTGGGCCGTGCGGTGATGAAAACCTCGGCGGTGCCCGCCGACAACCAGATTATCGAAGCGCCGGCGGTGGTGTTCGACAGCCAGCACGACATCGTGCCGGCGTTTGAAGCCGGCAAGTTGGATCGCGATTGCGTGGTGGTGGTGCGCTTCCAGGGGCCACAGGCCAACGGTATGCCGGAGTTGCACAAGCTGATGCCGCCGCTGGGCGTGCTGATGGATCGCGGCTTCAAAGTGGCGCTGGTGACCGACGGCCGCCTGTCAGGCGCCTCCGGCAAGGTGCCTTCCGCCATCCACGTCACCCCGGAAGCCTATACCGGCGGCCTGCTGGCGAAAGTGCGCGACGGCGATCCGATCCGCGTCAACGGCCGCAGCGGCGAGCTGCAGGTACTGGTCGACGCCGACGAACTGGCCCAGCGCACGCCGTGCCAACCCGATCTGAGCGCAGAACACATCGGCTGCGGCCGCGAGCTGTTCGGCGCGCTGCGCAGCCAGCTGTCCGGCGCCGAGCAGGGCGCCTGCTGCATCACATTTTAATCGATAGCCTGGCCGCATCGCCGCCTGGCGGCGGCCACAAAGGAGAACGTCATCATGAACAAGTGGAAAACAAGCGCCGAGCAGATCCTGACGGCGGGGCCGGTGGTGCCGGTGATCGTGATCAACAAGCTGGAACATGCGGTGCCGTTGGCGAAAGCGCTGGTCGCCGGCGGCGTGCGGGTGTTGGAAGTGACGCTGCGCACCGCCTGCGCCATGGACGCCATTCGCGCCATCGCCCAAGAAGTGCCGGAAGCGATCATCGGCGCCGGTACCGTGATCAATCCGCAGCAGCTGCGTGAAGTGACCGAGGCCGGCGCGCAGTTCGCCATCAGCCCGGGGCTGACCGACGAGCTGCTCAAGGCGGCCACCGCCGGGTCCATTCCGCTTATTCCGGGCATCAGCACCGTTTCCGAACTGATGCTGGGCATGGATTACGGCCTGCGCGAGTTTAAATTCTTCCCGGCGGAAGCCAACGGTGGCGTAAAAGCGCTGCAGGCGATCGGCGGCCCGTTCCCGCAGGTGCGCTTCTGCCCGACCGGCGGCATCTCGCCGGACAACTACCGCAGCTATCTGGCGCTGAAAAGCGTGCTGTGCATCGGCGGCTCCTGGCTGGTGCCGGCGGACGCGCTGGAAAGCGGCGACTACGCGCGCATCACCGAACTGGCGCGCGCCGCCGTCGCGGGCGCCCAGGCCTGATTTACATCGCAGCGGTGGCGGCCAGCAGCGCCGCCCCGCTGCGCTGGCTGAACCGCTGCTTCTTGCGGTAAGCGAACACGTCTTCCACGTGCCCCTCGCGGATGCGTTGCTGTAACCCGCGCCAATACTCCGCGGTAAACAGATCGCTGTGCAATTCTTCAAACACCTGCCGAATGCGCCGATCGCCGCACAGGAAGTGGCGGAATTCCTCCGGGAACACGTCGTTGGGCGCGATGCTGTACCACGGCTCGCTGGCCAGCTCGTCCTCCGGATAGCGCGGCGGCGGAATGTCGCGGAAGTTGACCTCGGTCATGTAGCAAATTTCGTCGTAGTCGTAGAACACCACCCGCCCGTGGCGCGTCACGCCAAAGTTCTTGAACAGCATGTCGCCGGGGAAGATATTGGCGGCGGCCAGCTGCTTGATGGCATTGCCGTACTCTTCGATCGCATCGCGCATCTGCTGGTCGTTGGCCTGCTCCAGATACAGGTTCAGCGGCGTCATGCGCCTCTCCATATACAGATGCTTGATCACGATGCGATCGCCGAGATCTTCCAGCTTGCCCGGCACTTCACGCTGCAGCTCCGCCAACAGCGCCGGACTGAGGCGCGCCTTGTCGACGACGAAATTCTCGTACTCCTGGGTATCCGCCATGCGCCCGACGCGGTCATGCTCTTTCACCAGCTGATAGCAGGCCATCACCTGTGCCTGCGTCACCTCTTTTTGCGGGGCGAATTCGTCTTTAATCACTTTAAACACCCGATCGAAGGATGGCAGGGTGAACACCAGCATCACCATGCCCTTCACCCCCGGCGCGATAATGAACTGCTCCTGCGACTGCGCCATAAAGGTCAGGTATTCGCGATAGCATTCGGTTTTGCCGTGCTTCTGGCAGCCGATCGCCATGTACAGCTCGGCGGTGGTCTTGCCCGGCAGGATCTCGCGCAGCCACTCCACCATCGCCGCCGGCAGCGGCGCATAGACCATGAAATAAGATCGGGCGAAGCCGAAGACGATGCTGGCCTCGGCCTTACCGGTCAGGCAGGCGTCGATAAACAGCGCGCCCGACTCGCTGTGGTGGATAGGCAGCAAGAACGGATAAACGCCGTCGGCCAGACGCAGCTTGCCGACCAGCCAGGCGGCCTTGTTGCGATAGAACAGTTCGTTGGCGATCTGGAAGGTTGCCCCCGCCAACTGCTGTGCGCTGAAGGCGCGTTGCAGCGCCTGAGTGATGTAGTGAATATCGCGCGTCAAATCCTCCCACGGCAGCCGCAGCGGCAGATCGCTCAGCACGCTGCGCAGCATCGCCGGCAGATCGCCATTGGGGGTGAAATCGCGCGCCAGCGGACGCGGAATGTCGCGAAAGCGCCGCTCCGGCTGCGAACTGAACACGAACAGCTTGTCCGGCGTCAGATCGCGGTGCTTGAACAGCCGGCAGTAGACCGAGTTAAAGAAGCTTTCGGCGATCTCGAAGCGCGGGTAGTCCGGCAGCAGGTCGATATAGACCGCTTTGACCCGGCTGGGGAAGTCGGCGTCGAAGTATTTCTGCCCGGTGATGCATTTGAGCTGCTCCACCACCAGGCCGACGTGATGGTCATACAGATGGATGCGCTTTTTCATCGCCCGCTGCACCGCCGGCCAGTCCGCCTGCTCGAAGCGCTGCTGCGCGCCGGCGGTCACTTCCAGAAAGCGGCCGTACTGCGCATCGAAGCCTTGCAGGATCGTCTGTGCGATCAACAACTCCAGTTTTGCCGCCATCCTTACCCCCGCCAGAAAAAGAAGCCTGCGCATGCAGGCTCCGGATGAAACGTCTTCAAGCTTGCCGCATCAGAACTGCTGTTCTTCCGTCGAACCGGTCAGCGCAGTGACCGAAGAGGCGCCGCCCTGAATAATGGTGGTGACCTTGTCGAAGTAGCCGGTGCCCACCTCTTGCTGATGCGACGCGAAGGTGTAACCGCGATCCACCGCGGCGAACTCCGCCTGCTGCACCTTCTCGACGTAGTGTTTCATGCCCTCGCCCTGCGCATAGGCGTGCGCCAGGTCGAACATGTTGAACCACATGCTGTGGATGCCCGCCAGCGTAATGAACTGATACTTGTAGCCCATGTCCGACAGCGCCTGCTGGAAGCGGGCGATGGTCTGGTCGTCGAGGTTCTTTTTCCAGTTGAACGACGGCGAGCAGTTGTAGGCCAGCAGCTTGCCCGGGTATTTGGCGTGGATGGCGTCGGCGAAGCGCTGGGCGGCATCCAGATCCGGCGTAGAGGTTTCGCACCACACCATGTCCGCGTAAGGGGCATAAGCCAGGCCGCGGCTGATCGCCTGCTCGACGCCGGCATGGGTGCGGAAGAAGCCTTCCGCCGTGCGCTCGCCGGTGACGAAGGCGCTGTCATACGGATCGCAATCGGAGGTCAGCAGGTCGGCCGCATCGGCGTCGGTGCGGGCGATCACCAGCGTCGGCACGCCGAGCACGTCGGCCGCCAGGCGCGCGGCGACCAGCTTCTGAATCGCTTCCTGCGTCGGCACCAGCACTTTGCCGCCCATATGGCCGCATTTCTTCACCGCCGCCAGCTGGTCTTCAAAGTGTACCCCGGCGGCGCCGGCGGTGATCATCGCTTTCATCAGCTCGAAGGCGTTCAGCACGCCGCCGAAGCCGGCTTCCGCATCGGCGACGATCGGCAGGAAATAATCGGTGTAGCCTTTGCTGCCCGGCTCAATCTGGTTCGCCCATTGGATCTGATCGGCGCGACGGAAGGTATTGTTGATGCGCTCGACCACCTTCGGCACCGAGTCCACCGGATACAGCGACTGGTCAGGGTACATGGCCGCTGCGCTGTTGGCGTCCGCCGCCACCTGCCAACCGGACAGGTAGATAGCCTCGACGCCGGCTTTGGCCTGCTGCAGCGCCTGGCCGCCGGTCAGCGCGCCCAGGCAGTTCACGTAGCCTTTGCGCGCCTTGCCGTTCAGCAACGCCCACAGTTTGGCGGCACCGTTTTGCGCCAGAGTGCATTCCGGGTTGACCGAACCGCGCAGGTTGATCACGTCTTCGGCGCTGTAAGGGCGGGTGATGCCTTCCCAACGGGCCGATTTCCATTCCTGTTCCAGCTGCTGGATCTGTTGAGAGCGAGAGGTAGACATAATTTTTATCCTTTCAGTCGTGTAGGGTTAATTGGGAAAACTCAGGCCAGCAGCTCATAGCCGGGCAGCGTCAGGAAATCGATTAATTCATCTTGCGTGGTGATGCGCTCCATCAGGCGCGCCGCCTCTTCGAACCGGCCGGCGTTAAAGCGCGCTTCCCCCACTTCTTCACGCACCACCAACATCTCTTCTTGCAGCATCTGGCGGAACAGTGCCTTGGTGACCGGGCGCCCATCGCTCAGGCTCTTCTCGTGGTGGATCCACTGCCAGATTGACGTACGGGAGATTTCCGCCGTGGCCGCATCTTCCATCAAACCGTAAATCGGCACGCAACCGTTGCCGGAGATCCAGGCTTCGATGTACTGCACCGCCACGCGGATATTGGCGCGCATCCCCGCCTCGGTGCGCTCGCCGTCGCACGGTTCCAGCAGCTGTGCGGCGCTGATCGGCGCGTCTTGCTCACGCAGCACCTCCAGCTGGTTTTGGCGATCGCCCAGCGCTTTGCCGAACACTTCCATCACCGTGTCCGCCAGCCCCGGGTGCGCCACCCAGGTGCCATCGTGGCCGTTGTTGGCCTCCAGCTCTTTGTCCGCCCGCACCTTGTTCAGCACCCAGGCGTTTTTCTCGGCGTCTTTGCTCGGGATAAACGCTGCCATGCCGCCCATGGCGAACGCGCCGCGCTTATGACAGGTTTTGATCAGCAGGCGCGAATAGGCGCTGAGGAAAGGTTTCTCCATGGTCACCGACTGACGATCCGGCAGCACGCGATCGCCGTGATTCTTCAGCGTTTTGATGTAGCTGAAGATGTAATCCCAGCGGCCGCAGTTCAGACCCACGATGTGATCGCGCAGGTGGTAGAGAATTTCGTCCATCTGGAACACCGCCGGCAGGGTTTCGATCAGCACGGTCGCTTTGATGGTGCCGCGCGGCAGATCGAAACGATCCTCGGTAAAGCTGAAGACATCGCTCCACCAGGCCGCTTCTTCCCAGGACTGGGTTTTCGGCAGGTAGAAATACGGGCCGCTGCCCTTGGCCAACAGTTGGCGATAGTTGTGGTAGAAGTACAGCGCGAAATCGAACAGGCCGCCGGGAATGGCTTCATCACGCCACAGTACGTGCTTCTCCGGCAGATGCAGGCCGCGCACGCGAGCGATCAATACCGCCGGGTTCGGCTTCAACTGGTAGATCTTGCCGGCTTCATTGGTGTAGGAAATGGTGCCGTTAACCGCATCGTGCAGGTTAATTTGGCCGTCGATAACTTTGTCCCAGCTTGGCGCCAGCGAGTCTTCGAAGTCCGCCATGAACACTTTTACGTTGGCATTAAGCGCATTGATCACCATCTTGCGCTCAACCGGCCCGGTGATCTCGACCCGACGGTCACGCAGATCTTGCGGAATGCCGCGGATCTGCCAGTCACCTTCATGAATGGAAGTGGTTTCCGAAATAAACCCCGGCAGTTCGCCGCGATCGATATTTTGCTGCCAGCGGACACGCGCCGCCAGCAGCTCGTTGCGCCGCGGCGTGAATTTCCCCACCAGTTCCGCCAGGAATTCAACCGCTTCATCGGTCAACACCTGGCGCTCCGCTGCGGCGAAACCCTGCGTAAACCTTAACTCCGTGCCTGCTATCTGTTGCGTCATGACCTTGCTCCTTCCCATCGTTGCGCCCGCGCGACCGGCGCATTTTCATCAGAAATCACTGTGGATCAGGGCGGATGAAACGATCCTCAACTGGTCAGATCTCATCCCGATAGCTTTAAGAATACTCAACAAAAAATAAAAATCAAAAACCATTTCCATTTTATTATTAAATATTTTATTAACACTTTATTATCAATTGGTTAGATAAAATAACAATAATGACAGGTAAGGAAATCGCTTCCAGTAACTTTATGAAGACGCACTAACGCCTTGTTGAACAAAGAATTTATTGGATAAGTGTCGGATAAAAAGAGGATCTTGCAGAGGATCAACGGAGCGGCGGCCTCGATTCAGCCGCCGGCAGGCAGAAAAGATCAGTCGAGCGTCGGATTCATATGACGCAGATCGTACGGCGTGATCTGGTAGACGTAATAGTTGAGCCAGTTGGAAAACAGCAGATGGCCATGGCTGCGCCAGGTGGCTTTCGGTGTCAGTGCGGGGTTGTCATCGGGGAAGTAGTTGAGCGGAACGGCGGGATCGAGGCCAGCTTCGTGGTCGCGACAATACTCCCCCGCCAGGGTCAGCGCATCATACTCCGGATGGCCGGTGACGAACGCCAGGCGCTTATCCCTGCTGGCGAACAGGTAGGCGCCCGCCTGTTCGGATTCGGCCAGAATATCCAGGTCGGTATATTGGCGAATCACCTCGGTCGGGAAATCGGCATAGCGTGAATGCGGCGCCAGGAAACTTTCGTCGAAGCCGCGCGTCAGCAACGCATGCTGCTGTAGCGTTTGGTGCGGGTAAACGCCGGAGAGCTTCACTTCGCGCGTCATCTTGGGAATGCCATACAGAATATTCAACGCCGCCTGTACCGCCCAGCACACGAACAGCGTGGAGGTAACGTGGTGCTTGGCCCAGTCGATCACGCGCTCGATCTGTGGCCAATAGGCAACATCGCAGAAATCGACCAGCCCCAGCGGCGCGCCGGTGACGATCAGACCATCGAAGTTCTCGTTCTGGATATCCTCGAAGTCGCAGTAGAAGTTATTCAGATGCTCGGCCGGCGTGTTCTTCGATTCGCGGCTGTCGATACGCAGCAACTGGATATCAATCTGCAGCGGCGAGTTGGACAACAGGCGCAGAAACTGGTTTTCCGTTTCGATCTTCTTTGGCATCAGGTTGAGGATCAGCACTTTCAGTGGCCTGATTTCCTGTGTTTTTGCCCGCGAGGATGTCATCACGAAAACATTCTCACCGCGCAAGAAATTGACCGCAGGTAACTCATCAGGAACACGAATCGGCATTGCTTAACCCTCACACATCCATTTATACGTTTAGACTTCTAGATGCCCAAAGATAGCGTTTTTTTCCGTCGCTGTCGAGCATTCAGCGGAAAGGTGAAAATGTTTCATTGCGCGATCTGCGCCAAGATATGAGTAGAGAGAGTAAAAGGACTGAAAAGCAAAAAGGCCATCCTTTCGGATGGCCTCTTGGCTTATTTGATGCTTGGCAGTGTCCTACTCTCGCATGGGGAGACCCCACACTACCATCGGCGCTACGGCGTTTCACTTCTGAGTTCGGCATGGGGTCAGGTGGGACCACCGCGCTATTGCCGCCAAGCAAATTCTTTTTTCTGCCGAACTTCTAAACCCACTTTAAATAAAGTGGTGCTGATACCCAGAGTCGAACTGGGGACCTCACCCTTACCAAGGGTGCGCTCTACCAACTGAGCCATATCAGCACGCTTAATTTGATGCCTGGCAGTGTCCTACTCTCGCATGGGGAGACCCCACACTACCATCGGCGCTACGGCGTTTCACTTCTGAGTTCGGCATGGGGTCAGGTGGGACCACCGCGCTATTGCCGC
>NZ_JBJNLI010000010.1:0-36967 GCF_052169135.1 Serratia sp. CY32780
GATTGTCTGATAAATTGTTAAAGAGCAGTGAGTTAGGCGCTTTCGCTTGCTAACTCGAGGTGGCGTATATTACGCTTTCCTCTTTCAGAGTCAACCCTAATTTTCAGGATTTTTTCTCTGCGACCCCGGATACTCTGTGAAGTTGTTCACATGTTCCGTGTCGATGGAGGCGCATTATAGGGAGTTCCTCGCAGGTCGCAACAGGTATTTTCCGCAAAAACGATCGTTCGCTGCATTCCACAGCAAAACCCCGCCTTATACCCACTTGCACACAGTGTTATCCACAGATGCGATTTGCACGGAAAATTTACGAGCGCCACGCAAACGTTTTCGCTACAATTCCCCGCGAAGAAACGATCCCCTTTTTATGGGGGCGCTACCTGAATATGCGCCTGCCCCTCCCTTTATAAGGCAAAAAACCCTTCCTTATAGAGAGAACGAGGTGGACATTCACGTAACGCTCTTTAATTGCGACTCAAAGCCAAGGGATAAAACCATGCAACAACCTCGTCCAATCCGCCGGGCCCTGCTCAGCGTGTCTGACAAAGCCGGTATCGTTGAATTCGCCGAAGCGCTTTCCCAGCGCGGCGTTGAATTGCTCTCCACCGGCGGTACCGCTCGCCTGCTGGCAGACGCCGGTCTGCCCGTTACCGAAGTTTCCGACTACACCGGCTTCCCGGAGATGATGGACGGACGAGTAAAGACCCTGCACCCGAAAGTTCACGGCGGTATTCTCGGCCGCCGCGGACAGGACGACGCCGTCATGACTCAGCATGACATCCAGCCTATCGACATGGTGGTCGTCAATCTGTACCCGTTCGCCCAAACCGTGGCGCGCCCGGATTGCTCGCTGGAAGACGCGGTCGAGAATATCGATATCGGCGGCCCGACCATGGTGCGCTCCGCCGCCAAGAACCATAAAGACGTCGCCATCGTGGTGAAGAGCAGCGACTACGCCGCCATCATTACCGAGATGGACAACAACGACGGTTCGCTGCGCTACGCCACCCGCTTCGATCTCGCCATCAAGGCCTTCGAGCACACCGCCGCCTACGACAGCATGATCGCCAACTACTTCGGCGCGCTGGTGCCGGCGTACCACGGCGAGACCGAGCAGCCGTCCGGCCGCTTCCCGCGCACCCTGAACCTCAACTACATCAAGAAGCAGGATATGCGCTACGGTGAGAACAGCCACCAGCAGGCCGCCTTCTATATAGAAGAAGAGGTAAAGGAAGCGTCCGTCGCGACCGCCGAACAGCTGCAGGGCAAGGCGCTGTCTTATAACAACATCGCCGATACCGACGCCGCGCTGGAATGCGTGAAAGAGTTCGCCGAGCCGGCCTGCGTGATCGTCAAACACGCCAACCCTTGCGGCGTGGCGATCGGCGATGACATCCTGGCCGCCTACGAGCGCGCTTACCAAACCGACCCGACCTCCGCCTTTGGCGGCATCATCGCCTTTAACCGCGAGCTGGATGCCGCCACCGCGCAGGCGATCATCAGCCGCCAGTTCGTGGAAGTGATCATCGCGCCAAACGTCACCCAGGAAGCGCGCTCCCTGCTGGCCGCCAAGCAGAACGTGCGCGTGCTGGCCTGCGGCCAGTGGCAGCAACGTGTGGCGGGGCTGGACTTCAAGCGCGTCAACGGCGGCCTGCTGGTGCAGGATCGCGATCTGGGCATGGTAACCGCCGCCGATCTGCGTGTGGTATCCGAGCGTCAGCCGACCGAACAGGAACTGCGCGACGCGCTGTTCTGCTGGAAAGTGGCCAAGTTCGTGAAATCCAACGCCATCGTTTATGCACGTGACAACATGACCATCGGCATAGGCGCCGGCCAGATGAGCCGCGTTTACTCCGCCAAGATCGCCGGCATCAAAGCGGGCGATGAAGGGCTGGAAGTGAAAGGGTCTGCCATGGCCTCCGACGCCTTCTTCCCGTTCCGCGACGGCATCGATGCCGCGGCGGCGGTCGGCATCACCTGCGTGATCCAGCCGGGCGGCTCTATCCGCGACGACGAAGTGATCGCCGCCGCCAACGAACACGGCATCGCCATGATCTTTACCGACATGCGTCACTTCCGCCATTAATTCCTTTTGCCGCGTGCGCTCCGGCGCACGCCATTCGTGGAGCCCCTGATGAACATTTTGATTATCGGCAACGGCGGGCGCGAGCACGCGCTGGCCTGGAAAGCCGCCCAGTCTCCGCTGGCGGATAAAGTCTACGTTGCGCCGGGCAATGCCGGCACCGCGCTGGAAGCCAATCTGGAAAACGTGGCGATCGCCGCCACCGACATCCCTGCCCTGGTCGCTTTCGCCCAGAGCCATGACATCGGTCTGACCATCGTCGGGCCGGAAGCGCCGCTGGTGATCGGCGTGGTCGATGCCTTCCAGGCCGCCGGTTTGAAAATCTTCGGCCCGTCGCAGGCCGCCGCGCAGCTCGAAGGCTCCAAAGCCTTCACCAAGGATTTCCTGGCGCGCCACCGCATCCCGACCGCCGAATATGAAAACTTTACCGAGGTGGAGCCGGCGCTGGCCTATGTGCGCCGCAAAGGTGCACCGATCGTCATCAAGGCCGATGGTCTGGCGGCCGGTAAAGGCGTGATCGTCGCGATGACGCTGCAGGAAGCGGAAGAGGCGGTGCGAGACATGCTGGCCGGCAACGCCTTCGGCGACGCCGGTCATCGCATCGTGGTGGAAGAGTTCCTCGACGGCGAAGAAGCCAGCTTCATCGTGATGGTCGACGGCGAGAACGTGGTGCCAATGGCCACCAGCCAGGACCACAAGCGCGTCGGCGACGGCGACACCGGCCCGAACACCGGCGGCATGGGAGCTTACTCCCCGGCGCCGGTCGTGACCGACGAAATCCACCGGCGCGCCATGGATCAGGTGATCTGGCCGACGGTGCGCGGCATGGCGGCGGAAGGCAACACCTACGTCGGCTTCCTGTACGCCGGCCTGATGATCGCCGCCGATGGCCAGCCGAAGGTGATCGAATTCAACTGTCGTTTTGGCGATCCCGAAACCCAGCCGATCATGCTGCGCCTGCGTTCCGATCTGGTGGAACTGTGCCTGGCGGGTGCCGAAGGCCGCCTGAACGAGAAAAGCTCCGACTGGGACGAACGCCCTGCGCTCGGCGTAGTGCTGGCGGCCGGCGGTTATCCGGGGGACTATCGCAACGGCGAAGTGATCCAGGGGTTGCCGCAGCAGGAAAGCGCCGACGGCAAGGTCTTCCATGCCGGTACGCGCCTGCAGGGCGATGACGTCGTCACCAGCGGCGGCCGCGTGCTGTGCGTAACGGCGCTGGGCGACACCGTGGCGCAGGCGCAGCAACGCGCCTACCAGCTGGCGGAAGGCATTCAGTGGCCGGGCAGCTTCTGCCGCAAAGATATCGGTTATCGCGCGATTGCGCGCGGCAAGTGATTTGGCCGTCTAAGGTCATGATGGGAGGCTCCGCAGCGCGGGGCCTTTTTTACAGCTGGTCTTCTTTCGGTTCCCAGCTGCAGAAGTCGTCGTTCGCCACCAGCAGCAGTTCGCTGCCTTCGGGCGCTTCCAGCCAGGCGACGCTCACCGGCCGGCTACTGCTGCGGGCGCGTTTCTCGATCCAAACGATGGAGGCGGCATCCAGCCCCGGTTTCATGCGTTGGCCGTCGCAGGTTTGCACCTCGCCCTGCATCCAGCGCCCCTGCAGCAATTTCACCTTGCCGGCGCGCAGCGCATTGCTCACTTCAAGGATCCGCCGCGCCTGATATTGGTACAGAGCGATTTCATCGCTGGTCAACGGTTCGCGGCGTGTCGCCAACTGGCGCTGCATAAAGCTCACCGTGCCGTCGTCGGCAAAGCGCAGCTGAATGGAATCTCGATCGCCGTCGGCATCGTTGCGTTTGATTTGGCGCAGCACGTCGCCCTGATAGGTGTACAGCGTGGTGATGGTACCCGGACCACGGTAAGGGCTGTAGACGCTGACCAACACCTGCGGACGATGTTGCTCATCGTCTTTACGCCACAGGCGTATCACACCCTGATCGGCCACGAAGCCGCTGGCGGTAAAGCTGGGGATATCGGAATGGAAACTGCAGGCACTCAGGCCGACGGCGATGCCAACGGCCATGAGCGCCCGACGAGCAAACAAAAGGGGCGCCATCGCCCCCCTGTTTATTCTTTTCACCGAGGCGCGGTCTTATTTAACAGCGTCTTTCAGTGCTTTGCCAGAAACGAACGCAGGCACGTTGGCTGCTGCGATTTTGATTTCTTTGCCAGTCTGTGGGTTGCGGCCAGTGCGCTCGCTACGATGGTTTACTTTGAAAGTACCGAAGCCAACCAATTGTACTGCATCACCTTCTTTCAGAGACTCAGTAATAGCAGCCAGGGTGGATTCCAGAGCCAGTTTAGCTTGTGCTTTGGAAAGGTCAGCCTTGTCCGCGATTACATCAATCAGTTGAGTCTTGTTCATAAGTTATCCTTACAGTGTGTTTATCGTTTGCAAAGCATCGAGTGCGACGGATATGCCGATTGACAGCACTCTCCTGCATACACGCACCGATAGCCACTTTTTTTACGCCCCCCAAATGTAGACCAGACAGGGTGCGGATGTGAAGCCTTAAGGCATGACAAATCAGGCGTTAAATCACGTTTTGTTGCCTTATTGCGCTAAATTTATCCCGATGTTGCTGACACCGGCCTCTCGCAGGTCGGATCGCAGCCCCTTGATCAGGTCTATATCGCGCTCTTCACAGGCGTCCAACAGGCGGAAAATTTCCCATTGAATGTCCCATTCTTCCTCTACCGCAGGCAAACTTTCCAACTCTTCGTCGGTCATTTCCTTACCAGCTTGGGTCATTTCCAACATCGCCACGGTGCGAATCGATGTTTCGCTGATGGCGATGGCGTGCTCCAGCGTCTCCCCGCCGAGCCGCGAATGGATCAGTTCCCCTAATGCGATACAGGCATCAATTGCCGGGTAAACGCCGTAAAGATCGTAATCTTCCGCCGACGGAATCGCCTCTTCCAACTTCTCGAGCTGGCTGTCGAAGTTGACCTTGGCGTCCTTCACCACCAGCGTTTCCCACACCAAATCCAGAATGCGGCGATAAACCGCCGGATCGCCGAACTCGGTCTGTTTGCAGAACATCTGGTAATTCGGGTACATACGCTCGCACAAACTGGCCATAAAGGTCAAATGTTGCCAGGCCTCGAGCCGTTCCAGACGTAAATGAATCGGGTTACGTAGCATGCTTTACTCTCTTACGCGTTATCTGCGGCGCAGTGTACCCGAAATCGCTCATGGCGACACCTCCGGATGCTGCTGCAACCAACGCTGAAACGCCGGACGGCGCGATGCGATGGCGTCGGCCCAACGGGTCGGCTCCGGTAAACGGTAGCCCGCCATACAGCGTTGCACCCACGCCAGCGCGCTGTCGGCGCTCACGCGATGGCCGGTAGAGATGAACAGCGGGTTGCAACGCGCCTTGCTGCGCCACACCCAGCCCAGCGGTTCACCCTTATCTTCCAACGGCGCCAGCGCGCCGACGGCGGCGTCCAGCGGCGCAAATTTGCCGCACAGGCGCTTCTTGGCCACGCCGATGGTCGGCACATCGACCAGCAGGCCGAAATGGCTGGCGACGCCGAGACGCCGCGGATGCGAAATGCCATGCCCATCGACGAAGATCAGCCCCGGTTTCTGCTGCAGCTGCCCCCAGGCGGCCAACAGCGCCGGGTATTCGCGAAACGACAGGAAGCCCGGGATGTAGGGCATGACGGTGGCGATGCGCGCCACCTGATACTCCACCAGTTCCAGCGACGGATAGCGCAGGATGGCGATGGCGGCGCGCGTCACCGCCCCTTCTTGCTCGAAGCCCACGTCGGCGCCGGCGATGAAGGCCGGCGGTTCGGCCGGCAGATCGTCGTAGCGAATGACTTCAGCCGCGCGCCGCAGCTGTTCGGCGCGCAGGGCCGCCATATCGGTCACATCGGATCCTTAACGGTGGTATTTCGCCGAGTGCGCGTGTACCGCCTCGACGAAGGCGCCGGCGTGCTCCGGCGGCACATCCTGATGGATGCCGTGGCCCAGGTTGAACACATGGCCGTTGCCGTGGCCGAAACCGGCCAGAATGGTCTCCACTTCTTCCGCGATGCGCGCCGGGGAGGCATAAAGCATCGACGGATCCATATTGCCCTGCAGCGCCACTTTGTCGCCGACGCGCCGACGCGCGTCGGCGATGTCGGTGGTCCAATCCAGCCCCAGCGCATCGCAGCCGGTGGCGGCCATCGCCTCCAGCCACTGCCCGCCGCCTTTGGTGAACAGCGTCACCGGCACGCGGCGGCCGTCGTTTTCACGCAGCAGCCCGTCGACGATCTTGTGCATGTAGTGCAAAGAGAACTCGCGGTAGTCGCGCCCGGTCAGCACGCCGCCCCAGGTGTCGAACACCATCACCGACTGCGCGCCGGCTTTGATCTGGGCATTGAGGTACAGGATCACGCTGTCCGCCAGCTTGTCCAGCAACAGATGCAGCGTGGCCGGTTCGGCATACATCATCTTCTTCAGCTTGGTGAAGGCTTTGCTGCTGCCGCCTTCGACCATATAAGTCGCCAGCGTCCACGGGCTGCCGGAGAAGCCGATCAGCGGCACTTCGCCCTTCAGCTCGCGGCGAATGGTGCGCACCGCGTTCATCACATAGCCCAGCTCCACTTCCGGATCGAACACCGGCAGCTTGTCGACGTCGGCGCGGCAGGTAACGGGGGAGCTGAAACGCGGGCCTTCGCCGGCTTCAAAGTACAGGCCGAGCCCCATAGCGTCGGGAATGGTGAGAATGTCGGAGAACAGGATGGCGGCGTCCAGCGCATAGCGGCGCAGCGGCTGCAGCGTGACCTCGCAGGCCAGCTCCGCGTTCTTGCACAGCGACATGAAATCACCGGCCTGGGCGCGGGTCGCCTTGTACTCCGGTAAATAACGACCGGCCTGGCGCATCATCCATACGGGGGTCACATCCACCGGCTGGCGCAACAGCGCGCGCAGGTAGCGATCGTTCTTCAACTCAGTCATTTATGGGGCTCCCTTAATAATCTGCCGGCCATTGTACATTATTCTGCCCGGCACAGCGCCACGGTGTCCTCAATCAACCGGCGCGCCACGGTGCCGGGCGGCGGCAACAGCGGCAATTGGTCGTAGCGATACCAGCCAGCGTTGAGCAGCTCCTTGGGATCGTGACGAATTTCCCCCTGATGGTAATCGGCCATAAAGGCCATCATCAGCGAGTGCGGGAACGGCCAGGGTTGTGAAGTGACGTAGCGCAGGTTCTTGATTTCGATATTGCTCTCTTCCATCACTTCGCGCGCTACCGCCTGCTCCAGCGTTTCGCCCACTTCGACGAAGCCGGCCAGTACCGTGTGGATACCGCCGCGATGGCGCACGTGTTGCGCCAGCAGGATCTGATCCTCGCGCCGAATGGCGACGATCACGCAGGGTGCAATCTGCGGATAGTAGCGCTCTTTGCAGTGGCCACACAGGCAGGCGCTCTCGCTGCGGCTGAGGTGCATCTCATGGCCGCAGTAGCCGCAATAGCGATGTGAACGGTAGAAATCCGCCAGCTGCACGCCGCGCCCGGCAAGCTGAAACAGACCGCGATCCAGATCCAACAGCTGACGCACCGAGCCCATCTCCCGCGGCATCGCCTGGCGCACCAGCCAAACCGGCGCGCCCGCCCACTCACCGATGGTGCGCGCCATACGGCCCTGCAGCCCGAGGGTGGCGGCCGTCCCCGACGGCAATTCACCGTTCGGTAACCAAAGTTTGCTTTCATGGCTGACGATCCACCAGCCGTTTTCATTGCCCGTTAATGCAAGTTCCATATCGTTGTTGCACAACCTCAGCTTCACTGGCACTCTACGAATCGGCTTTGTTACATTTTAATAACTTACCGGTTACTTTTATTACTTACACGGAGTCAAACATGCTCAACCGTTTGGAAAGGCTGACTCAGCGCGTTGGCGGTAGTAATGAATTAGTTGATCAATGGCTTCAGGCCCGCAAGCAGTTGCTGGTCGCCTACTGCACGCTGGTAGGCCTCAAACCGAATAAAGAAAAGCATACGCCGCTGAATGAAAAAGCGCTGGAGAACTTTTGCCACAACCTGGTGGATTACCTCTCCGCAGGGCATTTTCATATCTATGACAGAATTATCAAACAAGTGGAAGGCGCAGCCAGTCCGAAAATGTCGCTGGCGGTGAACATCTACCCCAAGCTGTGGGCCAATACCGAACAGATCATGGCGTTCCACGATCGCTATACCGAAGTGGATATCGATCAGGAGGTTTGTCTGGAATTCCACCAGGCCCTGTCGGATATCGGCGAAACGCTGGCGGCGCGCTTTGCGCTGGAAGATAAGCTGATCCTGCTGGAGGCGGAAGCCGCGCAGCAACCGCTGCCGGACCAGGCGCTGGATCCGGCGCGTTAAAATTTTATAGTTTTTTTTCTTATCCCTCCTATACTGGGGGGCATCTTGTCGGAGTGCCTAGCGCCTGATTTGTTCATCGAATCAGCCAGGCTGAGACCGTTAATTCGGGATCCGCGGAACCTGATCGGGTTAATACCCGCGAAGGGAACAAGAGTAATCTATCGCCACAGGCACGGCCTTCCCCTTGCGGGCGCCCTGCCTTATCGGCCACCATCATTACTCCCTCCGAGCTCCAGACAAGCAACTTTCCCAACCCAACACACTGGTAGGAACTTGCTATGTCTAACGTTAATCCACCGCGCGCCCGTAAAGCGCAACGCGAAGCCGCCCAGCAGTTTATCGACACCCTGCAAGGCATGGCTTTCCCGAACTCACGCCGTATCTATCTGCAAGGCTCGCGCAGCGATATCCAGGTGCCGATGCGCGAAATTCAGCTCAGCCCGACCCTGCTCGGCGGCAGCAAAGACAACCCCCAGTATGAACCCAACGAGGCGATCCCGGTGTATGACACCGCCGGCCCCTACGGCGATCCGCAGGCCAAGCTCGACGTGCACGCCGGTCTCGCCAAACTGCGCGCCGGCTGGATCGACGCGCGCGGCGATACCGCCACCCTCAGCGGCGCCAGCTCCGGCTTCACCCAACAGCGGCTGGCGGACGAGGGGCTGGATCATCTGCGCTTCGAACATCTGCCGCTGCCGCGCAAGGCGCTGCCGGGCAGGCGCGTGACCCAACTGCACTATGCCCGCGCCGGCATCGTCACCCCGGAGATGGAGTTCATCGCCATCCGTGAAAACATGGGGCGCGAGCGCATTCGCGGCGAGGTGCTGCGCCACCAGCACCCGGGCCAAAGTTGGGGCGCCAACCTGCCGGACAACATCACGCCGGAGTTCGTGCGCCAGGAAGTGGCCGCCGGCCGCGCCATCATTCCCGCCAACATCAACCATCCGGAGGCGGAGCCGATGATCATCGGCCGCAATTTCCTGGTGAAGGTGAACGCCAATATCGGCAACTCGGCGGTCACGTCGTCGATCGAAGAAGAGGTGGAGAAGCTGGTGTGGTCCACCCGCTGGGGCGCGGACACCGTGATGGATCTCTCTACCGGCCGCTATATTCACGAAACCCGCGAGTGGATCCTGCGCAACAGCCCGGTGCCCATCGGCACCGTGCCGATCTACCAGGCGCTGGAGAAGGTCAACGGCGTGGCGGAAAACCTCACCTGGGAGATGTTCCGCGATACGCTGCTGGAACAGGCGGAGCAAGGAGTCGACTACTTCACCATCCACGCCGGCGTGCTGCTGCGCTACGTGCCAATGACCGCCAAACGCCTGACCGGCATCGTGTCGCGCGGCGGCTCGATCATGGCCAAATGGTGTCTGTCGCACCATCAGGAAAACTTTCTCTATCAGCATTTCCGTGAAATCTGTGAGATCTGCGCCGCCTACGACGTTTCGCTGTCGCTCGGCGACGGCCTGCGCCCCGGCTCGATTCAGGACGCCAACGACGAAGCCCAGTTCGCCGAGCTGCATACGCTGGGCGAGCTGACCAAAATCGCTTGGGAATACGACGTGCAGGTGATGATCGAAGGCCCGGGCCACGTGCCGATGCAGATGATCCGCCGCAACATGACCGAAGAGCTGGAACACTGCCACGAAGCGCCGTTCTACACCCTCGGCCCGCTGACCACCGATATCGCCCCGGGCTATGACCATTTCACCTCCGGCATCGGCGCGGCAATGATCGGCTGGTTCGGCTGCGCCATGTTGTGTTATGTCACGCCGAAAGAACACCTCGGCCTGCCGAACAAAGAGGACGTCAAGCAGGGCCTGATCACCTACAAGATCGCCGCTCACGCCGCCGATCTGGCCAAAGGCCATCCGGGTGCGCAGATCCGCGATAACGCCATGTCCAAGGCGCGTTTCGAATTCCGCTGGGAAGATCAGTTCAATCTGGCGCTCGATCCGGCCACCGCCCGCGCCTATCACGACGAAACCCTGCCGCAGGAGTCCGGCAAGGTCGCCCACTTCTGCTCGATGTGCGGGCCGAAATTCTGCTCGATGAAAATTTCGCAGGAGGTGCGCGACTACGCCGCGGCCCAGGAAGCCGCCAAGCCGATCGAAGTGCAGCTGACCGGCATGGAGAAAATGTCCGCCGAGTTCCGCGCCCGCGGCAGCGAGCTGTATCACAGCGCCGGCACCCTGCAAGAGGAGACAAGCAATGACTGATATCACGACCCCCTTCCCGGCTACGCCCCACAAGCTGGGGCTTTACCCGGTCGTCGACAGCGTGGAATGGATCGCTCGCCTGCTGGAGGCCGGCGTCACCACCATCCAGCTGCGCATCAAGGACCTGCCTGACGAGCAGGTCGAAGCGGATATCGCCGCCGCCATCGCGCTGGGCCAGCGTTATCAGGCGCGGCTGTTCATCAACGACTACTGGCGGCTGGCGATCAAGCACGGCGCTTACGGCGTGCATCTGGGCCAGGAGGATCTCGATACTACCGATCTGGCGGCCATTCACCGCGCCGGGCTGCGGCTGGGCGTGTCCACCCATGACGACGCCGAGCTGGCACGCGCGCTGGCGGTGAAACCTTCCTACATCGCGCTGGGGCACATCTTCCCTACCCAGACCAAAGACATGCCTTCGGCGCCGCAGGGGCTGGCGGAGTTGAAACGCCATATCGCCGGCCTGGCGGATTACCCGACGGTGGCGATCGGCGGGATCAGCATCGATCGCGTACCGGCGGTGCTGGCGTGCGGCGTCGGCAGCGTGGCGGTGGTCAGCGCCATCACCCAGGCGCCGGACTGGCGCGCGGCGACGGCCGAGCTATTGCGGCTGATCGAAGGCGAGGATCCGAACGATGCTTAACGATCAGGAATTCCTGCGCTACAGCCGCCAGCTGCTGCTGGAGGACGTCGGCCCGGAAGGCCAGGAGAAACTCAAGCGCGCCACGGTGCTGATCGTCGGTTTGGGCGGGCTCGGTTCCCCGGCTTCGCTGTATCTGGCCGCCGCCGGCGTCGGCACGCTGCTGCTGGCCGACGACGACCAGCTGCATGTCACCAACCTGCAGCGGCAAATCCTCTACCGCAGCGCCGATACCGCCACCGGCAAGGCGGCGCTGGCGCAACGCCACCTGCAGGCGCTGAACCCGTTGGTGGAATCCATCCCGCTGGCGCAGCGGCTGCAGGGGCAAGCGCTGCGCGACGCGGTCGCCCGCGCCGATCTGGTGCTGGACTGCTGCGACAATATGGCGACCCGTCATGAGGTCAATGCCGCCTGCATCGCCGCCGCCAAGCCGCTGATCAGCGGCAGCGCGGTCGGCTTCAGCGGCCAGCTGCTGGTGCTCGAGCCGCCCTATGCGCACGGCTGCTACGCCTGCCTGTACCCGGAGCAGGAAGAGCCGCAGCGCAACTGCCGCACCGCCGGGGTGCTCGGCCCGGTGGTGGGCGTGATCGGCACTCTGCAAGCGCTGGAAGCCATCAAGATGCTGGCCGGTATGCCTTCCTCCCTCAACGGCAAGCTGCGGCTGTTCGACGGCAAGCAGCAGAGCTGGAGCACGCTGCAACTGAGCCAGGCCCGCGCCTGCCCGGTATGCGGAGGCGCGGCATGAAGATCCGTCTGAACGACCAACCGCTGGAGCTGGCGCAGCCGCTCAGCGTCGCCGCCCTGCTGACCCAGCTGGAACGCCACCAGCCGGGCACTGCGCTGGCGATCAACCAAACCATCATCCCGCGCGCCGACTGGGCCGACCATCAGGTGCAGGACGGTGACGACATTTTGCTGTTTCAAGCGATCGCCGGAGGCTGACATGCTGAAAATCGCCGATACCACTTTTACCTCGCGCCTGTTCACCGGCACCGGCAAGTTCGCCACTCCGGCGTTGATGCTGGAGGCGCTGGCGGCCTCCGGCTCACAGCTGGTGACCATGGCCATGAAGCGCGTCGATCTGCGCGGCGGCAACGACGCCATTTTGGCGCCGCTGCAGCAGCTGGGCGTAAGGCTATTGCCCAACACCTCCGGCGCCAAAACCGCCGCCGAAGCGGTGTTCGCCGCCCGGCTGGCGCGCGAAGCGCTCGGCACCCACTGGGTGAAGCTGGAGATCCATCCCGATGTGAAATACCTGCTGCCGGATCCGATAGAAACGTTGAAGGCGGCGGAAACGCTGGTGAAAGACGGTTTTGTGGTGCTGCCCTACTGCGGCGCCGATCCGGTGCTGTGCAAACGGCTGGAAGAGGTGGGTTGCGCGGCGGTGATGCCGCTCGGCGCCCCTATCGGCTCCAACCGCGGTCTGCGCACCCGTGACTTCCTCGAGATCATCATCGAGCAGGCCAAGGTGCCGGTGGTGGTCGACGCCGGCATCGGCACGCCGAGCCACGCGCTGGAAGCGATGGAGCTGGGCGCCGACGCGGTGCTGGTGAATACCGCCATCGCCGTGGCGCGCGACCCGGTGCAAATGGCACGGGCGTTTCGCCTGGCGCTGGAGGCCGGCGAGCTGGCGCGCAGCGCCGGATTGGGTGCCTGCCAGCGCGGTGCGGCCGCCTCCAGCCCGCTGACCGCCTTCCTCAGCCAACCAGAGGAGGCGCAGTGATGGCCGACGATTTCAGTAGCCGCTGGCAACAGCTGGATTGGGACGACATTACGCTACGCATCAACGGCAAAACCGCACGCGACGTGGAACGCGCGTTGACCGCCGACAAGCTGACGCGCGACGACTTTATGGCGCTGATCTCCCCCGCCGCCGCGCCGTATCTGGAACCGCTGGCGCAGCGCGCGCAGCAGCTGACCCGTCAGCGCTTCGGCAACGTCGTCAGCTTCTATGTGCCGCTGTACCTTTCTAACCTGTGCGCCAACGACTGCACCTACTGCGGCTTTTCGATGAGCAACCGCATCAAGCGCAAAACGCTGGACGCGGCGGAGATCGCACGCGAGTGCGAAGCCATCAAGGCGCTGGGGTTCGAGCACCTGTTGCTGGTCACCGGCGAACATCAGAGCAAGGTTGGCATGGACTATTTCCGTCAGCACATTCCGGCGATCCGCCGCCACTTCAGCTCGCTGATGATGGAAGTGCAGCCGCTGGCGCAGGACGAGTACGCCGAACTGAAAACGCTGGGCCTGGACGGCGTGCTGGTCTATCAGGAAACCTACCACCCGGCCACCTATCTGCAGCACCATCTGCGCGGGCAGAAGCAGGATTTTCATTGGCGCCTGGCCACGCCGGATCGCCTGGGGCGCGCCGGGATCGACAAGATCGGCCTCGGTGCGTTGATCGGCCTGTCCAACAGCTGGCGCACTGACTGCTACCTGCTGGCGGAACATCTGTTCTACCTGCAGCAAACCTACTGGCAGAGCCGCTACTCGATCTCGTTCCCGCGTCTGCGCCCCTGCGCCGGCGGCATTGAGCCGGCGTCGATCATGAGCGAGCCTCAGTTGGTGCAGCTGATCTGCGCCTTCCGGCTGTTCGCACCGGACGTTGAGCTGTCGCTGTCTACGCGTGAGTCGCCGTACTTCCGCGATCACATGATCCCGGTGGCGATCAACAGCGTCAGCGCCGGATCCAAGACGCAGCCCGGCGGCTATGCCGACGATGTGCCGCCGGAGTTGGAACAGTTCGAGCCGCACGACGGCCGCACGCCACAGCAGGTCGCCGAGGCCATCAGCAACGCCGGGCTGCAGCCGGTGTGGAAAGACTGGGACGGTTATCTGGGACGCAGCACGCAATAAGCGGCAACGTTTACCGCCGCGTGAAGAAAACGCTGGAGCGGCCGCGCAATGCCGAACGCCGGCGCTGGCGCCGGTAACCTCCCCGGCTATAGTGACCTTGCCGACCGCCAAACCCGGCGTCGGCCGGGGCCGTCACCCTCTCGATGGCCCCGCCTTATCCCATCCCGGATCGCGCCGGAGCTTCTCTTGCGCGACGCCGGGCCCTCGTCCGCGGCAACGCGCATATGGCGTATCGCGGCCGGTAAGGGCGTACGGGCAGATTGCCTTGTCGGCTAATGGGCAGTCAGAAAGATGGCATAACGATGTGCGGCACTCACTCAGGAGTGATACTCATAGAGCGCTGTGGCGGCAGAAAAGTGGGAACGAGGATAAGAAGGTACAGCGACGAAGAGAGATTCGAGTGGTCATCCCCGGTGCTGCCATTGGCCCTGGTGTTGGCCGCGGATCTTTTTGCCGCCTGCTCCCTGCTTACGGACAAGAGCAGGCGGTTTATTTTGTGAGACTGGCACCCCCCCAGGACGCGAATCACACAGTATGTGCGCTAATTAACCATACAAACGATTAAATGTGAATGTCTTTTGAGTGTTTTTTTATTTTGCATCGAGTGTATTTTGAGTTTGACAAGCAAAATCAAACTGATATCGCTGCAACCCCCAGTCATCATCTATAATCCAGCACGGGTCCTCGCGCAGGTTTTTCAGCGCTCGCGGTCAACATCAAAAAAAGCCAAGGTTGTCATGAAGAAAACGCCAAATTACATCGATGCAATCAGCGCGTTGCTCACTCTGAAAGGAGTTGGCGACAGAAAGCATGCCTCCACGATGGCCAACATACTGAACCTTCAGTACAACAGCGCCAAACAGAAGCTGGATGGCAAAAGAGGCATCACCCTCGATGAAGTCAAAAAGGTATTTCAGTACTTCAACGAGCCGTTTGCCGGCCAAAGGACGCATAACGCCGTCTTTATCATGAACAGCATTCACAAGCGCTGCAATATTGAGGTTGACGAGCGCCCGGTCACGCAAGCGGACAACGACGAAACCTACGCCTGCAAAAAAGACGATCTTTTCATCATCAACACCAATCGGGAACATGCCGCCGAGGCTCCACTGTACAAAGTCAACAAGATAGACTTTCTGCCGGCCCCGCGTATCGCGATCCTGGACAATGATGGGGATATTCTCGAACTGTTGAAGAAGATCGCCAGCCGCTACGGCATCGAGACTGAGACCTTTCAGACGGCGGACGCCATGCTGGCCGCGCTGGAACAGCAGTCCTTTGAGGCGTTTATTCTGGACTGGCTGTTGGATTTCGGCGAGACCTCCGAACGCGTCGTGAAGAAAATTAAAGACGCCCTCGATCCGCACGCCCGCATCATCATTCTGACCGGCCAGCTGAATCACTACGAGAAAAACATCGGCGATATGATCCTGCACTATGACGTACATCTGGTGGAAAAACCGACCAAGCCGCTGATTATCTCCTCGCTGCTGCTGTCGAACCTATTCTTTAATTAGTTTGACCGGGATGCGGATCAAAAACGATGAGCCCACTCCTTCGACGGATTTGGCTTTAATGGTACCTTTCATCGTCGTGACGTAATTTTTGATAATGGTCAGCCCCAGCCCCAACCCCTGCCGCGTTTCCCTTTCCACCCCCTGATTGAACGCCTTATACAACCGATCCAGATTTTTGACGTTAAACCCGATGCCGGTGTCTTTTACTCGCAAATACAGATTGCCGTGACATACCTTCACGTTAAGGGTTATCGCGCCGCGGTGGGTAAATTTATCCGCGTTGCTGAGCAGGTTGGCCAATATTCGGTAGAGCTTGTATTTATCAGAACCAATCAGGCCGGCATAAGACGAACGGTGAATCACGAGGCGATTGCCGCGCCCGGCGCCGATGCCGGTTACGGCATCGTCCACCACCTCATTCAGCCGGAAGGTGGAAATATTGATTTTGACTTCCCCCATCTCAAGCCGCGAATAATCCATCACCTCGCGCGTTTGTTCGGCGATCTTATTGCCGTGATAGGAGATCAGGCGGGCTTCTTTTTTCAACTCTTCCTGCGCCAGCTCGTGCTCCATGATATCCGCGGCAATGACGATGGCCTGAGTCGAGCCGGCGATCTCGTGGTAAATGGAAGAGATAAAGATGTTCTTGTTCTTGATGATCTCTTTTAACGAGAAGGCATTTCTCAGCACCAGGAACATCATCAGAAACACCAAAATCAACGAAAAGAGGGCGAACATCTCGGCTTTACTCGAATTCTCCTGGATGATGCCTTTCACTTCGGTAAAGTTTTTAATCTGTATCCGATAAATAATTTCCTGGATATCGGCCAGCGTGCCCTCGATATCATCCATATAAGAGAGAATGTCCGCCTTGTTTTTCTGCCCCACCAGCAAGCCGGTGGAGAGATCGTCCAACGTGCGGTACTGCTGCTTCAGCAGCGCAACATTCTTGATGAACTCGTCGTCGTAATAAAAGGAGTCGCTGAAGGTCGAACGGCTCTCCAGGATCTGAATCTTCGAGTAGAAGATTTTCTTTTTGATCTGGAAGGCGTCGTAGTCGTTATTTTCACTGAGCAACAGCGCGGTTTTGGTTCTTTCAAACGCCAGAAAGAGGATCTCGGCCACCGAGTAGTTGTCCAGATTGGGCTCGATCTGCTTATAGCGTTCTTTTACGCCGCCGAAGTTAATGGCAATCAACAAAATCAATAAGGAGAAGATGGCAACCAACGCGATAAGAGTACCGATCAGTTTTTTGCTCATCTTATTTCAGCTCCAACCGTTTAACTTGCCAGACGGTTTTCGCGTTCACATCCAGGTTATTCAGCTCGGCGTAGCTATCGCGCGGATAAATAATGGCGAACGGCCCCAGTTCCCCCACGTCGATCGGCTTGCCGCCGCGCTGATAGGCGACGATCACGCGGTATTTAGTCATCTCGTCAATCGGCATCGAATAGGAGTAATCATCCCAGGCGAAAGCGCGCACCGACTGGCCCTTCAGATGATAGGCTTTCACCAGCTCCGCAAGCTCAACGCCGGTGAACGTATCTTCCGGGGTGAAATTGGTCGAGGTTTTAATCGTGTGCGACGGCATCGCCTCCAGCATCTGCCGGGTTATCTTGATCTTCTCGCCGTCGAGCGGCTTCAGGTAAAAATAGTCAACGGCCGCATACAGCGGCGCGCTGAACAGCGAAAGCAGCAGTAACGTCATCAATCCGTTGATTTTCATCAGTCACCCTCTTGGCGTTTCACCAGTTCGACCTGGCCGAATTCATCCTGCCCGACCACGGCCCAGCCGTGATGTTGATAAAAGCCTTCGGCTTTGGAGCCGGGATCGGTGGTTAAGTGGATCGCTTCGGCGCCGTGTTCAAACATCCAGTGAGTGATCCGTGCCAGCAAGGCGGAGCCGATCCCCTTCGACTGGTATTCCGGCTTCACGAACAGGCCGCCGATCAGCGGTTCAGGGATGAATAGCCCGAAGCCAACGCCGGCATAGTCGTCGCCATGCTTGCAGATCCAGCCGCCGCCCTGGTTGATGTCCTCCAGCGCCTGTTTGCGCTGCAGATACTGGATCTGATGCGGATGCAGCAGGTTTTCCTCAACGGAAAAGCGGATCTCATACAGGTAAGGCAGGTGTTGCGCCGTCAATTTTTCGAAGGTAATGAGGCTGTCCATGTTCGCACTGTCCTTGGTTGTCAGGTAAAAAGCGCCGGTCAATTTCTGCTGTAACCATAGTAGCAAAGTTTGCTCTGCCCCGGCATGAGGCGAAAAAAAACCGCCCCCGAGGGAGCGGTTTATCTGGCAATGGGCCCGGCATGCCGGGCCCGCGGCGCGGATGACGATTACTCGTCGTCGCTGCCGCCCAGGCCTGCGTTGAGCAGCTCGGCCAGGTTAGCCGTCGCTTCTTCCGCGCTGACTTGCGGAACAACCGGCGCTTCACCCTGAGCACGGCGACGCATGCGATCCTGATGATAAGCGTAACCGGTACCGGCTGGGATCAGACGGCCCACGATGACGTTCTCTTTCAGGCCACGCAGTTCATCACGCTTGCCGGCTACGGCAGCTTCGGTCAGAACGCGCGTCGTTTCCTGGAACGATGCGGCGGAGATGAAGGACTCGGTCGCCAAGGAAGCCTTGGTGATACCCAGCAGATCGCGCGAGAAGGTTGCCGGGATCTTACCTTCAGCTTCCAGCTGACGGTTGGCAATCTTGACGCGAGACACTTCAGCCTGCTCGCCTTCCAGGAACTCGGAGCCACCAGCGCTAACGATAGTGCCTTTACGCAGCATCTGACGAACGATAACTTCGATGTGCTTATCGTTAATCTTAACGCCTTGCAGACGGTAAACTTCCTGCACTTCGTTGGTGATGTAGCGGGTAACCGCATGCACGCCACGCAGACGCAGAATGTCGTGCGGAGACTCTGGGCCGTCGGATACGACGTCGCCACGTTCCACCACTTCGCCTTCGAACACGTTAAGCTGACGCCATTTCGGAATCATCTCTTCGTAAGCGTCGCTGCCGTCCAGCGGAGAGATCACCAGGCGACGTTTGCCTTTGGTCTCTTTACCGAACGAGATAATCCCGCTGATTTCAGCCAGGATTGCCGGCTCTTTCGGACGACGTGCTTCGAACAGGTCGGCAACGCGCGGCAGACCACCGGTAATATCCTTGGTACCGCCGGATTCCTGAGGAATACGCGCCAGGGTATCACCCGCACCGATCTGAATGCCGTCTTCCAGCTGAACGATCGCTTTGCCCGGGAGGAAGTATTGAGCAGGCATATCGGTGCCTGGGATCAATACGTCTTCGCCCTGAGCGTCAACGATTTTCAGTGCCGGACGCAGGTCTTTACCGCTACCGGTACGCTCTGCGCTGTCCAGAACTACCAGAGAGGACAAACCGGTCAGTTCGTCGGTCTGGCGAGTAATGGTCTGGCCGTCGACCATGTCCGCGAAGCGAATGAAGCCGCTGACTTCACTGATGACCGGCATGGTGTGCGGATCCCAGTTAGCGACGGTTTCGCCGCCGTTAACTTCTTCACCGTCGCCTTTGCCCATCACGGCACCGTAAGGCACCTTGTAGCTTTCTTTGGTACGGCCGAATTCGTCGATCAGTTTCAGTTCGGTGTTACGCGAGGTGATCACCAGCTTGCCCGCAGCGTTCATAACGAACTTCGCGTTGCTCAGCTTGATGCTACCCTTGTTTTTCACCTGGATGCTGGATTCAGCAGCCGCACGAGATGCCGCACCACCGATGTGGAACGTACGCATCGTCAGCTGTGTACCCGGCTCACCGATGGACTGTGCCGCGATAACGCCGATGGCTTCACCTTTGTTGATGATGTGGCCACGTGCCAGGTCGCGACCGTAGCAGTTTGCGCACACACCAAAGTCGGTTTCACAGCTCACCACGGAACGGACTTTAACGCTGTCGACAGAGTTCTCTTCCAACAGGTCACACGCCTTCTCGTTCAGCAGGGTGTTGCGTGGCACCAGAATGTCCGCCGTACCCGGCTTGAGGACGTCTTCTGCCGTCACACGGCCCAGAACGCGTTCACGCAGCGGCTCTTTCACGTCGCCACCTTCGATAACCGGAGTCATCAGGATGCCGTCGTGGGTGCCACAGTCGTCTTCGGTCACAACCAGATCCTGCGCCACGTCAACCAGACGACGGGTCAGATAACCGGAGTTCGCGGTTTTCAGTGCGGTATCCGCCAGACCTTTACGAGCACCGTGGGTGGAGATGAAGTACTGGAGTACGTTCAGACCTTCACGGAAGTTCGCGGTGATTGGCGTTTCGATGATGGAGCCGTCCGGCTTCGCCATCAGACCACGCATACCGGCCAGCTGACGAATCTGAGCGGCGGAACCACGCGCACCGGAGTCGGCCATCATAAAGATGCTGTTGAAGGAAACTTGCTGTTCCACTTCGCCGTCACGGTTAACCACGTCTTCTACCGACAGGTTTTCCATCATCGCTTTCGCAACGCGTTCGTTCGCTGCAGCCCAGATATCGATCACTTTGTTGTAGCGTTCGCCGGCGGTAACCAGACCAGACTGGAACTGCTCCTGGATCTCGGCAACTTCGGTTTCCGCTTCTTCGATGATCTCCGCTTTCTTGGCCGGGATAACCATGTCGTCGATACCTACGGAAGCGCCGGAACGGGCTGCGTAAGCAAAACCGGTGTACATGATCTGGTCAGCAAAGATAACGGTCGGCTTCAGGCCCAGGATGCGGTAACAGGTGTTCAGCATCTTGGAGATCGCTTTCTTGCCCAAAGGCTGGTTAACGATCGCGTACGGCAGACCTTTCGGTACGATCATCCACAGGATGGCGCGGCCGATGGTGGTGTCGATGATGCTGGTCTGAGAAGTCCATTCGCCTTCGGCGTTTTTGACGTCTTCGGTGATACGCACTTTAACGCGCGCATGCAGAGACGCCAGGCCGGCGCGGTAAACACGCTCAGCTTCTTTGGAACCGTTCAGCACCATGCCTTCGCCCTTGGCGTTAACACAGTCGCGGGTCATGTAGTACAGACCCAGTACAACGTCCTGAGAAGGAACGATGATTGGCTCGCCGTTCGCAGGGGACAGGATGTTGTTGGTGGACATCATCAGCGCACGCGCTTCCAGCTGGGCTTCCAGCGTCAGCGGTACGTGAACGGCCATCTGGTCACCATCGAAGTCGGCGTTATAGGCCGCACAAACCAGCGGGTGCAGCTGGATCGCTTTACCTTCGATCAGAACCGGTTCAAACGCCTGGATACCCAAACGGTGCAGGGTTGGTGCACGGTTCAGCAGTACCGGGTGTTCGCGGATCACTTCGTCCAGGATATCCCAAACGACGGCTTCTTCACGCTCAACCATTTTCTTGGCGGCTTTGATGGTGGTGGCCAGGCCACGCAGCTCCAACTTGCCGTAGATGAACGGTTTGAACAGCTCCAGCGCCATCTTTTTAGGCAGACCGCACTGATGCAGACGCAGGTATGGACCTACGGTGATTACGGAACGGCCGGAGTAGTCAACGCGTTTACCGAGCAGGTTCTGACGGAAACGACCCTGCTTACCTTTGATCATGTCGGCCAAAGATTTCAGAGGACGTTTGTTGGAACCGGTGATGGCACGACCGCGACGGCCGTTATCCAGCAGGGCGTCTACCGCTTCTTGCAGCATACGCTTTTCGTTGCGCACGATGATGTCCGGCGCAGCCAGATCCAGCAGGCGTTTCAGACGGTTGTTACGGTTGATCACGCGGCGATACAGATCGTTCAGATCCGAGGTCGCGAAACGACCGCCATCCAGCGGAACCAGAGGACGCAGATCCGGCGGCAGTACCGGCAGCACGGTCAGGATCATCCACTCCGGTTTGTTACCGGACTGCACGAACGCTTCCAGCAGCTTGATACGCTTGGTCAGCTTCTTGCGCTTGGTTTCGGAGTTGGTTTCGTTCAGCTCTTCACGCAGCTGCTCGCACTCGGCTTCCAGATCCATGTTTTTCAACAGGGCCTGAATAGCTTCCGCACCCATCTTGGCGTCGAATTCGTCACCAAACTCTTCCAGCGCGTCCAGATACTGCTCTTCGGTCAGGATCTGACGACGCTCGAGGTTGGTCATACCGCCTTCGACCACCACATAGGATTCGAAGTACAGTACGCGTTCGATGTCACGCAGCGGCATATCCAGCAGCAAACCGATGCGGGATGGCAGCGATTTCAGGAACCAGATGTGCGCAGTCGGCGAAGCCAGCTCGATGTGGCCCATGCGCTCACGACGCACTTTGGTCTGGGTCACTTCAACGCCGCACTTCTCACAGATCACGCCGCGGTGTTTCAAGCGCTTGTACTTACCGCACAGGCACTCGTAATCTTTTACCGGCCCGAAGATACGGGCGCAGAAAAGGCCGTCACGCTCTGGTTTGAACGTACGGTAGTTAATGGTTTCCGGCTTCTTAACTTCACCGAACGACCACGAACGGATCATGTCTGGCGAGGCCAGAGCAATCTTGATCGCATCAAACTCTTCGGTCTTAGTTTGCGCTTTCAGAAACTTCAATAAGTCTTTCACGGATTGGCTCCTGTCGGAGTTAAACCTGTTGGGTACCCACAACCGCAGTAGATACCCGTGTGACCTGAACAACCACCCTCAGGCTCCCTTAGGCGGGGAGCCTGAGCCGGCATGACGATTACTCGTCTTCCAGTTCGATGTTGATGCCGAGCGAGCGGATTTCTTTCAACAGTACGTTGAAGGATTCCGGCATGCCTGGCTCCATCCGGTGGTCGCCATCCACGATGTTTTTGTACATCTTGGTACGGCCGTTAACGTCATCCGACTTAACGGTGAGCATTTCCTGCAGGGTATAAGCCGCGCCGTATGCTTCCAGTGCCCACACTTCCATCTCACCGAAGCGTTGACCACCGAACTGCGCTTTACCACCCAGAGGTTGCTGAGTCACCAAGCTGTAAGAACCGGTTGAACGGGCGTGCATTTTATCGTCAACCAAGTGGTTCAGTTTCAGCATGTACATATAGCCGACAGTAACCTGGCGCTCGAATTGCTCACCGGTACGGCCATCGAACAGCGTGATCTGACCGGAGGTCGGGATACCGCCCATTTCCAGCAGTTGCTTGATTTCAGTCTCTTTCGCACCGTCAAACACCGGCGTTGCGATCGGCATACCTTTTTTCAGGTTCTCTGCCAGACGCAGCACTTCGTCGTCGCTGAAGGTGTTCAGGTCAACTTTCTGGCAAACGTCGTCGCCCAGATCGTAGGCCTTCTGGATGAACTCACGCAGCTTGGCCACTTCCTGCTGCTGCTTCAGCATCTGGTTGATCTTCTCACCGATGCCTTTCGCAGCCATACCCAGGTGGGTTTCCAGGATCTGACCGATGTTCATACGTGATGGTACGCCCAGCGGGTTCAGTACGATGTCTACCGGCGTGCCGTTTTCATCGTAAGGCATATCTTCGATCGGGTTGATCTTGGAGATAACACCCTTGTTACCGTGGCGGCCCGCCATCTTGTCACCCGGTTGGATCTGACGTTTAACGGCCAGATAAACCTTGACGATTTTCAGCACGCCCGGCGCCAGATCGTCGCCCTGAGTGATCTTACGACGCTTGGCTTCCAGCTTCTTCTCGAAGTCAGATTTCAGTTCGTCGTACTGCTCAGCCAGCTGCTCCAGCTGGTTTTGCTTCTCTTCGTCGGTCAGGCCCAGTTCCAGCCAGCGATCGCGCGGCAGCTTGCTCAGCTTGTCGGCTTCGATGCCACCGGCAACCAGCACCGCGTGGATACGCGCAAACAGGCCGGCTTCCAGGATCTGCAGTTCTTCAGTCAGGTCTTTCTTCGCCTGCTTCAGCTGCATCTCTTCGATTTCCAACGCGCGCTTGTCTTTTTCCACGCCATCGCGGGTGAAGACCTGCACGTCGATAACCGTACCGGAAACGCCGTTCGGTACACGCAGAGAAGAGTCTTTAACGTCAGACGCTTTCTCACCGAAGATCGCACGCAGCAGTTTCTCTTCCGGCGTCAGCTGGGTTTCGCCTTTAGGCGTTACCTTACCGACCAGAATGTCACCGCCGGTCACTTCAGCACCGATATACACGATACCGGATTCATCCAGCTTGGAGAGCGCAGCTTCACCCACGTTAGGGATGTCGGCAGTGATCTCTTCAGGCCCCAGCTTGGTGTCGCGAGACACGCACGCCAGTTCCTGGATGTGGATGGTGGTGAAGCGATCTTCCTGCACCACGCGCTCGGAGACCAAGATGGAGTCTTCGAAGTTGTAGCCGTTCCAAGGCATGAACGCTACGCGCATGTTCTGGCCCAGTGCCAGTTCGCCCAGGTCTGTCGATGGGCCATCCGCCAGCACGTCGCCGCGCTCGATTGGCTCACCCAGATTCACACACGGCATCTGGTTGATGCAGGTGTTCTGGTTAGAACGGGTGTACTTGGTCAGGTTGTAAATATCGATACCTGCTTCGCCCGGGTACATCTCGTCTTCGTTAACTTTGATAACGATACGGGAAGCATCCACGTACTGGATCACACCGCCGCGTTTGGCAACGGCGGTTACGCCGGAGTCAACCGCTACGGCGCGTTCCATACCGGTACCGACCAGCGGCTTGTCAGCGCGCAGGGTCGGTACGGCCTGACGTTGCATGTTCGCACCCATCAATGCACGGTTGGCGTCATCGTGTTCCAGGAATGGAATCAGTGAAGCACCAACGGAAACAACCTGCTGGGTGGATACGTCCATGTAGTCAACCTGGTCGCGGCTGAACAGGCTTGATTCGCCTTTGCTGCGGCAGGTGACCAGGTCTTCTACGAAGCGGCCTTCTTCATCCAGGTTGGAGTTCGCCTGGGCGATAACGAAGTTGCCTTCTTCAATAGCAGACAGGTAGTTGATTTCATCGGTCACCACGCCGTCACGCACGCGGCGGTACGGGGTTTCCAGGAAGCCATACTCGTTAGTCTGTGCGTACACGGACAGGGAGTTGATCAGACCGATGTTTGGACCTTCCGGCGTTTCGATTGGGCACACGCGGCCGTAGTGGGTCGGGTGTACGTCTCGAACTTCAAAGCCGGCGCGCTCACGGGTCAGACCGCCCGGGCCCAGTGCGGAGATACGGCGCTTGTGCGTGATCTCGGACAGCGGGTTGTTCTGGTCCATGAACTGGGACAGCTGGCTGGAGCCGAAGAACTCTTTCACCGCCGCCGAAATCGGCTTGGCGTTGATCATGTCCTGAGGCATCAGGGTATCCAGATCGCCCAGAGACAGACGCTCTTTCACCGCACGCTCAACACGCACCAGACCTACGCGGAACTGGTTCTCGGCCATCTCGCCGACGGAACGGATACGACGGTTGCCCAAGTGGTCGATATCGTCCACTTCGCCCTTGCCGTTACGGATATCGATGAGCTTCTTCATCACTTCGATGATGTCGTCTTTGCTCAGGATGCCCGAACCTTCGATCTCGTCGCGCAGCAGAGAACGGTTGAACTTCATACGGCCAACCGCGGACAGATCGTAGCGGTCTTCGGAGAAGAACAGGTTCTCGAACAGGCTTTCGGCAGCTTCGCGCGTTGGCGGCTCACCAGGGCGCATCATGCGGTAGATTTCTACCAACGAGCTCAGACGATCGGTGGTCGGATCGACGCGCAGCGTTTCAGAGATGTACGCGCCGTGATCCAGATCGTTGGTGAACAGCGTTTCGATGCGCTTGTGGCCGGACTGGCTCAGCTTGGCCAGCAGATCCAGCGACAGCTCCATGTTGGCTGCGCAGATCAGTTCGCCGGTATTGGTATCGATATAGTCTTTCGCGACCACTTTGCCCGCGATGTACTCTACCGGTACTTCAATGCTCTGAATGTCGTCTTTTTCCAGCTGACGGATATGACGAGCGGTGATGCGACGGCCTTTCTCTACGTAGATCTTGCCGTTGGCTTCGATGTCGAACGAAGCGGTCTCACCACGCAGGCGCTCTGGCACCAGCTCCATCTGCAGCTTGTTGTCACGGATTTCGAAGACGATCTTGTCAAAGAACAGGTCGAGGATCTGTTCAGTGGTGTAGTTCAGCGCGCGCAGAATGATGGTCGCAGGCAGTTTGCGGCGACGGTCAATACGCACGAACAGGTTGTCCTTCGGATCGAACTCGAAGTCCAACCATGAACCGCGGTAAGGGATGATGCGTGCGTTGTACAGCACTTTACCCGAGGAGTGGGTTTTGCCCTTATCGCTGTCGAAGAATACGCCAGGACTACGGTGCAACTGAGATACGATAACCCTCTCAGTACCGTTGATCACAAAGGTGCCGTTTTCGGTCATGAGCGGAATTTCGCCCATGTAGACTTCTTGTTCCTTGATGTCTTTGACCGTACCTTCAGGCGCTTCGCGCTCATAGATAACCAGGCGCAGTTTTACGCGCAGCGGTGCAGAGAACGTCACACCACGGATCTGGCACTCTTTGACGTCGAAGACCGGCTCACCAAGACGGTAGCTAACGTATTGCAGCTCCGAATTGCCACTGTAGCTCTGGATAGGGAAAACAGAACGGAATGCGGCTTCAAGGCCGTACTGCCCTTCTGGATCTTGCTCGATAAACTTCTGGAACGAGTCAAGCTGGATAGAAAGGAGATATGGTATGTCCAGCACTTGTGGACGTTTACCAAAATCCTTACGAATACGTTTTTTCTCGGTATAGGAGTAAACCATAGGGTTCCTCAGCTCGCTGATCAGTGACCCAATCTGTCCGTCCGATTAGGGACAGTTCATGCAACACCGTTTTGTCGACCGGAAAGCGGGAACACTTTCCGCAATGTCTCTTGCTATCACGCTTAAACCATTTCATCGCGTCTTCCCCCAGAACTCCTGGTAGTGCAAAGACCGCGGTATATTAAGTCGTCAATAGAAACAAACATTGGGAGGCGAAACCAGCAGCCAAACAGTGTGAAACGCTACTGGCGCCCTACAGCGCAAAAAGGCTGGTGACTAAAAAGTCACCAGCCATCAGCCTAAAAGACTAGGCTGCAACCGGAAAGGTTGGCTTATTTAACTTCAACTTCAGCGCCAGCTTCTTCCAGAGATTTTTTCAGAGCTTCTGCGTCATCTTTGCTCACGCCTTCTTTCAGAGCGGCTGGAGCAGATTCAACCAGGTCTTTAGCTTCTTTCAGACCCAGGCCGGTAGCGCCACGTACTGCTTTGATAACAGCAACTTTGTTAGCGCCAGCAGCTTTCAGGATAACGTCGAATTCAGTTTTCTCTTCAGCAGCTTCAGCCGGGCCAGCAGCTACAGCTACAGCAGCAGCAGCAGAAACGCCGAATTTTTCTTCCATAGCGGAAACCAGTTCAACAACGTCCATTACGGACATAGCGGCAACTGCTTCCAGGATTTGGTCTTTAGTGATAGACATAACAATTGTTCCTAAAATTCAGAAATAGTTTAAATACGTTAGCAAAGGCTAAGAAAGAATGGCTTACGCCGCTTCTTTCTGATCGCGTACTGCAGCCAGAGTGCGAACCAGTTTGCCGGCAGCGGCTTCTTTCATGGTTGCCATCAGGCGTGCGATCGCTTCTTCGTAAGTTGGCAGCGTCGCCAGGCGGTCGATTTGCGCCGCTGGGATCAGCTCACCTTCAAAGGCCGCAGCTTTAACCTCGAATTTTGCATTCGCTTTCGCGAACTCTTTGAACAGACGAGCAGCAGCGCCCGGGTGTTCGTGAGAGAATGCAATCAAGGTTGGACCGACAAACGTGTCTTTCAGGCATTCGAATGGAGTGCCTTCAACTACGCGACGCATCAGGGTGTTGCGAACAACACGCATGTAAACGCCAGCTTCACGACCTGCTTTACGCAGTTCAGTCATTTTATCTACGGTAACGCCGCGGGAATCCGCAACAACCGCAGACAGCGCGCCTTTGGCTACTTCGCTGACTTCAGCAACAATCGCTTGTTTGTCTTGAAGATTTAATGCCATTAGCTTTTTGCTCCTGGATTAGCCGGGGAAAATCCCCCGGAACTCACTTCACTCGGCGCTTTGTAAAACGCCACGCCGAGCGGCTTAACACGGTGAGCAGAATCCAGCAAAGACATTCTTTTATAAAAAAGAAAAATTTTCTTAGGCTCTGTCACCGTCTACGCAGGAAGGATTAAGTATCTTGCGATACACCTGCGGTCTTGGACGGAGGCCTGGATAGGCCAGGCTCCAACCGAAAAATCTTTGTTTTGCCTACGGCATAGCCAATAGCAAAACCTTGGGGCATAAGATTCTAGACAAATCTTGGCCCCAAGTCAAAGCGATAATCGCAAATGCGATTAGTTCGCTGCAGCAGACAGACCGCTCTGATCGATAGCAACGCCAGCACCCATGGTGGTGGAGAGGCTAACTTTCTTGATGTACATGCCTTTCGCCTGAGAAGGTTTTGCTTTTTTCAGCGCAACCAGCAGGGCTTCCAGGTTTTCTTTCAGTTTGTCTGCGTCGAAATCAACCTTACCGATAGTGGTATGGATGATGCCGTTTTTGTCGTTACGGTAGCGAACCTGACCTGCTTTAGCGTTTTTCACTGCTTCAGCAACGTTCGGAGTAACGGTACCCACTTTCGGGTTTGGCATCAGGCCGCGTGGACCCAGGATCTGGCCCAGTTGACCTACGACGCGCATTGCATCCGGGGAAGCAATAACAACGTCGAAGTTCATTTCGCCTTTCTTGATCTGGTCAGCCAGATCGTCCATACCTACCAGCTCTGCGCCAGCAGCTTTTGCTGCTTCAGCGTTAGCGCCTTGGGCAAATACGGCAACGCGAACGGAACGACCGGTGCCGTGTGGCAGAACGGTAGCGCCACGAACGTTTTGGTCAGATTTACGAGCGTCGATGCCGAGGTTAACGGCAACGTCAACGCTTTCTACGAATTTAGCGGTGGCCAGCTCTTTCAGCAGAGCAACAGCTTCAGCGATGTCATACTGTTTAGTAGCATCAACTTTGTCACGGATCACGCGCATGCGCTTGGTCAGCTTAGCCATCTCTTAATCCTCCACTACCAGGCCCATGGAACGAGCGGTACCTTCGATGGAGCGAGTCATCGCTTCAACGTCAGAACCAGTCATGTCCGCAGCTTTGGTTTCTGCGATTTCACGTACCTGAGCACGAGTCACTTTACCTACTTTGTCTTTGTTCGGCTTACCGGAACCAGACTTGATACCAGCCGCTTTTTTCAGCAGAACTGCTGCTGGCGGGGTTTTGGTAACGAAAGTGAAGGAGCGATCAGAATAAACGGTGATAACAACCGGAATCGGCAGACCTTTTTCAACGCTGTCAGTCTTAGCGTTGAATGCCTTACAGAATTCCATGATGTTAACGCCCTGCTGACCCAGAGCTGGACCCACTGGTGGGCTCGGGTTCGCCATACCAGCTGCAACTTGCAGCTTGACGTAGGCTTGTACTTTCTTAGCCATTTAAATTTCCTCGGTTTGGGTAGTATCGCCTCGCAAGAGGCTCCCCGTGTTTCACCCCGCCCAACATGCATCAGGCAAGGCATCTAAAAACAAAAGGCGCGAAATTGTAGTTCAATTTCGCGCCTTTGACAAGCGGCTACGGGCCACTCGTTGCTGATTATTCGATCAGCCTTTCTCAACCTGGCTGAAGTCCAGTTCCACCGGCGTTGCACGGCCAAAGATGGAAACGGAAACTTTCAGGCGGCTCTTCTCGTAATCGACTTCCTCGACCACGCCGTTGAAATCGGCAAACGGGCCGTCGTTGACGCGCACCAACTCGCCCGGTTCGAACAGCGTTTTCGGACGCGGCTTGTCACCAACCTGCTGCAGGCGGTTCATGATCGCATCAACTTCTTTATCGCTGATCGGCGCAGGACGGTCAGACGTACCGCCGATGAACCCCATGACGCGCGGTACGCTGCGCACCAGGTGCCAGCTGGCGTCATTCATCACCATCTGCACCAGCACGTAGCCAGGGAAGAATTTACGCTCGCTCTTGCGACGTTGGCCGCCACGGATTTCAACCACTTCTTCCGTAGGCACCATCACTTCGCCGAACAACTCTTCCATATCGTGCAGTTTGATGTGTTCACGCAGCGATTGTGCTACGCGACCTTCAAAACCGGAAAACGCCTGAACGACGTACCAACGTTTTTTTGGAGCTTCAGACATTTTAGAACCTCAGGCCAGTAATAAACGACACCAGACGGACCAGAATACCATCCAGCCCCCACAGAATCAGTGACATCACGGCGGTTACCGCGGCAACGATCAACGTGGTGTGTAGCGTTTCCTGACGAGTTGGCCAAATCACTTTACGTACTTCGGTACGCGCTTCGCGGGCAAACGCAACGGTGGCTTTGCCTTTGGTGGTCATCAGAGCCACTGCACCTGCAACGGCGATGATCAGCACAACTGCCAGCGCGCGCAATGGCAGGCTTAAATCACGGTAGTAATAGTTACCGACAATAGCCACAACTAACAGAACGGCGACGATCAGCCACTTTGCCGCTTCCAGGCCGCGTCCGCTCCCTTGAGCCTCGGTATTCGCACTCATAAACCAACCTGTCACAATGATGATTCAGAACAAACAACTTTGCCTCGCATTGCGAGGCAAACCAAACCGATCGGATACCGCTTCAGCGCTATCCCGGTGTTTTACGCCATGACGTATTTCAGTCAATACGGTTTAAGAGCCCATCTCACCAATGATTATGACTGCAAAATCGCTGATGAGATAGGTTCTAGTTCACAGCGTAGAAAAAGGGCATCAAATGATGCCCTTTTACCGCGTGTCGCGTCAAACTTTATCAGCGATTAAGCGATAACTTTAGCAACAACACCTGCGCCAACGGTACGGCCGCCTTCACGGATTGCGAAACGCAGACCGTCGTCCATCGCGATTGGGTGAATCAGGGTTACAACCATGTTCACGTTGTCGCCTGGCATTACCATCTCTACGCCTTCTGGCAGTTCGATGGTACCGGTCACGTCAGTTGTACGGAAGTAGAACTGTGGACGGTAGCCTTTGAAGAATGGCGTGTGACGACCACCTTCATCTTTGCTCAGGATGTACACTTCAGATTCGAACTGGGTGTGTGGCTTGATAGAGCCTGGCTTCGCCAGTACCTGACCACGTTCGATTTCTTCACGTTTGATACCACGCAGCAGAACACCTACGTTCTCACCAGCACGGCCTTCGTCCAGCAGTTTGCGGAACATTTCAACGCCAGTACAGGTAGACTTAACGGTGTCTTTGATACCAACGATTTCAACTTCTTCGCCAACTTTGATGATACCGCGCTCAACACGACCGGTAACAACGGTACCACGACCGGAGATGGAGAATACGTCTTCGATTGGCAGCAGGAACGGCTTGTCGATAGCACGCTCTGGCTCTGGGATGTAGCTGTCCAGCGCTTCAGCCAGTTCGATGATTTTCGCTTCCCACTCAGCTTCGCCTTCCAGCGCTTTCAGCGCGGAACCGCGGATTACTGGCAGGTCGTCGCCTGGGAAGTCGTAAGCGGACAGCAGTTCGCGAACTTCCATTTCTACCAGTTCCAGCAGCTCTTCATCATCAACCATGTCGCATTTGTTCATGAATACGATGATGAAAGGAACGCCAACCTGACGACCCAGCAGGATGTGCTCACGGGTCTGAGGCATTGGGCCATCAGTCGCAGCAACTACCAGGATCGCGCCGTCCATCTGAGCAGCACCGGTGATCATGTTTTTCACGTAGTCGGCGTGCCCTGGGCAGTCAACGTGCGCGTAGTGACGAGTCGGGGTGTCATACTCAACGTGAGAGGTGTTGATGGTGATACCACGAGCTTTTTCTTCTGGCGCGTTATCGATCTGATCGAAAGCACGTGCAGAACCGCCGTAGGTTTTAGCCAGTACGGTAGTGATCGCTGCAGTCAGGGTAGTTTTACCGTGGTCAACGTGGCCGATAGTACCGACGTTAACGTGCGGTTTTGTACGTTCAAACTTTTCTTTAGACATCGATTGTCCCTCTAAGACACGGATAAATCGGTGGTATCACCACATCAACCAAGCATTTGCTCGTTGAATCCAGAACAGAAAGAAAATCAGGGGGCGAGAAATTAAGAAGTGGTGCTGATAGGCAGATTCGAACTGCCGACCTCACCCTTACCAAGGGTGCGCTCTACCAACTGAGCTATATCAGCACATCTTGGAGCGGGCAGTGGGAATCGAACCCACATCATCAGCTTGGAAGGCTGAGGTAATAGCCATTATACGATGCCCGCATCCTGGAACTCGGCTACCTGATTTTTCTGTAGAATTTTGGGATGGAGCAGGATTGTTCATCACTCGGCTCGCATCCTTCGGGCCGGCTGCGCCTTGCGCTGCACAGCTCGAACCTTGCCGAAGGCTTTCGCCCTCTCCTCCCGCTATCAACCGTTGCGGCATTTATCGCATTTCAGTTAATCGCCGAAGGCAAGATTTGGTGGTGGGGGAAGGATTCGAACCTTCGAAGTCTGTGACGGCAGATTTACAGTCTGCTCCCTTTGGCCGCTCGGGAACCCCACCAGATTTTAACTACTTGTGACTTGAATGGTGCCGGCTACCGGAATCGAACTGGTGACCTACTGATTACAAGTCAGTTGCTCTACCTACTGAGCTAAGCCGGCATCAAGTGCAGCGCATTCTAGGTAGAGCGGGCGACCTATGCAACAAAAAAATTGCTTTACGCGCACTTTCGCTCACAAATCAGTCAATTTTGCATACTGTCATGCAATTCGCAGCCTGCGGCGTGCAAACATTCATCACTCGCGGCAATCATTCTCTACAATTTTATCCACTTTTTGCAAGCCTTGAGCGCCGCTTTCTCCGTGTCGGGCTTCTCAAAACACTTAACCCGCAACGGTAAACTGTGAGCGGGATCGATGCACCAAAAAGGGGATACCTGCCCCGGACCGAGGCGTGAGCTACACTGATCCCTCACCCTTTTGCCGTCGTCATGCCTTTCGCCGCTGTGGCTCAGTTATTGCTTCTCTTCATTACCCCCATATCTGGAGGAATGACTCATGAAAATAGTGCCTATCAACGCCGCTACGCTGCCGATTTACCGGGATGAATTGGCCCGCCTGTTGACCGATGCCGTCACGCACGGCGCTTCTGTCGGTTACGACACCTTAATCCCTCACGAAGACGCCGAGAGCTACTTCCACAGTCTGCGACCGGCCCTGGCTAAAGGTGAACTGCTGCTGTGGATTGCCCGCGACGAGCGCGGTGTCGTTGGCACCGTGCAACTCGAACTCTGTCAGAAGCCGAACGGCCGTAATCGTGCGGAGGTGGTGAAGCTGTTGGTGCATAGCCGCGCTCGCCGCAACGGCGTAGGTCAGGCGCTGATGAAGACGCTGGAGCACGTAGCGCTGCAGCAGCAACGCGGGCTATTGTACCTGGATACGCAGGCCGGTTCGGCAGCAGAAGCGCTTTATCGCAGCCTGGGTTATCGCTGTTTGGGCGAGCTGCCGGATTATGCGGCGGGGCCCGATGGGCATTACCATCCGACCGTTATTTATTACAAACGCCTGTTCACCGTGAACCAACCTTCGCGCGCCATCGCCAGTTAACCTTCAGGCGGTATCCGGCCCCGATGATGCCGCCTTGCAACCCCGCTTTATCAACTGCGCGCCGCTTCGCACAATTGACATAAACTGCTGCCTATCGACAACTTTTGCGAAAAAAGTCTACGCCAAAAACGAAGCTGTCTATAATATGCAGCTTGTTTATTCTCTGGAGTTGGCGTCCGGCGCCTTTCCCAACCTGCGTTAACAGGCAGAATTTGGCTTATGATAAAAAGAGATCAATCTTTAGCAACGCCTTACCTACAGTTCGATCGTACCCAATGGGCGGCGTTGCGAGATTCGGTGCCGCTGACGTTGTCGGAAGAAGAGATCGTTAAACTGAAAGGGATTAACGAAGATCTCTCGTTGGAAGAAGTTGCGCAGATTTATCTGCCGCTGTCACGGCTGTTGAACTTCTATATCAGTTCCAACCTGCGCCGACAGGCGGTGCTGGAGCAATTCCTCGGCACCGACGGGCAAAAGATTCCCTATGTCATCGGCATCGCCGGCAGCGTAGCCGTTGGTAAGAGCACGACCGCTCGTCTGCTGCAAGCGTTGCTGAGCCGCTGGCCTGAACATCGCAGCGTGGAGCTGATCACGACCGACGGCTTCTTGCATCCTAATAAGGTGCTGAACGAGCGCGGTCTGATGAAGAAAAAAGGCTTCCCGCAGTCTTACGATATGCATAGCCTGGTGAAATTCGTGTCGGAAGTGAAATCCGGCGCCAAACGCGTCACCGCTCCGGTTTATTCTCATTTGATCTATGACGTTGTGCCCGAAGGTAATAAAGTCATCGAGCAACCGGATATTTTGATCCTGGAAGGGCTTAACGTATTGCAAAGCGGCATGGATTATCCTCACGATCCGCATCGCGTATTCGTTTCCGATTTTGTCGACTTCTCTATATATGTCGATGCCCCGGAGACGCTATTGCAAAGCTGGTATATCAATCGCTTCCTGAAATTCCGTCAAGGCGCATTTTCCAATCCCGATTCTTATTTCCATCACTATTCAAAATTGCCGGAACCGGAAGCGATTAATATCGCCACGCAATTATGGAATGAAATTAACGGATTGAATTTGCAGCAGAATATATTGCCTACACGCGAACGCGCCAGCCTGATCATGACCAAAAGCGCTAACCACGCCGTTGAAAGCGTGCGTTTAAGAAAGTAAGCCTACCGATCGATTCAGGGGACGTCGCCGTCCCCTGCTTTCTCTAACTATTCTGCGCTGCGCAGCGATATCTCTCCACCGATGAAGGGCTTGATCTCCCCGTCTTGTTCCAGCAGCAGCGCGCCCTGCGAATCGATTCCTCGGGCGATACCCACAATCTGCCGCTCGCCGATAAGCAGCTTGACCGGCCTGTCGATAAAGTTATCCAGGGTACGCCAGCGACCGATAAAGGGCGCCAGTCCGTCTATCTCAAACTGTTTCAACGACTGACGCAGTTCATTAAGCAGGGTTGCAGCCAGCTCATTGCGATCGATCTGAATTCCCGCTTCCTGTAGGTTAATCCATCCTTGAGTAATGGCGCTGGCATTGGTATCACGCATCGCCAGGTTGATGCCGGCACCGATGACCAGTTGAGCTGCATCGCCGGTTTTCCCCGTCAGTTCGACCAGGATCCCCGCCAATTTACGATCGTTCAGGTAGAGATCGTTAGGCCACTTCACGCGCACATCGGCCGCACCGAGACGCTGCAGAACTTCCGCCATCACCATCCCGATCACCAGGCTAAGCCCCATGGCCGCAGCCGGCCCCTGCTCCAGTCGCCAGAACATCGACAGGTATAAATTAGCGCCGAATGGCGAGATCCACTGCCGCCCGCGGCGCCCTCGCCCTGCCTGCTGGTATTCAGCGACACAGGCGTCACCAGAGTGCAATTCGGCAATGCGGTCCAGCAAGTATTGGTTGGTGGAATCGACCACCGGCAACACGCTTACACGCTTGTCTTCCAGCAGGCTGAGGATGCGCTCGGCTTCCAACAGCTGGATGGCGCCAGGCAGGCTGTAGCCTTTGCCGGGCACGGTAAAGACATCCAGCCCCCATTCGCGAATGGTCTGAATATGCTTATTGATCGCCGCACGGCTCATGCCCAGTGACTCACCCAGGTGTTCCCCGGAATGAAATTCACCGTCGGCCAGCAGCGCGATCAGTTTTAACGGAACCTTGGTATCTTTCATGACAGCACCGCCACGGCATTCAGCTCACCGGTCGCGCCAATAAAACGCACCTCAGGCTCCAGCCAGACGCCAAATTTATCGGCCACTGTCTTGCGTACGTGGCGCGCCAGCGCCACCACATCCTGGCTGTGGGCGTTGTCGATGTTCACCAGCACCAGCGCCTGCTGACGGTGTACCGCAGCGCCGCCGATACGATATCCTTTCAGTTCGCATTGATCGATAAGCCATCCGGCGGCCAGCTTCACCTGGCCATCCTGCTGCGGATAGTGCGGCATGCCGGGATATTTGGCGATGAGTTCTGCAGCTTTCTCTGCGTTCACCAGCGGATTCTTGAAGAAGCTGCCGGCATTACCGGTTTCACGCGGATCGGGCAGCTTGCTGCGGCGCATGGCGCATACGGATTCAAATACCTGAAGCGGCGTCACCGTGGCGGGATCCAGCTTGGCCAGATCGCCGTAGCTCAATTTGGGTTGCCATTGTTTGTTGAGACGCAGGCCCAGCCCGACAATGACATGCCCGGTTTGGAAACGGTGTTTGAAAATACTTTCCCGGTAACCGAAACCACACTCGGCAGCCGGAATGCGATCGATAGCACCGGTAGAGAAGTCCAGCAGATCGACATACTCGCAGACGTCTTTCAATTCGACGCCGTAGGCGCCGATGTTCTGGATAGGGGCGGAGCCGGCCAATCCAGGAATCAACGCCAGGTTTTCCAGGCCGCAGATCCCGGCCTGCAGCGTATATTGCACCAGGTCATGCCAGTTTTCACCGGAGCTGACGTGGAGATACCAGGCATCGTTATCTTCCCGAACATCGATACCTTTCAACTGATTGACCATTACCGTGCCAGAAAAATCCTCCAGGAACAGCACGTTGCTACCTTCACCGAGAATCAGCAGCGGCTCCTGACGCTTTCGCGTTTGTTGCCACACTTTGAGCATCAGCTCAATTCTATCGGCCATGATCAGGTGCGCTGCGTTGACCGGGAGCGCAAACGTATTGTGGTTTTTTAAAGACGCGCTTTCAGTAGACATAACGTTCAGTACCCATAAAGAAATAATCTTTCGCCTAGTCTACTCGATTCGAGGCGTCTGGCTAATATTTGTTTTAATTAACGTGAAATTTATCGCCTAATACACTGGAGCATTAAGAATTATCCTTGATATAACCGGATAATTCTCATCAACATCTTCATAAATAGATATTTTTATTATTTAAATAATAATCTGGAGCTATCAATTATATATTTAGCTAGCTTTTTCTCTGACAAAAAACATTATGCATCCTTATGAAAATAAGCAGCATATGCCAATAGAGGTATTTCTATAAGAAATAAATACAGCCAGGGAATTTATTTTCCCCATAGCAAAAAGCCCTGAACGTCAGTTCAGGGCTTTCGGCTTTGTTTGATGCCTGGCAGTGTCCTACTCTCGCATGGGGAGACCCCACACTACCATCGGCGCTACGGCGTTTCACTTCTGAGTTCGGCATGGGGTCAGGTGGGACCACCGCGCTATTGCCGCC
>NZ_JBJNLI010000011.1:0-2214 GCF_052169135.1 Serratia sp. CY32780
ATACCGAACAGCGCCGTCACCATGTTCAGGCCGCGTTCGGCGCACACCGCCACCCGGCTGTCCGGGCCGACGCCGCGCGCTATCAGCGCGTGCGCCAGCCGGTTGGCGCGGGCGTTCAGTTGGGCGTAGCTCAGGCTTTCCGCGCCGCTCACCAGCGCGGTGGCGTGCGGCGTGCGGCGCACCTGCTGCTCGAACAGCGCCGCCAGCGTCTGATCCAGCGGGTAGTCACGCTCGGTGCGGTTCCAGCCATGCAACAGCAGTTCGCGTTCCGCCTCCGGCACCACCGCCAGTGAACACACCGGCGTCTCCGGCGCCTGCTCCAGCGCTTGCGCCAGTGAGCTCAGCGCCTGCACCATATAGTCACACACCCGCTGGGCATCGACCGTCTCGGTCACCTGCGCCGTCACGCCCAGCGAATCGCCGCCGTCCTCCACCGATAACACGAACGGATAGTTGGTGCGCTCTTCGGCGCTCAGCAAGCTGACGCCTTCCGGCAATGCCACTGCTTCGCCGTTGTTGTGGCGATAGTTGAGCAAGGCGCTGAACAGCGGCGCCCCAGGGCTGACGCCGCTGCAGCGCTGCGCCAATGCCAGCGGCGCATGTTCATGCGCCAGCAGCCCGCTCAGCCGCACGTGCGCCTCTCTTGCCGCCGTCTCCACGCCTCGCCGATCGATGTCCAGACGCAGCGGCAACGTGTTGATAAACAATCCCAATGCCCGTTCCGCGCCTTCGCCGCCCTGCAGACGCCCCAGCAATACGGTGCCGAACACGACCGCGTCTCGCCCGCTGACGCTCGCCAGCACCTGCGCCCAGGCCAGGTGGCACAGGCTGGCCAGGCTGACGCCCAGCCGCCGCGCCTGTTGCCGCAACCGCAGGTTCAGCGCCGAAGAGAGTGCCTGGTAGCGGCAGGCGATTTGCCGCCCTTCGCCGTGCACGTCGCTCAGGCCGAACGGCAGCACCGGCTCGCGGATATCCGCCAGCATGTCGCGGAAGAAGCTTTCGTGCTCCGCCTCGCTGAGAGCCAGGCGCGCCTGCGCCACCGCATTGCGGAACGGCTGGGCGACGCCCAACTGTGCCCCACGGCCGGCGAGGATCTCGCCGATCTCTTGCTCCATGAAGGCCAGCGTGGAGTGATCGCCAATCAGATGATGCCACTTCTGCAAGGCGCACCAGCTGCCGTCCTCCTCCTGCGTGACGGTAAAGTTGAGCAGCGGCGCGCGGGTCAGATCCTGCCGCTGCTGCAACGGATCAAAGCTGGCCGCCAGCTGTCGCCAAATCGGGCCGTCAGCCGGATCGAAACGCCGCTCGCTCAGTGCCAGCTCAGCCTTGCGCCACACCACCTGCACCGGCGAGGACATGCCCTGCGTGATGAACGCGGTGCGCAGAATGTCATGGCGATCGATCACCTGCTGCATCGCCGCCAGCCAGGCGTCCAGGCGCGCACGGCTGTCGAAACGCAGCACCGCGGACAGCTGGTACGGGTCGCCCCGTTCCGCCAGCAGATGGTGGAACAAAATCCCCTCCTGCAGCGGCGACAAGGCGTAGATGTCCTGTACGTTGGCCACGCCGCCCGGCACCTGCGCTACCACCGCGTCGATCTCCGGCTGGCTCAGCGTCGCCAGCGGCAACATCTCCGGCGTAATGGAGGCCCCGCCCGGTAAAATCCGGTTTTCCGGTATGTCGACCTCACCTTGCGCGCTCATCGCCTGCGCCAGCGCCGACAGCGTCGGCGTTGAGAACAGCGTCTGCACGTTCGCTCCCCAACCGGCGCGCCGCAGCTGAGCCATCAACTTCACCGCCAGCAGCGAGTGGCCCCCCAGTTCGAAGAAGTTATCGTGGCGGCCGACCCGCTCCACGTTCAGCAGCTCGCGCCAGATCGCCGCCAGCAGCGTTTCGTGTTCACCCTGCGGCGCTTCATACGCCGCCTGGCTCTGCGCCCCCTGCGGCTCCGGCAACGCCCGCCGATCCAGTTTGCCATTCGGCGACAGCGGCAACGCCACCACCACCACCCAGGCCGACGGCACCATATAGTCCGGCAGCGCCGCGCTCACATGCTGCCGCAGCGCGCCCGCCAACGTTTCTTCCGCCACGTCCACGGCCGGCACCACCCACGCCACCAGCCGTTTGTCGTCGCCCACCGCCCGTGCATCCACCACCGCTTCGCGCACCGCCGGGTGCGTCGCCAGCGCCGCCTCTATCTCCCCGCATTCGATG
>NZ_JBJNLI010000012.1:0-1623 GCF_052169135.1 Serratia sp. CY32780
TAGGTAGCTTAACCTTCGGGAGGGCGCTTACCACTTTGTGATTCATGACTGGGGTGAAGTCGTAACAAGGTAACCGTAGGGGAACCTGCGGTTGGATCACCTCCTTACCTAAAGATATTAGTTCGCGTGGCGTGCTCACACAGATTGTCTGATGAAAAAGTAACGAGCAGAAATACCTTTATAGGCTTGTAGCTCAGGTGGTTAGAGCGCACCCCTGATAAGGGTGAGGTCGGTGGTTCAAGTCCACTCAGGCCTACCACTTCTCGGAAGTGGAAAAGGTACTGCGCGTGACTGTATGGGGCTATAGCTCAGCTGGGAGAGCGCCTGCCTTGCACGCAGGAGGTCAGCGGTTCGATCCCGCTTAGCTCCACCATATAGTCCGGTATTTCACTACTTCAGAGTATATTGGCAACAGTATGCTGCGAAGTATTTTGCTCTTTAACAATCTGGAACAAGCTGAAAATTGAAACATGACGGCTGAAATTCATTCCTCCGTAGAAGTACCGGAATGAAGAGTAACCTGTCATAGAGTCTCTCAAATGTTTGCAACTTGAACGATGGAAACATCTTCGGGTTGTGAGGTTAAGTGACTAAGCGTACACGGTGGATGCCTAGGCAGTCAGAGGCGATGAAGGGCGTGCTAATCTGCGAAAAGCGTCGGTAAGGTGATATGAACCGTTATAACCGGCGATACCCGAATGGGGAAACCCAGTGTGTTTCGACACACTATCATGTCATGAATACATAGTGGCATGAGGCGAACCGGGGGAACTGAAACATCTAAGTACCCCGAGGAAAAGAAATCAACCGAGATTCCCCCAGTAGCGGCGAGCGAACGGGGAGGAGCCCAGAACCTGAATCGGCTTGTGTGTTAGTGGAAGCGTCTGGAAAGTCGCGCAGCAAAGGGTGATAGCCCCGTACACTAAAATGCACAGGTCGTGAGTTCGATGAGTAGGGCGGGACACGTGACATCCTGTCTGAATATGGGGGGACCATCCTCCAAGGCTAAATACTCCTGACTGACCGATAGTGAACCAGTACCGTGAGGGAAAGGCGAAAAGAACCCCGGCGAGGGGAGTGAAATAGAACCTGAAACCGTGTACGTACAAGCAGTGGGAGCACCTTCGTGGTGTGACTGCGTACCTTTTGTATAATGGGTCAGCGACTTATATTTTGTAGCAAGGTTAACCGTATAGGGGAGCCGTAGGGAAACCGAGTCTTAACTGGGCGAATAGTTGCAAGGTATAGACCCGAAACCCGGTGATCTAGCCATGGGCAGGTTGAAGGTTGGGTAACACTAACTGGAGGACCGAACCGACTAATGTTGAAAAATTAGCGGATGACTTGTGGCTGGGGGTGAAAGGCCAATCAAACCGGGAGATAGCTGGTTCTCCCCGAAAGCTATTTAGGTAGCGCCTCGTGAACTCATCTTCGGGGGTAGAGCACTGTTTCGGCTAGGGGGCCATCCCGGCTTACCAAACCGATGCAAACTCCGAATACCGAAGAATGTTATCACGGGAGACACACGGCGGGTGCTAACGTCCGTCGTGAAGAGGGAAACAACCCAGACCGCCAGCTAAGGTCCCAAAGTCATGGTTAAGTGGGAAACGATGTGGGAAGGCA
>NZ_JBJNLI010000013.1:0-893 GCF_052169135.1 Serratia sp. CY32780
TCTCGTAAAGAGCTTGCCAACGCCATCCGCGCACTCAGCATGGACGCCGTACAAAAAGCCAATTCCGGCCACCCGGGTGCCCCTATGGGCATGGCGGACATCGCCGAAGTCCTGTGGCGTGACTACCTCAACCACAACCCGACTAACCCGCACTGGGCTGACCGCGACCGTTTCGTGCTCTCCAACGGCCACGGCTCCATGTTGATTTACAGCCTCCTGCACCTCACCGGCTACGACCTGCCGATGCGCGAGCTGGAAAACTTCCGTCAGCTGCATTCCAAAACCCCAGGGCACCCGGAGTACGGCTACACCCCGGGCGTTGAGACCACCACCGGCCCGCTGGGCCAGGGCATCGCCAACGCCGTCGGCTTCGCCATCGCCGAACGCACCCTGGCCGCGCAGTTCAACCGCCCGGGCCACGACATCGTTGACCACCACACCTACGCCTTCATGGGCGACGGCTGCATGATGGAAGGCATCTCGCACGAAGTCTGCTCTCTGGCCGGTACCCTCAAGCTCGGCAAGCTGACCGCTTTCTACGATGACAACGGCATCTCCATCGACGGCCACGTCGACGGCTGGTTCACCGACGACACCGCCCTGCGCTTCGAAGCCTACGGCTGGCACGTGGTGCGCAACGTCGACGGCCACAACCCGGACGCCATCAAGGCCGCGATTGAAGAAGCCCGCAAGGTGACCGACAAGCCGTCGCTGCTGATGTGCAAGACCGTTATCGGCTTCGGTTCGCCGAACAAGGCCGGCACCCATGACGTGCACGGCGCCGCGCTGGGCGCCGCCGAAGTGGCCGCCACCCGCGAAGCGCTGGGCTGGAAATACGCCGCCTTTGAAATCCCGCAGGACATCTACGCCCAGTGGGACGCCAAGGAAGCCGG
>NZ_JBJNLI010000014.1:0-676 GCF_052169135.1 Serratia sp. CY32780
GCGTTGTTGGGTAGGGGAGCGTTCTGTAAGCCGTTGAAGGTGGCCTGTGAGGGTTGCTGGAGGTATCAGAAGTGCGAATGCTGACATAAGTAACGATAAAGCGGGTGAAAAGCCCGCTCGCCGGAAGACCAAGGGTTCCTGTCCAACGTTAATCGGGGCAGGGTGAGTCGACCCCTAAGGCGAGGCTGAAAAGCGTAGTCGATGGGAAACAGGTTAATATTCCTGTACTTGGTGTTACTGCGAAGGGGGGACGGAGAAGGCTAGGCTAGCCGGGCGACGGTTGTCCCGGTTTAAGCGTGTAGGGGGTGTGACCTGGTAAATCCGGTTGCATACTAACCCTGAGGCGTGATGACGATGCACTACGGTGCAGAAGTAGTTGATGCCCTGCTTCCAGGAAAATCCTCTAAGCTCCAGGTAACATTAAATCGTACCCCAAACCGACACAGGTGGTCAGGTAGAGAATACCAAGGCGCTTGAGAGAACTCGGGTGAAGGAACTAGGCAAAATGGTGCCGTAACTTCGGGAGAAGGCACGCTGGCATGTAGGTGAAGTCCCTCGCGGATGGAGCTGAAGCCAGTCGAAGATACCAGCTGGCTGCAACTGTTTAATAAAAACACAGCACTGTGCAAACACGAAAGTGGACGTATACGGTGTGACGCCTGCCCGGTGCTGGAAG
>NZ_JBJNLI010000015.1:0-575 GCF_052169135.1 Serratia sp. CY32780
GGGGTGAGGACAGTGTCTGGTGGGTAGTTTGACTGGGGCGGTCTCCTCCCAAAGAGTAACGGAGGAGCACGAAGGTTAGCTAATCACGGTCGGACATCGTGAGGTTAGTGCAAAGGCATAAGCTAGCTTGACTGCGAGAGTGACGGCTCGAGCAGGTACGAAAGTAGGTCTTAGTGATCCGGTGGTTCTGAATGGAAGGGCCATCGCTCAACGGATAAAAGGTACTCCGGGGATAACAGGCTGATACCGCCCAAGAGTTCATATCGACGGCGGTGTTTGGCACCTCGATGTCGGCTCATCACATCCTGGGGCTGAAGTAGGTCCCAAGGGTATGGCTGTTCGCCATTTAAAGTGGTACGCGAGCTGGGTTTAGAACGTCGTGAGACAGTTCGGTCCCTATCTGCCGTGGGCGTTGGAAGATTGAGAGGGGTTGCTCCTAGTACGAGAGGACCGGAGTGAACGCACCACTGGTGTTCGGGTTGTCATGCCAATGGCATTGCCCGGTAGCTAAGTGCGGAAAAGATAAGCGCTGAAAGCATCTAAGCGCGAAACTTGCCTCAAGATGAGTCTTCCCT
>NZ_JBJNLI010000016.1:0-550 GCF_052169135.1 Serratia sp. CY32780
GGGGTGAAGTCGTAACAAGGTAACCGTAGGGGAACCTGCGGTTGGATCACCTCCTTACCTAAAGATATTAGTTCGCGTGGCGTGCTCACACAGATTGTCTGATGAAAAAGTAACGAGCAAAAGCGTCATAAAAGTACGGTGTCGTGTCCCCTTCGTCTAGAGGCCTAGGACACCGCCCTTTCACGGCGGTAACAGGGGTTCGAATCCCCTAGGGGACGCCAAGCTTCCGACCCACCCGGTGAAAGCGGCGGTCTTCAGTATCTGACGATACACCATATCTTAAAGATGACTTTCGAGTCATGTTTAAGATATTGCTCTTTAACAATCTGGAACAAGCTGAAAATTGAAACATGACGGCTGAAATTCATTCCTCCGTAGAAGTACCGGAATGAAGAGTAACCTGTCATAGAGTCTCTCAAATGTTTGCAACCTGAACGATGGAAACATCTTCGGGTTGTGAGGTTAAGTGACTAAGCGTACACGGTGGATGCCTAGGCAGTCAGAGGCGATGAAGGGCGTGCTAATCTGCGAAAAGCGTCGGTAAGGTGAT
>NZ_JBJNLI010000018.1:0-534 GCF_052169135.1 Serratia sp. CY32780
TTGGTGCCTTCGGGAACTCTGAGACAGGTGCTGCATGGCTGTCGTCAGCTCGTGTTGTGAAATGTTGGGTTAAGTCCCGCAACGAGCGCAACCCTTATCCTTTGTTGCCAGCGGTTCGGCCGGGAACTCAAAGGAGACTGCCAGTGATAAACTGGAGGAAGGTGGGGATGACGTCAAGTCATCATGGCCCTTACGAGTAGGGCTACACACGTGCTACAATGGCGTATACAAAGAGAAGCGACCTCGCGAGAGCAAGCGGACCTCATAAAGTACGTCGTAGTCCGGATTGGAGTCTGCAACTCGACTCCATGAAGTCGGAATCGCTAGTAATCGTAGATCAGAATGCTACGGTGAATACGTTCCCGGGCCTTGTACACACCGCCCGTCACACCATGGGAGTGGGTTGCAAAAGAAGTAGGTAGCTTAACCTTCGGGAGGGCGCTTACCACTTTGTGATTCATGACTGGGGTGAAGTCGTAACAAGGTAACCGTAGGGGAACCTGCGGTTGGATCACCTCCTTACCTAAAGATATT